>JADJBP010000003.1 GCA_016703625.1 Chitinophagaceae bacterium | reverse complement strand
CCAGTTTTTGAGATGATAAAGCGGGAGGTTGAAAGGCAGACATGGTACTTACGAATGCGGTACCACCGTTGCAACAACTTCATTTACCAATGACAACAGCGAATATTTTGAAGGCAGTACCTTAAACCTGATGGATTGGTTACGCCAGTATGTTTCCTTAACGACCAAAGATGTGGATGAGGATTTTTTACGCGGCTTCCTGGGGAAAATGCTTTTCAGCGGCGATGAAATTTTAAAGAAGACCAATGTATTTAAGCGGTGGCGAAAAAGTTCGTTGTATGATCAGCAAATGATGTTGCAGAACCCAATGTAGCTGATACTGGATGAACCAACCAACCACCTCGACCTGGAAAGTATCATTTCCTTTAACGGCAATATGGTGGCTTATAACAGTGTGATCCCTTACTACGCATGATCACCAGTTATGCAAACAGTACTAACCGCATCATTGAACTTACACCGAGAGGAATGATAGACCGGTTGATGTCCACCAGTGAATACCTGGCAGATACAAGGGTGAAGGAGGCGAGGGCAGAGCTTTATAATTAATTCAAATAATTCAAAGTCAAATTCAAAAGTCAAAAAAATTAGCATGCCGGATGCTTATGGTTCCATTGATCCTCAATTTTTGACTTTTTTTGACTTTTTAATTTTACTTTTTTGCCAAAAGACAAGATCATAGCATTCATTGATTTTTTTACCCGGGCCGTTCAGTAAATGGATGCCGGAACAGACTTTCCGTTATGCCGTTTGTAGTGGCAGCAATAGGTACTGGGCCTGTTCATCCCTATTTCATCAGTTACCAGTATATTTTCGAAAAGGAGAATTTCGATTTTGGGTTTCTTTGCCTTTAAACCGCATATCGCATCACTGTTCGTTTCTTTCTGTATCAATTTTATGTAGGTTTTATTGATGAAGTTTGTGGTGTTCGTAGATCCTAAATTTAAGGGGACGGATACAACTGGTGCGTTATTTTCTTCATTTTCATTCAATCTTGTACTCAATTATCTCTGCCTGAAATTACTGGTAGAGGTATTCTTCATGAATGCCATTCTCAGCCAGTTCATTACAACCTGTATCGTGGTTACCATCAGCTACCTCAGCCAGAAGCATTTTTCGTTCAAAACGAAGGATACTGGATGCTGGATAAAAACTGCAGGCTAAGAGGACTAATCCAGTATCAAGGATCAATTATCAAGTCTCAAATTTCAGTGTCAATTCTATCGGCTTCATTCTCCCAATGCCCTGTAATCTTCCCTCACCGGGGGTAAAACGTCGATCACTTTGCAGGCAGAAACTGCTACAGCGCCGTGCAATACATCCGGTGCGATATAAAACCCATGCCCGGCAGCAGCATTTGTATTTCACCATTCAGTGTAAATTCGATTTGCCCTTCAGCACATAGGTCCATTGTTCGTGCGGGTGGCTGTGAACCGGCACGGTAACACCTTCGTCAAGGGTTACACAACCCTAGCTGATCCGGTCCGAATGTTCCATGGCACTTTGCACACCGGAAAATCGTCACTTTGTTTTTGTATTGTAGTTAATGAAAGCCATAGATGTATGTTTAGATTTCAAATCTAGCAAAATTTAAACAGCTGCTGACTGATCTTTTTCTGCAGCAATAGATCAGTTTGAAAAATTATTTATCAAAAAACTGTCAGCCTGAGCCTGCCTACCGGACAGGCAGGCTTGTCGAAGGCGGGTTGTATCAAAATGCCGGTTTCGACTCGCCTCTGCGTAGCCGCTACGGCGGAGCAAGGCAGGCTCACCCTGACACCTATTCAAACAAATGCAATACCTTTTCTGCTGCGATTACCCCGCTTTTGTTAATTTCGTGTAAATTACAATTCAGCTATGCAAACCATCCTCTTATATATTGATCCGGGCAGCGGCAGTTATATCCTGCAAATGATCATTGCCGCAGTACTTGGCATCAGTTTCTTTTTTAAGAATTTCTGGCTGGCCATCAAAACATTTTTATTTGGTAAAAGACCGGGTAAGGATGAAGAAAAAGATAAGGCAGAATAATGCTGCCATAAAAACAATTCCTTAATTCATGCAACCACATCCTGCTTCATATAGAGATACTGAAGGGTTATATATTTAAGCATGATGGCAATATGTACCGGTACATACATCCCAATTATGAAGTTCACTATACCCAATTAATGAACAGTGGTTTGTATGAAGAACTGGTTAAAAAACATGCTTGTTGCACACCGGGAAATAAATGAGACCGGTTCTTTCCATTTTTCTGAAGGCAGGGTTTTATTACCCGAACAAATTCCCTTTATCAGTTTTCCTTACGAATGGAGTTTTGATATGTGGAAGGATGCGGCATTGCTTACTTTACATATTGCACAGGCTGCATTGCAAAAAGGAATGATGCTGAAAGATGCAACCCCATTCAATATCCAGTTTTTTAAAGGCAGACCGATCTTTATTGATACCCTTTCTTTTGAAAATTATGTGGCAGGAAAACCCTGGATCGCCTATCGCCAGTTCTGCGAATGCTTTTAGCGCCATTGCTGCTTATGCATTACTGCCATCCCGGTACCCATAAACTGTTTACGGTTTATCCCAACGGGATTCCCATGGATGTATTGGCAAACTTATTACCCAACAGGTCAAAATGGAATATGAATACAATGCTTCATGTTCACCTGCAGGTAAAATTTGCGGGCAAACCAAACCAAAAGCCGGGCAGCGAAAATAATTTTTCGAAACAAAAACTGGAGATCCTGTTAAAAGGGCTTGAAAGTTTTGTACAGAAATTATCGCTCAAAAAAATAAAGACAACCTGGGATGATTATTATACCGGTACCATCCTGGGAGATGATTATTTAAAAGCTAAAACTGCATTGGTAAGATCGTTTATCAGTGACCTGGAATATGGCCATGTAATTGACCTGGGTGCCAACGACGGATACTTCAGTTCCCTGTTTGCGCCAGGCAAACAGGTTATTGCAACTGATGCCGACCCTAACTGTATCAATGATCTGTACCTCAGGGCCAGGCAGGATGGCCGGGCAAACATTTTACCACTGGTGATCGATTTTACCAGCCCATCTCCTGCCATTAGCTGGAACAATACCGAAAGGGAATCCATCACATCAAGACTGAACATTGCCAAAAACGTTCCCTTGCTTTTAATTGCAGCATGGCTGCAGCCGATGGGGGAGCACCTCATCATTGAGTTTGTGCCAAAAACCGATGAAAAAGTAAAACTGCTGCTGCAAAACCGGAAAGATATATTTGAGCAATACGACCTTGAAAATTTTAAGACTATTTTTGAAAATATATACCAGGTTGTAAAAGAGGAAAAAGTTGGTAACACAGACAGGGTGCTGTTTTTTAATGAAAAGGAAATAATGAAGCTGCTGAAAAAAATACCTTTCTTTTTATTGCTGCTTGTTTTGTTTTTTTGCCTGCATGGTAGTCTGGAAAATTATGGCTACTTGGAAATAAAAGAGGTTCTCCTTATTGGTGTGGTATTATTTTTAAGCATTTTGTTATGCTATGGCATTTTGTTCAAGGTAACCAGGAATGCTGTACTGGCTTCAATAGTTACATTTTTTATGGGTTTGTGGTATTTCTTTTTTGGCGCTTTACATGACTGGGTCAAATCTGTTACCAAACTTTCTTTCATCAGCAGTTATTCTTTTTTATTGCCATTACTTTTAATTATTACAGTTTTATTGTTTATTTTTTTAAAAGGAAAAAACAAATTGCCATAAAGTTGTTCTTTTATTTGAATGTATTATTGCTCATCTATACTGCTATTGACACTGTATTGCTGGTAACCAAAATTGCTTCAGCAAAAAGTATATCAACAAGAAAAGTTCCATTTGATACTAATAAAGTGAATGCTAAACCAAATGTTTATTTTTTAATGTTTGATGAATATGCGGGAAATAGAAGCCTTAAAGATAGTTTTGGATTTGCAAACGACAGTTTATTCAATTACCTCAGCAAAAAACAGTTCATAAAATTACCGGTTTTTTCAAATTATGATTTTACCCTGTTCAGTATGTCCGCCATTCTCAATATGCAATATGTTGATACAGGGTACAACCCTGGTAAAGTAACCCAACGTGATTTCCAGATACGGACTAATGAAATAAGGAATGGCGAAGTGTTCACCATATTTAAAAAATGGGATACCAGATCCGGAATTATTCTGTTTTTGATATCGGCGAAACACATAGTATTTCCAAGCAGAATGCTTTTTTGCCAGTGCATTCCCTGTTGTTGACAGATAAAATCTTGCATAACCGCATTATCAGAACATCAGGCTGGTTATTTAAAACCGGTAAACTGGCTTTACCTTCCTGGAGGAAAAGTACCTGTACCAGCATGAAACCAATAACCTGTATGCCCAGGAAATGCTGATTAAAAGTGCCGGTGAAAAAAGGCATTGCCGGTATTTTGTTATGCTCATTTTATGTTACCGCACTGGCCTTATTACCGTGATAGTACCGGCGCACATAACAGTGATGAGATTATTGCCAGCAGTATTTTACTGAACGATAAGGCACTGTATCTTTCTTATTTAAAATATACAAACCGGGTGATTGAACAAATAGTTGATGAAATTGCAGGTAAGGATCCAGGCGCGATCATGATCATTATGAGTGATCACGGTTTCAGGTATTACAAAAATGCATCAGCATTTGAACCCTTTAATTTTGATAATATTTGTGCAGTTCGTTTACCGGAAATAAATCACGCATCTTATAAAGTGCAATGGAGCGCTGTTAATATTTTCCGGTATATTTTTAATACTGTATATAACCAGGATATACCTTATCTGCCAGACAGTACCATTGTGTTGAGTTATTAATGAAAAATTTATGGGGTATCTGCTCATAATAGGTATTTTTAAATCGATTTTTAATGAGTTCAAATTCTTCCTGTAATACTAAACTGACGTTATGTTTTAAAAGCTTACTTATATATTTGCATAAACTTTGGTGATGAGCCGGTCCTTAAAAAAATACCTTTTTTTTTTTCTGCTGGTACTGTTCTTTTGCCTTCATGGTGCAGTGGAAAATTACGGGTACTTGAACGTATACGAAGTGATTGAAGTTGCAGGGATCATTTTGCTGTGTATGGCGCTTTTTTTTGTTTGATCCGGGTTATTTCAAAAACTTACCTGTATGCTTCCCTGGTGACTTTTTTGTTGCTTTATGGTATCTTTTTTGGTGCCATACATGATACTGTTAAAACAACCTGGTTCCTGGAATTCCTGCAGTCATTTACTGTTTTGCTTCCGGTATTGCTGCTTGTGAATATTGCAGTTATATGGTGGCTAAAACGCAACATGCACCTGCATCAGAAACTGACCTTATATTTAAATATACTCTTTCTTGTATTCTGTATGGCGGATGCTGTTTTACTCATGGGCAAACATTATAATTACAGGCAACCGGTTGTTGTACGTACCATTCGATCAATCCAAAGTAACTCAAAAACCGAATGTTTATTTTTTACTGTTTGATGAATACGCAGGATATAAAAGCTTACAGGACAGTTTTGGATTTAAAAACGACAGCCTGTATCATTTTCTCAAACAAAAAGATTTTACTGAACTGCCCACATTTGCCAATTACGATTTTACACCATTCAGCATGTCGTCTATTTTAAACATGCAGTATGTTCCGGAAAATTACAACAGGTCATTACTTGTACAACACGATATTCATCAACGTTTTGGTGAAATAAGAAATGCACACGTATTTTCCATTTTCAGGTCTATGAATTATTCAATTGAGAATTATTCAATTTTCGATATTAAAGATAACCCGGCTTTATTCAGGTCAAACGGCCTGTTTCCAATACACGCTGCCCTGCTTACCAATAAAGTTTTTCATAACAGGCTTTTAAAAAGGCATTGGGTGGTGGTTGTTAGTAGGGAAATTTGAGATACCGGCGCTTAAAAGTATTACCTGTACCGGAAAGATGATTATAATTTGCAGGTTGAAGAAAATGATCTTAAAAAGTAAGGCCCGGAAAAAGGAACGCCCTGTATTTAGTTATGCACATTTTTTACTGCCGCATGGTCAGTTTTACCGCGACAGTTCAGGCGCTTTTAATCCTATTGAAAGGGTTTTGATATTCAACACCTGACTGATAAAGCACTTTACCTTGCTTACCTAAAATATACAAACAACATCATTAACAACTTCGTAAAAATGTCAATACCAGTGATCCTGGAGCCATCATCATCATCATGAGCGACCATGGTTTTACGATTATCAAAACAATGGAGGTTACGAACCTTATAATTTGATAATATCTGCTTTCTGCGTTTACCCGGAACTAAACCCGACAGCAGCAATTTGCCCCGGAGCAATGTGAACTTTTTCCGGTACCTGTTCAATACCGGCTATGGTCAAAACCTGCCTTATGTAAAAGACAGTACCGTTTTTGTCACAGAAGACCCGGCGGTACTCAGGTAAACATTTTGTGCAGTTTCCTGCCTCGCAAGGCCTGCTGACAGGCCAGAAAAATGCGAAGCAATTTCCTTAGTGCCTTTGTGGCCCTGCCTGCCGGCAGAGCAGGTTTGTGGCTAACCTGTTTTCACAGCAAAGCTGTGAAAACTCCTTCCTTTATCTCCTATCCGTACGCATCTGCCAAAATTGCACATTTCCCCAAATGGCATAATCATTGCCATTTCCTCTCTGAACATAATAAAATATATATCATGGGAAAGATAATAGGAATTGACCTCGGAACAACAAACAGTTGCGTTTCTGTAATGGAAGGCAACGAACCTGTAGTAATTGCCAATGAAGAAGGCCGCCGTACAACCCCGTCGGTAGTGGCTTTTCTTAAAAATGGCGAGCGTAAAGTGGGCGATCCTGCCAAACGCCAGGCCATTACCAACAGCCACAACACCATCAGCAGCGTAAAGCGTTTTATGGGCCGCAGGTTTGATGAAGTAACCGAAGAAATAAGCCATTGGAGCTATAAAGTAGTGAAAGGTGACAATAATACGGTTCGTATTGACATAGATGGCAGGCAATATACGCCACAGGAGATCAGTGCCATGGTGCTGCAGAAAATGAAGAAAACTGCCGAAGATTACCTGGGTGCAGAAGTAACCGATGCGGTAATTACCGTGCCTGCTTACTTTAACGATGCTCAGCGCCAGGCAACAAAGGAAGCCGGGGAAATTGCAAGGCCTCAATGTACGCCGCGTGGTAAACGAACCAACAGCCGCCGCCCTGGCTTATGGCCTGGATAAAGGCGGCAAAGACCATAAAATTGCCGTGTTTGACCTTGGGGGAGGTACGTTCGATATCTCGGTTCTGGAACTGGGAGATGGCGTGTTTGAAGTAAAATCAACCAATGGAGATACACACTTAGGTGGTGATGATTTTGACAAACATATCATGGACTGGCTTGCCGACGAGTTTAAAGCCGATGAAGCCATTGATCTTCGCAAGGACCCGATGGCCCTGCAGCGTTTAAAAGAAGCCGCAGAAAAAGCAAAGGTTGAGCTTTCCTCTTCAACCGAAACAGAAATAAACCTGCCTTATGTAACCGCAGTGGATGGCGTGCCCAAGCACCTGGTTAAAAAACTGACCCGTGCAAAATTTGAAGCGCTGGCCGATAAATTATTTGAACGTTGCTTAAAGCCATGCGAACAGGCACTGAAAGATGCCGGCATGAGCGCATCGGATATTGAAGAAGTGATCATGGTGGGTGGCAGCAGCCGTATCCCCAAAGTACTGAACTGGTTGAAAAATTCTTTGGTAAAAACCAAACCGTGGTGTAAACCCCGATGAGGTGGTAGCCATTGGCGCAGCCATACAGGGTGCGGTATTGAGCGGCGATATCAAGGATGTATTGTTGCTGGATGTTACCCCGCTTTCTTTAGGTATTGAAACCATGGGCGGTGTAATGACCAGGCTGATCGACAGCAACACCACCATCCAACCAAAAATCAGAGATATTCTCAACCGCCAGCGATAACCAGCCCGGTGTACAGATACATGTATTGCAGGGCGAGCGCCCCATGAGCAGCCAGAACAAGAGCCTGGGTATGTTCAATCTCGATGGCATACCGCCTGCACCACGTGGTGTACCACAGGTAGAAGTTATCTTTGACATTGATGCCAATGGTATCCTGCACGTAACGGCAAAGGACAAAGGCACCGGCAAAGAACAAAAGATACGCATTGAAAGCGGCAGCGGCTTAAGCAAGGAAGAAATTGAAAAGATGAAGAACGATGCAAAAGCCAATGAAGAAAGCGATAAAAAAGAAAAAGAAAAAGTAGAAAAGATAAACGGCGCCGACAGCCTGATCTTCCAGACAGAAAAACAACTGAAGGAATACGGTGAAAAGATACCTGCCGATAAAAAAGCGACCATTGAAACGGCCCTGGCCAAAGTAAAGGAAGCCCACAAAGCACAGGACCTTGCCCAGATAGATGCAACAGTTACCGAACTGAATGCAGCCTGGACCGCAGCGAGTGAAGATATGTATAAGGCAACACAGGAGCAGCCCGGCGGACAGGCACCAGGTGGCAATGGACATGCAGAAGCGGAGCCTCAACCCGGTGCCGCGGAAAGTAAAGTGGAGGATGTGCCTTTTGAGGAAGTGAAGTAAAAGAATTATAATAATAGCCAGCTAAATTTTAGCTGGCTATTTAAATTTTATAGTAATGGCAAAACCAAGAGTATTTGTAAGTTCAACTTACTATGACTTAAAACACATTAGGAGACATATTGAGTCCTTTATTAAATTAATGGGGTATGAATCAGTTTTGTTTGAATCGGGGGATATACCATTTCATCACGATCAACCTCTTGATGAATCTTGTTATGCAGAAATTGATAGCTGTCATATATTAATATTGATTATTGGAGGCAAGTATGGGAGTGTTGCATCATCTGATGGAACACCTAAGGAAATTGAGCATATTGACAAAGTATATGATTATTATAATTCAATTACTAAAAAGAATACATAAAAGCAAGGGATAAAAGAATTCTATTTTTTTTTTTGTAGAAAAGGGTGTTTATGCTGAATACGAAACTTTCAAAAGAATAGGGATAATGAATCAATAACTTATGCTCATGTTGATAATAAAAATATTTTTAAATTATTGGATGAAATAATTTCCCAGAGAATTAACAATTTTGTTAGAGGGTTTGAAAATTTTGATGATATTACAAATTGGTTAAAGGAGCAGTGGGCGGGTCTATTTGCCGATTTTCTCAGTAGAAAAACTACAGATATTAAATTAAAAAATCTCGAAGATCAAATAGAAGAATTAAAAGGGATTTCAAATACATTGATGGTTTATAACGAAGCAATTGTTCGTTCTTCAAATGTAGAAGGTGGTACTGAAATAATTAAGCAAGAAGAACTAAAATTGAAAGTAAAAAAGGCAATTAGGTTTAAGAATGAACCAATGATTGATTATTTTATTGGCACAGAGAAAATTAATTTAAGTGGGATTCAAATTTTTGATTTTTTGTAGCAACAAAATCATTGGAGGAGTTTTGAAAAATTGAATATTAATAAATCAAGGATTTCTGGTCTTAATAAAAGAGCTCATGAAGAGTATAAAATACTTCGATTGAACTAGTCAAGACTTAATCTGACAATTGGGATTAATTTTAAGGTAACGACACTTTATTATTTAACCCCAAAAAGTCAGATTATGAATCAAGAATCTAAATTAATCAAAACCAAATTAGGATTGCTCAATTTAGCTGAGCATTTAGGAAATGTATCCAAAGCGTGTAAATTGATGGGATACAGCCGGGATAGTTTCTACAGGATAAAAGACTTGTACGATACCGGTGGCGAAAAAGCCCTGTTTGAAATCAGCCGCAGTAAACCCAATCCCAAAAACAGAGTAGATGAAGCAGTTGAAACAGCGGTAGTAAAGTTTGCTACCGACCAGCCCGCATGGGGTCAACATCGCTTGAGTAATGAACTAAGAAAGCAAGGTGTATTTGTGAGTGGTGGTGGCATCCGCAGCATCTGGCAAAGGCATGGATTAGAAACCTTTAAGAAGCGTTTAATTGCCTTAGAAACCATTGTGGCCTCAGAAGGTATTATTCTTACTGAAGCGCAGGTCATGGCTTTGGAAAGGAAGAAAGAAGAGCAAGAAGCTTTTGGTGAAATTGAAACTGAACATCCTGGTTACCTGGTAGCCCAGGATACTTACTACGTGGGCAATATCAAGGGAGTAGGCCGAATTTATCAGCAAACTATTATTGACACTTACACACGTGTAGCGTTTGCAAAACTCTATGACCGCAAGCTTGCCATCACAGCTGCAGATGCGCTCAACGATAGGGTATTGCCATTTTTTGACGAGCAACAGATACCTGTGCTTCGCATGCTAACAGATCGTGGAACCGAGTACAATGGAAAGCTTGAATACGGCCACGATTACCAGTTGTATCTAACTATTGAAGGCATTGATCACAGCCGCACAAAGGTCCGCCATCCTCAAAGTAATGGAATCTGCGAACGATTCCACAGAACTATCCAGGAAGAGTTTTACGCTATTGCTTTTAGAAAGAAAATCTACGACACTTTGGATGACCTACAGAATGACCTGGATGACTGGATAAGGTACTACAATCAGGAGCGACCCCATAGCGGCAGGTATTGTTATGGAAAGACACCTATGCAAACATTTACGGAATCATTACCTTTAGCAAAACAAAAACTGCTAGACCAAGCCAGTCCAGCTGCTTAAAAATTTAATCCGTTTCCCATGTTAAACTAAAAAAGAAAATCGCAACTGTCAGATTAAGTCCTAACTAATACACATTAAGTGTGACAATGATTTTAGTATCCTCATTTTTTTGGGCCTTAACCAAAATTGGGCAAAAAAATAAAAAGATAAAATACAGTTTCATTGGTAACATTTAAATAAAAGTAACCATAATTTGATCTGCCTCGGGTCATGTCACAACGGACAACTGCATATGGCATTTCATTATTTGTATGTTTAATTAACTTTAGAATAATAAACTTTTATGGACCCTCCCATTTCAATACCCTCATAACTTTGTCCCATTTTCATTACTTGTAATACTGAGGGTGCTACACGTTTTTCGCCCTCAACGCTTATTTTAGTAAAAATAATTTCTCGATTATTTATTTGAATATCCTCTAAATTAAATCTGTGTGTGAAAGTAGTCTCGCTGGGGCTTTTTGCAAAATATTTATACCCTTCTTTTATTTCGACTTCTTCCTGTCCCTGAATATCTGCTCCTTGCGAATCCACCCCAGAATAGCTCAAATTCCAGGTGCCGGGAAATAGATTACTTAGTATTATTCTATTCTGTACTATTGCGTCATTTATATATAAAGTTTTTGTGCCGCCGTCTGGTCTCCCGACCAATGGCTATGAACGTTGATTACTTACCATAATGTTTTATACGCCGCCATCTGGTCTCACGATCAATGGCAAAGAGAATATTTTCTGACTTGAATATTTCTAATTTCACCCTTTCAGGGTTCTGTATTCTCTGTATGTAAATTTCTATAATAAAATCAGCCTTTCAGGCTTTGTTCCCTTTATTTCAGGCTTTGTTCCTTTTAATCCCGAAAGGATGTTATTAATATAGTATAAAAGAGCTGATAGTATTAAAACCCCGAAGGGGTGAAATTCTCTTTTGCAGCTGATGATGTTCCTAATTCATCCGCAAACCAAACTGGCGCACCAGCATATATCGCCTCCTGCTCTTTTGCCAAAACCTTATAAGTCTTTACCTTTATTACTACTTTATAATAACAAATATTTCAGATGATCTCAGTTAAAAGGGCAACGGCAGAAGATCACCGGCCGATCGTTGCCATTGGGAAAATAGCGGTAGCAGAAGCTCACCGGGACAGCACTTCTGCAGAAAATCTGAATGAGTACCTGGAGAAGAATTATAATGATCATGCCATTAAGGAAGAACTTGATGATCCGGATAATATTTACCACATGATCAGTTACAACGGGAACCCGGTTGGTTTTTCAAAAATAATATTAAATGCGAAGGAGCCGGGCATCGTGGCAGAAAATGTAACCAAGCTGGACCGGATCTATTTACTCAAAGAATTTTACGGTTTGAAACTGGGTCTTGAGCTTATGAATTTCAATATCAGGCTGGCAGTAAATAATAAACAATCGGGTATATGGTTATACACCTGGATAGGGAATACCAGGGCAATTGATTTTTATCTAAAGCGGGTTTACAATTATAGGAAGCCATAAGTTTTATGTCACTGACACAACCTATAATCTGAACCATCTAATGTTTCTTAATTTGCCCGGAAACTAAAATGCCCCAACCGGCGGTTTTTTCGCCGCCTTAGGTGTTCCCATTAACCCGTAAGCCAACTGGCGCACCAGCATTCCCCGCCATCTGGTCTCACATTCAATGGCAAAGAGAATATTTTTCTGACTTGAATATTTCCAATTTCACCCTTTCAGGGTTCTGTATTCTCGTATGTAAATTTCTATAATAAAATCAGCCTTTCAGGCTTTGCTCCTTTTATTTCAGGCTTTGTTCCTTTTAATCCCGAAGGGATGTTATTTTTTAGAATAAAAATGATGATAGTATTATAACCCCGAAGGGGTGAAATATTTTAAAGCCAATCTGGTGTAAGTGTTCCGCAGCATCACTTGTTACCGATTCAATTCCGCAAGCAGGCCCCAACTGGCGCAAGTGTTCTGAATGATCACTAGCTGCCTATTAAACCTACCTGCCGGCAGGCAGGTCTGCCGGACTGTGTCCGGTTTTGAAAAACAAATATTGAGACTGTGTGTTATTTTTTTGCCTTTACTTCAAAACTGGCAATACCCAGTTCGCTATTATTTTTTTTATTATTAACTGTAATAGTAACACGGCCGGGTTCATTAACACGGGCAATAAAACGGCCATCTTCCGTTTGGGTAATAGTGCCTTTTGAAATGGCAAGGGTTAAGTTGTTGTTTTTTACACGCCTGATATTAACATTAATAATATTATCTGTTCCCGTAAAAATTGTGAAAGGAATATCAGAAGTTATTTCAACTCCATCTACTTCTAACTGGAATGTAACCGGTTGCCGGCGGTATGCTTTGATCGGCTTGCCATCTTTGATGGCCGGGCTCCAGGTACCCGATTTTGGATGATCCGCTTTACTTGTTTCCATGCCGTAACCAAAATTGGTCTCCATCGAAATGTCTGATAAACTGCCATCGGGGGTTATTGCAAAACTTTGCTACGACAGCGTACCTGCCAATAGGAGCACCATTATCTGTCGGAACATTTGGGTTTAAGTTTTTTTGCAGATACTTTCTCCATGCTGATTCTCCACCAGGGAAACCAGCTTCAACTTCAACACTGGTAAAAATCCTCCCATCTGCTAAAACGGTGTCAGGTTTTGGGGCTGGTGTAACCTGTGCAGGCAATATTAATACAGAAAGCAAACAAAAAGGGATGAGCACATAATATAAGGACATAAAGATTATTTCAGGCAAGATAATTTTTATTTCCCAACTGGCGCAAGTGTTTGGCGCAAGTGTTCGTGTTTCTCTTTACCTCGGTTCGTTTCTTCACGAACCGAAATTATCCGATAATAAAAGCTCTAAAAAATTCATCTCAAATCATTGTTGATTTTCCCGTATATAACTGATGTTTTCCTCAGCAAGGAACAAAGGATTTCCATGTTGAATAATTTATTTTGGAATTCTATAATCGATCATGGCAAAATATGTATGCATAGTAGACGAATTGATTGTAAATAAAATTTACTTCATCCGTAAGCAAAAATAATGCTGGATAGGATCGGCAGAATTATATGGTGTGCAGTCAATAAGACTAAGGGAACAGGTAAAAAGGAACAAGGACAGGTTTCCGGTTAATTTTATGTTCAGGTTAACGGCAAAGGAAGTTGAAGCAATGGTATCGCAAAATGCGATACCATCAAAACAGCAATTAGAGGCTATCTTCCATATGCTTTTACAGAACATGGTGTATTGATGCTGGCAAGTATATTAAAAAGCAAACAGGCACTTGAAGTAATTATCAGGGTAATTGAGATCTTTGTTAAAATGCGGGAAATGCTTTCAACTAATAAAGATATTTTATTGAAGATGCAAAAGTGGAAAAGAAATTGATTGCACATGATGCATATATACAATTGATCTTTGAGGCATTGAAACGATTGTTAAACCCGCCACAGGCACCCCGGAAAAGGATTGGGTTTAAGCCTGATGATTAAAACCTTTCGCCCCGGGTAGTGTCTTCACGAACCGAATATTTCCCTTAGCCTCGGTTCGTGTCTTCATGCACTGGATCTTTCCAATTATAAATGGTTCGTGAAGACACGAACCATGGCATATGCAAACCGCCGGCAGGGTTTGCAACCGCTGCCGGGGAATTAATTTCCACCAACCCTGTTTATCTCATCCGAAGCTCCGCCTTCAGATCTGTTCACCGGTTTCATCGCTTTGCCAAACCGCCAGCTAAAACTCAGCCGTACAACCCTCGAATCCCATTTTATCTTGAAGGGTTCATATGAATTCTCAAAAGTGGAATAGCCGGAATAATTTTGGAAATAAGTGAGATCGCGGATATTCAGTCTCAATGTTCCTTTCTTCTTCAGTATCTGTTTGCCAACACCAATATTCAGTTCGCCCTGTGGCTCCAGCCATTCCTGCAGGTCTATCTTGCTTCTTGTTTGGTAATATCGACTCAGTTCAAAACTCCATCCTTTTTTAAGCTGGAACTGGTTATTAATGCTGATATTGAGCTGGTTCACCCGCGCTGTAAAAGGAGCCCATACCATACCTTTTATGATCTTATGAGTGTATACAGCTACTGCCGTGAGGTTCCACCATTTGGTAATGGAAGTTTGAAAGGTTTCTGAAATACCGAAATTTGTAAAAGTTCCAACATTCCCCGCGTATAGATCATGATGTTATTATTTGCATTGCCGCTGCCGGAGTCAAGGATGAATATCTGCGAAAAATAATCCTTTAGGTAACTGAAGGATATCTCAGTAGTAAGCTTTTGCTTATAGGTATGGGCTACTGAAAATTCCAGGTATACTGCGGTTTGATGAACGGGTTACCGGCTTCGTAAGTGTATTTATTCAGGATCGTCTGGAAAGGGTTCAGGTGTTGGAACGCAGGCCTGTCGATCCTTTTACCTGCACGGAGGGTGATCGTGTTATTACTGTCGGCCTGGTAAGAAACAAATGCAGTAGGAAATATACTTCCATAATTCCTTTTGAAAGCAGAATCTTTTACAACAGCATTACCCAACTGGTTGGCTTTGTAGTGTGTGAATTCATAACGTAACCCGGCCTGCCAATGCCATTTGCCTTTCTCTGCATCAACACTTGCATAAGCAGCACTGATGGTTTCATTATATAAAAAATGATTACTGCGCCTCAGGTCAGGCTGCCAGGGGTTGTTGTTGGGCCAAAAAATACTCGGCAAGATTATCTGTTTTGTTGTGTGCCGTTTTCAAGCCGGTTTCCAGCAGGAATTTTTTAAACTGTTTGGAATAATCAGCTTTTGCTGAATAGATATTGAGTTTAGCCGGATATCACCTTTTGTAAGTTCAAGATCGCTGCCCGGCGCCACTAACTGGGTTTGGTATTGTTGATCGCCAATGATGGTAAACTTACATAGTCAAGGTCAACTGTCAGTTCGCTTCCTCACTGATCCTGAACCTGCCATTAATATTAACGCCTCCTCTTTTAAACTTCCGGTTGTTCTCACCCCAGGTGTTGATGGAAGAATCAATGCTGTAGTAAGGGTCCATCCAGTTGATCGAACTGGTACTGGTTGCCATCCTGTTGAAGATACCCCCGGTAAATACAAGTCCCAATGTTGTGTTCTTATTTAGAAAAGATCAAGGCCTGTTTTAATATTATGTCCTGTTTGCAAGCTCCTGTTATAATTGGGTTGTTCCAGTAAAACAGAATCTTCGTTCTTGGTATTCACATATTTCCTGAGTGTCCACATATCCATCTTTCTCCCTGCTGGCACGCATGCCATAGTTGAGGAACAGGTTTATTTTCCCATTCCGGTAATTCAGGTTGATCGAATTGCCTGTTTTGGTAAAGAAGCCTTGTCCCAGACTTAAATTCATTGAGCCGTTAAAACCCTTCAGCCGGTTAGCTTTCATTTTAATGTTGATGATACCGGCATTGCCCGATGCATCATATTTGGCCCCGGGGTTTTCGATCAGTTCCACCACATCTACCTGTGACGCAGGGACGCCCGAAAGATAAGCCTGCAGGTCTGTACCGCTTAGCTGTGTGGGCTTGCCATCGATCAAAACCGTTACTGCGGGTTTCCCTTTCATGATAATGGATCCGTCTTTTGACACTGTTATGCCGGGTGATTTCTCCAATACATCCATAACCGAAGCGCCTGCATTAGAAATAGAGGCTTCGGGGTTTATGACTGTTTTATCAGGCAGGAACTGGATGGCCGGCTTTTGAAACAACCGTTACTTCATTCATCAGGCTGCTCCCGGATCTCAGTGTGATGATATCCGCAAATGCCGTTTTGGTCCCGAGGTCGATCAATGGGCTGTATCCATCGTTATAACCTGTTTGGCTGGCACGAACCAGGTATTTACCGGGTTCCAAGATCCGTGAATTCGAAAATGCCTGATGCGCCGGCAGCACCTGAACGAATGACCGTTGAATCGGGGTTCAGTAAATAGACGGTGGAACCCGGCAGTGTATTTTTCTGTTCATTCGCTGCAGTGATGCGGATGTTCCGCTTATCCTGTCCCTGGGCAAAAACATGGCTATAAAATAGGATTGAAAGAAAAGCTAAAATGGCTATACGCATAAGCAACAAATGAACAACGAAAGTATTCAAGCCAACTAAGAAAAAGCAGGTTTTTATTTCAATGGTAAGCGCATTATAAATTGAGATGGCTATTATTTACATAACTAACGGGCGCAAGGGTTCCGTCAGGTATCATGGGATCTAAACCAGTTGATCGATCACTTATCTTTCTTCGTCTTCTCCATCGGCAGCTTTTCGTCGCGGCTCCATTCCTGCATGCTGCCGTCATACACTTTCATATTATAACCCAGCGAACGGCCCACTACATAATCCACACAGGCTGTTTGGCCGATAAAACAATACAACACGATCTCCTTGTTCTTATCCGGGGCCACGCGGCTAAAATTCTTTTCCAGGATGGCTGTTGGTTTAATGCTGTTGGTCGAATCGATCATATCAGGAAAAGGGATATTGAGCGCCCCGGCTATATGTCCGTCACGTGGGTTGCCGGTAACATCGCCATCATACCAGCGTTTCAATCTTGCATCAACCACCAGCTTTGATGATCCATTCAATGCATGTAATACATATTCTTTATTTACCAGCACGGGGTTAATGTGGGCGACATAATTTCCTTTTTATAAACAGTAGGTTTATTGGTAACCGCAAATCCTGCTTTTTTCCAGGCTTCGATACCACCATTTAAATAAGACACTTTACCCTGCAGGCCGAAATATTCCAGCGAGCAAAACATTCTTGAAGTAATGGTAACATCCGCACCTTTGTGGCAAAGAACAATCTTTGAATTTTTGTTGATGCCCAGGTCCTGCAGCCGCTTGGTTGCTGTTTGCACATCTACGGCGTTCATAGAGGCTTCGGGTGTGTTTGGCGCCAGCCAGTCGGCCCATAAGAAGCGGGAGCCTTCAATATGTTCCCTGTCAAAATCGACTTTAATTACGAAGCCTGTATATAAAATTACCAGGTCGGGGTCGCTTAAATTATCATGCAGCCACTGGGGCGATACGATGACGGGCTGCTGCGCCTGTGCAGCAATGAAGGATAAAAAGAAGATAATGGAAAGGCATATTTTTTCATGACCGGCGGTTTAAACACAAATTAATCATTCGCATGCTGTTATGGATAAATGTTTTTGATAAGCGGTTATAAAGCCTGTTAGCGATGTGCCCATGCTGCTAATATTTACATTTCCACCGCCGGTCTGGTCTCCTGACTAAAGGCAATGAACCGCAGCATACTTCATAAATAAAAAATAAAATGTAGTTCAATTAAATCGCCGTTGGTCAGAGACCACACGGCGGCAGATCGTTTGTATGAAAATTTTCATTTATCATATTCATATCCTGTCTCCACAAACATTCCATTCTTAACAACAAAACGGTTTTTACCAACCTGTAAAATTTCTCCTTCCTTTAAACCCGAAAGGTTGTACAGGTCGCTCTCCATTAAATGAACTGAACCATTGGTTTTCCTGGCCAGGTTCAGGTAATCAATATGTACATTGAACTCGGTGGCGCCGCACACCACGATCCTTACCGGTTTTGTAAGATGCTGCCACAGCACTTTATCTTTTATGGCCGCCCAGTTATCGGCGATCATCACCTGGAATTCAGTTGCAGGAAAAGCTTTTTCTGCTTTTAAAAGGGCCTCGATATTATTCTCGGGATAGTCGCCGCCTGCGCCTTTAAGCATGGTTGATTTCATCAAATTCTCAACTTCAGTATAGCTATTGCAGCTTCTAAAATAAATGCCACCGGTGCTGCCTAATTTTTTATCCTTATCAGGCATATTATTTCCGTCGTTAAAAAATACAAAGTTCTTTGACAGGCTGCCAACAGGACTTGCTTTTATCCACAACAAAAGCTGTGCGGTGTATTTGTACATGCTTCCGGTAACATCAGCCACTATGGTGGCCTTTTCCCAGCTTGTCCGGTCCAGGATCTTTAAAATGGAGGAATCGGGTATTCCATTTGTTATGGTAACAACCTTCTTCGCTTTGTCAGTAACGGTAACTGTTTTATTGGGGATCAGCTTATCCAGTTCAACCCACCGTGGGTAATAGATCCGGATGGAAATGGATTTTTAAATTCTTTATACTCGTCTTTGTTGATCAAACCCTCATCCAGTGCTTCTTTTGGCTCACGTGTTATAAATGAGTCAAGCGGTGACTTTTTGGCATATCCTCATCTGCAGATGCAATGCCACCCCTGCCAACCAATACATACCACTTTCCATTTACAAATTTGCGTGGCTTTTGTGCATATAATTTTTCAGGATCGGTTGCCGGGCTTTCTTTTTCTTTTTACCGTTGTTGGTTTTACAGCAGGACCCGGTGAACCTGTTTGAACAATTTCCTCCAGTTTTCCAACTTCAACTTTTGCGTTTGCTGCATTCTGCCTGGGCCTGAAGGTTATGATCAAACCATGAAACATGGTTATCGCTTTTCCTTTGGGCACCATCGGTTTGCTGGAAAAATTCACCTGCGCCAGTTGATCTTCTTCAATGAAGGGGAAGTGTTTCAAAAAAAAGAGGCAACCCTGCTTTTATTCAGCACCTGTAATGATGCATTGATGGGATAGTCGGTGCAGGCAACGTCAATAAAAATATCACCGGCCGTTTTTAAACCCGCCGTATCTCCAAAAACATTCAGAATATTGGAATAACCAAAAGGCATTTCTACAATAACCTGTCCCGCTTTTGTTTTTGCAGGCAATGCATATTTTTCAATAAATACAGTTTTCTGGCAAAAAACATTTTGTGGATACATGGAGTAAAAAAAGAGGAGAATATATTTATGCATACAGGCGATTGTTTCATAAGAATATAGCCGGGACATCTATTACGCTGCAAGATAATATTTTTGCATAAACTCTTCGTGCCGCTTTTTAAACCTGCTTACCGGCAGGTTCTGTCACCTGCGCCTTAGTTTCGTCCGCCGACATAGGCTTTGGCCACGGCTGTCAGCGGCAGTGCACAGAGCAAGGCGGGCAAAGCCAGGTCCGGTATCATATACTCGCCTCAAAATTAGTTACATAATTATCAATATCATTTAGGCTGGTCCAGTTTTTGCTTTTGTATAAACCTAAATTATTCCCTTATGAAAAAAATACTATTCATAGCAAGTATAGTTGTTTTTGCAATGGTTTCATGCAAAAAAGATAATACAGGCGCATCAAATGAGATCTGTACAACAGCCATGGTGTATTATGGCGGAGACCCCAATGTGGATGGACTGGGCTGGATCTTATTGACCGATACGGCTGCATTCAAATACCAGGTTGCTGATAACCTCGATAACCAGTTTAAGATCGACAGCCTTATGGTAGATATCTGTTATATTGTAACAGATATGATTTTGTATGTTTCTGTTCAACCCCACCACAAAAGATCGGCATTTAACATCAATTAAAGTGCATTGATATTTTGAACATTTATGATTTTTCGTTTTGTCTGTACCGTTGTATTATATTTTTGCTGCCATGCAGTTATTTAATGTAACTTCATAAAAATCATTATTATGCGCTGGATCATTAATATACTGGTTACTGCTGTTGTTGTTTTTGCCCTGTCGGAGTTGCTTAAGCCACATGTAGTGATACAATCTTTTACTACCGCGATTATTTTTGCGTTGGTACTTGCCGTTCTTAATTTCCTGGTAAAGCCCTGATCGTCATACTCACCTGCCGTTAACCATCATTACACTCGGGCTTTTTTTACTGGTGATCAATGTGCTCATCATCCTGCTGGCAGATAAATTTGTATCAGGTATATACATAGATGGCTTTCTCTGGGCATTTATTTTTGGCCTTTTGTTATCTGTGGTATCAGCCATACTAAACAAAATGAAGAAGCAATGGACCTTGTAACCTGTACAATAATTAATTTACAGCATTGAGCTGTTTACTTCAGAATTTATAATAGGCCTTCATCCTTTCTATCAGCAGGTCCTTTTTCTTCTTGAAACTTCCACTTCATGCCCGTTAGAGAGCAAAACGCTGCCGCCTTCACCGCGTATATATTCTTTGATATGTTCCAGGTTCACCAAAAAGGATTTATGGATACGTACAAAATTACTGTCGCCCAGCAGGGTTTCATATTCATGAATGGGTTTGGAAGCACAGATCAGCGGATGGTTGAGAAAACGAAAATTGCTATAATTGCCGCTTGCCTCACAATGGATGATATCCTGAATGTTGATCACCTGGAAATCCTTTACTGAAGGGATACAGAGTTTCATTTTTTGTGAACCGTTCTTGTGCCCGATATTATGCAGTAATGTTTCAATGTGCTTGTCACCTGTTATCTCATCAATTGTTGTGCCACTGGTTAAAGCCGTGCAGGAACAACAGCAACAGATCGAAGATCTTAAAAACCAGGTATCGGAATTGATTTCAATTATTAATAAATAAAATTTTAGAAAGAGAAATATGCCGCATGTCATAATACCTGTATTAAAAATGATTGCAGCAATCCAGGTTAAAAAGTAATTCCGGATATAAAATACGTAGCACAGTTTTTGTTTGGGTATAGCTTAAAAACCAGACATGAATAAAGCTATCCACCTCGTTGGTATTTCCGGCAGTTTGCGAAAAGGTTCTTTTAATACCATGTTACTTAAAACAGCAGGGTCACTTTTACCCGATGACGTAACCATCGATATTATTTCTTTTGCTGATCTGCCGGTTTATAACGGTGATTTGGATATGCCGGCCAGGGCTGCCAGGCCCGAATCCGTAAAGAAATTCAGGGAAGTTTTGGAACATGCAGACGGAATAATAATTGCATCCCCTGAATATAATTATTCAATACCCGGAGGTTTAAAAAATGCTATCGACTGGGCATCCAGGGGCGAAAATTCACCACTGCTTGGTAAACATGTTTCATTGATGGGGGCCACACAGGGGCAATGGGGTACGGTACGGATGCAACTGGCATTTCTCCCGGTTTTCAATACTCTAAAAATGCTGCACATCAATAAATTTGAAGTGTTCGTTTCGCAGGCACAAAAGAAATTTGATGCCGATGGCAACCTTTCCGATAACGATACCCGGGAAATTTTAAAAAAGCACTTGGAAGTTTTCCACAAAACAATCGTTCATCAATAATTTATTTTTGTTTTTCAGGGTAGTTAGTAATTATCAAACAGAACGTTATACATATCCCGTATAAACCGCAAGTGGATATACTTAAATAAACGGGTATTTTTACTTTTTAATAATTGCCAATTTTAAGTTTACATTTATGCAGGCTTTGTTGTACATCCAAAATCCACCTTTTTGAAAAACTTGATTATTCTACTGGTCATTGTAAGTTTAATTGCATCATGCACTCCTTCGATCACCATGAACCAGGCTGCAAACAGAAGTTATAAAAGTGCCAGGGCTGTCAGGTAAGAACGCCGGTAACTTTGTATCACCCGGCCATTTTTTTATGCATCTCTATTTACAATCAACCTGAATATATCAGAGTATGGGTTGATCTAAGGCAGCATGACTGTTACCTGTTTGTTCATTTTATACTACACTTTCCTGAGTTTTCCATAATATAACAAAAAGATCAGGCTGCGGCAGCAGGATAGTATCAGGTAAGTAATTTGATCATCAATCGTCTTTATGCCTGCGCTGGAATGTTTTTTACCGTTGTTTTTATGTTTATATTTCACCGGTTTATTTTTTAGTTTTTGTACTTGACCACATGCACCCGGTTATCTACCCAAACATTTGGCCCCTGGTGATAAATTACATACCTGGGGGCACCAACGGTTATACTGATACCGGGAGGCAGCACACGCACCCCGGTCCAGGCAGGACCCTGGTTGTAATAATATAATCCCGGGCCCGCATCATAATAGACATTGCTGGCCGGGTAATAGTAATATTTGTGTTTTTGAGCTGCAGCAGTATTTGCAGCAAATGCCATTAATAAAATGGCTGATATGAAGATAACAACTGATTTTTTCATACAAGTTTTGGTTTAGTTAAACAACATGATGAGAATATCATGCCAAAGACCCTGAATGTGATTTTTATATAACTTTTTACAGGGATTTAACCACTGGTATTATTATATGTTATAATAAGGCATTCTTCATAAACTGATTATTACAACATCATACCCCGACTTTTCGGCTCATTTCAATACCTTTGTTCTTTTTACCCCGGGTTTTCATGATCAATATGCGGCTTTTTATTTTTATTTTCTTTTTGCTTTTTTTTGTCTTCAAAAAAAAAAACGTTGGAGGCCCAGGAAAACCCGGCGTGCTGATACATTTTTTAGCCAAAAAGGGCTTGCTGGGCAGGTTTGGAAAAAGTATTGCAACCACCCCGCCAGATGAAGCTCCGGTAAAACTGGTAAATCCTTATTTACAATTCAAAGGGCTGATCATCCGTCCATTGAAACCATCCGGTTAGGTTTTGAATATGATATAGACGATACCACCCACATAAAAAATAATTTTGGGACAAAGGTTGGGAAAGCATCACAAAAACACTACCGACAAAGTTATAGCGCAATCTTTTTTTTTTTTTAATGAAGGGGATCAATTGTTCCTTACCTGCTTGCCGATAACGAAAGGTAGTCACGGGAGTCGATCTTTATTAAAGACGCAAGTGATCCTGGTTGATTTTGCAGAAGGATCCGCCGATTCTGTAGATGCGATCGTTTTGACCAAAGATGTTTTTTTCGATAGGGGAAATTTT
>JADJBP010000002.1 GCA_016703625.1 Chitinophagaceae bacterium | reverse complement strand
CAAAAAAATGGTTTAGTCAGCAGACAAAAGAATTATTGGTCAATACCTTCAAAATTCATTGACTACAATTCATCACTCTACAATTTTTTAGGTGTACAACCATTTATTATTGGAACAGACCAAAACACATCATTAGCTTTTCGGTCTTCTGGCTATATTGGAACAATCCTTTAAGAGCATCTGACACCGGGAAACAAATTGGAGACTTTGTTGTAATGCCTCGATTTACTGGTCGTGATCGATTTGAAGACTACATAGAAATACTTAATCTGCTCGGAACAGAAATAAGCCTGAGGTTATAGATATTGCCTTTAGCTTCAGGAAAAATTTTAGACCACCGTTATATCTCGAAGCTGTAAAGTTTTATTGCATCACTTGAAGCTTTATTAATGAAACCTTGGCGAAAGTTCGATAATGTAGAAAAAATTTCAGATCAGCCTTTTGGACAAATTAATTGGAATAAATATATCAACACAGAATATAAAGTCGAATCTCGCCTAAAATTTCCAACACGAAAAAATATCCTTAGCGAGTTTCATAGTGAATATTCGGAAGTTCGCTATGTATTTGATATTTGTAAAATTGAATTACTTTCTTCTAATACTCCACAAAGAATAAAAAACACAATAAGACCTAAACTAAACTTCGTCGAAGAAAAACTATATCTGCACATGCCTAAGGCGACAAATAAAATTTTAATCAAATCATCGGATAGAACGACAATAAGGGGTTTGTAAAGAGCAAGCTAACAAAAATATTAAGCTTCAATTTTGTGGATAGCACAGCTTGGAGAGTTGACTTTTCTGATGTATTTGAAAATTTGTGCAATACATTTTTTAAAGAGGTGGCAAAGGGAAACAGGGGGAAAACTATTTGCAAACTTCAAGTTTCAATCAAGAACTTCAAAACATTACTCTTGGGAATTAAAACACATTGAACCAGACGCAATTTATCAAAAGGAGAAATTTCTTGTATTCATTGATGCTAAATATAAATCAAATCTTTACAATAAGTTTGACAAGAGGAAATACTTAAAGACGACCAGGACATGACTTACATCAAATTATGGCCTATTCTTCATTTAGTAAGACGGATCTTAAATATGGAATTTTATGTTACCCGTCCGATCATTTAGAATTAAAAACTATAAAATATAATAACAGATTAAACGAAGTGACAAATTCGATTTTAGTACTTGGGGTGCCATTGAAAAAAGCGAGCATTACTGAAGCTAAAATGTACATAATTAATGAACTCAATAAGATTGAAATAGTAACCTCTTTATAAGCTTAATTTATATAGGTGAATATTTATTTTATTGTCTTTGCCTTTAATATGGCTAATACTGTAGTTGCATTTATTACGACTGTTTTAGTTTCTTTATGCAATGTAATAAAACAAGTCTAAAATTTCAATGTATAAAGTATTGTTGAGCATGGTTAGAACTTCTCAGTAGAATATTGCTTTCCTTATCTATTGTCATCTGCTGAAGGGCTGTCTCTGAGTTTTTATAGTTTATATAGATTTTATTAGCACGCAAAAAATTTACGCACCAGCATTTCAGGCTTTGTGTCTTTGCCTTTAATGCGGCTCATGTTATATCTGCGCTGCTGAGATGTGTGTACATCGGCCATAACATAAAGCTATAGCCTTATTGCAGAAATTCTTCAATATGGCAATGTAAAAATGGAGTTTAATCCTTTTCATCCTTCCTTCTAAACCCGATCCGCTGCCGGGGAGGCTGTATCGGGGTCAATAATTTTTTGAGATAACTAAAGATCAGGGCTATCTGTTCATCGTGGCTGCCCATTTTCCTTTCTATCTTTTCCAGTTGCAGCAAAATGTCTTTGTGTGTCATCAGCAATGCCCTCATTTTTGTAAATACCCGGACCTGCCTGCCGGTAGGCAGGTGATCTGGATATTTACATTGATGGCTGTTGGGCTGTTCAATACGCTGGAGAGCATGGCCACACCTTGTTCTGTAAAGGCATAGGGAAGTTTACGCCGTCCTCCCCAACTTGATGTCGCAAATTGCGATATCAAGTTTTCATATTCATCCACGGTAAGCTGAAACATAAAATCTTCCGGAAACCTTTCTTTATTCCTGGTTACCTGCTCATTTAATCTTCTTGTTTCAACCTGGTAAAGTGCCGACAGGTCACTATCTAACATTACTTTTTGTCCACGGATAAGATAGATCTTATTCATTACCATTTCGTCGGGAATGATGAGTATTTTAGCGCTCTTAGGCATAGTGTACAGATTAGAATTGAATATCACAAATTGTGATACCCTATTCTAAAATAAATTAATCTGTTAAATTAGTTAAGTTGTTTTTCCCGGAGAATTATTATGATTTCCATATGAGATTCCATATCTCTTCGCCTTGAGGTCGCAATTTGCTACCTCAAGTTTCTTTAGGGGCCAATTTGGTGCCTTAAAGATAGGCCATTGGAGAAAAGCCTTGCCGGACCAGCTCTTCAATTTGACATCACAATTTGGGATATCAAGTTTACTTTAAGGACGCAATTTGCGTCCTTAAAGAAGTCCATTCAATTTCTATAAGTATAAACATAAAATCTTCCGGAAACCTGTCTTTATTTCTTCTTACCGCTTCCTTCAGGCGCTTGGCTTCTGTTGCATATAATTTTGCCAGATCATAATCAAGCATTACTTTTTGCCCCCGGATTAGATAGATCTTATTCATCACCAGCTCCTCAGGAATGATGTGTATTTCTGTGCTTTTGGGCATAGTGTAAGATTTTAAATTGGAATAAACCAATTGCGACTTTCAATCTAAAATAGATCCATCTGCTAAATAAATTAAGTTGTTTTTCCCTGAGAATTATGATGATTTCAGCAACTAAGCTTTTTAAGCAAAAGGAAATGAAACTTCTGACAGGCCCGTGTCTTTGATACTGATCTCCTGTAAATGATAACTGCGCTGTTCGGGGTAAACAAATCTGCCATCCTGCATTATTTTTGCGGGATGGCAGACAATATATTTTATTAAAACCTTAATTCAGTTTTTCCAAACGCATTTCCAGCCGCTTGTCTTTTTTAAAATACTCCATGATCATCACCGATCCCGTTTTTGCCGGGAACACACGCAGCCACTTAGCCTTGCTGGTTAGCTCTATCTTATCGGTGGTCATCTTGCCTTCGTTGTAAGTGATGGAGTTAAAGGTCTTGCCTTTAAAATCCTTATCCCTTACATAGTCGCTGTAACAAACCGAAAAACGGGTATGCTCCTTATTGGTTTGTGTAAAGTCATAATCAAAAAAGCCCCAGGCCTTGGCCATAACTGCCATGGTATGCGGCGATGAATATTCGGCGCCACTCTGCATCTCCTGGCTGTTGCTGTTCTTATCGTAAATTTTGGCGTCTTTAATTTCAAACTTATCGTTGAACTTAAAGGTTACCAGGTCGGTGATCTTTAATTTGGCTGTGGCCACACTGCCGCTGCCACGGTTTAAAATAGCGGTGGCAATACCCAGGCCGCTGGCTACTTTTTTATAGCCTTCGCCAATGGCAAAGAAATTGCCGTCTGCCGTTTGCAGGATCTTATGAAAGTACACATAACCCAGGTCGGCTACCCTTCCTTTTTTGTCGGTAGCAATGTATTTGCTGATGGCCCCGTCCCATGAATTGTATTTTTTGCTCACAGCTTTTCCCTGCGGGTTAAATACCCATGCGGCCAGGCCAAGGCTGGCATCCTTCATCACTTTACCATCGGGCTCGTAATAGGTTCCCATCAGTAAAAAATCGGAACTGCCCCTGATGGCCGAAATGTTCATCGGGTAAAATTTATAATCTTCGGCCTCGGTACTTACTTCAAAAACCTTTTTGCCGGTATAGATATGTTCAGTCCCAATAACCAGCTGTGTGGCACACCGCCCATCAGGCGTTTTTGTTTGATCACTTCAAAGATCACCAGCGAATCGGTGCTGCCCAGGAACATGGCTGAAGCCCATTTATCATCCTGCTCTTCGGCAGCCTCAAAACTCCATTGCTTGCGCCTGTCGGTAAAAAAGAAATTCACTTCGTACGTAAAATACTTGCCTTCCTTTACCGGGTACACGGTAACGTAACCCTGGTCCTGCACACTGAACAGGGCTTCGTTCTGCCCTTCATCCGATTTTTTGACCGTAGGTTTGCTCCAGCAGCATTTTACTGCGGTTGGTGAGTTCCTTGGTGTAGGTAGAGATCATTTTACCTTCAAAATTGTAAGACCGGTATTCCAGTGTTTTTTCCCTTTTATTGTAAAACAGGAACATGATGCTTTGGCCGTTGTAACTGCTTTCCAGGATCTGCACGGCTTTGTCATCCTCAAATTTAATGTCCTTGATCTTGTTCAGGTTATTGTCCATGATCTGAACAGTGTATTCATTGGTTTTGCTGTCTACCTTATCCGACACATAAAAGGTAAAATAGCCTTTCAGTTCATCACCATCCATGATCTCGCCCGAATTGCGGATATAGATGGAGCGCACGTTCTCGATGCTGAGTTTGCCCTGGGCATGGATAAAGGTGGTGGCCATGATGGCGAGGACAAATAGCGTGAGGATTTTTTTCATTGTTAATTTTTAAGTTTAGAATTGAGCGGTATGGTGGTTTATTTGTTTAATTGTTATTAAAGTTTTTTAGTGCTGGTGGCCAGGGCCTTTTCAAAACCGGCATCACCGGCCATCACTGTTTTATAATTATTTAAAAAATAATATCCGATAGAAGCCATATCACCCAGGCTGATGTTCTGGATGAACTGGGTAAGCACATCATAATTCTTATCTGAATAAGGTGAGGGCAGGTCAACCACCCGGTTAAGGGTATGTGCTTTTTGGTTGCTGTACATTTCATTAAAACATTTGCCGATCATGGTTACCAGGTATGCATTGTTGGGGTTGGTTTCCAGCAGTTCCAGCGCATAATAAAGGCAGCGGCTGATGCGTTTGGAAACAAAACAGAATTCCACCACTTCAAATTTAAAACTGCTCTTTAATGCGTTGAACTGCGTTTCACTTACCAGGAAATCTTTGCGGCCGTCGTTGACCACTTTTTCAACAGCGGGTGTAAGTTTTGCAATACGGGCCTTGCAATCGGGGTGTGTTTTTAAAGAATCTTTTTCTTTTGTGCTGATAGCCTTATCGGGCACGCCGCCAAAAAAACCTTCTTCTTTCTTCAGCCATTTTTTATTGAAGGGGTATACCGTAAAGTTAAAATTACGCTGCAGGCCGCTGTCGGCGGCATAGCTGTCTTTATCAATTACATCCAGCATGGCCAGGCAGGAAAGCGAACCCTTTATATTGTATCCGGTATTTTGCATAAAGCTGAGGCCAACAGAATCGGCTTCGTCTTCATGCTCACGTCCATGCCTGCGGCTTTTAAACACCAGTCCCTTTTCCAGTTTTCAAGTTGTTTGTTGACCTCGTATTTCGACTTTTTGATTTCCTTTAACTGCTCCTGGAAATCTTTTGAGTTAACCGTATTTACATAATGCAGTATGCCCCTGGTGCTGTGGTCGAGATAGAGGTGGGCCAGCTCATGGCAAAGGGTGAACACTGCTTCACTCTCTGTGTTGAGTTTTGCAAAGAGCCCGATATTAAAGACAATGGTTCCCTCGCCGCTGCTGAATGCATTGGGCCAAAACACCCTGGAAAAAAGAAAACGGGTGCCCAGCTTTTTCAGTTGCGGGTTGCTGTTCATGATCTGTGCAACGAGGCCCTGTAAATAACCATCGGCTTCGGGGTTGTTTATGAATTCTTTTTCTTTGAACATATCGGCCAGGTTCTGGTACCTGTCGCGGTAAATGCCAATGAGTTGTTTTTTATTTTCACCGCTGATGGAAGCGCTGTCCTCCAGGTAATTTTTCCTGATGTCATTTTTAATGCTCACCAGTTGCAGCGAATCGTTGGTATAAGGGGTATAGTTTGTTAAAGGCTGGGCAAATAAACCGGGCATATGCAAGGCACACAGGAAAAGCAGGATCAGCCTGGTATAGTAGCAGTTCATAAGGGTTTTGAATAAGCCGGTTTAGGGGGCAAATATAGAGGAATAATTAAAAGATACGCAGGTTTGTTAATGGCATAGCGGGTTTAGTGAGATCAACAGGAGTATTCCGGCATTAGTATCCTTTTATACCAAATTGTCGGGAATTATCTATGAACGCGGTGTTGATGAAAAGGTCTTTTTCTTTTTGCTTCTCCAAAAGAAACAAAAAAGGAGCCCCGAACCGATTACATCCCGGATTCGGGATAGTTCCCTGATTTAGCATTTGTACTACTGTGGCTTGTACATCAGTAATTCTATCTTAGTATTAAACAGCTCACAACTTAGTCGCGTCCTTTCTGTTCAAAGATAAAAGAGCGAACCTTTTAGTTTACTGTATTGAATTTAAGAGTAAAGTACTAATGCTGAAGCTACAGTAGTACAAAAGAAGAATAAATATGTACAGCAAGAAGGGGCTGTAATCCTTCCTGCCTTGATTTTTTGTTTCTCCTGAGCGTAGCCGAAGGATGTGTAAAGACAAAAGAAAAAGAATAAAAGTAGTTTTTAAATAAAGCACTTTGATTATTGTTGTCACTTTTTTGCTTGCCCGCAGGAGTAACCAAAAACCGGGCACCCGAACGAATACAGCCCGGATTCGGGAAGCTGATTTAGCATTTGTACTACTGTGGCTTCGACATTTGTAATTCTACTCTTAGTATTAAACAGTTCACTACTTAGTTGCTTCCTTTCTGTTCAAAAGAAAATAAAAACATATAAAAGAGTTATTTGCCATTTATTAACTACAGCTCACTTTAATTTATTTTATCTTGCCCCCATGAAATTTTTGATGACCATTCCTGCATTGCTGTTTACGGTAATGGCTTTTGCCCAATCCGCAAATACTCCTTTTATTAAACTGGTGCAACCTGCCAATGGACAGAATAATGTAAGATCATCAAAACAATTCATCGTGGGCAGCACCTGCAAAAGCTGCGGGCTCAGCATTAACGGAGAGCCTGTAAAGGTTTACCCCACCGGCGGTTTTGCCTATGAACTGAGTTTAAAACCCGGCGATACTTCCTTTACACTGGTGGCTTTTTTCCCGCCCGACAAAACCAGCACCAAAACCATTTCTTACAATTATACAATTCCACCGTCACCCGAACCGGTTAAAACACCCGACATCGCATCTATCGAAACCTTCCCCGAAGGCAATTTATACGTCATGCCCGGCGACCGCATAAAATTCAAAGTGAAGGCGCTCCCCGGCAGCACGGTAATGGCTAACGGAAAAATTCCCTTGTACGAAATGCCGAACAATAAAATGCCCGGCATTTACCAGGGCGAATACGTGGTAAAGGAAACCGACAGTTTTTTGGTTTCTAAAATTCCGGTGAGCCTTACCGACTCTGCCGGTAATACCATTTCAAAACAATCCAAATACTGGTTAAGTATGTTCAGCCCGCAGATGCCCAATGTGGCGGTAACCAAGGGCAGGCTTGCCCATTTATTATTTGGCCTCGGCGACGACAGGCTTGGCGGCGCCAAGATCGGGTATATCGATAGCATGATACCATTAAAAGTGGTTGGTAAAGTGGGTAGCGATTATAAAGTACAGTTATCAAAATACCGTACGGCGTATATTCCGGATGACCTGGTTGAGTTTTTACCCCGGGGTACCTTTACACCCGAATCGCTTACCGGAAAATGGACGGTGTACGGCGATGATGTGTATGATTATGTACAACTGGGATTGTCGGCCCGGCTGCCTTACCAGGGATTTCAGCAGGTTGACCCGGCCAGGATCATCGTGGATGTTTTTGGCGCCACCAATAATACCAACTGGATAACACAACTGGAGAACACAAAGGAAATAAAAAATGTGAGTTATGAACAAATTGAAGATGAAGTGTTCCGCATTACCATCGAACTGAAACATGCACAGCACTGGGGATACAGCATTTATTATAAAGGTAATATCCTGGTGGTACAGGTAAAGCGCCAGCCGGAAAATCTATCGCTGAATAATTTGACCATTGCCGTGGATGCCGGGCATGGCGGCACCAATTCCGGTGCAGGCGGACCTACGGGCTCATCAGAAAAAATGCTCACACTGGCCGTTTCATTAAAATTACAAAAAGCATTGCAGCAGGCAGGCGCCAAAGTGATCATGACCCGCAGCACCGAAAAATTTGTTGACAATAAAGAACGCATTTTATTTTACCGGGATAGTGTACCCGATATTTTGGTAAGTGTTCACCTGAATTCTTCTGCCGATCCCATTCACGTTGCGGGTACCGCCACTTTTTACCGGCACGCAGGTTTCCGCAGTATCAACAACAGCATTTACAAACGCCTGCTGGAACTTGGGTTAAAGGAATATGGCAATAACAGCAGCTTTAATTTTATGCTCAACAGTCCTACAGAATACCCCAATGTACTGGTTGAAACACTGTTCCTCAGCAACCCCGAAGAAGAAATGAAGATCTTAAATGAAAAATTCAAGCAGCAGGTTGCTGATAAGATCGTTTTGGGTATCAAAGATTTCCTGGAAAGCTGTAAAAAAGGGAAATAGATTGCTACAATACCGGGATGATCAACGGCAACAGCAGCCAGCAAAAAAGCGTGATCAGTATTACAGAGATCATGTTTAATACAAATCCCGTTTTCACCATTTGATTCAGTTTGATATGGCCACTGGCAAAAACAATGGCATTGGGCGGAGTGCCCATGGGCATCATGCTGGCACAACTGGCGCCCAATGTCATGGGAATACCCAGCAGCAACGGGTTAATACCCATGGCCACAGCCACTGCAGAAATAACAGGTGCCATCACGATCACCTGTGCAATATTGCTCATCACCTCGCTTAAAAAAACAGAGATGAGGGTTACTATAAAGATCAATATTAAAATATTACTGGTTGCAAAACCGGCGATATATTGACCAAGGTCTTCCATCAGTTTGGCTTCTTCCAGCGATTTGGCCATGGCGATGCCCCCGCCAAATAATAATAAGATACCCCAGGCCATATTTTTGGTATCGCTCCATTCCAGCAGGCGTTCATCCGGCTCTTCCTTTGTTCTGCCACTGGGCACAATAAATAAACTGATGGCACCAACCAGGGCAATGATGGTATCATCCAATTGAAATACATGTTGCGCTGCATTGATGATGTCCTTGCTGATCCACAAAAAAGCGGTACTACAGAAAATGATCAGCACCCTTTTTTCCTGGCGGGAAAGTTTGCCCATTTCTTTTAATTCAGCATTAATGAAATTCCTGCCATCTGTACTGTGTGCAAGATGATTGGGATACAGCCATTTTACCATCACGAAATAAAGGGCCAGCATCAGCATAATGGCCAATGGCATACAAAGCAGCATCCATTTCATAAAATCCATTTTATGATCAAAGTTCTCATTCAGGTGCCTGATATAGGCCACGTTGGGTGGTGTACCGATGATAGTGGCAATGCCGCCAAAATTGCTGGCATAGGCCAGCGACAACATCAGCGTTAATGAAAAATTTTTGATATTGGCTCCATCGTTTGCATGCCTGCTGATAACATGGATCACCGATGCAGCAATGGGAAACATCATCATGGTGGTGGCGGTATTGCTGAGCCACATGCTTATAAACCCGGTTGACAGGATAAAGCCAAGTATGATCCTGTTTCCGTTGGTACCGGTAAGTTTGATGATGCTTAAAGCAATGCGTTTGTGCAGGTTCCATTTTTCAATGGCCATACCCAGGAAAAAACCTCCCATAAAAAGATAGATAATGGAATCGGAATAGGAACGGGAAGTATCTTTAATGGTATTGATGTTCAGCAGCGGGTACAGAACCAGCGGCACCAGGGCTACCACGGCCAGGGGCATGGCATCCAGCACCCACCAGCTGATCATGAGCACAGCAATGGCCAGCACGAGTTTAGCTTTGAACAGCAACCCCAGCGGGTTTACAAAAAAGAAGAACAGGCAGAGTACAATGCCGGTGATCAACGCAGCTTCCTTTTTATATTTTGTAAAAAATGCTTTCATCTGTTTATAATAATTGCCCGATGCAAATGTATTATTGAAAATACCGTTTTTACGATCACCTGGTTTTCTTAAACGTATTATTTTTTATTTTTCAGCTGTGTCAATGCTTTCAGGATCATTTCCCGGTTCTTGGCCGAAGTCATCCATTTTGGCAGCCTGCTTCCCAGGCTTTTGTTTTTCATTTCCTGTATGTTGCGTTCCCTGAGTTTTGCTTCTACATGTCCATACAGGAAATCAAGGTGTTCATAATTATATGCCCATAAAATATGGTCACCGCATTTTGCAGTAAACCAGAGTGGCAAATGAAAATAAGGGTCAATGGTGCCACCGATGATGGTATATTTCCCGGTCATCGTTTTGTATGGTGTAGTATGAATAACGGAATCAGGTTTTTCGTCCAGTCGTTTATTGTGCCCGCATTTGGCACAGATCAGTTTGATCTCCTGTTCATTTTTTTTTCCTGCAGATAATTCCGGGGTTAATACAATGGCCTGCCTGCCACAGGCCGGGCACACAACATAAATATCCTTTAAAAAGTCATATACCTGTTTCCGGTAATCGTCTTTGGTTCTTGCTGTTGACATATTAATACAGGCTGTGGTTAAAATATTTGTCAATTTATAACAGTTTCATCAATTTAAGCATACCGGGTTTAACTTTGTATTTCAATAATAATTACATGTTATGGGCAACTTAGTAAAAGAGTTCAATGATTACCGCACCAAAATGAACGAGGTTATTTTAAATAAAGATAACCTGGTCATCAAACGCCTTTGGAATTTAGATACCAACACCTATGCTGAAGGGGCGCTGGATGTTAAAACAAAAGAGCTGCTTGGCCTGGTGGCTTCGATGGTATTGCGGTGTGATGACTGCATCAAATACCACCTGGGCAAGTCGCATGAGCTGGGTATAACCACCGAACAGGTGTACGAAGTTTTTGCCGTGGCCAATATTGTAGGCGGAACGATCGTGGTACCGCATACCAGAAGGGCAGCGGAGTACTGGGAGGAGCTGGCGAATAAAGAATAATGAACAAAGAGCAAGAAATCCTGAAGTATAGTTCAGGATTTCAGGTTTTGAAAAGAAGATTAAATTTTTTACCTTGAAAGAGGATGGATTAATTTTATTCAAATCAACATACCTTATGGAAAGAAAATACGATCTCGATGAGCGGTTGATAAATTTTGCAGACATGATAATTGATATCTCCAAGTTCTCCCCAAAACATTTGCAGGTAATCATATTGCGGGTCAATTAGTAAGAAGTGGAACAGCGCCTGCATTGCAATATGGTGAAGCTCAAAGTGCAGAATCGAGGAATGACTTTATTCATAAGATGAAAATATCAGCAAAGGAATTAAGAGAAACCTATAATTGTATAAGGTTAATCAGAAAGCGAAAGTGGCATGCTGAAGATAAAATATTAAAGGTACTTGATGAAAACAACCAGTTGATCTCAATCTTTGTTAAAAGCATTGAAACGGCTAAAAAGAATAATACTCCTAAAAAAGACAAATCTCTTTAATAACCTTTGAATCTCGGACAGGGAACAAGGAATGTTGAATTTTGAAGTTCAAATGCAGGATTCTGCTATAGAATTTGCAGAATTCTTCTGCTCTACTTCCCTGTTCATTATTCCTTGTTCTTTGTTCGATATTGTTTTTCCTTCCTCCTTCCAGGATACTGAAAACACAGTAAAACGGGGCAGTATTACCTGGAACTGATTAAAATCATTGATCACCACGTATTAATTTTTGCTAACTTTAGCCCTCAATATTAAAAACCATGAGTGATACAGCAACTACCCTTCCTCCACTAACCGCAAAAGATTTTGTAACCGACCAGGAAGTGCGCTGGTGCCCCGGCTGCGGCGATTATTCCATCCTGGCACAGGTGCAGAAAATAATGCCAACACTGGGTATTCCCAAAGAGAATATTGTGATCATCAGCGGTATCGGCTGCAGCAGCCGTTTTCCTTATTATATGAATACATACGGCATGCACAGTATTCATGGCCGTGCAACAGCAGTGGCCAGTGGTTTAAAAGCTGCCCGGCCCGAACTGAGTGTGTGGATCGTGACCGGCGATGGCGACGGGCTGAGTATCGGTGGTAACCATACCATTCACCTGTTACGCCGGAATTTTGACGTAAACATCATGTTGTTCAATAACCAGATATATGGACTTACCAAGGGACAATATTCCCCAACTTCGGAAGAGCATAAAATAACCAAGAGTTCACCTTTTGGCAGTATCGATCATCCGTTTAACCCGCTGGCACTGGCCATGGGTGCCGAAGCAAGTTTTATTGCCCGTACCATGGACAGGGATCCCAAACACCTGCAGGCCATGCTGCTGCGTTCGCAGGCACATAAGGGAGCTTCATTTTTAGAGATATACCAGAACTGCAACATCTTTAATGATGGAGCCTTTGAAATATTTACAGAGAAAAAAACCAAACCCGATGAAGTATTGTTCCTGGAACAGGGCAAACCATTGGTTTTTGGAGCCACCCAAAACAAGGGCATTAAACTCGACGGATTTAAACCCGTGATCGTTGACCTGGCCGAAGGCGCATCAACAGATGATCTTTGGGTTCATGATGAAAAAGATTTTTACAAAGCACAGATACTGATCCGCATGTTTGATGACCCGAAACTGGAAGGACATTTACCAAGGCCGTTCGGGGTGTTTTATGAAACAGAAAGGGCCTGCTACGAAGACAGCATGGCTATGCAGATCGAAGAAGTGATCGCAAAAAAAGGAAAAGGCGACCTGGACAAATTGCTGAGAGGAAATGAGACCTGGGTGATTAATTAAGACCATACCACTACCCCCTCCGCCCCCTAAAGGAGAGTTCAAAATATAAATAGCTTTTTTATAAAAAGAAATAAGCCTCCTGGTTTTCAGGAGGCTCTTTAATGTTGTAGAGCCCAGGTTCCCCCTCCCGAGCGCAGTCGAAGGAAGGGGGCGGAGGGGGCATGGGTTTGAGGTATGCGTTATATCATTCCTTTTTCCACCAAATACTCCGCTATCTGCACTGCATTGGTGGCAGCGCCTTTGCGCAGGTTATCACTAACGATCCAGCAGTTCAGGGTGTTGGGTTGTGTTTCATCCCTTCTTATCCGGCCAACAAATGTATCATCTTTATCATGTGCAGTTAACGGCATGGGATAAATGAAATTGGCAACATCATCTTTAACCACAACACCGGGTGCCTTACTCAACAGGTCTTTCACTTCATCCAGGTCAAAATCATTTTCAAATTCAATGTTCACACTTTCGCTGTGCCCGCCCATGGTGGGTATGCGTACACAGGTGGCAGTTACCTGTATGGAATCATCGCCAATGATCTTTTTTGTTTCAAGCACCATTTTCATTTCTTCCCTGGTATACCCGTTTTCAAGGAACACATCTATATGCGGAATCGCATTCATATCGATGGGATATTTATATGCCATTTCACCTTCAATGCCCCTGCGTTCGTTCATCAGCTGTGTTACCGCTTTTACACCGGTACCGGTTACACTCTGGTAAGTACTTACCACCACTCTTTTTATTTTATATTTATCGTGCAGGGGTTTCAGTACCACCACCATTTGAATGGTAGAGCAATTCGGATTGGCAATGATCTTATCCGCTGCGGTCAAAACAGCGGCATTCACTTCGGGCACCACCAGTTTTTTTGTGGGGTCCATTCGCCAGGCGCTGGAATTATCAATTACGGTAATACCGGCTGCTGCAAATTGGGGGGCCAGTTCCAGGGATGTGGATCCTCCTGCAGAAAAAATGGCAATATCCGGTTTTGCGGCAATGGCATCTGCGGCACTAACAATTTTGTATGATTTATTTTTAAAAGTGATTTCTTTTCCAATGCTTCTTTCAGAAGCAACCGGTATTAATTCATCAACCGGGAAATTCCTTTCAGCCAGCACCTGTAACATTTTACTGCCTACCAGGCCGGTAGCACCAACAACAGCAACTTTCATTTTTTTCTCAGATTTTTATGTGGAAAAAACATTGCAGGTCTTTCTGCAACAGCTTATTTTAAAGCAGCGAAATTACCAACTAATCGCAGTTCGTCCAAATGCGTAGGGTATGGTAATGTATCTTTTTGAAAATTAGTCAGTCCCGATAGCTATCAGGATTGCCGAAGCCGATGATTTCGTTTTGTAATACGGCTTCGACAAGCTCAAGCCTGACATCATAATAAAGTAGGAAATTTTCAAACAAAGAAAGTACATAGGTGATTCATTTTTTGGAATCAAGGTTCTGCAGTCAATTTGTTCAAAACCAAAACCCGTATATGAAAACTTTAATTAAGTTAATGCTGGTCTTTATTTGTACAACAAGGTTTTGTGGCAGCCTGTATGCCCAGGTCGCCGGCCGCAATGATATCGTGATTGGCGAACTGATGGCAGACCCTTCGCCGCCGGTGAGTTTACCCAATAATGAATGGATCGAATTATGCAATATATCAGCAACTGCATTTAATTTACTGGGCTGGAGGATCGGTGATGCATCCGGGCAAAGTGGCCCCATGCCATCCTATATTTTATTACCCGATAGTTTTGTAATTGTTTGCACCGGTAGTGCTGTAGCCACCATGAGTGCTTTTGGGCCGGCCATTTCTGTTACGGGTTTTCCTTCACTGGATAATACCGGCGATCAGATCTATTTACGCAGTCCGCAGAACAGGATCATCCATGCTGTGAATTATAGCGATAGCTGGTACGGGAACGCATTAAAAAGAAGGAGGCTGGTCACTTGAAATGATCGATCCCAAAAAATCCATGCAGCGGCATTACAAACTGGAGTGCCAGTAATGATGTAAAAGGCGGGTCCCCCGGGAAAAAAATTCGGTTGATGCAGTCAATGCAGATATAACTGCACCGCAATTATTAAGGGCCTTTGCAACAGACAGTGTACATATCACTCTTTTTTTTGATGAACCGCTGGATAGTGTAAAAGCAGCTGTGGCAGCAAATTATACCATCAGTGACGGCATCGGCTCACCGCAAATAGCCATGCCCATAGCCCCGGTTTTTGAAAAAGTAAGTGTACGGTTAAACAGCCCGCTGAACCGGGGTACAGTGTATATCATTACCGTATCAGCTGTTACAGATTGTGCCGGTAACCAGGTGGACACAAAAAATATGGTTCGGGTTGGGTTGAGCTCGGTGGCTGATAGCTTGGATATGGTGATCAATTAAATTTTATTCAATCCACTTTCAAACGGAACAGATTATGTTGAAATGTATAACCGGAGTGAAAAGATCATTGACCTGAACCAGGTTTATATTGCCAACCGTAACAGTGCAGGTGTTGTCAGTAATATTAAACAACTCAGTGCAGACAGTTATTTGTTCTTCCCGATGGATTTTATGGTGATAACCGATGACCCCGGCATTGTTAAAAGGGATTTTATCACCCAAAATATGGATGCTTTTGTAACCGTACCATCCATGCCTTCGTTCAATGATGATAAAGGAAGTGTGATCATCCTGAATGCACAGGGGCATATAACCGATGAATTGAACTATGAAGAAAAATGGCATTTTAAACTGATCGATAATAAGGAAGGTGTAGCACTGGAAAGGATCGATCATAATGCACCCACACCCGATCCCGGTAACTGGCACAGTGCAGCCACCAGTGTAGGATACGGAACACCAACCTATAAAAATTCACAGTACAGGATCGACCTGCAGTTGCAGGGTGAGATCACTGTAATGCCCGAAATTATTTCGCCTGATAATGACGGCATGGATGATTTTGCTACAATCGGGTATCATTTTCCATCGCCGGGCTATGTGGCCAATATCAGCATTTTTGATGCAAATGGCAGGCTGGTGAGGTACCTGCAGCGAAATGCATTGTGTGGAATAACAGGTTATTTCCGCTGGGATGGATTGGGCGAAAAAATGCAAAGGCTTCCTGTGGGCATTTATATAATTTATACCCAGGTGTTTAACCTGGAAGGAAAGAAGAAAGCGTTTAAGAATACCATTGTAATTGCACGCAGAAATTAACTTGTCACTTGTCCTCGTCTCTGACGGGCCTGCTTCGGCAGAGGGATAATTTGTTACAAGTCTTTGACTTGTTACTGAGACAAAGTCTCAAAACCATAGCATCCTCGTCAGAGACGAGGACGAGGGACGGAAAAATTCCTTAGTTTTAGCAAGCCAAAATATTATCAAACCAAAATAACAGTTTATGCAAAACAGGTTCATACCGGCAATCATCATCGCTGCATTGCTAATTTCTTCATGTAATAACAAAGACTCAGAAATGACAAAAACAGGATTTAGCTGGCCGGATAGTGTGGCTGCCCCGGTAGCAGAAAAAAAAGCAAAGGAATTAACAGCCCATGGCGATACCCGCATTGATCAGTATTACTGGATGAATGATTTTTTTAAGAAGGGCCCCGACAGTACCAAAGTGGTTGACTACCTGGAAGCTGAAAATGCCTATTTTGATACCATGATGAGCAGTACAAAAAAGTTCCAGGAAGATCTATATGCAGAGATGAAGGCAAGGATAAAGGAAAAAGATGAAAGCGTTCCGGTTTTTAAAAACGGTTATTATTATTACAACCGTGTAGTGGAAGGCAAGGATTATTTTGTGTATTGCCGTAAAAAGGGAACACTGGAAGCTGCGGAAGAAGTACTGCTTGATGTAAATGCCATGGCAGAAGGACATAATTATTTTTCGGCAACCGGTTTTGATGTGAGCATGGATAATAAAATGCTGGCTTATGGCCTTGATCTTTTATCCCGCAGGCAATATGATATCTATGTAAAAAACCTGGAGACCGGGGAAATTTACAAAGACAAGATCCCCAATTCGGAAGGTGACCCGGTGTGGGCCAACGATAACCAGACCATTTTTTATACGGCCAAGAACCCGGTTACCCTTTTATCTGAAAAAATAAAAAGGCATAAGCTGGGTACCGATGCCGCAACTGATAAAACAGTGTACGAAGAAAAGGATGTAACCAATTATATCGGTGTTGGCAAAACCAAGTCGGATAAATTTATCTTAATCACATCGCAGGCAACGTTATCTTCAGAAGTAAGATGGCTGGATGCCGGTAAGCCGGAAGGCACATTCACCGTTTTTCAGCCACGTATGAAAGAAGTGTTGTATAATGTTGACCATGCAGGCGATAAATTTTATATACGCACCAACCTGCAGGCTAAGAATTTTAAGATCATGACCAGTGCCGAAAGCAAAACCGATTCATCGGCCTGGCAGGACCTGATTGCTCATGATGACAAAGTACTGATACAGGGCTTTGACCTGTTTAAAAACTTTTTGGCCATTTCTGAACGTAAAGATGGATTAACCCGCATTCATATCCTGAATACGCAAAACAATGATTCGCATTTGCTGGCATTTGATGAAGCGGCTTATGCTGCCGGAATATCCTACAGCCCGGATTACAATACAGACGTGATGCGCTACAATTACACCTCATTAACTACACCCCAGCTCGGTATATGATTATAATATGAGTACCAAAACGAAAAAGCTGATGAAGCAGCAGGAAGTGATCGGTACCTTTAAGCCGGGCGATTATGAAACAGAAAGGGTATTTGCAACAGCAAAGGACGGCACAAAAATTCCCATTTCCATCGTTTATAAAAAGGGCTTTAAAAAAGATGGTAACGCTCCATTAATGTTGTACGGATATGGTTCTTACGGTGCCAGCATGGAAGCCTCATTCAGTAGTGTACGCCTGAGTTTACTTGACCGCGGCTTTGCTTATGCCATTGCGCATATACGTGGCGGACAGGAGATGGGCAGATCATGGTATGAAGACGGTAAGATGAAGAAGAAGATCAACACATTCACTGACTTTATTGATTGTGCCGAATTCTTACTGGCCGGAAAATATACCAGTAAAGCACATTTGTATACAAGTGGTGGCAGTGCCGGCGGACTGCTGATGGGTGCTGTGGTAAACATGCGGCCTGATCTCTGGCATGGCGTGATCGCCGGCGTTCCGTTTGTGGATGTATTAACCACCATGAGCGATCCTACCATACCGTTAACCACAAACGAATATGATGAATGGGGAAATCCTGCAGATAAGGAAAGTTATATGTATATGAAATCCTATTCGCCGTATGATAATGTAACCAAACAGGATTATCCCAACATGCTGGTAACAACCGGCCTGCACGACAGCCAGGTACAGTATTTTGAACCGGCCAAATGGGTTGCCAAACTGCGTGAAATGAAAACAGGTAAAAACATTTTGTTACTGCATACCGATATGGAAGCCGGGCATGGCGGGGCTTCCGGAAGATTCAAAGCCTTAAGGGACAGGGCAAGGGAATATGCATTTTTATTTGCATTGGAAGGGATCACGAAATAAAATAAAAAGTTGAAAAAAAGCCGTCCTGATTTTTTTAGGACGGCTTTTTATGTATACCCGAATTGACATATATTAACTGCAGCAATTTGTATGCGCAAAGCCTCAGTATTGACGATACCAAAAAAATGCTGTGCAGTAATAAATGGTTTCTCCGCCGGCTTGAACAGGATGGAAAAATGTTTTCGGTACCCAAGGATTTACTGGGATTGAAAATGGTATTTCAATCCAATGGTAACATGTATTCCTATTTGCCCGGTTCAAAAGAATCTGATGCAACCATATGGACCTGGAGCATAACAAAATCCTTCCTCACCATTTATAAATCCTCTGGTAAGGAAGTTAATAAATACAGGCTGGAGGATTTTATCGGGTATAAACTATACCTCACAGACAATGATGAGGATGATATGCCCACTTTTGTTTTTGAGCAGGCAGAAAAAATTGCTGAAAAATTGCTGAAACGAAACCCGAGAAAGCCGGTACTCCCTTCGTTAATTATTTTGATGAATCGATTTTTACCGCGACCAACCCTCAATGGCGGTTTTTATATACCAAAGGAGAAAAACTGGGTATACAAAGAAGGGTCGCGGAAAAAGAATTTCCTGCAGCAGCAATAAAAAAAGCCTGGGACGAAGGCTTTTATGTTTCCGATATGAGTTATGGTTCTAACGGATCTGAAAAATACTGGGTAATGGTAGTTTCCAAAAATTCATATACCGGGCAGTTGTATAAAATACGTGAAAACACCGATGAACTGAAAACAGCTATTGAAGATATGCGGAAAACAGAACCCGGTTATTATATATCGCATCTTGCTTTTTGTAACAGCAAATGGGTGCTGGTGGGTTCAAAAGGAACAGGGTATACCAATCAAACAACGATCATAAGTGACTATTTCCCTGAAGAGAACATCAAAGAGAACTGGAAATCGCTTTACCAAATAACAAGCATGGCTTATAGCGGCAGCAAGTGGGTTGTGGTAATGAGTAAAGGTTCATCGGTCACTAAACAGCATTTTCATACCTGGGATTCCTGGGACCAGGATAAGATTGAAACTGAGGCCCTTGATTATAACTATTTAACAGAAGCAGTTAAGACACCAGATAAATGGTATATGGTCTTCAGCGAGGATGATGATATAAACAGCCAGGATATTGAGAACACTGAAACGATACCTGATAAACAGATCCAAAGCAAATGGAAAAATGGGTTTGAACTTTCCCGCACATTTTATAATTAACTTTTAAAACGCCGGTATGAAATTTTTTTAAACTTTCTTTTTTTCTTTCTGTTTCCTGCTTTGTCCAGGCGCAGAAACTCAGCCTGAATAAACGGGTTGCCATCAGCTCATTAAATGCCAAGGCAAAGGAGGCTGTTGGTAATATCCGTGTATTCAACAGTGGTACTAAAGTTACGATTGATGAAGCTTCATTTACAGCCACTGAGATGGGCGTGAAAATTGAAGTGTCGGTTGTTAATGCGTCCGGTACCAAAACAATATTTACCAGTGAGTTCAACCCGGCCAATATTACCTATATCAAAGAATATGAATTGCCAGATAAATCCCCTGTTGGCCAGATGCAGATCTCCCTTGACTACAAGATCGCCTATAAAACCACCTATTATAAAAAAGACGGTCTTACCCGTTCTTATGAAGATGAGGTCGTTTTTAATTTCCTGAAAGTGGATGAGGACAATTTCCTGGAGATACAATCTGCCCTGTTTAAACTCAGGGATCTGTATACCGAAGAAGAAAATGAACCCTTAAAACCCCTGTCAAAAGTAATGAGCCGTACAGAGGATTTCTGGATCTCTTCAGGCGGCGCATCCAATACCTATGAACTCAGCAAAGTGTCTGTTACCGGCTGTACCATGCGGTTGACCTACTACCTGCAAAGCGTAAGCACAACGGGCGATAAAAAACAAATGTACCTGACCATTATCCCGTTAAGTGAAATCGATGATGTAAGACTGGATAAAAGCAAAAGCAAACCCAATTGTATTATGCTTGAATCGGGTAAAAGGGGATTTGAGACCTTTGAGTTAAAAAATAAGATATATGTCCCCACGGCAGCAGTTAAAGAACTGCCTTTGTTCATAGATGTTACTTATGACTCACGCCGTGATGATGTGATGGAACTGTTGAAAACACAGGTAAAAAGGAATGCGGAGGCGGGAAAATAAAATTATAAATTTCCTGTAGAAATTTTATAAACATAGTATATGACTTTATTCAATTTACAAACTTTAAAAACAAACATGAAGAAAATCTTATTTACATCTATCCTTCTTTTTTTAGCCTATGTAACAAATGCAGATCAAAAAAAAGGATTGACGAAAAATGGGTTTTGAAAAGATATTCAAAAGTGTTTTAAGAGACATCAATTTATTTTGATGATTCCAACGCTAAACGACAAAGGAGAAACTTAATAAAAACATGGATCAGGGTTACTGGGCTGATGAGACCGGATGAAACAACAAGAATTTCTAAAAGCAAAAAGGTTATATATACCGGCTTTTAAAGGAAATATATAAAAACCGGTATTTTTCCGAGTTTGAAAGGGGACATGAAATATAGACCCGGTTATTAAAGGAGGCTGCCGGAAATTACAGAAGAGAATAGCGGAAATTGGGCGTGTTTACTGAGAGGATGATGGAAAAACAGGAAAAAAGGAAATTTCAGTTGAAATAACAACTTCAGGCTACGAAGATGACGGATATAATATTTTAAGTGTTGAGATACCCCAGGAGTTCCATGAAACACGTGAACTGAAGATTCAAATAAAAGATAACAGGCTGGTATTAGAAAAAATTGAAACCACTTTTATAGCAGGAGAATATAAGGCCGTTGATGAAGATGAAATATTGATAATTTATTTTAAAAAGAAATAAAAAAGTTTGTTTACCATGAAACGATTTCGGGATTAAGATTAATGTTATGAAACCCTTATTAATAAAGATGCATTTTATATTGGCTATCCTGTTGTTGGCAGGAACAACGGATACTCTCAAAAAGAATTCTTCCGCTCTCAACAGGTTTTTACCAAAGAGCAGCTGGGCAATTTTTATTCTTCAGTAAAAATTCATGACGGCCTGGTGATCTTTAATGCCAATGACCATCACCTGTATGCATACAACAAAAAAGATGGTTCCCTGAAATGGTCTGTTGAAACGGGTTATAAAACATCTATACCTGTATTTGTACAGGACAATATCATTTATGCAGGCATTTCCATGAATGAAAAGCACCAGGCAGCTCAATTTGACCTGGCAAATGGAAAATTAATTAAGGAACTTCCATTTGGTCCAATGCATACAAAGCCATTTATAAAAAACGGGATGCTGTATGGCACCGCCATTTATGATTTTGGTTGTATCGTTGCTTACGACCTGGCAAAAGATACGGTTACCTGGAGCCGCTTTATAGCACACGGGCTCTCCCGGCAACCTTATTATTTTGAAAATAAGATAATGGCGAATGCCGAGGCCAATAACTGGGTGGTACTAAGTTATGACGGTATTTTGCTGGACACAACCTGTTCTGTTAAAGCCAACCTGTTTGTTGAAAATATCCCCTGTGTAAAATCATTCACTGCCCTTACGCATGATGGCCGGGAAATCAAAGGAAACTGTCGGCAGGTATTTTCGGGAATGATTTTTTTGATGTGCCTGCTGTTATAACTACAAATAATTTTACAATAGTTTTAAATGATGATAAACTTGTCATCATTTCGGGTAAACTGAAAATAAAACACCAGGTGGAAGTTTCAGCTTTAGCTGAAGATGTTGAGGGAAATCAAAGTCCGGAATTGCTGAAAGCAGATGATGAAAATATCTGGATACTGTACAACGGTCACCTTTACAATACAATCATAAAACAAAAAACTGGCCAGGTCAACAGACCTTACTGCATGGCAACCGAACAGTGTTTTACTGGATGAAGGAAATATCTGGCTGATATCGGGTAAAGATGGGTTGTTATACGGGTTATCTCTTTAGATAATTATTTTAAGGATAAAGATCTCTCACGCCGATCCTGTTAATATCATCATCCAGTACATCGGGCTTTTTTTCCAATATGGAGCGGATCAAAAAATAGCTGGATACGGCAAGTATCAATGCAAGTAAATATATGGGGATAACATTTTCCTCACCAAAGGTCATAATACCAACAAGTACACCCAACACTTCAAAACCGATCCAGGTAAGCACACTGTACAATATCCAGGTGCCGGATTTAAGTCCTTTCTGAACCGCAAGTTTTCCATTTTTTTTAGAAAGAATTATTATAGCAATGATCTCAAGCATAATTTAATGTTTTTCCCGTCCACGTCTCTGATGGGGATGAGTTGGTTGTAAGTCTCAGACTTATTTAAAATTATTTTGAGACGAAGTCTCAAGGCCAAAGCATCCCCGTCGGAGACGGGGACGAAGTTATACCAGGTCAATATCAAAATTTACCAGTTGCACAAATTCGCTTAGCCTGGTATCAATATCTTCTTTGGTAATTTCTTTCAGTCTTTCCGGTCCAATTTTTCAACACAGAAACTGGCCATGGCGCTGCCAACAATGATGGCGGTTTTCATATTTTCAAAACTGATGTCTTTTGTTTTGGCCAGGTGACCTATAAAGCCTCCTGCAAAAGTATCGCCGGCACCGGTTGGGTCAAATACTTCTTCAAGCGGCAAAGCCGGGGCAAAGAAAACAGCATTTTTATGAAACAATAAAGCGCCGTGTTCACCTTTTTTAATGATCAAAAAATCAGGCCCCATCTGCATGATCAGGCGGGCTGCTTTTACCAGCGACAGTCACCGCTCAGTTGCCTGGCTTCGGCATCATTCACCAGCAACACATCCACTTTTTTTAAAACCTTTTTCAGTTCATCCATCGCAATATCCATCCAGAAATTCATGGTATCCATTACGATCAGTTTTGGACGAATGGTCAGCTGGTCGATCACACTCATTTGAATGTTGGGAGCCAGGTTGCCGAGGATTAAAAATTCGGCGCCCTGGAATGAGTCGGGCACAACCGGTTTAAAATCTTCCAGTACATTCAGGTCAGTGACCAGGGTATCGCGGCTGTTCATGTCCAGGTGGTATTTACCACTCCAGAAAAATGATTTTTTATCTTTTACTGTTTCTACGCCATCCAGTACCACGCCCCGCTTCTTTAATTCGTCCAGTTCTTCTTTCGGAAAATCATAACCTATAATCGATATCTGCTGAATGGGCGTTACAAAATTTCCGGCAGCATAAGCTACATATGTACCCGAGCCTCCTACTATTTTATCTACTTTACCAAACGGTGTTTCAATGGCATCAAAGGCCATGGTACCAACACAAATTACTGACATAAATGAATTTTAGATTTTTGACTGATGATTTTAAATTTGTTTTTAATACAAAAAGCAAAAGTAATCGATTAAAGTAAGATGAATAGGAGTAATTTTATGAATTACCGGATGATCTGACTTTAGTATCCGGCCAGGTTAGGGTACCTGGTTTTTGAATAAATAATATTTTCGAAACAACCGTCTCCATTTCCTCCTCCAAAAACGGAGTTTAAGGGAGCTGCAACAGCATTATGTTAATACAAATACATCCCGAAAATCCACAGCCGCGGCTTATTAAGCAGGTGGCCGAATGCCTGAAAGACGGCGGTGTGATCATTTATCCCACGGATACCATTTACGGGTTGGGCTGCGATATCAACCAGTACAAAGCCATCGAACGCATTTGTAAATTAAAGAACATTGATCCCAAAAAGGCACAACTGTCTTTTATATGCCGCGATCTCAGCCATTTAAGTGATTATACAAAACCGATAGATACACCGCTTTACCGTATGCTGAAAAGTTATTTGCCGGGCCCTTTTACATTTATACTGCCTGCGAGTAAACAGGTTCCCAAAAACCTGCAAAGCAAAAAATCAACAGTAGGCATCAGGATACCGGATAATATTATTTGTCAGCATATCCTGGACGCACTGGGTAACCCGATCGTGAGTACATCCCTGCCCGGTGATATGGTGGAGGAGTATACTGATCCTGAGGTGATGTATGAAAAATTCGGGGATAAGGTTGATTTTGTAATTGATGGCGGGATCGGAAGCATGATGCCATCAACAGTGGTAGATTGTACAACTGATGAATGGACGGTTGCCAGGCAGGGCAAAGGTGAATTTATTACAGACTGAATGTAAAACTACCGGCAGAAACCTCCGGCTTTCAGATCAATACTGTTTGTGCCGGGTGAATATCAAAACTGGTGCGGTGATGGATGCAAAGGCCGTATTGTTCAATGGCCTGCCGGTGGGCAGCGGTGCCATATCCTTTATTTTTATCCCAGCCATAATACGGGAATGAAGCATGGATGTTTTGCATGTATGCATCCCGGTAAGTTTTGGCTAAAATACTGGCTGCCGCAATCGAAGCATATTTTCCGTCACCCTTAATGATGCATTGATGCGGGATCTGGCGGTACGGTTTAAAACGGTTGCCGTCGATCAGTAAAATCTCCGGTACCTGGATCAATTTATGTACAGCAAGATGCATGGCTGTAAAGCTTGCCTGTAAAATATTTATTTTGTCAATGGTTTCGTTATCCACCGAAGCCACGGAAAATGCAATACTTTCTTTTTCGATGACCGGCCTCAGCAGGTCTCTTTGTTTTTCATTCAGCTGCTTGCTGTCGTTCAGTAAGGGGTGATAAAAATCTTTTGGCAGGATCACGGCTGCCGCAAATACCGGCCCGGCATAGCAGCCACGCCCCGCTTCATCCAAACCGGCTTCTGTTAAATGTTCATGTAAATAAGCTGCCAACATCTGTGTTGAACAAATATCCGCTAAAAACATAAAAAACCAATTCATTTTGCCATAAGCAATTCCTGCTGTAGTAAATTTGCGGCCATATGGATTATTTCCCGCAGGTATTTACGGAAAAACAACAACGTTCCCGGCGCCAGGTTGCAAGCTGGCTTTTAATTGGCGTTGCCATGATCGTTATACAGGTTTTGATCGGTGGCATTACGCGGTTAACAGAATCTGGCCTGTCCATTACCGAATGGAAACCCATTACCGGAACCCTGCCGCCATTGAATGATGCAGCCTGGGTGGCCGAGTTTGAGAAGTACAAGGTAACCGACCAGTTCAAATATGTACACCGGCATTTTTCCTTATCCGAATTTAAATTCATTTTTTTCTGGGAATGGTTTCACCGCAGCTGGGCAAGGTTGATGGGGCTGGTATTTTTATTTGGCTTCATTTATTTTTTAGCAGCAAAAAAATTCGATAAAGGAATGATAAAGCCGATGGTTGTGCTGTTTTTACTGGGAGGGCTGCAGGGTTATATCGGCTGGTTCATGGTAAAAAGCGGGCTGGTCCCCGAAAAATATTTTGTTGGCCATGTGGAACTCACAACACATTTTATTGCAGCACTTGGTTTGTTAAGTTTCACATTGTGGTTTGCTATAAGTCTTTTAATAAAAAAAGAACAGCTGGTTATACACCCGAAACTAAAAAATTTCTTATTACTCATCACAGCTGTATTTGTTTTTCAATTGGTTTACGGCGGATTTATGGCAGGGCTGCGGGCTGCAGTAACTGCACCTACCTGGCCATCCATTAATGGGAGTATGATCCCTGCAGATATGTCATCGCTTTCGCCATTTGCCCGGAATTTTTTGGATAATCCAATCACCATACATTTTATTCACCGCGGGCTGGCCTATCTACTGGTAGTATTGATCAGCGGCTGGTGGTTATTGTCTGCACGGATCAGCAGCCAAACTTTATTCAACAGGCTCCGCCATTCATTAATGTTGATCGTTTTACTTCAGCTGGTATTGGGAATACTCACCGTGATGAATGCAACTTCATCAAACCTGCTGGTGATACTGGGCGTATCTCACCAGTTTATTGCCATGGTTTTACTGATGGTACTTGTTTCATTGATTTTTATTATCCGGAAAAAAGCATTGGCTGCATAACGGTAAGTCATCCGCCCCGGCGGATGAATCGCAGGGTTTTGCTTATTGCGTGTTTAAGTTGTAATTTTATAAAACGACCGTCTACATGAAGCAAACACTGAGCAATATTTATTATTCGTTTCCCATTCAGCTTTTTATACTTCATTTCAGGAAGTTCCAGGTGTTGTTGATCTTTTGGTATGTGATCGGCAGTACCATCAACAGCGGGTTCATGGAAAATTACGGAGCCGATGCACTGTTTTTTTCACCTGAATATTTAGGCAATGTAAATGCGTTGAGTGCAGCCATTGTGGGTATAGCCATGGGTATTTTTGTGATGGGCTGGAATATCACTACTTTTATTTTACACAGCAAACGTTTCCGTTTTTTGGCAACGTCCTCGCAGCCCTTTTTAAAATACTGTATCAACAATGCACTGCTGCCCCTGCTTTTCCTGGCATTTTATTTTTTTAAACTCTATGAGTTCGACCGGCATAAAGAACTGATGAGTATTGGGGAAGTACTGGTTATCATTGCGGGTATACTCGCAGGTTTTATACTGATACTGGCCTTTTCATTTGCTTATTTTTTTGGGGCCGAAAAAACAATTCAAAGAACCATTGCCACCATTATAGATGCTGACCAGCAATATAATTATGACCCGGTCACTCACCGGGATGTTTGGGAAAACCCCGGTTTAAAAGTTGGACATTACCTGGGCAGGGGATTCCGGTTCCGGAAGATCAGGAATGTATCGCATTATAATGAAGGTTTCCTGGATACGGTTTTTAAACGGCACCATTTTTCGGGTATCATCAGCATTGCCCTGGCTTTTATATTTTTAATGGCAGTAGGATTCTTTATGGACAGCCCGGTTTTCCAGGTTCCGGCAGCAGCCAGTATCCTGATATTTTTTGCGGTCATGACAGCTGTTATCGGGGCACTCTCGTATTTTTTGCAAAGCTGGAGTTTGCCTGCTTTTATTATATTTATTTTAGTGATTGATGTTCTGTATAAAAATGAAATTATAGACAGCCGGAATAAAGCATACGGGATAAACTATATCGACAGGTCCACCAGGCCCGATTACAATAAATGGGCATTGCAAAAACTTTGTACGCCGGAAAAAATTGCTGCCGATAAAGCCAATATGCTGCAGGTACTGGAGAACTGGAAAAAAAAGCAAACCGGGGAAAAACCGGTGATGGTATTTATAAATGTAAGCGGCGGCGGATTGCGCAGCGGCACGTTTGTTATGAATACCCTGCAGCAGTTAGACAGTGCTTTGAACGGAAGACTGATGCAGCACACCATGCTGATAAGCGGTGCCAGTGGCGGCATGTTGGCGGCTACTTATTATCGTGAGCTGTACCGGCAAAAGCAAAAAGACAGTTCTTTTAACATGTACAGCAAAACATTCTCCGATAACATGGCCACTGATCTGTTGAACCCGCTTTTTTCTTCGCTGGTATCACGGGATGTATTTGCGCCTGCTCAAAAATTCTCAATCGGTGATCATACCTATGTAAAGGACAGGGGTTATGCATTTGAACAGAAACTCAACAGCAACAGTGGCTACCTGCTCAGTCATCAATTGAAGGATTATATAGAAGCAGAAAAAAGCGCAGCTATCCCGCTTATGATCTTTAACTCTACCATCACCCGCGACGGCAGAAGGATGATGATCACTTCACAGCCCGTCAGTTTTATGATGAAACCATTAATTGCTGCTGCTGATCAACATGCCAGCCCCGATGCGGTTGATTTTACTGCCATGTTTGCAAAGCAGGATCCTTTTAATATACGTTTGCTGAGCGCCCTGCGTATGAATGCTACTTTCCCTTATATTTTACCCAATGTTTGGTTGCCCAGTAACCCGGTTATTGATGTTATGGATGCAGGCCTCCGGGATAATTTCGGGCAGGAAACAACATTGCGTTTCATAGAAAATTTTAAAGACTGGCTGAAAGAAAATACCGGTGGAATAATTATACTGCAAATGCGTGACCGGATGATGGATAACTGGCAGGAGCCCCTGGGAACCGGCTCTGTTACCGACTTACTTGTAAAGCCCGGCACCATGTTGCAGCACAACTGGTATAAATTACAGGATTACTCCGAAACCGACCAGTACAGTTACCTGCAGTCGGATCTTGGTACTGCTTTACAACGGATCTCATTTATGTATATTCCCAAAGCCGATCAAAAAAGAGCAGCACTAAATTTTCATTTAACAGCGAGGGAAAAAAGGGATGTAAAAGAATCGTTTAATAATGAATATAACCAGGCATCTTTAAGAAAGATAAAAGCATTGTTGCAGTGATCTCAGGGCATCAGTAATCTAAACGCCTTTTCTATGATCTCGATCTCAAATACAGCAGCGGTCTCAACCGGGTCGCCATCTATATGCAATGGGGCAAGACCCGGGTTTTTGATCGTGATCTTTTTGGTTTGAAAGTAATGTATATCATTGTGGTGATATTTTTTGTCTTCGTACAGGCGTACCTGTCCATTGCTCACCTGTTTTAAAACAGCCCCGATCATCCGCAGCCTGCTCATCTTGTTTACCACAACAATGTCGATGAGGCCATCGTGCAAACTGGCCCGCGGGGCAATGGTAAAATTATTTCCAAACTGGTTGCTGTTGGCAATGCTGATAAAAAAAGCTTCAGTGTGTATTGATCGTCCATCGAGGATCAGTTCAAACGGATATGTACCGGCAGCAAAGAAATTTTTAACGGATAGTTTAATATACGTGGCCAGCCCGCGTTTTGGGTGTTTGGCAAAATCATGTGCCACCTGTGCATCAAAGCCCAGGCCGCTGAGCATACAACTGAATTTTTTATTGATATAAAAACTGTCAACATCCGTGGCATTGCCTGCAAAAATGATCTCCAGCGCTTTGTTGATCTGTTTGGGGATCTTTGCGGCAAAAGCAAGGCCATTGCCGCTTCCCATGGGAATTATGCCTATTCGAACTGCAGTATCCCTTACCCCGTTTGCAACCTGGTTTACGGTACCATCGCCTCCGCAAATGATGATATCAGTTATGCTTTCTGTTATGATCTTTTCTTTCAGCCACGTATAATCGCCGGCAGCATTGGTAGGCAGTATTTCAAACGGGATATGCTGCCCGGCCGTTTTATTTTTAATGATCCCGGGCAACTGCGATTTGTTCCCGGTTCCTGAAATGGGGTTTATGAAATAGATAAATTTCCTGTTCATGCATTATTTTTCCCTGGTAAGCGTACCTAAATATACCCTGGATATGAGCTCTGTACCTGCTGAACTGACCGGTGTTTTTCAACAAAAAAAGTGACCGGCTTGCCCTGTTTCAGGCGATTAATGATCTTTTTATCGGTTATATCAAACCGGCCTGCAGCACCCTGGGTTTCCGTTGCGGTGAACATGGGGATGATATCATCTCCCATTACCTGGACTTTCCGTGAATACCCGCCATCAACAGATTTACCGTGTATTTCTATCGATAAACGGTCAATAATGTTATAGGTATTTTTATCATAGGTTATGCCTCCTGTATTTATGTTGGCTTCCAGGTTAATTTGCCCGGCTTTGCTGCCATTGATAAGTACATCAACAGTAACCTGTGCAAATGAACCGGTACTTAAAAAGGCCACGCACATCAACAAAAAAAGTTTTTGTTTCATAAAAAAGTTTTTAGATAATGAAATTAACACATTCAGGGCGATATAAAAATTAACGGCTGTTAAAAACAATGCAGCATGGAAAATCTGTTACATAGTATTTTTTACCAGCGGATCAAAGCTCCTGCCCAGGTGAAACCACTGCCAAATGCGGCCAGGCAAACCAGGTCACCTTTTTTGATCTTTCCGGCTTCCCAGGCTTCGCATAGAGCAATGGGCACCGATGCAGCCGTTGTGTTCCCATATTTTTGAATATTATTATGCACCTGGTCGTCTCTTAATTTTAATTTATGCTGCACAAACTGTGCTATGCGTAAATTAGCCTGGTGCGGTATCAGCATATTGATATCGGCAGTGGTTAATCCATTTGCGGCCAAGGCTTCTTCAACAACTTCGGGCATTTTAACAATCGCTTTTTTAAAAACGGCGGGACCGTCCATATTCGGAAAATTCTGTGCTTCATCGATCATGGCATGGCTCATGAACATTTCACCGATCTCTGCATCATCAAAATTTGCGACCGGTTGCGGCAACCAGTGATTGGCGTGTGTTCCGGGGTTGTACATGGCCAGTATCTCTGCACTTGAACCATCACTGTGTAAATGGGTGCTTAATATTCCCTGTCCTGTTGAAAGATCAGTGGGTTGTAATACCACGGCACCGGCTCCATCACCAAAGATCACACTTACATTTCTTCCCCTTGTGCTGAAGTCAAGTCCAAATGAATGTTTTTCGCTGCCAACCACTAAAATATTTTTGTACATGCCGGTTTTTATAAACTGGTCGGCAACAGATAATGCATAAACAAAGCCGCTGCATTGGTTGCGTACATCCAGGGCGCCGATCTCTTTCATTTGCAAAGCCCGTTGCAGCAATACGCCGCAGCCGGGGAAAAAATAATCCGGGCTGAGGGTTGCAAATACAATGAAGTCAATATCCTGTGGTGTTATCCCGGCCCTTTCGATCGCTATTTTAGCAGCTTCAACACCCATGGTTGTGGTTGTTTCACCGGAACGGTCTGCATACCTGCGCTCTTTAATACCGGTACGTTCCTGTATCCACTCATCAGAAGTGTCCATGTATTTTTTCAGGTCTTCATTGGTAAATATATTTTTGGGAACATAGTAACCTATACCCGCAATTTTGCTTCGTTGCATGCAATCGTTTATTTAGAACAGGCAATTTACTAAATAACAGGTGATTTGCAACTGTTTCAATGGCAACTAAAACGGATATGAAGGAATTACAGAAAAATAAAATGTCAGTTTAATTTTACCATATTGCGTAAACAAAAATCATCATCAATAACCGGGTGTACTCGGGTTTTGTAATGAAAGTCTACCGAATTACGCAGGGCGTCACTGTTAAAGATCATTTTTGCAGTAAAATGTTCGGCCAGGGCAGCAGCGAAAGTTTTTCATTTTTAAGTATTAACTGGGCAATATAAATACGGGAATTGATCCGGATATTTAAAAAACTGGTTTCCGCCAACTATACTCATAAAGGCAACGCCGGACAGGGTGTCGGAACTGATCCTGTAAAAGGGGAGGAGTTGGTCCAGGTTCCCGGTAAAAGAAATATGATATTCGGTATCGGTTTTTTTGGTTAAGTTAAGATAAACAGGTTCTTCCCGGCTGCTGTTTGGTTTTTTAATAAAGGTAATCCAGTTACCTATCAATGCATCTTCTACATACATGGTGGGTGTTTCGTCAAGATTATAAGCTGAGCTGTATGGACAGGAGCACAGGGAAACAGATAAAAAAAACAGTAACGATATTTCGAAAAGTTTTTTCATTTTATCGATCTCTAAAATTAAATATGATTTTTTAGATATACAATAGTAAAACCACGGTGCCGGTATTGTTTATATACGGATCCCTTTTTAATTTTTTATGCAGCTTTTAACGGGAAAGGATTTAAACGGGGTTAAAATTCATTACTGTCTACCTGTACTTTAAGGCTTTCTAATATGGATAACCGGTTTATTTTTTAAACAGCAAACTAAGCGCACTCCCGGCCTCCATGAACCAGGCTATACACAAATGTACGATTAAACCTCCCCAAATGCTTTTTGTATTATAGCTGATGATGCCTAAAAGCAATCCGCCCCAAAAGCTGCTGATGGCTTCACCGGCCGGTTTACCCAGGTGAATGGCACAATAGAAACAGGCTGCCGGTATGATACAATGAGCCCCGCATATTTTAATTAACGATAAAATTAAAAAACCACGGAAGAAAAATTCGATACTTACAAAATCGAAACCATAACAAAGCTCAAACAGAAAATAATAACCGTTTTTTGAAGACAGGTCCAGCGTTTCCAGGAATTTTGCCCTGGGGTACATGCGTAAAAAATCATTTTGGGTAACGGCGAGCAATATCAGCGGGATCATCATCAGCAGTAAAAGGAAATAGGGTTTTACATCCTTTAACGGGGCAGCGCCATAAAAGGGCTGGTTTTTTTTATCTTTTACATACCAGGTAATATAAACCGGGACCAGTAAAACAAAAACCCGTATCACCAGGTCTGCACAACGTAGTATGAAAATTTGCAGATCACCATCCTGCCAATTATTTATAAATGAATGATGCCATTGAAATTGTACACGGAATGAAAAAAATGCAGGGGCCAGTACCAGGATGACCCAGAACCAGGGATTTTTGATGTAATTGCAATTGGAATAAAAAAACAACTGTAATAAAAAAGCCCCGGCAAAAGGGATGAAATAAAGCAGGTAGCGGCTACTGAAAATCTGCCATTGGGTATTACCGGAGCTGTGATCTGCGCATCCAGTCCATACCGGTAATTTATGTAAATGCCCAGGGCCGATAAAAATAAAATAACCGCGAAATAGGAAAGCTTACATTCTTTTGCCAGAATTCCTGCAGGTATTTAAAAATGGCAGACAATAATGTTTACGCTTTAACGGTATTGTTTAAAGTGTTCCAGAGTAAGTCTTTCAATTCTGGCAGTCCCTGCCCGGTTACCGAGGAAATAAATATATGCGGAATATTTTTTGGCAGTTCTTTTTGTATGGCTGTTCTTAATTCATCATCCAGCATGTCGCTTTTGCTGATGGCGATCACAAAATCTTTCTGCAGCATTTCAGGATTGTACTGTTCCAGTTCATTGTGCAGGATCTCAAACTCCTTTTTATGGTCTTTACTGTCGGCGGGGATCAAAAAAAGCAAAATAGAGTTGCGTTCAATATGGCGTAAAAACCGGTGACCGAGGCCCTTTCCTTCGGCTGCGCCTTCGATGATACCTGGCAGATCGGCAATGCAGAAGCTCTTGGCATCGCGGTATTCAACCATTCCCAGCTGTGGTACCAGCGTGGTAAACGCATAGTCTGCGATTTTTGGTTTAGCCGCTGTAATACTGCTTAATAAAGTTGATTTGCCGGCATTGGGAAATCCAACCAAACCTACATCGGCCAGTACTTTCAGTTCTAATACCTTGATTCCTTCAGTACCGGGTTCGCCGGGTTGTGCATATTCGGGTGCCTGGTTGGTAGCCGTTTTAAAATTGCTGTTACCCAAACCGCCACGGCCGCCTTTTACCAGTATGACTTCCTGCCCGTCTTCCAGTATCTCCGCTTCTTTTTCACCGGTTTCTTCATTACGGGCAATGGTACCCAGCGGCACTTCAATGATGATATCTTTTCCGGTTTTCCCGCTCGAATTATTCTTACTGCCGTTCTCGCCATCTTCGGCCAGTACATTTTTAAAATACCGGAGATGGAGTAATGTCCACAGTTGTGTATTCCCTTTTAGTATAATGTGAGCACCGCGTCCGCCATCACCGCCATCGGGGCCGCCCATAGCAGTTAATTTATTACGCATAAAATGCTTACTGCCTGCACCACCATGCCCGCTGCGGCAAAATATCTTGATCTGGTCTACAAAGTTTGATTTTTCCATTATTGCCGCAAAGGTCTGTAAAATTTGAGGATTAATGTATGTTAGCTGTAATTTATACCTTTAATCAAATATTAACCTGCAATTGGTATTACATTTGCATAAGTAAAAATAAAAATACAAAGATGATTAAATTAGCATTCATTCCCGTGTTGATCGTGCTGAGTTGCGGTTCTGTAAAGTCCAATCAATCTCCTTCAAAATCAGATTCTTTAATAGTTGCTGAACAAACAGCAAAAGCAAAGAATGATTCTTTGTATACCCCTGCCGGTTTGCAGGACAAATTACCAACCTGTATAAAAAATAAGATCGATTCTTTTAAACTGAAAGAAGTACATGAAAAACCACAGCGTGTAACCGCATATACTTATAAAGGCAAAAAGGTTTATTATGTTGTAATGGCCTGCTGTGATTTTTTTAATGAGGTTTATGATGACAAATGTAATTTCCTGGGCTCTCCGGATGGTGGATTTACAGGGCAGGGAGATGGTAAGCTGCCGGACTTCTTCAAAGAAGCAACCAATGAAAAACTGATCTGGGGAACTCCCAAATAGTCATTTGTTTTCGCTCCAGGTTTTGTACATGGCATCCTGAACGGGCATATTCTCCGGTATTGTTAGTAACGGCTCGCAGGGCTTCCAGCTTTCAAACATCTCTTTTGGCAATTGCCGGTACAGGTTGGTGCCTGCCGTTTTCCAGTTGATCATTTCATCAGATACTTCATTTATTTTTTTGGCAGGGTTACCAACGATCAGACTCCTGTTCGGAAAAACTTCATCAGCCTTAATAAAACTTAAAGCGCCTACGATGCATTCATCTCCCAGTATCACCCGGTCCATGATCACAGCATTCATGCCTACCAGTGAGTTACATCCGATAGTTGCACCATAAATAATGGCACCATTCCCGATGTGTGCCCCGGTTTTCAGCAGAACTGTTACCCGGGAAACATGTGTATGGTACAGTTTTCCTGCACATTACACCCGTCTTCAATGATTATTTGCCCCCAATCACCACGAATGGCTGCACCCGGGCCGATATAACAGCTTTTGCCAATAATAACATTTCCGGTTAAAACAGCCTGGGGATGAATAAAAGATGATTCATGTACAACCGGCTTATACCCCTGGAATTCGTAGATCATATTTTTTATTTTCAATTAAAGTTAGGCCGAACATTTTATTATTCCAGCTTTCCGGAATCCGATTCTTTCAGCGGGTCGTGTACCGTAATACAAAATTCAAAACCTTCCAGGTTGCAATTCAAAGGTCTCTTGGGTTCTTTAGAAGGGTTTGTTATATACCCAGGTTGAAAACATGCTGTTTTTATTAACGAAGGTTTAACCACGTGAGAAAACGTTGTAATCGCTGAAAACTTCATCCCTATTATTATTGATTTGAAGTATATACATACCTTTTTGTGCCCGGTCAAGATTGTTCAGTGAAATACTGTTTGTGCCCGGGTTTACCATGTTTTGCTGTTGTAAAACAACTTTACCGGCCAGGTCAACAATTCGGATATCTATTTTGCCTGCAACGGCAGAGGTTATGCGCAGTGTTGCGGTTTTATTGACAACCGGGTTTGGACTCAGCGAAATACCAGCAGTGTTTTTTACATCCTTTCTAACCAGGATAACATTGCTGTATTTGAATTTGTGATCGATGTCGATCATTTTCAGGCGGTAATAAAATACCGTTCCGCTTACGGCAGACAGGTTATCGGCAAATTGATAAACAGACGCACTGCCGTTACCTGGTACCGGTGTTTTAGACCCGATGTTGATATAATTAACGCCGTCACTGCTTCGCTCAATTTCAAAATGACTGAAATTGATCTCATTTTCACTTTTCCAGGTCAGCGATGTGATATCATTTTTATAAGTACCTGAAAAGCTTAAGAGGGTTACCGGCAGAGTGGTGAATTCCGGGAAATAATTGGAAGCCAGGTCCTGTAAACCGGTTTGTGACCTTACCAGAACACATTGTACTGTTGGTATAGGTATTGTGCTCTTTACCGTTGACTGGTTTATATAATACAAACCGTCGGCGGTGCTGATATACAAAGATCCAAAGGGATCAAAAGCAACACCATTCACTGAACCGGTAAAAGGAGCATCGGCATCATTTACAAGGTCCCATTTTTTAGTGAGGGTTGTTGTGCTGCCGGTGGGTTTCCCGATAAAGATCTGCGTTACACCGCCACCGTTATTAGCCAAAGCATATATGTCACCATTGCCTAAAATACACAGGTCGCCGTTCTGGAAAGTAGAGTTGGATCCGCCAACCAGGTCCACAGAACCGTCTTCAAGGGTAATGGAAACCGGGTTTAAGCCATTTGATAAAAAGGATGCTAATATTAAATTTGCAGAACCATTGCCGGCAAGTATCCATCCCCTTCCGTCGGGACCCATTCCCAAACGTACAAAACCCAAACTGGAATTACTTGAACCATTCAGGTCCAGCGTACCTACCAGGGTTGTACCGGTTCCGTCTGATGCAGCGCCAAATACTTCCACGATACCATTGTTTCCGCTGGTATTTGGCAACCAGTAAAAATGCCCGGCTGAACTTTTCCTAAAGCGGCGGTTGTGGTGCCACCGGTAGTTCCGCCCGGGAAAGTAGGTGTAAAAATATTAGTAGCCCCTGCAGAGTAAAGACCGTTTATTACTGCAAAACTGGATATCCTGGTACCACTGGATGAGGTTGCCCATAAATTGGCTGATGGTACTGCATAAACAACAACAGGTACAGGACCGGAAGTGGCTGTATGTGCCGGGTTATTGCTCCTGGTTGCTGTAACCGAAACAGTATAAGCACCTGCATTTGGAAAACTGATATTTTTTGTATTGCTGTTTCCTGTAGGAATATTTGCTGAAATGGCCATCCATGTATATATAATGGTGCCTGATCCAGGAAGTACCGCCGTGGCTGTAAAAGTTATGGATCCGCCAGCGATAGCAAATTGTGTGGTATCCGGGTTAAGGGTTACGGTAGCTGCAACAACATTCACCGTTGTTGGAGCTGAAGTTGCACTCAGGCCGCCGCCGCCTTCCTGAACCAAACAGGAAATGGTGTATGTTCCAATGGCAGAGAATGAGGCAACCGTACTGGAACTGCTTCCCCCGCTCCCTGGGTTATTGGTAAAACTTACACCTGCAGGCCCGGTTGAGCTCCAGGTAAATGTAAAATTATTGTTTCCTCCGGGCCAGTTACCATTACTGTTCCTGCTGGCTGTTAAACTCAACGTATTACCGAGAACAACGGTTTGGGTTGTGGATGGATTAAGCGTAACTGTTGGTTGTGCAAATGAAGGTAAATAACAGAATGAGCTGGCAATAGCCAGTAATAACATAGGAATAAAATTCCTTTTTGAGGTAAACTTTTTCATTTTTCCGTGGTTTATGATTAAAAGAGGTATTCAGCAACTACGGTTTAAATAGAAGATGGAACGGCTTACCGGAAAGGATGATGGATGAAGTGTTTTTTTCTTGTAAGTGTGCTTTAAAAATTTAAAGCAATGATCTTTGGAGGGATATGTTTGATTTCAGAAATGTAAAATTAGAAATTATCCTGATCAAACCAAACTTTTTTTGAAATTAATTTCGTGCTGCATTTTAAAATTAATATAACTTAATGAAAAATATAGGCTTTGTTTATTGTTTGGTGTAAAATATATTTAATTAAAATGAATTATAATTTAATCTGCATAGAAAATCTGTCTTAATTTTTTCAGAGAATCTTTCACATTTTTGGGATCAATGATTTATTTGTTCTAAAACAGGTGCCTTTAAACAGGGCCACGGTATGGTCATTTTGATTGGTGATGGTAATATGATATAGGCCCGTGCTTTTACCATTTTGCAGTTCTTTAGCTTCTGCTGTAAGAATATCGCCGATATGAACCGGTTTGGTAAAATTAATTGAGGTATCCAGTGCCACAGACAAAACATTCCGGTTATTACAGGCAAATGCAAAAGCACTGTCGGATAAAGAGAAGGCAATGCCGCCATGTACAATTCCAAAGCCATTGATCATTTCTTTGCGTACCGTCATTTTTATTTTACTGTAACCTTCCTTTATTTCCAGTATTTCAATACCCAGCCACTGGCTGAACAGATCATTTTCCATCATATGGTTTACTACCTGCTCTGGTGTTGTATTCATAATTGCTTTTTAATGTTCAATAATCAATGCTCAATAAACAACCTGCCTGCTCGCCTTCGCATAGCTTCAGCCGGAGCAAGGCCGGCAGGCAGGTATTCAAAGTGGAAAGCTAACGAATTTGAATATTGAAAATTGGCCGTTGAACATTGAATATTTTTATTTGCCTTTAAAATCAGGAGCCCGTTTTTCTAAAAACGACTTTATTCCTTCGGTATAATCATACGTCTTTGCTGCTTTCTGCTGGTATTGGTCTTCCAGGGCCAGTTGTTCTTCCCAGGGATTAAAAAAGGACTGGTTTAATACATGCTTGGTGTAAGCAAGTCCCTTTGTAGGCATTTGAGAAAGTGTTTGCACGATCTTTTTACTTTCTGCTTCAAAAAATTTCATCTGCAAAAACCTTATAGACCATGCCCATTTTTTCGGCATCGGTTGCCGATACCTTATCACCGGTCATCATTAGAGCACTGGCTTTTTGCCAGCCAATTAAACGCGGCAGGGTAAAAGTGCCGCCACTGTCCGGTATCAAACCGATCTTACAGAATGCCTGTATGAAAGAGGCGGATGTGGCTGTCAGCACCACATCGCAACAGAGCGCCATATTGGCCCCGGCGCCCGCTGCAACGCCGTTAACGGCTGCCACCACAGGTTTTGGCATGTTCCTGATCCGCCTTACAATGGGATTATAATGTTCCGATAAAATTTGCCTGATCTCAATTTTATGTTCACCCACCAATTCGCTGATATCCTGGCCGGCACAAAAGGCTTTACCGGATCCCGTTATATATACAGCACGCACTTCATGCAGGGAAGCCGCTTCATCCAGTTTTGCCTGCAGCAGCAGGGCCATTTCCCTGTTAAAGGAATTGAATTTTTCGGGGCGGTTCAATGTGATGTAGGCAACAGCATTTTTTATTTCGAATAAAATGGAAGACATCTTTGATCAAATTATATATTAAAAATGGTGTTCTTAAACTTCAAAACTTTTAACATCCTTATGGTTCAGTAAAAACTGGCTTACCAGGTCATAATTTCTGTTGGGTGAACCAACCCGGTATAAATAAATGGCATCATTATTCTCTTTTGTAAATTTCATACACCTGTAGGTAAGGCCATGGTACTTAAAAAAATCTTCCAGCTCGGCATTGAAATTATTACCCAGTTCAATGGTACGGATCTTATAATCCTTAACCTTGTGAAATTTGTTGATGATCCGGTGTACAGGCTCAAGCACAAACAAAGTGATCACCACCATGCTGGATACCACGATGGCCAGTGGGTAATTGTGATACCCGATAGCCATGCCCAAAGCCGCGGTTACCCAAATGAGTGCTGCAGTGGTTAAACCATTAACGGTTATGCCTTCTTTAAAAATCACTCCTGCACCAATAAAACCAATACCGGTTACGATATTGCTGGCGATCCTGTCTGCATTATCGGCCCCCGTTTCTTTTGATATAATGGTATACAGGCAGGAGCCAACACAGATCAGGATCATGGTCCTGAACCCGGCGGGCTTGCTTCTGAACTCCCTCTCAAGGCCAATGATGGCGCCGATAACAAATGCAACAGAAACCTGTGCTGCTTCTTCAAAGTATATTGAAATATCCATGGCTATAAATTTAAGTTATCGAAAGCTAATTATCCTTAAATATTTTATATATTTTGTCCAGGTAAAACAATAAGCATATGAGAAAAGGAATTTTTTGTTATTGCTGTATGATGGCCATCCTGGCTTGCGGTTGCGAATTTAAAAGTTCTGCAGGCGATGAAAAAACGGCAACAAAAACAAAAGTGGTTACTTCTGCTGATAATAATGCCCTGCATGGAGCAGTCATAAAAAATGATATTGACCTGGAAGCATCCGGTGTTAAACTTAAAGAAGCATACCTCGTTGATGCTAAAAATAATATACTGACAGAGAACATCACCCGGATCGGGGAAAAAATTTATGTGATCATAAAACTGGATACCGGCTGGGTTAAGGAAAACGGGAAATCTTTTATCGGTGCTTCAGAAAGAATATCCACTTCAGCAGGAAAGGTTGTGGTAAATGCAGATGATATTTTTAAGGATTATGAAGTTACCGGGGTAGATATGGAAGATGCAAAGTTCATTAGTCTTTCTGCAGTTATCAGGCAGGCTGATCCCGGCCTCGATGCATTTGTGGTTAAATTCAGGGTTTGGGATAAAAAAGGGTCAGGTGAGATCAGGGGAAAATATAATTTCAAAATTAAAGATTAGCTGCCCGTGTTTTAGTGACACTTAAAATAATCAAATGGTTCTTTGCAGTCGTTACACTGGTATAATGATTTACAGGCGGTGCTCCCAAATTCACTGATGCACCTGGTATTGGAAGAATTGCATTGCGGGCATTGTACATGAAATGATTCAGGCCCCCGCCATTTGCGGGGTCCCGACTCAGATTGCGGCGGCGCAATTCCATATTCCTTTAATTTCCTTTTTCCATCTTCAGTCATCCAGTCTGTTGTCCAGGCGGGTGCCAAAACAGAACTGATCTTAATATTGGAATACCCGTTTTCAAGCAAGGCCAGTTTAATGTTCATCGCAATCATATCCATGGCGGGGCAACCGGTATAAGTGGGGGTAATGATGATCTCAACTTCATCACCGTTAATTTTCACATCCCTTACAATGCCCAGGTCAGCAATGGTTAAAACAGGTATTTCCGGATCAGTAACCTGTTCCAGGATTGTCCAGATCTTTTTAGTTTCTATGTTTGATGAGGTTACCATTCGGCATTTGGATAGGTTCGCTGCAGATATTGCATTTCTGCTAAAATAAAACCCAGGTGTTCGGTATGAATACCTGTTTTACCCCCGGTTTGCATAAAACATTTTTCGGGGACAGGTAATGTTGCTTCTTCAAATACTGCGACCACTTTATTAAACCAGTCATCTTTTAAAGAACTTACATCAAAACCGGATTCCAGTTCATATGCTGCCGGCATAAATAATTCACCGGTATATTGCCACAGTTCATCGATGGCTGTTAACATTCGTTGATGACTTTCTTCGGTACCGTCGCCCAAACGGATAACCCATTCACTGCTCCAGCGCAGGTGATAGGTAACTTCTTTAAGCGCTTTGGCTGCAATGGCAGCGATCTGTTCATCTGTATTATCCTGTAATTTTTTGTATAACAGGAACTGGTAAGCGCTGAAAAAAAACTGGCGTAATACGGTTTGTGCCCAGTCGCCATTTGGTTGTTCTGCCAGGAAACAGTTCTTAAATGCTCTTTCAGTTCTTAAATAGGCAAGTGAATCTTCAGTGGCCTCATCTGATTTTTCAGATTCATTTATTAATTGTGCTGCATACTGGTAAAAATTCCTGGACTGTCCCAACAGGTCAAGCGAAATATTGGTGATCGCAATATCCTGTTCCAGTACCGGCCCATGGCCGCACCATTCGGCATTGCGCTGGGCCATGATCAATGCATTGTCTGCCAGGTGTTGTATATAATCTATTAGCGAACTGTTCATCTGCGAAATCATTTTTAATCTTTTAATCAGCGGTCACATATGTCCAACCTCATCGGGCAGTTCATAAAAAGTAGGGTGGCGGTAGATCTTGTCTGCCGCGGGTTCATACAGTTCCCCGGCTTCTTCGGGATTAGATGCGGTGATGAATTTACTTTCCACAACCCAGATGCTTACGCCCTCCTGTCTCCTGGTATAAACGTCTCTTGCGTTTTCAATGGCCATGGCTGCATCTGCAGCATGCAGGCTGCCTACATGTTTGTGATCGAGGCCTTGTTTACTTCGGATGAACACTTCCCATAAGGGCCAGTTGCCACCTCCGCCGGTTGCCGGAGAAACTTTGGATTCTTTTGATTCACTGCCACCTGCATTATCTTCGGGGATGTCGCCATAATAATATTTTCTGATCTGTATGTTCATGTTGTATTGTTGATTTTTTAAATGATCAGGCTGCTTCCTGTTTTTCGCGGTTTGCTTTTTTCGATGCATAAACCATTGCAGCTTCCCGCACCCAGGCACCTTCATCGTGTGCTTTGTTCCGGGCTGCCAGGCGTTGTTTATTACAGGGGCCATTACCTTTCACCACGTTCCAGAATTCATCCCAGTTTATGTCACCGAAATCATAATGCTTCCTGGCTTCATTCCATTTTAGTTTATCATCGGGTAATGTCATGCCCAATACTTTTACCTGTACGGCGATCATGTCAACAAATTGCTGCCGCAGTTCATCATTTGTTTTTCTTTTTATTTTCCACTTCATGCTCTGGTCGCTGTTGGTGCTTTCCGAATCCTTTGGGCCAAACATCATCAGGCTGGGCCACCACCAGCGGTTAATCGCATCCTGGCACATGGCTTTTTGTTCTTCCGACCCTTTGCTTAAAACCAGCAAGCTTTCAAATCCCTGGCGCTGGTGAAAACTTTCTTCTTTACAAATACGCACCATTGCCCTTGCATAAGGGCCATACGAGGTACGGCACAGCATTACCTGGTTTAAAATGGCTGCGCCGTCAACCAGCCAGCCAATGGCACCCATGTCGGCCCAGGTTAAACTGGGGTAATTAAAAATGGAAGAGTATTTTGCCTTTCCGCTGAGCAGGTCGGCGATCATTTCATCACGCGAACTTCCCAGTGTTTCGGCCGACGAATAAAGATACAGACCATGCCCTGCTTCATCCTGCACTTTGGCGATCAGGATGGCTTTTCGTTTTAAAGATGGCGCCCTGCTGATCCAGTTGCCTTCGGGCAGCATACCCACCACTTCGCTGTGCGCATGCTGGCTTATCTGGCGGATATTTGTTTTGCGGTAAGCTTCCGGCATCCAGTCCCGGGGTTCAATTTTGATCTCTGCATCGATCTTGTCCTGGAATATTTTTTCAAAATCCTGTACAGGCATACGATTTGTTTAAGGTTGTAAAATTAATAAATTTAACTAACAAGTGTTAGTTTATATGTTTAAAAATGAAAACCCGTTTTATATTTACCGGCATCCCGGAAAGGATGGCTTAGCGCCTGAAAATATTTGTACTGCTGTAATTTTTAACCGGTATTATTTTATATCAAAATCAACTATAACCTTTTCGGTTACTGGATGTGATTGACAGGTAAGGATATAACCCTGCTCCACTTCCTCCTGTTCCAGTCCCCAGTTAACATCCATTTTCACTTCCCCTTCCAGCAGTTTTGCCTTGCAGGTACAGCATACCCCGCCTTTACAGGCAAAGGGGAGGTCGGCACCCTGTTTCAATGCAGCATCCAGGATACTGTCGCTGTAAAACCCCAGCTCAAAATCAAAGCTTCTGCCATCAAGCTTTACTGTTATATTACTGGATGGTCCGCCTGTATTTTCTGCCAACTCCTTTTGGCCGGCAGCCAATTGCTGACCGGGTGTAGTAAATAATTCAAAGTGTATTTTCTTTTTATCGATCCCGCCGGTTTCTAAAAAATCCTTTACACAAAAGATCATTTCTTCGGGACCGCAAATAAAGAATTCATCGGTATTTTTATAATCAACAAGTTTTTTTAATTCTGTTAATTTATCATGGTCAATCCTGCCGGAATTAAGCGGGGCATCTGTTTTTTCCCGGCTGAGGATATTGATAAAATTGAAACGGTCAAGGTATTTGTTCTTTAAGCCTTCCAGTTCTTCAAAAAGATGATGGAACTGCGGCCACGGTTGCCAAAAACCAGCGTGAACCGGCTTACCGGTTCAGCCTGCAGCGTTGTTTTAATAATAGAAATGACCGGGGTTATACCACTTCCGGCCGCAAAGGCCAGGTATTGTTTTTTGTTTTGAGCCTGTAGCCTGGTATTGAATTTACCGGTAGGCGGTAATACGTCGAGCTCATCACCTGCCTGCAGATCTGTATTGGCAAAGCGGGAGAATTTTCCACCTTCCACCTTTTTTACTGCAACCCGCAATTCATTTTCAAAGGGTGCAGTACAGATCGAATAGGAACGGCGTACCTCTTCACCATCAAAATCTTTTTTTATGGTAATGTTTTGCCCGGGTTCAAAAATAAATTCGTGTTGCAATGATTCCGGTACAGCAAAAGCAATGGAAACACATTCGGGTGTTTCGCGCCTCACTTCTTTTACACGCAGTTTATGAAAATGTACAGCCATATGATCTATTTTATAATTCCATGTAGTAAATGTTCAACCATATCATCCTCCAGTACCTGGCTGCTGATATTCTTTTTGTGCTGCTGCCAGAACTCCAGGCCCCTTACTGCGGCAAGAATGGTTAAGACAGCAACATAGGGGTTGTTCTTTTTTAAAGCACCTGCACGTATCCCGGTCTCTATTAAAACGACCAGTCTTTTTTCATAACCCCTCCGCTGGATCAGGAAGTTGCTTAAATAAGGTTCTTTTAAATGCTTCCACTCATGATTGGCAACATATACTTCATCAAATTCATTCAGCATCATGCGAATGTGAAAGCGGATCACTTTTTCAAGTATGGTAACGGAATTGGTTGCTGTTTTTTCGGCGGTGTCGAGGTATACAAGAAATGCATTGGCAATTTTAAAGCAGATCGATTGTAATAATTCACTTTTGCTGCCAATATGATTATACAGGCTCGGGGCTTCCACACCCAATGCTTCTGCCAGTTCTCTCATGGAAGTGGAAGAATAGCCCTTTTTTTAAACAAAACAGCAGCTTTTTTGGTGATCACGTCTCTTTTACTCGCATTTTTACCGGGCTTGATCTTAGCCATTTCTATTTTACACAAAACTAATGAATATTAGTTTTTGAGTTGTCATTTAAATAAAATAGTTGCAACACCGGTTGATTTTTTTTGTGTATAAAAGGCTGTTTTTTGGGTAAGGCCCGGCCTGTTTTTAAAAATACAATTAGAATTACTTTGAACAGATATTCTAAATCATTCCTGTACACAAAATATTTTTACAAAGGACCGGCGGGCAAATTTATCATGTTTTATACATTGCCTGTACTGCCTGTAATCCTTATCAGGCATATTACATATTATAAAAATATAATGTGAATTATGCCATCGATCTGTAAAAATAAAAACCAGTTTTTACGGGTGATTTCATTTTAAAAAATAAAATAGTTGAAAAATAAATTATGATAATATTAAAAAAAGAGTATTTTTATTGCCTGCTTGGTTTTCTAATCTTCCAATATAATTTAAAATCGATATTATGGTACCGGTACCGGTGCTATCAATTTGATTAATTTACAAAAAAATCATTTTATAAAATAATTATAACTTTTTTCTTGTGGTTTCAGAGGTAAGCAAGGCCGGAGATTTTTATCTCTGGCCGTCTTTTTGTAACGCAGCATCTGAAATGGGCCTGGAAATAATAAAACTTTTCATTTTAAGAAACGCGATGGCCGGGTTGTTTTCGTCGTAGCCTTTGGGTGGCCTTACCAGCATTTCTTCACTGGTTACCGCATCCGGGAAAACTTTCCTGAAACTTTTGTTGTCAACCAGTTTTTTCCATTCACTGTAATTATAATCTATTTCCTGGCGTATGCCTGCCAATACCGGCGCTTCGGGCATCCATATCCCGCCGGCAGCAAAACTGTGGCCGGGTTCAATATGCAGGTAGTAACCGGCCCCCCTGCCTTTTTTACCAGCTTTGTTGAAATAACAGGCCATGTTGTTCTTGTACGGCCTTTTGTCTTTACTGAACCGTACATCCCGGTTTATGCGAAAAATACATTCTTTAACGGCAAGCCGGCCAATGGGGGCATCAAAAGATGAAATACCGGTGATCAGCTGTTGAACCTGTGCATAAAGATCAGCCTTAGCCTTTTCATATTGATCCCGGTATTCATCAAACCAGGGTTTGTTATTGTTCTTCTTCAGGTCTTTCAGAAATTTCAGTGTTGTTGGCTGGAGCATATTTTTATTTTGAACATGGCAAATGTAATAAACAAAAAAAAGGAATCAGTATTATAGCTGATCCCTTTCCATGTAACAATTTTCTCAATTACCTGATATGTCCCCAGTTCTCACCGCTTTTAATGCGGTATAAGGTCATTTCGCTGACCTTATATTTGGCAGCCAGTTGTTTGTACGTTAATTTTCGTTTTGGGTTATTGATAATGTCTTTAATGGTTTTAACCTGTGTTGCATTGAGTTTCAGGCCCACGGTCCTGTTTGCCTGCCGTTTTTTATACGCTATTTTTTCAGGGCTGTTTTGCTGGTGATCGCTCACAATGTCGAGGGATGCCCACTTTAGATTTTTATAGTTGTTATCCTGTTTTTTATGGTTAACATGTATTACATATTTGTATTTTGGAGAAGGCTTTTTACAAAAATGTTTGGCTACCTCGCGGTGTATATAAATCGTTCCGTTACTGTTTTCCACATGCAGGTTCAAAGTTTTGTAACCGGAAGTTAAGGACCCGTTCAGTAATTTCCCGTCTTTAAAGACATCGGTACTGTAACTTGCTGCCCGGCCATGTGATGAAACAGCATATTTATTGCGAAGTTGTTTATGGCCATTGAAGATTATTTGTTTCCAGATTTCGCCGGGAGTTTTTTTAATCATTGTTTATGATTTAAAAAGTGAAATTGGGCCAGCCCAGATGCCCGAATGGTTTTTTGAAAAAGGCTTGCTATAAATATAATATTATTTTTTACTAAATAGGTAACATTTTTATAAAAACTTCTTCGCTGATCACTTTTACAGTTGGAATTTTTTTAGCTTTTTCCAGTTTGCTTCCTGCATTTTCACCTGCCACCAGGTAATTTAGTTTACTGCTGACCGTGCCAAGTATTTTACCTCCGTGCTGTTCAACAAGCGCTTCAGCCTCAGTTCTGGTAAACCCGGTAAGTGTGCCGGTAAATAAAAACGTCTGTCCGGACAGGTTTCCCCCGGTTACCACATTTTTCTTTGCATTGGTTAGCTGCACCCCCAGGCTTTCCAGTTTTTCAAGCAAAGACAGGTTATCTGCATTGTGAAAGAATTCATAAACAGACCTGGCAACTTTAATACCTACATCTTCCAGTTCTTTTAACTGTTCTTCGGAAAAACCGGCAAATTGCATCAAATGATCCACGGCATTGGCCAGTGTTTTAGCCGTTGTTTCGCCCACATAGCGTATACCCAGTGCATATATGATGCGGTTCAGCGGCTGTGTTTTAGAGTCTTCAATGGCCTGCTGCAGTTTGGATATTGATCTTTCGCCAAATCCATCAAGCTTGCTGATCTCCCCATAAGGCAGGGTATATATTTCGGGTATCGACTTTAATAGTCCCAATTCATAAAACTTACGGACATTGGCTTCACCAAAGCTTCGTATATCCATGGCATCTTTACTTACAAAAATGAATGATACCTTCCACGATATGGGCCGGGCAGGTAAGGTTGATGCAACGCCATACAGCGTCTTCTTCGGGTTTAAATAAAGCATCCCCGCAAACCGGGCAATTGGTAAGAAATGTTATTTTCTTTTCTTTCCCGGTCCTTAATTCGGGAAAGGATCTTACAACCTGGGGTATCACATCACCACTCCGTTCAATTAAAACCGTATCGCCTTCCATCAGGTCTTTTTCTTTGATATAATCCTCATTGTGAATGGATATGCTGCTAACGGTTACACCACCTACCTGCACCGGTTCTATTTTAGCTACCGGGGTAACTGCTCCTGTTCGTCCCACCTGGAACTCAACAGACAGCAATTTACTGGTAGCCTGCCGGGCTTTAAACTTAAAGGCGATGGCCCAGCGGGGATGGTGTGAGGTCATACCCAGTGCATCCTGCAGTTTCAGGTCATTTACCTTGATCACCATACCGTCGATTTCATAACCCAGGTTATCCCTTTCTTTTTCAAAATCATGCACGTGACCGATCACTGCATGGATGCCTTTAAAAACTTTCATTTCATTTTTAGGGCTTCGGAAACCAAGGCCCCAAAGCATTTCCAGCATGCCGGAATGGGTAGCGGGCTGTTTGTGTAAAGGCTTTATCTTTTCGTTATCCTGGATGTAACTAACGTGGTATAAGAACGCTTCTAAATTCCTTTTTGCCACTTCGGCTGTATCTTTTATCCTTAAAGAACCGGCAGCCGCATTGCGTGGATTTGCCAGCGGCGGTATTCCTTCTTCAACCAGGGCATCATTGTAGGCTTTAAAGTTCTTCTTATTCATCAGTACTTCACCGCGTATTTCAATTTGCTCAATTCCATATTCGCTGAATGAAGCCGACAGGGGCACCGATTTGATCTGTTTTACATTCAGTGTAATTTCATCACCCACTTCACCATCGCCCCGGGTTACTCCCCTTAAAAACATATTGTGATCATATACAAGTGAAATGCTGGCGCTATCAAATTTTGGTTCTACACAATATTCAATTTCGGGTAAGCCCGCCAGTTCCCTCGCTTTCCGGTCAAAGTCGAGGAGGTCTTCTGCATTGTACGAATTCTCCAGCGAAAGCATGGGCACCAGGTGCTGTGTTTTGGGAAAGTCCTTGATTAATCCTTTCCCAACCCTTTGTGTAGGCGAATCAGGCGTTATGACAGCAGGATTTTCCTTTTCATATTTATCGAGTAATTTATACAGGCTATCGTATTCAAAATCGCTGATGAGCGGATCATTTTGTACATAGTAACGGTATTCATGAAAGCGGAGACATGTTCGCAGATCGTCGATATGATCTTTTTGTATTTCAGAAATGGTTGATGCTTTAGCTGATTTCAACCAATTTTCTGTATTCTTTTGTAAAACCTTTGTTTGTTCGTTATTGTACATAAAAAAAGTCTCTGATAAAGATAAAAAATTCTCCCACAAACCTGCCTGCCGGCCTTGCTCCGCTGAAGCTATGCGAAGGCGAGTAGGCAGGGCCACAGGGAACACAAAGGGATTTCAAAATTGGTTAAAGTTTTTTGTGGCCTTTGTGCCCTGGTCCGCAGGATCCCGTGGATGGGAAATAATATCATCAACCCGTAACGATCTGCTGCAGGTGTTTTTGCAAAACCAGTTTCAGTTGCCTTTTAACAATAGTGCCCATGGTGCTGCATGTGGAAAAATAGCTGGTTTGGAAATGTTCATTCAGCTCTTCCCGCAGCATTTTAATTTTATGATACTCAGATAATTCATCCTTGATCATGATGCTTAGCAATTCCATCAGCTGCTTGCGGCTGGCAACTGCACGGTAAGCCATAGCTGATTGTTCTTCCATTTGATATTGTTTGATCACTTCGGGGCTGAGTGTTTTTAAAACCAGCTCCACGTATTCATAATTTTCACGGTAAAACTGGGGCAGGTACAGGTTCTTCCTGCCTTCATAACTCTGCTGGTCAAAATCAATGGCACGCATGCGGTATTGATAATCTTCTATATCAGGCGTAATGTCTATTACAAAATTATAACTCCTCATATCGCCCAGCAGCCTGGCAAAGCACCGTTCATTGAATTTTACGAACTCCTTGGCAATGCGTATCTTATTGGTTTCGGGCAGGGGTAAATATTCTTCCAGGAAAACATCACCGGGTATACCTGCAATGTGTTCTTCAACCAGGGTGTTTTTATGGTATAAAAATTTGATCCGGTTTGGGCTCAGCAGGTCTTCCAGTTCCAGCCCGTAGATCCTGGAAGCATCGGCAGCCTTGATATAATAATGGTCGTAGTTGTCGTTGATGCGGTTAATGATGCGGATACGGAAAGGCATGCTGTTGCCAAACTCGCAAAAATCTATCCGCTCTACATCCAGGTGTTTGATAAAACTGAGGTTGCCCTCTGTTTTTAACGCTGCATAGGTTTTCACCAGTCCTTCTTTTAAAAAATCCATTTCCTTCAGGTCGTACACAGCCGTTTCCCAATGCGTAAGTTTCCCTTTTTTATTTCGTAAGGCAGTGGTGTGCCTGTAGTTTAAGAGGTCTTTATAGGTAATGGGCAATGCGATATCCCTGCCATACTGTTTCAGGTATTTCTGCAGCCGTTCACTTACAGGAAACAAATCCTTTTTCATGAGTGGCTTGTCAGCTTCATTTTTTATTTTGGCATTGAGGATCTGGTTAAACTGCATACTGTAAAGATACGTTTGAAAGACCTCACCCCCAACCCCCTCTCCGGCCGGAAAGGGAGCTTTGGCGATCCAGGCCAAAATGAGCCTGTTTAATAAATGCCCTGTATAATTATGGATACTATCATCAATTCATTTATCTTATTTTTGAAAACTAAATAATTCTTATGTTACCAAAAATGCGATTTCTTTTTAGCCTGTTACTTATTGCTTGTTGCCTATTGTTTAATTATTCCTGTAATTCCGCTAAAAGGCCGATCTGATCATACATCATGCAAAGATCTATACGGTTGATGACCGGTTTTCGGTTGCAGAAGCCATGGCAGTTTCGGGCGGAAAGATCATAGCCATTGGAACAAATGAAGAAATTCTGAAGCAATATGAATCGGATTCAATCACAGATGCCGGTGGCAAAACTGTTTTCCCCGGTTTCAATGATGCCCATGCACATTTTGTGGGTTACGGATCCAGTTTACAAAGGGTAGACCTGGTGGGTACCGTAAGCTGGGATGAAGTGGTTACCCGTTGCAGTAAGTTTGCTGCAACATTGCCCGACAGCGCCTGGCTCACCGGAAGGGGATGGGACCAGAATGACTGGGTAGTAAAAACCCTGCCTGCCGGCAGGCAGGAGTTCCCGGATAATACAAAACTGAATGAACTTTTCCCCAACCGCCCGGTATTGATCACACGGATAGACGGTCATGCAGCCATTGCCAACGATAAAGCACTTATGCTTGCAGGCATAAAACCCGGCGACCAAATAACCGGCGGCGATATTGAAGTGCAGGCCGGTAAACTAACGGGGATATTGGTGGATAAGGCCATTGGCCTGGTATCGGCCAAAATACCTGAACCCGGGGATGCTCAAACAAGGGCCTCGCTGTTACTTGCCCAGGAAAACTGTTTTGCGGTTGGGCTAACCTCTTTGCATGATTGCGGCATTAATTATAAAACGGTTGAACTGATCGAGGCCATGCAACAATCCGGCGAATTGAAAATGCGGATGAATATCATGCTGAGCGATGTAAAAGAAAATTATGAATATGCTTTTAAACGGGGGAAAATAAAAACCGGTCACCTGAATCTCAGTTCCTTTAAAGTGTATGCCGATGGGGCACTTGGTTCCAGGGGCGCCTGTTTGCTGCAGCCATACAGTGACAAGCCGGGCTGGTCGGGCTTCCTGTTAAGCATACCCGAACATTTTGATTCGGTTGCCAGCGTGATCTATGAAAAAGGCTGGCAGATGTGTACCCATGCCATTGGCGACAGTGGTAACCGGGCCATGCTTAAAATCTATGCCAAATACCTGAAAGGAAAGAATGACCTGCGCTGGCGCATTGAACATGCGCAGGTGGTTAATGAAAATGACTTTCATTTTTTCGGCGATTACAGTATCATTCCATCAGTGCAGCCCACCCATGCCACCAGTGATATGTACTGGGCCGGCGACAGGCTTGGCCCGGTGCGGGTTAAAGGAGCTTATGCCTACCGGCAATTATTAAAAGAAAACAACTGGATACCGTTGGGAACTGATTTCCCGGTGGAGGATATCAGTACGTTTAAAACATTTTTTGCATCGGCTGTAAGGCAGGATGCCAAAGGATTTCCGGAAGGCGGGTACCAGATGGAGAATGCATTGACCAGGGAAGAAACGTTAAAGGGCATGACCATTTGGGCAGCCAAAGCCAGTTTTGAAGAAAATCAAAAGGGTAGTTTGGAGCCCGGTAAATTTGCCGACTTTATTATTGTAGATACCGACCTGATGAGCTGCCCAACAGCTGATATTTTAAAGGCTAAAGTGCTGGCAACATATAGTGGTGGCAAAAAAGTGTATGGTAAATAATTTATGGAAGCGTTCTAAGTTTCCGGTGGTAGAATTTTATTCACAAATGGCTAAAAGAGAAATAAAAAATACACAAAGGGAATTCAAATATTCACAATCCTGTTCTTAATGGCATACATCACCAAGCCAACCCGGGTTTTAAGTCAGTTTTTCAAAAAGGGCATCGCGGTACCCATCAATGGTGCGTGGGCTTACGAACATTTTATCGGCGATCTCCTTATAGGTCAGTTCGCTGCAGGCAAGTTTTAAAAATTCTGTTTCCCGGTCGTTCAGCGGCACCAGGTTTTTCAGTCCGTCGTTTTCATCATCCAGTTTATTGATGGCATGCATCAGTTTACCGCTCACCAGGTCGCTGTAATAAAATCCTTTATCCATCAGGGAATGAATGGCGGCTTTCAGTTCGGCCGGTTCGCTGTCCTTTAAAATATAACCTTTGGCGCCGCATTTCAGCATGCGGATGATGGAGGTTTCGTTGTCGTACATGCTGAGGGCAAGTACATGTACTCCCGGGTGGTTTATCTTTAGCCACTGGGTGGTTTGGAAGCCGTCCATTTCGGGCATGTTGATGTCCATGAGTACAATGTCGGGGAGTTTATGCTTATCTAATTTATCCAGGAATTCTTTTCCATTGTCTGCTTCAAACAGCACGGTATTGCCAAGGCTTTCTATAAGGCTTGCAAGCCCCATACGAAGTAAGGAGTGGTCATCTACTAAAACGATGGAAGGCATGGGTTGCTGGTTTTTGAAATACCCGATGAAAATAATGCTTTTAAATTAAAAAAGGGTGAAAACACGGTAGGATAGTTTTAACGGGATATTTATTTTTCGATATTTTAAGGAAGGCTTGGTTTTGTGGGAGAGATGTTTTAAAATTATGGAGAAATTATTTTTTAAACCTGATAAAAAATTAAATTATGGCAGAAACCCTTTCAATGCAAACAGGCTATATAATTGAATCTACAGCTGTAGCCAGCGACGAATACCCAGTAAAATTTGAAAGACAAGAAGGCGGCGATTTAAAAATAACTTGCGAGTTTTTGATTCCAGCTAATACACAGGGGTTAAAATTTAATCCAGGACCCAAGTCTGACAAACCAGCTGATTGGGAATATGGAGAGGTGGAAATGCCGCTTGTTCAAAACATAGCAATGGGAGGCAATCACAGGATCTTCTTACAGGGATAGGTAATGAACTGAATTTAAATTTACGAATTAAAATTGCGGGTAAAAAAGTGTGGCAGATGCCCGATAAAGTATGGAATATGCAGTAAGCCAGTAACAGGGATCAATTTAACCTCCGCTATCTATTCCTCTTTTTTGCAAATAGGTTTTAATAAATGAGCGCCAGTTAATTGTACTGTCAAATTCTGAACTGTAATTTGCTGCAGTATAAAACCGGTGTATCAAGCTGTTTATACTATTGTAGTTTCTTGGAAAATAAATGCATAAACCGGAAGAAGTGGTTTGTGTTGGATAATATGCTCCATTTTGATTAAAGGTTTTTTTGCCTACGTATTTAAACACATTGTTGTTATCGAGCAGGTCTATTCGGTCCCTTATACTTTTAAGTTCTTCGATCTTCAGCATATGACGGGTTGACAATAACTGGTAAAGATCGATCATTGAGTTGCCGGTGTTGGTATTGAATTCAAATGGAAAGCAAAGCCTCAATGAGTCGTCAAGTTTTTCATCAAAATCATCACCAGGACCATCTTCCTTCTCATTAATCTTGCGGGTAAATACCTCTGCCAAATCTTTTAAGATTGTGATATAGGCGTTATAACTATCGCCCAATTTAAGAGCAAGTACAACATACAGATCCAAAAAATCGGTTTCGGTAGCGCTGCGGCCTTCCATATTGGCAAAACCTTCAATTATTTTTTTGGCAATACTGTCGTTGGTATCGCGGTCATCAGCATTTTTTATAATTTTTATTATCTGCCTCATATTCAAGCCGGGATTTGTTACTCCCGTTTGCGGGGCAATCAGGTAATCGGTAACGGTTTGAAGTGCAAATTGTGAATATACATTTTGCATAACACAATTGTTAAGCACGATAAAATCCACTTTTTTAAAACTATTCCTGATAGCATAAGCGAGATCCTCGTTACTGACGTATCTTAAGAATCTTCCCGGTTGAACTCCCGGAGGATTTAACGGACTAGCAACTGCGGGATTGATTTCCGCAACAGGAGGCTGTATTAGCCTTAACCATCTCTTGAAATAAAGAGTCTGGCTGATCAAATAAGGTCAAAAGCTTTTCTGTTTCTGTAAATCTTAACTTATGCTCATATTTTTAAATTCTTTGTTGGTTTTTTGTGCTCAAGGTCATAAAATAGATTTGCAAAACCGCCTCATTAAAAGTTTGTATACTTCTTCCCGGTACTCTATAGTAATGGGAGACGATGGTATCTGGATCATAAGTAAAAATTCCAAAAACAGATCCATGCCCATAAGTAAAGATCATTACCTTATCACTTGGGTATTTTTTTTTAAGCTCATTGAATAGCCCGGTCAGTTTTTCTCGGTTTTGCATTTCAAATCCATTAGTAAAACTGAGTTGCATGATATCTTTATCTAGGCTAAACCATTCATTTTTTAAGGTGTTAACGTATATCGTATACCTGGCCGGGATATATCTTTTATCAAACACGGTATTTACCAGCACAATCTTTATTTCCTCACCAGGATGTGCATGACGTAAATCTTTCATTACGATCTTGTAAAAAAAATCATTGTCGTTATTCTCTTCCTCTTTTTCATTATTATCCTTAGTTTTAGGTGTCACTTCTGTATGAACTAAAAAAAGAGCCAGCCATTTATGATCTGCCATAAAATTGTTTTAGGGTTAATAAGTTTTATTTTTTGTAGTTCAGTGATAGCTCAAACGGTTTCTTACAAGACCGTAGTTGATTTAAATAGTGAGGAATCTATTTATGAAGCCAATATAAGAAAAATAATTCAGGATAAATATAAGTACAAATGGATTGCTACGCAGGAAAGTGCCATACGATTTGATGGTAAATTATTAAATCGTTTTTCTCATTCCCCAAACCAGGTAAAATATAAACTTTCAGGGGTAGATGTTTGGGATATTGAAGAAGATACGCTTAAGGATGAGATATTTATTCTTACTTCCTATGGAGATATTGATGTTTTAAATACAGCTTCAGCCAGTATCAAATATCGTATTACAAGGCCTGCCAACCAGGAAAATAACTGGTTTATGGATATGATCCTTGTTGAAAATAATATCTGGATAAACAGCTTTAAAGGGCTTTTTGTCTATAAGAAAAACGAAAAGAAATTTACTGAAGTTTTGGATTATAGTAAGGAAGGAAGTGGAAGTGTGATCTCTAAAAAAATATTTCTCGATCAAAATAAAAATATCTGGGCGGTTGATAAAACAGGCAACTTATACGTTTACAATTCGCAGGATCTAAAACCGGTTAATGTTACCATCAATGGAAACAACCCGGTTTTGCTGTATCCAGAATTGGTTATCAATGATATAATTCAGTTTTCCAACTCACAAATATTGATCGCTACTAATTCGGGCCTGTTCAGTTTCAAGTTTGATAATAAGTATAATATTGAAATCAGGCAGAATCCGTTTAGTGATAACATCCTGCATGATCAATCTGTAGAGAGTCTTTGTTTACACAACCACACCTTATTTATTGCCGGCACTACAATCTTTGTTTATGATACACTGTTAAAGAAAGTGACAGAGTTGCGGGACAGGAATGCATTTTCGAGCAAAAATCTATTCCAATCTGTACAGGTGCTTTATTATGATATCAGCAATATGCTTTGGGTTGGAAGCAGGGATGGCATTAGCTATTTTAACGCAGGTGTTACAGGGCTTAAAAGTTTTTATAAAGACCCTGAAAGCAATTTCGTATTGGAACATGTCTTTTATGTTTTTCCAGCAAATGACGGCCTTTACTATGCCTCTACCATGAATGGGTTATACAGTGTGTCTGATGATGGCAAAATTAAAACAGTAAAAAAAGATGGCTGGTTTAATTACCAGTTTTCAATTGACGGTAATAACAGCATTGTAAGCGAAAGAAACCGGTTGTTTGTTATGAAGGGTGGTAAACTTTATAATATTGAAGATGTTTACCCCGAATTTAGGAACTACAGTAAATTCTCTTTAAATAGTCATATTGTTTGCGGGGATTCAATGATTATAATGGGGACTGAAAATTTCAAGGGGGTTCTGGCCTGGAATTTAAAGAAGAAAGAGGTTATAAATATGCTTGCAGATACTCAGGGTTCGGGCATGTTGTCAAATGTTGTAAATGCAGTGCATAAGACTCATGAGGACTTTGCTGTTGTGCTGAGCGATAAATCATTGACAAAAATCAACCTTAAAAACCTCCGGGGTAAGAATTATATCATTACTGATATTGGCAGTAATGAGGCGATTGGAACTTTGTTTGACATCCTGTACTCAAAAGGCAATTACTGGATTGCGGCATATGGAACAGGGATAATTAAAACGGATGAACATTTTAAAATTAAAAAAATTTATACAACCGCAGATGGGCTTAGTAATAATGGAGTTTACAAGATTTTCCAGGTATACGACAGCCTTATTTATATTACTACAAATAATGGCTTAAATATATTTAATATCAAGACTGAAAAATTTAATAAATACAGTATTTTTAACGGATTACATTCAAACACATTTGAAGAGGCTTGTGGCGTTATGCTAAATACTGATATTTTAGCGGGCGGTGTAAAAGGGTTTACAAAAATAGCTACAGATAAGATCAGGGCAAACACTGCCGCGCCTGCAGTTTTTATCTCGAAATTGATTTGTGAATACCCCCAGGGAGTTGTTGATAGTATTGATATAATGTCTCACAAATTCATCATTAATAATGATATTCTGCAAACGTCAATATATTTCTCCGGAATTAATTGGAGTAACCCGGACATACCACTTACACATACCGGATACTTGAACAGGGCAAGAATGGATAAACCTCAACACACAAATTTTGTTACTCTTATTGGTCTTTTACCCGGCACCTATCACCTGGAGGTAAAGCTGCCAACGAAGATGGAATCTGGAGTGAGCCCAAAGAATTGATATTGGTGTTTCTCCCCAAATGGTACCAAACCTGGTGGTTTAAACTATTGGTTTTTTTAGCTACTGCCGGTATCATCTATGCTTTTTACCGCTACCGTATACAGCAAATAAAAAAGCAGCATCAAATTAGAAAGAACATCGCCACAGATCTGCATGACGACCTGGGCAGCACCCTCAACAGTGTAAAAGTATTTACCAATCTTGCTATAAGTGGAGTAAAGCAGGAAGAAAGCCTGCAACAGGTAAAAGATAATTTGACCGAAGCAACCATGAGCCTGAGGGATATGATCTGGTGCTGGATGATTCCTGGATACGGTAGATGAATTAATAACAAGGCTTAAGCAATTTGCTATACCTGTGGCAGGCGCAAGTAATATCGAAGCCATTATAAAGCTGATAGCGAAGTAAACAACCGTAAGCTTATCAAGGAAGAAAAACGCAACCTGTTTTTGATTTGCAAGGAAGCAATTAACAACAGCATCAAATATTCCGGTGCAACCCAGATACATGTTACCATAGCTGCCAGCGGTAAAAAAATACAGATAGTTGTGGCAGATAATGGCAAAGGCTTTAATGTAGATGAAGTGAAGAAAGGGTACGGGCTAAAAAATATGCAGTATAGGGCGGGGCAGATAAAGTATAAAGTTACGCTTACTTCTTCGTTAGTCAATGGCACACACATTACGATTCTCCCTTCTTAAAGATTATTTACCGTTTTTTCACCCTCCATTATCCGTTAAAAAACTATTGATTCCGGTTAATAGATGTAACATTTTTGGGTATTGCTTTTAAGCAGAATGAAAATTCATTGTTTAAACCGGGAAGTCAATGACCATCAAAACTAAAATGAAAAAAAAGGCAATATCAAAATATGTTTTGATGCCTGGCGGCTCCCGTTTAAAAAGTCGTGTAAAAAAGGCACTTGAAAAAGCGAAGGCACCACAAAGCACGATTAAAAAATTAGACAAAATTGCTCCTGTAATTGCAACTGACAGAGCAGGTCTCTTGGAAAGCGATCTTCATTTTATTCGCTCGCTTGTTCCGCTATCGCATGAAATTGTCAATCCACGTTGGGTTGCCTACGCCGGCTGGAATAATCAAACCGGTAATCCTTTGGGTTCAATGACAGCGAAGCTTCGTGTTCCAGAAGCCCCGGTTAATAAATTTGGCCCTAGTGTATTTATCTTTCCCGGACTGCAATCAGACAAGCTGATACTTCAGCCCATACTGCAATGGGGTTTTACTGGAATGGGAGGAGGCGCTTTTTGGTCTATCGGAAGCTGTCTCATTGGTGGACAATCAGTCCCGTTCAGTATCAGGTTTTAACCGGGTGAATCCAGGTGATATTATAAAAGCAGTTATACAGTTGAAAGATATTTCCAACAATAAATATTATTACGCCAGTTACTTTGATGGTTTTGACCGATCCCGTATTGATACAGCTGGATTACAGGAGATGAAATACTGCTGTGTAACACTCGAATCATATAATGTAAGAGTGCCTAATGATTACCCTGCGCAGGAGCTGACTACCTTATCAGGAATTCACCTCGCTGATACGAATATGAGGTCTATGTTACCTGTGTGGCAGGTAAAACCTAATTCAGGTAGTCTTGGGGAACGTGCAGTTGTACGAAGAATACCGGGGGAGGATGATGCTATTGACTTATACTTTTAATTATATGAAAAAGAAAATCGCATTAATTATTGCTCTATTGTGGATGACCCATACCGGAAAGGCGCAAACCCATTCACTTCAGACTGACGGGACGGGAAGGATTATTGGCAATCTTCCTGAATTGGTATTTAATGGAAATAATATCAATTTTAAGATCAACGATCCTAAGGAATCATTTGCACTTTATGAAAAAATGCTGGCAGATAAGGCTAATCGTGCAAAGAGGCAACTAACCAAGTTATTAGCGGATGCGGAAAAAATGGATATCCTTAGTAAGGTATATGGTATTTCTGTAACTGATATCAACAATGTAATAGCTAATCTCAATATTGTTATTGCAAACCAATTTGCCGCTGCTCAAACTTATATCCCTGTGTTCACTGTGAACTACAAAAAATATTATTCGGTGGTGGTGCCAGACAGTACTGAGTCGTTCGAAGCGAATGCAATTTCAGGTAACCTGGCAATCACCAGTCCTGCTGATGGGAGGAAAATGATTTTTACCCTGTCTAAAACGGTACCCTTCAAAAAATTAACCTATGATTGGTTACAAACGACAAAGTCAGACTATTCAGGAAATTTTAATCCGGATATTTTCGTAGTGCTGCACGAACAGTTAAAAGCAAGGGTGAAAACGATCGAAGCTTATCTTGAAACTATTGAACCCTTGTTGAAAAGGGCTCCAAATTATACGCTTGCAGATGTGCCAGCTCTGGAACGCAGTTTCTCAGAGTGCTGTCCGTTTTACAATCGATGCTGATAATTTTATTCGTACCCGCCTAAGTCAGATCAACCTGTCCAGTCAATACAAGGATTGGGTATTGAAGTGGTTATGGTACCAAACCAATTATATGCCGGCGCTGAATCCATTCAACTTTAAAGTAGAAGGCAATATCGGCACCGAGCCTGACACTTCGAAACTGGAATTTTTGCGCTTGCAGATTCAGGCAAGGGAAGAGTTTTACAAATCGATAGACATGAAGAAGACCTCAACTCAGCAGCTGACACGATCATCAATGAAGCTGTGACTTTGAGGAAAGAGAAATCGGCTATCGAAAAAGCGGCAAAAGATTTTACAACGACTAAAACAAATAATGATAAAGCGATTCTGGACTTTGGAAATACATCTGTTCAATTAAATGAAGGTATGTTAGTCGTGGGAAAAGACACAGGCTCCATACTTTATTGGCAACGTCATCATGATGCCAGTAATAATTACCAAATGCTCAATGAAAATATTACCGATGAGTACAGGGAGGATGATCGCGTTGTGATCTTGTCCCATAACCTGAAGCCAGGTGAGGTGGCAAAGATTAGCCTGAGTTTTAAAGATATTACAAATGATGCCTCACAATTATCAGATGGACTCTCACCCCTGATTGGTCAGTTGTCAAAAGCTGCTAATGCACTTGGTGCTTTTGCAGCAGCAGGAGGAGCGGAACCAACAGCAGCTCATAATGCAAGAATCGAAGCCCAGGGTAATGTAGTAAAGTTAATAGGCAAGATAACTGAACTTCAGGCTTTCGAAAAGGCTCTGGAATACCTGGTGCGGCAGTCTAACCCCGTTATCGAAATTAAAGAAACCGTTGATAAAACTTCGTCTTATCATTCCGAACTATCCAATCCCCCGAAGAAGATTACGGGTCCGAAGAAAGCCACTTATTACATGAATACCGAAACTGCCGGTAATGAAGGAAATAAAAATAAAACTGTTCCCGATACATTTACTTACCGCATCAATAAGCTCTATCGCATTTTTCCAATGGCCGGAGCTTTTTATACTACAAACCAGTTTGTTGAAATGAAGGAAGGAAAGATCAATGAGCTTCCACATACCAGGTTCGTAGTTGGCTTGAAAGTATATGTTAAAAAAACAGATATACGCAATACAAAATTCTTTACCGGTAAAGACGAACACAATAATCGCTTATGGAAAAGCCGTACGAGTTTACAGGTAGCCTTTGATGCACAAAAGCCTTTGCGGAATATTTACCTCGGGGCGGGACTTGACCTTTGGCCGGGCTTTTGTGTTAGTGTCGGGGCTGTTGCCAGTAAATACACATATACTGAATTTAGTAATGGAGAAACAGTTCGCTCCAGAGAACTATACAGGCCAGGGTTGTATGTTGGTGTCTCTACAGACATATCCCTGTTCACTGATGTTGTAAAGTTTTAAAACCTTTCAAAATAATTTTATGCGAATCATTTTATTCTTTATAGTTGTATTGCTTATTGGTTGTGAAAAGATCAATACAAAAGTGTCAGCGGCAATGTTAAGTTAACCGGTTATGTATACCTTGTCGATTCAATCAATAATACCTTTCCTGTTCCACTTGCTGGACAGAAGATCTATTTGAATTCAGGCTCGGATAGTAGTACTTATATTTACCAGGCAACCACTGACCTGGGTGGGAAATACTCTATTCCTTTTTACAAAGCAATAAAGCCTATGTACTGTTTACTCGCTATATAAACAACAGTATAGAATATGAAGGAGTAAAAAAAATTGATGGTGGCGCAAGCAATGATATTATTTATACCGACCTTACCGTTCATGCAAAATTCACAAACGGGCTATCGCTCCTCTTCACAGACTCACTGAACGGCCCCCTTCCGAATTTACCATTTCGGTTGTACACCAGCCGTATAGCTGCACAGTATGATTCTGTTCTGTATGCCGTTACTGTTGCTTCATCTGATATACATGCCCGGTATAGTGAAGTGAATGTTGTTCCTGCAAAATATTACACAGTTGCTTCAAAGGTCATTGGTTCACTTACCATGCGTGTATTTGATTCTGTTATTGTGGCCCCCATCGGGTTAACAAGAAAAACAATGCAGTTGCATTAGTTAGGAATAATGGGCAGCCTCAAAAAAATAATCTTTCAATTCCTGGAATGGTTTGTAGCCCCGGCAAATATGGAACTTATTGTTTGTAGCTAGGTTATAATTATTTCGTTAAATAAATAACCCCAAATCGAAAAGCTATATTTTTTTAAAGCGATGATAATGCAAACACTTTTTTCATTTTCTCTCAACAAGCCAGCTACTCTCAATTCATAAAGCGTATAAACTTTTCATTAATCTTTTATTCCGTGTAATAAATGTGATGCACTAATTGCTGCAACTGCCGTGAAAGGGCACTTTGTTTTTGCAGTTGTAAATACTATTTGCTTTTTTACCAATATAATAAATTTATTGTGGAAGGATTTTTTCCAAAACGAGAATTTCGATCTGTTATTTAACTGCTTTCTTTTGTGTGGTTGTTCTCATCTTTTAAATACAAAAACTCCGCCTTGGTAACCCACGAAACTCCAAAGGCGATCAGTGCAAACGATTCAAACCAAAAAACCAGGTTATATTCTTTGCTTAAAGTTTTAAGCCAGATCATGCCAATAGCAATACAGGCAATGCAAATGATCATGATGATACCGCAGACCAGGTACACCCGGTCCCGTTCAACTTTTTGCCTGGTTCGCCTGCCCGGCCCTGTTTTACGGAAGAGGTGTATGGAAAAAAAGATGAACACCGAAAAAAGCAATACCGCAAAAACAAAATGCAGGATATGCACCACGGGGTTTGTACTGGTTGTTGGAAATAAAGCCACTCCGAGCGCAAATACACAGCCAAAGTTAGCCGCAATACTATCGGTGCGGTCGTACCCTTTGTAGGTCATTAAAAAAAAGCCGAGTACAAACAGTACTCCCACCAGGATATCGCCGGCAGTGTCATTATCATAATAATCACTTACAGATGGTTCTACCTGCAAACTGCTGTTGGCAGCCAGGTTGCCAATGATCAGCAGCAACGGTAAAAAGATGCCCGTTGCACCGATCAAAATACGCAGGGCATAGTAGGAAATGATCTGGTCGTTCTTTGCCGGTGTTTTTACCCCGGGCAGTAAATCATTTTTCATAAAACCTGTTTAAGTTGGGGCAATTAAAAACTGCCGGATAAAAATACATAAAAATAAAAATGAATAAGTACCGTTTTTTCACCCCTGCCAATTACCGTTTTAACCACGGTTGATATTGATAGCCGGATCAGCAATTTTGTAAACGTATTCTATGCTTAACCAATTGTTATTTATCTAAAAAAAATAAGCATGAAACGTTTTTTATTCTTCGCATGTACGATCCTCAATTACTTTGTTGCACAAACACAGCCTGTGAATGGCCTCGTGGCATACTGGCCTTTGAATGGGAATTATAATGATGCCGGCCCCAATAATATTACCGGAACTAATTTTGGCTCCACGGCTACTACTAATTATGCATCAGCCGCCAATTCGGCCATGCAGTTTTTAAATCCCGGCAGTGCGGTTCCGCAATATGCAACAGTATCAAGCCCGCTGCTGAATTTTGGAGCAGCACAGGATTTTAGTGTCGTTTTTTCAGTATATATTAATTCTCCCATTGTTCATCCCGGAGGTTTATTTGATAATAATATAAACAGTGGTGGCTATGCGGTCTGGTTCTGGAATCCAGGCGTGTTTCCCCAATTTCAGTTTAATTTCAGAAACAATTCAGTGGGAACAACCAATGGAGCATTAGCTTTAAATGTATGGAAACATGTTTGTGCAGTGAGAGCCGGTACCCAGCTAAAGATCTATATAAATGGTGTTTTAAATGCAAGCACAGGTGTTGGTTCATCAACCCCAGTATATAATTTAGCGCCAAGATTTGGTACCATGACTTATACAGGATATTCACCCCCGCATTATAACGGCCATAACGGTAAACTGGATGAAATGCGTATTTATAACCGGGCGCTTACCGATCTTGAAATAATGGGATTAAGCAGTACCGCCTTGCCGGTAAAACTTACTTCATTTACAGGGGTAAATAATAACAATACCATCAAACTGAACTGGCAAACCCAATACGAACAAAACAGCAGCCATTATAATATACAGCGCAGTACAGACGGTATCAATTTTACAAATGTATCAAGGGTTACTGCCGCCGGAAATTCAAATAACCCGCTTACTTATGATCATACCGATGTATTACCGGCTTCAATAAAAATGCTGAAAACAGTTTATTACCGTTTGCAGTCGGTTGATATTGATGGCAGGTTTAGTTTCAGCCAGATACTGGCCATTCAACTTGACAAAACAGATCTGCAACTGATTGTTTATCCCAACCCGGCAAAAGACCTGTTGCAGGTACAAACCGGAAACGGCCTGGCAGGTAACGCAACTTTGATCATTACCGATGCAGCAGGCAGGCAGATGTATAAAAAAGATATACTATTACAACAGGGCAGTAACAGCATACCTGTAAATATATCGCTGTTTGGTGCCGGTATATATTATATACGGTTGATCAATGGCAGCGAAAGCCATATAAAGCAATTTTTAAAGGAATAAGGTTTCCGGCATATTTAAAACATTTCACAGCAAAACAAACAGGCGGTCCATATAAAATGGCCGCCTTTTTGTATAAATTCATAAGCAATAAAAATATTTAGTCAAAATTATTACTGAAAATCAGTTAGTTATAAAAGTCCGGTTAAAAATAACGGCATGTTTCTTTGGCAGATAGTGTTATCGCCATTACCTTCGCCGTCCAAATTTAAAACCACAGGGATGGCTGTGGTTCCTTCGGCTCCGCTCAGGATTTCAAAGGACTAGAACATTAAAAAAATCAAAATAAAATGAGCAAATTACATTTCACTACAAAACATGCGAACGAGGCTACCGTTACACACAACTGGTATGTTGTGGATGGTACTAATCAAACCGTTGGTCGTATGTGTGCCCGCATTGCGGCAATTTTAAGAGGCAAAAACAAAGCCTACTACACGCCCCATGTTGATTGCGGCGATTATATCATCGTAACCAATTGCGAAAAGGTAAAACTTACCGGCAATAAAATGGATGATAAAGTTTATGATACTTTCAGCGGTTACCCCGGTGGACGTAAAGAGGAAATTGCCAAGGACCTGATGAAACGCCGTCCGGAAGTGATCATTGAAAGGGCCATCAAAGGGATGTTGCCTAAAAACCGTTTGGGCCGCCAGATGTACAAAAAATATTTGTATACCAGGGCGCTGAGCATCCACACGGTGCACAACAGCCGAAAGATCTTAAATTCTAAATTTTAAATTCCAAAAATAAATAATGGAGAAGCAAAAAAATGCAGTCGGCCGCAGAAAAGAAGCGGTAACCCGTATTTTCCTTTCTAAAGGAGACGGCAAGATCACTGTTAACGGCAAAGACTATAAAGTGTATTTCCCGCTGGTTTATTTACAAAACCAGGTAGAAGCACCTTTAAAAACTGTTGAATCATCCGATAAATTCGACGTGGTGGTGAATGCTACCGGCGGCGGGGTTAAAGGCCAGGCTGAAGCAACCAAGCTGGGCATTGCCCGTGCTTTGATCGAAGTTAGCGCTGATTACCGCCCTGCTTTAAAAGCTGCGGGTTTACTTAAGCGTGACCCACGTGCGGTTGAGCGTAAGAAACCGGGACGTAAGAAAGCAAGAAGAAGCTTCCAGTTCAGTAAGCGTTAATACAGGCTCCTGGTTAATAGTTCATGGTTCATTGCTTTCGCATCTTACTATGAACAATCACCCATGAACAATGAACCAAATTAAATAACATCATTAATAATAAACAATGGAAAACACTTCCTTACAACAGCAACTTTTAGAAGCGGGCGTACACTTTGGACATTTAAAGAAAAAGTGGAATCCCAAGATGCTGCCTTACATCTTTGCTGAAAAGAAAGGCATTCACATCATCGACCTGAACAAAACCGTTGAAGGTTTACAGGAATCTGCTGCTGCTTTAAAAGCCATTGCCCGCAGCGGTAAAAAGATCATGTTTGTAGCAACCAAAAAGCAGGCTAAGGAGATCGTGAGCGATTGCGCCAAGCGTGTAAATATGCCTTTTGTAACCGAGCGCTGGCTGGGTGGTATGTTAACCAACTTCAACACCGTTCGCAAGAGCGTTAAAAAAATGCAGAGCATTGAAAAAATGCTGGCCGACGGCAGCGCAGAAAGCTTAACCAAAAAAGAGCGTTTAACCCTGACCCGTGATAAGGAAAAGATGGAAAAAGTACTGGGTGGTATAGCACAGATCAGCCGTGTACCAGCAGCTTTGTTCATGGTGGATATAGGCCATGAGCACATTGCACTTGCCGAAGCAAGGAAATTAAGCATCAGTACTTTTGGTATGGTAGATACCAACTGCGATCCCAATAAAATTGATTTTGCCATTCCGGCAAATGACGATGCCACCAAATCTATTGCCATTATCGTTAATTATTTAACGGCTGCCATTGCAGAAGGTTTGCAGGAGCGCCAGGCAGATAAGGATAACGAAGATGAACACAGCGATGTGGATGAATCAGCAGAAGCAAAAGCCGCAAGGTTTGAGAATAAGGCTGATGGCAGCGATGACCGTAATAAGCGTGGTGGTGGAAGAGGCGTTGCTTCTCAACCCAAGCGTCGTATCGCCGGTCCGGGCCAGGGAGGCAGAAGGCCTGCAGGCAGTGGTGGCAGAGCAAGATCATTTGTTCCCATCCTGTACATGATAATACTGGTATTTTGAAATGGTGAGTCCTTTCATTTTCAGAAATTATCAATTATTCATTACTAAATTATCAATTAAAATGAGTGTTACAATAACAGCAGCAGATATCAATAAATTACGCCAGACAACCGGCGCCGGCATGTTGGATTGCCGTAAAGCATTAACAGAAAGCAATGGTGATTTTGAAGCAGCCATCGACTGGTTACGCAAACAGGGGCAGAAAGTGGCCGCCAAGCGCAGCGACCGTGAAGCAAAAGAAGGTGTGGTAATAGCACAAACAACAGCAGATAAAAAAAGCGGTATTGTTCTTTGCATCAGTTGCGAAACTGATTTCGTGAGCAAAAATGCAGAATTTGTTGCCTTTGCACAGTCTATTGCAGATGCAGCCATTGCCAATGATGTAAAAACTACAGAAGCATTAAACGATACAGCGATCAACGGGGCAAAAGTTTCCGACCTGATCAATGATAAGCTTGCAGCCATTGGTGAAAAGATCGCCATTTCAAAATTCGAAAGGGTAGATGCACCGTATGTAGCATCTTATATACATGGTGCATACCGTATGGGTGTGTTGGTTTCCATGACCAAAGAAGCGGCTGATGCCGGTAAAGATGTGGCCATGCAGATCGCAGCCATGAACCCGTTGGCGGTTGATGAAACTTCTATTTCCCAGGAAATAAAAGACAGGGAAAAAGCCATTGCCATTGAAATGATCAAGGCAGAAGGCAAGCCAGCAGAAATGGCCGAAAAAATTGCCGATGGTAAAATGAATAAATTCTTTAAAGACAATACATTGATGGCACAGGCATTTGTAAAAGACAACAGTAAATCTGTTGCCGATTACCTGAAGAGTGTTGATGCCGATCTGAAGGTTACCGATTTTAAACGCGTAGCACTGGGATAATATAAATGACAACGAAATAGAAATAAAAAGAGCGGAACCTGGTTCCGCTCTTTTCTGTTAAAATACATTTTTACTCTTCATTGGCCGGGTAAATATTGTCTGCCATTTTCCATGTACCTTTTTCTTTTACAAATGGTACTATGTTCCAGCTGCGGTCATTTTCTGATGCACCTTCCCAAAGCCCGCTGCCGATCTTTAAAACGGCGGTATTGCCGGCTATGATCACGAGGTATTTATTTTTTGGCGAGGTATACCATTTGTACATGTATTGAACTGACTCCTGGCCGCCTCCCCACCGGTCATAATCAAAACCAGCCGGTATTTCATCTTCGGGGTAAAGCCTGAATAGACTGTCGGCATTTTTAAAATGTTGCTTTTCGGCTTTGATGTAAGCTTCGCCAACATAAGGTACCTGTTTACGCAAAAAGGCAAAGTATTTCTCCGCTTCCTTCCATTGAATGCGGTAGGGAGGGCCATTTTCGGTGCCCGTACCCCTGTACAATTTAAATGTATTGAATGCCACTTCATTTTTTTTGTAATAGGAAAGGAAATCGAAAAATGTTTTTTTGATGGCAGCCTGTTCGGCATTCAACTGGGTAAAGCCGCGCAATGAGAACAGTATCAGTAAAAAACAGGCAAATATTTTTTTCATGTTCATGCAGCGTTTATCAATAAAAATTTCAAAGGCTTTTACCTGGCATATACTCCATTAGGCGAAACAACTGATGCAGGCCCGCCGGTAATACCTACCGGTGGCACAATGATATTGATAACTTCACCATTCACTTTTAGCACTACCTTTTTTGCATGCATTTCCACACCCTGCTGATGAAATGGAGGCATGGCTGCCGGTTCACGGTTGATCAAATACGGATCACTGAAATCACTCATTTCCACTTCAAAAACATGATCGCCTGCCAGGCATTTGCTGATCGCTTTACCGTCACTGATCCGGATATCGATACTGGCCATTAAAACCGGGGCCAGTTCAAAAGGGGTGCCTGCAAAAATGTTTGGACCGAAATATTTGCCCACCGTTTCATCGGTACTTACAAAACCCATAACTGCGGGCGGGGCATTGGGGTCGGGTTGCCAGAGGATCATGCCACTGGCTGCATTACCAACCGGGGTGTTTACCATACGGCCCAGGTGAATGATCACATTGGGCATCTGCAGGTCGGGGGAAGTTACCGCCACCAGGTCAATACCGCCTTCCCAGCTCATCCATTTAGAAACAGTTGTCATAATTTATATTTTGCAGGTGATTGAATAAATTGATCTTTTAAAAATAAAATCAGTAATTCATATTTTGCATACCCGCAATTGGGTATTTTTAAACTTAAATGTATATGATGGATAACTATCAATCTTATTTCGAAGCAAACAAACAATCATGGAATAAGCGCACAGCTGTGCATAAGGATTCTTCATTCTATGACCTGGCTTCATTTAAAAAAGGAAAATCATCCCTCAATAAAATTGAACTGGAAGAATTGGGCAGTGTAAAAGGAAAATCCCTGTTGCACCTGCAGTGCCATTTTGGAATGGATACCATGAGCTGGCAAAGAGAAGGGGCCCATTGTGTGGGTGTTGATCTAAGCGACGAAGCCATAAAACTTGCCAAAGAAATAAATGAAGAACTTAAATTAAAAACTGAATTTATCTGCGCTAATATCTATGATTTAAAAAGTGCTTTAAAAGTCTCCCCCACCGGGGGAGATTTGGAGGGGCCTTCGACATTGTCTTCACTTCTTATGGCACCATTGGCTGGTTGCCCGACCTGGACAAATGGGCCGGCATTGTTGCTCATTTTTTAAAACCGGGCGGTATATTTTATATCGCCGATTTTCACCCGGTATTGTGGATGATGGACGACAGCTTTGAAAAGATCAAATACCATTATTTTAATACGGATGTAATTTCTGAAGAGATATCAGGTACCTATTCCGACCGGGATGCGCCCATCAAATCCATTGAGCACGGCTGGAACCATCCTTTTTCGGAGATCTTCAATGCCCTGGTGAAACATGGGCTGCAGATCCTGCAGTTCAATGAATTTCCTTATTCACCATATAACTGTTTCAAAAACCTGGAGCAGGGTACTGATGGCATGTGGCGGATCAGGGGTATGGATGAAAAAATGCCGGTGATGTATTCGATAAAAGCGGTTAAGCAATTTTAAAATATAATTTGTACTACTGGTTTAGCAAACAAACCAGGCAATTTAAGCGTATAAAACAAAAAAATTGATTCCCAAATAAGCGAAGTAGTATCTTCGCAAAAATATCTACTTCAAATGCTTCCTAAGTACAAACGAATTCTGCTAAAACTTTCCGGTGAATCTTTAATGGGCAATAAAAATTTTGGGTTAGACAGTGAAGTGATAGCACGCTATGCACAGGATATCAAATCCGTGATAGAACTGGGTGTACAGGTAGCCATCGTGATCGGGGGCGGAAATATTTACCGTGGTATGAACGAGGCTGAAAGCGGTATTGAAAGGGCACAGGGTGATTATATGGGCATGCTGGCCACTGTTATTAACGGTATGGCCGTTCAAAGCGGCCTCGAAAAAGCCGGCATCTATACCCGTTTACAAAGCGCTATAAAAATGGAACAGATCGCCGAACCCTATATCCGCAGAAGGGCCATGCGGCACCTGGAAAAAGGCAGGGTGGTAATTTTTGGCGCCGGCACCGGCAACCCCTATTTTACAACCGATACGGCCGGTTCTTTACGTGCCATTGAAATAAAAGCTGATGTGATTTTAAAAGGTACCCGGGTGAACGGTATCTACTCTGCAGACCCTGAAAAAGACCCGTCAGCTACCAGGTTTGAAACCATATCCTTTACCGAATGCATTCAAAAGAACCTGAAGGTAATGGATATGACGGCTTTTACTTTATGCATGGAAAACAATTTACCCATTGTTGTTTTTGACATGAATACCGCAGGTAATTTACTGAAAGTGGTTACCGGCGAAAAAGTGGGTACCCTTGTTTCGTGATCATAAAAAATAAATTCTTTAAAAAAAGCGGCTGCAATAAAATGCAGCCGCTTTTACATGTAACTTAATTGCACTAAAGAGAACTGAGATAAGCCAGTATTTCGGGTAAAGATCTTTTTATTGGTACAACTTGAACCAACTGGTTTACCGGGCCGGTTGTGGATAATGCTGTTGTTGCTGTTTTGTATCCTAAATAATAATCATTGCCCTGTTTGGAAATCACAACAACCGTAATTTGTTTTCCAACAGGTAATTTTCCGCTGATGAATTTCCGGGTATTCAGATCGCCATGCATGGCAACCACGCTCCGCATATCATTAAATACCGTAAAGGCCATGGTATTGGTATTGGTAAAATAAGAGGCAATATCAACCGCTACATGTACGCGGCTGGTATTGGTAACATCATACAACTGGGCAACACTTATCCACCGCAGGCGGTTTGTATAGACCTGGTATGCCTGTGTGCCGGCAACAATGGTATTGTTTACCAGGTCGGGGTTTGGTAACCAGTTAAAACGTTCAGCATTGGATTCATCTCCAATAAATAATTTCATTTGGTGGTTCACCGGCAGGTCAACATAGTTGATATTGATCCTGACATTGGGAGCCAGCTGTACAGTTTGTCCTTCTTTTTTTAAACGGATAAAGATCTGCCCTGCAGTTACCAGTAAACTGTCGTTATACATCGTTGGCTGATTCAGCCGTATCATATCGCCTTTCTTCTTTACCAATATTAATTCTACCTGAACTTTACCGGTAATGATTTGTCCGGCAGCAGTGGCACAACTGTTGGGTGGAAAATTTACCTGTATACCAAAAGGGGTTACAATGCTGGCTATATTGGAATTAACCAGGATGCTGTCCTGGTAAGGCTGCAGTATTAAATTGTTTTTAAGAACAGACACCGGCATGTTAACCGTAATAATGCTTTTCCAGCTGGTATCGGGACCGTTTAGTTGCCCGGGGTCAGGCACAAAGATATCTGTATTCTTCTGGCAGGCCGTTACAAGGAAAATGCCGGTAAAGAAAACGAATATTAATTTTTTGATGTTCATCATTTTATATTTAAACACACGAATCATTTATCAGATACTTTGAATTTAATTTATGCTGCCTCTATTTTAAATCAAGCCTTATCCCGAACCGCAGACCGGCAGTCTGGTATTTTTGTTTAAGGGTAATGTTCTCTTTATTCATTGGTGAAAAAGTGTACCTGAAATAGGGCTCGGCCACCAGGTGCAGCCTGTCGTTCAGTTTATAATAAACCGATACGGCCCCTATGAAACCCACGCCGGCATTGGTTTTAAACTGGTATGGCGATGAACCTTTACCGGTAGTTATACTAACCGGGTTTCCGGCAGTATCCAGTACATCGCCGTTTTGCCAGCTGTACACATTTATAATGGCGCCGGCATTGATATTGGCATGGAGCCTGCCATTGCCCAATTCATAACCAACCACAAGCGGAATATCAATACTGCGATAGCGGTTGATGGTTGTTTTATAACGGGTACCGGTGGTTGAATAACTGCCAATGGTATCACCATTGCTGTTGATGATATAGGTTACCTGTATAATATTGCCTTCGTTAAAAGTGAATTTTTCATTGATCTGGCTGAAGTTAACACCGCCCCGAACACTCATGGAATTGTTGAAGACCTTCGTGTAACGCAGACCGGCACTGTAACCCGACCTGAACCGGGTACTTTCTTTTCTTTTTTGCAGGTAAGCAGAGTTCCCGGTATCATGCAGGCTGCGGATGGCATAATCGGGCCCGGCATAAAATTCAAAATATTTTTTATTACCGGCAGCATCCTTTTCGATCGGGCAGTCGGGTAAAAAGATAACCGGGTTAAAATGAACTGTTCCGGGCTTCCCGGTTTTTCGTTTTACGGTATATTTTTCCGCTAAAAAGCTAAGCCTGCCCAACAGGGTTCCGGTTCCTTCAAATTCATCTTCTGCCAATTCGGGCGACGTGGTTTTAATCAACACATTCCCCAGCCCGGTATATATTTTTTTATTTCTATCATTTGCATCATCCGGGATACTATTGACTTCATCTGTTTGTAAGCCGGGCGCATAAATACCGGCTTTGATACTGCCATCAGAAATGTATGCAGGTTTTGAATTTGGAGTATTGTTATCAGCCGTTAATAAATGATCAGCTGTTACAGGATCACTGCCGGGTTGTTTATTGTCAGTTTGAGTAAATTCCGTAATGCTATTTTTGTTAACGGGGATGGAATTATTTTTTTTGTTTGCAGTAATATTATTTGAAGGCTCTTTAATAATATGCCTGTTGAAAAAGATCCAGGCACCGCCACTGGTCAGTGCAATGGTAAGGCCAATGAACAATAATTTTTGGCGGCCGTTAAACATCGATACCCAGAAACCGGCAGGCCTTTTTTTTGTCTTTTTCTGCAATAATATTTTCCCAGATGCGGGGATGCACATCGGGCGCATAGTTGCCAAACTGCTCTTTTATATGTTCATCAAATGGCCGGTTACTCTTCATACCGCAACTTTTTGTAATTCTAAAATTTGTTTCTGCAGCATATTCCTTGCTTTAACCAGCTGGCTTCTGCTGGTTCCCGGTTGTATGCCCAGCATTTCTGCAATTTCATCATGCTGGTACCCTTCAATAACATACAGGTTGAAAATAAGCCGGTAACCATCGGGTAAATTATTTATTAAAACCAGCAGGTCTTTTTCGGTTAAATGGGCATAAGCCGGCGGGTCCATGATGCTTTCATCCCGGTCTTTGATCTCATAGCCCACCACTTCCTTTTCATACCTGCGCAACGAATATTTTTTTAATGCTGTATTCACCACAATTTTCCGGATCCAACCCTCAAAGGAACCTTCAAATTTAAACTGGTGGATCTTGTCAAAAACCTTGATAAATGCATCCTGTAAGATATCTTCCGCATCGGCACAGTTACGGGCATACCGGTTACAAACACCAAGCATACGGCTGGCGAAGCGGTTAAATACCTCTTTCTGGCAGGAGGCATTTTCCTGTAAACATCCTCGTATGAGTTCATCTTCCGTCAATTATAACTAAGTTTACATGGGGCTTTTTAAATGAGTAGATACCCCGACACCTCAATAAGCTGCCCGGCCGGGTTTTATTGCTTAAAAGGTACTAAAAACGAATGGTTTTTTTGCTATTGGGACTAAATTCTTTATATTGAACTGTGCTGTTAAATTGAACATCCATGTTATCAGAAGAACAGGTTAAAAAATTGATTTCGGCTAATGAAAGCCTGCAGGTGCAGCTTGATGACCTGAATACAATACTGGCTTCCCGGGAGCAGGAGATAGCAATATTGATCGCTGAACTGGATGATACAACTGCCCTGCGCAGTAAACTCGACGGGCAGCAGGCCGAAATTGAAAGTGTAAGGACACAGCTGGGTGAAAAACAACAGGCAGCCACAGGTGCCGGGGAAAGGGCATTTGAATTGCACCAGGAACTTTCAGAGATATCCTCCTTAAATAAGCAATATAATGAGTTGCTGCAGGATTATGCCTATTTACAAAGCCGGTATAAAGACGTGCAGGCACAGTTATCTGCAATGAGCGAACGTAATTTTGAATTACAGCAAATTGCCGGGAAGGTGGGTGAACTGCAAAGCAGCCTCGAAAATTCGCTCCTCGAAAAAGAAGATCTTAAAAGCAGGATCGCCGAACTGGAATCACAGAAATACGCAAAGGAATTCAATCTGTAACCGTTTCCCATCTTTTAAAATTTATTGTAAAACACTTGCATTGCTGCAGGCCTTTCTTTATTTTACTACCCTAAAACCAACTGTATATGAATATTGTAGAAAGAGTAAAGAACATTTTGATGACTCCCAAAACAGAATGGGATGTGATCAATGGAGAAACTGCCACACCTCAGTCGTTATTAATGGGCTATATTTTGCCCCTTGCCATTGTTGCTGCCGTAGGGCCTATATTAACCGGGTTGTTATTCGGCGGCATTTATGGAATGACCTATTATATTGCTTTAGGTATCATTGCATTTATTGCTTCCATTGTTACCTTTTATGTAACTGTGATCATTATCGATATGCTGGCACCCAGTTTTGGATCCGAAAAAATATAGGAAAATCTGCTCAACTGGTAGCTTATTCCGGCACCCCCTCTTATATCGGTTCCTGTTGTCTTTTATCCCGGTAATCGGTATGGTGATCTCACTGGCTGCCTGGGCTTATGGTATTTATATTATGTACCTGGGGATAGGGCCGTTGAAAAAGACACCGGAAGATAAAAAGTTGTTTACATGATCATTGCATTCGTCATTATGATCGCACTGTATTTTATTATTGTTGCTATTTTAACCGGTATCGCTGTTGCGTCATTTGGAATAGGGGCAGCCGGGTTATTCAGGTAAGGTAATTTAACAGGAAGCTAAAAGCATCCGCTGGCGGATGCTTTTTTTATTGGCTTAATTAGTGGACTTTTGCATTTGTAAATGTAAACCCGATGAGCTATAATATTGCTGATATCAGAAAAGACTACCAGATGCAAAGCCTGCTGGAAACAGATGTGGCACAGGATCCATTTGATCAATTTGCCAACTGGTGGGATGATGCCATGAAAAGTGAACTGGATGAGATCAATGCCATGACCCTGGCTACGGCTTCTGCAACAGGAATGCCTGCTGCGCGGATCGTGTTGTTGAAATCGTTCTCTGCAGACGGTTTTGTATTTTTCACGAACTATAACAGCCAAAAAGGCATAGAACTGCAGGAAAATCCATTTGCCAGCCTGGTGTTTTTCTGGAAAGAACTGGAAAGGCAGGTAAGGATAACGGGTAGGGTAGAAAAAGTAAGTGCCGCAGAAAGTGATGCCTATTTTCATTCCAGGCCCGAAGGCAGCCGGATAGGAGCCTGGGCATCGCCGCAAAGCAGTGTGATCGCATCCAGGGAAGTCATTGAAACCAATATAACCATGATTGAACAGCAGTTTACCGAAGGAGAAATTTCAAGGCCGCCACACTGGGGTGGATATGTAGTGATACCGGAGGTTATTGAATTCTGGCAGGGCCGCCCAAGCAGGCTGCACGATCGTATTCAGTATTCAAAGATGGCCGCCGGAAGCTGGAAGGTTGAAAGGCTGGCGCCATAAAGAATGTTAGATGTACAAAAGCACCAGGTTTGTGGCGTATATCGTACATCTAACATCGTACATTACGCTTTCTTTTTAGCAGCTGCCTTTTTCTTTACTACAGCAACTGCAGCTTTTTTTACAACTTTAGCGGGCCTTTTTTTACCAAAAGAACCTGCAAAGATTTTTCCTTTTTTTGTTTTAATATCACCACGTCCCATAATACCTGATTTTTATTTTTATTAAAGAGTACATTTCATTTTTACAAAAAAAGCAAGGCACAGCTGCACCTTGCTTTTTTTTGAGGTTGATACAAAATTACATTTTAGCTGATAATTCTTTACCGGCTTTAAACTTGGCAACTTTCTTTGCTTTAATTTTGATAACAGCACCTGTTTGAGGATTGCGGCCATTACGGGCAGCTCTTTTCGAAACAGAAAAAGTACCAAATCCTACCAATGTAACTTTACCGCCACCTTTTAAAGTTTTGGTTACTGCAGTTACAAAAGAATCTAAAGCAGCGTTTGCCTGTGTTTTTGTAATACCTGCATCGTCTGCAAGTTTTGAAATTAATTCAGCTTTGTTCATGATATTTTTTTTTGAATTTTTTAACTGCAACAAATATAGACGGTTTTTGATTGCAACAAAATTTTTTTTGAAAATTAATTTTGTGTATGCACGGGCTGGAAACCACAAGGAACAGGCACTTTCGCAAAAAACCGCTGATTTAGGTAACGGCCCGGCAGCCGGCCATTTCCGGGAAACCCTTTACAGTACTGCATTGTAGAAAATATCTTTTGAAATCCTTTGCCCATGCGGGTTGTACAGGACTAAAAAAGGGAAGAAACATAAAAAAAATAATATCCCGATTGTTTTGCACAATTAGTTAACAACCTGCATAACCGACCGGAAAGCGATGAATTGACTGCCCCATTTTTCATATCCTTTTTGCCGCATTCCGGCCGCATGATTTTCAATATAATTGTTATATAAACCTTTACTTTCGGCAAAATACTGTACCGCGTAAGTTGGCCCTTCGGTATCATCAACTTCCATCAGCCTTAAAATAACAGCATGGGTAAAGCACCCGGTATTTATCACATCCGGGATATGTTCTTCTTTTAACCATTGCAGCCAGTCATGGTGAATGCTATGGGAAATTTTAATAGTAACATTATAAACGATCATCAGATTTTTGTTTAAAAAATAACTACTTTATTTTCAGTTCTGCATATATGGGGCAGTGATCGCTGTGTTTAACATCCGGAAAAATATCTGCATCAACCAGTTGTTTTTTAAGCGGTTCTGATACCGTAATGTAATCAATGCGCCATCCCTTGTTGTTTAAGCGTACTGTTGGAAAACGCTGGCTCCACCAGCTGTAGCGGTGCGGTTCGGGATGAAATTCACGAAAGGTATCTATCCAGCCACTGGCCAGGAAATCAGTCATCCATTCCCTTTCTTCCGGTAAAAAACCACTGCTGTTCTTATTGCCTTTGGGATCATGAATGTCTATTTCCCGGTGTGCAATATTGTAATCGCCTACCAAAATGATCTTTGGGTATTTTTTCAGTTTGTTGAGATAAGTATGAAATTCTTTCAGCCAGGCATATTTAAATTCCTGCCTGGTATCGCCGCTGGTTCCTGAAGGAAAATATGCATTGATCAAACGGATATCGCCAAAATCGAGTTGTATCACCCTGCCTTCGTCATCACTGGCCGAATGCCCGTTTCCAAATTCAACATGATCGGGTTTGATCTTTGTAAAAACAGCAACACCGCTGTACCCTTTTTTTTGAGCGCTGTACCAATGGTGATGAAAACCCAGCGCTTCCAGTTGCTTTACATCCACATCGCCCTGCGAAGCTTTGGTTTCCTGTAAACAGATAATATCTGCCGGGTTTGTTTTAAGCCAGTCTATAAATCCTTTTTTTATGGCTGCCCGTATGCCGTTAACGTTGTAAGAGATGATGCGCATAATGATGATTATATTTATACCTGTAAAAATAACGAACCATTATGGAACGTGTGGAAGACTTCGAAAGTTTTTATAACATAAAGATCAAGCCCTGGCTGGATGAACTGGACCAGGAAAAATTGTCGGCACAAAACTGGAAAAAGTTCACGATCTATACCGGTGCCGGCGCTTTTGGCTGTGCACTTTTATACTTTCTAAAACTTTTTCCCATAGGGCATATCCTGGCTGCCGGCATGCTTTTGATGTGCGTGACCGGTGTATATTTTTCGGCAAGATACAGCGACCGCTATATTGATGATTTTAAGGAAAAGATCATCAGGCAGATCATTACCTACATATACCCGGCTGCTGTTTATAAACCCATGGGTTATATTTCAAATAAGGAATACCGGAAAAGCGGTTTGTACCGCAGGCGGTTTACCCATTTCGACGGGGACGATTACTGGCAAAGCGTTTTCAACGGCGTTGCTTTCAGGTGCTCCGAAATAAAAGCCTCTTATTCGGACCTGGCCGGCACAGAAAATATATTTAAGGGTTTGTTTTTTGTTGCCCAGGTCAACAGTGCCCTGCGGGGCGGAACCTATATCTGGATAAAGGGAAAAGCACAATTGCCTTCCAGCATGGCAGATGAACATTACCGCATGTACCCGTTGCCAAAAGTGGTGCGTATGAATATTAAACATGAACAGTTCAATAAAAATTATTCGGTATATACCACCAGCCCGGATGAAGCTTCCCTGATCCTCTCTTATCATATGATGGATCATATGCTGCTCATCAGGGAGAAACTGGATAAGGAAATCTCTTTTTCCTTTGTGGCCGGCAAATGTTATATCGCCGTGCCTTTTGAAGAGAACCTGCTGGAGCCATCCGGCAAAGGAGTGCGGGATAAGGCGGAAATTAAAAATTATTTTTACACGATCCTGCTGGTCTTTAATATCATCCGCAGGATGGAGCTGAACAGGCTTGCCTGATACCGGCATTTACAATAGCTTCTCCAATATCTTACACATAAAACCTTACGGGATCAAATAATTAATTTATAATTGTGTAAATCTTTTTTATGGAACAAAACAGTGAACTCAACTCAAATATTGAACAGAAGGATCTATTGGCTGATGACGCTTATATTAATAATCATTTTGTATATGCTACCCAGGGGCAAAGGTTCCTTAATTATTTAATTGATAATATATTGATGCGTTACGGGTTGAGCTATTTAACCGGTATTGCAATTGGAACCTTATTAGCTGTTGCAGCCCCTGAATTTTTAAATAACCTGGCAGACAGTGAAAGTAACTGGACAATCGGGATGCTCCTTGTAGGTCTATTGGTTGGCATTTTAAATTATATCGTTTATTATACCATCTGTGAAAAATTATTCAGGGGTTAGACTTTAGGCAAACTGGTAACCGGTACAAGGGCCATTCGCCAGGATGGAAATGAACTTACTTTTAAAGATGCTTTACTCAGGTCTTTATGCCGCCTGGTTCCATTTGAAGTTTTCAGCGGGTTCAACATATTGACCTGGCATGATAGCTGGACAGAAACCATGGTTATTAAGGCAAGATAAATATTACTCTAATATCGGCCTCAGCCATCTTGTTGCATCTTCCATGCTCATGCCTTTTCTACGGGCATAATCAACCAGCTGGTCCTTTTCAATTTTACCAACACCAAAATATTTGCTTTGCGGGTTTGCAAAATACCAGCCGCAAACAGAAGCCGCCGGGTACATGGCCAGTGATTCGGTCAGGTGAATGCCTGTTGCCGCTTCGCCACCCAGCAATTCGAATAATTTATATTTTTCGGTATGATCGGGGCAGGCAGGATATCCCGGTGCCGGGCGGATGCCCAGGTATTCTTCTTTAATTAATTGTTCGCCGGTGAGCTGTTCATCCGAAACATATCCCCAATATTCAGTTCTTGTTTTTTTGTGCAGCAGTTCAGCAAAGGCTTCTGCCAAACGGTCGGCTAAAGCCTGTAGAATTATTTTGTTGTAATCATCATGGCCGGCTTCAAATATTTTGATATGTTTTTCAATGCCGCTGATCGTTACACTAAATGCTCCTATATGATCCTGGTAATTTTGTTCTGCGGGTGCTATAAAATCGGCCAGTGATAAATTGGGCTGCCCTGCTGTCTTTTTTACCTGCTGTCGCAGGAATTCGAGTTTTATTGTTTCTTCTCCATCGCCGGTTTCAGCAGGAGCCAAAACATCTATCGTATCATGTGCAATTTTATTGGCCGGCCAGAAACCAACAACGCCTTTTGCCTGCAGCCATTTTTCATCAATGAGCTGCTGCAACAGCTTTTTTGCATCATTGTATAATTTGGTTGCTTCCACACCAATGATGGAGTCGCTTAATATCGCCGGGAATTTTCCATGCATTTCCCAGGCAATGAAGAATGGCTGCCAGTCGATGTATTCTGCAATTTCTGCCAACGGGTGGTCTTCCAGTATTTTGGTGCCGGTAAATGCGGGTGCAACCGGCTTGTAGTTTGCCCAATCAATCTCCGCACCGTTTTGTTGCGCTTCTGTAAACCGCAAATATTCTTTGGTTGATTTTTTATTGCCGAAATCTGCAGCCAGTTTATTATACTCGGCTTTCAGGTTTTGTAAAAATACCGGTTTCTGTTCCTTGCTCAATAAACTACCGGCTACGGTAACACTACGGCTGGCATCCAGCACGTGTACCACACCTTCATCATATTGCGGGGCAATTTTTACGGCCGTGTGCATACGTGATGTGGTGGCGCCGCCGATCATCAATGGCAAGGTTATTCCCCTGCGTTTCATTTCATGTGCCACGTGTACCATTTCATCCAGTGATGGTGTGATCAGCCCGCTTAAACCAATGATGTCAACTTTTTCTTTTATCGCAGTTTCCAGGATCTTATCTGTAGCCACCATTACGCCCAGGTCAATGATATCATATCCATTGCATCCCAGTACCACACCCACAATATTTTTCCCGATATCGTGTACATCTCCTTTAACCGTTGCCAGTAAGATCTTAGCTGCGCCGGCTGTTTCTTCATTTACAGTTCCTGCTGCCAGGTGTGCATTTTTGCGGTCTTCTTTATCCTGTTCAATAAAAGGTGTGAGCACGGCAACTGCCTTCTTCATCACGCGGGCACTTTTAACTACCTGAGGTAAAAACATTTTACCCGAACCAAAAAGGTCGCCAACGATATTCATGCCATCCATCAGCGGGCCTTCGATCACATCCAGTGGCTTGGGATATTTTTGCCGGGCTTCTTCTGTGTCTGCATCTATATAATCTGTTATGCCGTTTACCAGTGCATGCGATAAGCGTTTTTCAACGGGTTCTTTTCTCCAGCTCTCGTCTTTGATAATTTCTTTACCCTTTGCCTTAACCGTTTCGGCAAAGGCGATCATTTTTTCTGTGGTCTCGTTGTTGTCGTTGTTCCTGTTGAGGACTACATCTTCACAAAGTGATTTAAGTGTTGGCTCGATCTCATCATACACCACCAGCTGGCCGGCATTTACAATGCCCATATCCATCCCGGCTTTAATGGCATGAAAAAGAAATACGCTGTGTATGGCCTCCCGTACATGTTCATTGCCCCGGAACGAAAAAGAAACATTGCTCACACCACCACTCACTTTGGTAAGCGGCATGAGTTTTTTTATTTCACGGGTAGCTTCAATAAAATCAACGGCATAATTATTATGTTCTTCAATACCGGTGGCAATGGCAAAAATATTGGGGTCAAAAATGATATCCTGCGGGGGAAAGCCAACCTGTTGGGTCAATATTTTATATGCCCGATGGCAAATTTCCACTTTCTGTTTTTTTGTATCTGCCTGTCCTTCCTCATCAAATGCCATTACTATAACCGAGGCGCCGTAACTTTTACAGGTGAATGCCTGTTCAATGAATTTAGCTTCGCCTTCTTTCATCGAAATGGAATTCACGATACATTTTCCCTGCACACATTTTAAACCGGCTTCAATGATCTCGAACTTTGATGAATCGATCATGATGGGGATCTTTGCAATATCGGGTTCGGCCTGCACCAGGTTTAAGAATGTGGTCATGGCCTGCACACCATCCAGCAATGCGTCATCCATATTTACATCAATGACCTGTGCGCCGTTCTCTACCTGCTGGCGGGCAACGGCCAGCGCTGCCTCATACTGGCCTTCCCGGATGAGGCGGGCAAACATTTTACTGCCTGTAACATTGGTACGTTCGCCAACATTTATAAAATTGGTTTCAGGGCGAACGATCAGGGTTTCCAGACCGCTTAATCGTAAATATGGTTTTATTGTTGTTACTTCACTCATCTTATTTAATCAATATTTCAAAGCTTTTTAAATCCGGTTGTTTGTTATATTCTTCAAGGCATTTTAACAATAAAATTGAATCTTCAGGAAAAGCAGCTGAAAAATATTCCCATCCTATTATTTCAACTTTTTCTGGCATTTCTATAAGGCCTGTAATGGCATCCCAGAATGCATTCCAATTTTTTCCATAAAAGTCAGGAAACTCAAATTTTTCCTGTAAAATATCTTGTAGCTTTCATAAGACTTAATTTGCGATAAGTCAATAGAAATTTTTCTCATTTGGGCCTGGGTTTAGTTTTCGATATCGCAATTTGCGATATCAAATTTATAATGCCTCCTCAAGCACCGGCAACTCCCTTGGTTTATATTTTGCCACTTCGTCAGCAATATGTTTTATATGATCAGGCGTAGTGCCACAGCAGCCGCCCACAATATTTACAAACCCTTCCCTGGCCCATTCTTCTATGATGTGTGCCGTTTCGTGTGGCTGTTCATCATACTCGCCAAAGGCATTGGGCAGGCCTGCATTAGGATAAGCTGATGTGTAGCATCCGGCGATCTGGCTCAGTTCTTCAATATGGGGCCGCATTTCCGAAGCGCCGAGTGCACAGTTCAATCCAACACTGATGGGGTTTGCGTGCATGATGGAAACATAAAAAGCTTCCAGGGTCTGCCCGCTTAAAGTTCGTCCACTGGCATCCGTTATTGTTCCGCTGATCATGAACGGAAGTTCCGTTATATGGTGTTGGCGGAAATAGTTCTTTGCGGCATAGATCGCAGCTTTTGCATTGAGCGTATCAAAAATGGTTTCTATCAGGATGATATCAACGCCGCCATCAACCAGGCCTTTGATCTGTTCGGTATAAGATGCTGCTACCTCATCAAAACTTACAGCCCGGTAGCCGGGGTTGTTTACATCAGGCGAAAGGGACAATGTTTTATTCAGTGGCCCAATGGCACCGGCAACAAACCGGGGCTTAGCCGGGTTCTTTTTCGTGTATTCATCTGCGGCATTACGGGCGCAGGTTGCAGAAGCTACATTCAGTTCATAAGCCAGCGACTGCATGTCGTAATCGGCCTGGGCAATGGATGTACTGCTGAAGGTATTGGTTTCAATGATATCGGCGCCGGCTTCCAAATATTGTTTATGAATTTCTTCGATGATCTGCGGCTGGGTAATGCTCAACAGGTCGTTGTTACCTTTAACATCTGTATGCCAGTCTGCAAACCGGCTGCCCCGGTAATCTTTTTCTTCCAGTTTATAACGCTGTATCATGGTACCCATGGCGCCATCAATGATGAGTATGCGTTCTTTTAAACAGTCCTGCAATGTTTTCATTTGCTTTAATTTATGTCCGTACTTCGACTACGCTCAGTACTTGAGTATATAATCCTTCGACTACGCTCAGGATAATTACCATAAACTTTTAAACGAGAATCAATCCGGGGGAAGTATTGCAGAATTGCTTTCGTTTATTAGTTCAGTTTTAATAAAATTAACAGGCCGAACAATAAACAAATCTGCCTGTAAACCAATGCAAAAGTAAAACAAGTGGATGATAAAACAAAAAATGATATGGGCCCTGGTTCCTAAGGCCAAGGCGGGATAGAGGGATTCATTATAAGATTGTGGTCAATTTTTTTTCACAATTGCAGCTTACCGGCAATTTGATATATGATGCGATATTATTTCCTGTCGATCCCGGAAATGTTTCTGTTAATGCCCGGATACCATAAAATTTTCAACTGGGATGCGGTTACTGATACTCTTTGCCAATGTCATTTCATCGGCATATTCCAGTTCACCGCCAAAAGCGATGCCACGGGCAATGGTTGTGATCTTTACCGGGTGCGGCTTCAGTTTTTTACTGATATAATAAATGGTGGTATCGCCCTGTATGGTTGGGCTGAGGGCAAAAATGATCTCTTCAATGGATTCTTTTGTGATACGCTCAACCAGGGCATCAATGGTAAGCTGGCCGGGGCCGATGCCATCGAGGGGAGAAATGATACCTCCCAGTACATGGTATATGCCGTTGAACTGCTGTGTGCTTTCAATGGCGATCACATCCCGTATATTTTCTACCACGCAAAGCATTTCCTGTTTACGCATGCTGTTGCTGCAGATATTGCAAAGGTCCGTGTCGGATATATTATAACAGCGTGCACAGAATTTTATTTCATTGCGCATGGTTGCAATGATCTCACTGAACCGGTTTACTTCAACAGCATCCTGTTTGATGAGGTGCAGCACCAGGCGGAGCGCTGTTTTTTTTCCAATGCCGGGCAGCCTGGCAAATTGGGTAACCGCATTTTCCAAAAGCGTGGATGAAAAAATCATGGCGCAAAGTTAATGGATAATGGAATAGTGGATAATTGATAATTTTTCAAACTAAAAGTCGCTTCAATATAGTTTAGGGCCTTGAAATGTGGGCATTATCAATTAAATAATTATCCATTTCCACCCTTCAGACATTAAAGTTTTATGTCCCGTTCATTATCCCAATCGGCCTTTACGGCTAATTTCAAAGTAAGGGTTATGGCTTTTTCTGGCTGCAGCTTTTTGGAATAATCCCCGGGGTCCCATTTGCCGTTATTATTGGTATCATACAAAATGCGGATATCATATTCGCCGGGGTTGATAAATTTATTGCTCCATTCCATTGCCGTAAGGGGGTAACTTTTCATAATGGCATCGCCCTGCACAAACTGCAACACCGGTTTTTTAGCCAGGTCAAGGTTGCTGAAACGCAAGACCACGTTACCGTAATCAGATTGCTGTTTTGTGGTAAAACGAATGGTATCTGTTTTAGCAAGACGATTACCGGCCGAATCGGAAACGGCCGTTGTATCAAAGATCAACCGGTATTCCATGGCTTCCTGCCATTTAGCGGCCAGTTCAATTTTTTTACGGCTGCTGTCAATGGTCCAGGTTGCCGGTATGGGACTGAAGTTTGTATCCCGCAGGATCAATTTTGCGGGATCAAAATCCTTTAAAGGATTATTAAAACCAAGCACAAACGGGTTCAGCAGGTCCTGCATCAAGGCTCCCGGGGGTAAAGTAAAAACCAGTTTTTTAGCTGGCGGGGCGGGTTTTGCAGGTGCAGTCCCGGTTTCTTTTTCCAATGCAGATGCATATAAAATAATGGGCTCATTCTTTTCCGAAACTGTTATTGCCGTATCGGCGAAGGCAAATATCTCTTTTTTTGAATTATAGGTTTTACCGCCATCACCGTCTTTAAGGCATAGATCTTAAAATTACCCGCTGGTAAATTTTTAAATGTGAAACTGCCGTCGCCGCTCAATTTGGCAACATAATCGGGTTTGTTCTTTTGTATTGCAGAATCATCCGGGCTTCTGTAAAGCAAGGCTAAGACCGTACTGTCGGCCTTCCCGGTTTCTGCCAGTAATACTTTTCCTTCCAGCTTAAATGAATCTATAAAATCACCGGTTGTAAAAACATACGTGAAATTTTTATAAGGGTTGCCTTCATTGATATCGACGATCGCATTGCCAAAATTGATGCTGTATGTTGTATTGGGCAATAAACTGTCTTTTAGTTTTATGGTCACTGTTTTCAGTTTAAAATCAACGGCGGGTGTTTTTTTGGGAAACGGCGATATCAACACATTGGTTTGCGGGTCTTTTAATTCCACGTATTCATCAAAGGTTAAAGTGATCTTATTACCGGTTACCTGTGTGCTGTTGAGTGCCGGCGAAGCATTTACCAGGCGGGGGGCAATACTGTCCTTTGGCCCGCCGGTAGGAAAACCGATCTGGCCGCAACTCATATTGCTGACCGCAACTATGTATAAAATGGAAACGGTAAGAACGGTAAAAAGTATATGGGTTGATCTCATCAATGATATTTAAAATACAAACTTAGCTTCTTTGGTTTGTTTAAAATTCATAAAATTATTAAAAGGAATTATTCTGCGGTTTCTTCTTCAAGATCATGCAGGGCCACGGCCAGTTTGTTATTCTTTACAAAATTGCACCAGTGGCAGTCTTCCTTTCCGCAGCCGGTATAAAAATCGCGGGCCTGTATTTTTTGCCACACTTCAGCGATCTGCTGTTTTACGGTTTCAATATCCTGCGGGCGATCACGATTTTTTCCTTCCGGTATTCACCTTTTTTATCGGGTTCAATAAAATCAAATTCGGTGCTGATCACTTTCCAGTCTTTCTGTTGGTAATTATCCACTAAAATTTTATAAAAAACCGCCTGCCGCCAGTAATCGCCGCCATGCGGTTCTTTTTCAGAAGGAGGTTTCATTTTGGGGAGCGCATTATCAATATTGCCTGATTTGTAATCCACTACATTTACTTCTTTGCCGTTGAATTCCAGTTTATCGAGTTTGCCTTTTAATGGAACGCCGTTGATCACAACACCCCGGATGTTGCGTTCTACCGTTACCACTTTGTTCCAGTTGCTGATGTATTTTTCATAATAATTCCGCAGCACTTCATCACCGTATTCCATCCGCCTGTCAAATGCCTCCTGGGTAAAATTTTCACGGTGTTTCCTCATGTACCAGTTAAAGTCGGTGACCATTTCTTCCCTGGCAGGAAAATGCTTATTATCGTTTGCGAGCATTTTTGTAAATAATTTTTCCAGTGCATGGTGTATGGCGCTGCCAAATTCCAGCGATTCACTTTTACCGGAGGGTATGCGGACCAGGTTTTTATAATAGAAACCCAGCGGGCAATTTAAATAGGCGCTTAAGGCAGTTACATTCATCACAAATTTATCCAGCAGGGCAGCAATGAAATCTTCTTCGGCCTGTTCAATTTCAGGCGCCTGTGCAGTAAAATGCAGGGTCTCAAATTCCATTTGCTGTTCTTCCGTTAAGGAAATTTTTTCAACAGGTATTTCATGTTCTTCCAGTATTTCGGCAATGAACATAGATGGTTCCAGTTCTTTGCCATCGTTGCGGAACTTTGACCAGGAGATGTACAAATGTTTTTCGGCACGGGTTAATGCCACATAAAATAAGCGGCGTAATTCTTCATCATCACCGGCAACAGGAAGTGATGTAAACATAGTATCCGGGAATTTATAACCGGCGGCGGGCTTTCTTTTCTTTTCCCATAATGATGCATTTACACCGGCAAAGAAGATATATTCAAACTCAAGGCCCTTGCTGCCGTGAGCTGTTAACAGGTTCACACCTTTGTCGGTACCGGCCACTTTGTTCATGGGCAAGGCAATGCCTTCTTTTTCCATCAGGTCAAAAATGCTGATGAGTTCTTTTAAACCAAGCAATGGATCACGGCTTGTTTCATCTTTAATAAAATCAAACAGGGCAGTTAGTAATTGCAACAATGCAATTTTATCATTGTTCTGCATGATGTAATGTAATACGCCGGCATTTTGAATGATGTGTTCAAACAATTCGGGTAAAGTAATATTTGGTACATCAGCGATCAGTTTTTCCATCATAAAACTGAACTGCTTTAACCCTTCGTGTATGCCGTTGTCAAACAGGTTTTGTGCAGGCCGGTTGGCTTTGTCTGATAACAGTTTGCGGATAGAAGTCTGTTCCCCTTTATATTTCAGCGTGTTGGTCTCAACGGTGAGTTTGGCAATTTCAATGGGCGGTATTTTGTAAAGATCATAATGAAGTATCTCAAACAGCATTTCATCACCGCCATAAGGTGTATCATGTTCGGCATTCAGGTAACGCAGTATTTGAATAATTTTATTGGAGAAGGGATGCACCAGTACATCAATGCTTCGCTTACTGTAAAAAGGAATATTTTTTAAACGGAAGTAAGTGGCCAGTTCTTCGCCGTATTTATTTTCTTTATAGATAACAGCGATCCTGCCGGGTTCAGCTTTTTTTCCGATCAGTTCTGATATCCTGTTGGTAATACCGGCCATTTCGTCTTTGGCCGAAGTGTATTCGTGCAGGACCGGTTTGTCCGTTAATCCGTTAATCCGGGTATTGGAAGACACCAGGTCTTTACTCAGTCCTTCGATCTGTTTCACCAGGCGTTCATCATTGCGGTTGATGAGCGTTTTGGAAATATCCAGGATAGGTTGTGTGCTGCGGTAATTGCCGGTAAGTACGACCGTCATCAGGTCTTTGCTGTAACGGTTTGCAAAATCCAGCATATTCTCCACGTTGGCGCCCTGGAAGCGGTAGATGCTCTGGTCATCATCACCCACCACAAATACATTGGGTTTATCCCAGTAATTGATCAGCAACTGCACCAGTTTGTTTTGTGTACCGCTGGTATCCTGGTATTCATCCACCAGCAGGTACTGGAATTTTTCCTGGTAATTTGCCAGGACGTTTTTATTTTCTTCAAAAACCGTTATCACCCAGTTGATCATATCATCAAAATCGTACCGGTTCCTTTTACGCATCAGTGCCTGGAAATTGGCAAACTCATTTACTGCCGCCCTCAGCTTTTCCATCTTTTCTTTTTCCTCTTCGATCTTATCGGTGCGGACATCGCCCTTATTGAATTCCTTTACCTTTCTTTTGGCAATATATTCATCACGTTTGGGGAGATCATTAATGTATTCATCAATTTTTTGATTGATAAATTCCGGGGTCCAGCCTTCCCGTTTCATGGCAGAAAACAGGTTGCGCAGGTTGTTGATCTCGTAATACACATCGCCGCGGTATCTTTTGAGCGGGTGGTTTTTTGGGAAGGCATCGATCAGCTGCTTGAACATTTCAATACTCTCCAGTTCGGATACGGCATCCAGTGAGTTTTTTTCAAAGAGGTTTAAATTATCCTGTATCACATCATTGCAAAAAGCATGAAACGTGTAGATGTTTACTTTATAGGCATCGGCCCCGATGAACTGCTGTAACCTTTTGCGCATGGCAATGGTACCGGCATCGGTGTAGGTAAGACAAAGAATGTTTTCCGGCAGAGCATCTGTTTCCAGTAATATCTTCCCGATCCGGGCTGCCAGTATCTGCGTTTTGCCGGTGCCCGGCCCTGCGATCACCATCACGGGCCCTTCAATGGTATCCACGGCACGGCGCTGTTCATTGTTGAGCTTTTGATAGGCTTCTGTAAATTTCTGCTGTAATATTTCCCGGTAATGGCGCATGGGCCAAAGATACTCGATAGCAGATACTTGCTGTATATTTAACCGAACAAAATGATCAATTCAATGTTATACTGGCTATGAGTAAAGTGTATGCATTTAAAACCGTACAAACCATCCCTGTAAGCCTTGATGCAGCCTGGGATTTTTTCAGTAACCCGCAAAACCTGGCCAATATAACACCTGGCGGTATGGGGTTTAAAACAATCTCAAAATTTCATGGCGATACCATGTATGCCGGGCAGGTGATCGAGTATAAAGTGAGCCCGGTTTTGGGTATCCCGTTATACTGGATGACGGAAATAACCCATGTTTCGGATAAAAAATATTTTGTAGATGAGCAACGTTACGGCCCTTACAGTATGTGGCACCACCAGCATCATTTTAAAATGGTTGATGGGGGCGTAGAGATGACAGATATTGTACATTATAAACTGCCGATATGGTTTTTGGGAGATATTGCCAACAGCCTGTTTGTAAAAAAACAACTGCAGTATATTTTTGATTACCGGTTTAAGAAGGTGGAGGAGTTATTTGGGAAGTGAAACGTTAATACGTTAATACGTTTAAACGGATAAACGTATTAATGTTCCCTATCCCGGCATTCTTGTTATATACTTCTCTATCTGTTTGATCTGGTCAACGATCTGCGGTGTTGTTGGTTTAAAGCCTTTAGCTTTCTTAAAATATTCCTTGGCAGCCCTGAACTCCCTTTTATTCATCATGATGGAACACAACTGCAGGTATGCAGCGGCATTGTTCTCATTATCGGGTAATCCTGCCCGTATAGCCTGGCGGATAAAACTTTCAGCCTGTTTGATATCTCCTTTCTGCATCATCAGCATGCCCAACTGCAGTTTATTGGGCCCTTCGGCCTGTTTGGTTAAAGCGCCGCCACCCAGGGCTAGGCTTTTTTTCATCATCACTTCGGCATTTGCATAATCCTGGTCAACCATGGCCAGGTTGCCTTTGAGGGTATAATACACCGAGCGTACCGGTTTGATGAGGATGGCCGGGACCCAGATGGAATCCACCACTTTTTTGCGCCCGCCATATCACCTTCTTCCATATAACCCTGTATCAGCCGCATGGGGCCAAACAAAAAATGGCCAACAATGGCGATGACGGCAAATAGATATAATACAAAGGATGGCCAGAAACTGGTTTGTATATGGGTAAAAATGGCCAGGCCCAGCAATACAATGCCTATCCACAAACGGTATTTGATCAGGACGTTCAGCCACTTCATAATCTTGAATTTTAGGACGGCAAAGATAGGGATAACATTAAAAACAGGGATAAATGAAAACCCAAACCACAAATTGCTTACTTTTGCCCTCCAAATTTCGGCATTCAACATTCGATATTACTTGTTCCTTGTTCGAAATTTCCCTGGTCCCGTAGTTCAATGGATAGAATAGAAGTTTCCTAAACTTTAGATGTGAGTTCGATTCTCGCCGGGACCACAAAGCGAAGAGTTTCTCTTCGCTTTTTTGTTTCTTAAAGCCGGGTTTCCCCTGATTTGTTTATGCCTGAATTTTGAAAAGCTCCAATTAAGCCTGTTTTTATAAGGCCATGGCAGTACTCATCTTAGATCGTTAGCTATTTAATTACTGGATCAGCAAACCAACATCACGCCTTCATTTCTTTCATGCACCAGTTCTTCTCCCCTGAATATGGCCTGTCCATTGAGTGGGAGGCTATGGTGGTATTTTTCGGGCAATACTTTTTGTAAGGCCTCCAGCACAGCATCAATGCTCACTACAGGGTTCAAATGCAGGTAAGCCCCCAGCATGATCATGTTCATGATCTTTTGATTTTTCATCTTCATCGCTTCCTGGATAGCGGGAATGTCAACCAGGTCAATGTCTTTCCGGTTGCTGGGTTGCAATACGGTTGCGCTGTCATATAAGATCATTCCGCCCTTTTTTACTCTCCACGAAAATTTATCCATGGAGGGCTGGTTGAGCACAATGGCTGTATCAAATTCGGAAACAATCGGTGAACTGATCTTATGATCGGAAAGTATGGTAATGCAATTGGCAGTGCCCCCCCGCATTTCAGGACCGTAGGAGGGCATCCAGGAAATTTCTTTTCCTTCCAGCATTCCGGCATAGGCCAGTGTCATGCCCATCGACAAAACACCTTGTCCGCCAAATCCGGCTATAATGAGTTCTTCTGTCATATATAAAAGTTTTAATTGATACGCCTGTTTTTCTTTGCTCACTTGCCTTAACCCTTTGGTACTTTTATATCTCCAAGCGGGAATGTCATCACCATTTTTTCATCAATGAACCTGTTGCATTCCACAGGTGTCATCTTCCAGTTGCTGGGGCAATTGCCGATGATCTCCACGAGGCAGGTCCCTTTTTTCAATTGCTGATATTGAAATGCTTTCTCCAATGCTTTTTTTGTCCGGCGCACCCCGTTTGCACTATTCACAGCCTGTCTTGTTACATACAGTGCGCCGGGTAATGCGGCGATCAGTTCCGCCACTTTAATCGGCTCACCATAAAAGTCTGTATTTCTTCCCTCAGGTGTAGTGGTACTCCACATACCCGGCAGCGTGGTAGGCGCCATTTGACCGCTTGTCATTCCATACACTGCATTATTGACAAAAACGATTAAGAAATTTTCTCCCCTGTTGATGGCATGAATGGTTTCTCCAATTCCAATGGCAGCCAGGTCACCATCACCCTGGTAAGTGAACACATATTTATCGGGCATCAGTTTCTTGATTCCTGTTGCTACGGCACAAGCCCTGCCATGCGCCGCTTCCTGCATGTCTATATTCATGTAATCGTAGGCAAAAACTGCGCATCCTACCGGCGCTATGCCGATCGTTTGCTCCTGTATATTCATTTCTTCAATCACTTCCATCAATAATTTATGAGCGAGGCTGTGTGCACAACCGGGGCAATAATGCATGGGCACATCAACAAAGGTGGATGGCTTTTTATACACTAATTCATACTCCTCTTCTTTAAAATCAGGAGCTGTAAGATCTGTCAGAAGTATTTCAGTTGACATATTCATGTTGTATTAAAGTTTCCAAATGATGAACAATCGATTCGGGTGTGGGCATCAGGCCTCCCAGTTTGCCGAAAAAATTCCACTGGTATTTTTCCGTTTACCGCAAGGCGAACATCTTCCACCATCTGCCCCGCATTCAATTCCACAGTCAATACCAGGTTCATGCGGTCGGCCAGCTCATTGATACGCTGATAAGGATAGGGATATAAAGTGACAGGCCTGAGCATACCTGCCTTTACGCCTTTACCCCGCAAAATTTCCATTGCTTTCTGGCAGATCCTTGCACTCAATCCATAGGCAACAAACAAATACTCCGCATCTTCAGTGGCTGTTTCTTCAAAACGAACTTCATTTTCCCTTATCTGCCTGAATTTTTCTTCCAGCTTCAGATTGTGTGCTTCCATTTTTTCCGGCTGTATGAACAGCGAAGTGATATAATTTCTTTCCCTCGTTTTGGGCTTGCCGGTAGTTGCCCATGATGATTTATCCAGATCCGGTATTTTGCAGGGCTGGAACACTACTTTTTCCATCATTTGACCAATAGCGCCATCACTCAAAATCAAAACAGGATTACGGTATTTGTCTGCCAGCTCAAAACCCAGAAATACATGATCGGCCATTTCCTGTACTGAAGCCGGGGCCAGGACGATCATTTTATAATCGCCATGTCCACCACCCTTTACCGACTGAAAATAATCTCCCTGGCCGGGCTGAATGGTTCCCAATCCGGGACCAGCCCGGTTCACATTCACAATCAAACAGGGTAATTCGGCGCCTGCCAGGTAGCTGATGCCTTCCTGCATCAGGCTGATACCGGGAGATGATGAGGAGGTCATGGCTCTGAATCCTGCTCCGGCTGCTCCGTACACCATGTTGATACTGGCAATTTCGCTTTCGGCCTGCATTACTACACCGCCTCTTTTTGGCATTTCCCGGGCCAGGTATTCGAGTACTTCCGATTGCGGTGTGATAGGATAACCAAAGTAGGCATTACAGCCGGCCAGTATGGCTGCCTCTGCCAGCGCTTCATTACCCTTCATCAGTTTTGCTTCAGTCATACATTGAAGTTTTAATTTTTTTTAAGCGGTTTCTTTTTTCTTTTTCACCTGGGTACGGTAAATAGTTATCACGGCATCGGGACATACCAATGCACAGTTTACACAACCTGTACAAACATCATTATTGGCAATGATGTACCGGTATCCTTTGAGATTAATTGATTCACCCAGCGACAGGGCGTTTTCTTTACATTCCGTGATACAGAGTTCACAAGCCTTGCAGCGCTGGATCTCTATTTCTACTCTTCCCTTTACTTTTCGTTGTTTAACAGATGTTGGTGTGATGCTATTTTCCATGACCTGGGATTTAAAAAAAAGCAACCCTGCAATAGTTCTGCAGTTTTGTACATCAAACCTACTCCCGTTAAGTTTGATATGAAATGACATTCGTCAGGTTTTTTCTTGATATATCACATGAAATGCCACATTGGCCCCTATGCGCAGAAGGGTAAAAAATTCCAATTACCCGGGTTTGGCCTGGTCATTAACGGGAAACCGTGTATATATACAATGTTATTTGTTAAAACATCAACGGCTGAACAGATAAGAACTACGTAATCCAACAGCACTTTCCCCATGTCTTTCTGCATAAAAGAACAACCAGTAAATTGAAAGGGCCAGGTTTTTTCTTCCATGCCAGTAGTTGAATTTTTTTCCGGCATATATTTCCATGGAATAACCGATCTGGGTTGATCCGTCAAACTCTTCTACAAAACCAAAGCCGGTCTTGCTGTCGTTTTGCAGCATCACATAGGCCATACCCGCTCCCAGTCCGGCAAAATACCGGGGCCTGAAATTAAACTGCACGCCTGGTTTCAGGCTCATCATACTATAATTGCTGTGCTTGTTCGTGAATTTTAAAACAGAATCGGGATAATTTTTTTTAGCAAATCGATGATCAAATTCTGCCCGGATCCCGATGTTCCACCTTTTACTGATTGGAACCATTGCCCTTGCGGTAATTCCCAGGCCCAGTGTGTGGGTCCGCATGAGGTCATCATGGGCCGGCAACGAAACATTGAAACCGGCATCCAGGGATATGTGTTTTGATGGAAGGATAATTCCAGTCGGGTTAACCGGGTTTTGGGAAAAACAATCCACCCTGCCTGTGAGTAACACTAAAAAGTATAAACCGAAAGCATATTTCATAAGTACGCATTTAACTTCATTACCGGATTAAATCCGTTTATAAAGAGACAACAATGCGTCTTATCAAACAATGCCTCCAATCAACAGGCATGATGATTATCATCATATTCCAAATATGTGTTATAGTACATGAGGGATCAAAAAGGAGGTCCGTTATCTACGTTCACCGTACACATGTTATACTGCCTGGCATGAGCGTGATTTGAAATCAATGAAAAGTTAAAGCTGTTTGAAGTTTGAAAGAAATGAATAATCTTGCAGCCTAAACGAGGTTGATCATGCATAAAAAACTATTTTTTACTGCAGTATTTATCATTGCTGCTGTATTGGTATTTGCGGTTATTCCAAAAACAGACAGCAGTAAAAATGTATTGGCTGCAAACATAGCTGATGCAAATAAAGGCATTCAATTCATTGAATCAGACTGGAAAAAAGCGCTGGCCGAAGCAAAAAAACAGAACAAACTGATCTTCCTCGATGCGTATGCCACCTGGTGCGGCCCCTGCAGGATGCTGAAGCAGTATACTTTCCCGGATAAGGCTGTAGGGGAATTCTTCAATGAAAATTTTATCAATATAGCCCTGGATATGGAAAAGGGCGACGGCCCGGCCATAGCCCGGCAATACCAGGTAAATGCATATCCCACATTGATCTTTGCCGATGGTGATGGCAATATGGTTACCTATACCAAAGGTTATATCGATGCAAAACAGTTGCTTGAGTTTGGTAAATTCGGGCTTTCGAAGAAACCGAATAAATAAGCGCTTGGCATAACTTGTTATATGATATTATCACACCGTTTTTTAACGGTGTTTTTTTATTCCTGCACATTATTTAAAGCTGCGCTGTATAATGCTTAACTTTAATTAAAGTGGCTACCAGGTCAACAGTACCCATTTTATTTTTGAAACATTTTATAAAGTTTGAACCACACCTGCTTGCCGACAGGCAGGTGTGGTTCAATTACTAAGTTCATTTAAACAATATTAAAACATGATCGAAACTCATCCTTATACCAATACATTGATCCATGAAAGCAGTCCATACCTGCTGCAGCACGCCCACAACCCGGTAAACTGGTATCCCTGGGGAGAAGCTGCTTTACAAAAAGCCAAAGCTGAGAACAAAATGCTCATCATCAGCATTGGCTATGCCGCCTGCCACTGGTGCCATGTGATGGAGCATGAAAGTTTTGAAGATGTGGAGGTGGCTGCCATCATGAATAAACATTTTGTTTGCATAAAAGTAGACCGTGAGGAAAGGCCTGATGTGGACCAGGTGTATATGACGGCTGCACAACTGATAACCGGCAGCGGTGGCTGGCCATTAAATGCTCTGGCACTGGCCGATGGCAGGCCTTTTTATGCGGGTACGTATTTCCCCAAAAAAAACTGGATACAGTTGATGGAATATTTTGTTGACCTGCAGCAAAAAAATCCGGTATCACTGGAGAAAAGCGCTGATCAGGTTATCAAAGGAATCCAGGCTTCTGAAAATGTGATCTTTAAAGAAGGTGGAAAAATATTTGACGCTGAAGATCTTGATACCATATTCAACATTGCCAAAGAACAAATTGATTTTATAAAAGGAGGCGCCAACCGGGCACCCAAATTCCCCATGCCGGCAAACTGGGAGTTTTTGCTGCATTATTATTTTATAAGTAAGAACCCGGACGCTTTAAAAGCCGTTATGGTTACACTCGGTCATATGGCGCTGGGCGGTATTTACGATCACCTGCAGGGCGGCTTTGCCCGGTACTCAACCGATGCCAACTGGCATGTGCCGCATTTTGAAAAGATGCTGTATGATAATGCACAACTGGTAAGCCTGTACGCAAAGACATTCCAGCTTACAAAAGACCCGTTGTACAAAAAAATTGTTTACGAAACACTGGCTTTTGTGGCGGAGGAATTAACTGCCCCCGGGGGCGGATTCTATGCTTCCCTGGATGCCGACAGCGAAGGCGTGGAAGGTAAATATTATGTATGGACAAAGGCTGGAATTGAAACGGCGCTGGGGGATGATGCTGAAATATTTTCGGCCTATTACCATATTACCGAAGCCGGAAACTGGGAGCATGGCAACAGCATCCTGCTGCGGCATGAAACCGGTGAATCATTAGCAAAGCAATTTAATATTCCTGTTGAAGCACTAAACAATACCATTGATGCCTGCAAAAAAATATTGAAGCCAATAAGGGATAAAAGAATAAAACCCGGACTGGATGATAAGATACTCAGCAGCTGGAATGCCCTGATGACCGCAGGATTTACGCATGCTTACCGGGTGTTTGGTGAAGAAAGGTTTTTAAAGGCAGGGGCCAGCAATGCTGATTTCCTGTTGAAAAATGCAATAGCAGGAAACGGGGAGATGACGCGTAATTATAAATCGGGCAGGTCTACCATTCATGCAATGCTGGATGATTATGCCTTTACCATTGCAGCTTTTATTGAACTGTACCAGGCCACATTTGATGAAAAATGGTTGCGTGAAGCTGGTAAAATAACAGCATATACGCTTGAACATTTTTTTGACCCGGTTTCCGGTATGTTTTTTTATACACACGATCAGTACGCCGACCTGGTTGCACGCAAGATGGAATTGTCGGATAATGTAATTCCATCTTCCAACTCGGCCATGGCAAAAAATCTTTTTTTGCTCGGCCATTTTTACGGCAATGATGAATATATAAATATGGCAAAACAAATGCTGGTGAATGTTGCCGTTGATGTAGCCCGCAACATTTATTTTTATGCCAACTGGGGCATATTGCAGGCCTGGCTCAGCGCCCCGTTGTACGAGGTTGCCATTTTGGGCGATGATTGTATAAACCTGCGGCAGCAGTTTGATCATCATTATTTACCCAATATGATCCTGCTGGGTGGTAAAACAGGCGGAAGCCTTGTATTGCTTGAAAATAAAGGGGTACCGGGTCAAACCACTGTTTATGTATGCAGGGATAAAACCTGTAAGTTGCCTGAAATAGAAGTGGAAAAAGCATTGCTGCAGATGAAATAACCCGTTACACTTTGATATAGATCTCGTGTTATCAGGCGGGTCCTGCAGGCCAACACACAAGATCAAAACAGGGACCCGCCGGTGAAAAAAGATAACAGGTATTGTCTTTAATGATCAGTCATTCAAAATCATTCAACCGCCGGGTTATCTTTTGCGAAAGATTTTTGCCGGTTAATGAATCATATTGCCTGCCATAAAAAACAATATTGGAAATCTCCTGTGAAAACTTTTCTTCACTGGAAAAATATGATCTGCCAGTAAGACTATCTTGCTTTATAATAATTGAATCTTTAGACAGGTAGTTAATTAAAACACTTGTTCTGCATTTTGGAGCATTTGATAATAGTAAAAGACCTGGTAAATTTTTTTGCCCTGAAGTGCCCGGAGTATAACTGCTTACTGAATCTATAAAAAGGAATGGGGCTATTTTGTCAACAATTTTCCCGGTCTTATCATATTTTATATAGTTCCTGTGTCCATTTCCAAAACCGGAAAAATCATACTGGTAAATTTTTCCACTTTCATCATACCAATAAGCATCTCCTATTGGCCTGGCCTTTACACGAAATATCCTGCTTGATAACCTGCCATTTTCTGTATAGGAATAAACAAATCCTTCTATAGAATTATTAATATAGGGAGTTTCCTGGGAAATACTTCCATTTTCATGATATGATCTTGAGATACCATTTAATAAACCGGAATCATCCCTGACCTCTATCCGTTGATAGTTTCCATTTTCAAAATAATAAAGTGTAGTGTCAATAAGAACTTTATCCTTATTAACCCAACCTGATTTTTTTAACTTCCCGGAAGGATAGAATTCTTTTACAACTTGTTTTTCTTTTTTGCTGCAACTAACCAGTAGTATACAACATACGATAATACAGCAAGCAGGTAATGCAATTCTCTTTTTCATTTTTCATCATTTATTCTTAACACCCGGAGGCTTTGCCCGGTTCAGCATTAACATAAATGCGGGGGTGTTGCAGATTAAAGGAACGAAATTTTATTTAGAATGTAAAACACATCAGCAGAATAAAAAATTCAACATGCTTAATCCTTAATGCGGATATCGTATTCTCAGGCAGGTCTCTGCCCGGTCACCTGTGTAAAGCGCAGCACTCGCCTGAAAAGAAAACCCGTTACACTTTGATATATATCTTTTTCTTATCCAGTACCCAGGCCAAAAACCACATCATGCCAATAAAACAAAGGGCATATATTAAAGAACCGATCCGGGGGTCGGATGGGAAGATGGTTTTGCATACATATTCATAGAACCAGCTTAGCGGGTTCAGGAATTTTGCTTTGCCTGCTTCTGTTACGCCATTGCTGATGCGGATAAGCCAGAGTGTTTTGGGTATCAATGCGCTCATGGCAAAAATGAAGAGGGCATTTTTTCCAAACACGTCGAAGAAGCGGCTCCACCATCCTTTGCTTCCTTTAAATTCTATTAACCAGATCATCACCGATAAGATCAGTAAAGCCAGCCCGGTTGTGTACATGGTATAACTGCTGGTCCATATTTTTTTATTGAACGGGAAGACCGTGTCCCAGCAAAGCCCGGTAAATACCAGTACACAGCCTGCTACAAACAATCCGTTCAGCATTTCGGCTGTCTTTCCCTTTTGAACAATATAGTTGCCAACGAGGTAACCCAATATTACCTGCACAATGGCAGCGATACTGTTCATCAATCCTTCCGGGTCAAAGGCAATGCCTTCACCATGGTACATGTGTTTTTCTCCAATTAGTGTTTTGTCGATTTGGGTACCAAACCAGCCTTCCAGGCTAAATGGATCAGATGGGTTTGCAGCAACACACAGGAACCAGTATCCCAGCAACAGGAACATGCCCACAACGAAAGAACCCCTCACTTTAAAATAATGAACAATGATGGCTGCAAAAAAATAACTGATGGCAATGCGTTGCAAAACCCCAAAGATGCGGAGGTTCTCAAAAGGTTTGATCATAAAATTTCCGGCATCATCATATTTAATAAAGGGAAACCAGTTGAGGAATACGCCGATGAAGAAGATCAGCAGTGAACGTTTGATAATTTTTTTCCAGAATACCGGTTCACCACCTGCATCCAGTTTGGGCATTACAAAAGCCATGGCATTGCCAACAGCGAATAAAAAGAACGGGAAAACAAGATCAGTTGGTGTAACACCATGCCAGCCGGCATGCTTCAGCGGCGGAAAGATATGTCCCCAGCTGCCGGGATTATTTACCAGGATCATTAAAGCAACCGTGGCGCCGCGAAAAACATCGAGGGAGTAAAAGCGTTGGTTCATGTAAAGATTTTACTGATGATATCGGTTTCGTTTTGGGTTTTTCCTGATGTCCTTCAGATTTATTATTATCAGCTTGTTTTTTTCAACACGGTAATACAACTTATTCTGGTGGCCTTTTCCAACAAGTACACTCCTGGTATTTTTTAAAGCGGTTGTTGCTCCAATATTTGGCCGGGAAGCAAGTAAAGTTATTTTGCCGTTTACCAGGTTTACAAAATCACGTGCAACTGAAATATTCCACTCTTGTTTAAGAAATGCGGTAATTTTTTTTACAGCAGAGATAAACCTTTTCTTAGTTACAATTTGGAGAGCCATTCTTTCATTTCCTTTTTATACTCTTCAAAACTAACAGTATCTTTCAATGGGGGTTCTTCAGCCTGCTCTTCCAGTTCCTTCCTGTCTTCGGGAGATAAATCAGAGAGGTCATCAAATTCTTTTTTTGATTCAGTTTGGTAAGCAATAATATCTTCCTTAACCATATTCAACAGTTCTTCATCTTCGGTATTATCAATAAGTGCGTGGAGTTCTTTTTTTAGTTTTTCGTTGCTCATAAAAAACCGGTTTCTCAAATCTACAAAAATTATCAGATTTTTTCGCTTAATTCCAGCCAGCGCATTTCCTTTTCATCCAGCAATTGTACAATGCTGCTGATGCGTTCTGCCGCTTTTTGCAAAGCATCATAGTCCATGCTGCCGTTGTTCATTTTTTCTTCCAGTGCTGCTTTTTCCTTTTGCAGTGCGGGCATATCTTTTTCAAGCTGCTCAAACTCGAATTTTTCTTTGAAAGAAAGTTTTGATTTAATGGCTTGAACCGGGTTGCTGTCAGTTTTTATATTTACCGGTTGTACCCCTGCAGAAACATGTGGATTGCTCATTGCCAATTGCCTATTGCCAATTATCTCCTTCTCCTTCCACTCCCTGTACAATGTATAATTTCCCGGAAAATCCTTGATCACACCATCACCTTCAAAAGCAAAAAGATGATCCACCATGCGGTCCATAAAATAACGGTCGTGGCTTACAATTAATATACAACCCGGGAAATCGAGCAGGAATTCTTCGAGTGTGCGTAAGGTTTGCAGGTCAAGGTCGTTGGTAGGTTCATCCAGTATCAAAAAATTGGGATTGAGAAAAAGGATGCTCAGTAAATGCAGCCTGCGTTTTTCGCCGCCGCTTAATTTGCTCAGTGGGGTATATTGCTGTTCGGATGCAAAACCGAATTTCTCCATGAACTGGGTGGCCGAAATTTTTGTGCCATCGGCCAGCGGAAAAAATTCAGCAAAATCCTTTACATATTCAATGGCACGCTTGTCTTCTTTATATTGTAATCCTTCCTGGTTAAAGTTGCCGAAAACAACGGTATCGCCATGGTTCACCTTCCCGCTGTCGGGCTTTTCCTGCTGCAGGGCAATTTTTAAAAAGTAGATTTGCCGATCCCGTTCTTGCCTACTATACCAATACGCTCGCCCTTTTTAAAAGTATGGTCAAAACCTTTAAGGATCACCTTATCGCCATAGCTTTTGTATATTTTTTTCATCTCCAGCACTTTGCCGCCAAGCCGGGTCATCTTTACCTGCAGGCTCACATCTGTTTCTTCTTTGCGCTGGCTCACCCTTTCTTCAATATCGGCAAAGGCATCCTGCCTTGATTTTGATTTGGTGGTACGTGCTTTTGGCTGTTTGCGCATCCACTCCAGTTCCTTGCGGAAAATGTTCTTGTCTTTCTGCATTTCGCTGGCCTGCACTTCCTGCCGTAAACTTTTCTGTTCTAAAAAATAATCATAGTCGCCCTTGTACACATAGATCTTTTCATCTTCCATTTCCAGGGGGTTACTTTTTGTGCCGATAAATAATCTTCCAGCCACTCTATCATCTGTACATCCAGGTGGTTGGTAGGTTCATCCAGTATCAGCAGGCATTTGCCTTCGTGCAGCTGTGCTTCTATCAATGCCTGCGCAAGCGCAACCCTTTTGCGTTGTCCGCCGCTGAGGTTCTTAACCGGCTCATTCAGGTGGTGCAGGTTCAGTTTACCCAGTATCTGTTTCAGTTCACTTTCAAAACTCCAGGCATTCAGTTCATCCACACGTGCCATCAGGTCGGTCAGTTTTTCAATATTTTCTTCCTCCTGCTCCAGGCACATTTCATATTCCTTCACCACTTTTACCACCGGGTTATCCATGCGCAGCACATTATCCCAGATGCTTTTCATTTCTTCAAAATGGGTGTCCTGCTGCAGCATCACTACTTTGATGTCTTTGTGAACCCAAAAGGTGCCGCTGTCGGCGGTATCAAGCCCGGCAATAATTTTCAGTAAAGTGGATTTGCCGCTGCCGTTGCGGGCAACCAGTGCGATCTTGTCACCTTCTTCCACGTAAAAGGATATATTCTTAAAAAGCGTTCTGATGCCAAACGATTTGGCCAGGTTTTCAATTGAAGCGTAATGCATAGTCGGCAAAGGTAAAGGAGTAAATCGTTTGCGGGGCTATTGATTTCCCTTTTGAACCATTATTTTTGTTTGTAATATATAAAGAATACCCAAAGGCAGTAAGGAGTGTTTATTTAGCCGGAAAGTCGGGAAGGCGGTAATTATTTTTCGCCAATGGCGAAAAATGAACGTCTTAACGTCTTTCCGAGCAAAGCAAGTCTGGCTTTGTGGCTCAATAAACAACTTATTGTTTTTAAATAAAACATAATAATTCCCGGCTTATGCATTTTTTGAGGTTGATACGATCAGAATCTTACAAAAGGGGAACCCTGCTTTCAGTTTTATTCAATATCATATCAAAGGGCATCCTCTTCCTGCTCACCATCATCATTGCCCGGTATTTTGGCTCCGATATCAAAACCGATATTTACTTTTTTGTATTTGCTGCCATGATCCTGTTCTCGGGGTTCATCAACAATATCGATGTAGCGGTACTCATCCCCGAATCCATGCGCATCCGTACAAATGAAGGGGATGAACCGGCTGCTGCTTTCCTGAATTTTTTCGGGCTCATATACCTGGTCATTGGATTGCTGTTCACTGTTGCCATGTATTTTTACGGCACAACGGTGTTTGGACTGATCTCCAGGTTTTCAGCAGCAGATATTGAAACCTACCGGCATTATTTCTGGATCGGCTCCTGCTTTTTTATTTTTCACCTGCTTACCAATTACCTCAATACCATTTTTACCTCTCTAAAATATTTCAGCCTGCCCATGATCATCAGCAGCATTAAAAGCTGTATTGCCATTGCCTGTATTTTTTTATTAAAAGCCGGTTATGATGTGCTGGCTGTATTTTTAGGCGGGTTGATATCGTATGCCATCAACGGGGTCATGCAAATTTATTTGCTGAAGCAGGTAGCCGGCTGGCATTTCAATTTCAGTACATCCCGCATCCGGAAAAAAATATGGCATAATGTTTTTTATGCAGAGCTTGGACAGGTTACCACTGTTGCCAGCAGTATGTTTCCGCTGTATTTACTGAGCGGGTTTGGCAGCGGTATCATCAGCGTAATGAATTACGGGAAAAACATTGCCGATATTCCCAACACACTGGTTACCTCGCAATTTGCCAATGTAAGCGGCATTAAACTGAATGAACAGGTTGCCCGGCAGGATCATGCCGGTATGAATGATACTTTTTTACGTACATCAAGGCTGGTGGTTTTTATTTTGGTGCCCATGGGTTTTTATTGTTTTGTTTTTGCCGAACCGGTTGTCAGGCTTTTTTATCAAAGCAGCAATTTCAATACAGCGGCAGTAACAGCAGCAGCCATGTATTTAAAGCTGCTGGCCGTAACCATTTTCAGTATCGGCATCAATGCCATGGTAACCCGTTTATTCATTGCCATGCAGGCCATTAAGCAGGCATTTATTTACCAGGTGGTATTGAACATTTTATTAATAGCCGCCATCTGGATCTGCACTATGTATTACGGCGAATATGGCTACCCGTATGGCGTTATCATCATCAACGGGTTCAATGTTTTTGCCATGTATTTTATTTGCCGCCTGCTGGTTCCGTTCATTGACTATGCGGCTTTATTAAAATATACCGGCATCATCATTCTAATAAATGCGGTCATTGTTTTTGGTTTGCATGTTGCCCTGTTGCCGTTAAAAGCATATGGGCCGCTGGTATTGGTTTCGGGATTTTTAGTGTACCTTATCATCCTGCTTTTACTCAATAAAAAATTTAAACTGAATACAGAACTGGGGCAGATCCTTCATCATGTTACAAAAAGATTTTTTTAAACGCTGGTACATAAAAATTGCCCGCTATATCTTCAGGCAACATTTTTACCGGTCATGGCAGGCCCGTTAGAGGGTTTCAGGTGGTCAACATCCAGCCCTTATGAATATATCCTGGGCAATTATGAAGACCCCGAAACACAGCAACAGCTTTTATCCTGGTTAAGACCCGGGATCAGTTTTTTATGATATCGGTTCCAACGTGGGTTTTCATGCATTACTCGCCGGCCGGGTGATGAGCAACGGCACGATCTATGCTTTTGAACCCATGCCGGCGGTACGGGAAATTCTTGAACAGCATATCAGCCTCAATAAAAAAATGATCAGCGGCAGCAATATCCGGGTTCTGCAGGTTGCCATTGCTGATAGGGAGAAAGAAGTGGAGTTTTCGAACGATCTTTCACACAGGGACGGCAACACGTATATCCCGGGTTCGTATGTTTTTGCCGGCACACAAAATAAAATAAAGGTTCAGTGCCATACGATAGATGGTTTGGTTGACCGGGGTTACGAAATTCCAGGGGTCATAAAGATAGATGTGGAAGGGGCCGAATATGATGTTTTGCTGGGTGCCAAAAATACCCTGCAAAAATACCAACCCCATATTTTACTGGCCACTCACGATTGCCATTTGCCGGGAGTACAAAAAAAATGTGTACAGTTGCTGGAGGAAATGGGATATCATGTACAGCATACCGGTACACACAATAAGCATATGGCAGGACTGGATGATTATATTGCCATACATAAAAGTAAATTTTAGATCAATAAACAGTGAACAGCTCAAAAAAAATAAAACTCCTCATCATTACCCCCAGCCTGCAATGCGGCGGCTCCGAGAAATTTGTAACCATGGTATGCAGCCATATCAATACCCAACTGTTCTCGGTTTGCCTGGTTGTGGTCAATAACAGCAGGCCGTTTTATACCATTACCAACCCGGCAATAAACATCATCGGCCTAAAAGAACAGGGTGCTTTTTCTTTGCCGGCATAAAAAGGCAGTTAAAAATTTTGACCCGGACATTGTTTTTTCCACAGCCAATCATTTGAACCTGTACCTGGCCATTTTCAGGAACCGGTTACCCAAAAAAATAAAATTCATTGCACGGGAAGCCAGTATTGTAAGCATCAACAGCCGGCAGGCTAAAATGCCGGTTTTATACAACCGGCTGATCAGAAAATATTACCACCGTTTTGATTTGATCATTTGCCAGTCGGCGTATATGCAGCATGACCTGGTAAAAAATTACCGCATCCCTGAACATAAAACTACGGTACTGCATAATGCAACCCCGGAGGTTCCGGTAAAGATCATACAGGCAGCAGGTAAGCCGGCAGCCCGTGTTCATACATTTATAACTGTTGCAAGGCTGAGTACAGAAAAAGGCATTGAGCGGCTGGTACATGCCGTGGGGCTGCTTACAATTCCCTTTAAGTATTTTATTATTGGAGAAGGAGATCAGCGAAACCAATTACAGCAACTCATTGATGAATTACAATTGCAGGATAAAATTATATTAACCGGGGAAAAACCGAACCCTTTGCCGGGCTGGATGATGCCGACCTGTTGCTGGTGGGTTCTTATTATGAAGGCTTTCCCAATGTGGTATTGGAAGCCGGTGCCCGGGGCATACCGGTTATTGCTTTTAATGTACCGGGCGGCTTGGCTGAAATAATAACGGCAAACAATGGTTTGCTTGTGGAAGATAATGATATCATTGCCTTTGCATCAGCCATAAATACAGCTCTTGCTGCTGGTTTTAACCGGGAAGATATAATAACATCAACAACTAAACGTTTTTCGGTAAACCGTTTAATACCGGGTGTTGAAAAATTATTTTTACAGCTTACCGGCAATAATTAACGGATATTTGTACTATTGGCACAGAAAATGAAAACGAATGAATGGTATCAAACCCAAACTTTTACTATTTATAAATACTTTGCAAACCGGTGGAGCAGAACGGGTGGTCTCCCTGTTGCTGAACCATTTAAAAGATGATTTTGAGATTCACCTGGCCCTGTACAGCCATATCAATGACTATGCCATTCCACCCGAAATAAAAATACTTGACCTGCGGCAGCCGCTCCTGGAGAATAAGATCATCCGCTTTTTAAAATTGCCCAAAATATCATATACCGTTTACCGTTACTGCAAAAAGAACGGCATCCGTATTTCGGTAGCTTTTTTATACCGCCCCTGTTATATCAATGCCTTTATGAAAAGTATCTGGCGGTACCGCGGGCACGTGATCATGTGTGAGGGCACACACCAGACCATCATGCAGGAAAGCCATTCGGCCATTTACCGCATGTTCTCCAAATTTATGGTGATGTATTCCTATAAACGGGCCGACCTCATCCTCGCCAATTCATACGCTATACAAACCGACCTTATCGAGAATTTTAAAATAAAAACGCCGGTACGGGTAATTTATAACCCGGTTGACCTTCAGTTCATCAAATCGAATGCGGCCATACAACCCGCTTTTGTTTTTGAAAAAAATATCTTTCATTTTATTACTGTGGGCAATTTGCGGAAGGAAAAGAACCAGTTGTTGATGGTACAGGCTTTTTTTACACTGAAGAACCTGCCCTGCAAACTGCTGATCGTTGGCGCCGGGGTTATGGAAGAAGTGCTCAAGCAGAAAGTGATGGACCTGGGTTTAATGGATAAGGTCATTTTCCTGGGCTTTGATAAAACCCGTTTCAGTTTGTGAGCCGGCAGATTGTTTTGTTTTAAGCAGTGATGTGGAAGGTTTCCCGAATGTACTGATAGAAGCGCTGGCCTGCGGCAGGCCCGTTATTTCCACCGATTGCAGTTCGGGCCCCAGGGAACTGCTGGCACCGGATAGTGACCTGCATCACCGGGCCATCAATAATTTTGAGATTGGCGCATACGGCATTTTAACTCCCGTTAAAGATGTGATCTCACTGGCCAATGCCATGAAAAAAATGATGGATGATGAGGCCCTGCGCGACAGCTTTGCTGCAAAAGCCGCCAAAAGAGCCGAACAGTTTGATGTGGATGAGATCAAACAGTATTTTCATGTGGCGTTTACGGGGCTCTAAGCAAAACCTATAAGGTTTGCAGCATAGCCCCGCAGCATAGCAAACCTTATAAACCTTATAGTGTTTGCAGGAAAGAAAATCAATCAACCTCAAACTCTATAAGGTTCTCCATCACACCAACACCTAACACCCATCATAAACCTTAGGGTGCTAAATCAACACACCTTCACCCAAACCCTGCTGCAAACGCTATAAGGTTTTCCAACACACAAAACCCGGCTGCAAACCTTATAGGTTTTGAGCAAATAATTAATGTTATTTTTGCCCCGCAATAACAACATTCAATAATGCATACCATTTTACTTACCGGCGGCGCAGGCTTTATAGGCTCTCATTTAACCAGGTTATTTGTACGTAAGTACCCGCAATACAAAATTGTAAACCTCGATAAACTCACTTATGCCGGTAATCTCGAAAACCTGCGGGATATTGAAAACGAACCCAATTATCATTTTGTAAAAGGCGATATCACCAACCTGGAACTGTTGCGGAAATTATTTGCCGAACACCGGTTTACAGCAGTGTTACATTGCGCTGCCGAAAGTCATGTAGACAGGTCGATCACCGACCCGCTGGCATTTATTACAACCAATGTATTGGGCACTGCGGCCTTGCTGCAAACCGCAAAAGAAAGCTGGACAGGTAATATGGAAAACAAGGTCTTCTATCATATTTCAACGGATGAAGTGTATGGCTCACTGGGCGAAACCGGTTTCTTTACCGAAGAAACGGCCTATGACCCGCGCAGCCCGTACTCTGCTTCAAAGGCTTCTTCCGATCATATGGTACGTGCATTTTACCATACCTATAAATTACCGGTGAAGATCAGCAACTGCAGCAATAATTACGGCCCGTATCATTTTCCCGAAAAATTAATTCCGCTCTGTATTCACAATATCATCAGCAACAAGCCGCTGCCCATTTACGGCAAGGGCGAAAATGTACGCGACTGGCTGTATGTGGAAGATCATGTAAAGGCCATTGATGTGGTTTTTCATACAGGAAAATTGGCGAAACCTATAATATTGGCGGGCACAATGAGTGGACAAATATTAATTTGGTAAAAGAGTTGTGCCGGCAGATGGATGAAAAGCTGGGCAGGGAAAAAGGCACATCCGAAAAATTAATTACGTATGTTACAGACCGTGCCGGCCATGACCTGCGTTATGCCATTGATGCAACCAAATTAAAAAATGAACTGGGATGGATGCCATCGCTTCAGTTTGAAGAAGGGATCTCAAAAACAATAGATTGGTATTTAAATAACAGTGAATGGCTGAATCATGTAACGAGCGGGGATTACAGGGCTTATTATGAGAAGATGTATGCCAGTTAATAATCAAATTAGTCAGTTTAGTGAGACCATCATTAAGATCATTGGTTTAAACACTTGGGATTTAGAGATCCCCCTTTTTCCTTTAAAGTGGAATGCTGAAGAAAGGCAGGTTTATATAAAATATTAAGAGATTGGATATAGTGTCTCAAATAAGGCCATTTAATTGCTTCTAACCCAATGAAAAACTTAAAAATCATTTCCAATGACTTAATGACTTAAATGACCAATTACCAAGATTTAAATTATACCAGAAACTAATGATAAACAAGTATCGAAATCATTAAAACCAACGTGTTCATGAAAGGAATAATCTTAGCAGGCGGCTCCGGCACCAGGCTTTATCCCATCACAAAGGGTGTCAGCAAACAACTGATGCCGGTATATGATAAGCCGATGATCTATTACCCGCTGAGTACATTGATGCTGGCAGGCATAAAAGATATTCTGGTGATCACTACACCCGAAGACCAGGAACAGTTTAAACGTTTACTGGGCGACGGAAGCCAGTGGGGTTGTACCATTGATTATGCCAAACAGGAAGTGCCCAACGGGCTGGCACAGGCATTTGTAATAGGTGAAAAATTTATTGGCACCGACAGTGTGGCGCTGGTTTTGGGCGATAATATATTTTACGGCAGCGGTTTCAGTAAACTGTTGCAGCAAAGTGTTGACCCGGATGGCGCTGTTATTTTTGCGTACCCGGTAAGCGATCCCGAAAGGTATGGGGTGGTGGAGTTTGATGCAGCCAGTAATGCTGTGAGCATTGAAGAAAAACCTGCAAATCCAAAAAGCAGCTATGCAGTACCGGGATTATATTTTTACAACAATGCAGTTGTTGAAATAGCCAAAAACATACCCAAAAGCGCCCGTGGCGAATACGAGATAACCACCATTAATGATCATTACCTGCAGCAAAAAAAATTAAAAGTGGCAGTGCTTGACCGTGGTTTTGCCTGGCTGGATACAGGTACCTTTGAATCCTTACACGAAGCCGGGGAATATGTGCGGGTGATAGAAAAAAGACAGGGGCTTAAGATCGGCTGTCCCGAAGAAATTGCCTGGCGTATGGGTTTTATAGACCGGGGAAGATCTGTTAAAGCAGGCTGAGGAACTGGCTAAAAAGCGGGTATGGCGAATATTTGAAAAGATCAGCTGTTCGCAGCAGGAGAAGGTTTATTTTCCGAAGCTTAAAAAGCTTTAGGACTTTAAGGAAGTTTATTTTGAGGCCTCCAAAACTTTCTAACCCTTCTAACAAAAGCAATCTAAAATTCTATAATTCCTTCTTCATAAAAATATTTAAAATGAACTATTACATCCACCCCAGTTCCTTCATCGACGACAACTGCAGCATTGGCGAGGGCACTGCCATCTGGCATTTCTCACATATCATGAGCGGTGCGGTTATCGGCAGCCATTGCAATATCGGGCAAAATGTAGTGGTATCGCCCAATGTGCGTTTAGGCAATAACGTTAAAGTGCAGAATAATGTGAGCCTTTATGAAGGGGTGATCTGCGAAGATGATGTTTTCCTGGGGCCGGGCGCCGTGCTCACCAATGTGATCAACCCGCGCAGTGCCATCAGCCGCAGGCATGAATTTAAGACCACCCTCATCAAAAAAGGGGCAACCATTGGCGCCAATGCCACCATAGTTTGCGGCCATACCATCGGCGAATATGCTTTTATAGGTGCCGGCGCCGTTGTTACCAAAGATGTACCGGCCTATGCATTAATAACCGGCAACCCCGGCAAACAGGCTGGCTGGATGAGCGCTTTTGGCCATAAACTGCAGTTTGATGGCCTCGGAATGGCTACCTGCCCCGAAAGCGGCAGCCAGTACAGGCTAGATAACAATACGGTTACCCCGCACTAACGGTTACAACACGAGTAATATAACTGCTCATATCGCAGCGGCGGTTTTAAGTGCCGGGCTTAATATTTCCATCTTTTTTTTACGGGTCACACAACTTTTTAGGGTAAAAAGACGTCTTAGTATGGCTAACCAATTATAAAAACAATATCTTTGAGTAGTTTTATTACTCATTATTACAATGATCGAAACACTGATATCTTCAAAAACCAGGGTAAAGCTGTTGCTGAAGTTTTTTTTAAACAGCAGCACACGGGCATATTTGCGTGGGCTGGAGGAGGAGTTTGGCGAAAGTACCAATGCCATCCGGCTGGAGCTGAACAAGCTGGAAGAGGCAGGCATGGTGAGCAGTGATGTGCAGGGCAATAAAAAATATTTTACGGCCAATGTAAAGCACCCCCTTTTTAGCGACCTGAACAGCATCATCCGCAAATATGTGGGTATTGATACCATTATTGAGAACGTGATCTCCCAGCTGGGCGAAGTGGAAAGGGTTTACCTCACCGGCGAATTTGCCAAGGGCAACGACAGCAATATGATAGACCTGGAACTGGTGGGCACGGTAAATACCAATTACCTCACCGGCCTGATAGAAAAAGCCGAGCCGCTGATAAAAAGAAAGATCCGGTATGTAATATATTCAACAGAAGAATTTAAGGCATTAAAGCAAAGCAAAAATGTACATGAGAAGTTGCTGATCTGGAGCAGGTAATAAAGCGAAACTGGTTCATGGTATAAGAAATAGTAAATAACAATTCAAATAATTCAGTAAAACAGTTTATAAACACATTGCTAAAAACAGAATCATACAAAAAAGGTGTTGTTGTTTCTACAATGTTAAATATATTGGTTAAAGGGATAGGGTTTATTAATACACTGATTATTGCTTTTTATTTTGGAGCAAATGCAGGCACTGATATTTATTTTTTTGTCCTAAGCATTACTGTACTTGTCACAACCGGCATGTTAAATGGAATTGATTCGATAATATTAATCCCTCAGGCAATGAAGTTAAGGGAGAGAGAAGGAGAGGAAAAGTCAAGAAATTTTTGAATTTTTTATTCTTTTATATTTTATTATTGGGTCTGTCATTTTTTAGCCATAATTGCGTCACCAACAATATTTTATAATACTTTTTCAAAATTTCCGCCTGAATTGCTTGTTGAACACAGGTATTTACTTTATACAGGCAGTGTATTGATTTTTTTCCAATTGATCAATAATCTTTAGGATCTATTTTAAGTTCGTATAAATATTTCACGATAACCATACTGACCAGTTTTATTACAAGTGTATTTTCTATTTTAATTACAATATTTTTTCACAAGCAACTGGGAATTGCCGGCACCCTTGCAGCAGTGGCTATTAGTTACAGTATCAATTTTATATTTCTTCTTATGCTGATGAAACTGCGGCTTAAATGGAAATTCAGTCACTTCAAAAATTGTAAAGTATAAGGAAGTTTGGGGTAACATCGGGTTAATGCAATTGAACATTTTGCCGGTTTGGGTGAGGAACTATGTTACACTTTTTCTTTTAACAGGGCTGGGTGAAGGTATTGTTTCTTCCGTTAATCTTGCACAGCAGGCTGCGGGAATAATAGACACACTCATTATCGCTCAGGTATTATCTGTAGCAGGTATCAAGTTTAATGAATTATATGCAAAAATGGATATTACAGCATTAAATGAGATCTTTATAAAGATCGCGAATCTGTTACTCCTGCTTTTAATGCCGGTTGTTATAGTAACATTTTTTATGCTGATAATATCGCCATGCTCATTTTTAAAGAGGCAACATGGCAAATCGCTCCTGGAAACAGTAGCGTTATGTTTAAAAATACCTGATCTTACTTTCACCCTTAATGTTGCTCAATAGTATTTGTAGTAGGATCTTTTCATCCACGCAGGTTATCAGGCAAGGGATATTATATTCTATTGTAGCCCATATTATTTTTTTGGTGCTAACTTTTGTATTCATTAACTGGTTACAATTAATGGGATACCTGTATTCCATGCTGGCAGGCTACCTTATACTTATATTTTTATTTTACCGCCTGTTTAAAATTAAACTGGACCAAATTGATTTTGCTGCGGTGTTAAAGTATGGATTTAAACAACTGGTCATTAACACGCTTATAGCATTACCTGTTTTCATGATACTGAAAAACCTGACTGGTATAAATTATATAATTTTACTTTTTAGCGCTGCTTTCATACAGGTTTTAGTTATTGGAGCAATAAACAGGAAACAATTACAATTTTCAAGAATAAAAGGATTATTATATGGGTCAAGCAATAAATAAAATGTACAGCAGCGTCAAAAAACCCAGGCTTTACCGGTTTGCAGGCAGGGTTTATCACAAACTTCAGGCCAGGCAGCACCTTGCAGGTAAGGGAAAAGGATATTATTGTCCTGGCTGTAAAAAGAACTGGAAAAGTTTCAGACCATTACCCGAGGTGGTTAAAACCCCTTTACGAAAGTGGCTGGCCTTATACAGTAGATGATGCAGAATCGGTGAATTATAAAAATTATACCTGCTATGGTTGTGGTATCAATGACAGGGACAGGCTGTATATTTTGTACTTTGAAAAAATATTAGAAAAGAACAGGCATTACAATATCATTGAGTTTGCCCCTACGCCTTCTTTATCCCGCCTGTTGAAAAAATGCCGAATGTAACACACCGTACTTCGGATCTTTTATGGAGGGTGTTGATGATAAACTCGACCTGCAGGATCTGCATCTATACAAAGACCACAGTTTTGATGTGTTCGTTTGCTCCCATATCCTGGAGCATGTAGATGATGATATAAAAGCAATGAAAGAGTTGTATCGCATATTAAAGCCCGGCGGATGGGGAATCGCGATGGTGCCTATCATTGAATCAGTTACAGAAACACATGAGGACCCTTCTATAAAGGAAGAAAACCTACGGTTAAAATACTTTGGACAGAAATGAATATGAAAAATATCTAAAGCAAATATGGGAAAGAAAATGGTTAACCAACCATGGGCCTGGTGCAGGAACTGGAAGAAAAATTAAAGAATTATTTAGGCGTTAAGCATTTGCTGTATGTAAATAACGGAACCATAGCTTTGCAGATCGCATTAAAGGCACTTGGGATTACCGGTGAAATAATCACTACACCGTTTTCTTATGTAGCCACAACCAATTCTATTTTATGGGAAGGCTGCAAACCGGTATTTGCGGATATAAAAGGCACTGATTTTAATATTGATCCGGAAAAATAGAGTCACTTATTACAGCGGATACAGTTGCTATTTAGCCACACATGTTTATGGCAATCCCTGTGATGTGGAAGCTATTGAAAAATTGCTAAAAATATAACCTGAAAGTAATTTATGACGGAGCCTATGCATTTGGTGCCGAGTTGAACGGACAACCGTTTTGTCATATGGCGATATCAGCAACCTGCAGCTTTCATGCCACCAAACTTTTTCATACCATTGAGGGAGGCCATCATTACCAATGATGATGCATTGGCTGGTAAAATGAAATTATACCGGCAATTTGGCCATATCGGGGATGATCATTTTTCAATCGGTATAAACGGAAAGAATTCAGAATTTCATGCAGCCATGGGCTTGTGTTTATTACCCATGATGAAGGAGTTTATGGCAAAAAGAAAAACGATTGCAGGCCTGTACGACAGTTTCCTGGAGGGCCTGCCCATGCAAAGGCCGTTAGCGATCAGCGGAACGGTATATAATTACAGCTACCATCCCGTGATCCTCGACAGTGAAGAAAGGCTGCACCGCATTGTGGCTTTGTTGAAGGAACAGGATATTGTTACCAGGCGGCATTTTTATCCATCGCTGAATAACCTTCCACAGTTTAAAGGAGAGGATTGCCCGGTTTCAGAATCCATCAGTGTTAAGGCACTGGCGCTGCCCATGTATTATGAGCTGGAAGAAGTAACCGTAAAAAAGATTTGTGACCTGATTAAAACCTGTTATTGATGAAGCTGGCCATCATGCAACCATATATTTTTCCGTATATCGGTTATTTCCAGCTGATCAATGCCGTGGATAAGTTTGTGATACTGGATGATGTTAATTATATCAACAAAGGCTGGATCAACAGGAATAATATTCTGGTAAACGGCAAAGCGAATATGTTTACCATTCCGCTTAAAGATGCCAGCCAGAATAAACTGATCAATGAAATAACCGTTTCAGATGATGCCAAATGGCAGGCAAAGTTTTTAAGAACAATTGAACTGAATTATAAAAAGCTCCCTGTTTTGACAATGCTTTTCCGGTAGTTGCAGAAATTTTAAATAGCGGTATCAATAAAATAACGGGCCTTAATTATTATTCCATTATCAGGATCAATGAATACCTTGGTATACATACGGAGATTGTTTCAACCTCATCGGTATATCTGAATGCCGGTTTAAAAGGACAGGATAGAATTATCGATATTTGTATAAAGGAAAAAGCTACTGATTATATTAACCCGATAGGCGGTTTGGAACTTTATTCAAAGGAAGAATTCGGGAAAAATAATTTGAATATTCAATTTATTAAGACAGAAACGTGTGTATGAACAATTTAAGCATGAATTTATACCCTGGCTTTCCATTATTGATGTGATGATGTTCAATTCCCCCGGAAGGAATTAAAGATATCCTTAACCAATATGAATTTATATGAAAAAGCATATAACAAAATTATTGAGCATTATGAACATTGCTGGAAAAGCATGGTGATAATCATTTGGGTGTTGATTGGCCAAATGCTGATGATGCAGGAAGCGGTATAAAATAATGCGGACATGATCAGGTTGAATGCAGATAGTAATATGGAAGTATCCCTTTTAGATTTTGGTTGTGGAACCGCTCATCTCCTGGCATTTATTAGACAAAATAAGATCCGAATATTCATTATTCAGGGTTGGATATTCTCAGAAATTTGTTGATGTAGCACGGAAAAATACTTGGCAGTCCTTTTTATTGTATTGATATATTTGATGGAAAATGAACTTCCAAAGTTTGATTATATTGTGATGAATGGAGTTTTTACCGAAAAAGAGAATTGTCTTTTGATGAGATGTGGAATTATTTCACAAAAATGATCGGACTTGTCTTCGAAAAATCCAATAAAGGCTTTGCTTTTAATGTTATGTCAAAAAACGTGGATTGGGAAAGGGAGGATTTATTTCACGTTTCATTGGATCTACTGAGCGGCTTTTTATGTAAAAATCTTACGAGGGATTTTGTGATCAGGAATGATTATGGGTTGTATGAATATACTGTTTATGTTTTTAAAAAATAAGTAAAATGGCTAAAATTATAATATTCGGGATCCAGGATTTCGCTGAATTGGCACACTATTACCGGGAAAACGACTCGGAACATGATGCGTGGCAGCTTTCTGTGTAAATGAAGAATATTTACCTGAAGAAAAGGTTTTAAGGGATTGCCGGTTATCGCATTCGAAAATATTGAAAGTCGTTATCCCGCCGGTGAATATAAATTCTTTGCACCCATGTCTCCCCAGCGGATGAACAGGCTCAGGGAAGAAATTTACTTTGCAATTAAGGCAAAAGGATATGAATTGATCAGTTATATAAGCAGTAAAGCAACCATGTTTGAAAACAGGATAGGGGACAATTGCTTTATTTTAGAGGATAATACCATTCAACCATTTACTTCAATTGGCAATAATGTAGTCATATGGAGTGGTAATCACATAGGTCACCATTGTGTTATAAAGGATCATGTGATGTTTACATCGCATGTGGTATTATCCGGTCATTGTACGGTTGAGAGTTATTGTACATTGGGAGTAAATTCAACAATTCGGGATGGTATTACTATTGCAGAAGGCACTTTTGTTGCAATGGCTGCAAGTATAATCAAGAATACGGAGTCCTGGGGACTATATAAAGGGAACCCGGCTGTAAAATCAGAAAATCAACCAAAGAGTTGTAATTATGTGGCAGAAAAAGGAATTATTTTTAATGTGGATGGCCAGTTTGAATGGAATAAAAGCCATGCGCAGGTTCCTGTTGTTGACGTTCTTTCAGATAGTCTTCGTATTTATTATGCTACGAGGAATTCCCAGGGTAAAAGCAATATCTCTTTTATAGAAGTAGAGAAAGAGGACCCCAGGAAAGTAATATTTGAAAATAATATTCCATTATTGAATTTCGGAGATATTGGCACATTTGATGATTCCGGTATCATGCCTGCTTCTATTATCAATGTTGGTGAAAAGAAATATTTATATTATATCGGCTGGACAACAAGGCAAACTGTTCCGTATCAGAATGCAGTAGGGCTTTCAATAAGTGATGATGATGGTAAAACATTTTATAAGCATTCTGGAAGGGCCTGTTATTTCTGTTAATCATGTTGAACCGTACTTTTCCGGTACAGCTTATGTTATGTTTGACAGTGGAGTTTATAAAATGTGGTATTTATCCTGTATCAAATGGGAAATTTTGATGGAAAACCTGAGCCAATCTATAATATTAAATATGCTGAATCAACTGATGGGATTAACTGGAAACAGACAGGAAAAATTGCAATCGGGTTAGATGGCGATGAAGGAGGATTGGTTAGCGCATCCGTAATTATGCAGGATGGTTTGTATAAAATGTGGTTTGGAAAAGAAAGAAATCCGATTACAGGAACAATATTAAAAATACCTATCGGATCGGCTATGCAGAATCTAAAAACGGGATCGACTGGGAAAGAAAAGATGGGTTTTCCGGGATAGATATTTCTTCAGGTGGTTGGGACTCCGAAATGATCTCCTATCCGAATGTATTTTTAAATGACGGAAAATTGTTCATGATCTACAACGGTAATGGATTTGGTAAAACCGGCTTTGGATATGCGATCTGGGAGGATCAGTGAAAAGATAAAAAGAAATTAAAATCGTTAATAATGGATGCACAACTGGATTTTTTTATCAAAACGGATATTTTCTTTTGAAAATTTCTTTGCAAAAAACGAAATAGATTTTGTTTTTAATGATGCCCGTAAAGTCTTTTTAAGACAGTTTATTGAAAAGGGTATTCACCGGAATGCCTGCTGGATGACTTGAGTAATCAACAGTATAATGACTTTCTATACAGGCTTTTTGAAGAGGATTTGGAATGTCTTACAAATTGTGGCAAACAGGTACAACATTTGATCAGCCTTCATTCATTATCCCTTCATGCTAAAATTTGTGATCTGCTTAAACAAATGGGTTTGACATCGCCGGTAATCAGTACCAGGCCTGTTCTTTATTTCAATCACCCAAAGCTGGCCAAAACGAAGGTTTTTTATAAAGTAGATGCTCACCAGGATTGGAGAAGTATGCAGGGGATCTCTTAATCTGGTGGTGATTTGGATACCCTGACTGATATAAATAAAGACCTGGGTGCATTGGAAATATTGCCGGGAAGTCATTTGGGTGGATTAAGAACTGACCATATTGAAAATGGATTTGGCATGGTAGCATTAACTGAGGATGAAAAGGAAAAATTGATCTCAGTGGAGGTAAAGAAAGGGGATGCTTTAATATTCTCATCTTTTTGATCCATCAAAGTGGTGAAAATATCTCTGATAATCCCCGGTGGAGTTGCCATTTTAGGTATAATGATCTGGATGAACCAACTTTCATTAGCAGAAAATTTGCCCATCCATATATTTATAAACCAAGCGATGAATTAATAACAAAGGATTTTCCATTAGAAAAAACATTTTAAAAATATACTCATAATGATAACTGATAATTTAAAAAACAGTGATGTTAATGTACGTGGAGTTAACTTCAAATTAATGACTTACACCCGTTCTCTTGAACTTTGTTCCAGGATGAATTATGAAACTGAAAACCTGGACTTTATCGACATGATAAAGCCGGGCGAAATCATGTATGACCTGGGAGCGTGTGAAGGACGATTTTCAATATATGCAGCTTTAAAAGGGTGCGGGTAGTGGCTTTGAGCCTGAGGAAAAAATTACCTGGTTTTCACAAAAATATTGAGTCTGAATAAGATCAGTGAAGATAAGCTTACAGCCATTCATGCAGGTGTTGGGGCTAAAAACGGCAAAGCGATCATTAACATCGGGCAACCCTGGGAAGGCGGGCATCAAAAGGTTATTGAGCATGGTGAAATACGGAATGATTTAAATTTTAATTTTGTTGAAAACAGGAAATACATTTGATATCAATTATTTCATTTGTAGAAGAGGGAAATACTCTTCCCAAATTATCTTAAAGTTGATATAGATGGTTCTGAAATGCCATTTTTGAATGGAGCAAATAAGGTACTACAAAGTGAAGGCCTTAAAGGAATTATTTTTGAACTAAATGAAATTGATCCCAATTTTAAGACAATAATATTGATATTGAAAAAAAGTAGTTTCACCGAAGAAAAAAGATTTAAAGTTCGAAACGAACCCAATCTTTTTAATATTTTTTTTCTGAGAAAATGATGACTTCGTGATACTTGATACTTGTTTGCTTAGGTAATATATATAGTTATTAGTTTACACAGTGTAAAAAGATCGCCTAACGGGATCATTCATTTTAGTCCGAAATTGACTGTGTGCTTTTGGTAATTATTTAACCTGCTTGAAATGAGAAATTGGACAGTCTAAAATTATGGGAATGAAAACATTTGCATTGAATAATCAGGATATTATTAATCAAAAAATTGAAAATTGTTTTTTGGGTAATATGAATAACTTCCCATAGAATTTGCAAAGAGCTTAAAAAAAGGGGGTACAACATCACCTTTATTGTAGATGCCGAAAGAAACTATTTATTGGACAGGCCCGAGTCTTTAGACAAAGAATTGGATAATAATTATCCTGGCTGGATAATTGAAAAACCAATACCCTGGAAAATGAAAGCGTTAAAGTTTTCATTTCCCAATTGGTATTTTAAGGGTATGATACATTTCCTGAATTCATTTGATGTTATTTTTAAACGGGCATTGGATCTCCTTGGAGCATTTGTGCAAAGAGGCAAACTTGTTTGTGGATTTTTTTAGGAGGTTTGATCTTGATATTGCTGCTAAATTTAAGCAGGATATCGGTTTTTTCGGCTCGTTACAAACAATCCGGTGGGGTAATTAATAAGGTCATACCTATTTTTTAGCCAATATGATTTTGGCGCATGATTAATTTTCAGCGTAGTGGAATTAGAAGAGCTGATATTGTTAATTATTATCCCACAGGGATTAATCCAGGTTCTGATGAATTGTTAAATGAAATCAAAGAAGGACAACATTTCAGTAAGCTGGAAGTCAGGGGTTTTGACTGTAAGAAATTCCCCTACAGGGAACCAATAGAAGGTAAGAAGGTATTTTCTATCCTTAACATCACCCGGTTCTTTGATTGAATAACCAATGCCAATAAGCGAAATGAGAATATTATGATAAAGGGGTAGAAATTTTTTTGAAAAAATAATATCAAACCGGGTGATGTGGAAATTGTATTTTTAATAAGGGGATGATATAAACGATGCCAAAGACTTTGTGACAAATGCGGATTGCTCCTTTTAATACATGGAAACGGAAGTCGCCGGCATGATGATTTAAATGAGTATTTTGAAAATTGCGATGTTGAATTAATTGACTCGTTGGGATTTTCTGATATGGTGACCTGGCTTTTTGAAATGCCCTTTATCAAGAACTAGGCTCATATAATAAAGTCTGATGTTGTTTTTGAACAGTTGGGAAATCATTATGTACCGGGTGGTTTATATGCTATGTTGCTTGGAAGGCCCGGGATTGGCAATGCCCGGCCTGAAATATTTGAGCCGTTGCTGAAAGAACCAACTCCAAGCTGTCATGCATTAACTGCTGCTGATGTATGTGACTGGCTTCAGAAACTGACAGCCGACAAGGCTTTACTTCATAATATTGGTGTCAGTTCAAGGGCATATGTGCTTAAACATTTGATTTTATAGAATTAAAATTATTTTAAAAATTTCATTGAAGAAAATTAGCTCCGAAACAGGCTTAAAACCTGGGTTATAATATTAGCTCAGGAGGGGAGATTTTTATCAACTAGAATATCAACTATTATTGGATGCAGTGCAACCGTCAGGAAGTATTACCCTGCTAAAAAATGCGATTATTTATATTAAAGATTTATACATTAATGCCCGTCATAACCGTCAAAAAGAAAAAGGGAAGGATCATTTGTTACTGGATCCGGTTGGGATACCCGTTAAAACAGTTTCACAGAAATTATACCTGGTGCAGCTTCTTGGGGGTATTGCCAGTCTGTTGGTACTATTGAAGCATACCACGGTACTTGTAAAAGTAAAATGGGGAGCTTCTTTTTGGAGGGGATCTTTTTGCTTTTGGCGGCTCCGTGTAGATATCTTCTTTGTGTTGAGTGGCTTTATAATAACATATACCAGTATGAAGGCACTGAACAACCCGTCTAATTTTGTAGGTTTTCTGCGCCGTAGGTTCATCAGGATATTCATTGTTTACTGGATCATCACCAGTATATTCCTGCTGCTTCAACAGCTTCTGCCTTCATTTTTTAACAACTTATATGAGTACAGTATTTTCAATGTACTCAGTACTTATCTGTTGCTGCCGGAACATACTATGGTGAATGGGGTAAGCTGGTCATTAAGCAATGAAGTATTCTTTTATTTTCTTTTCCTGGCTTTATCATCCGGCAAAGCGATTATTATGGATATTGTCTGCTGCATACCTGTTGCTATTGATCATACTGCCTTTATCCGGTTTTAACCCGAGACTTCCAACAAATGGATAAGGCTGGATCCATGCCTATGAATATTGATTTCTTCATGGGTATACTGGCAGCGCTTGTGATACAAAACTTCCATCCCGGTTTAGTATCCCTTTGATCATATTGGGCATAGTTTTATTTGTTGTATCCGCCATTTATTTCAGTAACGGACATTCAATGGAAAATTATTTCCGCAGGGTCCTGCTGTTTGGCATACCCTCTTTTTTAATTATAACCGGGATCGTGAGTTACGAACTCAATAAAATGGTTAAGGTTCCCGGCATACTGGTATCTTTGGGAGAAGCTTCTTATTCCTTGTATCTTTTACATTTGCCGGTAATGGCAGCCGGGGTAGGCATACTGGCTAAACTAAACCTGCAGGCAGGCATGGAGATACATGCGGCTGTTATTGTTTTGCTGATCGGGGTATGCCTGGGGAGCATCCTTTTTTTTAAATGGATAGAAAAACCATTGATCAGCAGGCTTAACAGATCGGGAACAAAACTAAAAATATGAAAATTCTGCATGTGCTATACTCGGGTTTGGGCGGCCATGGCAATGTTTTTTTTTCAATGGTTGATGCTGATGAAAATGGTGAATTCACTTTTGAAGCCTTGTTTAACGGTATCGAAGAAGTGAAAGAAGAATATATAGAACGCTGTACTGCAAAAAATATTCGCTGGCATTTTATTAAGAAAAAACCAGGACTTGACATCGGTTATTATATTAAGCTATACCGGCAGATAAAAAAACCAGGCCGCAGGTTATTTTTTTACACGGTGGTGCTGCCGCATTTCCGCAAAACTGGCTAAGATAACAGGTACGGGTATCCAAAAAATTATTGTACGTGAAACCCAGGCCAATCATTTAAAGACCGGCATCGACTGGGTGTATTTGGCAACAGCCATGCTGGTGGCTGATAAAATGGTGTATTTAAGTGAAGCATACCGGCAACAGGTAAAGACAAAATTAACATGGTTATTCCGTGAAAAAGATCCGTGGTGATACCCAACGGCATCAACCTGTTAACCTATGGTAAAGCCACAAAACCACATGATGCCACCCGGATCGTATTGGGCATGCAAAGCCGTTTGATCGCCATCAAGGATCACCTTACCTTGCTCGAAGCTTTTGCATTACTCCTTAAAAAAGAAAGGCCGGTAACATTGCAATTGCTGATCGCCGGCGATGGTGCTTACAAAGAAACACTGCAGGCACATGCAGCTGCATTACAAATTACGCAGCATGTGATCTTTACCGGTATGCTGGAAGAAAAAGAACTGGTAAGCTTTTACAGCAACTGGATATTTATATTCATGCATCCCTGGGCGAAACCATGAGTACCGCCATTATGCAGGCCATGGCATGCGGCTTACCCATCATCGCATCGGATGTCCGGGTATAAATAATATGATCACCCACCAGGAGAACGGATTGCTGGTACCTGCTAAAAAATGCCCCCTGTTGTGTGAAGCTATGATGCATCCTATTGATAACCCCGGTAATGCAGCAGTTTTGGCAAAGAATGCGGTTACTTTTGCAAAGAAAAACTACAGTAATACAACGATGCTCGAACGGTATACTTTAATTTTTAATTCATGAGGATATTGCATTTAATATATTCTGAAGCCATATCCGGTGCAGAAAAATACCTTAAACATTTACTGCCGGGCCTCCGGGAACATGGTATTGTATGTGACCTGATCGTGGTTAGCCCGCCAAAAACAGCCGCACCCTTTGTTGCTTATTGTGCTGATTTAAATGAGTTGGGTGTTAAAACAACATTGATCATTGCAGGCAAAAGGTCCATTACAGGTACAGCCCGCAAAGTGAACCGCTATCTAAAGGAAAATGATTGCAACATTCTTCATGCCCACCTGTTGATTTCAGACCTGATAGCAACCGTATTAAAATATGTATTTAATCCGGGTGTTTACCTGTTATCGACCAAACATGGCTACCGTGAAAAATTCCTGCAGCAATATGAACCCGGAAAAAGATACCGGCCCTTTGATTACTACTATTTTATAACCCGGTTCATTTTATCCCGGATAGATAGGAATGTAGCGGTATCTAAAGGGATCGCTGATCTATATGTAAGCCTGGGGCTGGCCAAAACCGCATACCCGGTAATACATCATGGAATAAAAATAGAGGAATTTAATAAGGAAGAATATAAAGCCAAATGCAGGTTAGCCGAACCGCAGCTTATCATAGTGGGAAGGATAGAATTATTTAAGGGACATCATTTTTTGATTGAAGCATTGCCGGTTGTTGCTGCAGCATTTCCAGGCGTTAAATTATTGGTACTTGGTGAAGGCAGTGAAAAAAATAATTGTATAAAAAAGGTGAATGATCTTGGATTGCAGGACCAGGTAGAGTTTTTGGGTTTCAGGATCATCCGTACGCATACATCAGTCATTCAGATGTGATCATACTTCCATCGCTGTTTGAGCCCTTTGGACTGGTATATATAGAGGCGTTTGCACTTAAAACCCCGGTGGTGGCCTTTAATACACCTGCCGGGAATGAGATCATGGAAAATAATGAGACCGCATTAATGGTCGATAAAGGGGATAGCAGGGCGTTGGCAGATAAGATCATTTATTTACTCAAAAACAAAACAGCCAGTGACAGCATGGCCGAAAATGCCTTTAAAAAATATAATGCTTTTTTTACCAGGGAGATCATGATAAAGAATACAGCAGACTGGTATCATACACTAGGCTTATGATCTTTTCCTACAGCATGCCCGAATGCACTTTGCTCCACGAACCTGATATCTGTTAAACCGGCTCCGGTCATCATGGCTTCAATTTCGGACCTTAAAAAACGTCGTTCCAGTTTTGTGCGAAAACGGACCAGGCAGTCGTTCCTTAAATTATAAAACGGTTTATTGTGATAAGGTTCCAGTGGTATTTTTTTTGCCAGGCGGTGTAAATTCATTTTATGTAATAATCCTGCAAAACGGCTCAGTGGCCAGTAGATCACTACTGCCAGTACATCGCAGGTAAATCTTTTTAAACCTGCCGGCATCCTGGATATGATGAGCCGTAAAAGATCGACAGGTAAAAAAATGGTTTTAAATAAAAATCCCCTGTTATCAAACCGGTAATAGAGGTACACATAAAAATGGCCGCCCTTTTTTATTTTTTTTACACAGCTTTCAAGCGCTTTCCTGGTGTCGGGTATATGGTGTAAAACACCTATGCTCATACCAAAATCAAATGTTTCATCATCCCAGGGGATGGTATCCACGCTTGCCTTGGTGATGCGTACATTGCTTTTATTGCCCAGCATCCGGTCGGCTACCAGCACGGCATCGCTGGGGTCGATGGCTTCAATAAAAGCAGCTTTGTCAACAAAGTAATCTGTCCAGCGGCCGCTCCCGCAGCCGATATCGATCATGTACGTATCCTTATTTACGATCGTTTCATCAATGATATCAAAATATTCTTTTCGTAATTCCCGAACCGTTTCATCGGAATGCACGGCAAATTTTTTCCATTCTTCGCCAAAATCAGAAACAACATGTGCATCAATATTTTCACTGCTGTCGAGTGCTGTAAAAACCTCAATAGGCTTATTGGTTGCCTGCAGCGTATGAAGAGCAGGTTGTTATATGGTTTCATGCATCATTTTTGTTCATGGGTATTGTTGTAAAGATGGCAAATTTAAACTGTCTTTACGGTAAAAAGACAATTTATGGGCAATGGCCTGTTATATATTGCCATAGGGTTGGCTGGTAATACATCTTTCCTTTTTCGTTATGTATTGTTTGCTGGAAGTTTCCGGCAATGATACCGGGTAAAACTTCTTTTAATGCAGTAATGCCGGCAGCCACCTGCAATATGGGATAGGTGGTAAAATTATCCATCTTCCCGGGTACAGTAAAAACCTGTTTTAAAACAGCCCCGGTATCCACGCCGGCATCTACCAGGTGAATGGTGGTGCCAAACCTGGCAGCGTCATGATTACGCAGGGCCCAGTAGCCGCCATGGCTGCCACGGTATTGTGGTGTAATACCCACATGCATATTTATAAAACCGCCGGGGTACACTGTAATATTTTTTTACTGATGATCCGGGTGCCGTTAACTATAATGATATCGGGCTGCCATTGCTCCAGGAATTGTTTACAGGTATCATCATTTACCGATTGTACCTGCAACAGTTTGCTGTGGCTGATCCTGCTGTTACTGAGGCCGTATAATTTTACCAGTTCCGCTTTCCTTTCTTTTGCTTTTATTTTAAGGAATGGCACAACAAGCACTGAAAACAGGATTTGCCCCATAACCTGCCAGGTACCTGTTTTTTTTAAACGCCCCTTGATCAGTGTTTTTTACTAACCGGCTGTTCCAAGATGATAGCTTCAAAAGTAAATGTATCCTGTAATGCATGATAAACCCATCGCGACGATTCACAATCTGATGCCAGGAAAATTATTTTTTTTTGTTGCATGAAGGGCTCATTGCTTTAGTACAGGGCCTGTAACTCAAATTGATAAATTTTATAAACCTGCAGCTTCTTTCATGGTGCAATTTTTAAAACTGTATTTATTTTGCAGGTACCGGTAATGATCTAACAGTACGGTAAGGTTATCCAGGTTTTCAGACATATTTACACCGAAATTATGTGGATGCCACCATAAATGATATAGCTGGTTATTTTTTGCAGCATGGGTCATTTCGTTCATGATCCTTTTCAGTTTTAGTTTTTCTAACCAGGCCAGGTTTTTATTATAAGGCTTCAAAAAGCGGCTGGCAGGAATATTTACCGGAAGGCCATTTCCTTTAGTGATATCAAAAGTATTATAGCCCGAAATGGGTAAATAGGTATCCAGCAGTCGGCAAAACCTGATAAAATATACTTCGGCTGAAAATTTACGTGGTTTGTATATCCATGAAACCGGGTTACCCCGGTAAACCTGTATTCCATTGGCTGCCAGTACCGCCAGGTACTCCCTGTTTAACTGGTTACGTGGAAATACCAGGCTGCTGATCCGGATGTTATTGGCAGCGGAAATTTTGAGGGCAGCCTTTATATCTGCATCAAATTCACTGGCTGTTTGACCTTCTTCGAGGCAAAAATAATGACTGAAAGTATGCGTGGCTATTTCATGGTTGCTTTGTTTTATCAGCTCAAACAGGCTGTAACCAAAATGATAGGGGTCGTTAGTTTCATCATTACCCATGGCGCTAAACTCTTTGAGGTAAACATTATGTCTGTCATCCCGGTAGTTAGGTTTTATATCCGGAAGGCAGGATATCAGTTCCTGTTTATTTTTTGCAAATAAAATACCTACGGTTGCAAATGTTGACCTTATATGATATGCATCAAATAAATTCAGTAAAGCCGGTATCACTTTTTTAACGCCGAGAATATGTTCTCCGTATTTATCGATGGAGGTAACATCCCACACACCCCATAATAATTCATAGTCGAGCGATATTACAAAAGTGCCGGTATTATCAGATTGGGTATTCATTAGGTAAATCCTGAAAAGTATTATTGGCAGTGAAATTAATTGATTTAGTTCAAAACAGTGGTTTGTTCCTGCAAAATATGAAAAACAGGCTGCTGTATCTTTAAGGATTAACAGTGCCTGACTTTTCCTCCATCAATGTTTTATTTCTATTCAACTGCATAGTATAAACATAAACCAGCATAAAATAATAAAAGGGCAGCAGTATGATCTTATACCTGGCCATGGAGCCAAAATTGAAGGTGGTAAGCCCGATAACGAGGCCAAATAACATGGAAACGATAAAACAGAATAAAACATATTCATTATTGAAAACATACCTGAAAAACCCAAAAAACCGGGTTTTAAATAAGATGATCAGGGTACAAATAAATAATAATGTTGCCTCCAGCGAATTAAAGAGTATGATGAGTTTACGGCTTTCCCAGATAAAGGGGCGGAAAAGGCAGGTAAAAATGGCTACCGGGCTCTGCAGGATGATGCCACCAAGTGAAGCATCCATATTCTCTATATTCACCATTCCTTTGCTGCGGTCATCATCCTCGTTAACGGCATTGTAGTTCTTTTTGAAAGGATTCTACCTGTTGGGAAGAATCCTCGGCCAGTTCCTGCAGCTGCTCATCAAAATTAAAGACAAAGGCAAGGGTTATGGCAGCAAAAAAAAGATGGTAATGAGTATTGCTTTAAACACGATATTCTTAACTGCCAGCATGAACCGGGCAAAAATAAAGGTGGCCAGTCCTACAACAAGTACAAGTGCAATATAACTTTTAGTTACGTTCACGATATAGGCCATCATCAGCCAAAAAAACATATCTTTCACCGCAAAATTGTTTTTTACGAAATTTTTGTACAGTATGGCAATGATAAAACCGGCAGCACCTATGCATATGGAATCCTTCATAAGCCCGCTTCCCCAAAACCAGATGGAAGGGGTGTACAGTACCGCAAATGCCAGCAGCCTGTTGTTTTTACCCATATTAATGTCGTGGAAAACCCGGAAGAGTTTCCATTGGCCGGCAAAGGAAAACAACCCAAAAAAAAGGGAAATGATCAAAAACTTGTTGAAAGAAACCACGGAAACAAGGGCAGCCATTTTCATCACAAACAGGTTGGATGCAGTGGCCAGGTAACCGGTTATATAATTATTCTCCGCTTCAAAATTAAACCATTCCGAAACTTCTTTTGCGGGCGCAAAAAAGTATTTGATATTTCCCAGGTCATTCTTTATCTGCTGGGTTAAAAAGCTGCTCCCGGTATAATACGTGAACGAATCGCCATATCCATAATAATACTGTACCATGAGGAAAAAAGCAACAGAACCGAACATGCGAAGGCCAAAGGTTATGAAATATTTTTCTCAACTCAACATCACTCATTTTTAAAGACCTTCGTTTAATCAGTATATAGAAAATAAAAAGATAGACCGGCAATAAAAGGAAATCGTATATGGTGATATACTGCATTGGCAGGTTGCTGGTTTTTTTTGGAAACGGCAATGGATCCGGGAGCCGTTTTATTTTAGCCTGCAATATACTCATAAGTTTTTAAGCGCCGGTTTACCGTTAGTGCCAGCCGGTATGTTTAAAAAATTAACCGCAAACAGCCGGCCTTGTATCTACCACCATTTTTTATCATTATTTTTACAACCTATGGTTACCATCTTAGTTACAGGCTGTGCAGGCTTTATCGGGAGTCATGTTTGTACTTTGCTGCTTGCAAAGGGTTTTTCAGTGATCGGTATTGATAATTTTGATCCCTTTTACAGCCGGGCCGTTAAAGAAAATAACCTCTCCGGCTTTTTGCATCACCCTTCATTTGTTTTTTATGAAATGGACATTACGCAGGGGCTGGATGGTATTACAGAAAAAAATATCAGCGCTGTAATACACCTGGCTGCCAAAGCCGGGGAGGCCTTCCATTGAAAGACCCGCCGGCTACGTGAATGTGAATATTACGGGCACTCAAAAATATACATGCATTCATGCAGGCAAGATCGGTCCGCAAACTGATCTTTGCTTCCTCCTCATCGGTGTACGGCAATAATAAAAAAACACCTTTCAGCGAGGCCGATAATGTTGACAATCCCATCTCGCCCTATGCCTTTACCAAAAAAGCAGGCGAGCTGATGAATTATTCATTTCATCATTTATATGATATTGATATCATTAACCTGCGTTTTTTTACGGTGTATGGCCCGGGGCAGCGGCCCGACCTGGCCATTCACCAGTTTGTAAAAAAGATCAGCAATGATCAACCACTTGTTTTATTTGGCGATGGCCAAACCGCCAGGGATTATACATATATTGATGATACGGTGAGCGGCATATTCAATGCGCTGGAATATTGTTTGCAAAACAGCGGTGTTTATACCACCGTTAACCTGGGCAATAACCACCCGGTAAAACTGCACGAACTGGTGGATATCATTTATGCTGCCATGGGAAAAGAAAAAAACCTGGTTTATGAATCCATGCAGCCCGGCGATGTGGACATAACCTATGCCGATATCAGCAAAGCCGCAGCTTTATTCAATTACAAGCCGGCCATTGGCATAACGGAAGGTATTGGTAAATTTATAGAGTGGTACAGGAATATGCATAAATGAAAAATGTTTAAACTATAAATGGATGCCAGGGTGAGACTCTCCTAAATTTATCGATCGTGTATTCACGAACAGAAACTCAAGCTACCATAAGCTGCAAGGTATTTTTTAACCACAGATAGCCACAGATCAGTTTCACAGATAACACGGATATATCTGTGCTGATCTGTGGGTAATCTGCGAAGATCTGTGGTTAATATTTTTTTAATCATAAGCTGCAAGGTATTTTTTTACCACAGATGGCCACAGATTAGTTTCACAGATAACACGGATTTATCTGTGCTAATCTGTGGATAATCTGCGAAAATCTGTGGTTAATATTTTTTTTAATCATAAGCTGCAAGGTATTTTTTAACCGCATATAGCCACAGATTAGTTTCACAGATAACACGGATTTATCTGTGCTGATCTGTGGGTAATCTGCGAAAATCTGTGGTTAATATTTTTTAATCATAAGTACTTTTGGCAGGGTCACAGTATTTCAAAAATTGAGTGCACAGGCAAAAGACAATATACCATTGCTATAAAGCGTTTGAGCCTTACTTTTAAAGAACGGTATTTAAGAACCAAAACATAACTTTACCTATTTAATGAAAGAACTGATCTATAAACTGCTTGATATAGCCAGCATGGGCAGGGGTTTACAACGAACCATAAACGGCCACAGCCTGCGCCTGCCCACCCGGTATTTTAAATATTTCCCGGAAACATATGAGGCAGACAACTTTACATTTTTACACGAGACCTGTAAACCCGGAGCGGTGATCATTGATATTGGCGCCCATATCGGGCTGTTCAGTGTTATCGCGGCACAGGTAGCGGGTAAAACGGGAAAGGTATATGCCTTTGAACCCGCCCCCGGCACTTATGCACTGCTGCAAAAAACAGTGTCCATCAATCATGCCGGAACGGTGATTGAAACCTTTCAGGAAGCCGTGGGCAAAGCAAACGGGAAGATCACTTTTTTTGTTTCGGATAACCGTGCCGATAACAGCAACAGCCTGGTGAATTATAAAGATGACCGTTCGCTGCACGGCATTGATGTGGCAGTAACCAGCATTGATGATTTTGTGCGGGAAAAAAATATCAGCCGGCTTGATTTTATAAAGATCGATGTGGAGGGCGCAGAATATGATACATTACAGGGCGCTGTGCATACTCTAAAGCATGTACGCCCGGCCTGCATTGTAGCCATTCACCCGGAGCCCATTGCTGCAAAGGGCGACAGCCTGGAAGCCATTTATGACCTGATCGCCGGCTGCAATTACAGGATAACACTTAACAATAAAGATTTTTCAAAAGCAGCGCTGCTGGCCAATACCGAACTGATTGACCTGCATATTTATCCAAATTGAATCATTCTGGCCCCTCTCCAAAGGAGTTGGGTTGGGCCTGCCTGCCGAAAGGCAGGGTGAGGTAAAAAAAATTCACCAAAATACATGAGTCAGCCCATCAACTTGCAAAACCCCTTTGACCAAAAACCACTGCAGGCCACGCCCGGAGGACTGTCAGCAAATGGCACCGTGCTGTTCCCGCTCAGGAACGGTGCATACCGACTGGTGGAAGATGATAACTACACACAGAATTTTGGTTACCAGTGGAATAAGTTTGCGGCTACACAGATCGACCGCGAACAAAAAAATACGCAGCTCAGTTATAACCGTTTTTTTGCCGTTACCGGCTGGGATAAAGAAGACCTGCAGGATAAAAATATACTGGAAGTGGGCAGCGGTGCGGGGCGTTTTTCGCAGATCGTACTCGACCATACCAAAGCAAACCTGTACAGTGTTGATTACAGCAATGCCGTGGAAGCCAATTTTAAGAACAACGGTCACCACAAAGACCGTTTTCATTTATACCAGGCAAGCGTATACGATATGCCCTTTGCCAAAGGGCAGTTTGACAAAGTATTTTGTTTTGGCGTGATACAGCATACGCCAGATGTGCATAAAACCGTACAGTCATTGATCAGTATGGCCAAACCCGGCGCCGAAGTGCTGGTGGATTTTTATTGTGTGAATGGCTGGTGGACAAAGCTGCAGGCAAAATATATGTTCAGGCCCGTCACCAAAAAATGGGGCAACGAAAAACTCCTGAACAAAATTGAGAAAAATGTAGACTGGATGATGGCCGCCACTTCTTTTTTTAACAGGATCGGCATCGGCAGGTTTGTAAACCGCTTTATTCCCATCTGCGATATTAAAGGAACCCTGCCGGAGGGATTATCCAAACAGGAGACCAGGGAATGGTGTATTTTGGATACATTCGATATGTTCAGTCCCGAGTACGATCAGCCGCAAAAAATAAGTACGGTAAAAAAATGGTTCGAAGAAAACGGCATGGAACAGGTTTGGGGCGGGGAAGTACACTACGATAATTGTGTGGCTTATGTTGTAAAGGGGATCAAAAAATAGTAAAGGTTCTTTTCAATTTTTTTGTCACTTACAATGTACATTTTTATAAAAAATTCTTTCCGGAGAAGGATCTGCTCCCCCTCTCTTTGGGAGAGGTAACTGAGCAGAGCGAAAGTCAGGAACGAAGTTCGGGGGGTGAGGTCAACTGATTTATTATGCAAAAAAAAATCATTCATTTCATTTTTAACCTGCAGCGCGGCGGCGCCGAAACCATGATGGTAAGGGTGATACGTGAACTGCCGGAATATGAGCATGTGGTGGTAACCCTTTTCCCGGCAACAATTTTGGAGAAGAACTGCAGTGTAAAAAATGGATCTGCCTCAATACCGGTTCCCTGTTTTCCTTACCCCTTGCTTTTTTTAAATTCAGGAAACTGGTCCGGGAAGAAAAACCTGGCCTGGTGCACAGCCATTTATTCTGGCCAACTTTTGTTGCCCGTTTTTCGCTTCCGGCAAAGATCCCGCTCATCACCACCATTCATGCATTCATTGCCACTTCGGTAGAATATAAACATTGGTATATCCGTTTTTTAGATAAGCTCAGTTACCGGTTCCGGAAGAGTATCATCATCGTGGTTGCCAAAGGGGCTTTGGATGAATATTTTTCCTTTTTACGTTTAAAACCATACAAGGCATACACGCTGTATACTTTTGTGGATATTGAAAGGTTTAATGCAGGGAAGGTTCAGGCTCCAAAAGATCCAGGTACATTTAAACTGGTTGCCGTAGGGGCTTTGCGCCTGCAAAAGAACTACCATTATATCATTAATGCCATGGCTTTGATAAAAGATAAAAATATTGAACTGGATATTTATGGTACCGGCAATTTGAAGGATGAATTACAACAGCAGATCCGGGCAACGGGCGCCAAAGTGTTTTTAAAAGGCGAAGTGAACAATATTGAACAGGTGATCCCGCAGTACCAGCTCTTTGTGATGTCCTCCACCTTTGAAGGTTTTTCGTTGGGAGTGCTGGAAGCCATGGCCATGCGCATGCCCCTGTTGCTGAGTGATATTACTTCCTTTAAAGAACAATGTGAAGATACGGCCTGGTATTTTTCACTGGATGATGTTAAAGATGCAGCCACGCAGATCATATCCTTAAGTACAATGGATAAAAATATTTTATTTAACAGGGCTGAAGCAGGGCGGCAAAGGGCCATCCGTCATTTTACTTTGGCGCAACACATTTCGGGGTTGAGGAAAATTTATAATGAAGAATTGTGTAACATTAGTTAATGGTTCAGCCCTTACCTTTGTTTTAATTATACACTATGTGTGGTATTTCGGGGTTTATAGACTTTAATAACAGTACAGGCATTGAGATTTTGGAAAAGATGAACCGCATCATGGCCCACCGCGGCCCTGACGGTGAGGGGTATGGTATGTTTCAAACTGATGCTGCAGAAATTGGCCTGGGACACCGCAGGCTAAGCATCATTGACCTCACCGAAGGCGGTAAACAGCCCAAGACCTACGATAACCTGCACCTTACCTTTAACGGGGAGATCTATAATTATGCCGAAATAAAAAAAAGCTGGAAGAAAAAGGGCACGTATTCAACAGCCACAGCGATTCTGAAGTGATCCTGCATGCCTACCGGGAATGGGGTAGCGAAGCCCTGCAGCAGTTCATCGGCATGTTTGCCTTTGTGATCTATGATGAAGACAAACAACAACTGTTTGCCTGCAGGGACAGGGCCGGCGTAAAACCTTTTTTCTATTATTTTAAAGACGGGCTCTTTCTTTTTGGCAGCGAACTGAAAGCGCTGATGCAGCACCCGGCATTTGTAAAAAAGATCAATACCGATGCCGTTGGCGCCTTTTTGCAGTTTGGCTATGTACCCACACCGCACTGTATCTTTAATGATGCCCATAAATTAAAGCCCGGGCATTTTTTAATATTCGATATCAAAAAACGCAGTTTTGAAACGCAGCAGTACTGGAATGTGTATGACGCATACAACAAACCGGTACTGGATATTTCCTTACCGGAAGCGGTTACGGAAACTGAAAAAATACTCACCAGTGCCTTCCAGTACCGCATGGTGAGTGATGTGCCCGTGGGGGTTTTTTTAAGCGGGGGTTACGACAGCACCTGTGTTACAGCCATCCTGCAAAAGAACAATACCGAAAAAATAAAAACCTTTACCATTGGTGTGCAGGATGTGGCATTGAATGAAGCAGTATTTGCAAAGAGATCGCCGCCCACCTGGGTACCGATCATACTGAATATTACTGTACCGAAAAAGAAGCGCTGGATATTGTGCCGCAGCTTCCGTTCTTTTATGATGAACCCTTTGCCGACAGCAGCGCCATACCCACTACACTCGTTAGCCGCATTGCCCGGGAAAAAGTTACGGTTGCCTTATCGGCCGATGCAGGCGATGAGATCTTTGCCGGTTACAACCGCTATGATTTTATGAGCAGGTATGGCAGTTCCATTCAAAAAGTACCCGGTTTTATCCGTAAAAGTGCAGCAGCATTGATGGACCTGGTACCGGCCGATAAAATTCCTGTTTTCAATAAAAAATACCTTTTTCACAGCCGGTACGAAAAAGTAAAATCACTGTTAAAGGAACCTTCGGCAAAAAATGTGCTGATGAGTATGACGCAGCAGATGAATGCCCGGGATCTGACTGAACTGTTTAAAAAAAGCATTCAGCAAATGCCTACTTATTTCGACAGTAAGGACCTGGCGCCGCACAACTATTCTGTTTTAAGTTACATGATGGCAGTGGATTACCAAACCTACCTGCTGGATGATATCCTGCAAAAGGTTGACCGGGCCGGTATGAGCGTGAGCCTGGAAGGCAGGGAACCTTTTTTAGACCAGAACATCATTGAATGGGCCGCTCAGCTTCCTTTGTCATATAAATACAATAAGGGGAATAAAAAATTTATCCTCAAGGAGATCGTACATAAATATATCCCGGCAGCCATGATGGACAGGCCCAAAATGGGATTCGGGATCCCCATTGCCGCCTGGCTGCAGAACGACCTGAAGCCCTTTGTGGATATGTATTTTGATGAACAGTTCATTCAAAAGCAGGATATTTTCAATAACGATGTAATACAAAAGATAAAACGATCGTTTTACCAGGGAAAAATTGAAAGGGCCGAAAAGATCTGGTATATACTGATGTTCCAGATGTGGTACGATAAGTGGATGAATAATAAATAATACCGGTTCAATACCGGTTATCATTGTTTTTTCTAACCCAACACCCGGAACAAACATGTCCATTGTACATAAGGTTAAAAATGCGGTTAATGATCCTGTTTACAGGTCTGTGGGCAAATATGTATTCACCAATTTTTTTGCCAAAGGGGTTTCCTTCCTCCTGATACCCTTGTTTACAAATCCTAAATACCTTACGCCGGCCGATAACGGGGTACTGAGTTTGTTTGCCAGCAATATGATCCTGATCGCCCCGCTGATCACACTGGGCATGATCCAGTCTTCCACTGCCGATTATTTTAAAAAAGCAAAAGATGATTTTGCGGCTTCCTTCACCACCAACTTTTTAATTGCAGCCATCATGACCGTGCTGTCTATGGCCGCACTGTATATATTCAAAGATGCACTCTGGGAAAAATTTGAATTGCCGGTCTCCTTTATTTTTATCATCCCGGCTTTATCATTCCTGGTCTTTTGCAGCGAACAGTTATTTGCACTGGTACGTAACCGTAATGAAGTAAACCGGTATGCCATCATGGGTATTTCCAAATCAATGATCGAATACGGACTGTCTGTTGTACTGGTTGTGTTTTTCTTTACCGGCTGGGTTGGCAGGATCTGGGGAATTGCTGTTTCATTGATAGCGGTTAATTTACTGGGTGTGTGGTATTACTGGAAGAACGGGTACATACAGTTCTCATTTCAACGGAACCGGGTATGGGACGAGTTAAAATTCGGGCTACCCATCGTGGTGTTCCAGTTATGTGTTTTTATGCTGGGCGCCACCAATAAACTGTTCCTCGCCATTTTTAATGTTGATAAATATGAACTGGGCATTTATGCCATTGCCTGTATTTTAGGTACCATGGTGGGCACCGTTGCACAAAGTATTTTGCTGTATGTGCAGCCGCAGTTGTATAAATCCATCAGCACCGGTACCGCAACCCGGGATTCGGTAAAACGTATTTTTTTCAATTACTGTAAAATGCTTACGGTGCTTTCACTGGCCTGTATGGCGGTGGCTGTATTTGCCTATTACTTTCTCATCAATAAAATATATTTGCCCGGCATCAAATATTTCTTTGTGGTGGCAGTCCAGGCATTTATCTGGGCACTCAATTATTTTATATTCCTGTTCCTGTTATATCATAAGGAAAAAAGAAAAATATTGAAAGTGGCGCTCATCTCCATTGTTTGTTCGGTTGCAATCAATATTTTTATGGTTAAACATTTTATGATCTGGGGAGATGCTTTATCGAGCCTGGTCAATACGGTCATCTTCTCGGTCCTGGTCATCTTTTTTACCAAAGACATCATCAGGCAAACGCTGGATAAGCATGCGGGAGAACCGGTTGCCGTGTAGATCAGCGGCTTTAAATCTTTTTTTATAAACCAACTATGATGCGTTCACTGGCTCCAGTCGTTTTTTTTGCCTACAACAGGCCCGATCATACGCGGCAGGTACTGGAGTCGCTGTACCGCAACAAATATGCGGATGAATCCAGCCTGTGGATCTATGTGGATGGCCCCAAAGCGGGGGCTTCTGAAGAAACACGGTCAGCCATAGCCGAAGTTAAAAAAGCGGTTCGTGAAAAAAAATGGTGTAAGGAAGTAACCATTATTGAAGCGGAAGTGAATAAGGGGCTGGTCAGGTCCACCACCGAAGGTGTTACAAAACTGGTGAATGAATTCGGGAAAGTGATCGTGATGGAAGATGACAATCTGGTAAGCCCGGGTTTTTTAACCTACATGAATGATGCCCTGGATCTTTATGAGCACAGTCCCCGCGTGATGCATATCAGCGCCTATGTTCGTCCCGACCTGGATACATCAACGGTAAAGGAATCAACCTTTTTCTTTTACCATACCACCACCTGGGGCTGGGGCACCTGGAAAAGGGCCTGGGATAAATTTACACCCGATGCCATGGCGGTACGTGAAGCGGTCAGGAAAAAGGGCCATATCAACCGGCTGAACATGGATGGCACTTTTGAATTTTTCTGGGGCCTCTATGCCGTAGCCAGGTCGGGTATGAACAGCTGGAACACCATCTGGCATTCGGTAGTTTTTTTACATGATGGGTTGGTACTGTATCCCAAAAGATCACTGGTATCCAATATCGGCCACGATGGCAGCGGCACCAACTGTGCACCGGATGAGCGTTTTAGGGTTGATACAGGAACACTGGCCGACGGTATTGAGGTTACCGAAATACCGCTTGAACTGCATGAAGCTGTAAGAAGAAAATATGTAGCATTACATTCTTTTACATCCAGGCTGAAGTTTGCCATTAAACACTATCTTAGGTATTTAATAAAATAATTGAGTTACCCTGCGGCCATTGAGTGATCAAAAAAAAATATTATTCATTTCTTACGACGGCATGACCGATCCCCTTGGCCAAAGCCAGGTTATTCCATACTTACAGGGCCTGAGTAAAGCAGGCTTTTCCATTTTTTTATTGAGCTGCGAAAAGAAACAGGTCTATTTACAACATAAAACTGCCATCCAGGAGTTGTTGGATGCAGCCAATATTACCTGGATACCGCTCAACTATACCAAAAAACCGCCGGTTGTATCTACCCTGCTCGATATCTTTAAACTGAAGAAAGCAGCCAAAAAAATTCACCGTGAACACAAACTGGATATGGTGCATACACGGCCGGGCGTACCCGCTTTGATAGGCCTGTGGATGAAGAAGACCATGGGCGTAAAATTTTTGAATGACATCAGGGAGTTTTATGCCGACAGCAGGGTGGAGGGAGGTATGTGGAACACCAGGATCCCTATGTATGTTACTATTTACAATTATTTCAAGAAAAAAGAAGCAGAAGCTGTGGCGCTCAGCGATGGTATTGTTTGTTTAACCTATGTTGCCGAAAGCATCATTAAGGAATGGGCCGTATATAAACCCGGGGTACCGCTTGCCGTTATTCCCTGCAGTGCTGACCTGCAGCTTTTTGATCCTGCCGTTATACCCGGTGCCGAAAAAGATACTTTTAAAAAAGAACTCAATATCAGTTCCGATGATGTAGTGATCAGTTACCTGGGTTCCATTGGCGGATGGTATCTTACAGATGAGATGATGCAGTTCTGTAAAATACTGATCGCTAAGATCCCGGCAGCCAAACTGCTTTTTATTTCACCGCACCGGCACGATGATATCAGGCTGGCCTTAACAGGTACAATTCGGGCATTGTGATCCCCGAATTCAATGAGCAGGAGTTTGAAGCTGCCACCGTTCAGATCGCAGCAGGAAAAATTTTTGACCGGGCCGGCATCCGTAACGGGGCCATCGATTTTTATTCACTGGATAAGGCCGTTGAAAAATATATCGGCATATACAACAGCATATTAAAGCAATAAATTATTTTGCACTGCAATTATGGGAAAAAAATATCTGGTCATCGGCGCAGGTTTCTCCGGAACCGTATTGGCAAACCAACTGGTACAGCATTCAGATTGTGAGATCGACATCTGGGATGAACGGGATCATATCGGCGGTAACTGTCATACCGAACGGGATGCCCAAACCGGCATCATGGTTCATCAGTATGGCCCGCACATTTTCAATACCGATAAAAAAGAGATCTGGGATTTTGTGAACAGCCTGGGCGAATTCAGGCCCTATGTGCACCGGGTAAAAGCCATGAGTAACGGCAAAGTATATTCGTTGCCTGTTAACCTGCATACCATCAACCAGCTTTTCGGCAGGTCATTTACACCCGCTGAAGCAAAAACATTCCTGGAAACACTGGCGGATACTTCCATCACCGACCCGCAGAATTTTGAAGAGCAGGCCCTGCGTTTTATCGGCACAGAACTGTATTATGCTTTTTTTTACGGCTATACCAAAAAACAATGGGGCTGCGAGCCTACCGAACTGCCGGCTTCCATTTTAAAGCGTATACCCGTAAGGTTCAATTACGACGACAATTACTACAATAATATTTTTACCGGCATCCCGGTAGATGGATATTCTGCCATCATTCAGAAACTGGTTGAGCATGAACATATCCGGGTTACCCTCAATAAAAAATTTGAACCGGGTATGGATATCAGCGGTTATGACCATGTTTTTTTTACAGGCCCCATTGATGCCTGGTTCAATTTTAAATATGGCCGGCTGGGTTACCGTACCGTAACTTTTGAAACACATTATGCCGATGGCGATTTCCAGGGCACCACACAAATGAATTATTGTGATGAGCAGGTACCCTATACCCGGATTACTGAACATAAGCATTTTACCAACTGGGAGCAACACGATAAAACCATCTACTTTAAGGAATTCAGTAAAGAAACTGAACCGGCCGATATACCCTTATTATCCCAAAAGGCTGCGACCCGACAAGCAACTGCTGTTAAAATACAGGGCAGGATGCCAGGATCCCTGCAAAGGTTTCATTCCTGGGCCGCCTGGCCACGTACCGGTATATGGATATGCACCATGTGATCGGGGAAGCCCTTGATTTCTCCCGTAATTTTATAAAAGCGGTTAAAAATGCAGAAAACCCGCCCATTTTCCCCAATATTGAAGGATAGTACAAAAATGTACCGGATCACGCAATAAGCTAATTCACATTCCGTTATAGATTAGTCCACTTATTCTATTATAAAACCAAACCTCGTCCCAATGGAAAAGGTAATTGCTGTGGTTGTTACATACAACCGTGAGGCACTGTTATCCGAATGCATAACCGCACTGCGAAATCAATCACGCCCTTTAGATGCTATTCTCATAGTTAATAATGGCAGTACAGATGGTACAGAAACATGGTTAAACCAGCAAAACGACCTGTTTTTCATCAACCAGCAAAATGTAGGTTCCAGCGGCGGTTTCAGCGCCGGTATTAACTGGGCATAAAAAGGCTATGCCTGGATATGGTGTATGGATGATGACGGTTATCCCAAAGAAGATGCACTGGAAAATTTACTGGCTGCTGATGATGGCTGTTTACGTTTACTGAACTGTGCCGTTATTGATAAAGAAGATAAACAATCATTCGTTTGGAAAACACAGCATTATAAAACGCTGGATGAAGTTGACTGTAAGCTGATAGAAGGTATTGGCCATCCATTCAACGGCACCATGCTGCACAGGAGGATCATCGAAAGGGTTGGTGTTCCAAAACCAAAATATTTTTTATGGGGCGATGAAACGGAATATTATTACCGGATCACCCGCCGCAATGAGATACCTGTTTGTACAGTTCCGGGCAGTATCCACTATCACCCATCAACTGCTTTTTCAATAAAAAAAGACTGGGACTATGCTTCCGGCTGGAAAATGTATTACTATATCCGTAACCGCTTTCACATTCACCGGGTAAAATTCAACAACAGGCTGCTTGCGTTGCTGCATTACTGTTGTTTTATCATCGCTTTTTCGGCAATTGTATTGCTTTTTCAAAAAACAGACAAGCTTAAAAAACTGAGTTTCATCATGTGGCCCGTTGCCGATGCATTCAATAATAATTTTGAAGCAACACCACCTGCCATCCTGTTGAGGTTAAAGAACAATGAAGGTTTTTCTTTATCATCATCTATAAACAGTTACCTGAAAAGTACCTGGTTGCAAATATTGGCTCCTTTTACATCATCAAGAACAGAACGCGCTGCAAACGCCTGAGCTTTCAAATAAATAACCCCTCTGAAATCATACAGTTCCGTCATTGGCGGGACTGTTTTTTATTTTCCTGGACCGGTCAAGGATCAAATACAGCGCAATAATATAAAAAGGCAAACAGGGAATTTTATAACGGACCAGTGTGCCAAAGTTGGCTGTTGTTGCCCCTACAAACAGGGCAAAGAGCAGGGCAAATAACAGGCAATACAAAATGACCGGGTCTCTCATAATGCTCCTTAAAAAATTAAGGGGCCCTGCCTTGTATAAAACAAAAAGGGTAAACATCATTATAAAAAGGCTTTCTACTGAAGATAAGAGTGTTGATAGTTTTTTTGATTCCCAGAAGAACGGGCGGTATAAAGTGGCAACGATCGCCGCGGGGGCTATTCTCAACAGGCTGCCGGTGCTTCCGTCAAACTCAACACCCAGCGAAAAATTGGATGCTGCATTATCCTGCTCGGCATAGGCTTTTTGATAGGTGGAAATATTTTTCGCCAGGTCTTCGCCACCATAAGCGCCAAGCGTTCCGGCCAGTTCCTGCATTACGGTTGTAAACATGGTAATGGCCAAGCACGATCAAACCGGTAACTAAGGTTACACGAAGTATACGGCTTTTTATAAGTGTTACATTTTTCAATACCAGGTACAGGAAGAAAAAAGGAACATACGAGATCAGGATGTATACTTTAATTACATATAACAGGTAACCAAAGATCAGTATGATCACCACATTTGATACCAGGTTCTTCTTTTTTATAAAAAATTTCATACAGGGCATAGGTTATCCAGCCAATGGCACCGGTACAGATAGGGTCTTTTAAAATGCCGGCACTCCAGAAAACAAAAGTGGGTAAATACAAAATGGCAATGGCAAACTGTTTATGCAAATGCGGGTATTGCTCATAAAAAAAACGGTATAGCCGCCAAACACCCGAAAAGGAGATCATGGAAAAAAAGAGGTTCAGTATAACATATTTGTGCAGGGCCAGGTAAGAAAGTACGGAAGTGATACGTACGATCATATAATTGTTTTCGGAACGCAGGTAACCCAGGTTCAGCGGATTTTTTAATAACGACTGGTCAAAATCAATACTGGGCAGGTAAAGCCATTTAATATTCGAAAAATCTTTAAGGATCAGATGGCTGATATTAGCGCTTTCGGTATAATACAGCAGAAAGGAATCACCGGGAGACAATACAGCGTTAAATAAGGTAAAAGGAACTACTGCAATCACTTTTATCCAGAAAGCCTGTTTGTGATAGTATTTTAGAACCGGGTCATCATACCGGTTTCTGCGGGCCCTGAATAAAAAATAAAACAAGGCAACATAAACCGGGAATAATAAGAGATCTAAAAAACCCATTGCCGTAGTTTAATTTTTTGTTCCTGTAATGATGCTTGCCTGTATAAAATGCCGGTTTATGATTTTACCTTTCAAATTTATCTTAAAATTCTAACTTGCCTTTCAATAATATGAAGTTATTTTTGATTGCCGGAAATAATGGAGCCGGTTATTTCTAAAATCAACCAATTCTCTTGCCAGGAAACAGCCCCAATAAAAAATTAATACGCATTACAACAGTGCCCATGGCATTGCGGTACCTGTTGCCCGGGCAAATGCGCTTTATGGCCGCTAATGGTTTTGATGTACTGATGATCAGTGCTGATGGAAAAGAACTGGCTGATGTAATTGAAAACGAACAATGCCCGCACATGATCGTGCCCATGACCAGGAAGATAACGCCGTTACAGGACCTGAAATGTTTGTACAGGCTCATTAAAATTTTCCGCAAAGAAAAACCGGATATTGTTCATACGCATACGCCAAAAGCAGGTTTGCTGGGTATGCTGGCCGCAAAGTTCAGTGGTGTAAAAACCAGGATCCATACCGTTGCAGGGTTACCGTTAATGGCAGAAACGGGGTTTAAATACCATCTTCTCATTTTTATTGAAAAGCTGACCTATGCTGCTGCCAGCAACGTTTGGCCTAACAGTTATTCCTTGTTGCAATTCATCACAGAGAAAAAACTTTGTAAACCGGCTAAGCTACATATCATTGCCAAAGGATCAACCAATGGTATTAATATCAACCGCTTTAATGAAGCAGCATTGGATGAAAACGGGGTCCGGGAAATTAAACAACAGGTAAATTTTTCAGATGATCATACCTACCTGCTCTGCATTGGCAGGCTGGTAAAAGATAAAGGCATTGTTGAACTGGTATATGTGTTTACGCTATTGCAGCAACATAACAATAACCTGCATCTGATACTGGTTGGAGAGTTTGAAGCCGGCCTGGATCCATTGCCCGAACGAACATTACAGGAGATCAAAACAAATCCCTTCATTACTCACATCAACTGGAGCAACCGGGTTGAATACTTTATGTACATTGCTGATCTTTTTGTTTTCCCGTCGCACCGGGAAGGTTTCCCCAATGTACTTTTACAGGCAGGGGCCATGGGATTGCCGGTCATCTGCAGCCACATCACCGGCAATATTGATATTGTGACCAATAACGAAACAGGTTTGATCTTTGAAAAGGGCAATGAACAGCAGATGCTGAAACATTTACAATATGCACTGGAGCATCCACAGCAAATGCAAATGATGGCTCAGCAATTACAACAGGTCATCAACAAAAATTACCGGCAGGAAAATATCTGGCAAAATATGCTGCAGGCTTATAAAAGCTTGGTAAATTAGACAATTAATAAAGCGTATATGATTTTAATAGGATACAGCGGGCATGCTTTTGTGGTGTATGGCATTTTTAAGGCTGCCGGTAAAACGGTTGCCGGTTATTGCGATGTTGGGGAAAAGGAATTCAATCCTTTTGGTCTTGCTTATTTTGGTACCGAAAATTCGGATGCAGCATTGGCGGCATTAAAGCAATACGGTTATTTCATTGCCGTTGGTGATAACGGGCTACGGAAAAAAATTTATGACAGCCTGCAGGCAAAAAATATAACAGCGGTAAATGCCATCCACCCATCTGCCATCATAGATGGATCGGTGAAAATTGCAACAGGGGGAATTATGATCGCGGCAAATGTTACCATTAACCCGCTTGCAGAGATCGCTAACGGTGCTATTTGTAATACCGGATGTATCATAGAACATGAATGTATTGTTGGTGCATTTGCCCATATTGGCCCCGGGGCCGTATTGTGCGGCAATGTTACAATTGGCGAAGGCAGTTTTGTTGGTGCACACGCCGTAATTAAACAGGGTATAACCATTGGGAAAAACGCCATGATCGGCGCAGGCGCTGTGGTGGTTAAAAATGTACCGGATGGTGCTACTGTAATGGGTGTGCCGGCAAAATGACCGAAAAGATACTGATACTGGATCTAGCAACTGCACTGGTAATATCCAGATCCAGCATCCAGCATCCAGTATCCAGCATCCAGTATCCAGTATCCAGTATCCGGCATCCGGCATCCTTCTTCAAACCCCTTATCTTTGCAACGCAAAAAAACAAACAATTTATGAAGGTATTAGTTACAGGTGGCGCCGGTTATATAGGCTCCGTTTTGGTTCGCCAGTTATTGGCAAAAGGTTACCAGGTCAGGGCTTTCGACTCATTAAAATTTGGCGGCGATGCATTATATGATGTGATGCTGAACCCCAACTTTGAATTTATGAAGGGCGACGTGCGTATAGCAGCAGATGTTGACAAGGCATTGGAAGGTATTGATGCCATTGCACACCTGGCAGCTATTGTAGGCGACCCGGCCTGTAAAAAATTCAGCGAAGAAGCCAATGAAACCAACTGGGATGGTTCCGTACTGTTGTTTAATATGGCTGAAGCAGCAGGCGTTAAGCGTTTTGTGTTTTCAAGTACCTGCAGCAATTATGGTAAGATGCCCGACCCTGATTCATTTGTGGTGGAAACATCCGAACTGAACCCGGTTTCTTTATATGCCGAACTGAAAGTAAAGTTTGAAAAATATTTGCTGGAAGATAAAAAAGACAGCCCGATGTGCAGCACAGCCCTGCGGTTCAGCACCGTGTATGGTTTTTCTCCCAGGATAAGGTTCGACCTAACGGTGAATGAATTTACCCGCAATGCAGCCATCCATGGTGTACAGGAAATTTGGGGTCAACAGTTCTGGAGACCCTATTGCCATGTGGATGACCTGGCAAGAGCGGTGGTATTGGTACTTGAAAGTCCCGAAGAGAAAGTAAGAGCCAATGTATTTAATGTAGGAACCACCGAAGAGAATTATAATAAAGGGATGGTCATCAAAGAAGTTTGTAAAGTGGTGCCCAACGTTACTGTTAATTATGTTGACAGCAGTGAAGACCCCCGTGATTACCGTGTTAATTTTGATAAGATAAAAAATGAACTGGGTTTTACCATTACCAAAACGGTACCGGATGGCGTAAGAGAAATTTACACGCTTTTGAAAACAGGCATTGTTACCGATTCATTTGCCCAGAAATTCAGGAACATATAAATAAGCGCTTTTGGAAATCAATTCAGGCTTGTCTAACATCAGGTACCTGCATATTGTGCGTGGTTTAGCTGCCCTGCTGGTTGTTTTTTTTCATGCAAAATATGTTTTTTGGGTTGGTGGCACTATTTACATGGAAGAAGTGGGTTTGCACAGTTTTTGGGATTATGTGGTGTTTTCGGCAGATATGCTCAGTTCCTGCGGAAAACAATGTGTTATTGTTTTTTTTATACTTTCTGCTTTTGTGATAAAGCATTCATTCACGACCCACCAGGCTAAGTGGTCCAATTTTTATAAGATACGGCTGATCAGGATCTACTGGCCATTTTTATTGTCATTGGTCTTTTCGATCCTGGTACTCTTTCTATGTGTGAATTATATCAACCCGGATATTTATACCCGGGATCTGAGAGGGTATAACCTGAGACTGAGTGACGCATACGATGGTTTTTCTGTAGGCCAGGTGATCAAGACTATTTTTTTTATTGACTATGGTGAATATGCAGGATTCAATTATGCCTATTGGTCGCTGGGACATGAATTACTTTTCTATATTTTATTTCCCGTGTATAATATACTGGGCAGGAATACAAGATTTGGTGTTATTGCAGCATTTGCAGTATTGTTCCTGCTAACCGGCTCGTCAGTATTTTATTACCAGGTATTTTTTATAGCAGGACTGATCCTGTATGATTATTTCTCCAATTTTTCAAAGGCTCCTGTTATTAAGTATAAGATCCTTTACCTGTTCATACTTGCCGGGTTCTTTGTCGCAGTGAATCTCAGCAACAGGATGATATCGGAAAAAGCTTCTGATATCGTAACGCTGGTCTTCTCCTTTTTTATCTTCGACTATGTACTCTGGTTCGTACACAGGAAGAATTATCTCCTGATGAAACTGGGCGATATCAGTTACAGCCTTTACCTGAACCACCTGCCATTGCTTTTGTTGACATATTCAGTGGTTACATTATATGCCGGGAAGCTGGTGTTTTATAACAGGCTACCCTATTATTCAGGTGTGATCGTGGCAGTAGTGCTTACCATACCATTATATTTGCTTACAGAAAAGCCTTCGATTAATTATCTTAAAAAATTACGAAGATAGTCTCCGGGGCATTTTTTAATAGATTTATACAGCGACTTCTGCGAATAACAAAAACAAATTTCACGCAGAGTGCGCTGAGGAGCAGAGTAAGCAGAGAATCTCAACGATCTCCGCACTCCTGCTACCTCTGCATGAAACAAAAAAAAATACCTCGACTTTGAAAAAAATACTGATCATAGATGATGAATTAAAACTCCGGAGTTTGCTCTGCCGTATCATTAAGCTGGAAGGTTTTATGGTAACAGAAGCCGGCACTTTAAAAGCTGCTGTCAAATTGCTGGAGAAAGAATCTTTTGATGTGGTATTGTGCGATGTAAAGCTGCCGGATGGCAACGGGGTCAATTTTGTAAAAGAAATAAAACCTAAGTACCCGACCCTTGAAATTATTCTGCTCACTGCTTACGGCAATATTGCCGATGGTGTACAGGCCATGAAAAATGGCGCTTTTGATTACATTACCAAGGGCGATGACAACGATAAAGTGATTCCATTATTAAACAGGGCAATGGAAAAGGTGCAACTGCAAAAGCGGGTTCAGCAACTGGAACAACAGGTTGGGAAACAATATGGTTTAGAAAGTATACTGGGCGAATCAACAGCATTAAACAAGGCTGTTGCAATGGCTAAAAAGTGGCACTTACCGATACCAATGTTTTACTGCTTGGTGAAACAGGCACCGGCAAAGAAGTATTTGCACAGGCCATACACCGGTACAGCAATAGAAAAGCCGGGAATTTTGTTGCGCTCAATTGCAGCACATTCAGTAAAGATATTTTGGAAAGTGAATTGTTTGGTCACCGGCAGGGAGCTTTTACCGGTGCTGTTAATGATCAGAAAGGATTGATTGAAGAGGCAAATGGCGGTACTTTATTTTTAGATGAAATTGGTGAAATGCCGTTGGAACTGCAGGCAAAGCTGTTACGCATACTTGAAACAGGCGAGTTTATCAGGCTGGGAGATACCAAACCCGTCCGCTCTGATTTCAGGTTGATTGCAGCAACTAACAGGGATCTGCAAAAAGAAAGTGATGAGCATCGCTTTCGGGCTGACCTGTTTTACCGGTTAAATGTATTTCAAATTAAATTACCTGCATTACGGGAAAGGGTCAGTGATATTGAAATACTTGCCAGGCATTTTGTACAGCAATATTCTGCCAAAATAAATAAGCCTGCTTTAACCATGGATGCCGGGTATGTAGAAAAACTTAAGCAGTACAAATGGCCGGGTAATGTGAGGGAACTAAAAAATATTATTGAAAGAACAGTGATACTTTCTGATGGAGAAACACTCACAGCTTCATTATTGCCTTTCGATATGCAGCAATCGGTAAGCAGTTCATTCGGTGAAGCCATGTCTGCCTTCTCCATGGCCAGTATGGAGAAATTGCAGATCATAAAAGTATTGAACTACACCAAAGGCAATAAAGCCGAAGCTGCCAGGCTCCTGGAAATTGGTGTTACCACCCTTTACCGGAAATTAGAGGAATACAATATTTCCTAAATACTTTTCAAAATGAAAAACGACCCTTTCAAAATGAAAGGGTTTTTTATTGTTCATTTTTCATGATTTTTTATAAGTCATTCATTTTAAGTCTATTACTCCGGCTTTTACTTTTCAGGATTGGATTTTGGTATATGGCATCTGTAATGAACAACTATAAATCAAATAGTAAAGAAAACCTGGCAATAATTGCTGCCTGGTTATTTGCCCTGGCGCTGGTGTTCATTGTTTACTGGAAAATTAAAATATTAATAAACCGCTAAAAATGGAAACGTCAACTAAAATAATTCTGTTAACAGTTATGTACGGCCTGCCTTTATGCCTTGCAATTATGTACAGGGTCATTGAAAATGTAAAGGAAAACGATTAAAGAAAAGGAATTTATGCCTGTTGGTATAGCGTAAAATCAGCAAAGAATCTTAAAACTTATTAGGGTCATAGTATTTGATGACTGATATCAGCAACTTAACAAAAATCGTTTTAGTCCTTTGTTTTAACAACATATAAATATTGATCAATAAAGTTTAAAAATAAAACCATGCTTACAGTAATTCTTTATTTGGCAGGGATAGCTGGATTTGCACTTTTCTTCAAATTCATTGACTGGTTTGAGAAAATGTAAAACAGGCCAGGGACAGTTTGTAAACAGATCAAACTTTACCTGAAATCCGTTTATTAATGACCGTTTAAAACCAATAATTCAAATGTTACTATTATTCATTATCGCGATCCTGGTTTTTATCTACCTGTGTTATGTATTGATAAAACCGGAAAAATTTTAAAGCAGATTGAAGCGGGGGAAGATCCCAGGGATACAATATTAAATAAATCCTCTAAACCTCCTAAACCTTCTAAACATTCAACTCATGAACACAGAAATCTTAGGCGTCCTCTTAATGTACCTGCTCACAGTAGCACTGGCTATTCCATTAGGAAGGTATATCGGAAAAGTATTTGAAGGCGACAGAACCTGGCTGGACAGGCTGTTTAATCCTGTTGACAAAACATTCTTTAAGCTTGGGGGTATTGATCCCCAAAAAGAAATGAACTGGAAGCAACACCTCAGTGCATTACTTACTATCAATCTTGTTTGGTTCATACTGTCCATGTTTGTATTGATGAATATGAGCTGGCTGCCACTCAATCCCGATGGTAACCCGTCTATGACGGCGGACCTTGCTTTCAATACATCAGTAAGTTTTGTAACCAATACAAACCTGCAACACTATTCCGGCGAAACCGGGTTGTCGTACCTGGGGCAGATGATCCTCATGCTTTGGCAATTTATCAGCGCTGCAACAGGCATTGCCATTTGTGCTGTTGTTTTCAGGGCTATGAAAGAAAGAACAGCAGATAAGCTGGGTAATTTTTACAATTTACTGGTAAGGTCAGCCACAAGAATATTATTCCCGCTGGCTGTTGTTGTTGCTTTGATACTGGCTTTCAACGGTACACCGATGAATTTTGAAGGCAAAGCTCAATACGTTTCCATGCAGGGAGATACGGTGAATGTTAGCCGTGGCCCGGCAGCAGCTATGATCGCTATCAAGCAATTGGGAACAAATGGCGGTGGATACTATGGCCCTAATTCAGCTCATCCGTTAGAGAACCCGAATTATTTTACCAATATAGTTGAAAACCTGTCAATTATTCTTATCCCAATTGCAATGGTGTTTGCTTTGGGTTATGTTCTGAAAAGAAGAAAATTAGCATGGATGGTATTTGGTGTTATGACGATTGGATTTTTACTCCTGCTTTTTAATGCTGTGTATTTTGAAATGCAGGGAAATCCTGCCATTGCAAAAATGGGAATTGCACAACCACTTGGCAGCATGGAAGGTAAAGAGGTCCGGTTTGGCCCGGCTGCATCTGCTGCATGGGGTGTTACTACAACCGCCACTTCAAACGGTTCGGTAAATGCCATGCACGACAGCTTTACGCCGCTTGCCGGGATGAGCGCTTTACTGGGTATGATGATCAATTCATTTTATGGCGGTGTTGGTGTTGGCTTCCTCAACTTCTACATCTTCATCATCATTGCCGTTTTTATAAGCGGGCTGATGGTAGGCCGAACACCAGAGTTCCTGGGTAAGAAGATCGAAGCAAAAGAAATGAAGATCGCTGCCATCATTGCGTTGCTGCATCCGTTACTGATACTTGCAGGCACTGCATTGTCATCTTATTTATATGCACACAACCCTGAGGCTTACGCAGGATGGCTTAATAACCCGGGTAACCATGGCTTCAGCGAAATGCTGTATGAGTTCACTTCTTCTTCTGCCAATAACGGAAGCGGTTTTGAGGGACTGGGTGATAATACGCCATTCTGGAACATTGCCTGTGGTATCGTAATGCTGCTGGCAAGATTTTTACCGATCATTGGCCCGGTTGCTATTGCAGGTATCCTGGCTAAAAAGAAATATATACCTGGAAGTGCAGGAACATTAAAAACAGATACAGGCACATTTGGTATCATGGTGTTTGTGGTAATATTCATTGTAGCTGCCCTTAGTTTTTCCCTGCATTGGCATTGGGACCTATTGCCGAATATTTTGGAATGAAATAATTAAAAAAGAAAGATCATGTCAATACATAGAAGAACAAATAAATTATTTGAAGGCGCTTTGGTTAAAGAGGCACTGAAGCAGTCCTTTGTTAAGCTGGATCCACGCATCCAGTTCCGCAACCCGGTTATGTTCACCGTGGAGATCTGCACATTCTTCATGATCGGCGTTAGTGTATGGATTGCTGCCGGCGAAACATCACAGGGCAGTTTGCTGTACAATATTATTATCACAGCCATCCTGTTGATAACCCTGCTCTTTGCCAATTTTGCCGAAGCGCTGGCCGAAGCAGGGGAAAAGCACAGGCCAACAGTTTGCGTAAAACAAGGGAAGACACACCGGCTAAAAAATATTCATTCTGGGCGAAATGTATGTGAATGAAGTTAAAATAGTCCCATCATCTCAGCTTATGAAAGGAGACTTTTTTATTTGTGAAGCCGGTGATACCATACCGATGGATGGAGAGATCGTTGAAGGTATTGCTACCATTGATGAATCAGCCATTACCGGTGAATCGGCTCCGGTTATACGTGAAAGTGGCGGCGATAAATCTTCTGTAACCGGAGGTACAAAAGTATTAAGTGATAAAATCAAAGTCCGGGTAACTACTGAACCAGGCGAAAGTTTTTTAGATAAAATGATCGCACTGGTGGAAGGTGCAAGCCGCCAGAAAACTCCTAATGAAATTGCACTTACTATTTTACTGGCTGGCTTTACACTCATATTTATAATAGTATGTGTAACGTTAAAACCATTTGGTGATTATGCCAATACCCCTATAACCATAGCAGCATTTATATCTTTATTTGTTTGCCTGATACCAACAACCATCGGAGGTTTGTTATCTGCAATTGGTATTGCCGGAATGGACAGGGCATTAAGGGCAAACGTGATCACTAAAAGTGGCAAGGCTGTTGAAACTGCCGGTGACCTGGATACCTTGTTACTGGATAAAACCGGCACCATCACCATTGGTAACAGGAAGGCAACTCATTTCTGGCCCGAAAAAGATGTAGATGAAAATGTTTTTACCGAAGCCTGTGTGCTTGCTTCTATAGCAGATGAAACACCGGAAGGGAAATCGATCATTGAACTGGCTGAAGCAAAAAATATCAAAAAGCCTACGCTGCAAAATGATAAAGTGAAGTTTATTGCATTCACTGCTGAAACAAGAAGCAGCGGAATTGACATGGATGGAATAAAGATCCGTAAAGGAGCTTTTGATGCCATAAAAAATAAAATACTCAAAGCAGGCAACAGTTTTCCAGCCGGTACTGAAGAAAGGGTTAGGCTTATTTCTTCTGATGGGGAACACCACTTGGTTGTTAGCCAGAATGACAAGGTATTGGGTGTAATTGAATTGCAGGATCTCATCAAACCCGGCATACAGGAACGTTTTGACAGGCTTCGTAAAATGGGTGTGAAAACCGTGATGGTCACAGGCGATAACCCGTTAACTGCGAAGTTCATTGCAGAGAAAGCTGGTGTGGATGATTTTATTGCCGAAGCAAGGCCGGAAGACAAAATGAACTACATTAAAAAAGAGCAGCAGGGTGGCAAGCTGGTAGCTATGATGGGAGACGGAACAAATGATGCACCGGCCCTTGCACAGGCAGATGTGGGTGTAGCCATGAACAGCGGAACTGCAGCAGCAAAAGAAGCAGGTAATATGGTGGACCTGGACAATGACCCCACAAAATTGATTGAGATCGTTGAAATTGGAAAACAATTATTGATGACAAGAGGAACACTTACCACTTTCTCTATTGCCAATGATGTGGCAAAATATTTTGCGATCGTTCCTGCGTTGTTCATTGCTTCCATCCCGGCATTGCAGGGATTGAACATTATGCAGTTACATAGTCCCGAAAGCGCCATACTTTCTGCCATCATCTTCAATGCCATCATTATTCCATTATTAATTCCATTGGCTTTGAGAGGGGTGGCTTACAAACCCATTGGCGCATCCCTGCTGTTAAGGAGAAATTTACTCATCTATGGTTTGGGGGGTGTCATCGTGCCTTTTATAGGCATCAAATTAATTGACCTTTTGGTAAGTATATGGTTCTGATGCACTAACCTCGTGAACGCTACGGGGGCTAAAACAAGGATTTAATTTTTAAAATTTATAAAATGAAACAAAATATTCTGCCCGCAATAAGACTTACCCTGGTTTGTATGGTATTCTTTATGGGTATTTATTCTTTATTGATACTCGCAGGGGCACAATTGGCACCTGGTAAAGGGAAAGGTGAAACAGTTACAACCAATAACCGTGTTGTAGGCTGGAAATTACTGGGCCAGAAATTCACAGAAGATAAATATTTCTGGAGCCGCCCTTCGGCTGTTGATTATAATGCAGCAGGTTCAGGCGGCAGTAATAAAGGCCCTTCAAACCCTGATTACCTGAAACAGGTGCAGGACAGGATAGATTCTTTTTTGGTACATAACCCGGCTGTGAAAAAAAGAGGAGATCCCCTCCGACCTGGTAACAGCATCCGGTGCAGGCCTTGATCCGCATATCTCAGTTCAGGGAGCTTATGTGCAGGTAAAAAGGATAGCTGTAGCAAGAAATATCCCGGTTGAAAACGTTAATGATTTGATTGAAAAAAGTATTGAATATCCTTTGGCCGGTTTATTCGGAACAAAAAGAGTAAATGTATTACAATTAAATATTGAATTAGATAATTTAAAATAACAACCCCCGGAGGGTGAGAGATCAACGATCAAATCGAGTACGATGAAAAAAGTTATTATTAGGAGCTATGCTTATAGCAGGATCAAATTTATTCGCCCAGGATTCTGCTAAAACAGCAGAGCCAACAGCAAACCCTTTCAGCTTCAGTGGTTATGTGGAAGCCTATTATCAATACGACTTTAATAAGCCTGCAGATAATAACAGGCCGGGCTTTATTTACAGTCACAACCGCCACAACGAATTCAACCTAAACCTGGGATATTTAAAAGGCAGTTATAATGCCGAAAGGGTAAGGGCTAATCTTGCCATTGGCAGCAGGAACCTACATGAATGCCAACTACGCGGCAGAAACAGGCGGTATTAAAAAATATTTATGAAGCCAATGCCGGTTTAAAGATCTCTAAGAAGAAAAATCTCTGGATAGATGCCGGCATTTTTGCTTCTCATATCGGTTTTGAAAGTGCTGTGTCAAAAGATTGCTGGACGCTTACAAGGAGTATTTTGGCAGATAACTCACCCTATTTTGAAAGCGGCGCCAAACTTACTTATACCAGCGATAATAATAAGTGGATGATAAGTGGTTTGGTATTAAACGGCTGGCAGCGTATTAAAAGAGTGGATGCCAATTCGCTGATGAGTTATGGTACACAGTTGCAATACAAGCCTAATGCAAACATCACTTTAAATTACAGCACATTTATTGGTACGGATAAACCCGATAGTACAAGATTATGGCGTTACTTTCACAACCTGTATGGTATTTTTAGTATTACAAACAAGTTTGGTATCATAGCAGGTTTTGATATTGGTTCGAACAGAAAACAAAAGGAAGCAATGATTTAATACCTGGTATTCGCCGGTGGTAATCATAAAATATGCAGCCAGTCCTAAATGGATCATTGCAGCAAGAGGAGAATATTACAACGATAAGTATGGAGTGATCATTACCAGCGGCACACCCAATGGTTTTCAAACAGCCGGGTTTTCTGTAAATGTAGATTATGTGCCAATACCAAATGCTGTTATCAGGATGGAATTGAGATCGTTGAACAGCAAGGATGATATTTTTACAAAACGCAGTGGAGTATCAAATAATAATACCTTTATTACTTCTTCCATTGCTGTAAGTTTTTAAATTATGCCGGAACTGGAAAAAAATGCAGAACACTTTTTAGACCTCATCCGCAAAAAAGCCGGAAAGGGAAGTTTAAAATTTACATTGGCATGAGTGCCGGTGTGGGTAAGACTTTCCGGATGCTGCAGGAAGCACAAACCCTGTTGCGGAATGGTGTTGATGTTAAGATCGGTTATATAGAAACGCATGGCCGCAGGGAAACGCATGCCCTGATGGAAGGCCTGCCTGTGATACCCAGGCGAAAATTATTTTATAAAGGAAAAGAACTGGAAGAATTTGATGTGCAGGCAGTAATTAACCTGCATCCCGAAGTAGTGGTTGTTGATGAACTGGCACACAGCAATATTGAAGGCAGCAAGAACGAAAAGCGCTGGCAGGATGTGATGGATATTTTAGATGCAGGCATCAATGTAATAAGTGCTGTAAATATCCAGCATATTGAAAGTCTGTACCAGGACGTAAAAGAAATAACAGGCATTGATGTTACCGAACGGATCCCTGATATCGTATTGCAACAGGCAGATGAAGTGGTGAATATTGACCTCACTGCCGACGAACTGGTAACCCGGTTAAAAGAAGGAAAAATATATGCGCCGGATAAGATCGAAAGGGCGCTGCAGAATTTTTTTAAGAGCGAAAAAATTTTGCAGTTACGGGAACTGGCATTGAAAGAAGTAGCCTCCCAGGTAGAAAGAAAAATTGAAACGGTACTGCCCCGCAATGCCCATCTGAAAGCAGAACGTTTCCTGGCCTGCATCAGCAGTAATCATGAGATAGCAAAAAAAGTGATCCGTAAAACAGCCAGGCTTGCTCTTACTACAACAGTAACTGGTACTTATTATATGTGCAGACGCCGAAGGAAGAGGGTGATAAGATCGGCCTGGCAGCACAAAGGCATTTGATCAATAATTTTAAACTGGCAACAGAATTGGGTGCTGAAATAATAAGAATTAAAAGCAGCAATATAGCCAAAGGAATCATTGAAGCAACCACACAAAAGGCATCACCACCATTTGCCTGGGAAAACCACATTTAAATTTGTGGAATGTAATTTTGAATACGGCTGTTTTTAACCAGTTGCTCAAAAAATTATCAGCAGCCGATATCGATATAGTAATTTTATCATAATATGCGATTAAAAACAAAACTGGTCCTTGGGATTATCTTTCCTGTTTGCACTGATCATGGCATTTGGTATACTTTCTATTTTTTTTATAAACCGGTTCAGTAATGATTCAAAATCTGTGTTGAAAAATAACCTGGAAACTTTACAGTACACGAATAAAATGCTGAAGGCGCTGGAAGATATGCCTGCAAAAAATGAAGCCATTGACTTATTTACAGAAACCTGGTAAAACAGGAATCCAATATAACAGAGCCGGGAGAGAAAGAAGTAACACAGGAGATCAGGAATAATCTGCCGGGCCTTATACATGAACCAAAGGATTCCGGCAGGTATAACCTGGTGAGGTTATCTCTGCTGATTTTAAATGATTTGAACCAGCAGGCCATTATCCGTAAAAACGAAGTTGCCAATAATACAACTGATGTTGCTTTATTCTGGCTTACATTAATTTTTACAGTAGCAGGATTAATAACGTTCAGCTTTGTTGTTAATTTTCCGTCTGTTATTTCCACGCCAATACATGCTTTAAATGAAGGTATCAGGGAAATAGCCGGAAAAAATTACAGCAAACGTATACACCTTAAACAAAACGATGAATTCGGTGACCTGGCCAATGCCTTTAACAGCATGGCCGAAAAACTGGACGATTATGAACGAAGCAACATTGCGCAGGTACGTTTTGAAAAAAGCCGCATTGAAACGATCATCAACCAGATGAAAGATGGGATCATTGGTTTTGATGCAAAACAAAAAATACTTTTTTTAAATGCTGTTGCCGAAAAATTATTAGGGGTTAAAGAAGCACAGGTTCTTGGTAAATATTCGGCTGATGTGGCTGTAAACAATGACCTGATGAGAACCTTAATACAGGATAATCTAAAAAAAGAACTTAAGATATATGCAGATAACAAAGAGAGTTATTTTATTAAAGATGTTTTAAATGTTACCAATAATAATGAAGTGATCGGCCAGGTGATCGTATTGAGAAATGTCACTCAATTTCATGAACTGAATGAAGCAAAGACAAATTTCATTGCCACTGTGTCTCATGAATTAAAAACGCCCATTTCCTCTATAAAAATGAGTGCCCAGTTATTAAGCGATAACCGGGTAGGCAATTTAAATGAAGAACAAAACCGAGCTTATTAAAAGTATTTCAGATGATTCGGAAAGGTTATTGAAAATAACAAGCGAGTTATTGAATATGAGCCAGGGTTGAAACAGGGAACATACAATTAAAACTGCAGCCCGTAAACTCAGCTGATATTGTACAAAAGGCTGTAGAAGCGGTACAGTTTAAAGCGCAGCAAAAACAGATAGCAATAAAAATAGATACAGATAAAAATCTTCCTTTGGTAAATGCTGATATGGAAAAAACGGCCTGGGTATTGATCAATTTACTTACCAATGCGATAAAATTTTCACCGGAGAACAGTACCGTTGGAAATACATATTGCCCGAATAAAAATGCTGTGGAATTTACTGTTAAAGATTTCGGAAAAGGAATTGACAATAAATACCTTCCTAAGATATTCGACCGGTATTTTAAAGTACCGGGCAGCAGCAAAACCGGCACAGGTTTAGGGCTTGCCATTTCAAAAGAATTTATTGAAGCACAGGGCGGTAGTATCCAGGTACAAAGTGAAATTGGATCAGGAAGCAGTTTTTCATTTTTATTGAATATGGCAGGCTAAATAGACCTTATTGATTGTAGATTTGCTCCGTCTTTAGGCTGGAGCATTTTTTTTATATAGGTTTGCACAGCGATCTCTCCGGGAAACATAATGTTGAAAACAAAAAATAAAAAATTATGCTGTTACTCAGTGGCCCCAACATGGCCGGCAACGAATGGAAATATGTAAAGGATTGCCTGGATACAGGCTGGGTAAGCAGTGTAGGGGCTTATGTTGACCAGTTTGAAAAAATGAGTGCTGAATTCGCAGGCACCAGGTATGCTGTTGCTACCAGCAGCGGTACCACAGCACTGCATATATGCCTGGTGATGATGGGCGTTAATGCAGATGATTACGTGATCACACCCAATATCACGTTCATAGCTACCTGCAATTCCATTAAATATACCGGTGCCGACCCCATATTGATCGATACCCATCCCGGCTCCTGGCAAATGGACCTGGACCTGCTGGAACAGTTCTTTACCGAAGAAACAGAGCAGCGTAACGGCGTTTGTCATTATAAAAAGGACGGCCGCAGGATCCCCGTGTTAATGCCTGTGCATGTATTGGGAAATATTGGCGATATGGACAGGCTGATGGCTTTGGCCAAACAACATCATGTAACCGTTATTGAAGACAGTACAGAAGCACTTGGTTCTTATTACAAGGGAAAACATGCCGGCAGTTTTGGGTTGATGGGCACCTTCAGTTATAACGGCAATAAAATAATTACTACCGGCGGCGGCGGCATGATCGTTACTGATGATGAAGCATTGGCAAAAAAGGCCAAGCATTTAACCACCCAGGCCAAGAGTGATCCGTTTGAATACGTGCATGACGAGATCGGCTATAACTACCGGCTGGTAAACGTTGCGGCTGCCATGGGTGTGGCACAAATGGAATTGCTGCCTGGTTCATTGAACGAAAACATGAAATCACGGCATTTTATAAAAATGAATTGCAGGGTGTGGGCGATATCAGCTTCCAGGAAGTTCATGCTGATGTAAACCCCAATTGCTGGTTACCTACCATCATGACGGAAAAGCAAAAAGATGTGCTGAAGATCCTGAACGATCATAAAATGCAGAGCCGCCCTTTTTGGGTACCCATGAATCAACTGCGTATGTTTACCGGCAATATCTTTTATAACAAGAACAACCGGTCCGATTATGTGTACAAGCGTTGTTTAAGCATTCCATGCTCAACGAATATTACCAATGAAGAAATGAAAGGGGTATGTGAAAAGATCAAGCAGGTGTTCTAGATACTGGATGCCGGATGCTGGATGGAGTATAAGGATGCTGTCAATATCCAGTATCCAGTATCAAGATCCCGTCAACGAAACACGGACAACTATCAACTATGTACAGATTTTTAAAAAGAATAATCGATATCCTAATTGCATCCATTGCACTGATACTTTTATCTCCATTGCTCATTCCTTCCATTTTTATTTTATGGTTTACCGGCGAACACGAGGTATTTTATTTTCAAAAAAGGGTGGGGTATAAGAACCGGCTTTTCAATATCTGGAAATTTGCCACCATGATGAAAAACAGCCCGAATATAGGGTACGGGCGAAATTACGTTGAGAAACGACCCGAGGGTGACAAAATTCGGCCGGCTGTTGCGGATGACCAAGATAAATGAACTGCCGCAGATATTCAATGTATTCAGGGGTGATATGAGCATTGTGGGCCCCAGGCCCCTGATGGATGTGAGTTTTAAATTATATCCCGAACATGTACAACAGGTAATTTATAACTGCAAACCCGGTATAACCGGCATCGGCTCACTCATTTTCCGGGATGAAGAGAAAATTGTTTCTGATGCAGCAAACCCCCAGGCCATGTACGCTTCCATTTATCCATATAAAGGTGCGTTGGAACTGTGGTATCAAAAAAATGCATCACTCTACACCGATGGTATGATCATATTCCTTACAGCCTGGTCGATATTGTTTCCTGAAAACCGGTTGACTCACAAGATCTTTAAAGATCTGCCGCCCCGCCCTTTTTAGGCAAATAGACTAACTTTATAAAACCAACTTTAAACAAAATGCGCCGGTAAGTGTAATATGCTTAGATAAAACAATCCATATGCATTCTTTCACCATTAAGGACCTTGAAAACTTATCCGGCATCAAAGCCCATACCATCCGTATCTGGGAACAACGCTATTCATTTTTGAAACCCAACCGCACCGGTACCAATATCCGCTTTTACAGCAATGATGAACTGAAGACCATACTGAATGTGGCACTGCTCAATAAATTCGGGTTTAAGATCTCGCATATCGATAAAATGAACCCCGCAGAGATCCGTGAAAAGATCCTTTCACTGAATCAGCAGGAGGCCCAGCTCGACCGCATTGTTAATTCCATGATCCAGTATATGGTTGACCTGGATATGGAAGGTTTCGAAAATGTGATTGATGATTATATCAGCGCCCGCGGTATTGAAAAAACGATCTCGCAGATCATTTTCCCTTTCCTCGAAAAAATTGGGATACTCTGGTTAACCAATCATATTAATCCCGGGCAGGAGCACCTGGTCACCAATATCATCCGCCAAAAACTGATCGTTGGTATTGAAATGGTGCGGAGTTCTGTTCAAAGTGATAAGACGGTCTTATTGTTTTTGCCGGAAGGCGAATATCATGAATTGAGCCTGCTTTTTATCAATTATATGCTGAAAAGCAAAGGCGTCAAAACAATTTACCTGGGTTGCAGTATTCCGTTGAGTGATGTTGAACAGCTGGCAAAGTTGAAAAGCCTGATTATTTATATACCCATTTAACCACATCGGGTGCTAAATTTAATATTGATAAATTCCTGGAAGGCCTGGGTAAAAGGATACCGGATACCCGGGTTATAATATCCGGGCTGCTTACAACAACCTACGAAAAAAGATCCTTCCCCCCATTCAATTTAAAAGATCTTATGCAGAAGTGATGGAATTCATTACCGGTTTATGACCGGATCTTAGATCCGGTATCAGTTACAGATGTCTCCTATCGTCGACATGACAGTCCATTTGTTTTTGTCATTTCGATCCCGATAATCGGGAGAGAAATCTAACTGTTTTATTTCAGATTTTCCTATCGTCCAAATGAGAGTTCGGTTGGATTTAATTTTCAGCATCACTAATCATTTGGTTTTCAGTCTGTTTAATGTTTATTTAAAAAAATTAAACAAAAAAGACAATTTTATCAAACATTTTGTTTAGCTTTATGTTTTATTAGTTAAACAAAAAGATATGTCAACAGTCGAATTCAACCAATCACTGATCAGTAATTCAGAATATTTAAAGCCATTTGCCATGACTTTGACCAGGGATATGGAATCTGCAAAAGACCTTATCCAGGAAACCTTATACCGGGCATTGGCCAACCGGGAAAAATACCATTCCGGAACCAATATAAAAGCATGGATGTACACCATCATGCGTAATATATTCATCAACAATTACCGGCGCAGCGCAAGGCAGAACACGATCTTTGATAATACACCCAATGATTTTTTACTGGACTATAACCAGTTTACAACGGCAAATACCGCAGAAACCAACCTTTCTATGAAAGAGATCAAAGAAGCGGTTCATCAATTACCGGAAATTTTTAAAAGCCCTTTTGAGTTATATTTTGAAGGATACAAATATCATGAGATAGCTGATATCCTTTCGGAACCGCTGGGTACCATCAAAAGCAGGATACATTTTGCACGTAAATTATTAAAGCAGCAATTAACCAGGTTTTAGTGTAGAAATAATACCCACCGGTACTGATTACGATAACAGGCAATACCGTATTTTAGCAGATTGAAAAAAGCAGTAATTATAGGAAGCGGTTTTGCAGGTTTATCTGCAGCCTGTTTTATGGCTAAAGCAGGATGGCATGTAACGGTTCTTGAAAAACAGTCTACACCCGGCGGACGAGCCAGGCAGCTGAAGGAAGCCGGTTTCATTTTTGATATGGGGCCAAGCTGGTACTGGATGCCGGAAGTGTTTGAAAGATTTTTTAACAGTTTTGGAAAAAAGGTTTCGGATTATTATAAGCTCGACAGGCTGGATCCATCCTACCGTGTTTACTGGCCACAGGCCCCCGGAGGGAAAGATGCACCGATGGATATTCCGGCTGATTACGAAGCGCTGAAAAAGTTATTTGAAAATATTGAACCGGGCAGTGGCAGTATGCTGGACAGCTTTATGAAAGAAGCGGTTTACAAATACGAAGTGGGAATTAATAAGCTGGTGCATAAACCAGGACAGTCTTATACCGAATTCCTGGATTGGGAATTGGTGAAAGGTGTTTTTAAACTGGATGTGTTCACTTCCATGAAAAAACACATCAGCAAACATTTTAAAAACCCAAAACTGCAGCAATTGCTTGAGTTCCCGGTTTTGTTTTTGGGCGCTTTGCCCGAAAATACACCGGCCCTGTACAGCCTGATGAATTATGCTGATATCAAACTCGGTACCTGGTACCCGCACGAAGGCATGTATAAAATTGTGGAAGGGATGTTCAGCGTTGCAGAAGAACTGGGCGTAAAATTTATTTTCAACAGTGATGTATGTGAAATAAAAGTTGAAAAGGGTAAGGCAGTGGAAGTAATTGCCAATTGCCAATTGCTCACCGGTCAGCCATCGGGACCAATTCTTTGAAAGCAGATGTGGTTATAGGTGCAGCAGATTATCATTTCATTGAAACCAAACTGCTGCCGCAAAACTGCAGAAGGTACAGTGACAAGTACTGGGAAAAACGGATAATGGCACCCAGTTGTTTATTATATTATGTTGGCCTCGATAAAAAACTGGAAGGCGTTTTACACCACTCCCTGTTTTTCGACAGCGATTTTGAGATACATGGCAAAGAGATCTATACATCAAAACAATGGCCCGTTGATCCCTTGTTTTATGTTTGTACCCCTTCTGTAACTGATGAAACAGTTGCACCGGCCGGGCAGGAGAATATGTTTTTTTTAATCCCGGTTGCCACCGGTTTACAAGGCGATACCGAAGAACTGAGAGAAAGATATTTTGAAAAAATACTGGACCGGTTTGAAAAATATACGGGGCAAAATATAAAGGGATCGATCATTTATAAAAGATCCTACTCCGTTAGTGATTTTATACATGATTATAATTCCTTTAAAGGAAATGCTTACGGATTGGCAAATACTTTAATGCAAACAGCAAATTTAAAGCCTGCCTGCAGGAGTATTAAAATAAAAAACTTATTTTACACCGGCCAACTTACAGTTCCCGGTCCGGGTGTGCCACCCAGCCTTATCAGCGGGGAGGTTGTTGCCAAAGAAGCAACAAAGTACTATGGATAATTAAGATATTTTTTTAAGCTGTTATATGAAAGTTTTAAGAACTACGGCAATAGGAAATACTGTATTTTAGCATACGCGTTAAAAACCATATAGTAATTAAAAACGAAATTTGTAAAAGGAAATGATTAAACTTTTCCATGATGTTAGTCAGCAGTGCAGCAAAGCTGTAACCGAGAAGTACAGTACTTCTTTCAGCAGCGCTATTAAGTTGCTGCATCCCGAACTGCGAACGCCGATCTATAATATTTATGGATTTGTACGGTTTGCAGATGAGATCGTGGATACTTTTCACCAGTATAAAAAAAGAAGAACTGCTCACTGAGTTTAAAAAAGATACCTATGCTGCCATCGAGAGGGGTATCAGCCTGAACCCCATCCTGCACAGTTTCCAGATAACGGTGAGGGATTATAATATTTCCCATGACCTGATCGAAGCATTTTTCAGCAGTATGGAAATGGATCTCAGCAAAACGGAATATAACAGCAATGGCTATAAAGAATATATTTATGGCAGTGCCGAAGTAGTGGGACTGATGTGCCTCTATGTTTTTTGTGAAGGGGATAAAAATATGTATAACGACCTGAAGCCATCAGCACAGGCATTGGGCGCAGCATTTCAGAAAGTTAATTTTTTACGGGATGTGAAAGCCGATTATGAACAGTTGAACAGGTCCTATTTCCCGGAAGTGGATTTTACAAACTTTACATCCTGCATGAAAAAACAGATCGAGGATGATATCGCCGCTGATTTTGAAAATGCGTATGAAGGGATATTGAATTTACCTGCCAAAGCAAGGTTTGGGGTATATGTAGCCTATAAATACTACCTGTCGCTGTTTAAAAAAATAAAACGTACCGCACCTGCCAATATCATGGAACAACGTATCCGGATACCCAATTATGGCAAAGCCTATATTGTAGCTAAAGCAGGATTAAGAAGCCAATTCAATTTATATTAGGAGGTAAAGCATGTATGGAAGTTATTCTGGTCAATGAACATGATGTGCAAACGGGCACCATGGAAAAAATGGAAGTTCATCAAAAAAGCCCTGCTGCACAGGGCTTTCAGCGTTTTTGTGTTTAATGAAAAAGGAGAAATACTGTTGCAGAAAAGAGCTGATAAAAAATACCACAGCGCCGGCTTATGGACAAATGCCTGTTGCAGCCATCCCAAACCAGGGGAGGAAACTTTAACCGCAGCACAGTCCCGTTTGCAGGAAGAAATGGGTTTTAATACCCATTTAAAAAAAGCATTTGATTTTATTTACAGGGCGCCTTTCGATAATGGACTTACCGAGCATGAGTTTGACCATGTTTTTGTGGGCACCTACAACGGTACGATAACACCCAATGCTGAAGAAGTGAGTGATTATTGTTTTAAACCGGTTGAAGAGATCAAAAATTCAATTCATTCCCATCCGCAGAAATATACCGAATGGTTTAAAATTGCATTTCCAAAAATGGAAGCGTATCTTGAAAAGGCTTCCAATTGATCAGCTCAGCCGAAAAAAAATATTTCGTGTTAAACAGGTTCACTAAATTTGAGATCGCCACAGCTATTGCTGTTTTGTTTCATACTATAGGTTTGACAGGGTTATTGTTTTTTGATAAAACCTTTTTCCTGGCAGCCACCCCCTTTAATTTATTATTGTCTTTTGCATTGCTGGTTTGGACACAGCAGGAGAAAAATATATATTTCTTTCTTTTTGTATTTACCTGTTTTGTTATTGGCGTTGCAGTAGAAATGGTCGGAATTAACACCGGTATTCTTTTTGGAGATTATACCTATGGCAGTGTACTGGGCAGCCAGGTAATGAACGTACCCCTGCTGATCGGCATCAACTGGTTCATCATCATTTACTGTTGCGGTATCGCTATACATACCTTATTGATGAAAGCCATTAACCGGATCGCTGCCGATACCGGCAAAACTCCCCTGGCATTAAAGGCCCTGTCGGTGATCATTGATGGCGCTACGCTGGCCGTTTTTTTCGACTGGCTGATGGAGCCGGTGGCCGTAAAACTGGGTTATTGGACATGGGGTGGTGATGGTACCATTCCGATATTCAACTATTTATGCTGGTTTGTGGTCAGTTTGGTATTATTATCTGTATTTCATTTTACAAAATTTAATAAACAAAACAAATTCGCTGTAAATTTGTTACTCATTCAACTCATGTTCTTTTTATTATTGCGCACGTTTTTGAATTAAAATGTATGATGTTTCTGATGAATTGGTTTTTATACATAGGGATTACACTGGTCACTTTCATTTTAATGGAAGGGTTTACGTGGTGGCTGCATCGCTATGTAATGCATGGCGTAGGCTGGTACCTGCATAAAGACCATCACCAGAAGGAACCCGGTTTTTTTGAAAAGAACGATGCCTTCTTTCTCATTTTTGCCATACCCAGCTGGTTACTTATTATGTTTGGTGTTATTTATAAACAATACTGGATGATCTCCATCGGTGCAGGGTTTACTTTATATGGCCTTGCCTATTTTTTGGTGCATGAAGTGATCATTCACCAGCGCTTTAAATGGTTCAGCCGCAGCAACAACACCTATGTACGGGCCCTGCGCTGGTCACATAAAATGCATCATAAACACCTGGATAAGGAAGAAGGTGAAAGTTTCGGTATGCTTTGGGTAAACAAAAAGTACTGGGATAAGGTCAGGGCCGATAAAAAAAGAAATGCCAAACAGGTTGGTATTACAGAAACAGTTTCGGCCTGAATTGTTTAATTTGTTTTTTTTGAGTACACTTTAATAAATTTACTGTCAGCCTGAGCCTGTCGAAGGCGGTATATAATGTATACCATTTTACTTCTCAACCCCGCCTTCGACCCGAGGCTCAGGCTGACAAATTTTTAACCTGTTGAACATTGAATCCTCACTACACATATTTCCTGATACTTGCTGCATCCCTGGCAGGCCCACTGGCTTTGAGCTTTGATAAAAAAGTGGCCTTTTATAAAAACTGGAAATACCTGTTTCCATCCATGTTCATCCCGGCATTATTGTATATCTTTTGGGATATTTATTTTACATCAGAAGGCGTGTGGCGTTTTAATGAGGAATACATCACCGGAATAAAATTGAACAACCTGCCCATAGAAGAGGTCCTTTTCTTTTTTATTGTACCTTATTGCTGTGTGTTTATTTATGCCTGTGTAAGAAGTTATTTCCCAAACCTGGTCAATAAAAAAATGGCCGACCGGATCTTACAAATAATAGCTGTTATGTTATTGATCGCCGGGATAATTTATTTTGACAAATTATATACCGGCTGGACATTTATTATTACCGGATTTTTTATACTGACCCTTTATTTATTCAGGGAATTTTTTAAAGGATTTGATGCTGTTTCATTTTTAATATCATACGCCATCTGCTTAATTCCCTTCCTGGTGGTAAATGGATTCCTCACGGCTATTCCTGTAGTATTATACAATGATGCCGAAAACCTGGGCATCCGTATCCATACTATTCCATTTGAAGATGTTTTTTATGGCATGCTGCTGATCCTCATGAATATTGTGATCTATGAGAAAGCCAAAGAGCTAAGCTCAAAGGGCTAAAGTAAAAACAATATAAATACGGTAAACAAACAAATGTTCCTGTTGATTTACGAATTAACGGATTTACGTATTAACAGATTAACTAATTAACGGATTAACGTATTAACATATAAACCAATTAACCTTTTAATACCTTTGCATTTTCCCACTCCCGTCATCGGCAAAGATTTCACAATGGTCAAACGTTGCGGGGCTTTAAAGGCCGAAAGCCTTTTTTTACAGTAAGATAAAACATCCTCCACATCAACGGTTTCGCCTTCATGCAAAACAATTTCGCCTTCAATGACCTGGCCCAGTAAAGGGTGCGGACTGCTGCTGATACGTGCCTGTTTGATCTCCGGGATCATTTCCAGTACAGCTTCCACTTCTTCGGGAAAACCTTTAAGCCGGAAATATTGATAACAGATCTTGACCGGCCTTCAATTTTTATTAATCCATCATCCGTTTTGGAAGCATGATCAGCCGTTAAAAAATACCCGTTTTGTAAAACATCTTTTCGTAAGGTTGGCGGTATAAGATAAGCATCAAACATGCCGGGGCCCTTAATACCCAGGTTACCAATGCTGCCGTTTGGCAAGGGTTCGTTGTGCTCATCTAAAATATCAACCGTATATCCGGGCAATGCATAACCTACCGCTTCGGGGTGTTCGGCCGATTTTACAAAGTTCAGCATGGGTAAGCCAATTTCAATGATGCCATAAGCCTGGCTTACATCCAGGTTAAAACGCTCTTTAAAAGCCTTACATACATCCAGTGAAATGGCTGCAGAAGTAGAGATGGCTTTTTTAAGCGAAGGCATTTGTTCCTGGCCCGCATCATTGGCCAGTAACCTGATCTGAACCGGGGATGCATATAATAAAGTACCTGTGTGCAGGTTGGTGATCTCAATAATATTTTTTGCCAGGAAATCTCTTGCCACTGCAATGGCTGCGCCGAATTTTACATACAGTATAACGGATACCATAAAATGATATGCCATCGGCAATACCCACACAACAGTATCTGCGGGGCCAAGTTCAAGTCCCAGGTTTGCAGCATCAATTCTTTCAATTACCGAACGGTGGGAAACAATGACGCCTTTCGATTTTCCGGTAGTGCCGGAAGTGAACCGGATAAAGGCAGGTTGATGAACAAAGGGTGCAAATTCCACCGATTCATGAATATGGGTATATGAAAAGCGGAAAGAACCCTGTTTTAACGGGATAACCGTTTCAATGGTATCCAACGGCTGAATAGATGACCTGTCATCGATGACCGCATGCAGTTTTGCTTCCTGTAAAATATCATCGATCTCAGCTCTTTTTAATTGCGGCGACATGGGCATTACAGCAGCCCCGCAGCCAACCGCCGCAAAAATTCCAATGATGAAATGCCGCCCGTTGGCCGCCATTACGCCAATGCCCATCCCTTCTTTAATGCCTAAACGCATTAATTGCAGGCGCATTTCCTCTGCTTCTTTAAATAATTCACCGAAGTTCATCACCCCATGCTCATCATAAACTGCAGGATTTTTGGGCCAATCGCGGGAAGCCGATCTCAGTATTTCATATACAGGCAAATCATTCATCGGGCAAAAATACTTACAATTGCTCGTTTTGAATGTCTTTTACCGCATCTGGTAATGAATGTTGTAAGGCAGCGGCTGCAGCCAGGCAGCCGGCAGCATAGCCTGTTTGTAAACAAATGCCCATTACCCGGGCACTGGCAATGGCCGCATCTGTTGCCGAAATATTGCGGCCGGCAAAAAATAAATTATTGATACTGTTCGACTGTAAACAACCGGCCGGGATCTGGTAATGGTCATCCAGGTTAAAATAACGCATTTTTACACGCCTGTCCTGTTCCCATATTTCAATGGGCCAGGATGCATTGGCTATGGCATCATCAAATTTCCTGCAACCCAAAACATCTTCTTCCATGAGTATATATTTGCCGGTGCTGCGTTGCCCGATCCGGATACCCAGTTCGGGGGCAATATGTTTGATGGCGGCATTTTTAAAAGCTTCTACATGGGTTATCAGATACCCCGACAGGTTCTCCACAAAGCTGAGGGCAACGGTCCTCAGTTCCTGCAAATTACCGGGTGCATAGGTAACGGGAAGGGGTATCCCGATCTTTAAAACAACACAATTATTTTTTAAGGATCCCTGCACAATATAAACGCGGTCATAAAAATCACCCAGCAGGTTGTTGTCTATCGCCGATCTCAATGCCTTCATCATGATCATGCCCAGTTTAAATTCATTGGTTTCGGTTACACCCTGCATGGTAAATACCTGCGCCGCAGCCTGGTAATCTTCACTTTTAAGTAAAGGTAAATGTGCCGCCTGGCTAATGATACTGTCGCCTGAGCAATCAATAAGTGACTGTAATTGGATGTTGACCGGGTTCCCGGCTGCAATGATGGATACAGATCTTATTTTATGCTGCTCAACAGTTACCTGTTGCAATACCGCATTAAAATATACCTGGATCTTATTTTCGTTCACCAGTTCGAGGCAGCTTTTTTTAAAAGCTTCCACATCATATGGTAAATAGTGTAAGCCCTCCGGCCCGTGTAAAGGCGCACTGTTGGATGCAGCCTGTAATTTTTCAGCAAACTCTTTTGCAAAACCGTTTACAATATAGGTTGCCTTTTCAGTTTTACTGAAATGATATAAACCGCATACCGTGCCCACTTCGGCAGCAGTTGCTTTACCGCCCAAAAAGGCATTGCGTTCAATCAGTATTACCCGCAGGCCCTTGCGGGCAGCAGCAACAGCCGCAGCAACGCCGGCAGCGCCGCCGCCTAAAACAACTATATCGGTATGTTGTATGGTATCCATTAATAATTTCCGGGTAAAATTTCCTTTATTTTCTCTTCAATTAAATGTAGTTCATTATTGCTTACCACATCCGGCGAGTAGGCAATATTTATATGGAGTGCATCATCATGCTTTAAAAATACAAATGTCAAACCAGGCGGAAACGTTAATGCAGGGATCATATTGATATTCCGGACAGGCTCGCCAAATAATGACCTGAGTTCATTGAAATTATCGCCGGTAGAAGTAAATAAAAAACTTGCAAACACGCCCCTGTTGGTACGGCTTATTAAAAAATAATACAGCCAGAGCGGTACATGCCGCATCATATCCAGGAACATGGTATAATGTTTTGGTATGCCATCCCTGATCTGTGCTGTCATTTGTTTACTTAAACAGGATACGGTTTGTGCTACATTTTCCAGTTCGGTTTTTGGGATACGGTAAAATAAGAAGGATACGCAGTTAGATATCAGGGGGCCAGCAGCTCCCCGCAGCCTGCCATCATAGGGCACCGGCAGCCACAGGTCGCCGGCTGTATTTCTTTGCCTGTTCAGGAAATGAATAACATGAGAGCAACCCGCGATCAAATACAAAGCAGGCCCAAAGCGTGACCCGGATCTAAAAGCATTCTCATTTATTTTTTTTGTTTCGGCAACACTGAATGAAATGACTTTGGTACAGGTACTGCCGCCGGTATGCTTTTGCATAGGCGAAGCCACAGAACTTACCGGGGGCCTGGCAGATGTTTGTACAAATTTTTTTACCCGGTACATGTTGCGTATGTATGTGATGATGCCGGTTTTCTTTTCCGGTCCCGGGAAAAAGGTGTTCATATTTTGCGGCATGCCGGATGATAACCTGTTTAAATGTTCAAACAGCAGTGTTGTTCCTTTTGCATCCAGTAATATGTGGTTCCAGGATACAATAAAAGCACAGCTGCCCGAGGGGTAATATACCAGGTCGGCTTCAATAAAGCGTTCAGACCTGATGGTTATGTCTCTTGTTAATATGGATCCGGGGATCTCATTTTCAATGGCTGAGTGGTGTTCTGTTAGAATGATCTCATTGCCCTTCCCGGTATATTTCCAGTAGGGCAGTTTAAATAAATTGCCGTGCACCAGCGTGATATTACAAAGCCAGTAAATGACCGGGGAACTTTTCAGTACGTGATCGATCTTTTCAAATGACAGTGCTTTATCGAAATAAAAGATCTTGCGCATTACGTTGCCGCCGGCACCGTGTTTTTCTGCATGTTTATCCAGCACCAGGTGAAAACAATCGGCACCGCTCAGTATTACTTTTCCTGGAAGATCAGCTTTATTAAAAGAGTTCATGCTTCTACACTTTAAGATGTACCGGGCATCAGTTCCTGTACGGTTTCAGCCAATGACTGCAATGTTTTAAAATTATCCGGGATCAGTTTTTCATCTGGGATGGATACGCCGAACTTTCGTTCTATGAACAGGATGATCTCCACGGTTGAAAATGAATCAATACCCGCCTGTTTTAACTGGGTGCCGGCATCAATATGCACGGATGATGCCAGTATGTTCTGCTGGATATATTTCTTTATTTCTTCAATGATCAGGTTAGTTTCCATGGGTTAAACGGTTCTTTTTTTCCTGTTATATAAATAAGAGACGGTCATGGTGGCAAAAAAGAACAGCATTAATTTTAAAGCGTCCGGTAATATATCGGGCACATGCCCGCCCCGTAAAAACAGTTTATAAAATCCCTCCAGCGACCAGTTTAAAGGCGACCAGGCGCTGATGCTGCGCATCACTTCCGGCATTACATAACTGGGTACCCAAATGCCGCCCAGTGCCGATAATAATAAAATGGAAAGCGAACCCATGATGGCTGCCTGGTGTTCGGTTGATGCCAGTGTACCAACCATTACACCATAACCGGTTGCCGCAAACGCAGTAGCCAGTGTTAATATAAAAATGCCTGCCAGGCTGTTGCCCAAAACCAGTGCCGGCAGGCCAAGCATGGGTAGAAAATATTTCCCAACAGAAAGCATCAGTATGAACTGCAGCAGGCATACTATTACATATACGATGATCTTCCCGTTTACCAGTAATAAATATGGAGTAGGCATGGTGTATAGCCGGAATACACTGCCTTCATTTTTTTCTTTGAGGATGCTGCCCGACAGCGGTATGGCAATAAAGAACATGGCAAAGATGGTCCATGCCGGAACATTGTGTTGCACAGCATTGGGCACGATTTTATCAGCGGTTTTGGAAGCATAAATTTCTGTATAGCTGATGATCTGTGATCTTTGATATGTGTTTTTTGGTGTATTGGTTTGTCTGGGATCACTTCCGCAACCTGGTCGCTGAAGGTCTGGAACATGATCTTTGTTTTCACTTCCGAAATGAATTCACGGAGGTTGCTGGTTACAGAAATTAAAAATGATTTTTTGGCAACCGGGTCAATGATGATGCTGATCTCAACAGAGTCGGGTAATTGCGCCGGTTTTTCTGTGGCAGTATCTTCTCCATTCAAAGTTTCGCTGACCAGTTTTGTCACATTTTTCCGGATGGCAGCCGTTGCGCCGGCGGGTATGATAACGCCCACCAAAAATTTTCCTTCCCCAACGGCTTTCATGGCAAGCTCAGTTGTGGCGGGTTTTCCATCAATGCTGTCTTTAAAATCGCAGAGGTCGTTATTGCGTAATCCCTGTTCTATCATAATGCCCAGCGAATCATGATCATTGTTTACAAAAACGATGGGTATCCCTTTTTCATTCATTGTTTTAAAAGCTGAATCCTGTATCAGTGTCATCACTAAGATCAGGGCCATCGGCATCAGGAATAAAATAGAAAGGCCTACCTTATCCCTTACCAGGAGTAAAGTTTCTTTTTTAACCGTTGCCCATAATTTGATCATCATCAGTCTCTTAATTTACGGTTGGTTAAATTTAAAAACACGTTTTCGAGGTTGGTAGACCCGGCATTGTTGCGGATCAATTCACCTGGTGTACCTTCTGTTATGATCTTTCCACGGTCAATAATGGAAACACGGGTGCAAAAATTCTGCGCTTCTTCCATATGGTGAGAAGTGTAAATGATGGTGGTGCCTGCTGCATTGATCTCTTTCAGGCATTCAATGATCACATTGCGGCTCTGTACATCCACGCCAACCGTGGGTTCATCCAGGAATAAAATAGAAGGTTTATGTAAAACACCGGCAATTAAATTCACCCTTCTTTTCATTCCCCCCGAATAAGTGGATACCTGCCTTTTTGAAGCATCGGTCAACCCCAGTTTTTCGAGCCATATATCCATGTTATTTTTCAGTTCTTTTCCATGAAGCCCGTACATACTCCCGTAAAAAGCCAGGTTTTCCCGTGCAGATAATGTTGGATACAATGCAATATCTTGCGGCACAACACCGATCATATTTTTGATGGCAAGCATTTCGGTATGCAGGTCTTTTCCGTCGATAAAAACCTTACCGCCTGTTGGCGGGAAAAGGCCGCAAAGAATAGAAATGGTGGTCGTTTTTCCGGCACCATTAGGTCCAAGCAATCCAAAAATCTCATTCCGCTTTATCGAAAAGGAGATGCCATCAACTGCCGGCTCATTGGCACCTTTAAATGTTTTTGTTAAATTCCGTATCTCTATGATCGCCGGGTTGCTCATGTTTATTATCCCCTTCCCTAAAAGGGTTTATACGGCTGTTACTGCTTTTTTACATTGTAGTTCCGGGCAGCTTAAAACCTGTTTATATTAAAGTGTGCAAATTTAAACTAAATAAGCCGCCCTAACCCAATATTAACTGATTAATTCGGTGGTAATTTTAGCCGAAAGCAGGCAGAGGGGGATACTCGGACCGGGATGTACACTGCCCCCGCAGAAATAAAGGTTTTTTATATCTTTTGAAAATTGGCATGCCGTAAAAAATGCGGCGAATTTATTGTTGGAACTGTTGCCGTAAATGGCACCAAAGGCACTGGATGTACGGTTTTCGATGACCCTCGGATCAAAGACCATTTCACTTTCGATCAGCGGCCTGATATCCGTTTTTAAAACCCTGTTTATTTTCAATATCATATTTTCACGGGCTTCTGTAATGAACATGTCCCAGTCCTGCCCCGAATTATTGGGCACATTGATAAAGGAGAACCAGTTCTCACAGCCGGGCGGTGCATCGGTTGGGGTATGCTTGCTGGTTATGTTGAGGTAAATGGTAGGGTCGTGGTAAATCGCTTTTTTGGCAAAGATGGTATTGAATTCGGCTTCATAATCCTCGCTGAACAGGATATTATGAAGCCCCAGTTCTTTAAATTCTTTTTTAATGCCCCAGTAAAAAATTATGCCCGAACTCGATTTTGGCTGGTCGAGGGTTTTTGCCGGCCTTTTTACCTGCGGCATTAATTTTTTATAACTGTTATACACATCCATATTGCTGATAACAATATCAAAATTTTCGGTTCCGGCATCGGTCCTGATGCCCGTAGCTTTTTATTTTCAACCAGGATCTCCCTGGCCGGTGTAGAAAATTTAAACTGTACACCAATATCTTTTGCCAGCTGCACCATTGAACCGGTGATGCTGTACATGCCTCCTTCGGGATAAAAGGCGCCTTTACAATTTCAACATGGGCGATCACATTTAAGGTAGCAGGCGATAAGTAAGGGCTCGATCCGTTGTACGTGGCATAGCGGTTAAAAACCTTTACCAGCCTTGGATCCCTGAAAGATCTTTGATTGGCTCCTGCCATGGTGTCAAAGGCACCTATCTTTCCAAAATTCAATATGCCCCTGGCCACCGGCCAGGTAAAAAATTCTTCAGGCGGTGCAGCGAATTTTTAAAAAAACTTCGTCGGTGAGGTTGTAAATGGTTTCTGTTCTGTTGAGGTACCTGATGATGTCTTCTTTCTTATCTTTTGTTTTGGCTGACAGTTGTTCAGCAAATTTTTCTTTGCCATGGTAAGCATCCAGGGCCGTACCATCTTCAAAAAAATATTTGTACACCGGGTCAAGATGTATATAGTTAAAATGTTCGCGTGGGTTTTTGCCGGAGAGTTTAAACAGTTCATCTACATAATGCGGCATGGTAAATACCGATGGGCCCATATCAAAACGGTAGCCATCCTTTGTTTCTGTTGAACATTTGCCACCGGGAAATGAATTGGCTTCAAACACGGTTACCCGGTAACCTTTATTACGCATGCGTATGGCGGCTGCAATACCTGAAACGCCTGTACCGATCACCGCACATGACTGGTTATTTTCTTTGATCATAATTTTATCCCCGGGGACAAAATTACTGGTTTTCGGGTATTAACTTTTGAGAAAAGATCGGATTGTAAAAAGCAGGTTGACTGTTATAATCCGGCAACGTAATGGTATGCCGGTAAGTTTTAATTCCAGGAGTTGAATTGCTGATCACCTCCCCTGCCATGGGTATTGGACGTTTCTATACCTACATCCAGGATACCTTCACCCAGGTCTGCTTCGGTATCGATATAACGCGGACTTTTTTTAACCGGGGCATTTTTTTTACTTTCTTTAAATTGATTGTGGCCGCCATTGGCAGCTGAATAATCATTATTTGTTTGCTTTCTCATCTACTTATTTTAAAATAACAGCCTCAAAACCGTGCCATCCCGGCAACAGGCTGTATTTATACAGTATAAAACCTGTTAATTATGTAAAAAATATTCTTTGCTTTGTAAATCCTGCTGCGTTCAGTATGTATTTTATTTATAATAACCGGTAGTGTTTAACGAACCTTGTACAATTCATCCCACCTGGTGGTAAAGCGTTTGCTCCTCAGTTCCTGGCGCATTTTCCAGTCGCGTTTGGTGCCCGAGCTGGCAAATTTTAAAACGTCGTTCCGCATGCTGAAGTTTATATTATCGATCATCTTCATCAGTATTTTTTCATTTGCACCGGGCGGGGGTTCAAATAAATTGAACTGCACTGCATTGTCGGGTACAATGCCGCCAAGTATTACGCCGGCTTTTAAATATTTGCTTCCCCTGCGGTACAGGTTGTCAACCAGCGGCATGGCATGTTCGATCAGCAGGTTGGTGAGTGAAGTGGCAAAGGGGAGGATCGTGTACAGTGAGCCGGTAGCGGGTTTGTATTCGTAAGTGCTGCTGTAATCGTTGGTTACCACAAACACAGTGATATTTTTTGCAGCGCTGCCCTGGCGCCGGTGTTTTTCTGCTGCTCTTGTAATATAGGTGGCAACGGCTTCCGCTAATTCCCGCACTTCATAAACCGGCTTTCCAAACATACGGGTGGTGGCGATCATTTTTTTTGTTTCCAGCGGGTCCTTCATTTCTATGCAGGGCTCTCCGCGCAGTTCCTTTATCAGCCTTACACCTACAACGCCACCGAGGTTCTTCCTGGCCCACTCCTCGCTCATGTTGCGCAGGTCCCAGGCGGTATTGATGTTGAACAGGCGTAATTTTTTGGATCCTGCACCACCTACGCCCCATACATCTTCTACCGGAGTTTTTTGCAGGGCCTCCATCTGCTGTTCGGGTGTTTGCAGGATCATGACACCCTTTGTACCCGTTTTGTTTTTTTTGGCAAGGCGGTTGGCCACTTTGGACAATACCTTGGATGGGGCAACACCGATGGATACCGGGATGCCGGTCCATAATTCGGTGGTATGCTTTAAAAAAAGCGAGTACTCGTACAGTTTATTTTCATCAATGCCGGTGAGGTCTAAAAAAGATTCATCAACCGAATATACTTCTACATGCGGCGAAAGGATGCGCAGGGTTTCCATCACCCGCCAGCTGATATCGCCATATAAATGGTAATTGCTGGAAAAAACAGCCACGTTGTTTTTTTCGATCTCCTGTTTGTGCTGGTAATAGGGCCCGGCCATCTGTATGCCCAGGGCCTTGGCTTCATCAGTACGGGATACGATGCAGCCATCGTTGTTGCTCAGTACAACAACGGGTTTGCCCTGCAGCGAGGGTTTGAATAACCTTTCGCAGGCGGCGTAAAAACTGTTGCAGTCAACGATGGCTTTAAACCCCTGCCCAATGAATGAGATCTATTCCCGGTGAGACGGTGTTTTTGATCCTGAAGAATCTTTATATCCATGCGCTTTTATCTTTAAATTTAAGCCTCCCAGGGTTTGAAAACCTGAGGCTAATTCAGAATGCCAGTATTATTACATAATGGAGAACTTATCCATATCGCATACCGCCATGAGCCTTTTCAATTGCCTGCTCTGCCTGAATTGCCATCGCCCTTTTGGGATGCCCTAAAATTATTGCCCCAAATGCTGATACGATGCAACTCCCGTAAAATCTTACACCCCAGGCTTTAGCCATTATAATGCAGTAAAATCCATATTTCTCCATAATCGTCGTCATACTCCTGTTGAAATGTTTATTCTCATGATGGGCCTCCTGGTTTTTAATGTATTCTCTTACTTTGTTAACTGCAGAATCGACAGTTCGATACTGCAAAATAGTCATCCTGCCATGAAATTTTGTTTAAATACAGTTGTTTTTTATTGGCCCAGAAATGAACTTTCGCTTTTTAGTGAAGTGCTATAGCGCAATTGTTTGTACAGCATTTGAGCAGAGAAATTATATGGCTGGATAATGATAATAATGCCCATTTGCAAAATCTATATGAATCTCTCCCTTTTATCCCGTTTTCTTTATATGTGAAAATAATCCTGAAGTGGCGGCTTTCTTTTGTTAACAGGGAGCCTGTTTTTTGTAGCCCAAACAAAATGAATCCCGATTTAAGGAGTGGCATAGCTGTAATTTTTATTAAAATTGAAATTCGTGTCCATCCGCTAACCGCCCGTTTTTTTTTCCGCCCCAGGGTAATCACTTCAGGCGGGGTTGTTACGCACTCTTTATAATATAACTCACCACTCCCCAGATCACCAGGTCGCTGAACTCGCTCACTTCGATCGGCGACAGCTTTGGCGTTTCGGGGATCAGCCGAACGCGGTTCAGGGTTTTTTCCAGTCGCCGTATAAGCATTTCGCCATCTACCACGGCAATTACAATTTTACCGCTTACCGGTTTTATGGAACGGTCCACGATCACAATATCACCGTCGTGTATGCAGGCATTGATCATGCTGCTGCCGCTCACCCGCATAAAATAAGTGGCGGGCTTGTTGCGGATGAGTTGTTCATTGAGGTCAATGCCCCGTTCCATATAATCATCGGCTGCTGCGCCAAAGCCGGTGGCATTGGCCGTGGGCACATCCAGCTGCTTAAACTCCTTGCTGCCACGGTAACCGGCGGCAAAAAAATTCTCTACTTCCATAATGGTATATTTTTATTTCATCCCGCCCCGGGCGGGAATAATTTATTTGCAAATAACTAATTTATTTAGTAAATTTATGCTAAATTAGTTGGGGAAACAAATTTTTCATTTTAAAATGATTTCAGTATGGACATCACGCTCAGCTTACCGGGGCACCGGTTACACGAATACCTGCTGGTGATAGATCCGCATGAAGAACTGCGGCATAAAATTGAAAAGTGCAGGCAGCAGTTAACGGAAAAATACCATATCCTGCAGCCGCAAACGGGCAGGCCGCATATTACGCTGGTTCGGTTTACGGCGAACCCCATGATGGAAGAAAAGATCATCAACCGCCTGCAGCTGATTGCCATGGCCGAAAAGCCTTTTGTAGTGGAGTTGCAGGATTTTGGCAGTTATCCCATGCACGCCATATTTATAAAAATAGTTAACCAGCCCCGCGTACTGCAGTTGATAAAAAACCTGAAACAGGCAAGGCGGCTGATGAAGGCCGCGGGTGATGACCCTCATTTTTTACAGGACCCGCAGATCGCACTGGCAGGCAGGCTGCCCAAAGACAAATACCTGGAGCTGATGAAGGAATACCTGCATAAAAAATTCACCGGGCGTTTTTATGCCGATGCCATGCTGTTGCTGCGCAGGCCCAAAATGAAAAAGCGGTACCAGATCGTGAGGCGCTTTGAGTTTGAGTGTTTGCCGGTAACCACGGCGCAGGGCGTATTATTTTAACAGCGCCAGTTCGGGGTAGGTAAAGGGCTCCAGGGTTTCCGGGAACATTGGGGTTATCAGTACGGGAGGTAATGCGTTTGCTGATGGAATGCTCCTGCATATTTTCTTCAGGGGTAAGGATGGAAAAAGGACTGTATCTCTTCTTTAGTAAGATCAGGCTGCAGCCATTTTTTGTAAAGCGACGGCGGTACAATGACCGGCATCCGTTTTTTGAGGTTATGGATCTTTTCCATCATGGGATTGGCATCGGTGGTGAGGATGGAAAAACTGTTGATGAGTTCGCCTGTGGTTTTATCAACCCAACTGGTATAGATACCCGCAAAACAAAACAGTTGCCGGTCTTTCATTTGAATGAAATGCGGGTATTTTTTTTCTGATAATCCATCCATTCAAAAAATCCGTCGGCTATCACCAGGCAGCGGTTGTTGGGGATATAGGAACGGAAGGATGGTTTTTCAAAAACGGTTTCACTGCGGGCATTCAGGGTCTGGGCCTTCAGTTTGCCGGCATCGGCCCTGGTCTTTACCCAATGCGGGATCAAACCCCAGTTAAACAGCTGCACCCGGCCGGGCTGTTTCTGGGTAATGACAGGCATCTGTAAAAAACTAAAACCAGCAGCATGAAAAATTGGCTGCCATTCATCATCCCAGTTAACGCCCAGTTGAATTTCAATCTCGGCTTTTTCTTTTGTTAATGCATAATGAAAACACATAAAAATAAAATATGGCAAATAAATTAAAACAGGATGCAGTTAAAGTTACTGCTTCTTTAAAAGATGAATCGAAACAATATTTACATGGCCGGGGAGCACAGATAAACACAAAAAACCGCTTTTTAAAAACTGAGACCGCAAAGGCGCATGTGGAAGCCATTGACGATTGGGAAGAAACCAACATGCCAACACAGTATATTGAACAGCAATCGAAAACGATCGTGAATAAGGTGGATAGTCCCGATGTGGGCATGGGCTACAGCATGAACCCTTATGCCGGATGTGAGCACGGATGTATTTACTGCTATGCCCGTAACGTGCATGAGTACTGGGGCTACAGTGCCGGTTTGGATTTTGAACAAAAGATACTGGTCAAAAAAAATGCACCGCAGCTGTTGCGGAAATTTTTGATGCATCCCAAATGGGATGGCACACCCATCATGCTCAGCGGCAATACCGATTGTTACCAGCCTGCAGAACAAACCTACCGTTTAACCAGGCAACTGCTTGAAGTATGTAATGAATTTAACCAGCCGGTTGGCATACTCACCAAAAATTCCTGGATATTGAAAGACACCGATGTGTTGCAGGAAATGGCAAAAAAGGGGATCGTATCGGCCATGGTTTCCATCACCTCTTTTAATGAAGACCTGCGCCGCATCATGGAACCACGCACAACCACAGCCCAACAAAAATTAAAAGTGATCGAAACACTGAGCAAATCCGGTGTACGCATGGGCGTTATGATGGGCCCGATGATACCGGGGCTGAATGAACACGAAATGCAGCGTATCATGAAGGCTGCTGCAGATAACGGCGCAACGTTTACAGCTTACACCTTCATCCGCCTGAATGGTGCCATTAAATTGTTATTTCACGACTGGCTGTTTAAAAATTTACCCGACCGTGCCGAAAAAGTCTGGAGCCTGATCGAACAAAGCCATAATGGACAAGTGAATGATACCCGCTGGGGCCTGCGCATGCGGGGCGAGGGAAATATGGCAGACATGGTGGCACAGACCTATAAGAAATACGGCAAGCTGTATAAGATGAATGCAGAAGAATGGAGTTTGAATACAAAACTGTTCAGGAGACCGGGGCAGCAGGCGAGGTTGTTTTAGATATTTTTTATGTAAAATATTTTCTTTCTGCATCATCTAAAAAAATTGTTTATGCAGAAATTATTCCTACCCATGCTTTTGGTATTCACATTTGTTACTCAAAGCAACGCACAACAAAGATTGTTTGATCAGCCGGTACAACTGAAAAGCTGTAACATAACTATCGAAGCAAACCCTTTTATTGCTACCACCATAATTGAAATGGAATTTTATAATTCCAAAGACCGGGAAGTGGAAGCCTACCAGGCCTTTAAACTCAACAGGGGACAGGTGATCACTGATTTTTATCTTGAACTGGATGGTAAATACCGGGAAGGCAGTATTGAAGAACGATGGAAAGCACGGCAGGCTTACAACAGCATTGTAGGCAAAAGGATCGATCCTGCCATTTTGCAAATGAACGGCCAGGATAATTACAGCCTTAATATTTACCCGGTTGCGGCCAAAAGCAGCCGGAAAATAAAGTTCACCATCACGCAGATGATGGTGGAAGAAAATTTAAAACTTTCTTATACACTTCCGCTGGATTTTAAAAGTATAACAGAAAATTTTTCACTGAATGTAAAGATCAGCAGGCCCGCATCAATCCCAAATGCCAACCCCGGGTTACTGGCCGGTGAATTATTCAGTATGAACAATGAAGAAGCTTCAGTTTTCTTAAGGCAAAACAATGTGATGTTAAACCGCCCCATTTCATTTTCCATCAGCCAGTTTACCAACAAGCCGCAATTCTGTATCAACAAAAGAGGGTAAAACAAATTTTATCATGCGTTATTTCCCGGATGCAGAACGGTTTTATCCAAGTAAACCAAGATCGATCAACGTGTATTGGGATGTTTCTTTATCAGGCAAAGAAAGGAATTTGCTGAAAGAAATAGAGTACCTGGAAAATATATTTTGGTGAATGAGATCAGTAAAACAACCATCTTCCTGTTCAATCACCAGATGCAGGGGGTTATAGTGTTCAATAGTAAACTGGATAATTTCAATAGCATACGCAGTTTCCTGCTTGGTTATAAATACACCGGTGCAACCGAATTGGGTAACCTTAATTTCAGCAATGTGCTTGCCGATGCTGTGTTGCTTTTTTCCGACGGGATAAATTCAATTGGCTATGCCCAGCCAAAATTGGGAGCTGTGCCGGTACATTTTATAACATCCACATACAGGTATTATTACAGCAATTTTAATAACCTGGTTGGCAATACCGGAGGCTCTTTGATCAGTTTGTACTATACCCGGGTAAATGATGTTGTAAAAAAAATAGATTCAGCGGAGAATTTTCTCATTAAATACACAGCCAGTAATATCAGTATCAATGAAACATTCCCGGTTAAACTGGGGGGCAGTATTATTTTAAGCGGCTCTATCAATAAGGCTGATAACCTGGAACTGTTTTATGGTAATAACAGCGCCATATCAAAATCAGAAAATTATTTTTTGCCCGGTGATCAGAATTGTGATGAAGCAACCTATAAAAAAATGAAGATGCTCAAAACATATGATTCGCTGATGTATGGCAACTACCATTATTATCAATGGCAAAACATGATCGTTTTTGGCATTACCGAAAGGGTGGTTACGCCTCAAACATCTTTCCTGGTGCTGGAAAGGATCGAAGATTATATCAATTATAAGATCGCACCTCCCAAAGACCTGGAAGCAAAATGTGCAGCGTTGAATTACGTGTACAGATCAGCATTCAAAATAAAGGCACTTACCGAATTTACTGAACAGGAAACCCTTGATGCTGTTGTAAAAGATTACAATAAACGCATAAACTGGTGGAGTAAAGATGCCGCATTGATAGATCTGAAGAACCCCGTACCGGAACAGAAACATATTGATGTTGCAAAAGCACCGGAAGCAAATCAAACCAAGGGCCTGCTTGTGCCGAAAGCCGTTATGCAGTATGATTTTAAACCTGTCGGCGGTGATTTAAAAGAAGTTGTTGTTACCAGCGCTTTTGGTATCAGGCGAACTGCCAGGAGTAATGCATCCAATGTGCAAAATTTAACAGGAGACCAGGTGAATACCATTCGCCAGGGAGATATTAATAATGCACTGGCTGGAAGGTGGCAGGTGCCAGGTAAGGAGCCAATCATTGGCAAAACTTGGTGCAGAAAGCACGATCAGGTTAAGGGGCGAGAACGGGTTTGGTGTTGGCAGGGGCGCTTTATATGTACTGGATGGAAACATCCTTGAGTCTGCATCATATATTAACCCGGATGATATTGAAGACTATTCAATATTGCAGGGCCCGGCTCCGCTGCTTTATTTGGACCCGATGGTGCCAATGGGGCCATAGTCATGACCGGTAAAAAAGCAAAACGTGGGTATCCCCGCCAATACTATGTTTGGAGCGAATATAAACTGAACAGTGCCAAAGACGAGGATTATGTTCATGAAATGAAAATGGCTGAAGACTACGAACTGCAGCAAACTTTTCTGAAACTGGAAAAAGAAAACCCCATGGATATTGGCTTTTATTTTGAAATGGCAAACTTCTTTTTTGAAAAAGGCAGAACCCATAAGGCATCAGAATTAATGTACAATGCCATTGAATTGTGCCAGGGCAGTACGGATGGTTTAAAACTGGCTGCCTGGTTTTACGAAAGCTGGAAACAGTTTGATAAGGCCATTGCGGTTTACAAGGGCATATTAAGCCGGGATGAAAATAACCTACTGGTAAAACGCGACCTGGCACTGGCTTATTTCCAACATAAAAATATTGAAGCAGCTGTAAAACGTATTATTCAATATTAACTGCGCCTGATGAATTTAATTATTATGCTGCAGTAAAAATCAATGCCCTGGCCGAAATGAATGCCATACTTGGCCTGCATAAAAATGAATTTGATATTTCCTTTATCAACCACAATCTTGTTAAAATGTTGCCTGTTGACCTGCGGATCACCGTGCAAAGCAATTATGGGTATTCATTTAATACGCAGGTTGTAGAACCGGGGAATTTAAAATGCAGTAATATCAATCCAAACACCGCCAATGGTGGACGATATACCGGTAACAGCAATATGTTGAATGAGTATTCCATTAAAAATGCTATAACCGGCAGGTACCGGATTAAAGTGGATGCTTATAATAATTATACCTATGCTGCCAGGATACCCAATTTTGTAAGGGTTATAACATTCAAAAATTTCCAAAAAGGCAATATGGAGATGGAAATAAAATTGTTTGACCTGGATAACCAGTATGGAATTGTTGAACTGGATGAAGTGAAGTGGTAGGCATCGCCCTTTGAAAATGGAAGACTCCGGTATTTTACCGGAGTTTTTTTGTATTCACCAACTTTTATTGCTCTGGTATAAATATTCTAATTTTACCGGGATAAATTATTATGATGTATTCAACTGTAGAAAAAATAAAGGAACTGTTTACTTCATTTTCAAAATCAGGCATCACCGCTATTGATACACTGCCCCAATCCGGCAGTGAGCGCCATTACTACCGTATTCATGCGGCAGGTAAAACATATATTGCCACTTATGGTGCCAACCTGAAAGAGAATGAGACCTTCATTTACTTTTCAACTCATTTTAAACAAAAAAATTTACCGGTACCTGCGATCTTCTGTATCAATGCTGAAAAGAATATTTATATACAGGAAGACCTTGGTGATACCTCCCTGCTGAACAGGCTGGAAGAACAGGGATTTACAGAAGGGGTGTATACGTTATACAAAAAAAGTTTACAGCAATTGGCAGGGTTACAGGTTACCGGGCACAAAGGATTGGATTATAACCAATGCCTTACCAATACATCATTCGGCAAACAGGCCATCATGGCCGACCTGCTGTATTTTAAATATTATTTCCTGGATGCATTACACCAGCCTTATGATAAACAAAAACTGATCGATGATTTTGAAGCGTTGAGCAATTACCTGTCGCATACAGAATACACTTATTTTATGTTCCGCGATTTTCAAAGCCGCAACATCATGGTCAAGGCTGATGACAGTATTTATTTTATCGATTACCAGGGAGGCATGCGGGGAGCACCGCAATATGATGTGGCTTCGTTATTGTGGCAGGCAAAAGCCAATTTACCGGATGACTGGAAGCAACGGCTGCTGGAAGATTATATGGATGCCTTTGAGCAGGCAGTGGGAGAATTGATCGATAAAGATACCTTCCGCAGCCAGTACAATGGTTATATTTTGATCAGGTTGTTACAAGTGCTGGGCGCCTATGGTTTCCGGGGTTTGTTTGAACGTAAAGCTCATTTTTTAACAAGTATACCACAGGCCTTAAATAATTTAAAGTGGTTTACAGGTAATCAGAATATCGGGATCACTTTACCTGAATTTAAAAAAGTGCTGGATATCTGTATCAGTGAAGCAGTGATACAGCAGTTTACGCCGGTACAGGCAACAGCCGAAACGCCATTGGTGATCACCATCAATAGTTTTTCGTTTAAAAAAGGCATACCTGCTGATATTTCTGAGAACGGTGGTGGTTATGTTTTTGATATGCGTGGTATCTTAAATCCCGGGAGGATCGATGAATATAAAACGCAAAGCGGGCTTGATAAGCCGGTTAAGGATTTTTTAGAACAACAAACGGATATGCCCGTTTTTTTAAACGGCGTATATAGTATCATTGATATTTCGGTAACAGACTATATTAAACGCGGTTTTAAAAGCCTGATGATCAATTTTGGATGCACCGGCGGACAACACCGGAGTGTATTTGCTGCCGAAGCACTGGCCAGGCACCTGCGTAATAAATTTAAGGTGAAGATCGTATTAACACATACCAATAAAGAAAACTGGGTAAAGGAGCCCCCGCCCAGGGAAACGGGGGCAAAAGCAATGATATTCGCTGCAGGACTGGGTACCAGGTTTAAACCATGGACTGACAGGCATCCCAAGGCATTGGTATTGGTGAATGGCAGATCATTATTGCAACACAATATTGAATACCTGCAGCAATACGGTATTACTGATGTGGTTGTAAATGTTCATCGTTTTGCCGACCAGGTGATTGAAGCTGTTGAAAAAAATAATGGTTGGGGAAGCCATGTCATGATCAGCGATGAACGAAATGAATTACTGGAAACAGGCGGTGGATTATTATATGCCCGAAATTTACTGGAAGGGGATGAACCTTTTATAACACTGAATGCCGATTTTTTAACGAACCTCAACATACATAACCTGCTGGAATTTCATCAAAGGAGGAAAGCGCTCATCAGTTTCGGCATCACCAACCGGAAAACATCCCGTTATTTTTTATTTGATGAAGACAACCGGCTTTGCGGCTGGCGCAATACAAATACCGGGGAAGAAAAAATTACCATCCCAAAACCGGGGCTGAAAGAAATGGCCTACAGTTGTGTGGTTGTTTTTCAGCCGGAGATATTTGATATGATACCGCAACGTGGAAAATTTTCACTGGTTGAAACTTATCTCAGCCTGGCTGCTGATCATCCCATTTATGGATACGACCACAGCGGTGATAAGCTGGTTGATGTAGGCAAACCGGAAAGTGTTGCTATTGCAGAAGCGCTGTTCACCCCTTCGCCAAATACAGATTAAAGTGACGTGTTTGCAGAAGATGCTGAGCCCCGAAAAATCGGGATAAACTTCATCTGGAATGATTTTTGGGGGGGCAAAAGGGGAAGTAGGAAAAGTGGCAGGAGAGGTTTTTTACTTCTTCTCAAACAGATCCTTCTTGTCCACCACTTTTACTTTTTTACCAACCTTCAGGGTTTTACTGACCACATCGTAAGGGCCGGTAACCACCAGGTCCCCTTCTTTTAAACCTTCGGTAATTTCAATATTGTTGATATCCTGGATGGCTGTTTTTACTTTTACTTTACTTACTTTTCCGTCTTTGTCAATTACAAAAGCAACCACTTCCAGGTCATCCACCAGCGAAACGGGAGCCTTCATATCTGACTCATCAACTTTTTTAGTACCTGTTTTTGTGCTGTCATTCTTATCACGTGTGGTTACGGCATTGATGGGAATACTCAATACATTTTCATGCGTCTCTGTCTGGATATCTGCATTGGCACTCATGCCCGGCCGGAATGGGAAACTGCCTTTGCCCAGCATATCCATATAACTTTCGGGTAATAAACGGATGTATACTTTGTATTGCGTAACATCGTTTGAAGTTCCGGCCAGCGCATTAACAGAAGCTGCGCCGATATTGCTGCTGGCGATCTGGGTTACAATGCCCTTAAATTTACGGTCGCTGTAAGCATCCACTTCTATAACGGCACTGTCGCCAAGTTTAACTTTGGGTATATCATTTTCGCCTACATCAACCCGTATTTCAATTTTATTCATATCGGCTATGCGTAACATTTCGGTTCCCACATTAAAGCTGTTGCCGGCAACTTTCTCGCCTTTTTTTACACTCAATAAACTTACCACACCGTCCATGGGTGCAACAATGGCTGTACGGCCGAGGTCGGTATTGGCTTTGGCCAGGTTTTGCTGTGCACTCTGTACACCGGCCTGTCCGCCGCGAATGCCCTGTAAAGCTGCATTGTAATTGGCCCTGGCGGATCTTAAATTGGCATCGGCAATATTAAATTCATTGCGGCTGATCACTTTATCATCAAACAGTTTCTTTTGCATGTCGAAAGTGCGTTGTGCCTGCTCCATCTGTGCTTTCAAGGCATCAATGGCTGCCTGCGAATTGGCAACCTGTGCCTGGCTTTGTGCCACACCACTCGCTGCCTGGTTGCGTTGTATATTATAGATGTCGGCATAAATGCGTGCAAGTATCTGGCCTTTCTTTACGGTATCGCCTTCCTGCACGGTCAACTCAGTGATCTCACCACTGATATCCGGGCTGATCTTTACTTCGATCTCTGGATATATTTTGCCACTGGCATTTACTATTTCGGTAATGGTACGTTTCTGTACTTTTTCGGCAGTTACTTTAAGACCTTCATCTTTGCCAAATGCACCGGTCTTTTGCAGTACTACCAGCAGTACAACCAAAACTCCCAGGCTGATCAGGATCCATTTAAGCGATTTACTCATTTTCTCTTTTTTATTTTTTTTGGAGCCGGGTTAAATTCTTTATGTAATTCAAATTTTATTGAAACAGTTGTGCAGGTATTTCATAACCAATTTGTGATCTTTTCCATGAACATTAAAACTTCAATCCCTGCCCTTTATAAAATTCCAGCACCTTCATTTTAAAAATATAATCATACAGGTTTAAAGCATTCTCCAGCCTGGCCCTGAACAAATTATTCTGGTTGGTGATCAATTCAAATGTTGACATCATGCCAACTTCAAATCTTTTTTGTGCAAAGAATAAAGTTCGTTCAGCGGTTTCAAGGCTTTTTTTACCGGCATTCAGTTTTTCCAAAGCAACTACCGCTGCGTTATAAGCTTTGTAAATATCCTGTTTTAAGGTTTGATCATCCAGTTCTTTCTGCAGTTCCTGGTTCTTAATAGTGATCTTACTCTTTTCGTAAATAGTACGGTTATTATAACCGTTAAAAATAGGGACGCGTATGCTTAAACCAATGGACTGATTAAAATTCTGATTCAATTGTGAAAAGAAAGGCTGTTTGTTGTAGGTGTAATCCGGAAAAGGGCTCGTGCGGTATACACTATAATCAACCGTACCCACGGTCACTTTTCCTATCGGTGGGTTTATAAGGGTTGAGCCGGTTATTTCTTCAGACCTGCTGTTATACCTGCTTCCCAAACTTCCAAAAGCAGATATGGTTGGATATAACCCACCTCTTGCTGCCGCCGAATTTTTTTGTGCGGCTTTCATTCTATAATCATTAACCCGCTGTTGTGGCATGTTTGCCATGGCCAGCGTATAAACCGGTTCAGGTTGCAGGTCTGCGATTTTTTCTACAAATATTTTATCAGCCGGAGGGGTTTCAATTTCAAAAGGAGTTGCAGCATCAACGGCCATAAAGGCTTTTAATGATAAAATATTCTGTACCACATTTCCCCTGGATGTAATTACAGTGGCGCTGTCCCTGGCTACCTGTGCTTCCAGCTCTGCAGCGTTCAATTCGGGTAATGCACCTGCATCAACCAGTTTACGGGTATTACTCAACTGTGCCTGCGATTGCTGCAGTTGAATGCCGGCAATTTTTTCCTGCTCCATACCCAGCAGGATCTGCAGATACAAATTGGCTACAGATAATGCAATATCATTTTTTAATTTATCGGTACTGGCCCTGGCTGCCAGCAGTTCCCATTCATTGGCGGCTATTGTATTTTTCCTGCTAAACCAGTTAAAGATATCGGCGCTGCTCTGTAACTGCATATTGGCCGATAAATAACTTTGAGTGATCAGGCTGAAAGTGGTTGGATCCTGGTTACGGCCGTTGTTAAAACTTGGACCTCCGCTGAAATTTAAACCGGGTATTTGTCCCAGCCTGCTCTGCTTTAGATCCAGCTCAGCAATTTTGCTTTGCAGGTCAGTTTGCTTTATAGAAATATTATTGGCCATGGCATACTCAACACATTTCAGCAAACTCCATTTTTCCTGGGCATTGGCGGAAAAGGAAAGGGCCAATAAAAAAAGAAAGGGTTAAAAACTTGTAATACATGCAACAAAATTAATTCATCTGTACCTAAAACGGATAAAACAATTATACAGGCGGTAAAACGGCTAAACCAGTTTTTCAAAAGCCTGGTCCAGGTCTTTGATGATATATTCCGGGTCTTCAAGCCCTGCATAGAGCCTGAGCATGCGGTGCTCCTTATTTGCCGGGTTAAAATCGGCGGGCTGTATAGCAGAACATTTGGGAATAATGAGGCTTTCATGCCCGCCCCAGCTTACCGCCATAAAAATATGCTGCAGGTTTTCACAGAATTGTTCGATCTGGGTAATGGTTTCTGCTTTTATAATGAATGTGAGCAAACCGCAGGCACCCTGCATTTGCGCCTTTGCCAGTTCATACTGCGGAAAATGTTCATCCAGCGGGAAAAGTACAGTTTCAACCCGGGGGTGGTTCTTTAAATGATCAACCACTTTACGGGTAGTAGCCGTGATCCTGTCGAGCCTGGCAGGCAGGGTTCTGAGTCCCCTGATCAGCAGCCAGGCATTAAAAGGTTGTATTCCGCTGCCCACCGTGAGGTATTCACTGTTAAAGATCTTTTCCATCATGGCTTTACTGCCGCTTAAAACACCGCCTAAGGTATCACTGTGGCCGCTGATGTACTTGGTGGCGGTCTGCATGGAAATATCAATTCCCATTTCAATGGGCTTTTGATATAACGGTGTGCAATAACTGTTGTCAATGATGGTGGTAATGTGCTCCGCTTTTGCCAGTTCGGCAACAGCTTTCAGGTCCTGTAATGCATAATCCCAGCTGTTGGGGCTTTCGAGGTAAATAACCGTGGTATTGGGTAAGATGGCCCGTTCAAAGTTTTCAATTTTCCTCCCGTCAATATAGGTAGTGGTTACGCCAAACTTCGGTAAAATAACATCAAACATTTTTTGTGCCCAGGTATAGGGTTTATCAACCGAAACAATATGATCGCCGGCTTTAACATTGGCAAGAACTACTACAAAAATGGCAGCAGCGCCACTGTTAAATACCAGGCAGTCTTCGGCTCCGTCGAGTGCGGCTAATTTTTTCCGTAAAATATCTACCGTTGGGTTATTGCCCCTGCTGTATAACCAGGCAGCATATTCATCACTAAAGGCATTGCGCATATCAGCTACCGTATTAAAAACAAAATTGCTGGTTTGCATGATGGGCGGCGAAACGGCGTTGAAATAATTTTCGCGTTCTTCGGCAAATTCATTGAGTATGTAAGAGAGGTCCATATTTTTTAATTTTCCGGTATAACAATTTTCTTTTTCATCTTATGCAGAATAAAAATACAATACAACAAAGGCGGATAACACAGCGAGCCCCGTTAATGCTGCATTTGGGTCGGCAAGAGTAATGCTGATGGCAACAAAAAGATAAGCGAGGATGAAGATGACAGGGAACAGTGGAAATAATTTCATCTTATAAATACCGGTGCCATCCAGGTGTTTTGTTTTTTTACGGAACCAGAAAATGGTGGCAGCGCTCAGTATCATGCCAAAACTATCGAGGAAAATGGTAAAGGTCAGTATCTTTTCAAATTCCTGCGAAAAATAAAGAATGACAATACACAGTGCAGCAAAGATCGTCAGTGAAACCGTGGTAACATTGGTTTGCGTATTGTGCCTGGCAAATATTTTTGGCAGGCTTCCGTCATCGCCCATGGCGTACATAACACGGGGATTGCTTAGTAAAGACCCGTTCACATAAGCCAGCACACCTAAAAAAAGAAATGCTGAAAATACGGATGCGCCACCCGTACCGAATATCCTGTCAATGACCACGTAGGCTATTTCTTTTCACCTTTCATCTGGTTAAAACCAACTACGTTAAAATAACTCAGGTTTACCAGCATGTATAAACCGATGATGATCAGGATACCGATAAAAATTCCCCTGGGAATATTTTTTGAAGGATTATGTACATCATTGCCCAGGTTGATGGTTTGCTGGTAACCGCCATAGGTAAACGAAACAGCTATCAGGCTGATGCCCAGGCTTTTTACCCAATCGATCCAGGTAAAAGCCTGTTCGGGCGCAGCCACTGCTTTTGCAGCATCATTCACTGCATATTTATCGGGGAAAAATAAAGCTGATATCAAAACGATCACCATCGTGATTTTTATCATCATTAAGATATTCTGTGTGACAGGGTGATAGGCTTTGGCAAAAACCTTGTAATACCCGCCGGTAACGGGATAACGGCTGCCGATCTCGGCATAGGTCAATGCACCGCATAAGGCAACCAAACCACCAATGGCCCAGGCACTGAAATAAACGGCAGGGGTAATGGCATCTTTGGCGCTGGTGGCAGCTGTTCTGAAAATGCCCATACCGATCACAAAGCCGATAATGATCATGGTGAGGGAAAATAGATTGAGTTTCTGTGTTCCTTTATTCATGCGTAAAAGATAGAATAATTTGCTTAGCCAAATTCAAATGATGTTTAATTTTTTTTAAAAATAAATTTTAATCTCTCTACATTTGCAGCGGATTTGGTTTCCGATGTCAAATCGGAATTAAAAGGGAATCCTGTTAAAATCAGGAGCTATCCCCGTAGCTGTAAACGATACCCCAAATCCGCCGGTTGGCGGACTAAAGGGCAACATCTCAAACTTCAAAACCACTGTTTAAAAACGGGAAGGTCTTTGAAATGTATCGTAAGCCAGAAGACCTGCCAGGTTCATCAACATTATTCAAAGCTTTCGGGTGAAAGGCAGGAAATGTAACGGCCATGGGTCATTATATCTCTACATTTTTCCAGGAAGCAGTCACAAAAAAAATTTTTCAAAAATGAAAAAGAAAATTTTTATTGTGGCTGCTGTATTCTTCAGCAGCCAGTTGTACGCACAGCAACCTGTACAGGTTATTTCGGGTGACAGTACAAAAAATTTAGATGAAGTTGTGATAACCGCCACCAGGTTTCCCATTAAGCAATCACTGACCGGTAAAGTAGTTACGGTAATTGACCGGCAGCAATTGCAACGCAGCAGCGGTAAATCATTAAGCGAAGTTTTGAATACACAGGCCGGCATTATCGTTAACGGCAGCAGCAATGTGTTGGGCACCAACCAGGATGTGTATACACGTGGTGCTGCTGCAGGTAAAACCCTGGTCCTGCTGGACGGTGTTCCGGTTTATGATGCATCAGGCATCAGCGGTGCATTTGACCTGAACCTTATTTCCGCTGACCAGGTTGAAAGGATTGAGATCTTAAAAGGCAGCCAGTCTACTTTGTACGGCAGCGATGCCATTGCGGCCGTGATCAATATCATCAGCAAAAAAGGCGGATCAAAAAAAATAAATGCGGCTGCAAACTTTGCCGGGGGAAGTTATCATACGTTCAAAGGTTCTGTTGGCTTGAACGGAACTTTAAAACATACCAACTACACAATTCAATACACCACATTATACAGCAAAGGATTTTCAACTGCACAGGACCAAACCGGGAGCCGTAATTTTGATAAGGATGGTATGCATGAAAATATTTTACGTGCCAACATCAGCCAAAAAATAAATGATAAGTTCTCTATCCGTATAAACACACAGTTCAGCCATTATAAAACCGATGCAGATGCAGGGCCCTTTAAAGACGATGCGGACTATACCATCACCAGTAAAAATTCCCTCCTGGGTATCGGTGCCGAATATACGATGGCAAAAGCATTTTGCACATCAATTATAATTACCATAGAACAAACCGGTTTTACCTGGATGATTCAATAAGCAGGGGAAACTTCTCTTATTACAGCGAAGGTGATTATACGGGAAGATCGCATTTTGCAGAACTGTACAGCAATACCGCCTTAACAAAAAATATTGATCTGCTTGTTGGTGCCGATTACCGCAATCATTTATCCGGCCAAAGTTATTTTCCGTGAGTGCTTTTGGGCCTTATGCTTCCCCAACTTTAAGCGACGACAGTGTTCGTGTTAACCAGTTGGGTGCCTATACCTCATTGGTTGTTAAAGATATAGCAGGCTTCAATCTTGAACTGGGCGGCCGGTATAATCATTTTAACAGGTATGGCAATGTGTTTACTTTTTCTTTCAATCCTTCATATGTGATCGGCCATAGCTTTAAGATCTTTGGAAACCTCAGCACGGGTTTTAAAGCGCCATCATTATACCAGGTTTATGCTGAATACCGCAGCCCGGCCGGAGAACTGGATCCCGAAAAATCATTAAGCCTGGAAGGCGGTATACAATATTATAAGAACAATGTGAACCTGCGGGCAGTTTATTTCAGCAGGAATATTACAAACAATATTGTTTTTGTGAACAGCAATACGCCTCCATACGGGTATTATGCCAATGCCGATATTCAAAAAGACAAAGGCCTGGAACTTGAGGCCGGTATTGATTTTGGGAAAATTACCCTTCATGCCAACTATGTAAATCTTGATGGTAAGATCGAAACCAGGGCCGGGTCAAAAGACACTTCCTTTTTTAACCTGTACCGCAGGCCGGCACAAACCATGAACCTGGATGTGGGTATTGAGATCACTAAAAACTGGAACATGAATATCAGTATTCAAAGTATAAGCAAAAGGGTTGAACCTGTTTATAACAATGCTCCCGTTGAAATGCCAGCCTATTATACCTGGAACCTGTATTCCAATTACACGGTCACCAAGCATCTAAAAGCATTTGTTGATCTTAAAAATATCAGCAATGAAAAATATTCGGAAGTTTGGGGATACAACAGCCGCCGGTTTAATTTTATGGCCGGCGTTAATTTGAATTTTTAACCTGCCTGCGGCAGGCAGTTTTTTGCCGGGAAGGCGGTATGACGTTTACAATATAAAAGGAAAAATGTCTTTCCGACTTCCCGGCTAATATATAATAAAAATGAGCAAACACGAAGCAAAACATTGCCCCCGCTGTAACCGGTTATTTGAATGTAAGCCCGGCAGCATAACCCAGTGCCAGTGCAGTGGCATTCAGTTATCTGTGGAAGAAACAGCATTTATTGGAGCAAAGTATGAAGATTGCCTTTGTATTGGTTGCCTGCACGACCTGCAAAAAAAGTACGAACATTTTAAAGCAAAATATAGTTTTAAAAAATAACAGCAACCCAACTTTGTGTACAGCCGGCTATCTTTGCACAAATAAGCAGCAGGCAGATGAACTTTGGCAATATTTCACTTAATGAGATCATTACGGTATCAATTACCCTTTTTGCGGTGATTGATATGGTGGGTAATATACCGGTATTGGCATCCCTGCGTGCAAAAATGGGCGGTGAGATACGTTCCATACAGGCAACTCTGGCCTCCGGTGCATTTATGATCCTGTTCTTATTTTTAGGACAGGAATTGTTAAAAGTATTGGGCCTCAATGTACAGTCTTTTGCCGTTGCGGGCAGTATTGTGATCTTTATCATTGGCCTGGAAATGGTATTGGGCCACGATTTTTTTAAATCGGACGGTAACCCAAAAAGCGGCAGCGTGGTGCCGATCGCTTTCCCGCTGATCGCCGGTTCCGGTACGCTGACCACCATCATGAGTTTAAAGGCCAATTATTTTGATGTAAATATTTTTATCGGTATCCTTATCAATTGTGTGGTGATCTTTATTATACTCAAATCATTGAAATGGGTTGAAAGAATGCTGGGCCCCAATGGTATGACTGTTGTAAGAAAATTTTTTGGCGTAATATTGCTGGCCATAGCCGTAAAAATATTTGGAAGTAATTTTATGCATTTGGGAACTTAAACTGTCAATCGGTTAATCCGTTAAATAGTTAATTTGTAGAGCAGCTTAAAAAATCAGGAGTCTTTGTAATAATTGAAGCACCCACCAATTAACGGATTAACGTTTAATCAACCCCGGCCTCGTAGTACAATGGATAGTATAAGGGCCTCCGAAGCCCCAGATCCAGGTTCGATTCCTGGCGAGGCCACTTTCAGGCATTCTTGTCAATAACAGAACTGAAAGCCAGTATAAAGACTCATGCTAAAGGCCGGTTGCGTGCCGCAAACAGGAAATGTTACCTGGCCATATTGTGCAAGCGGAATGAAGTATATCTTACTACATAACAAAAGCCTTCCGGAAACCGGAAGGCTCTTGAATTTATAACTGTGTACTATTTACTGATGACCAGTTTAATGGTCTGTGAAGCTTTCTCATTTACCATCCGTAACAGGTATACGCCACTCTTTAGTCCTTCCAGGTTAATATTCACCAGGTAATGGCCATTGGTGTATATATCCTTCAATACCTTACCAGCGGCATCCACGACTTGCAGCCTGCTGTAATTTTCAATTCCTTCCACGGTTACCTGTTGCTGTGCGGGGTTGGGATATACTTTTATAATCTCCTGTTTATCGAACAATACGCTCAGAATATTGGAAAGCTTACTGTTTCCATCAAAATCAATTTGCTTCAGCCTATAATAAACACGGCCGGTTTTGCCAGGAATATCCATTATATTATACTCTTTCCTGTCAGATGAATACCCTGCGCCATTAACAAACTGCACTGTTGTGAAAGAATTACCGTCGAAACTGCGCTGAACTTCAAATCCTTTATTATTTATTTCTGTTGCGGTTTTCCAGCTTAACTGTGCTGTAGTTGCATTCAGTTTTCTGATCTCAAAATTCAGCAGGGTAACAGGTAGTGCAAATCCGGATGAACCCAAAATGTATTCCGTATTTTGTCCGGAAACACTTAAAGTATTCAAAGTGGTATTAAGTATTGCACCACTGTTGATCCATGGGCTGCTGCTGTTATTATCTCTTTTAAAAAGCTGCAGGGTTGGCTCATCTCCTGGTGATACAAATGCATTACCGGTATAATCATATATGGCAGTATACTGGGGCATTCCACTACCTGATACAAATACGCCAAAATAATGATCATTTGCTCCCACGCCCAATGTACCTGTCAGATTTACCGGTGGATCTTTCACTACATAAACACTGATACCATCCATATTGCCGTTGCTGTAAGTAGCATTAAAATTTTCACCTGTTGATAAGGTAAGTGTTGCAGACCGTGTAGTGTTGATAAAATCGTAAACGCTTCCATCACCAATTGCTGCACCGGAGATTACCGAGGCGGGGCCATTTATCATTGTTCCGGTTTTTCCGCTTTTTGCGTCATAAATCTGGAGTAAATTCAGTTCGTCAAAATTGTAATAGCCTGCCAGGTTTGAATAGGCCGGGTGTTCTGCTGTTATCTTCCTATTCATCCATTCACGGATCTGAGTTTGTGACAGGGCAACATTCCAGATGCGGACCTCGTCTAAATCTGCATTTCCAAAACAATTCCCGTGGTCGATCCATCCACCCAGCGTTAAGGGAACTGTAGCGTCTGCAATTGTTCCTGCATCAATACTGCTGCCAACCAAAATGCCGTTGAGATACATTTCATGAATTCCGGAACTATAAACAATGGCAAGATGATTCCATTTATTCCCCGGCGATAAAGAGCTTGTGATTGATGTTGATGTTGAGCTATATGGTTTCCAGATTATGTTTGCACTATTAGGATCCGGACCATTTAATGCAATGATCTGATTTGAGAATTGTGCATTTGATTGCCTGGCAACTATTGCCCCATAAGCATCATTGGCGCTTGGGTCCTGATTTATTCCGTTCCATTTTACCCACAAATCAATTGTTCCGGTTTGCAGGTTATTGAGTGCGCCACCATTTGGAATAGCAACAATATCATCTACACCATCCAGTTTCAAAGCCTTGTCACTACCCCTGCTTTGTTTATACAAAGCCATTACTTGTGCAACATCTAAAGCAGCACTATAAATTTTCAATTCATCAACTTTTCCATTGATCACACCCAAACCGCCGCAACCACCGGAGGGTTCTCCTACTTTTATTGGTGCACCGCTGGCGGGTGTGTTGTAAGTGGTACTGGTACCTGCTTTGAACATGCCATCCACAAATAATTTCTGATTAACTCCATCATATGTTCCTACTATATGATGCCATTTATCATCATTGTACGTTTCCGTGGTTGTTAGCTGGCTCCATGAATTACCGGTGGCCAGCCAGTATGATAAACTGTTATTATATACACCAAGAAAATATCCTGTTGGTGTGCCGCAATTGTGTTTACCGGCAATCATTTTAGGCTCACCGGTAGCTGAAGAAAACTTTACCCATGTACTGATGGTAAATGGTGTTCCCAGAAAGTCAAGGGAATTACTGTTAGCCAGCGTTATACTTGTGCCTGAGCCATTGCCATTAAACTGGAAAGCCGAATTATTGTTATCATACTTATCTGTGGCTGCTGTGGCATTTACAACAGTACCATTGTGGTTATTTCCACTCATATCATTGGCATTGCCATTCATTGGTAAATAAGCCAGCAGATCCGGCAATATCGGTACATCAGCCAGTTGCAGAATTTCATTGGGAGATAATGTTCTGCTATAAACACGGATATCATCCAGTTCACCATTAAAATAACCGCCATCATGTGTTTTGCCAATAAAGAAAGTAGCGCCGGGCTGGTAGGTAATCGCCGTTGCATGATTATCTATTTGCTTCAACTCGCCATTTATATAAAGCCTGGTTACTGATTCATTAACGTTTGTTTTTTTATACGTTACAGCCACATGTTGCCATTGATTAACAGCAGTCATATTATTGTAAGTAGGATTAAAACCACCGCATCCACCGCCACCACAATAACCATTAAAGTAAGCAAGACTGTTACCACTAAAAAACTGCTGGTAGCGGTTGCCCCCGTTCACCCAACCAATGACTACCCTTGTTCCTGAGTATTCCGGAACTTTATACCACCAGGAAAGTGTTAACTCATCTGAAAAAGTTCTGGATTATCTGCTACGCTGATAAAATTGTTAGCCCCGTTAAAATTGTATGCTTTATTACTGTTTCCAAACCTGTCGGTGGTAAGGGAAGCACCCGATACTACACCATTATTGTCATTCCCTTTCATCATTGGCATTGCCATTAAATGGATAGTACGCAACCATATCTGTTGCACTTTGATTATACATTTTCTGTATCTCGCCAGCGGTAATTGGACGGTCAAAAACTTTTATTTCATCTACTTTTCCATTGAAACCTCCATTACATCCATTGTAACCACCTAAAGCAATCGTTGCAGTATTTGTTATCGAATAGGCTACTGCATCTGTAGCCTTAAGTATTCCATCCACGTAAATAAAGCGGTTCGTTCCATTGTATACGGCCGTTACCTGGTGCCATTTATCATCCACATAACTTTCTGCTGTACTCAGGAATCCCGGGTACCAACCTGCACCGCCTAACCAGAATGTAAGTTTATCATTATACAGCATAACGATATACCCGCTGTTATCCCCGCAAATATGTTTGGAAATAATAGGATAATTATATCCACTGTTAGAAGGTCCTGCAAACCTGAACCATGCACTTAATGAAAAACCTCCTGTATTAAAATTCAGGGCCGCTGTTCCGGGTACCTGGATCATGTCAGAAGAATAACCATTCCAGGAAAAATTAAAAGCCTTGCCTGGCTGATTAAACCGGTCTGTAGTTAGTGTTGCACCGGAAACCGTGCCATTATAACCATTCCCGCTTTCGTCATTGGCATTGCCGTTAAAAGGGTAAAATGCCACAGGAGGAGCTCCTGCCTGATCATTGTGTAATGCAAGAACCTGTGCATCAGTCAATGCAGTATTGTATATCCTGAACTCATCCAGTTTACCCTGAAAATAACCGTCAAAAACTGAATTGCCATCCGTATTTATACAAGCTCCCAAAAGAGCAGAGGTACCGGTAACATATGTGGGTGAAGTAAAAGAATTAGCTGATTGCTGTAGTACGCCATTGACAAATATCTTTTGTGTAGACCCATTGATAGTTAATGTTAAATGATACCAATTATTAACCGGCTCTAAAGTATAAGGTGCTGAAATAATATTAGCACCACAGTGTGTTTCCACCAAGTATGAATTTGTATAATTGTGATGATTTATGATCATTAGCAGGGAGTTGTAACATACATTGCTGCCTCCGTACGAAAATGGAGTTGGAATGTAATAACCTAATTGATCAGCATTGAACCAGAATGAAATAGTTCTGTCGGTAGCAGGAAAATTATCAGCCGGTACTCTTATATATGATCCAACTGCCCCATCAAAATAATAGGCTTTATTGGCATTACCGAAACGGTCAGCAGTTAATGTAACACCGGTACCGGTATAAGTTGAGTTATTACCATTTCCTGTTTCATCAATAGCATTACCATTGAATGGGAAATATGCCACCATCGTTTCATTGGTATAAAGATCCTGCACCTGTGCATCTGTCATGGCGTTATCATAGATCCGGATATCATCCAGTTTGCCCTGGAAATAACTGCCATTTACATCCGTATAAGGTGCAATACCTGCAGCATTAACCATAACACCAATAGCAAGATCCCTGCCCGATACATAAGTATTGCTAGTAAAGGACCCTGGTACATTAGCAACCAGTGATCCATTCACATACATTTTTGTGGTACTTCCATTGATGGTAACTACCCAATGTACCCACTGGTTTACCGGGTCGGTAACATAATTATAACTTACTGCATTCGTATTATGGTGTGCCTGTGTATGGTAACATCCGCAACCGGATGCATTTAATCCCATTAAAAATGAAGTGCCCGGAGGTCCGCCATTACCACCATATCCAAGCATAAATGGCCGTATTGAAACAGAAGCAGCATTAAACCAAAAAGAAACGGTTCTATTTGCAGTTGGTAATAAATCCGACGGCATTCGCATATAAGAGTCCGTTGCTCCATCAAAGTAGTAAGCTTTATTGGCATTGCCGAAGCGGTCAGTTGTCAATGTAACACCAACACCGGTATAGGTCGGGTTGATACTGTTACCACTTTCATCATTGTTATTTCCATTAAAAGGATAATAAGCTACCAGGTTCTGGGAAAAGACAGAAGCAGAAATTGATAGACAGGCGAAGAGCGTAAAAATTGTGCGCATGGCTGACAAGTATTTATGCTGTAAAATTTAAGAAAAATTCGCCCGAAACGTCTGACAGTGATCATCGGATAAAGTGATTCCCGTCAAGGCCTGCACCGACGCAGGTACAGATTTTTTTGAGGTTTAATTAAATAGCACCCCGTTATCAGTAACTGATCAGCAAAGAACCTGGAGCAGCGTATAATCTGATTAAAAGTTCACTCCCAAACGGGACCTTAAATAAATTCAGGTATTTCTATTTTGCAATTTTTTTTGTGTAACTTAAGTAACACCGACTTTACTTTATAACTTACACCTTTGCAGTAAATCTAAAAAAAAGATCATGGAAATACTGGGATATGTTTTGGCAGTTGTTGTAGGTATATCATTGGGATTAATTGGCAGCGGTGGCTCCATTTTAACCGTGCCTATTTTGGTGTATGTGATGGGGGTCAATCCCGTTTTGGCAACAGCGTATTCACTGTTTATTGTGGGTTCAACAGCTTTGGTTGGTGGCGTACAAAGCGCCATGCAGAAAAGGGTTGATTTTAAAACCGTGCTGATATTCGGGATCCCGTCCATAGCAGCGGTATATGCTACCCGTATGTGGCTGGTGCCGTTTATCCCTGATGAGTTATTCTCGATCGGATCACTGGTGATCACCAAATCCATTGCACTGATGTTGTTGTTTGCCGTGGTGATGATACTGGCTTCGGTTAGTATGATCAGGCCGGGTAAACAAAAGGAAATTGATGAAAATGCACCGCGTGTTTATAATTATCCCATGATCTTACTGGAAGGCGCAGTTGTAGGTTTACTCACAGGGCTGGTTGGTGCAGGCGGCGGATTTTTAATAATTCCTGCTCTGGTATTGCTTGCCCGCATGCCAATGAAACTGGCCGTAGGCACGTCTCTTTTTATCATTGCTGCAAAATCACTTATTGGTTTTATCGGCGACCTGCAGGGAAGCGAGGTTTTAGACTGGAAACTGCTGGGTATCTTTACAGCCTTTGCCGTTGGCGGAATTTTTATAGGTATAATCCTGTCTAAAAAAATACCCGGGCAAAAGCTGAAAAAAGGTTTTGGCTGGTTTGTACTGGTAATGGGTATTTATATTATTATTAAAGAACTGTTTTTTAAATAAGTTAATTGAAAATTAAAGACGATCAAAATAGTACTGAAGAAAAACCAGGAATAGTTCCTTCCGGATTTTCACTTGATGAGACCTTTTGGAACAGTCAATACAATACCAACTCAACAGGTTGGGACCTGGGTGAAGTATCGCCCCCGATAAAAGCATATATTGATCAGCTTACCAGTAAAGACCTGCGCATTTTAATACCTGGATGCGGTAATTCCTATGAAGCCGGTTACCTGTTGCAGCAGGGCTTTACCAATATCACCGTTATTGACATTGCACCCATTTTGGTTGCACGGTTACAGGAAAAATACAGGGGCAATGCAAACATAAATATAATCCAGGGCGATTTTTTTGAGCACACCGGCGAATATGATATCATATTCGAGCAAACATTTTTCTGTGCACTTGATCCGTCTTTAAGGGAAAATATGTAGCCAAAATGCATCAACTGCTGGCTCCGGGTGGTAAACTGGTGGGTGTTCTGTTCAACAGGGAATTTGAACAGCAGGGCCCGCCGTTTGGGGGAAGCGGATCAGCTTACAAACTGTTGTTTGAAAAGTATTTCAAACCGGTAATATTTGAATCATGCCATAATTCATTTTCCAAAAGATCGGATACAGAGTTATTTGTTATACTTACCCCGAAATAATTATTTTTCTGCTTCTCTTTATCTGTAACCAATGTTACAAACTGCATCATGTATTATGCTGAAATTTACAGTCTAAAATAAAAAAAATGGAAAATACAATTATCAATACCATGCCCAGGATCGGCGACAAAGCCCCGGATTTTGAAGCCATAACCACAACAGGCCCCCTGAAATTCTCAGATTACAACAAGGGTAGTTGGGTGATCCTGTTTTCGCACCCGGCAGATTTTACGCCGGTATGCACCACCGAATTGAGTGGCTTTGCCATAGAAAAGGATTTTTTTGCAAAACACAATACCAAACTCATGGGATTGAGTATCGACAGCATCCATTCGCATATTGCCTGGGTAAATGCGGTACAGGAAAAAACAGGGGTATTGTTTGAGTTTCCGGTTGTTGCTGATATCGATATGAAAGTCGCTAAACTGTATGGTATGCTGCAACCCGGCGAAAGTGAAACAGCTGCAGTAAGGGCCGTATTTATTATTGACCCTGAAGGAAAGGTACGCCTCATCATGTATTACCCATTGAACATAGGCCGTAATATGGAAGAGATCAAGCGGGTATTACAGGCATTGCAGACATCAGATGAAAATAAATGTGCCATGCCGCTTAACTGGCATCCCGGTGATAAAGTAATTGTACCTGCACCAAAAACTGTAGAAGGCCTTGCAGAGCGCAAAGCCAGTAACCTGGAAATGGTAGATTGGTACCTGGCTAAAAGGTCTTTATAAAATATACAATTAAGGTAGTTGAAAGGCTGCCTTTTTTTATTGAACATTTGTCGTTTTCTATGACGAAGATCATCTGTTTATGTAATTATTGTAACCGGAAAATAGCCATTCAAAATGGAAATTTGCAAAGCATACATTCATCAATTTAAAAATTAATCATTATGAAACTGGAACAGATCTATACAGGATGCATAGCTCATGCAGCTTACTACCTGGAGAATAATGGCGAAGCAGCCATCTTTGATCCATTGCGGGAAGTGCAACCCTATATTGACCGGGCTGCAAAAGATAACGCCACCATCAAATACGTTTTTCTTACACACTTTCATGCCGATTTTGTTAGCGGACATTTAGATCTTGCCAAAAAAACGGGGGCTAAAATTGTTTACGGTCCAACGGCAAAACCCGCATACGAAGCCGTTATTGCTGCAGACAACCAGGTTTTTAAAATTGGAAATTATTCAGTTCGGGTAATACACACACCGGGGCATACCATGGAAAGTACTACGTATATGCTGATCGATGAAAACGGAAAAGAACATGGTATCATTACCGGTGATACGCTGTTTATTGGAGATGTAGGGAGGCCCGACCTTGCCCAGCATGTGGTTGCTGACCTTACCCAGGAAAAATTGGCGGGTCACCTCTATGATTCGCTACGGAACAAGATCATGCCATTGAGTGATGATCTTGTCGTTTATCCCAACCATGGTGCAGGCAGCGCCTGTGGAAAAAACATGAGCAAAGAAACAACCGATACACTGGGTCATCAAAAAGAAGTGAACTATGCATTAAACCCTGCATTGAGCAAGGAAGAATTTATTAAAGAAATACTTACCGGCTTAACGCCGCCCCCGGGTTATTTTCCGAAAAATGTATTGATGAACATTCAGGGATATGAAAGCCTGGATACCGTTTTGGAAAGAGGGCATAAAGCATTAAGCGCTGAAGCTTTTGAAATTGTAGCCAATGAAACCAATGCATTGGTTTTGGATACCAGGAATGCAACAGATTTTGCTGCCGGGTTTATTCCCAACAGTATCAATATCGGGTTAGACGGAAGCTTTGCACAATGGGTGGGAGAAATGATCCCGGATATCAAACAGGAAATACTGCTGGTATGTAACCTGGGTTATGAAGATGAAGCCATGATACGCCTTTCAAGAGTTGGTTATGACGGCACCATCGGGTACCTGGAAGGCGGGTTTGAAAGCTGGAAAAAAGCCGGCAAGGAAATGGATACCGTTAAAAGGATAACGGCGGCCGAATTTGAAAAAATTCATGAAAATGAAAAGCAGTTAACGATTGATATCAGGAAAAAAGTGAATTTCAATCTGAACATATCCTGGATGCGGTTAATATACCTTTGAATGAGATCAATGCTCATTTGGCTGAGTTTCCAAAAGACAGGCCCTTTGTTTTGCATTGTGCAGGCGGCTACCGCAGTATGATCGCAGCTTCTATATTAAAGCAACGCGGATGGGATAATTTTACAGATGTTATAGGTGGGTTTACAGAAATTGCTAAAACATCAGTATCCAGGTCAGCATATGTTTGTCCAACTACGATGTTGTAGTTTTTATCTTTTATATTTGTTGCCCGGGTACAAAGCCCGGGCTTTTTTATTATTTTTAACCGGGCTGCCGGGCCTGAAGGCTGCAAGCCGCCGGGACCATTACAAATATGTGAACCCATAAACGAAAGTAACCAAAGTAACATACAGTAATGAATGCAACTAATGTTACCATAACATTTAAAAACACAGAGGATATTTGCATTATAAAAATTAAAAAAATTATACCATGAACATTGAACAGATCTATACCGGATGCCTGGCACAGGGCGCCTATTACATTACCAGCAATGGCGAGGCTGCCATTATTGACCCGCTTCGTGAAACCCAGCCATACCTGGAGAGGTTGCAGAAAGACGGTGTTAAACTGAAATACATTTTCGAAACCCATTTCCATGCCGATTTTGTATCAGGCCATGTGGACCTGGCCAAGAAAACCGGAGCCGCAATTGTGTACGGCCCAAATGCAAAACCCGAGTTTGAATTTATTGCCGCAAAAGACGGTGAGGAATTTAAAATTGGAGAGATCACCATTAAAGTGCTGCACACACCCGGCCATACTATGGAAAGTACAACCTTCCTTTTAAAAGATGAGACCGGGAAAGACCATTGCATCTTCAGCGGCGACACTTTGTTTTTAGGTGATGTGGGACGTCCTGACCTTGCCCAAAAAGCTGCAGACATGACCATGGAAGACCTCGCAGGTATTCTGTATGAAAGTTTAAATAATAAAATAATGCCGCTGGCAGATGACGTGATCGTATATCCTGCGCATGGCGCCGGCAGTGCATGTGGTAAGAATATGATGAAGGAAACTGTGGATACCCTGGGCAATCAAAAGAAAATGAATTATGCCTTAAACCAACCCAACAAGGAAGCTTTTGTAAAAGCAGTTACCGAAGGTTTACAGGCGCCTCCCGGCTATTTTGGAATGAATGTGGCCATGAATAAAAAAGGAATTGAAAGTTTTGAAACCGTTTTTAACAACGGTATGCGGGCATTAACGCCAGATGAATTTGAAGCAGCGGCAGAAAATACCGAAGCGCTGATCCTGGATACCCGTACCAATACTGAATTTTACAAAGGCTTTATTCCGCAGTCTGTGAGCATTGGCCTGGATGGGGATTTTGCACCCTGGGTAGGCGCACTGATCGTTGATGTAAAGCAGCCTTTGTTGATTGTAACTGACCCGGGAAAAGAAGAAGAAGCAGTAACCCGTTTAAGCCGTGTTGGGTTTGATCACCTGATCGGGCATTTACAGGGTGGTATGGCAGCATGGCTGGCAGCAGGTAAGGAAGCAGATGTGATCGACAGGATCACTGCAGAACAATTTGCCAAAGAAGTAAAGATCGGCGAAGATAAAGTGATTGATATCCGCAAAGACACCGAATATGCAGCAGAGCATGTTGATGAAGCCTACAACAAACCCCTGGCTTTTATCAATGACTGGATAAAAGACATTAATCCCGGTGAGCATTTTTACATTCATTGCGCCGGCGGATACCGGAGTATGATCGCAGCGTCTATCCTGCAGGCCCGCGGGTACAGGAATTTTACAGAGGTTGAAGGGGGCTTCAAGGCGATCATCAACACCGCGGTACCCAGAACGGATTATGTTTGCCAGAGCAAAGTAATGAAAGCATAAATTCAGGTTAATTAAATTTCTTAGTGTACAGAGGAGAAAACCCAGGCAGCTGAAAGGCTGCCATTTTTTTTGGTACTCACAACAGGCAAAAGCAAACTTTGCAGGGAACAGTAACAAAAGTTACGGATACCCCTTCATAACATTTCTATCTTTACAAAAATTAAAATATTATGGCAACTATACAAATGACCACAACCGATTTTAAGGATAAAGTATTTGATTACGAAACAGTAGCCGACTGGAAGTACCAGGGAACTTTACCCGCCATCATCGATTTTTATGCCGATTGGTGCGGCCCGTGTAAAATGGTGGCCCCGGTGCTGGAAGAACTATCCAAAGAATATGAAGGAAAGATCGTTATCTATAAAGTGAATACAGATACAGAGCAGGAATTGTCTGCCGTATTTGGTATTCAAAGCATCCCAACCATACTTTTCATTGATGCCGCCGGCGAACCAATGATGCAGCCGGGCGCCCTGCCAAAGCATGTCTTTAAAAAGATCATAGAAGAAAAATTATTGGTACCCGCTAAAACAGCGGAATAAAAAAGCAAATGACAATGCCGGGTTAATAATCCGGCATTTTTTTAAAAAATTGGTTATGATAAAAACGTTTTTAATTACCCTCTCCTTATATTTTATGTTGTTGATGGCAGGTGCCCAAAGCAGATCACCCGAATTTCCTTTTGATCTGCGGCTTGATGTGATGGAAATAAAAGCTCTTCCGGCTTTACAATCCTATGCCTATGCAACGGGGCAGGGAAAATGGCTGCTGGTTGGTGGACGCAAAGACGGTCTTCACCGCAGGCAACCCTGGGCTACCTTTGATGAGGACGGTCAAAACAAATTTATCTATGTGGTTGACCCGGTAAAAAAACAGGTCTGGAAAAGTTCATTGGAAAAATTACCCGTAGCTATAAAAGAACAATTGCAAAGTACCAATATGGAGTTTATACAGTCTGGCAACAGGCTGATACTGGCAGGAGGATATGGATACAGCAATACAGCAGATGATCATATTACTTATCCTTACCTGGCGGTTTTAGAGGTTGAGGAAATGATCCTTTCCGTTATTAATGGAAAGCCTTTGGGAAAATATATTGTGCAGTCCAGGGACGAACGGATGGCTGTTACCGGTGGCAGGCTTGCTAAAATCGCCGATACTTTTTTACTGGCTGGCGGACAAAGATTTGACGGCAGGTATAATCCCCATGGCCCCGATCATGGCCCCGGTTTTTCGCAGCAATATACCAATGAGATCAGGAAGTTTAACATTGAATATGGCCAGGGTGTACCGCTGGTTAAAAATTATTCTGCCATAAAAGATACAGTTAACCTGCACCGCAGGGATTATAATTTAGTACCGCAGGTATTTAAAAATGATGAATTGGGCTTTACCATGTTTTCAGGTGTATTCCAATACAAGGAAGATATCCCGTTTACCAATTTTGTGGATATAAAGGGAGGTAGTTATACAGTGAATAACAGTTTTGATCAGAGATACAGCCATTATCACAATGCGGTATTACCACTGTATGACCGGGTTACGGGAACCATGTATTCTATATTTTTTGGCGGTATTGCCAGGTATTTTACTGACAGTACAGGTAAAATATTTGAAAATAAAGATGTGCCTTTTACCAAAACGATCAGCGTTATTATCAGAAAAGATGAACAGGTGCAGGAAATTTATTTGCCCATACAAATGCCGGGCTATTTGGGTGCAGCTGCTGAATTTATATTTATGCCGGATGTTAAATTGTACAGTGAGGGAATTATAGATGCCGGTTTACCGGAAAATGAAGATATACTGATTGGTTACATCGTTGGCGGCATCAACAGCAGTGCAGAAAATATTTTCTTTGAAAACACCGGGGAGCAAAGCAGCGCAAACGGGAGTATCATCAGGGTGTATTTGAAAAGAAAAAAACAGGGATAATTGTTTACCTTTTTATTTATAAACAGGGGTGATCAACATCATGAAAAAGCAATCAACATGGCTGAAGTTACTGGTTGTATGTTTGATCTGTGTGCTGCTCATTTGGATTCTTGTTATGGTCATTAACTGATCTTCGGGTTCATCCTGCAACCCATTTTGTTACAAAAGTTACATTGGTATTACCGGCAATTGTTTAACTTCCATTTTAAATTATTCAATATGAAAAAGAATATGGGTAACACAGACCGTATTATACGCCTGTTACTGGCAGCGGTTTTTGCAGTTTTATATTTTACCAATACCGTTACCGGTACATTGGGTATTGTATTGCTTGTTTTGGGAGGGGTATTTGTAATAACAAGCCTGATCAGTTTTTGCCCGCTGTATACATTGGTGGGTTTAAATACATGCCCTGCAAAAAAGGCATAGGCGGTTTACCATAAAGCAACTCATAGTTTCTTTATACAATGACACAGACCTTCCGGGTATTTGTGTCATTATGCCATAAACTGAAAAACGGGTTACCGGTTTTTATATCTTTATGTATCTGCAAAAAAACAGGTAAAAACCATGGAACAACTTTTTCAATATTTCAGGAAATTCAACCCGCTTACCGGCAATGCTGAAAACGCCATCACTGAAATAAGCAATATCGTCACAGTTAAAAAGAACAATGATCTTCAATCCTTTGGCCAAACCTGCAAAACCATCTATTTTATCAATAAAGGAGTGGCCCGTATTTATTATTTAAAAGACGGAATAGATATTACCGAGAATTTCTTTTTTGAAAACAATATCATTGCCCGGGTAGAAAGCCTCTTAACGGGAAGGCCCAGCAGAAAAGGCATCCAGGTACTGGAAGATGCGGAAATTGTAAGCATCAATGCACCCGCATTATTCGGGCTTTACGACCGGTTTCACGAAATAGAAAGACTGTTCCGGAAAATATTCGAAGCTGCTTATGTAGACACTGTGAACCGGGTCGAAGGCATGCAGTTTCATTCGGCCGAAGAAAGATACAAATCCTTACTCCATGAAGCGCCCGGTGTAATAAAAAGGGTGCCGCTTAAGTATGTGGCATCTTATTTAGGCATCACCCAGGTTAGCCTTAGCCGCATCCGCGGACACAGGTGATTATTTATCTTATGTTAACAGATTAGCCATTTTAAGTTATCAACTTTGTAGCTAAGATGGAACAAGTTAAATTAGGTTTAAAAGAGAACTGGAAACAGTTTGCCCTGCTGGTGATCATCAACGGATTTGTGGGTGGTATGGTTGGCCTGGAACGATCCATTCTGCCGCAGATCGCGGAAAAAGAATTTGCCATTGCAGCTAAAACAGCTGTCCTTTCATTTATCATTGTTTTCGGTATCATTAAAGCCATTACCAATTATTATACAGGCACACTGGCCAATAAATTCGGCAGAAAAAAATTACTGGTTGCAGGGTGGATCATTGGTATCCCCATCCCGTTTATTTTAATGTTTGCTCCCAGCTGGAGCTGGATCATTGCAGCAAATGTGCTGCTTGGGATCAACCAGGGTTTAACCTGGTCATCTACGGTTGTAATGAAAATTGACCTGGTAGGAGAAAAGCAACGGGGATTTGCCATGGGGCTGAATGAATTTGCAGGATACATCGCTGTAGCACTTGTTGCCTTTTTAACGGGGTGGATAGCCAGTGAATACGGGATAAGGCCTTATCCTTTTTATATCGGAATCGTTTTGGTTTTTTTTGGATTGATCGGGAGTATCTTTTTTATTAAAGACACCAAACATCATGTGGCCAAAGAAACCATCAATAATACTATCCCGAGATTGAAAAATATTTTCCGGGACACCAGCTGGAAAAATAAGAACCTGGGTTCGGTAACACAGGCGGGGTTGATCAACAACCTGAATGACGGCATGGCATGGGGTATCTTTCCGATCCTGCTTGCCTCAAAAGGATTTCCGATCGGCGAAATAGGAATTGTTACTGCAATATACCCGGCTGTTTGGGGCATTGGGCAATTGTTTACCGGTAAAATGGCTGATAAATTCTGTAAAAAAGACATGCTCTATATTGGTATGCTTTTACAGGCCATTGCCCTGGTCGTTTTGGTATTTGCCAGCAGCATGTTCCATTTTGTACTGTTGTCATCCATCCTGGGCTGGGGTACCGCTATGGTGTACCCGACATTTCTGGCAACCGTTGCAGAGAACACCCACCCGCTTGACCGGGCAAAAAGCATTGGAATTTTCAGGCTGTGGAGAGACCTGGGGTATGCCATTGGGGCCATACTCACGGGCATCATTGCCGACCTGGTCAGTATCAATGCCGCCATTATTTTTATTGGCCTGCTCACATTTGCTTCATCACTGATCATTCAATACCGCATGAAATGCAAGACCGGGGGTGCAGTTAAAATTTGGGACTGGATAACACATAAAAAGAAACAAGATGCAGGACTTAGAGACGCAAGCGTGCTTTGCCATTAAAGATCTCAGGGCATTACAGGCAAATGCAGCAGAGCAGCTTACCATCATTGATGTAAGAAACCCGGATGAATATGCTGCATTGCATATCCCCGGTGCCATCAATATTCCTTTACCCGAACTGGAAGTCCGCGCAAAAGAGTTGTCCAAAAAGAATATGATCGTTACTGCCTGTGGCAAAGGCGGCGGCAGGTCGGCACAGGGCGCTGCAGTTTTAAAACAAATCGGATTTAACCGGTCACACTATTTGTGTGGCGGCACTTTTGGCTGGTTTGAAGTGTTATAGATACCACGCTATGGTACTTAAAAGAAAATACCCCTACAAGTTAAAGCCACTTTACCCATACATGAAACTGCGTTACCTATAACAAATCCGGCATACCAAACCCTTTTCTCCGGCCTGCGATAAACGCACAATCTGCAAGTTTAATCAATCAAAAACCTAATTAGTGTAACATTTATTACTTAACAGGATGAAAGCTGCTGTTTTGGGCAAGAATCATATAAGTGCATAATAAAAATCAGGATACACCTGCGTTTACATCATTATTCACGGCAGTAAGCGGGGTTAATTTTACACCGTAATCAGTTAATATAAAATAATAACAAATGAAAAATTTAGTAATACTCGGAGCCGGCACAGCGGGAACAATGATGGCCAATCACCTGGTTCATCATTTAAAACAACCCGACTGGCAGATAACCATCATCGATGAAAGGATAGAACATCATTACCAGCCCGGCTATCTTTTCCTGCCTTTTGATATCTATAAACCAAAAGACATTATCAAAAAGATCGAGGATTTTATTCCAAAGGGTGTGCAACTGATCAAAAACAACATTAACCGCATCGTACCGGCTGAAAATAAAATTCAACTGGAAGGCGGCGATGAAATGGCCTATGACCTGTTGATCATAGCTACCGGCGCCAAGATCGCTCCTGAAGAAATTGAAGGCATGAAAGGAGCGCAATGGCAAAAATCAGTTTTTGATTTTTATACTTACGAAGGTGCACTGGCTTTACGCAATAAACTGAGAAAATGGCAGGGTGGAAAACTGGTTGTTCACATTACCGAAATGCCCATCAAATGCCCGGTAGCACCACTTGAATTTGCATTTTTGGCCGATTCATTCTTTAAGCATAAAGATATGCGGGATAAAGTGGAGATCACTTATGTTACCCCGTTAAGCGGCGCTTTCACCAAACCAAAGGCCACCGAAACACTGGAACATTTCCTGGTAGAAAAAGGGATCCATATTGACCATGATTTTGCCATTGAGCATGTGGATAATGAAAAAAAGGAGATCGTGGATTATGGCGGCAGGGCCATACCTTTTGACCTGCTGGTAACCGTACCCACCAACAAAGGTGATGAACTGATCGAAAGATCAGGTATGGGCGATGACCTGAATTATGTACCAACCCATAAAGCCACCCTCCAGTCAAAAGATCATGCCAATATCTTTGTTTTGGGCGATGCCAGCAATATACCAGCCTCCAAAGCCGGTTCTGTTGCACACTTTGAAGCAGAAATATTAACCGAAAACATTTTACGGTTTATAAAAGGCGAACCGTTAAAAGAAGAATTTGACGGGCATGCAAACTGCTTCATTGAAACAGGTAACGGAAAAGCCCTGCTCATAGATTTTAATTATACCCATGAGCCGGTTGAAGGAAGTTTCCCTTTCCCCGGATTGGACCATTGCAATTATTAAAAGAAAGCAGGATGAACCATATGGGCAAACTGGCTTTCCGGTGGATCTACTGGAATGTGTTACTAAAGGGAACGCATATACCTTTTGTTTCGGCAACCATGTCGGAAAGCGGAAAACATTACGATTAAATTATTAAATCAATAAAAAAACAAATCATGGAAAAGACAATAGCAGGTAAAACCATTACCGTAAATGAAGAAGGATACTTAACAGACTTTAGCCAATGGGATGAAAAAGTTGGAGAAGCACTTGCTGCAGAAGCCAACATCCCATTAAGTGCAAGGCATTGGGAAATATTAAAGTATCTGCAAAACGAACAAAAGAACCAGGTAGCGCTCAGCATCAGGCGTATTGGTAAAAGTGGCGTAACCGATATCAAAGAGTTCTACCAGTTGTTTCCAAACGCACCTTTAAAAACCGCAACCAAAATTGCCGGTATACCCAAACCCGCCAGTTGTATTTAACCAATTAAAATTTGTCAATTATGAGTGAACATAACGGAGCTATTAAAAAGATGATGATCATCCTGTCAAAAGGAACACTGGAAAATGTATACGCCGCTTTTGTTTTGGCCAACGGGGCCCGCATGGAAGGGATAGATGCAGAAATATTCTTTACATTTTTCGGACTGGAAGCCGTGCATAAAAAGAAACTGGAACACCTGCACGTGGCAACCGTAGGCAATCCTGCGATGCACATGCCTACCATGCTGGGCGGTTTGCCGGGTATGGAAGCACTGGCCAGTTCCATGATGAAAAAAGAAATGGAAAAAGTTGATATGCCGGATGTTCATGAATTTTTAGATATCATGACGGCTTCAGGTGTTAAACTATGGGCCTGTAAGCTGGCCATGGATATGTTCCATTACAAAAAAGAAGACCTGTATGATGGCGTGGATGATATAATTACCGTTGGCGATTTTTATAATCATAGCCAGGGCGAAGGTGTGCACATGCTGTTTGTGTGATCAGTGCCTTTCCATTCAAATGGTTGCAGCAAATGGTTAGCAAAGATCTCCAGGTCTTAAAAGCACATTATCAAAAACTTCTTCAGGGCGTATGTAGGTTTTTTGTAATGATGAAAACCCGGGCAACAGTTGCAGCGGTTTGAAAAATGAGCAAAAAATTATTTACATACTGCAGTCATTGCAGTTTAAAAACTACAATTATGAAAAAGTTATTAGTCACTTTAGGTTTAGGTATTTTACCTTTTATGGTAATGGCACAGGCCGGCCATATCATGCAGGGAATTGGTGCAACCAATATGTCGATGGGTGGGGCGGCAACAGCTCAACCGGTTGATATCAACGGGGCACTGCAATGGAACCCGGCAGCCATATCCGCTTTTGATAAAAGGATACTTTCTGTAAATGCGGGTTTATTCTTTTCTTCACCCGTGCTGTATTCTACGGCACCCACACCGGGTGGCCCCATGAGCGGCGTAACAAAAGATGACCGGGGTGTTTCTGTAATGCCTGCACTGGCCATGGTTTGGGGCAAAAAGAACAGCAAACATCATTTCGGTGTTTCTGCATTCGGCATCAGTGGTTTTGGGGTAACCTTCCCCGAAAGTAATTCAAACCCGATCAATATGCCGCAGAGCATGGGCGGGTTTGGAAGAATACAATCTGATTATCAACTCCTGCAGGTAGGGTTAACTTATGCCTACCAGGTTACGGAACAGCTGTCTGTAGGACTGGCACCCACATTAAATTATGCATCGCTGAAACTGGCTCCCAACCCGCTATCTTCACCAAGCCCAACACGTGGATACCCGGTAAGTGACAAAGGAACCGCATTTGGAATTGGCGCACAGTTTGGTGTATTTTACAATTCAGGCATGGGCATTAAATTGGGGGCTTCCTATAAAACACCACAGTCATTCAGCAGTTTTGATTTTGAGAATACTTACCTGGATGGCAGTAATGCACCCAATGTGAAATTTAAAATGAACTACCCGGCCATTATTTCAGCAGGCATTGGTTACTCAAAACATAAATTTGATGCAGCCCTTGATTACCGGTTTGTGAACTATACCGGCACCGCAGGATTTAAAGAAAAAGGCTGGACAAATACGGCTTCAGTCGCCGGGTTCGGATGGAAAAATATATCCATAATTTCTGCCGGTATTCAATACAAAGGCATCAATAAATTTCCAATAAGGGCAGGCTATACTTATAGCTCTAACCCGATCAGCAGCGAGCTGGCATTTTTTTCCACACCGGCAACTGCAGTTATTAAACATGCATTCCAGTTTGGTTTTGGATATGAACTGAATGAACGTTTTAACCTGAATGCTGTGTACCATCACGGAACCAGCGATGGTTTAACCAGCGGCCCGTTATTAAGCCCGATGATGAAAAGCCCGGATAACCCTTATGGAGCCATCCCCGGCAGCAATGTTTCTTACAAAATGACAACAGATATGGTAATGATCGGCATTAATTATTCTTTCTGATCTAAAATAATTATTTTGTGCAGGGAGAGCAGCTGTAAAGCTGCTCTCCCTTAGTTGTAACAATTGTTGCTGCTATGTCTATATATACTCAATTAATTTTTTTAATTTCAGTTATGGATAACCACACAAATAATAACATCAATAAAGACCTTATCCTCCGGGAACGGCTGGCCCTGCAGAGAACGGCCATGAGCAATGATACCACGCTGTTGTCTTTCATCAGAACTGCATTGTATTTTTCAGTGGCGGGCCTTTCTGTAAATACTATCCTGAACGTTAATTATGGGGTTTGGATCGAAATCATCTTTTGGGTCATAGCCCTTTTCATCTTAGCGATAGGCTTCATCAAATATGTTAAACAGAAACGAAGTTTAAAGGATAGTGAAAAACATATTGGTGATTATAAGTTACAATGGGAAGCCGACGACGAATAAATAAAATGCCGGTATCCCGGGTTTTATAAAATATCTATATTGCTTCCAGCGCCTGTTCAATATCCCGTACCAGGTCATCCGGGTTTTCAATACCAACACTCAGCCTTACCATTTTTTGAGTAAGCCCAAGCCGGTTCTTTTCTTCATCAGGCTCATCGGCATGTGTCATACTGAAAGGGTGTTCTGCCAGGCTTTCGGTACCACCCAGGCTAACGGCCAGTTTAATGTGCTTTAAATTGTTTAAAAAAGTAAAAGCTTCTTTTTCTCCACCTTTCACATCAAAACTCAGCATAGCGCCATTACTCAGGTACTGTTTTTCTAAAATGGCAACCTGCCCGGGATTATTCTTTTTGGTATAGCCCAGGTAATATACCTTTTCAATTTTAGGGTGTTGTAACAGGTACGCAGCTACTTTTTCTGCATTGGCCGCGGCTGCTTCCATTCTTATTTTTAAGGTTTCCAGGCTGCGCATCAGCAGCCAGCTGGTATGCGGGTCGATGATGGTACCAAAAACGGTTCGGCTTTTTTTAATGGCCTTAATGATCTCTTTACTGCCAATGGCTGCACCTGCGATCAGGTCGCTGTGGCCAGCCAATATATTTTGTGGCAGAGTACAGCACAATGTCGGCACCATGTTTCAGCGGGTGTTGCCACAAAGGTCCCATATAAGTATTATCAATGGCTACCAATACTTTCTTTCCGGGAGTAGAATACAGGGCAGCAATTTCGCTGCACATTTCAATATCAATAAGGTCATTGGTAGGATTGGCAGGCGTTTCTGCATAGATCATACTCAATTTTCCACCGGCATTATTGGCTTCAAGCAGTTTAATGATATCCTCTTTACTGTCGCTGGCATTGAACCCAATAGAAGTAACACCCCAGTTGTGCAGCATCAAATGAATGAATTTATGCGTGCCCCCGTAAATGGGGTTGCTGAACAACAATACATCACCCGGTTTTAAAAAACTTACCAGCGATGTAGCGATGGCACTCATCCCACTGGAGAATGCAGCAGCTGCTTCGCCGCCGTCCCAGAGTTTCAGCCGTTCTTCCAGGATCTCCATATCCGGGTTATTGATCCGGCTGTAGATCAAACCCATTTCCTGTCCTTCGTGGCCGGGCTTTCCATGCGCCATTTCAAAAAAAGCTTTGCCATCCTCGGCCGTTTTAAAAACAAAGGTGGAAGTTTGAAATATGGGGCACTTAACAGCGCCTTCACTCAGTTCGGGCTTATAACCATAACCCATCATCAGGGTTTCCGGTGCAGATTGTATGTTACTCATGATCGATATTTTTTCAAAGGTTTATCGAAAAACTCGGAAACAAACCCCAAACAGTAATATCTGAAAGTGCTTATTTGCGAAAACACGACCGTGTAAAAATTGATGCTGTCCATGCGTTAACCACAAAAATCGCTGATAAACTGGGATGTTACGGCTGTTTATGAACCATCCGGGCTGCAGGATGAAGGTTTATAAAAGCCTATGTGCATTATTGAACCGGGAAAAATTGAAACCCTTGCCTATGGCAGTTGAAAGAACGCCCACTGAGTGAAAGATTTTGAAGAAAATTCCAGTGATGGAATGTTATCCATGACTTGTTACGGAAAATGCAAAGGATATCAGTTTACTTTTTAAATGCAAAGTTGTCTAATATCGGAACCGTTCAAGCTCTTTCATTATGACCAATAAAAGACAAAAATTCGGGATAATCAGCGGATTTTGAAATAACCTTTGTTATCCTTAGCAAGGATCTTTATTAACCTTAAAAATGTAAACAATGAAAAATACAAATGCGATCGGGGCTGGATAAGGCCAAATCAGAAAAGCTGGCTAAAAAACTCAATGTACTCCTGGCAAATTATTCACTTTTTTATCAAAACATGCGGGGCTTTCACTGGAATATCAAAGGCGATAAATTCTTTGAATTACACGTAAAATTTGAAGAATTACACAATGACCTGTTTCTGAAAGTAGATGAAGTGGCGGAACGGATCCTTACCCTGGGAGCAGTACCTGAACATAATTATTCGCAGTACAATAAGATGTCTGCCATTACCGAAAGTGCAAAAGTTACAGACGGTACCAGGGCAGTTGAACAGATCCTGTCTTCATTCAAAACGGTGATCTCCCTGCAAAGGGAGATACTTGATCTTGCCGCCGATGCCGGTGATGAAGGTACCAATGCCCTGATGAGTGATTATATACGCCTACAGGAAAAACAGGTGTGGATGTATTCTTCATTCTTAAAAAAATAGGGGGTATTTCCCGGTTCAATATAAGCTTTCACAGGCAGGAATGTGCTTATTTCATATGTAACCTTTGTTACTTTATTTCCGCTTATCTGATTTTACATTTGCAGTATAAATAAACACATGAAACAGACTATTTTTTCTAACTGGACATTAATGCGGGTCCTGCGTTTGGGAATGGGCGTTGCCATATTGGTGCAGGCCGTCATGGCAAAAGACCTGTTGTTTGCATTTGCAGGCATCATTTTTACCGCAATGCCTGTTTTCAATATAGGCTGTTGCGGCACGGCAGGTTGTGCTGTTCCGCCAAAAAAAGAACCCGGAAAAACTAAAGATATTACCTATGAAGAAGTGGTTTAAAAATAATGCCCTGTATTTTATCGGCGCAGCCGTGGGTGCCATTGCAGGATATATCTACTGGCAACAGGTAGGTTGTGTATCGGGTACCTGTATGATCACATCCAAACCGGTAAACAGTACCCTGTATGGAGCCTTAATGGGTTCATTACTGTTTGGCATGTTTAAAAAAGAAAGAAAAAAAGAGATCATAAAGGAAGGAGAAAATAATCATGACATTTAACGAGATCATAAATTCAGATAAACCGGTACTGGTAGATTTTTTTGCAGAGTGGTGCGGCCCCTGCAAAATGATGGCACCTATTCTTAAGGATGTAAAAAAAGAAGTTGGCGATACCGTTACCATCATAAAAGTGGATGTAGACAAAAGTCCGCAGGCCGCACAGGAATACCAGGTACAGGGCGTACCCACGCTCATACTTTTTAAGAACGGGAAACCCCTTTGGCGGCAAAGCGGGGTTGTTCCAAAAGCAGGATTGGTTGGCGTAATCAAAAAATTCACACTATAAAAAACATAACCATGAACATTTTACAACAGTTATTCGGTGGCGGCACCAAAACAGATTTAAAAGCTACAATAGCAGAAGGCGCTTTTTTGGTTGACGTAAGATCACCCGGCGAGTTTAATTCGGGCCATGTAAAAGGATCAGTAAATATTCCTTTGGACAGCCTGACCCAGCAAATGGCAAAATTTAAGAACAAGAAAAACATTATTGTATTTTGCCGCAGCGGGAACAGGAGCGGCCAGGCTAAAACAATCCTTGAGCAAAACGGGTTTACCAACGTGGTAAACGGAGGCACCTGGGAACATGTAAACCAGTTTGTACAATGAAAAAGCTAATACCAGGTCTTATTGCAGTTATGCTGATGTTTGGTTTATTGTCCTGTGTAAACAATGACAACACATCAAACAATACTGAATCAGTCAAAACCGGATCAAACTCCATTGATACAACAGTCAATGCAAAAACGATCATTGTTGATGTAAGAACAGTTGAGGAATGGCAAGATGACGGTCACGCAGGCTGCAGTGTTAACTATCCTTTACAGGATCTGGATAAAAAAATAGAATCATTAAAAGGATACGACAAGGTGATCGTTGTTTGCCGCAGCGGCAGCCGGGCCGATGTTGCCATGGAAATGCTTCAGCAGGCCGGGATCAAAAATGTGGAGAACAAAGGTGCCTGGCAGAATATTAACTGCAAATAGTTTAAAACCTGTAATATAAAATGATTATGGAAAGTTTAAAGATACTGATACCCACAGATTTCTCAGTGCAGGCCGAGTTTGCTTACCTGATGGTAAAAAAGCTGGAAGAAAAAACCGCTATTGAAATTCATTTTCTGCATGTGCTGGATGTGCCGGATACGGTAACCATGAATGCAGCAGGTGAAATTCAAACCTGCGGTGAAATTGATGTGAAATATGTGATCACACAGAAAGACATAGCAGCTCGTAAACTGGCCAACCTGAAAACATTGTATGGCAGCCATATCCACACGCACCTGGTTTTGGGAAAAGTAACCGATGCCATTTTGAATTTTTCAGAATCCGGTCATTATGATATCATCGTGATGGGTACCAAAGGCGCCTGGGGCATCAAAGAAAAACTTTCAGGTTCAGAAACACAGATCATTGCACGCAGGTCAAAAACACCTTTGCTTTCCCTGATGTGCGACCGCTCCGACCTGGTCATCAAAAATATTTTGCTGGTACACAATTTCAGTAACCCGTTAACCGAAGATATTAAACTGATGCATAAACTGAACAGTGCATTTGGTACTACTCTTCACCTGCTGCAGATAACTTCCGGCAATGTGGAAGCCGAAAAGCCCGCCATTGAAGCCAATATGAAAAAATTTGCAGCCCTGAATAATATCGGCAATTACGAATGTCATATAATCAATGATAAAGATGTGGAGAATGGCGTGATCCATTTTAACCAGATGATCAATATGGATATCATATGTATCGGTACACACGGCAAAGGAGGGATCTTTCACCACAGTGCAACAGAAAAACTCATCAATCATTTATTCAAACCCATTATTTCATTCCAGTTAAACAATTAATTAAAAAATATGAGAGAAGTGATAACACAAACATGGTCATGGTGGTTTTCCGGTGCAATGATAGCAGGTATCATGTTTTTTCTTTTGTATTTCGGGCAGTCATTTGGTTTTTCTTCCAATTTAAGAACGATCTGCGCAGCTGCAGGATTGGGAAAAAAAGCCAAATTCTTTGATTTCAAATGGAAAACACAGATCTGGAACCTGGTTTTTTTGGTAGGTGCCATCATTGGCGGCTTTATTGCAAAACAGTTCTTATCAACAGACCTGCCGGTACAGATATCCGGTGATACGATCAGTGACCTGGCCAAACTGGGTATTGCTGCACCAACTTCGCTGCAACCTGCAGAACTATTTGGATTGGATGCCATACTTTCTGTAAAAGGTTTCGGGATATTGGCCATGGGCGGGTTGATGGTTGGTTTTGGTTCCCGGTATGCAGGAGGCTGTACTTCCGGTCATGCCATCAGTGGTTTATCCGACCTGCAGGTGCCTTCCCTGATTGCTGTTGTCGGTTTTTTTATAGGCGGGCTGGTAATGACATTTTTTATTCTCCCTTTAATATTTTAATCTGATGAAGTTTTTAAAATTTCTTATACTCGGTATTGTTTTTGGAATTGTAATGGCAAAATCGGAAGCCATTTCATGGTTCAGGATCCAGGAGATGTTCCGTTTCCAGGCCTTTCATATGTATGGCATTATCGGAACGGCTGTTATACTGGGTGTAATTGGGGTAGCACTGATCAAGAAATTCAAGATCAGGGACTTTCATGGCAACCCCATCTCATTCTATCCAAAAGAAAGATCAATAACACGGTACCTCCTGGGAGGAACAATATTTGGATTAGGCTGGGCATTGAGCGGAGCCTGCCCGGGCCCAATGGTCGTAAATATCGGTTATGGATTTTTAACCATGACGATCGTGTTCTTATTCGCAATAATCGGAACGTTTTTGTATGGGTTATTAAAGGATAAACTGCCTCATTAATTTTAAAAAAATTCCTTATGCACAACACACCCGGGGAGGATAATAGAACAGAGGGGCTTGTTTCCGTCATCAACAAATTATTGCTGGTTATTGTAGTATTGGTGATCAGTATTGTTGCCATACCATTTATCTTATTTTACACAAACCAGCCCGGCAAGCCGGAAGTACAAACGCAACCCGTTGCTTCATCATCACCTGAAACGGTGAAAACAGATGCAACCATTTACTGGACAGCACCCGATATCAATACGATCACCGATGCCAAACAAAAGGAACAGGTGGCATATGGTAAAGAATTAATTACCCATACTGCCAAATACCTTGGTCCCAATGGCTCTGTAATGAAGATGAGCAACGGCATGAATTGCCAGAACTGTCACCTGCAGTCCGGCACAGCCGTTTTTGGAAACAACTATGGATCCGTTGCTTCACTCTATCCAAAATTCAGGGCCCGGAGCGGTGCTGTTGAAGATATTTATAAAAGGGTAAATGATTGTTTTGAACGAAGCCTGAACGGCAGGGCTTTAAGCAAAAAAAGTAAAGAGATGCAGGCCATTGTTTCGTACATCAGTTTTGTAGGGTCAAATGTAGAAAAAGGGAAGAAAGCAGAAGGTTCAGGGTTTAAAGAACTTGCGTGGCTTGACCGTGCTGCCGATCCCGCAAAAGGTTTAACTGTTTACACAACCAAATGCCAGAGCTGCCACCAGGCAAATGGAGCCGGTGTTTTAACTGCAGACAAAACAGAATTTACTTACCCGGCTTTGTGGGGCAATAACAGTTTTAATGATGGGGCAGGTTTATACCGCATCAGCAATTTTGCAAAATATATCAAGTACAATATGCCACTGGGTGTAACACACCAAAATCCGCAATTAACGGATGAAGAAACCTGGGATGTGGCAGCATTTGTGATCTCGCAAAACAGGCCGCACATCAATACGCCAAAAGACTGGCCCGATGTTTCAAAAAAACCGGTTGACCACCCTTTTGGGCCATACGCAGATACATTTACAGAAAAACAGCACAAGTATGGGCCTTTTAAACCCATTGTGGATGAACAGAAAAGATTGGAAGCAGCTAAACAAAAAGCATCAACCATTGTAAAAAATTAAAACCGGCAACATGAAAAATGACAGGAGGGATTTTATAAAAAAGATTGGTACGCTGGGTGGTGCAGGGATACTGGCTTCCACACCTATTGCAGTTATAGCCGGATCAACAAAAGATTCAATTCCGGATCATAAAACACCGGCTGATGATAAACCCTTTACCATTTCTATATTACAAACCACCGATGTGCATTGCCAGGTTCAGCCGCATGATGAACTGTTCTGGGAAAATGATAAAGCCGTATTTCGTAAAACAGGCGGCTATGCACACCTGGCCACTTACCTGCAAAAAGAAAGAAAGAAAAACCCGTATAGTTTTTTAATTGATACCGGCGATATGTTCCAGGGCAGTGAACTGTCTGTAAAAACAACCGGCAAAGCCATGGTGCCCATTTTAAATGCACTGGGCTACGACCTGTACCTGCCCGGAAACTGGGAAGTGATCTATTACAAGAAAGCCATGCAGACCTTACTGGGTTCATTAAACGCACCAAAGGTTTGTGCCAATATGTATCACGACCTGGGCGAAGGGAAAAAAGGAGAACTCATTTTTCCTCCATATTATACCTGGAATATTAAAGGCGTAAAGATCGGATTTATCGGGTACACCGATCCGTTGGTGCCATTGCGCCAGAGCCCCAATTACAGCAAAGGGATCATTTATACAAAGCCCGAAGAAAACCTGGCACATTACGTGGATGTATTGCGCAACCAGGAACAATGTGTGTATGTGATGGTAGTTGCACATTTGGGATTATCGCAGCAGATACACCTGGCAAATATGGAGGAGTGTAAAGGGGTAGATTATATCCTTGGCGGTGATACGCATGAAAGGGTACGTAAACCCATTCAATGCAAATACAGTAAGGTTGTGGAACCCGGTGCCTTTGGTTCTTTTGTGGGTAAACTGGATCTTACCATCCAAAATGGTAAAGTGATCAAAGACCATTATGAACTGGTGGAAATAACGGCAAATAAATTCAGGCCATCCAAAGAAATAGCTGCCCTGATCAAAGAGAATGAAAAACCCTTTGAAAAGGACCTGTATACCATAGCAGGTTACAGCACCATTCCGCTGTACCGGTATTTTGTGGTGGAAAATCCCATTGACACTATGATCCTGGATGCACTGAAATGGAAAGTGCCGGATATGGATATTGTGCTGTCGAATGGTTTTCGTTTTTGTCCGCCGCAAACAACACCCGATCATACCGGTAATATCCCGATAACTGCTGCTTATATTTATGATATGTTCCCGGTTGACAGTACGGTAAGAACAGGTTCAGTAACCGGTAAACAGATCATGGACTGGCTGGAAAAGGAACTGCACAATGTATTTGCCAAAGATGCATCGGAACGTTTTGGCGGATGGGTGATCAAGTTTAAGGGAATGAAAGTGACCTTTAATGCCTTTGCGGAAAAAGGAAAAAGGGTGCAGACAGTTACCGTTGCCAATACTGCACTGGATTTAAATAAGACATACAAAATCTGCGCCTGTGAACGCGACGGTGACCCCAGTGATATGCTTTGCAGGATGAGGAATGTAGCCAATGCAAATAATACACATCATACATTACATTCTGTGATGAGAGATTACCTGGCAGCCAATTCACCGGTTACGCCAACACCCCCGGAAAATGCAGACATCCTGGATGCGCCGCAAACATTACTTACACAGGTAACGGGTGTAGATTACCGGTTTCATTAATTAAAAGATTAACAGATGAAAAAAATATTTTTAGCACTAATGGTTCTTGCAGCAGTCAATACAGCTGCCATTCAAAAAGTTACCGGCCAGGTTACAGCAAACGGTTTGGCATCCGGTGAGATAAAGCAACATAAAATTATATTTCAGCTTAGCATCGATGACAGTCTTGCCCACAAAGCACTGATGAAACAGTTGAATAATATTACCACGGTAGCGCCCGGTACAAAAATAGAAGTGGTTTGTCATGGCCCCGGTTTAAATATGCTGGTTACGGGTAAAACGGTGGTGCATGAAAAAATAATTCAGTTAATAAAGAAGGATATTGTTTTTGTTGCCTGTGAATTTTCTATGAGTGAAAGAAATGTTCCGAAGGAAAAGATCATACCCGAAGCCGGTTTTGTAAAGGCAGGTATTGTTGAAATTGTAACCCGCCAGGAACAGGGCTGGAGTTATATTAAATCGGGATTTTAATTCCTTAAAATTTATTGTATAATGAAAAAATTATTGGCAGCATCATGGATGTTGCTGGCAGGAAATATTGTATCAGCACAGCACCAGGAAGTTTCTGAAAAACCTGACATGTATAAGGGCAAACAGGTTCAGACAGTGGATACCACTTCATTATTATCAGCATTTAAAAGAGGGCATGTGAACGGCCATTTCAGGTATTTTTTTATGGCCACAGATAACAGGCCAGGCCTTACCGACTATTATGCCAATGCAGCCGGCGGCGGTATACGGTATGAAACGGCCAGGTTTCACGGGTTCCAGTTTGCGGTAAGCGGCTTTTATACGTTTAATATCGGGTCGTCTGATCTTTCAAAGGCTGACACACTGACGGGACAGTTTAACCGCTACGAAATTGCACTGTTTGATGTGAATGATGCCAATAATAAAAAAGATATAGACCGCCTGGAGGAACTCTATTTAAAATACAGCCGTAAAAATGTATCCATAACTTTTGGCCGGCAATTGCTGAATACGCCGTTCATTAACCTGCAGGATGGCAGGATGCGGCCAACCGGTGTGGAAGGGGTCTGGATGGAATTCAATGATACCAAAAAAATAAAAGCAGCCGGGGGGTTACTCTATGCAGTTTCTCCCAGGGGTACTACCCGGTGGTATGATATCGGGGAGTCATTGGGGGTTTATCCCGCCGGTGTAAATATCGATGGCTCAAAATCAGGTTATACCAATAATATCAACAGCAAAGCAATAGCCTTGCTCGGAATAAATTATAAGGTCAATGCAAATTGGCAATTACAGGTATGGGATGTTTATACCGACCGTGTTTTCAATACGGTGATGCTGCAGGCCGATCTGCTGTTGCCGCAAAAAAACAAGCAGGCTTTTTTTGGAGCTGTACAGGTTATAAAGCAGGATGCTGTTGGTAATGGGGGTAATGCAGATCCCTCAAAAACCTATTTTGAAAAGAGCGGCCGATCACTCAGCTTTGGTGCCAAAGCCGGGTGGAAAAATACAAAATGGGAAGCCGGTATCAATTATAACCGCATTACAACCCATGGCCGTTATTTGATGCCGCGTGAATGGGGCAGGGAACCCTTCTTTACTTTTTTACCCCGGGAACGTAATGAAGGTTTTGGCGATGTGCATGCCTTTATGGCCAAAATAAATTATAATATGCCAAAGGCAAGGGTAAAAACATCCCTGGCTGCGGGGTATTATAAATTACCCGATGTAAAAGATTACCGGTTAAATAAGTATGGCTTACCTTCATATACGCAGTTAAATGCCGATATTCGTTATGCATTTGCAGGTATATTGAAGGGGCTTGAAGCCCAGTTACTGGTTGTGGGGAAAATGAATGCCGGGGAAACGTATAATAACAAACGTTTTGAATTCAACAAGGTAGATATGCTGCAATACAATTTCGTTTTAAATTATCATTTTTAAGCCGCATAATGAACATCGATAACCTTCAGCATATTTTTGAACCGAAGCTATTGCAGGAGATCCAGCAATTCGGGATCATCCAGCATTTTAAGGAAGGAGACCTGGTCATGGATTACGGCAAGTATATCCGCATGATGCCCATTGTTTTAAAGGGAACAGTAAAAGTGTACCGCCTGGATGATGAAGGCCATGAAATATTGCTGTATTATTTGTCCAGCAGCGAAAGCTGTTCCATGGCTTACAGTTGCTGCATTGAAGCCAAGAAGAGCGAAGTAAAAGCCATTGCTGAAGATGATGTGGAACTGATCGCCATTCCGCATATTAAACTGGATGAATGGTTATGCAGTTATCCCAGCTGGAAGAATTACATCATGCGCAGTTTTAATGAACGGTTCATTGAATTGCTGAAATCGATCGAGAGCATTGCATTTCATAAACTGGATGAAAGGCTGATCGAATACCTGAAAGAAAAACAACGCATCACCGGTTCTGCGGTCATTAAAGCTTCTCACAGTTTGATCGCAGATGAACTGGCAACATCCCGGGTGGTTATCTCAAGGTTGCTCAAGCAACTCGAAAATAATAAACAGATCATTTTATACCGGAATGAAATAAAATTACTCCCGGCATTGGCCCGGTAAATACAATTACACCTGAACATCATTAAAAAGCTCCTGCACGCAGGAGCTTTTTAATTGAATGATATAAGCAGTTAATTTTTGATTACCATTCTTTGTAAACGGTTGTCTTCATTTTGCAAAACAAGGATATATGCACCCGTTGCCAGGACTGATCTTAAGGGAATAGCATAAACACCGGTATATTCAATATCCAGGATACCGGATTGCATGACCTGGCCCCCGGTATTTGCAATGGTATAATTGTATGTGCCCTTAACGGCTGTGTTGGCATATACCTGTATCATATCCTCAACCGGGTTCGTTATCACATAAAATAATTTTGTGTTGCTGTTTGCCGATACGGTTACTATGTGCGAATAATGTATTGAAGAACCGCGGTTATATACTTTTAAGCGATAATATGCGGTACCCTTTATGATATTCATGTCATTATAACTGTAAAACTCGGTGCCATTGCGGTTGTATGGGTTATGCGTATAAATGGTATAAAAATGTATGCCATCATCACTTCGTTCAAGTTCATAACGGTCAACATTCAGTTCGTTACCGATCGTCCAGTTAAGTTTTGTATGGCCGTTCAGCTGCCCGGCTGTAAAACTGATTATTTTTAACGGAAGTACAAAAGAAACACTGCCAATGGTAAAGGGGGCATTGAATCCCGAAATACTGTTGGATGTAATATTGCCAGTAGTTAACGCATCACCTGTTGCTGAACCGCCAATATTTCTCCAGAAGATACCGTCATACCAGGCGGCCCTGATATCCATAACCATCAGGTTCGGAAAGGGGATCTTGCTGTTGTCCCAGTTCATGGCAACCCTTGCAGCAGCGCCACTGACCTTATTAATGGTCCAGTGTTCGGCCGAATCCACATAAACAAGCGGGTTATATAAAGAGTAACGGTCAGGAGTAACGATAAAATGATGCAGCACATCAAATTCCCCGGCGGCGGTAAGGTTGGTGAGAGAAACCGGCCGTAAATAACTGGCAGTGCCCACGGGGAAAGCAAAATCGGTGCTACCGCTTTTTTTAACCCAGCCAAAAACATGGCGGCTGTCGCTGCTGCCTGTATAGGATGACCCGGCCTCGTAGATCATATAATTGGGTGTTGCGGCTGTACTGATCAAACCTGCTGTAAAAGTATGAACACCGGAAGTACTTAGGTTATTCGTTAAAGTTATTCCGCCTGCATTATTGGTGATAAGATCGTATGTTTTAAAAACCTGTGAACCGCTTACTGTTTGTGCTACCGTTCCGTTAAGGTATAATGAACCTGTACCTGCCGGCATGGAAGCCTGGTCGTTGACAAGGTTTTGTTTTACTTGCAATATTCCATTATTGCTGAGCGCTGCTGTGGAAGAATTGATAAGATTGCCGTTGATGTAAATTGTATCGGCACTACTGCCCAGGTAAAGGATACCAGTATTTTTAAGGTCAACCTGTGCTTTGGCAAAAGATACAGTTAATAAGCAAAACAGGAGGTACCATATAGACTTATTCATAATGTATTTTATAAAGTTGAAATCCATACGGTTTATTTTATGGCTAAATTGAAAGTTTCCACTCTTAATGCAGTTGTATTGGAATTGTTTTCTGCCCATACCTCTAAATAATCGTTCGGCGACATAGAGGTTGTACATGAAATGGTCACCGATTCCTGGTCCGTTACATTCACCAGTTTAATTTTTTGGCTTGATTCTGATATCTTCACCCCATTCTTATAGATATAAAAGGAATATTCCCTGTCTGAAGAAGTTTGTGAGCAGGTAAGTGAACACAATACCTGGAATCTCCTTGTCTTGGTTCCCGTGTAGGCTAACCTGTTATTTACCGGTGAAGTAACCCTGAACAATGATACAGCAGTGGTAGTGCCCAGTATTTTAGCGGGGGTATTGACAGCTGAAAAAGTTGTATTGACAATTGAACTGACATATAAATTCCCGGATGCCACATCATCTTTTTCTGTATTCAAACCCATCGATTCCACTTCCCATTTATTGGAGAAACTACCCAAAACAGTTGTTCCGGTACTAATGAAATTTGTATTTTTTAAACTTGCTCCAGTCGTTATTGATATAATTCCGGATACATCCAGTAATATGGCCCCATTGGCACTTAAACCATGACTAAACCCACCCAGTTTTTCTATCATTTCGAAATTGCCGGTAAACTTTTCGTATGTATTATAATTGGAAGAGAACCATGCCGTATTATCAATCAACAGGTGGTTGATATCCTGGTAAGTAATCCCATTCAGGTTCCCGGAATAATTTATTACACTGAAGAAAACAATATATCCCCCTTTTACCAGCCCTACATCCTTACAGTTACCCACAATATTATCCCTGAAAATGAGGTTTTCAGTTGATCCCATGTCCAGGTTGAAAAGTTTGGAGCCTGCTGTAATAGCAGCAAGGGTAAGATTTTTCATTGTTCCTCCTTTAGTTCCGGTGATCAATTCACCGGAAGCTGGCGTATAGATCAGTTTATCATTGTTTGCATCTTTACCTACCAGGTAACAGCCATTCAGGTTTATTTTGTTAGTCATGAAAATGGTGCCGTTTATTTCATAGGTAATGCCGGCAACTAATGTAATTACACCGGCAACCGGTGCGGGAAGATCGGCAGCAGATTGTACCAGTACAAAATTGTTCCGTGTTTTAAGCGGCCCGGCACCTGTTATGTTCCAGTTGGTACCGTCACTCACCAGGGTTATCATTTCCTTTGTATCATTCAGCACCCAGCCTGCTGCGGCATCAATGGTTTGAGCAGCTGTAGTGGCAATGGTTAAAACAGGTAATGGGATGGTAGTACTGGCATTTTTAATGGAGTATACCCTGCCCAAACAGGTAGATGCATCAGGTAAGGTTACAGTAGCAGCCAAAGTGCCGGTAAAGATGAGCGTATTATCTGTTGCAGATGCTGTGGTACCTGCTGTAAAAGCACGGTAGTTTAACGAGAGAGATCCTCTTATATCCAATGTTGAGTTGGGTGAAGTGGTTCCGATTCCGATTTGAGCATTTGTGAGTATGGCACAAACGGATGCCATCATGAGAAGTAGCGATTTTTTCATAGTAATGGATTTAGGGCCGGTTTATTTTTATCCCCGGTGTGCTGAACATTAATCAAACGGAATTATGAAAATATAATTAGCCCTGCCTTATAGAATAATACAACATTTCGGGGTAGAAGGTTAACTACAAAATGGTAAGGTAAATAATTTTATTTTTGCATGTAATGGGGCCATGTTATTTACTTAAAAATCATATATCATGTTTATTAGTTGTAACTTATAACTGTTATTAACGGTTATGCTCATGGCCGGTTCAATATTCAGGTCTATTTCAAATTTCAAGCGGATATCAAAAATGCAAAAAGCAGATTTAGTTGAACAGGATCCCGGGAAACGGAGTAATACGTATTCTTTTTTCAACAAACCTGTTTTGCTGGGATTAGTTACTTTTACCGGGTTGCTGGTATTATTCGGACTGCTCATTTACCAGCGTTACCTGCTGGTAAAAAAATCGAAGGAAAAGGAAGCCATTGAGATCATTAACCAGGCAAAAGATAAATTACAGGAAACATTATCGCAAAGTTTATCGGCCACTAAAACGATCAGTTTTTTTATTGATCCCTACGGGCAGATCAGCAATTTTGATTCCATTGCAGCACAGGTACTCGAAACAACAAAAGGCATTGATGCCTTACAATTGGTGCCGGAAGGGATTATCAAATATGTTTACCCGTTAGCCGGAAATGAAAGCGTGATTGGCTATAATATCTTAAAGGATTCTGCCAGGAATAAAGAAGCTTTTAAGGCCATTGAAAAAAAGGAAATGTTTTTTGCAGGCCCGTTTTCATTGAGGCAGGGAGGTACAGGCGTGGTGGGCAGGTTACCGGTTTACAGGAATAATAAATTCTGGGGGTTTTCGGCAGTTGTTATAAGGATGTCAACTTTATTTAAAGCTGCAGGTATCGACAGTGCCGGATCGAACGGTTATCATTTTCAGCTTTCTAAAATAAATCCCGGTACCGGGAATGAAGAATATTTTTTACCTGTACAAAAAGTTACATCCGGCACACAGGTTGTTTCAGTGGATGTTCCCAATGGCGAATGGAAACTTACAATTGCCATGTCAACGGGTTACCGCGGTACAGATGATATTAAACTGCTTGCTTTTTTGGGATTCCTGGTATCACTACTTGGAGGTTTATTTGTGTACAAAGTTACCATAAGGCCTAAAAGGCTGAATGAACTGGTACAGAACCGGACAAGGGAATTAAGGACCAGTGAACATAATTACAGGTCGCTGATCGAAAGGGTATCTGATGCATTTATTTCCATGGATAATGACTGGAATTTTACCTATGTAAATAAAAAAGCCGGGGAACTGCTTGGCAAACTTCCGGAAAAACTGCTCGGTAAAAATATTTGGGAAATTTTCCCGGACGACATTGACAAACCTTATTACCATGCATACCGGCATGCCATGCAATCGCAGCAGTACCAGTTCTACGAAGAATTTTATCCTTCTTTGAATAAATGGTTCGAAAATCACATGTACCCTTCAAAGGATGGTCTCACCATTTTTTTTAAAGACGTTACCCAAATTAAAAATGTAACCCTGGCATTAAGCGATAAGGAGGAAAAATACCGTTCACTGATTGAACAGGCATCCGATGGTATCGTGATTACCGACATGGAGGGTAATATACTGGAAGTTAATAACAGTATTGCAGAACTATGCGGTTATACCATTGAAGAAATGCTGGGTGAACACCTGTATCGTTTCATACCCAAAGATGATGTAGAAGCAAACCCGCTGCGGTTTAAAGAACTGATGGAAGGTAAAAGCCTGTTGTATGAAAGAAAATTATTGAAAAAAGACGGAACGCTGGTGGATATAGAAGTGAATTCAAAAATGGCAAGTTCACAAACACTCATCGGCTTTATCAGGGATATTACCGAACGGAAAAAACATGAAGCAGCAGTGCAATACCAGGCCAGTTTACTGCAGAATGTTTCTGATGCCATTACCTCTTTTGATGTTAACCGGAATATTGTAAGCTGGAACAGGGCCTGTGAAGAATTGTATGGGATTACCGCTGAAGAGGCATTGGGTAAGCGGGTACCCGAGCTGGTTACATTTGAATACCCGGGTACAACCAACGACGAGGTTTTTAAGCAGCTTTTCAATTTGGGATACTGGAAGGGTGAATTTAATTTCATACACCCCCAAACAAAAGAAACCGTGTATCTGCTGAGCAATTTAAATGTAATGAAAAATGAACGTGGAGATGTTACCGGGTTTATTTTAACCAGTAAGAACATTACCAGCAGGATACAGGCTGAGGAATTGGTCAGGAAATCGAATGAGCGTTTTGAACTGATCGCACAATCTACCAATGATGCAGTATGGGATCATAATTTCCAGTTGAATGAGACCTGGGGGAACAATAAGCTGTATGACCTGTATGGCATTGAACCCGGTACCCGGAAGATCAATTTTGAAATGTTCCTGGACCGGTTACATCCTGAAGACAGGCCGGGTATCGTGGAAAGAATGAATGCAGTGATTGCCGTTAAAGGCGATTCTATTTCAGAAGAATTCCGTTTTAAAACGGCCGGGGGCTATAAATTTTTTTATGACCGGTCTTATATAAAATATGACGCGGAAGGAAATCCGCTCAGGATACTGGGTGCCATGCAGGATATTACCGAAAGGGAAAAAGCTAAAAAGACGATCCTCGAAAGTGAAGAAAAATTTTCAAGATCATTTCATTCAAACCTGCTGGGACTGGCTTTGTATGATGATGGTTTTTATATTGTGGATGCCAATGATGTTTATATTCAGATCCTGGAATCAACCCGGGAAGAACTGATCGGTAAACATTCTGATGAAGCAGGAATAATCAGTAAAGTAGATCCTTCAAAAAAAGCAGGCATTGATGCAGAAGTTGAAGACCTGCTGCAAAAAGCCGGGAAGCTTAATAATTATGAAATGGAGATTGAAAAAAGAAACGGGCAAATGGCTACCATTCTTATTTCAATGGAACCATTGCGGCTGAACGAAAAGGATCACTGGCTGACTTCTGCCATTGATATTTCTGAAAAGAAAAAAGCAGAAAAAGCATTACAGGAAAGTGAGGAAAAATACAGGGCCCTGGTTGAAAATGCCCCGGAAGCACTTGTTGTTTTTGGCGTGGAGGTAAAACAGTTTGTAAGTGTGAGTGAAAGTGCCACAAAACTTTTCGGCATGTCTAAAGATGCGCTTTTGCAAATTGGCCCGGTTGACGTAAGCCCGCAAATTCCAGCCCGGTGGCCGCCTGTCTTCCGAATTGGCCGCGGAAAAAATTCAACTGGCCATCCAGGGTGAAAAACCTGTTTTTGAATGGACACATTGTGACCAATCGGGCAACCCGGTACCCTGTGAAATATGGCTGGTGCGTCTCCCCTCCGAAAATGAATTACTGATCAGGGGCAGCATCATTGATATTACCGAACGTAAAAAAACAGAAGCTGAAATATTAAAATCCAAAATGCAGTTTCAGAACCTGGTGGAAAATATACCGGGCGTATATTGGGTTACTAACCTGGAAACATATGAAACACTTTATATCAGCCCGTCTTATGAAACGATCTGGGGTTTAACCTGTGAGGGACTTTACCGGAATCCTGCTGATTTTATAAATGCGGTACACCCTGACGATAAGCCATACCTGGTGGAAGCGCATAAAAATATTGCTAAAACAAAAAAAGCCAATACCTCGTTCCGGATCATCCGCCTGATGGAAATATAAGGTGGATATCGGCAAATACGAATGTAATTACCGATGACCGGGGTAAAATGATAGAGTATGGATACGCCGAAGATATTACACAACGTAAACTGGCAGAAAAGGTACTGGAAGAGAGTGAGCGTTTTTTAAAAGAGACACAGGTTATTGCAAAACTTGGTACCTATTCTTTGGATATCACAACCGGTAAATGGTCAAGTTCTGAGATTTTGAATGATATTTTTGGTATTGATGCTGATTTTGATAAAACGGTTGAAAACTGGGAAAGTATCGTTCACCCGGAATGGAAAAAAATAATGAGTGATTATTTAAAAGAGGAAGTCATTGACAGGAAAATAAAATTTGATAAAGAATATAAAATAATCAGGAAAAGTGACCAGGCCGAACATTGGGTTCATGGAATAGGCCGGCTAAAATTAAATAACAGCGGAGAACCCATCCTTATGGTTGGTACCATTCAGGATATCAGTGAACGTAAAAGGGCAGAGAAAGAAATATTTCAGTCTGAACAAAGATACCGGCTGCTGTTTTATAACAATCCTTTGCCCATGTGGATGACAACTTTTCCCGGCCTGGATATCATTGATGTGAATGAAGCAGCCATTAAACAGTACGGGTACAGCAGGGAAGAATTTTTGAAACTGAATACAAGAGAGTTACGTCCTGCTGAAGATGTAGCGAATTTTTTAAAGGAGGTTGATAAAATGCAACCGGATACCATCAATTTGCGCAACTGGCGGCACAAAAAAAAGGACGGTACCGTCATCCATGTGGAAACATACAGCCACCAGATCATTTATGAAGGAGAGCGTGTTTGGTTGGGCTTATCGCATGATGTAACAGAAAAATATGAAGCAAAGGAACTGTTACAGAAATCGTACGAGGATATTCGCCAGCTGGTTTCAAAACTACAGAGTATCCGGGAAGATGAAAGGACCGGGATCGCCCGTGAGATACACGACGAACTGGGGCAGCAGCTTACCGGGCTTAAAATGGACATGCACTGGCTAAGCCGGAAAATAAAAGATCCGGAAAAAGAAATTTCGGATAAAATGCAGGAAAGCATTGAACTGATCAATGCCACCATTACATCGGTAAGAAAGATCTCTACAGACCTCAGGCCAAGTATCCTGGATGACCTGGGATTACTGCCTGCTTTGGAATGGCAGGGCGATGAATTTGAAAAACGTTCGGGTACCACTGTAGAATTCATCAATGAAGCAGGAGATATTACCGTGCAGCCGGAAGCGGCTACAGCCATATTCAGAATATACCAGGAACTGCTTACCAATATTGCCCGCCATGCCAATGCCAGCCTTGTAAAGGCTGTATTGTACAAAGACGACAGCAGCCTATACTTCAGTATTACAGATAATGGTGTTGGATTTGACATTGAAACCAAAAGCAATAAAAAACGCTGGGCCTGCTTGGCATAAAAGAACGTACCTTGCTGTTGGGGGGCACCTATGAATTTAAAAGTAAACCGGGCGAAGGAACTGTTACGACCATTTCAATTCCATTACATTTTGTGAAAAATGCTAAATAAAATCCTATGTTACGAATTTTAATTGCAGATGATCATCATGTTGTTCGAAAAGGACTTCGGCAGATCTTATTGGATGAATTTCCTACATCAGTAATTGAAGATGTGGCAGATGCCGAAGAGTTAATTAAAAAAGTGATGCATGCCAAATGGGATGTGGTGATCAGCGACCTCTCAATGCCCGGCCGAAGCGGACTGGATGCCCTGCAGCAGATAAAGCTGAGCTATCCCGACCTGCCGGTCCTTATCTTAAGTATCCATCCCGAAGAACAATATGCTTTGCGGGCGCTGAAATCCGGCGCTTCCGGTTATTTAAGCAAGGATGCCGCACCCGATGAACTGGTTAAAGCGGTTAAGAAGGTGATGCTGGGAAAAAAATATATCTCGCAGGCCATTGCAGAAAAACTGGCCAATTCTTTTTCTTCAGAATCGTTGCTCAGCCCGCATGAAAACCTGAGCGACCGCGAGTTTGATGTGATGAAACTGCTGGCAAACGGCCAGTCGGTCTCTGAAATTGCAGAACGGCTTTCCTTAAGCGTTACCACCGTAAGTACCTACCGGGCAAGGGTAATGGTAAAAATGCATTTGAAATCCAATTCAGACCTCACCAGGTACGCTATTGAGTATAAACTTATTTAACCGGGGAGCCTGCCTTTTTATGTATTTACCGGCGTTTTATTATCTGCATGCTGAAGCCAATAGACGGGCTGTGTACAGTTTACAGCCTGGCATTGTGTAGTATCATTACTACACAAATATGTATTATTTTCTACATTTTAGACCGGTCATTATTTTATCTTACACTTATTATTAGTGTATGCATGAAACTGAAACCTCACAAAAAACGATTTTAATAATAGACAGTTCTTTATTGATCATTAACCGTTTGATCAGTTTACTGAAAGAGAAAATACCGGTTACAGTTATTTATAGTGCTACAGACACAAAGCAGGCGGTTTACCAGTTACAACAATTTAAAATGGATATCGTAATACTCGATATTCAGCTGGCCGGCAAAAATGATTTTGAATTAATGAAGTTTATAAAAAAAAATTATCCCGGCATTAAAGTGATCATACTCAGTAACCTGGTCAGTAAATACTATCAAAGATTGTGTAAATCACTGGGTGCTTTTATGTTTATGGATAAGTCGAAGGATTTTGACCTGGTACCGGAAGTCATTATTTCTATAAAATAGTTTTTCGGTGTTTTGAAAAATAAGCACTGCCACATAATTAATACTATGAATTAACCATCCGTTTGTATTAATGTACTTATAGCTTGATGAAAAATCTTAAAACCAAACCAATTCATGTGAAGACTGTTCAGGCATGATTACTTTAAACCGGTAAAATCAGTAATGTACCATTGCTGATTTTACGGTTTTTCAGCTGTAAATTCTTTCTACAGCAGTTTTATACTTTTCCATGATTACCTTTCTCTTTAATTTAAGCGTGGGTGTAAGCTCCCCGCTGTCAATGGTCCATTCATGCGGCAACAGTTCAAATTTCTTGATCTGCTCAACCTGGTTGAAAAATGCATTGAAAGAATCGATCAGTTCTTTATACAGGTCCAGCACCTTTGGATTGTGTATGGCATCTTCAATGGTTGTAAATGGTATTTCTTTATGCAGCATCCATTCCTTTAAATTGATGATGGAAGGAACGATCAATGCGCCAACGAACTTTTGTTCGGCACCCACTACCATCATCTGCTCTACAAAAGGCGATTCTTTCATTTTATTTTCAATTGGCTGCGGTGCCACGTATTTTCCGCCGCTTGTTTTAAACAGTTCTTTTTTACGGTCGGTTATTTTTAAATATTTACCATCTTCAAAAATGCCGATATCGCCGGTATGCAGCCATCCATCAATGATGGTTTCAGCGGTAAGTTCGGGCCTTTTGTAATACCCCATCATCACACTGGGTCCTTTAACACAGATCTCACCGTCGGCTTCCAGTTTCACTTCCTGCCCTTCAATGACCAAACCAACAGTTCCAAACTTTGTACCGCCTTTTCTGCGGCAGTTGACACTGATCACCGGACTGTTTTCTGTAGGTCCATATCCTTCGTAAATTGGTATTCCTGCTGCTGTAAAGATCCTGATCAGTCTTACCTGGCAGGCAGCGCCACCGGTTACGATCAATTGAATATTACCTCCAAGCGCTTCACGCCATTTGCTGAAAATTAATTTATTGGCCAATGCCAGTTGCATTTTATACCAAAGGCTTTGCGGTTTTATATTATCGTATTCGTTTGCCAAAGCCACCGACCAGTAAAATAATTTTCTTTTTATGCCGGTAAGTTCAGCGCCTTTTGCCATTATTTTTTCATAGGTTTTTTCAAGCAGCCTGGGCACAGTTGAAAACAGGGTTGGTTTAACTTCCTTCAGATTTTCAGCGATCGTGTCTAAACTTTCTGCATAATAGATCGATGCACCACTGCTTATATAGATGAGTAACCATCCTTTCAAAAATATGGTTAAGGGGTAAAAAACTAAGTGCCCTTCCCTCCAGGTCATCGGTAAAAGGAAAGCTGTTCTTTGAATTGATCACATTGGTTACAATGTTGCGGTGACTCAGCATTACACCTTTTGGGGTACCTGTTGTACCTGATGTATAAATGATGGTGGCACAATGTTCCGCTTTTATGGTTGCTTTATATCGCTTCCATTTTTTCCAGGTCAGCCGCGGTTATATCTGCAATAAGCGTTTTCCAGTAAATCACGCCCGGTAATTCATCAAAACTGTATACATTGATTAAACTGGGAACCCTGCTCCTGATGATATTCACTTTATCCAGGATCTCCTGCCCGCTTACAAATACATGTTTAACAGTTGCATCATTAAAAATAAATTCAAGTTCATTGACGTGGTGGTGGGGTAAATGGGGCAAATGGCGGCTCCCACCTGCTGGCAGGCCATATCCAGCATCAGCCATTCGGGCCGGTTTTTCGAAATGAGGGCGATCTTATCCTGGCGTTCTATGGTCATATCATTACCACTTACGCCCAGTTTAATTAAGCCTGCACTTAATTTATTGATCGTGTCTTTTACTTCGGCAGTGCTGTATTTTTTCCACACACCATTTACTTTTCCGCTGAACATATCGGGTTTGGGAAAACGGTTCAGCTGGAAATCGATATAATCAAAGATCCTGGAATGTTCATTCATATGCAATCGTTTGTTTACGCGCAGGGAATTTGGGAACGCGTGTTGTACCTGTTGCCGAAAATTTACCTGTTTTGGTTCTTCAGTTTTTCATATTCCTTTTCTACAAGGGTATCTTTATCGGTTTTGTAAGCCCTGATAAATTTCATTACAAGGCCAATACCTAAACCAAGCATTACCCATAAAGGCCAGGGTGTACCATTATTGAAGCCATCTCGACCGGCGGTAAAATACCATATGGCCCAGCATATGCAGGTTATCACAACAAATCCGATCAGGCTGTCCTGGAAATCAGCCCTGCGTTTGGCTATTTGCCACAATTTTTCATCGCGTTGCTCTTCCATAATAAATTGGTTTGAGCAACAAGTTAATAAAAAAATATCATTTCCTTTAACGGTTAAAAAGGGATGCCCGGTGTTTAGACGCCCGGCCTCCCCCCCCCGGTTCCCCGGCAGGGGAAAGTAACCGGTATTTACAGGTTTCAATGGTAATATTGCCCGGCAGGCATTTTAAATATCCTGTCCTGTAAAAAACGGGTCAAGGCTGCGTGTTCCTTGCTGTGTGCATTGGTCCAGGTTTGATAGGCAGGTAAATTTTGTGCGGTTGCAAAAACCCATTGGTTATATGCTTCAAATAATCCTTCCTGGATATATTGACGGTACAATTCAAATAATTTAAATGGAAATTTTGCATGGTAACCGGCGTCCCAGTCTAATATGAAACGGGTCCTGATCATGGTCAAAGATTCGGCATTGATGCCGGCTGATGCCAGTGCACTTTGTTTATTCATCGTTTTCAAAAATGCAACGGCAAAACTGTTTTTTTCCTTGTTGTTTTTTTCAAGGTCGGCATCCGAAAATAATTTTTTATATCCCTCCAGTAAAATATTTTTGATTTCGGGTGTATAGGCGCTTTTCGGGTCAATATTTATAAATATCTCCCCATAAACCAGGCTCCACACTTTATCCGTAGTGAAATAATAATATTTGCTGGCATTATAATAATTGCCGGCAAACCCGGGGTCATTTTCTATCCCTTTTTCCCATTGTTTAATGGCAGTAAAATCATTTTTTGTCCAAAGCACTTTACCCAGCTCGTTATATAATGGCCCGCTGTTGGGTAATTTTTTGATCCCTTTCCTGTAAACCGTTTCTGCGGCAGCGGCTTCATCCATCGCCCAATGTGCATCACCTGCTATCTGGAAACACTGGTCATCCACATCATTCCTGTCGAATAAGGGTACTAAAACCTCCAGCGCCTTTTTATAATCTTTGGCATAATAATAGTTCAACCCAAGGTCCTTGGCAAGTTCAAGGTTACCGGGCTCTGCGGCCAGTGCCCTGTTGAGGATCAATATGGCATTTGCAAAATCTCCCTTGTGCATCAGGTTCCTGGCATTTTCGTGCAGTTGTTTTACATCCTGTGCAAACAGGGTGGCCTGGAAACAAAGGGCAATCAGTATTACAAATATTTTTTTCATTAAATTAAAGGTACAATGAATAATGGTATACAATTTTTTAGCGGGTATCAATTAACATTTGCTATTCCGTTTCTGCATCGGCAATTAAGTGGGTTAACAGCCCATCCCGCAGTTTTGGTTCAAACCAGGTACTCTTGGGGGGCATCACATTCCCGCTGTCGGCAATATCAAATAACTGCTGAATGGTTACCGGGTGCAGGCTGAATGCTACGGCCATTTCACCGCTGTTCACCCTTTTTTCCAGTTCGCCCAGGCCACGGATGCCGCCAATAAAATCAATGCGTTTATCGGTACGCTGATCTTTAATATTCAAAACGGGGTCCAGTAAATTATTTTGCAGGATGGAGATATCGAGGATGCCGATCGGGTCATTGCTGTACGTATTTTCTTTTGCAGTTAAACGGTACCATTGTTTTTTTAAGTACATACCCATTTCATGCAATTGTGCCGGCGAAAAGGCTTTACCTGCTTCTTCAACAGTAAAATGATCTTTAACGGCTGATAAAAATGCTTCAACACTCAACCCGTTCAGGTCTGTAACCACCCGGTTATAATCCATGATGTACAACTGGTCGGCAGGAAATAAAGTGGTGAGGAAGATACCGGCACCTTCCGGTGCCCGGGTACCAAGTGAAGCCCTTACTTTGGCAGCTGAAGCGGCACGGTGGTGGCCATCAGCGATATACGTACACGGAACTTTTTCTTTAAAAAGTGTTGAGATCTTTTCAATGGTTTGATCGTCATTCACGATCCAGATGGTATGCTGAATTTGATCTTCGGCTGTAAAATTATATACCGGGCTTTTTTCTTTCCAGGTATTGATCACGGCATCTATCTCAGCAACAGTACGGTATGCTAAAAAAACATTCCCGGTTTGTGCACCGGTTGTTTTAATATGATTGATCCTGTCCTGTTCCTTTTCAGGCCGGGTAAATTCATGTTTTTTGATGAGGCCGTTCTCATAATCATCTACCGAACTGCCGCAAACCAGGCCTGTCTGGCTTTTACCCTTCATAGTAAGTTCATAAATATAATAACAGGGTTTGCTTTCCCTGAACAGGATCTTACGGCTGATAAAAGCATCGAGATTTTCTTTTGCCTTATCATATACCTGCTGCGCATGAATATCCATACTTTCCGGCAGGTCAATCTCACTTTTGGTGATGTGTAAAAAACTTACATTATTGCCCTCAGCCTCTGTTTTTGCTTCTTTGCTGTTCAGAACATCATAGGGTCGTGATGCCACCTGTTTTGCCAGTTCTGCTGCGGGCCTGAGTGCTTTAAAGGGTGAAATGGTTACCATGCTGTTGTTTGTAGATTATTGTAATGTAAAGTAGTTAAGCTTTTTGAAGTGTAAAGTCCCTGATCAGCTGTATTAAAACCTCCACACTGCTTATGGGCAATGCATTATATAAAGATGCCCTGAAACCGCCTACCAGTCGATGGCCTTTGATACCAACAATGCCATGCTGTTTTGCAAATTGTAAAAGAGTTCTTCCTGTGACGGGTCATTCATCACAAAACAAACGTTCATGTTGCTCCTGTCACCCGGACTAACGGTGCCGGTAAAAAGCGGGCTTTCATCAATGGCTTTATACAGCATTGCCGCTTTTTCATTGTTGATTTTTTCAATGGCAGCAACGCCACCCTGTGCTTTCAGCCATTGTAAGGTAAGCATACATACATACACGGCAAAAACCGGTGGCGTGTTCAGCATGGATCCTTCCTTAATATGATTCCGGTAATCCATGATGGTTGGTATGGTGCGTTTTACCTTTCCTAAAATATGTTTATTTACCACCACCAGGTTTACACCTGCCGGACCCATATTTTTCTGTGCGCCTGCATAGATCAGGTCAAAAGCATTGAAATCAATTACCCGGCTGAATATATCACTGCTCATATCAGCCACCAGGCTGTTGCTGGTTTTCGGAATTTTTTTCCATTGAGTTCCGTAAATAGTATTGTTGGTGGTCAGGTGCAGGTATTTTGCATCATTGGGTACGGCAAAATCCTTTGGTATATAATTATAATTGCTTTCTTTACTGCTTCAAACCACTTCAACCCTGTCAAACAGTTTTGCTTCTTTAATGGCTTTGCTGCTCCATACCCCGGTATCGGTATAGGCCGATGTTTCCTTATCATCCAGTAAATTCATGGGTACCTGCATGAACTGGGTTGATGCGCCGCCATGCAGGAACAATACCTCATGGTCGTCATCCAGCTGCATCAGTTCTTTCACCAAAGCCCTGGCTTCATCCATCACTTCCTGGAACAGGGCAGTGCGGTGACCGATCTCCAATATGGACAATCCGGTATTATTATAATTGAGGATCGCCTGCGATGCTTTTTCAAAAACGGTTTTGGGTAATATGGAAGGACCTGCATTAAAATTATGAACGGATGCCATGCTGATGATTTGATAATTAATTTTCCGGATGCAAAAATACCCAAATCAAACCATTTGGCCTTTATTGTTCTTCCCGGCCGATCATTTTTCCGCCCAAACTCCATTGTTTATTGAGTTCTTCAAATGCGGCCTGGTCCGTTTCCGCAAACTCGTGTTTAACCAGGTCCCTTAATACGGGCTGACCCGCATTTACCCAGGCCGTATACCAAAATGAAGCAATGGCAAATATGGATTGGCGCATGCGGCGTTCCACCATGCCACCCAGCTTTTTATCATAAGCTATAGTAAAAGCAGTTGAATACTGGCGGATGGTTTTTTCCTGCCCGACTGCGTCATTCAGGCGGGCATTCCTTTCTTCAAAAGCATATTTTTTATCATCCCGGAACTGAAGGGAAAGCTCCCGTTCAAAGCGTAATACAGAATCTGCTGCTTTGGCGCTTTCCAGGACCCGTTTCCAGATAAAATCACCGGGATGCTGAATGTATGCGGCTTTACCGATGAAAAAATCAAACTCCTTTTCGGCCAGCAGTTCCGGTACCCTGCTTTCCCAAAATCCATGGATACCCTGCTGGTTGGTGAATTGCCCGTTGTGGTTGCTGCAGGCATGCAGGGGCACGTGTGCATCGGCAATGTAATGTCCGATCTCCGCACTGTATTTCATGATGAGGGGTAATTTTTTGTTTTAAAGGCATTGGTTAACCGGTGCAGCATCGATTGTATATGCCAGGAACGATGCCCTGTTTTTTCAAGGAATCTTCACCAAATTTGGCCACCGCATCATCCCATTTCCTGGGTACTGCCGGGTATGGGTAGGTGCCGTAATGATCCATATCAATATAGTGGCGCGGACCTTCATCGGGAACGGCATACCTTCTTTTATCGGGGTCAACACTGTGTTCACTGAGAAATAAAATATTGGGTTTAAACAAAACCAGCATTTCGGGCGGCAATAAAAATACAGCGTAGTAATTTATTTTCTGGTGGCCGTAAAAGCCCCATCCATGGGCGGGGAACCGGGCAATAAGCATAAGGCAGGCAAGCCCTGTAAAATAAAGTGCTCTTTTCATATGCGGGTATTGATCATTTTAAATGTACTTCAATTCCCCGGAAATTCAAAGCGCCCGCCGGCTAATTATTTACTTCGTCAATATCGGTTACACCGCCGCTTACCGCAAACTTCATGGTCTGGGAAGCGCTGATGTTCTCGATCAGTTTTACCCGGTTCCTGGGAATTACATATACATTTCCGGCAACCGAATAAGCCATTGGGATGTACACGGTTACATAATCCTGGAAGCCAAATTCATGCATATCTTCCCGGGTGATGAATCCAAAACGCCACACATCATTATCGTCGATATTGGCCAGCACGTGCCGGGTAAATTTTTTATTGTCGCCGGCAAAGGCTTCAAAAAAATCACGGGTAGGCCCGTAAATGTGTTTGATGCCAGGTGTTTTTTCCAGCAGGTTATTAAAAAAACTCAGAAACCGGCTGGTAATAAAAAAGGAACTGAAATAGCCGATAATGATCAGCACGGCTATGATGACCACAAAACCGATCCCATAATTCTGTACCCGTACCTGTCCCTGGGCATCGGTATAGGTAAAAATGGGTAGCATGCTGTCAATGCCGGTCACCGCCCAGTAAATAAAATAGGCAGTAATGGTTACAGGGCCCAGGATGAGCAATCCCTGCAGGAAATACTGCAGTAGTTTTTTATAGTTGAATGTCTTTTTCATAATCATTTTTTTTACTGCTCAAATATACTTGTTTTGGAAGGTATACCCGGCAGCGCCATCAATCATGGTTTGGCGCCCCCGGGATTAAAAAATTGTTATGGATGGTAAAAAAAAGTGATGGAAACTTTGGTTACATTGAAAGTTTTCTTAGTTTTGCACCCATTATGACAGAATCAGATACAAAACAGCGGATCCGTAAAGCAGCGCACGACCTCGTGATACAATACAGTATACGCAGTGTAAGTATGGATGATATTGCGGCCAACCTGGGCATGAGTAAAAAAACCATTTACCAGTATTTTAAAGATAAGGACGAACTGGTAGAAGCCGTGGTGGATGATGTGATCGATACCAACCAGTGCATTTGCAACACAGACCGGGAAAAGGCCGACAATGCCGTACACGAGATATTCCTGGTTATGGACATGAGGGTGGAAATGTTTAAAACCATGAATCCCTCCATCCTGTTCGACATGCAGAAATACCACCAGGCCGCTTTTATGAAATTTCAAAAGCACCGCAATGAATACCTGTATAATGTATGCAGGCAAAACCTGGAACGGGGCATCCGGGAAGAATTGTTCAGGCCGGAGATCAATGTGGAGATCATGGCCAGGTACCGGGTAGAGACCATGCTGACTGCCTTTAACCCCGATTTTCAGCGCTACCTGAAAAAGAGCCTGCTGGAGATCGAAGAGGAGATCATCATCCATTACCTGTTTGGCCTGGTAACATTAAAAGGGTACAAACTGGTTTTAAAGTACATGGAACAAAAGAAAAAGAATGTTTAAAAAATGAAACGTAGAAAAATAACCATGATGAGAAAAATAATGGGGATTATACCGGTCGTGTTTACACTGGTGATCATCAGTACCGCTGCAAAAGCACAAAAGGTACATGCATTTACCGTGCAGCAGGCCATTGATTATGCCAAACAAAATTCGGTGCATGTAAAAAATGCTTTGCTCGATATCCTGATCCAGAAGCAGGTAAACCGCGACGTTACCTCTATCGCATTGCCGCAGGTAAATGGAGCTATGTCGGTAACAAGAAATATCAATATACCGGTACAGGTAGTTCCTGATTTCATCAGCCCCGCAACTTATAAGGTGTTGGTTGACGAAGGCGTACGTGATGGCAACGGCCAGCCAATTAATTATCCTGCCGGCGGATTTGGAAACCTGCCTTTTCAGTTTGGGACTCCCTGGAATGCCAATGCAGGCGTAACACTTAGCCAGATCGTTTTCGACGGCCAGGTCTTTATTGCACTGAAAGCCCGGAACGGAACCATCAGTTTGCAGGAAAAAATCGCTTCACTTACTGAAGAGAATATTAAAGCAAATGTGTACAAAGTGTATTACCAGCTGGTGGCCGGTAAGATCCAGGTACAATTGCTGGATGCCAATATCAGCCGCCTGGATAAATTAAAACGTGATGTACAGATCATGTATGATAATGGTTTTACCGAGCGGGTGGATATTGATAAACTGGTTGTTCAGCTGGCCAACCTCGAAACAGAAAAGCTGAAAGCAAATAATATGATCAGTAACGGTTATTCGGGCCTGAAACTGCTGATGGGCATGCCCATTAAAGACAGCCTGGTACTGACCGACACCCTTGATGACAATACAATAAAAGAGGGCGTACTGGAAGCCACCCAGTATAAATACAGCGACCGCAAGGATTTCCAGGTATCTGAAATAACCAATGAACTCAACATGTTAAATGTAAGAAGGTATAAGTTAAGCCAGTTGCCAACACTTGCCCTGGTGGGTGGTTACAGTAAACAGGCACAGCGTTATGAATTTGATTTCTTTGGAAAAGGCGAATGGTTCACCAGTTCCTATCTCGGGCTGCAAATGCGCATTCCCATATTCAATGGGTTTTCGCTGAAGGCAAAGACACAGCAGGCAAAGCTGCAGTTACAGAAAACACGTAACCAGACCGAAGCCCTGAAGATCGCTATCGATGGTGAAGTGGAAACGGCAAAGAATAATTTTATATCAGCCATTTCATCCATGGACTTTCAAAAAAAGAATATGGCACTTGCTGAAAAAGTGTATGGCCAAACGAAAAAGAAATACGAGATCGGCACCGGCTCGTCCACGGAGATCAATACAGCACAACTCGACCTGAAAACATCCCAAACCAATTACATCACGGCTTTATTTGATGCGATCATTGCCAAGATTGATTTCTTAAAAGCCACCGGAAAATTATAATTAAACAGACCAACTATATACAGATGAAAAAAATAACACAGTTCTCCATTGCCCTTTTTAGCGTCATGCTTATCGCATCATGCGGTGGCAGCAAAAAAGATGGTGCTGCACTTGTCAATGATAAAAAAGCAGCCATAGAAAAATTAAAGGCTGAAAAAAACAAGACCGAGGCTGAAATTCAGAAATTACAGGCCGAACTGGAAAAGCTCGACAGTAACTCGGCCAATTCGGCTAAGATCAAACTGGTAGGTGTAGCCGCTGTAACCGTACAGGACTTTAAACATTATATCGACCTGCAGGGCCATGTTGATGCGGAAAATATTTCTTACATATCACCACGCGGTATGCCCGGGCAGGTTAAAGCAGTGTATGTACAACAGGGCCAGTTTGTTAAAAAAGGCCAGTTGTTGTTAAAGCTGGATGCGGCCATTGTGCAGCAACAGGTAACGGCAGCCAGGCAGCAGCTTGAAGGCATTAAAACACAACTGGGTTTTGCAAAAAATTTATACCAGCGCCAGAAGAACCTGTGGGAACAGGGTATTGGCACAGAAGTACAGCTGATAACTGCCAAAACAAATGTGGAAGGACTGGAAAATCAACTAAAGTCGGCACAGGAGCAGGTACAGGTTGCCGTGGAGCAAATGAACACCAGCAATGTGTACAGCGATGTGAGCGGATAGCCGATATCGTAAATATAAGGGTGGGAGAAACTTTCCAGGGAATGACAGCCGGCGGGCCGCAGATCAAGATCGTAAATACCAGCAACCTGAAAGTGGTTACCAATATCCCGGAAAATTATCTGACCAGGGTAAACCGTGGTTCTGTTGTTGAGATCAGTATACCGGATGCCAGAAAGAATATTACATCCAGTATTTCACTGATCAGCCAGTCCATTGACCCAACCTTACGGGGATTTGTAGCCGAAGCAAAGATACCGGTTGATGCTGCTTTAAAACCAAACCAGTCAGCCATCATGCGTATACTGGATTACTCGGCGATTGGGGAAGTATATGGCAATAATGTTGAAATTAAATCCGGTCTTAAAGCCGGCGACCAGTTAATAACAGAAGGTTACCAGAATATTTATGACGGGCAGCTGATCAGTACAGAAGGCCCCTTCTAAATCTACCCCGGTGGGGGTAGACTTATTAGCGTATAAAATTATGAACAAGGTTTACAAACTCAAATGCCGGGACTTAAAATGATGAAAAGAATTTTAAATAATTAGGGTCTTTAAAGTCCCCTCCACCGGGGGGGACCTGCCTGCCGTCAGGCAGGTTTAGGGGAGACCGCAAATATAATTTTATGAATTTTACAGAAGGAGTAGCAAAAAAATTTAAGGAATTTAAACCTACCAGCTGGGCAATCGATAACCGTACGGCGGTGTATATCATTGCCATCATCGTATCCATATACGGGTTGGTAACTTTCAACAATATGCCCAAGGAACAGTTCCCGGATATTGTGGTTCCTACCATCAGTATCACAACTGTGTATGTTGGAAACTCGCCAAAGGATATCGAAAACCTGGTAACCAGGCCCATTGAAAAGCAACTGAAAGGCATCAGTGGTGCTAAAGTTAAAAAGGTGACCAGTACATCACAAACTGATTTCAGCCTGATCGTGGTAGAATTTGATACTGATGTAAAAACAGATATTGCCAAAGTAAAAGTGAAAGATGCTATTGATAAGGCAAAATCCGATCTCCCAAATGATCTCACCTCTCAACCCAATGCACAGGAATTTGCTTTCAGCGAAATGCCCATCATGTTTGTAAATGTAAGTGGCGATTACGACGGTATCAAGCTGAAAGAATATGCAGATAAAATGCAGGACAGGTTTGAAGAACTGACTGAAATTACCCGTGCCGAAATTGTTGGTGCACCGGAAAGGGAGATCCAGGTAAATGTTGATCCGTACAAAATGCAGGCTGCCCGTGTGAGTTTCATGGATATTGAAAATGCCATCAGCCGCGAGAACCGGGATATTACCGGCGGTTTGCTGGAAGTAGGGAATATGCGGCGTACCATCAAGATCAAAGGACAGTTTACCAGTTCATTAAACCTGAATGACATTGTGGTAAGGAGCAGTGCCAGGGGTGCATCAGTTTATTTAAAGGATATTGCCGAACTGAAAGATACCATTAGGGAAAAAGACAGTTATGCCAGGCTTGACGGCAAGAATGTAATTACCATCAACATCATCAAACGGGCAGGCGAAAACCTCATAAGCGCAGCTGGGAAAATAAAAGACATAGTTGCACAGATGCAGGAAGACCGCATTCTGCCTAAAGACCTGAAAGTAGTTATCACCGGCGATCAGAGTAAAGCAACAGCTACTTCATTCAATGAACTGATCAATACCATCATTATTGGTTTTGTTTTGGTTTTATTGGTGCTGATGTTTTTTATGGGCGTAACCAATGCATTCTTTGTGGCACTGAGTGTACCCCTGAGCGTATTTGTTGCATTTTTGTTTTTACCCCTTGGCGATTTTGTGGTGGGCACGCCAATTACCCTGAACTTTATTGTATTGTTTGCCCTCCTGTTTGGACTGGGTATAATTGTGGATGATGCCATTGTAGTGATTGAAAATACGCACCGGATCTATAATAACGGGAAGATCCCGATCATACGAAGCGCCAAGGAAGCTGCCGGCGAGATCTTTATCCCGGTACTGGCAGGTACGGCAACAACACTGGCGCCGTTCTTCCCCTGCTTTTCTGGAAAGGTATCATCGGTAAGTTTATGATCTACCTGCCAACGATGCTGATATTGACTTTGGCTGCATCCCTGATCGTGGCCTTTATTTTCAACCCGGTATTTGCAGTAAGTTTTATGAAACCCGAAGGGCGTGAATTTGAGGAGCCTAAAAAAAATATATTCAAAAAACCATTTTTCTGGGTAGCTATCGTATTTGGGGTGTTGCTTCACCTGGCAGGCTGGCACGGATTTGCCAACTTCCTCTGGTTCATGGTATTATTGTCTATACTTAACCGTTATGTTTTTAATGATATCATTCATTATTTCCAGAACCAGGTATTGCCGGGTTTGATGCGCCGGTACGAAACATTATTGCGGTGGGTATTAAAAGGCACCAGGCCGGTTTGGATGCTGGTGAGTTTGTTTGTTTTATTTCCGGTGGCGCGGTTTATTATTGCTGGTTAGCGCAGGGAGAACTAAATCAACTTTTTTCCCCAGCGGTGATCCCAATTTTGTTTATGTGTATCTGAAGATGCCAATTGGAACCGATGTGAAAACCACTGATAGTGTAACCATGTTGCTGGAGAAAAAAGTGTATAAAGTACTGGAAGCTGAAAAACCAGGCACAGAAGGCAGTATTGTAGAAAGTATTATTGCCAATGTGGCCAACAGTGCCAATAACCCGCGCAGCAATAACAGGAGTATACAATCCAATTTGGGCAGGATACAGGTTTCCTTTGTAGAGTATGAAAAACGGCATGGTAAAAAAACCAAGCCATACATGGATAAGATCAGGAAAGAAATGGTAGGCATTCCCGGGGCCAGTATTGAAGTGGCGCAGGAAGACGGCGGGCCGCCAACCGATCCGCCGGTTAATATTGAGATCATTGGAGATGATTTTGAAGAGATCGCAAAAGTGGCCGGCAGTTTATCCAATTATTTAGATACCAACCAGGTGTACGGCATCGAGAATTTAAGGATGGATGTTGACCTCAACAGCCCGGAGATCACCATTAATGTGGACAGGGAAAAAGCCATGATGGAAGGATTGAGTACCGGGCAGATCGGCATGGAGATACGTACAGCAGTTTTTGGCAAGGAAGTGAGCAAACTCAAAAGAGGGTGAAGATGAATATAAGATTCAACTGAGGTACAGTGACCTGCAGCGGAATAATATAACCGATGTAATGAATATGCGCATCACTTTTATGGATATGAATACCATGATGGTAAAATCCATCCCGGTGAGTTCGGTGGCAACCATTGATTATACCAAACACCTCCGGTGCCATTGCCCGTAAAAATGTAAAGCGGACAATACAGCTTCAGTCAAATGTGCTTGACCCTACCATGACCGGTGAAGTGAATAAGCAACTGGCTTTAAAGATCGCTGATTTTAAATCAACCAACCGTATACCCACTGACGTTACCATCAAGCAGACGGGGCAGGGCGAGCAGGAAGCAGAAACAAATACATTTTTGGTAACGGCATTCTTCCTGGCCCTGGGATTGATCTTCCTGATCCTGGTATTGCAGTTCAACTCTATGAGTAAACCATTCATTGTGCTGACCGAGATTTTCTTTTCAGTGATCGGGGTGTTGCTGGGTTATGCATTTACCGGGATGACCATCGCTACCATCATGCTGCTGGTTGGTGTGATCGGGCTGGCAGGTATCGTGATCAAGAACGGTATTTTATTGATCGAGTTTACCGACGAATTAAAAGGCAGGGGTGTTAAAACCAGGGAAGCGGCCATACAGGCAGGTAAGATCCGGATCATACCGGTGTTACTCACGGCTTTGGCTACCATGCTGGGATTATTCCCGCTGGCAGTTGGATTCAATATTGATTTTGTTTCCTTCTTCCGCCACCTGAATCCGCATATTTTCTTTGGCGGCGACAGTGTAGTGTTCTGGGGGCCCTTAAGCTGGACCATTATATTTGGATTGATATTTGCTTTCTTCCTTACTTTGATCATGGTACCCAGTATGTACCTTATTGCAGAAAGACTAAGAAGGCCAATGGATAAATTTTATGGTACCAAGTATGTAGCATTGCTTGGATTTACAGGGCCATTCTTTTTCCTGTTTGTTGGTATCATGTACCTGGTCAGAAGGTTACAGGGCAAAAAAGTATGGAACGGGTTATTGATAGAAAAGAAAGTATAGAATTTTGTAAAAACCGGAAAAAATGTTGCAACAAAATGGCAGCATTTTCTTTGAGGCTGGCATGAATATGGCTTTATATACAGCGAAACAATTTTGTACATGTATAAAACCTTAAATTATGGATAAGCTCGAAATTAAAGGAAACTGGAACGAATTGAAAGGCAAGATCAAAAAGGAATATGGCGACCTTACGGATGATGACCTGAAATATGAAGAAGGTAAGGATGAAGAAATGCTGGGCAGGTTGCAGCAGAAGATCGGTAAAGGCCGGGATGAACTGGTAAAATGGATCAAATCTTTATAACCGGACTTTTAAAGACATTTTGCCAAAGTTTTAAGCTTTGCCAAAATTTTTATTTCATTTGCCCCGGCAAGGAATATTTTATTTTCCATCCATCATAATTTTATGGTTTCTTTTTTTTAAATGATATTAACTTCACAAAAAAAAGTAACCATGCGAACAAACCATGAAATTGATTACAAAATTTACGGGGAAGAACTCCAGTTTGTAGAAATTGAATTAGACCCCGGCGAAACCGCCATTGCCGAAAGCGGCGCATTTATGATGATGGACAACGGTATTGAAATGCAGACCATTTTTGGCGATGGCAGCCAGCAGCAAAGCGGCGGTTTACTTGGCAAATTAATGAGTGCCGGTAAACGCCTGATCACCGGCGAAAGTTTATTTATGACGGCTTTTACCAATACCGGCCAGGGTAAAAAAAGAGTAAGCTTTGCATCGCCGTACACCGGTAAGATCATTAAGTTTGATCTAAGTTTACTGGGCGGCAAGATCATTGCACAAAAGGATGCTTTCCTGTGTTCTGCCAAGGGTGTCAGTATCGGCATCGAGTTTCAACGCAGGCTTGGTACCGGCATTTTTGGCGGCGAGGGTTTTATCATGCAAAAACTGGAAGGAGATGGACTGGCATTTGCACATGCCGGCGGATATGTGGTGGAAAAAGAATTAAAACCGGGTGAGATATTAAAGGTTGATACGGGTTGTGTGGTGGCTTATACACCCAATGTGGATTTTGATGTAGAAATGGTACGGGGAATTAAAAATTTCATGTTTGGCGGGGAGGGATTATTTTTTGCCAAACTTACCGGGCCGGGTCATGTATGGTTACAGAGTTTACCTATCAGCCGGCTGGCCGGGCGCATCATGCAGTACGGTACTTATAAACGGAAAGAAGAAGGAGGGGTTTTGGGCGGACTGGGTAATTTACTGGATGGAAGAGAATAATTATTTTCACAAAGAAAGGGGGCAAACTTGACCCACCTCTTTGCCTGCTTATTTTGTAATGTCAACTTCAACGTATACACCCTTTTAAAATCGTGCCTTTAAATGTTGGGAACATATGGTTACGTCAAGCCGAACCGGCTGCACCTGCACCATAATGCGTGCCCTTTTTTAAAAGTGTGCAATACATCCTGTAATACAAAATTTACTGCTGTTGTTTTATTGGGTACCATGGGCTCGGGCTTTTCAAAGCTGTTGCACCCCTCCCATGCTGGTAACCACCCAAGAACCTTTTCTGTAAGTTGAATTGGGTTCATTGCCCGGTAAACATCAATCGTCCCAATGCATCGTCCTGTGGTACTGCATTCAGTTTCACTTTATTCTCCTCCCAAGTAAAATCCTCTGTCAATTCACCTGTTTCAAAACCAATACATCCCCGGCTGGCTGCAAAACGCTGGTCTCGCTCAGTAGTTTCTCGGGTGATATCAAAGGAACCGGGATATCCATTGTGTAGGGTTAGGTTTGTTGGGGTCACTGATGTATTCGCTGTAGCCCGCTACTTTGGGGGCATTAAAACCCAGCATTTCCCTGTTATCCAGGTACATTTTTTTCTTTTGCACATGGGCAGGTGGCCATTGGTTGAATTTTTCATATTCTTTTTTTCCGGTGTTGAACATATACGCTTCGGGTAAACCGGGTTGGTCACCATTTTCTTTTAAGAAATGGCGGAAGAAAACACTTCTATATTTTTTGGTAAAAAGTTCCCAGGCTATCACCCCAGTACAATTGATGATGTTTGTGATGGCCGTCTTCCTGCGACCAGTCGCCATGGCCAAATGGCCCCATAGTAATAACATTATACACCCCGGGATTATTTCTTTCAATTTCTTTATAAGTAGTTAAAACACCATAAAGGTCTTCGGCATCAAACCAGCCGCCAACAACTAAATAAGCCGGTTTTAAATTACGCATGTGTTTTACGATCCTGCGGCTTTGCCAGAAACTGTCGTAGTTGGGATGTTCAGTAAGTTCTTTCCATAAAAAATTATCCTTGTAATATTTATCACCCAGTTGTTTTAAGGTTCCGCCACGTTTATAGAAATCATAGGCATCGGGAGTAGGTTTATCAAAGAGTGTGTACCAGTCAGTTTCAGTAGGCTTATTCGGTCCGGTGCCAAAAATGGGTAAGTTCCAGAAATAGCCCTGCGTAAAAACACCGTTGTGGTGAAAGTCATCCCAGAAAACATCAGCAATCGGCGCCTGCGGACTAACAGCTTTTAATGCCGGGTGTGCATCAATACTTCCTGCACTGCTGTAAAAACCAGGATAAGAAATACCACTTTGGCCTACACGGCCATTGTGATGCGGTACATTTTTTAATAACCATTCGATAGCATCAAAAGTATCACTGCTTTCATCCACATCCCTGTTTGATTTTTTATTGGCAATATGGGGTGTCATATTTGTCCATATTCCTTCGCTCATATATCGGCCCCGGACACTGGTGTACAAAAGTATTTTTCCTTTATCATGGTTTCACTGGGACCAATAAAGCCGTTGTATTTATCCTTTCCATAAGGTGCGATACTGTATGGAGTTCTGTTCAGCATCATTGGATAGGTATTGATTGCGCTGGCATCTTTGGGAGTATATACAATGGTATATATCTTTATTCCGTCCCTCATGGTAATTTGATACTCATTTTTATTATAGTTATTTTTTACAAAGGACTGTAACCTTAAATAGGTGTTCATCCCGGCATTGTCTTCAATTTCCTTACCGGTGACTTTTAAAGAGTAACTGCCTTTATAGGTATTGGTTGAAGTAAAAGAATATCCAAATTTTGGTGAAGTATTATAAAAGGGTTTCCAGTTTTCGGGCAATTTATCTGTAAGTGTATTTTTTTCAAAATCAGTATTGGGCAAACTGATCGTTTGCCAGTTACCGGAACCGGTTTCTATCTGAAGAATGAAATCATCAAAATAAAAAGAGCCATTATTTACACAAATGGCGCCAAAGAAAAGGGAGTCTGCCTCTTCATCTATTTTGCCTTCAATGGAATAGGTTTTCCATTCAGAAGACTGAATAGGCCTGTCCTGCATGTTATTGAAAAAGCCCATCTTTTTATCTTTTTTATCCACCCGTACAATCAACATCGCCATGCCTGTTTCAGTTTCAGCTCTTACAGCAGCCGTTAACTTAAGGTTTTTCCGGCATAGGGTTTGGCATCGATTTTTTGCTGAATGGCAGTCCAGGTATCGGCTTGGCATACACCATGTTGATCAGTAAAATACTGGTGAAAAGTAACAGGATCTGTTTTTTTGTCTGATTCATGTTAGTTGATTAAGACCGTTAAAGTACTCTTTTTTTAAAATAGTTTATCAGAAATTTGGTGGTCTTATATCGTTTATCGTATATTTGCGATATAAGATTACAATTATGGCTATCCACAAAAAAGAAGAGTTTACCCAAAAAGAGCAGGACCTGGCAGCATTTGCCAAAGCACTGGCCCATCCAGCCCGTATTGCCATTTTAAAATTGCTGGCACAGAAGAATGAATGTATCTGCGGCCAGATCGTTGATGAGTTGCCGCTGTCGCAATCTACAGTTTCGCAGCATTTAAAGGAATTAAAGATCGCCGGCCTGATCGACGGAAGTATTGACGGGCCACGAAGCTGCTACTGTATTAACTGGAAAGCCTTTGAAAAATTCATGGGTGAATTCAGTTTTTTATTTAATAAAATGAAATTGCAAAATGAAAAAGCATGCTGCTGAGATGAGTAAAATTATGTTGATTTTATTAAAGTAATAAGTTTCACCCCGTAGGGACAACAGGTAGTAGAATGAAAAATAATTATTAACCTCCCGGTAAAAAATACCAGGGAACAAACAATAAAGCCATGAACAACGAAACAGCCATTAAAGAAATCGTAAAAGAAAAGTACGCAGCCATTGCAGAACAAAGTCACACCCAAAATGCAACCTCCTGCTGCGGTGCCACATCTTCGTGTTGCGGAGATGAAGTATATAACATCATGAGTGATGATTATACCAAAATGGAAGGTTATAATCCTGATGCTGATTTAGGTTTAGGGTGCGGACTCCCAACTGAATTTGCTAAAATCAAAGCAGGAGATACGGTAATTGACCTGGGCAGCGGTGCCGGCAACGATGCTTTTATTGCCCGCAAGATCGTGGGTGACAGCGGCAGGGTGCTGGGTATTGATTTTACCGAAGCCATGATCAATAAAGCCAGGGCCAATGCTGAAAAACTGAATTTTAATAATGTGGAATTCAGGCTGGGCGATATTGATGATATGCCGGTAACCTCTAATTACGCGGATGTTATCGTAAGTAACTGTGTACTTAATTTAGTGCCCAACAAACACAAAGTGATCAGTGAGATTTTCCGGGTATTGAAACCCGGTGCACATTTTTCCATTTCAGATATTGTACTGGAAGGCGCCCTGCCTGCCAAATGGAAAGAAGTTGCTGAACTGTATGCTGGCTGTGTTTCAGGTGCCATCCAAAAAGAAGTATACCTTGAAATGGTTGCCGAAGCCGGGTTTAAAAATATAACCCTGCAAAAGGAAAAGGAGATCATCATCCCCGAAACCATTTTACAGAATTATTTAACGGATGATGAAATTGCAGCTTATAAAAAAGGCTCAACTAAAATAACCAGTATAACCGTGTATGCCGAAAAGCCGGCAAAGGATGACCGCAATTGCTGCGAACCTGGAAGCGGGTGCTGTTAAAGTATAATTCAAAATTTTTTTTATAACCACTCTGTCCTGCCTTAGGGGATGGGGACAAAAGTAAAGCCATGAACACAAATCAAAAAGATCCGGGTTGTTGCACAACAAACAGCGGATGTTGCAGCGAAATGACCAACTGGGGTTGCTGCTGACAATTAAACTTTGCCAAAGTGCTGAACTTTGGCAAAGTTTTCTACTAATCCTTTTCCAAACAGCGTGTACAACAAAGATTTTTATAAGCAGGTAAAAAAGTGATAGCATGAATAAGAAAATACTGTTCGTTTGTATAGAGAACAGCAACCGCTCACAGATGAGCCAGGCCTTTGCAAAAATGTTTGGTGCCGGTGAAGTGGAAGCCTACAGTGCCGGCAGTAAACCAAGCGGGGTCGTAAATCCCAAAGCCATTGCAGCTATGCAGGAACTCGGTTATGATCTAAGCAGGCACGACAGTAAAAGCCTGGACGAAGTAAAAAGATTTGCGCCATTTGATGCAGTGGTAACCATGGGTTGCGGCGATGCCTGTCCCTGGATGCCTGCCAAAAAATTTATCGACTGGCAGATCCCTGATCCTAAAAATATGGATCGGGAAGCGTTTAATGAAGTAAGGGACCTGGTTGCGGAGAAAGTAAAAGCAGTACTGAAAGAATTATAAAACTCCGGCAAAGTTTTAATCTTTGCCGGAGTTATTGATTTTTTTTTTGCTGATCTTGGATAACAACCTCAAAATTTCCAGGTATAACCAGACAATGGTAACCAGTAAACCAAAAGCGCCATACCATTCCATGTATTTGGGAGCGCCCAGTTCGGCACCTTTTTCGATCATGTCAAAATCCAGTATCAGGTTCAGCGCAGCCAGGGCCACCACAAAAACCGAAAAGCCAATTCCCATGGCGCTGCCCTCATGTAAAAAAGCGATATCAAAACCAAAAAAACGAAGGGCAATGGATATCAGGTAAAATATGGCAATGCCGGCAGTTGCCGTAACAATGATCGCCCTGAACTTTGCCGTTGCCTTGATGATCTTAAAACTATATAAAAGGTACATACCGATGGCAGTTCCAAAGGTCAGTCCTACCGCATTCAGTACAATACCCGGGGCCTGTTCGGCAAACGCATAATGGAAATAAGCAGAAATGGCACCCACGAATAAACCTTCAAGCAATGCATAAGCAGGGGCCAAAAACGGGGCCCATTCTTTTTTGAACATCAGGACCAGGGCTATACCCAAACCGCCAAAAGCGCCAACATATATAAAGGTTTGTGCATTGCCGCCGCCACCCATCACTTCCTGCCAGGCATAAAATGCAGTACCCATCATCATTAAAAACAAAAAACCGAATTTTTGCAGGGTACCGTTAATGGTCATGGCATTTTCATGCGTTACCACCTGGTCGAGTACGGTATCCTTAAATCTTTTTTCAGATAAAGCAGGATTGCCGGATTTAAATAATTCCATACATTAAAATTTAAGTTCTAAAAATACACATTTTATCAAAATGCGTTTAGTTAATTTTTTTAAGCCGGGGTAATTGCTTACCGTTTCAAAATGATATTCATTTTTGGCCTTCAGCTTTATTATGAATTGCCTCAGTTCTGTTGAATCCCCGGCATCGGCATAAACCTGGTCGTGCGCCAGTAATACCAGGTGATCCAATGTTTTTGTTTTGGCATGCACAAACATACTGTCAACCTGCATCAGCATATCATCACTGGTATTTTTTAGTTCCAGGTTACTGTTATAATGCCATTCCAGGTCCCAGCCAACAACATTGAAATTATTGGCAAAAAGGGAATCGGCTGCGCAAGCAGAAGTTTTCAGATCGGTACTGTTAACGTTTTTTGTACGCCAGATATTTCGTCCCGGCGTTCGTACAATTCGGGAAGATAATTGAAGGCTGTCTGCACAACGTTTAAAATCATTTACCACACTGTCGGGTACCTGGTAAAAAGTGAGATACTTATTTTTAAAAGCATGTGTAAAACTGTGATTGGCTATTTCAACATAGATGCAGTTTACCAGGCTGTCGAAAATCTCATGTTGGGCCTTACTGCCATAAACATGTTCTCCCACTATAAACACGGTTACGGGTATTTCTTCCCCCTTTACAATATGCACCAGGTTTTGGGTGCCTTTATTGGGACCGTCGTCAAACGTAAGGTAAATGGTTTTCTTCTTCTTTTTTGGCGCATCGGGTACAACCGGCTTTGTTACTGTGGTAACCGGTTTTTGAAAATTAACTGAAACTGCAGAAAAGCTTGTTTCATTTTTAAAATGCTGGCAGGTAGTAAAAACAACGGTCATGAATGTTGTTTTTAAAATTTGTGATGCAGCCTGTTCAGTTTGCCTGTACAGATGGCAGGCATCGGCAGAGTCGGGGTCCATAAATGTCGGGATAAATAAATGTGGTGATAAATGGTTTGAGATATGAAGATAATGTTGCCCATTACCCGTTTCAAAATATTCCATGTTAAATATTGCATAAAGCCAAACCGGGGTTTTAAAACGGGGAATTAAATCCGGAAACACAAGTTCCTTATCTTTGCCGCATGGAACAGTTGTTACAAAAAATACAGGACCTGAAAGCCGAAATAGCTGCTTTTAGTGATGGGGATGCTGAAACCTTCCGCATCAAATTCCTTGGCTCAAAAGGCCTGGTGAAAACCATCATGGGAGAAATGAAAAATGTGGCTGCAGAAAATAAAAAGGAGGCCGGCCAGTTTTTGAACGAGTTTAAACTTTTTACTGAAGCAAAATACGAAGAGCTTAAATCCTCTACAAACAACGGTCAACAGTCAACGGCCGGCGAAATTGACCTTAGTTTACCTGCTGATGCCTTACCCCTTGGAAGCCGCCATCCCATCAGCCTCGTAAAAAATAAGATCATTTCCATATTTCAGCGGCTGGGCTTTGCCGTGGCCGAAGGGCCCGAGATCGAAGACGACTTTCATAATTTCACAGCGCTTAACTTACCCGAAAATCATCCTGCCCGGGATATGCAGGATACATTCTATATCTCGCAAAACCCCGACTGGCTTTTACGTACCCACACTTCCAGTGTACAGGTTCGTGAAATGCAAAAAGGGCAATTGCCCATACGCATCATTTGCCCTGGCCGTGTATACAGGAACGAAACGATCAGTGCAAGGGCGCATTGTTTTTTTCACCAGGTTGAAGGACTGTACATTGCTGAAAATGTTTCCTTTGCCGATCTCAAACAAACACTCTATTTCTTTGTGCAGGAAATGTTTGGCAGGGATATTAAACTGCGTTTCAGGCCGAGTTATTTTCCTTTTACCGAACCCAGTGCAGAAATGGATATCAGCTGCCTCATCTGTGGCGGATCGGGATGCAGTGTTTGTAAAAAAACCGGCTGGGTCGAAATTTTAGGATGCGGCATGGTGCATCCCAATGTGCTCAACAACTGTGGTATCGACAGTAATAAATACACCGGTTTTGCCTTTGGCATGGGTATCGAAAGAATTACCATGCTTAAATACCAGATAAAAGACCTGCGCCTTTTCAGCGAAAAAACGATGACCGTTTTTTAAAGCAGTTCACAGCAGCCGTATAATTTTTTTGATCACCTTCCGCTTTTCAGCCGCTGAAAGTGAACACCGGCCGTATACACATAATTATGTAACTTTTTATTACCCTTTTGGCATTATAATTGTCAAACTACCTGTAAGCAGATCTGCTAGATGCAATTCTATAAATAATTTAATACCAATAAAATGAAATATGTAAAAAGCAGTTTGATACTGCTGTTAACAGTAGCTTTATTCAATGCATGTTCTGTTTCCAATGAATCCCGGAGTATGCAAAAAACGATCAACGGCGACTGGATATTGCAAACCATCACTACCGAAGGAATAACCGGTGTTACGAAGACCAGGATCTTCAATGAAGCGGATTTTAGCTGCTTTATCGGCAGCGAATGGAATTTTATCAATAACAATGGCATGGGCAGTTACACGATCGTGGATAAGAGCAACAATTGTGTTCCTTTAAAACGTTTGATACGCTGGACAATCTATGAGCCGGCAGATGCAGCAAAGGAATTCCAGTTTAAAAGGCTGGATGACAAAAAAAATGCAATGGATAATGGCGACGGGTACCGCTTAACGGTAACTGAGCTGGATAAAACAATCATGAAACTGAGATCGAATATTGTTTTTGATGGTCATGCCGGTGCGGTCATTTACAATTTTGTAAAGAAATAATTTAATTAATTAAAAATAAGTTTTATGAAAAAGATAATTGGAAATGCCGGGTTACTGTTGGCTGTTGTAATGTTGATGGCATCTGGTTGTGAAACAGTAAAAAAAACCAACAAGGCACAAAGGGGTGGCGCCATTGGTACGGTTGGCGGAGCGGTCATTGGTGGTGTTATTGGTAATAATGTAGGTAACAAGAACAATACGGTTTTAGGTGCGGTCATCGGTGGTGTTATTGGTGGTGTTGCCGGTGCCATTATCGGGAATAAAATGGATAAGCAGGCCGAAAAGATCAAAAACGAAATTCCGGGTGCCGAAGTACAAAGGGTTGGGGAAGGTATCGTTGTTACTTTCAGCGAAAAAAATCCCGATGGTTCTAAAATGGGTGTTTATTTTGATTTTGATAAAGATGAGATCACCCCAAATGCCAGGCTGGCCCTGAACAAACTGGTTAAAATATTCAATGAATATCCCGAAACAAATATACTGGTTGAAGGGCATACAGATGATAAGGGAGCAGATGATTATAACCTGGCCTTATCAGCAAGAAGGGCAACTGCCGTTGGTAATTATTTAAAAAATGATGGCATCTCTTCATCAAGGCTTACCATTAACTGGTATGGAGAAACACAGCCTAAAACTGAGAATACAACGCTTGAAGGCCGTGCCGAGAACAGGCGAGTGGAGTTTGCCATAACCGCAAATGAAAAAATGAAAGCCGAAGCTAAAAAAGAAGCGGGCCAGTAATTAAATGATATTATAAACAGAAATGCATGGTTGTTTACACCTGAACAGCCATGCATTTTTTTGTATACCATACTTCTGTATAAAACAACAGATAAATAATATCTTTACAGGATCCTAAACGAATTTATCTTTTCATGATTCAACGAATATGCGTGATCGGGGCCGGTACCATGGGCAGCGGTATTGCACAAACAGCCGCTCAAAACGGGTTCTATACACTGTTATTTGATATCAATAAAGACGTGCTGGAAAAAGCCCGGATCTCTATTCAAAAAAGCCTGCAGTTTTTAGTGGATAAGGAAAAAATTACGGCAGCAGAAAAAGAAACAATATTCCAGCGGGTACAGTTTATTACCGATACCAACGATTGCCTGGCAGATATCATCATCGAGGCCATTGTAGAAAAAACCGAAGCCAAAGTTGCCATCTTTAACCAGCTGGCCGAATTAAATCACGCCGAAGTGATCCTTGCAACCAATACCTCTTCATTATCCGTTTCCGGAATACAGGCAGGCGTGCGGCATCCCCAAAGAGTAGTGGGCATGCACTTCTTTAACCCGGCAACCGTGATGAAACTGGTGGAAGTGATACAGGGGGACCAAACATCGGATGAAGTGGTGCAAACAGTGACCGCACTTTGCGAACAAATGAAAAAAACACCGGTCCTGTGTAAAGATGCCCCCGGGTTTATAGTAAACAGGGTGGCCCGTCATTATTACCTGGAAGCGATGAAGCTTGTTGAAACCGGGGTTGCCGGTATCGAAAGCGTTGATGAGATCATGGAAGCATCAGGGTTTAAGATGGGGCCATTTAAACTGATGGACCTGATCGGTAATGATGTTAACCTGGCAGTATCTCAATCATTGTATGATGCCTGCGATCAAACAGTTCGTTTTAAACCATCGCCCATGCAAATAGATAAAGTGGCAAAGGGGGAACTGGGTAAAAAAACGAAGAAAGGATTTTATGATTATAATTGATAATGGCATATAAAACGATCAGCATTCAGTGATCAAAAAGGATCATTTGCTTTGTTTTTAATATTAAAGAACTTGCAGAAAATGTATAAACTCAATTCTAAAACATGATCAATTATCCGCTAACCAATTAACCATTAATTTATGATCTTAGTTACCGGGGGTGCGGGTTTACTGGGGAAAGCATTGATCACCGAACTGCTGCTTGCAGGTAAACCCGTAAGAGCGATCTATCATAAAACGCAGCTTGCAGATTTTAATGATGAAAACCTTCAGCAGGTTCAATGCGATATTTTAGATGTGGTTGGCCTGGAAGAAGCGATGCAGGGAGTACAGCAGGTATATCACTGTGCTGCCATCATCACGTTTAACCCAAAACGCAGGCAGGAGATGTTTAAAATAAATATTGAAGGAACTGCCAATATGGTAAACGCTGCACTGGATGCCGGCGTTCAGAAAATGCTGTATGTTAGTTCGGTTGCTGCACTCGGCAGATTAAGGGAAGATAAAATGGTTGATGAAACCATGAACTGGACAGAAGAAACCAGCAACAGCAGCTACGGGCAAAGTAAGTACCTGGCCGAAATGCAGGTCTGGCGCGGTATTGGAGAAGGCCTGGATGCCGTTATGGTAAACCCGGTTATCATATTGGGTCCCGGCGACTGGAACGGCGGATCATCACAGATATTTAAGAATGTATACAATGAATTTCCATGGTATGCCGATGGCATCACCGGTTTTGTTGATGTGCGTGACGTGGTAAAAGCAATGATGCAGTTAATGAACAGCCCTGTTACTGCCGAGCGTTTTATTATAAGCGCCGAAAACAGGAGTTATGATGATGTATTCAATTTAATTGCAAAGGCATTTGGGAAAAAACCTCCCCATAAAAAAGTAACACGGGGCATTGCAAAAATGGTATGGCGGCTGGAGGCCATCAAAAGTTATTTCACCGGTAAAGATCCCCTGGTTACGCGGGAGACTGCAGCTACGGCCATGGCAAAAGTACATTTCGATAACCGTAAACTCAACCGTTTTTTACCTGGTTTTACATACCGGAAGATCGAGGAAAGTATTGCAGATACCTGCCATGTATTACAACAAAAACTTAACAGCAATTGATGTAAATTTGAACCTGTTCATTTTCCGGAATGTAAATCCTCCCGGCAATTGCCGGGAATAAAAATATCAAATGAAAAAAATATTCTCCTGCCTGCTGCCGGTCATTATCTCATTAACATCCTTTGCCCAGGCTGATTATGTTATCAGCGGAAAAGTAATTGACGGGGATACGAATTTGCCTTTGCAGGGTGCATCGGTATTTGCAGAAAATACAACGATCGGTACAGCCACGAATAATGAAGGCACATTTTTTTTACAGCTTCCCAATGGCGGTTACAGCATTGTGATCTCGTTTACGGGCTATCAAACCGTAACCAGGCGGGTAACATCCGGCGAAGCAGGTAACCGCGAACTGGTAATCGTAATTAAGAAAAAAGAAAAATCCCTGGATGAGTTTGTGGTAAAAGCAACATTTGAAGTTGCCAACGGGCTTGAAAAATACGGTGACTTTTTTATGGAGAATTTTATTGGTAAAACAGCCAACAGTAAACAATGCTATATCAAAAATAAAGAAGCGCTTAAGTTTTTTTATTACAGGCGTGCAAAACGGTTAAAGATACTTGCCACGGAACCGCTTGAGATCGTAAATGATGCCCTGGGATATACCATCAAATATGAACTTGATTCCTTTATACATGAATACAATACACAACTGAGCCTTTATACCGGTTTCCCCCTGTTCCGCGAAATGCAATCCGGCAGCATTGCCGAAACCGAAAAATGGGATGCCGCACGCAAAGTGGCATACGAAGGGTCCATCCTGCATTTTATGCGCAGTGTATTTCATAAAAAATTAAATGAAGCGGGTTTTGAGATCCAGTTCATTGTTAAAAACAACAATATTGAAACGGCAATACCATTGAAGGATTATTATGGTTCCATGCGTTTTTACAGGGACGACAGCAGCAATACAGTGGAGATCATGCCTATTCAAAAAGAGATGGCCGTTATTTATAAAAATGAAACACCCTCCACCTTATTCCTGGATTCAAACCGTGATGCACCTTCTGCGTTCCAGCTTTCAGTTGTTTCTTTTTTGCCAAATGAAACTTTGGATATAGAACAGAACGGCTTTTATTACGAACAAAAAGACATCACCATCAATGGGTATTGGGCATGGGAAAAAATTGCCGATATGCTGCCGTATGATTATAAGGATAGATCAACAGCGGCAGAAACAATTGAAGTAAATACCACCGCTGTTAACCCGGCACCACCGGTAACGGAACAGCCGAAACCGGATAATAACGGGCAGGTGAACAGCATTGAAAATATGTTAACCGGGGTTACCTGGAAAATGGAGGAGAGCAGGGTAATTGACGGTAACAGTATGTTGTATTATAAAAGGGGTGCAGCAGAAAATACCATCAACTTCGATCATGATCTATATAAATTCAATACGGGCAATACAGGCATTTATTACTATAACGGGCAGGAGTACCAGTTTACCTGGAAATATGTGGATGCTGAAAAAACCAGGATGGAAATGCAGATATTATACCCGACACCGCTGATCGTTCAATTCGAAAATATCATGCTTACGTCAACATCCTTTAAATATACCCGGATGCAAAAAGTGAATGGGATAAATTTCGTGGCGATTGAAACAAGGACCGTCAAATAAGTAAGGATAAAATTACAGCCGGTTCTTTTAGGGTTTACCCATTACCTTTTCCCAAAGCAGCGGTATTCTTTTTATCCAAACCAGTTCTTTCATTTTTTCCCTGGCCTCTTCAATAGGGCTGCCAAAATAAACCTTACCGCCTTCGGTATCGTTTTTTACACCGCTTTGGGCATAAACAACCGTATTGGCGCCAATGGTTAAGGTTTTACTTACACCAACCTGCCCCCAAAGCGTTACGCCATCTCCAATCTTTACAACGCCGGCAATTCCAACCTGTCCGGCAAAAAGGCAGTTTTTACCGGTTACAGTATCATGACCTATATGCACCAGGTTATCAATTTTGGTTCCTTTACCGATGATACTGTCGTGACTTACGCCCCTGTCGATGGTACAACCTGCACCAATTTCCACATGATCTTCAATAATTACCCGGCCGCAACTTGGCATTTTTTTATACCACAATTCCCGGTCTTTTTTTGTGTTATAGTAAAAAGCATCACTGCCTATAACTGTACCTGCCTGGATGATTACATGATCTCCTAAGATACAATGGTCCATGATGCTTACATTGGGATGTATGATGCAGTTTTTTCCAATGCGCACATGGTTGCCGATAAATGCACCCGGGTAAATAAAACTTCCTTCGCCGATCACTGCTGAATCACTGATCATTTTATGACTTGGTTCAAACGGGCGAAAATGATCTGCAATTTTACAATAGGCTTCAAAGGGATTGTCAACGATCAATAATGCTTTGCCTTCCGGTACAGCTGTTTCTTTATTGATGATGATGAAACTCGCGGCGCTGTTCAAACACTTATCGTAATATTTTGGATGGTCTACAAAGACAAGATCACCTGGCTCAACTTTATGTATCTCGTTAATGCCGGTTGCCTGTGCATTTACATGGCCAACTAATTTTGCATGGATAAGTTCTGCTATCCATTGCAAAGAAACGGGAGATGGGAATTGCATGATCTGAAATTTCAGCAAAGGTACATTCCTTTGCTTTTAGTTGTTTTTTCATAAAATGGGTGTCATTAGGCAGTTTTTGTAAAAATTCCAGGAATTATTTTTTAACTGTTTTTCACAAATAAAAGGGGATAAAAAATGGAATTTAAGCAATGAATTTTTGTGTGTTGATGGATGAACATCAATTTAAAAAATTAAAGTTCAAAAAATCATACCTGTTGTAATCCTTTATTCATCATTGTTTCGCCAGTTTTACTTTTTTATGATCTGATGAATATTTTTTATGTTGGCTGTACTTTTACAGGATCAGCCTGCAGCTAATGTTTAAAAAACCTTTTGCTTTATCCACAGCCCCGTTTAAAATGTTAATAAAATTTTAGAAAATTATTTTTAGAATAGGGAAATTTATTTTTAATATTGTGTAGGGAATTTGGTTCCCGGTACTTACTAACCCATCTATATAGCAAAGCCTGACCGTTAAAAAGTCGGGCTTTATTTTTTTACAACAGCTGCATTTTTAATTTTTATTTCCAGGCCATGAAAAATGTTGAAGCATTACAAAATGAATTTATCATCAGTACGGATAAAAGCAAACTCGATATTGAAATGATTCACGGGTATTTAAGTGGATCAAGTTATTGGGCAAAACATATCCCGTTTGATACGGTTAAAAAAAGTATTGCCGGTTCATGTTGTTTCGGTTTGTATGTTGCAAAAAACAGATCAACTGAAGATCCATTGTTACCCGGCGAATACCCATCCGGGTTTTATGGCCAACAGGTTGGATTTGCAAGGGTCATTACCGATCATGCAACCTTTGCGTATATAGCCGATGTTTTTATTATTGATGAATTCCGCGGGAACGGGCTTGCAAAAATGCTGATGGAAACGATCATGAAGCACCCAGATCTGCAGGGATTGCGCAGGTGGTTTTTGGCAACAAAGGATGCACATGGCCTGTATGCAAAATATGGGTTTACCGTACTGGATAAACCGGAACGGTTCATGGGCTTAAAACCCTTTGATGAATATCCCAAATCCAACTCGTAATTATATCCTTAACTTGCAGCCTAAAATACAGTACATGCTTAAATCAATGACCGGTTTTGGAAGGGCGGAACAAACAGCAAATGAAAAAACATTTTTGGTAGAGATCAAGGCACTGAACGGGAAACAATTTGAACTGCAGCTCAGGCTGCCGCCTTTGTTAAGGCCATATGAATTTGAGATCCGCAATATCCTGCAGGAAAACCTGGTACGGGGCACTATTGACTGTATGGTGATCGTGAAACAAAACGGCACATCAAAACCGGTCAATATCAATACCGATCTTATAAAAGCATATTACAGCCAGATCAAAACACTGGCCGCCGAACTGGACATTGATACCAACTCGGTATTGAGCGCCCTGCTTCGTTTACCTGAAGTGGTAACGCCAACCAATGATATATTAAGTGAACCGGATTATGAAGAATTTAAAAAAGTATTGCTGGAGGCCCTGAATAATTTAAACCAGCACCGGGTTGAAGAAGGCGCTGTGTTGCAGCAAGACCTGTCCATCCGCATACGTAAAATCAATGAGCAGGAAGAAGAAATTTTAAAACTGGAGCCCAACCGTAAAAAAAGGATCAAGGAAGAAATTAACCAGTTACTCGAAAAAAATGTGGGCAAGGAAAATATTGATAACAACCGTATGGAACAGGAACTGATCTACTACATGGAAAAGATCGATATACATGAAGAACAGATCAGGCTTCGCCAGCATTGCGAATATTTTACCTCTGTCATCAACGAATCAGATGAAGGGAAAGGAAAAAAATTATCCTTTATTTTACAGGAGATCGGCCGCGAAATAAACACCACCGGCAGTAAAGCGTATGATGCAGATATTCAAAAATGTGTGGTTACCATGAAAACGAACTGGAAAAAGCAAAGGAACAGGTTTTAAATATATTGTAATCCAGTATCCAGTCTCCAGTATCAAGTATCCAGTATCCAGTACCAGGATAAAACGAATTAAGGTTTAAAAAGAATGATAAGAAACTGTTTTATTAAACTTCAGATTTTAATTTTAGCTGCTGCCGGCTGCCTGTTCACCGTTTCCTGCAGCCAGATCGATGTGTATGAAAAACATACCGTGATCCCGGCATATGAATGGCAAAACAGTTTTTCTGCAACGGGCGACTTTTTAATAACAGATACCGTTTCGGCTTACAGTATATACCTGGTGATACGGCATACGGATGCCTATCAATATAATAATATCTGGCTCAATATCGGTTTACAGCCACCCGGCGACAGTATGTATATTCAAAAAGTAAATCTTTCACTGGGTGATGATGCCAATGGCTGGGAAGGATCAGGGATGAATGATATTTGGGAGCTCAGGAAATTATTAAATGGAGAACCCCGCCGGTTTAAACAGGCCGGGAAATACCAGTTTACCATTTCGCACATCATGCGCGACAATCCTTTATTGCATGTGATGAGTGTAGGGTTGCGGGTTGAAAAGATAAAAAATTAACAAAGCCTTTAAATCAAAAAAACCAACCCGGCGTTTTTAACAAAACATTTCTTTATTTTGCACATTATGAAATTAAAAATTCTCGCCTTCCTGCTTGTTGTAAGCATAACTGCAAATGCACAAGTCAATGAATATGTTCAAAAAGGTGAATTTGGTATTACAGCCGGGGTAGCACATTATTTCGGTGATTTAAATACAAGGGCTGCCATCAACCGCCCCAAACCGGCCATCGGGGCTTTTTTCCGTAAGCAGTTTGGTAATTATGTGGGGTTAAGGTTAAGCGCACATTATGCCCAACTGGGTTACAGCGATACCTACAGTAAAAACGAATACCAGAAATTAAGGAACCTGAGTTTTAATACGAATATCTGGGAGATCGCATTACAGGGCGATTTTAATTTCTTTAAATTCATTCCGGGCAATCCCGACTATTCCTTTACGCCTTATATTACCCTGGGCGTAGGTGTGTTTACTTACGACCCTTATGCCCTTACAAACGGGCAAAAAGAATTTTTACGCCCATTGGGCACCGAAGGCCAGTTGATCGGTTACAATGGCCGCAAACAATATAGCACCCTGGCATTATGTATTCCGTTAGGCGTTGGTATAAAATATAACCTGAGTGAAAAGATCAACTTTTCCATTGAAGTAGCTCACCGCTTTACCGGAACCGATTACCTGGATGATGTAAGTACAACCTATATCGGCGCCGGCAATTTTACAGCTTTGTCTACTGCGGCATTATTACAGGACCGTTCGGTTGAAATAGAACCCAATAATCCACTGGGTGTAGAAGGCAGGCAACGTGGCTGGAGTAAACAGCGCGACCAGTATATTATAGCAGAAATAGGAATAACTTATAATATCAGTACGTATAGATGTCCTCCAACAAACTAGATTAAATTTGAAAATAGTTTTTGTTTTAAAATAAATTCTATTACTTTTACATCACCCCCTCCCAAATTTTGCCCGTAAAAATGTACAGGCAGTTTCCATCCAAAGAATAACAAAAGCATAAATCCTTATCATTCTGTGATGAGACCATAGTTTTCAATCAGTTCAACAACTAAACTATGGCGTTCATTCGCAACTGCTTTGTTACAGCGGTAACCATACTGTGTGTATTATATACAAATGCACAAACGGTAAGTTACCCGGTTCAATCCTCTCAATTGTTGAAATCAACAGCAGGGGATGCTGCCTTGCTTTTACAAAAAGCGATCGCTGGCAGCCAGTTCACCACATCAGCTTATTCCACTTTGCCCCAATCGGGTATCATATTTATTTATGACTCAACCATTACCCATAACCAGGCCTGCAGGGTGGAAAGTGATGGTATAAACTTTATAAAATTTTATGCTTCGCAGGATAATGGCCTTTGTTATGGCATTTACCAATACCTGCTGAACCTGGGATTTAGGTTTTACCAGCCCGGTTCCATCTGGGAAATGATCCCTGCACTACCGTCGGCCTATAAAAAAATGGACAGTACCTACATTGCAAATTTTAAATACAACAGCTGGTTTATAAGCGGAGGCCATAACCGCTGGGTAATGGATAACAGTAACAGTTATGGCTGGGACAGGTACTTTGGCGAAAATGGGCATAACTGGGCTTTATACCAGCGCCGTAATTTAATGATGGGTGCTTATGGATTTGCAGGGCACCGGGCTGATATTATTGCCGGTAATAACCTGTCCACCTGGCAAAATAACCCATGTTATATTGCCAGTTACAACAATTCACGGGCGGTTAATTCACGTTCTGTGCCCGATGTAAATAATACGGCTGCCATGCAGTTGTGGTCGGCTATCATTGAACAAAAATATACGTCGTACAGAAATACGATCCTGGGAAATACAAATTTATACGTGAACCAGTATCGCAATTTCAATTACAACAATTATAATGTGGGTATTGAAGTACCCGATGGAGCACTTTGGGGCAATTCTGCTGATAACCTGGGTTGCAACACTAACGGGTATTCAACAGAAAGCAACCAGCATTTTACGCTGGCCAATTATACCGCACAAAAAATAAGTAACCAATATCCAAACAGGCGTTTCCAGCTTTATGCATATTCAACACATGCTGATGTTCCTTCAGCAGGTATACCGCTGCATGATAAACTGGATGTTCAGTTAATACCTGCTGTTTATCAAAACTTAACCAGCACCAATGGTTTAAGAAAACGTTGGTACAGCCGGACTAAAAATATTTCGGAATATAATTACCTGAACCTTCCGGGGTGGAATGGCGAAACACCGGGTTTTAATTTAGATGGTCTTAAAGCAACCTGTGCAATCGCAAAAGAGCATAACAGCCAGGGATTGGTTTGGGAAACTTCTCCCGCAAAATTTGCAAGCCTGCCTTTTTTACTGGCTGCCAATAAAAATCTGAACGATCATATTTCTATCGACAGCAGCCTGTTGGAATTTTGCAACAATATGTTTGCAGCAGCCGGTGAAACCATTTATGAATTGCTGCATTTATGGACCGATAAAAACACCTTGACCGGGGGAACAGCCAACCGGTATAAACTGCCGTTGTATTTTGAGATCATTCAAAATGCAGCACAAAAAATTGCAAATGAACCGGAAATTGTAAAAGACAGGTTGCGGGAACTGAAAGCATACCTGCATTACATGAGCCTGTACTTCGACTGGGCAGGAGACCAGCGTACACATGATGCAAAAGCAGCTAAGGCTGCAGCTTTATGCCTGTACCTGGCTAAGATCAATAAAATGCAGCTGGTGAACAGTTATTACCTGGTAGCAACCATTACCGGTAAATATTCAACAGGCAGCGATTTTTACAGGCAGTATAATTATACCAATGGTACCGCTTACCAAAATGGCAACCTGCCTTTGATCACAGCTGCTGAGATTGAAAATGATTTCAGTAATGATTGTGCAAAATACAGTAACCTCATCAGCCAGTATACATTTGAGCAGGCAACCGCTATACCTGGCCGGTTTGAAGCTGCCGGCCTGCAGGCACTGAAAAATATAACTGTAAAATTGAACTATACAAACGGTATGGATTTTTATAACCGTTCCGAATTTTATATAATGGCCCCGGCAGCAGGCAGTTTTATAATTAATTATACCCCGCAATTTGAAATGCCCGGTAAGGGTTATATAAATTTTACAGTTGAATCAACCGACAAAACTTTGGAAATTATAGAAGACTTTACCATCGGCAGGAATGCTGCAGCCGGCAGTCTCAACATCACCCTGCCTGCAGCGGGCAATTATAAATTAACGGTTAGTACTAAATTCAAATCAACCCTGGAACTTGCTATAAATCCCAATAAAAATATATTTTATAAAAGCGGGGCATTTTTTGGCAAGGCAACTGAAATTTATGAAAACAACATTAGCATGCCCGGGTATTTTTATGTACCAACGGGAATGGATAAGGTTTATTTCAGTTTGGGAAACAGCAATCCTGCAGGGGCCGGTTTTGTTTCTGCAGAAAAAATAAACAGCGCATTTGCCATTCAGGATATACATGGAAAAACATTAACAGCACGATTCGTAACCCCCACTGATTCTGCTTTGTTATACATTGAGGTACCACGCGATGCAGGTGGTAAATTCATCAGGATCACCAAAAAGGCAAATTACGACCTGGTATTTTCAAATATCAGTAATTATTTGTGGTATGCCGGGCCAAAACCATTGCCATGCAACCAGGCCGGTTTTACCATTCAAACGGTCAACAAAAACGGGCATTGTATCACCCGGCTTACTGCGGTTGCAGGATCGGGCCAGTTCAATTGGGAAGTTACAGATATGGGTGTAACCTACTCATTCGGCGATCAAAGGGTCATTGAGCTGCCCGATTACAGCTCACCAAATGCGGTTGTTACTTTAACCAATGGTACAAATTGCAGTATGACCAAAAGGATTGGCGATGATGAACAATTCTTAAAAGACAAACAGTCCTGTGCCGGCGGGGCTGCACTTCCTGAAACGGCCGTTGTTCCGGTTATTTACCCAAACCCTTCCAGTGGTATTTTTAAACTCATGCAACATGGAAATGAGCCTGTGGCAAGCCAGATCAGTATCATCAATGCCCCCGGAAACCTGGTAGCTGTATTCCACAATGCTAAAGAGTTTAATATCAGCCATATTCCTGCAGGATTGTATTGGTACAAAATGGTTGTAAAAGGAACGGCTTATACCGGAAAGCTGGTAAAGCTGTAAGATTTGACCTAAAAGCTTGATTCCAACTAAAATTTATTACTTTTGCACCCCCAAGTCAGGCCCTGTGCCTGACTGCTCATTTTTAGCGCTTATGACCCAAAAGGATAATATTGATATGCAGCGTTTGCCCAGCCATATTGCCATTATTATGGATGGCAACGGAAGATGGGCAAAGGAAAAAGGCGAAGACCGCCTCTATGGTCATTTACACGGGGTAGAAAGTGTGCGAAATATTGTAGAAGGTGCGGCAGAACTGGGGATCAAATATTTAACCTTGTATGCTTTCAGCACCGAAAACTGGGACAGGCCTCAAAATGAAGTATCAGGGCTGATGGAGTTGTTGGTGGAAACCATTCACAATGAAGTGCCAACCCTGAATAAGAATAATATTAAACTGCATGTTATCGGGGATATCGATATGTTGCCCGATGCAGCCAAAGCCGAACTGAAAGACGCATTGAATGAAACTGCCGGTAATACAGGGCTTCATTTAATCATGGCACTTAGTTACAGCAGCCGTTGGGAAATTACCGAAGCAGTTAAACAGATCGCCACCGAGGTTAAAGAAGGAAACCTGCAGCCTGCATCCATTACCCAGAAAACGGTGGAAAATTACCTGGCTACAAAGGATTTTCCCGACCCGGAACTGATGATAAGAACAAGTGGAGAATACCGGGTAAGTAATTTTTTATTGTACCAGATCGCTTATACTGAACTGTATTTCACAAACACGCTTTGGCCCGATTTCCGGAAAGAGAACCTGTATGCTGCTATTTTAGACTTTCAAAGCCGCGAACGCAGATTTGGTAAGACCGGGGAGCAGGTAAAAGACCGGGAAGCCACCGGTTAAACATTATATTGAATACAGTATCGGTAATGAGATGCCTGCTTTCCTTATTATAGTCAATGATTTAGGATGAGGTTAACAAATAGTTTTAATTAATGGGCTTAATTTGCCGCTCGTAAAAACAAATTGATGCAGAGTATTTACAAAGGGATTTTTATTATTGCCATGCTTATAGGCAGCAGCCAGTTTGTTTCAGCCCAGGTTGACCCGCCCGGTGTTTCGGTTAACCCGGAACTGGAAGGCATCTTCACTTCAAAAGTACCTAAAGAATATACCATTGCAGGGATCACTGTTACCGGTTCCAGGGCATTTGATGCCAACCTGATCATATCCATATCAGGTATGGCCGTAGGTGATAAAGTGATCATCCCGGGAACAGATGTTTTTGGAAAAGCCATAGCCAAACTATGGCGCCAGAGCCTGATCTCGGATATAGAGATATTTTTGACCAAACTGGAAGGTACAGATCTCTATATTGAATTTGCCATAACCGAAAGGCCGCGTTTGGCCAGTTATAAGTTTGAAGGGATCAAAAAAGCCGAAAGGGAAGACCTTGAGCCTAAAGTGGCCCTTACAAAAGACAGGGTGGTGACCGAAAATATGAAACTGAGTGCCATTGAAGCGATCCGTAAATTTTATTTTGGTAAAGGTTACCGGAATGTTGATATACAGTTGAAAGAAGAACAGGCCCCTGCGCTGAACAATGCCGTTACATTGGTTTTTGTAATAAATAAAGGGAAAAAAGTAAAGGTGAACTCCATTAACTTCAGCGGCAATGAAAGCATTGCAGGGCAAAAGCTGAAAAAGCAAATGAAGAGTACCAAGGAAATGAACCGTATCACACTCTTCCCGGTTGTAGTGAAAAATCCCTTTGGCGATACCGTTACCAGGCCAGAATTTAAAGAATATATCAAGGATGTTGGTTTTATGTCCATTTCCAAAACCAGGGATTATGTAGATCCTTATTTCAGGATAAGGGGTTTCAGCGGCGCTAAATTCAACGAAGTAAAATACGTTGATGATAAGGAACAGGTACTTGATTATTACAACTCCCGCGGGTACCGTGATGCCGTTATCATGAATGATACTTCTATTTATGATGAAAGAAATAACCTCAACCTGTTCATCCAGGTAAATGAAGGAAGGCAGTATTATTTCGGCAATATTGTCTGGCGCGGTAATACCAAATACAACGATTCATTACTCAATACCATTTTAGGCATTAAAAAAGGGGATGTATATAACCTTGATATCCTGAACAAGCGGCTGGGAAAACAGCTTTCGCCTGAAGGCGCTGATATCGGCAGCATTTATATGGATGACGGTTACCTGTTCTTTAATGTTGACCCGGTAGAAACGGCTGTTTATAACGACACCATTGATTTTGAACTGCGCATGCGTGAAGGGCCGCAGGCAACGTATGGTGTGATCACCATTTCGGGGAATAAAAAGACAAAAGATTACGTGATCCGCCGTGAATTAAGAACCATCCCGGGTGAAAAATTCAGCCGTTCGGATATCATACGAACCCAAAGGGAACTGGGCCAGCTTGGATTTATTGATGCAGAAAAGATCAATCCGCAGGTTGTACCCAATGCAGAAAACGGAACGGTTGATATCAATTGGGAAATTGAAGAAAAATCGGGCGACCAGCTGGAGCTCTCCGCAGGCTTTGGTGGCGGCATTGGCCTCACAGGTACACTAGGTGTTTCTTTCAATAATTTTTCCATAAAAAATATTACCAAAAGATCTACCTGGGATCCGCTGCCTTCCGGCGACGGGCAAAAATTAAGCGCCCGGATACAATCAAACGGTAAGGCTTTCCGCTCCTATAATTTTTCATTTACCGAACCCTGGCTGGGAGGAAAAAAACGCAACTCATTTACCATTGGTTATTCCAATACCAAGTACGCCAATGCGTATGATAATTTTGGTACTTACTGTAAATCATGCGGCGATACCTCTTACATAAAAACAGCCAGTTTCAATATTTCGCTGGGTAAACAGTTAAAATGGCCCGATGATTATTTCAATTTGATTTATGCGCTTAATATACAACGTTATAAACTGCGTAATTACGACAATATTTTCCAGGGTATCCGGAACGGAACCTCAACCAATATCAGTTTAAAAATTGCATTGGTTCGTAATTCTGCCGGTCCCAACCCCATTTTTCCTACCAGCGGGTCTAACTTTATGTTAAGCGGGCAGTTTACTTTACCGTATTCACTGATCGGGCTTACATCCGTTTCTTCCAATAATTACAAACTTCCCGAATTTCATAAGTGGCGTATGAATGCCGAATGGTATGTTCCTATCGGTATGGCAAGGGGCGAAGAGAAGAATAAGCAATTCATTTTAAAGATTGCCGCCAAATATGGTTTTATCGGCAGGTATAATAAAAAACTCGAAATCTCACCTTTCGAACGTTTCCAGGTTGGCGATGCCGGCCTGAGCAATAATTTTGCGTTGCTTGGATATGATATCATTGCACACCGCGGTTATCCCGTGTATGATAAATCAAATCCCAGGATCAACCCGGATGGTATAACACCCACCCAGTTTTTTACCATTTTTAATAAATATACCATGGAGCTGCGTTACCCGTTCAGCACCAGTGCCGGAAGTACCATTTATGGACTGGCATTTTTTGAAGCAGCAAACGGCTGGTACGATTTTAAAACATACAACCCGTTCAAATTACGCCGTTCTGCAGGTGTAGGCTTACGTTTCTTCCTGCCTATGTTTGGTTTGCTGGGATTTGATTATGGTATCGGTTTCGACAGGTATAATAATACAAGCGGTTTAAAAGGCGCTGCCAAGTTTACATTTATGCTGGGCCAGGAACCGGAGTAATCAAATGTTAATTGGTTTATCAGTTAATTTGTAAAACGTATAAAATGAAAAAACTCTTTATTCTTGCTACCTGCATCTTGCTACTTGCTACTGTTACACAGGCGCAACGGTATGCAGTCATCGATTCTAAATATATTTTAGATAAACTCCCTGAGTATAAAGACGCCCAGAAACTGCTGGACCAGTTCAGCGAACAGTGGCAGCAGGAAATAGACCAGAAACAGGCCATGATGGATAAGATGTACAAGGATTATGAGGCCGAACAGGTGATGCTGAGCGATGTATTGAAAAAGAAAAGGGAAGACGAATTATACAACAAGGAGAAGGAACTGCGCGACCTGCAGAAAAAGCGGTTTGGTTTTGAAGGCGACCTGTTTAAAAAGCGCCAGGAACTGATAAAACCCATACAGGACAGGGTTTATAATGCAGTGCAAAAACTGGCAACCGAAAAACAATATGATTTTATATTGGATAAAAGTGAAGGAATTACCGTTATCTTTGCCGACCCAAAACTGGATAAGAGCGCAGATATTATCCGGAACCTGGGTGTTAAATAAATGATAATTAGGCTGTTGCAAAGCAACTTATCTGTCAAAAAACAATCTTATAATCAACTAAATCAATAAATATTAAAACAACAATGAAAAAATTATTATTAGGAGCTGTGATGGCGTTTGGCATGTTAACGGCCTCAGCACAAACCAAGGTCGGCTATATCAATACCGATGAATTAATGAGCGTAATGCCCGAAGCTGCAAAGATAAATGCTGAATTAACCGAATACCAGGCTTCCCTGCAACAGCAGGGACAGGCTTTACAGGTTGAGGCTGATAAAAAAAGGGATCAATACTTTATTGATTCAATAAAGCTGACGCCGAGCATGAAAGAAATAAGAAGGGATGAATTGGTAAAGCTGTATACCCGTTTACAAAATTACGACCAGGAAGCACAGGAAAAAGCACAGCAGTATGCACAATCCAAGATTGCGCCTGTACGTGCAAAAGCATTGGATGCCATCAAAACTGTAGCAAAAGAAAAAGGATATACCTATGTGTTGGATGATGCCGCCAGTGTTTTATTGGTGATGCCTCCCGGTGACGACCTTTTACCCGCTGTTAAAACAAAACTGGGTATAAAAGACCCGGTACCTGCTGCCAATAAACCAGCCGGAAATTAATTTTAATTTTTGTAAAATTGATAATAGCCTCCTGTATCTTCAGGAGGCTTTGTTATTTTTGACAAATGAAGCAACAGCCCATTGGCATATTCGACAGCGGTTACGGCGGCTTAACTGTATTAAAGGAAATTACAGCTGCACTTCCTCAATTCGATTATATCTACCTGGGCGATAATGCCCGTTCGCCATACGGTAACCGGAGTTTTGAAACGGTGTATGAATATACATGGCAATGTGTGCAATGGTTATTTACCCAGGGGTGCCCGTTGGTTATATTGGCCTGTAACACTGCTTCGGCAAAGGCCCTGCGTTCCATTCAGCAAAACGACCTGCAGAAAATTGATCCTTCAAAAAGGGTTTTGGGTGTTATCAGGCCCACCACGGAGATCATTGGCCGGTATACCAAAACAGGCAATGTGGGCATACTGGCTACCAACGGAACGGTCATTTCAAATTCATACCCGATAGAGATCCAGAAATTTTATCCTGCAGTACATGTTTTCCAGGAAGCCTGCCCCATGTGGGTGCCACTGGTAGAGAATAATGAATACAACAGCCCGGGAGCCGATTATTTTATCCAAAAAAATATCGATAACCTGATGGGCAGATCGGGTAATATTGATACCATTCTATTGGCCTGTACCCATTATCCGCTGTTGATGGAGAAGATAAAAAAGGCCATCCCGGCAGGGGTAACCGTTTTATCGCAGGGTGAAATTGTGGCCGACAGTCTTAAACTGTATTTGGAAAAGCATGCTGAAATAGCGGAAAAATGCAGTAAAAACGGGCAAATCGGTTTTTTTACCACTGATTCTGTGGAGGATTTCGACAACCATGCTGCCATTTTCTATGGCAAACCCGTTAAATCAAAACATTTAGGCCTTTGAGTTGTAAATAACCGGCAAATGAACAGTTAAAATCAAAAATTTCCCCTACTTTTGCCGTCCTTTCACAAACAGCAGGGATGGTGCCTTGTTGAGTGTAACAAAAATGAATTCAGAAATTTAATTTGTAAAAGGAAAAAACGTAAACAATGCCAGGTAAAAAAAGAACGTATCAACCGCACAAGCGCCGCAGAAAATCTGTACATGGTTTTCGCCAACGTATGCAAACCGCCAATGGCCGCAAGGTATTGGCCAGCCGCAGAAAAAAAGGACGTCACAGTCTGACAGTTTCGAGCGAACACGGTGATAAAAAATAAAATTTCCCGGTCTCCTCAACAGGAACCAGGTTAAAATAAATGCAGTCTCCCGATTTGTCGGGAGACTTTTTTGTTTTGTACAATTTATAAAGGCTGTATAAAGTACGATGTATTAATTTTATGGAATTGGAAACCAGGCAACGATATACTTTTACAAAAGAAGAAAAGCTGAAAAGCCGTAAAACAATTGAACAATTGTTTACAGGAGGAAACTCATTTTCCAATTTCCCGTTCAGGGTATTGTGGAAGTTTGGTGAAACTGCTGAAGCTCCGTTACAAACCGGTTTTACAGTCGGCAGCAAAAGGTTTAAAAAAGCAGTTGACCGTAACCGTATCAAACGCCTGATGCGGGAGGCATACCGCCTGCAGAAAATTGATCTGCAGAACCAATTGAAACAACAGCAGAAATACCTTGCCGTATTTTTTATTTATGTTGGCAATGAAATACCGGAGTACCGGCTCATTTTTGATAAAACCGGGAAGGTTTTGAAAAGGCTCATTAAAATTTCAAATGAAAACAGTTTGGCAAATCCTTAGTTTTCCGTTCATCGCTTTGATAAAGCTTTATCAATGGATCATTTCACCCCTGCTTGGGCCGAAGTGCAGGTTTACACCCACCTGCTCACAGTATGGCATAGATGCATTAAAAAAATACGGACCTCTGAAAGGTTTATGGCTTACCATTAAGCGGATCAGCAAATGCCATCCCTGGGGTGGTCATGGTTATGATCCGGTGCCATAACTATGGTTGATTTTAAAGTAAACTGAATAAATTCAAAAAAACTAATAAGGAAGCAATAATAACAAGTGTATATATAATCAGCTTGGTTTTAAAAAGATTCAAGGACTTTAGAAGTAAAAAAATTGAAACAGCACCAAGTATAATATTTATAAAAGTTGCATAATAAATATTACTTAACCTGTACAAATTCTTGCTTTCATATAGATCGATATAATTTTTAATATTTACCGAAGTATTGGAGCAGGATATTTTTATATAAAAATCTATACATATTATTGATAATAAAATCAAAGCCAATATAAATGGATGGTTTTTTCTCATTTTCAATTACCTGGTCATAAAGATACCACACTAAGCAAGCATAAAAAAGCTGTAACCAATTAAGATTACAGCTATGAATTTGAGGAAGGTTCCCCCTCATCCTGAGCGTAATTCGACTACGCTCATTACCGAATGGCAGGGTGCGGAGGGGGGGGTTAAAACCTTTCCGCCACTTTATTCCAGTTAACCACATTCCAGAATGCAGCTAAATAATCGGCCCTGCGGTTTTGATAATGCAGGTAATAAGCATGTTCCCAAACATCGCAACCTAAAATGGGTTTGCCTTTTACTTCAGCAACATCCATCAGGGGGTTATCCTGGTTGGGTGTTGATGATACTTCAAGCTTGCCGTCTTTTACGATCAGCCATGCCCAGCCGCTTCCGAACCTGGTCATACCTGCTGCAGAAAATTTTTCTTTGAATGCATCAAAAGAACCAAAAGCTTCATTGATGGCATCAGCTAACTTGCCGGTTGGTGTTCCGCCGGCATTGGGGGCTAAACTCTCCCAAAAAAAACTGTGGTTCCAGTGTCCGCCGCCGTTATTGCGTACAGCCGGGCTGATACTGCCTGCTGCAGCTACGAGTTCTTCAATAGTTTTATTTTCGTTCGGGGTTCCCGCAATGGCTTTATTTAAATTGTCTACATAAGCCTGGTGGTGTTTACCATGATGTATCTGCATGGTCTTTGTGTCGATATGTGGCTCCAATGCTTCATGTGCATAAGGTAAAGCCGGTAGTGTAAATGCCATAGTGTATCTGTTTTATTTTTTAAGAAATCATTGTGAAAGATCGAAGGCAAATTTACGTTATCTATTTTCTTATTCTTTTTAAATGAGGCAAATAGTATTTCTTTTTTTTACGTTTTCGGGAATTTGTACAGGTTTTGCACAAAACCGGGCTGATGTTCCTGATTCGGTCAGTAAACAGCAAAGGGCCCCGGTTATTGACGGTTCAGGTAAACGGGATACAGCTGCTGCCGGCACCAGGCCATCGATCCGTATTTATCCCAACCCGGAAAAGTATAAAATTGAAATTGAGATCAGGGGATTTGAACCGGGCTATGTACAGGTTCAGCTGATAGATTTTCAGGGAAAAATGGTAAGGGAAGAAAAAGGATTGTAATAAACGGCAATGAAATGATCGTATTCATGTTCTCAGAAAAATCCGGCCTGTATGTAGTCATGCTGAAACAGGGTGCCACCAGGCTGAAAAGCAAACTGCTTATTCAGTGATCACCTGCGGGCCTTAAAAAAATCCTTCATCAGTTTGGCACATTCAATTGCTGAAATACCTCCCTGTAAAACTGTTTTTGGGTGAAAGGGATTGTTACTTCCACAACATTTCCGGTAACCGTTCTTCTCATCAGCTGCGCCATAAACGATCCTGCCGATCTTACTCCAGTACAGGGCACCGCTGCACATGAGGCAGGGCTCCAGCGTAACATATAATGTTGCTTCCGGTAAATATTTGCTGCTTAAAAAATTAAAAGCTGTGGTAATGGCCAGGATCTCGGCATGGGCCGTACTGTCGTTCAGCAATTCTACCTGGTTATGTGCACGGGCAATGATGCGGTTGTTCATTACAATTACGGCGCCTACAGGTACTTCCTCTTTCTCAAATGCTTTTTGCGCTTCAACCAGCGCCTGCTGCATATATTGTTCATCTGTCATACAATTCAAATTAAGCGATGCTGTAGAATTATGAGCGAATCAGTACCTTTCCGCAAATTTACACCTAATGCAGAACTTAATGCAAATGCGCAGCTATTTTGACAGTGGCATCTCCCGGCCATATTCATTCAGAAAAGAACAGCTGAAAAAATTGCAGGCTGCTGTAAAGAAATATGAAACGCAGTTACATGAGGCTTTGTATACCGACCTGAAGAAGAGCCCGGAAGAATGCTGGGTTACCGAAACAGGATTTTATTAAGCGAGATCAGACATACTTTGAAGCATTTAAAGAACTGGATGCAGGACGAAAAGGTTTCTACCAATTTACTGAATTTTCCTTCAAAAAGTTTTGTATTACAGGAGCCGCTGGGTGTAGTGCTGGTCATCAGTCCCTGGAACTATCCCTTCCAGTTATTGATGACGCCTTTGGCCGGCGCTATTGCAGCCGGTAATTGTGCAGTGCTTAAATCATCAGAGTTTGCACCGGCAACATCCGCCATTATGAAACAAATGATCGAAGAAAATTTTGATAAAAATTATATTCAGTTTAAGGAGGGGGATGGGGCAACAGTTATTCCGGAGATGATGAACCATTTTACTTTTGACCATGTTTTTTATACCGGCAGTACAGCTGTTGGGAAAATAATCTATAAAATGGCTGCTGAAAGGCTGGTGCCGGTTACGCTTGAACTGGGTGGCAAGACACCTTGCATTGTTGAAGCCGATGCAAACATAAAAATTGCGGCCAAACGCATTGTCATGACCAAGTTCAGCAATGCCGGGCAGATGTGTGTGGCGCCTGATTATGTATTGGTGCATGAAAGTAAAAAAGATGAACTGGTTGAAGAAATGAAGAAAGTGATCGGTCATTTTTTTGGAGATAAGCCGGAGGAAAGTTATAACTATGGAAAGATCATCAATGAAAAACAGTTTAACAGGCTTGCCGGTTACCTGCAGCATGGAAATATATTACATGGCGGCAGAACCAACATTGAAAAATTATTCATTGAGCCTGCCATACTGGACCAGGTTGATATGGGATCTGCGATAATGAATGAGGAGATCTTTGGCCCCATACTTCCTGTGATTACTTTCAGCACCAGAGAAGACGCGCTTAAAATAATAGCATTAAACAAAAACCCTTTGGCCTTTTATGTGTTTACATCAAGTACTGCAAAAGAAAAGGACTGGTTAAACAGTGTGGCTTTTGGCGGCGGCTGTGTAAACAATGCAAGCTGGCATTTAACCAACCATCATTTACCCTTTGGTGGCAGGGGTTTCAGCGGCAGCGGACAATACCACGGCAAATATTCATTTGACACGTTCAGTCATAAAAAATCGGTAATGAAAACGCCTACCTGGTTCGACCCGTCGATGAAATACCCGCCGTTCAAAGGGAAACTTAAATTATTTAAAATGATCATTAAATAAATAATTTTTTAAAAAACTGTTGCTGAAAGGAAAAATATACACTCGTTTTAAAAAAAGCAATCATAGTAATATTGTTATTGCTGATCGCTTTTTGGAGCTTTGTAGAAATTGCAAACCAAAATTCAAAAAATATGACAGGCAGGCAAAAAGTTTTAAAGGCGGTTTACCCCATGTTGATGTGGTTTGCGGGTAAAAAAGGCGTGAACACAAAGAACCTGTCAAATGAAAACTCGGTTCCGCCCGTTTCATTTTATTCATTGAAGGATACTTCAAATAACGGCACCCCATTTAATTTTGAACAGTTAAAGGGTAAAAAGATAATGCTGGTAAATACTGCATCCGACTGTGGTTACACCGGCCAGTATGACGATCTGCAGAAGCTGAGTGAACAGTACAAAGAAAAGCTGGTGGTGATCGGTTTCCCGGCCAATGATTTTAAGGAACAGGAAAAGGGAAGCGATGAAGATATCGCAGCTTTCTGCAGGATCAACTTTGGCGTAAGTTTCCCGTTAATGAAAAAAAGCCAGGTTAAAAAGGGCCCCGGTCAAAATAAAATATTTGAATGGCTTACCGACCCGGCAAAAAACGGCTGGAATAATAAGCAGCCTTCCTGGAATTTTTGTAAGTATATTGTGGATGAAGAGGGGAGGCTCACCCATTTTTTTGAATCAGCCATTGAACCGCTTGGAAAAGAAATTACTGCTGTTTTGAACCCATAAAATCATTGTATGCTGGAGCAAAGGGATTTCAGTTTTATTTATAAATATTTTACCGGCGAAAAACAGGAAAGCCTGTTGTTTCTCATCATTGGGATTGTGGCTATTTTGCTGGCAATCACCTGCTGGTTTTTTATAAAAAGTAACCCCGCTTTTTTTAAAGGTGCCGCTATTCCTTTGCTGGCAATTGGCCTAATTCAATCCGTGGTGGGTTATACCGTGTATGCCCGTTCCGATAAACAAAGGACTGGTATTGCATACAACATCGGCATGGAGCCTGTTGCATTTGCCAAACATACCGAAATGCCGCGCATGAAAAAAGTAATGGCAAATTTTGTTATTTACAGGTGGGTAGAAATAGTTTTCATTTTAACGGGCCTGGTATTGATTTTTATGTTCAGGTCAAATCCGGGCCGCACATTTTGGGTGGGCCTTGGTGCAGCCCTTGCCATACAGGCAGCCATCATACTGGGAGCAGATTATTTTGCAGAAAAAAGAGGAAAGATTTATAGTAAAGCCCTTGAAGAAATTATTGGTGGATAGTTTAAGGGTCGGGACGCTTCCGGCGGCCTGAACCATTGACATGGAAATCACTTCAGAATTTTCTTTTGCTATAAAAATTAATGATACTGTTTAAATTGAGATTGGCAGTATTCTGAAAGATGGTTCAGGCCGCTCCTTTGCTATGACCAGGCTAGCGTCCCGACCCCTCGATCAGGGTCGGGACGCTCCAGGGTGGCCTGAACCATTAAACGCAAATAAAACATTTCTTTTCATAAAATAACTAAACCTGCTAACAAAACTTCTTAATAATTTCATCACTGATGTTGTTTCTGTTCTATTCCAAATGTCATTAATTGTAAGTCCTGTCAGCTTAAAGAAAATTTCTTTATCACATAATGTACCATTACGTTTACCAATATAATCAAGATAAGATGAATATAACCAATCATGCAGTGATGCAACCAAACCTGCTTCAAAAGGATTGTTGTGCACATAAAAGAAACAGTTTTCAAGATAATTTTGTATAATTCCTTCAACTTCTTCAGACAAAATTTTCGCTTTGGTCTTTTGTTGAAATAAAGAACCGGTTGTATTATTTTGAATATTTATAGCCTGTGTATATCTGCTCAAAAGCATGCCAACCCTGTATGCAAATTCCTGCATGGGTTTACCTCCAAATGATTTTCTTTCGGAAATGCTCTTCCTCATTTGCCTGTATAATGATATGAAAATGAGTTGGCATCAGGCAGTAATTAATAATATTTGAACAGGGAGAAAGTTGTTCCCCGATTTTTCTTAAAAAACAGGTAATTATTTTTCTTAAAAAATGGGTTTGTTATTACCCCGGTTATAAACATGGTAAAATTCATCCATGAGGAGGTTTCATAAAGTAACGGTTTTGCGTGGTCTGGTTAATACGGCTATATTCTAAGTTACAAATCCTATGAATTTGCAGCAATTTTGTTTCCTTCTGTTTTAGAAAATTTATTGGATATGGATTAGACAGGAATAGATCGATTCTATATAATGGTTCAGGCCGCCTTCTCGTATGCCCAGTAGCGTCCCGACCCCTCAAACAGGGTCGGGACGCTCCCGGCGGCCTGAACCATTGACAGGGAAATCATTTCAGAATTTCTTTTTGCAAAAATTAATGGAACTGTTTAATTTAAGATTGGCAGCATTCTGCAACATGGTTCAGGCCGCCCCTTTGCTATGCCCAGGCTAGCGTCCCGACCCATGTTACACCGGGCACTTCTCATGATAATTAATTAGCTCTATCGGCGTTTTTTCAAATTGGTAACCGGCATATTTAATTACGATCTCATCCAGCACTGCGTCAATCTCCTCAACAGTATTCAGCGTAACCAGTCTTAAACGATAATCTTTAATCCCCGGCAATCCTTTTAAGTAATTGGCATAATGCCTGCGCATTTCATAAATACCAACTTTAGGGCCCTTCCATTCAAAAGATTTGTGCAGGTGTTTTTTACAAACAGCCACCCTGTCTTCAATGGAAGGCGAAGGTAAATGTTCGCGGGTTTTTAAAAAATGTTTGATCTCGTTGAATATCCAGGGGTAACCAATGGCTGCCCGGCCGACCATAATGCCATCAATGCCGTATTTGTTTTTGTATTCCAATGCTTTTTCCGGGCTGTCAATATCGCCATTGCCAAAAATGGGCATGGTAATTCTCGGGTTGTTCTTTACTTTTCCTATCAATTCCCAATCAGCACTGCCTTTGTACATCTGTGTTCTTGTTCGTCCGTGTATGGCCAGGGCTTTAATGCCAACATCCTGCAGCCGTTCTGCAACTTCCTCTATATTTTTTGTATTATCATCCCAACCCAACCTGGTTTTTACGGTAACCGGGAGTGAGGTTGATTTTACCACGGCACTGGTAAGACGCACCATCAGGTCAATATCCTTTAAAACTCCGGCACCGGCACCTTTCATGGCCACTTTTTTAACCGGGCAGCCAAAATTGATATCCAGCAGGTCGGGATTGGTAACATCCACAATTTTTGCTGCAAGCGAAAGGCTTTCCTCATCACCTCCAAAGATCTGGATGCCTACCGGTTTTTCATAATCAAATATGTCGAGTTTCTGGCGGCTTTTAATGGCATCACGGATCAATCCTTCGCTGCTGATGAATTCGGTGTACATCAGATCTGCACCATGGTCCTTACAAACGGCACGGAACGGCGGGTCGCTTACATCCTCCATGGGAGCTAATAATAGTGGAAAATCCGGTAATTGTATGGGGCCTATGTTTGGCATTTTATTTTTTAAACCTATTACTCATTGTATATTGCGAGGGCAAATTTACAACTAATCGGCTTAGCTATGGAATACAGGAGTGTTAAAGGGTATACCGGATGGGGGCAATTGGGAATATTACTCGTTTTTTTAGGCGCTGGCTTTATACTGGCAGCGGGGGTTCAGTTAATTATCGGGTTCCAGCTGATACCATCCACTTTACCACCTGATAAAATGGGCGATGCCATGATCAAAGCAATGATGCTGCCCGAAAATGTAACGGCTGCCAGGCTCTCACAGGTTTTGGGTACTTTCTGCCTTTTATTTTTGCCCGCATTATTTTTCCAGGTTATTTGTCATGGTAAAAATAAATTCTGGCTGGGATTTAATAAACACATCAACCCTGCACAGATCATTTTGGGTTTCTTTATCATTTTTTTAGCCAATGTAATAGCCAACCCGCTGGCTGATCTCAGCAAATCGATTTTATTTTATTTCCCCGATCTGTATGCCATCGGGGAAAAAATGGAATTGGCCTATACAGAACAGGTTATGGCCTTAAGCAATTTAAAAAGCTGGGGCGAATTTGTAATGGCCATTGTTATCATGGCTTTTTTTCCCGCATTGTTTGAAGAAATATTTTTTCGCGGGGCTGTACAGAATTTACTGGAACGCTGGTGGCAGAAACCCCTGTTGGCCATTATTGCAACTTCCCTGCTGTTCAGTTTGATCCATATGTCGGTCTTTTTGTTTTTAAGCAGGGCCCTGCTTGGTTTTGTATTGGGATTGATGTACCAGCGCAGTAAAAATATATGGGTGAACATCATAGCCCACTTTTTAAATAATACAGTGGCTGTGATCCAGTTATTCTGGATCTCGCGGCATTCAGAAAAAGTGGAACTCGATAAACTGGATCCCAAAGTACCCATCTGGGGCGGATTGGTGGCTGTTGTCATTACCTTGGGTTTGTTTTTGCTTTTTGAAAAAGTATCTTTTAAAAAGCGCAGGCAAATTGCATTTGAAGAACATGACCTGCTGGAACAGGCAGGCATATTGCATGACTTTCCTTCAGATAAAAACACATAACATTGGCTTTTAATTTTCAGACATTTAAAACAAGGGCCTTAACAGCACTGCTTTTTGTAGTGGTGATGCTGACAGGTTTGCTCTGGAATTTCTGGAGTTTTTTGATATTGTTTACAGTGATTCATTTTGGGTGCTGGTATGAGTTTGTAAAGCTGATGAAAAAGATTGATGGAGATAAATATTTGGGATATTGTTTGTTTGGGTTGATCTATATAACCATGCCGGTATTGATGATGATTGACTTAAGAACAATATCCAAAATGCACACAATTGGTTATGAAGATAAATTGATCCTTGATATCGTAATCCTGCTTTGTGTCATTTTTTCAATTTGGGTCAATGATACAATGGCTTATTTGGTTGGCTCATTTATAGGAAGAACTCCTCTGACAAAAATCTCACCAAAAAACCTGGGAAGGAACAATCGGTGGAATTATTCTTTGTGTTATTGCGATTGGCTATTTATTTCCATTGGTAATGGGTAAAGATCTAGAAAACTCGAATGTACCTTCAGGGATATGGTTTATAATCCCCGCAATATGCGGAATCTTTGGTACTGCGGGAGATATCCTCGAAAGCAAATTAAAACGCATGGCCGGTGTTAAGGACAGCGGCAGTTTTATGCCTGGCCATGGTGGCTTTTTAGACCGTTTCGATTCTTTGCTGGTTGCTGTGCCTGCAGTTTGGGCCTATGTTTATTTTATTATGTGATATAACCAGCTCCCGACTCCAAACTCCCGACTCCCAACTCCCGACTCTCAACTCCTAACTCCTAACTCTCATTATCTTTGCACTTCAAATCAACTGAATGACCATTCACCGTGAAGGCTATAAAAGCATTGCCATTGCTACTTTGATATTTGGAGCGATCAATGTGATCGTCTATTATTTTTTCAGCGCCTCTTTGATGTGGCTTTGTAATATCATTTTTGTGATCACCCTGGGATTGTTATTATTTCTCATATCTTTTTTCCGGATACCCAATCGCAAACTAACCATTGCTGATGGCGTGGTTGTAGCACCCGCTGATGGCAAAGTGGTGGTGATAGAAGAAACTACAGATGTGGAATACTTTAAAGACAAACGCCTGCAGGTATCTATTTTTATGAGTCCGGCCAATGTACATGTGAACCGAAACCCCATTGATGGTGAAGTGGTATACAATCAATACCACAAGGGTAAATACCTGGTGGCCTGGCACCCAAAATCATCTACCGATAATGAACGTCACTCGGTGGTTTTAAAAAATGGCAATACGGAGATCTTAGTGAAGCAGATCGCAGGGGCTTTAGCCAAACGCATAGTAAATTATTTACAGGTGGGACAAAAGGTAAAACAGGCAGATGAGATGGGCTTTATTAAGTTTGGCAGCAGGGTTGACCTGCTTTTACCCCTCGGAACCAGTATAAAAGTGGAACACGGTCAGGCCGTTAAAGGCGGGGTAACCATAATTGCGGTGCTTTAATTTTAACAGTTACAATTGTTGGCATTGTGCAATTTCTACCCTATTTTTACGTTTGTAAAATCAATTAAATCAATATAATCATGAAGAAAGTAATTTTATTAGCTACTGCGTTTTTATTTGTTGGTGGTGTTGCATTGGCCGACAAAGGCAAAAAGAAAAAGAAATGTGCCAAAGGTCAAACCTGCTGCACCAAGTCTGCAGATGGTAAGGAAAGTTGTTCAAAAACAACGAAAACCGAAGGTGCTACCAAAGCATGCTGCAAAGACAAGGCAAAATCAACTACCGTTAGCATGTAATTTTGTTTGCTGAAATTTATTAAGAACCTTTCCAACCCGGAAAGGTTTTTTTCTGCCCGGCATTTAACGGGAATGGTTTTCTATGTGTTTCTTACTAATGTGCACTATGTGCCTATGTGGTCCCATTTCAAGATTGACTAAATCCGGCAGTATCTAAAAGATATCCTCCAGTTCTTTTAAATGGGTAACCATATAAGTTGGTTTGATCTGTGGGACTGCATTGATATGATTAACAAAAACGGTATCCATACCTGCATTCATGGCACCCTGTATATCGGCATCCAGGTTATCGCCGATCATGATGCTTTCTCCTGAAGTTGACCTGGCCTTATCCATGGCAAAATCAAAGATCTCTTTTTTGGGTTTTAAGCTGTTGCTGCCTTCCGAAGTGATCAAATGGGTAAAATAACCATCCAGGCCGCTGTTGACCAGTTTACTCCGCTGTGTTTTTTCAAAACCATTGGTGATCAAATGCAGTCCATAATTTTTTGCTGCCAGGTAGTTCAATATCTCCATGGTATGCGGGAACAGTATCCTTTTGGTTGGCAGTATCTCTAAAAATTTTGCACTCATCTCCCTGGCCAATGGCTCATCCGCAATTTTAAAATCAAGCAGGGTGCGCCACATTCTTTTCCATTTGAGGTCATCGGCACTTATTAATCCATGATGATAGCGGTCCCACATCAGCTCATTGTGGTATAAATATTTTGGATAAAAATCGTCAAAAGGGGTTTTACCCGGTTATCCAGCTCAAAAATAACATACAGTTCGGCAAGGGTTTCCTGGCACAATATTTACATGAAGAGATATTAACTTTACTTATCATTGCAAGATACTACTTCGCTCATAAACAGAAATGGGTGATCAAAAAATGAACCAGGTGCCGGTAGTGCACAGTACTGAATAAACGAAATGCCAATGAACATCGTAATAACCGGCGCATCAAAAGGACTGGGCAAGGCCATGGCTGTAGAATTTGCACAGGATAAGCAGGGGCATCATTTTTTCCTGTGCGCCAGGCACGCAGCTGAACTTGAACAAACCGGTAAGGAATTGCAGGGCAGGTTTCCCCGCACAGCCATCCATACCAAAACCTGTGATGTGAGTGATAAAAGTTCGATCCAGGAATTTGCAACCTGGATAAACAGTTTAACCGATAACATTGATATCCTCATTAACAATGCCGGTATCTATTTACCGGGCAGCGCATATGGCGAAGCCGACGGTAACCTGGAAAAACTGATGGAAGTAAATACCTACAGTGCTTACCATTTAACTAGGTTGTTGTTACCGGGTATGATGGCTGTAAATCCTTCGACAGGCTCCCCGAAAAACCGGCAGCCGAGGGCATATCTTCAATATCTGTTCCATTGCATCTTTAAACGCATATCCCAATGGCGGTGCATACGGAATCAGCAAATATGCCATGTATGGCTTCAGCAAAAACCTGCGTGAAGAGATGAAACCCCATGGCATTAAAGTTACGCATGTATTACCCGGTGCGGTTTATACAAATAGCTGGAGCGGCAGTGATATTGACCCCAAACGCATCATGGAAGCAGCTGATGTAGCGAAAATGGTTTATACTGCTGCACACCTGTCTCCGCAGGCCTGTGTGGAAGAAATTATCATGAGGCCACAATTGGGTGATCTGTAGCAATTACAGCCTGGGCTATGATGCCAATTAATCAGGCTGGCGAGTTTAACAATTATTTCAGCCATTTTTACTTTGTGATCTTATATCCCGGTCCGTAAACCGTTATTTTTGCGGTTGTTTATGCACCGGATTTTACATAAAATATTTTTGTTGCTTTTTTTACTGCCTGGTTATTGTACAAGCGCACAGGTAAAATTTACTGCCAGTATTTCTCCTAAGGAAATAGGCAGGGATGAATATGCGCAATTGAAACTGGTGGTAGAAAATGCCCATGAAGTGCAACAGATCGTTCCTCCCAATCTTAATAAATTCAACATCATCAGCGGGCCAAACCAGGAGAGCGGTATGACCATGAACAACGGTGTTGTTAAAAGGTACATCGCTTTAAATTTTATCATTAAACCCAAAAGGACCGGTGTGTTTACGATACCGCCGGCATTGGCCAAAGCTGATGGCGGCGATTATAAAAGCAACAGCGTTACTGTTAGAGTAACGGCCAAAGCAACCGGCAACAGCCAGGGCGCCAGTGCTTTTACATCGCCGTTCAGTGGAATGGACCCTTTTGCTGAGCCGGCACCACGCATAAATTACAACGATTATATTTTACGCAAAGGCGAAAACCCGGTTGATAAAATAAAGAAGAACATGTTCCTGCGGGTTGAGGTTGATAAACAATCCTGCTTTGTTGGCGAACCCGTAATAGCCACCTATAAACTCTACACCCGGTTAAAGAGTGAAAGTAACCTGGTGAAAAATCCATCCTTCAACGGGTTTTCGGTGCTTGATCTGCAGCTGCCAAATGATATGGGCGGGTATTCGATCGAAAAATTTGACGGCCGGGAATACAATGTTTACAATATCCGCAAAGTGCAGCTTTATCCATTACTGCCCGGCAACCTGGATCTGGGGAACGCAGAAATTGAAAACAAAATTATTTTTATAAAGGCCGAATACGCAAACAGTCAGCAGGGTGTTATGAATGATGTGTTGAGGGATTTTGCCAATGCAGCCATACCCGCAGAAGGAATGGAAGAGCAGAAAGTGATCCTGCAAAATAAGCCAACTTCGGTCTTGGTTAAATCCATTGCCGGAAGAAAACAAACCAGCCGGTTTTAAAGGGGCCGTTGGAAAATTTACCATTGAAAGCCGGGTTCTGCAAAATAATTTCAGTACCGATGATGCCGGTAAAATGGCCATCATCATTTCCGGGTCCGGGAACCTGCAAATGATCAATGCCCCTGAGATCAGCTTGCCTGAAGGCTTTGATGTATTTGATTCAAAGGCAACCGACGATCTGTATAAGGGAACAGTGCCCGTTAGCGGCAGGAAAATATTTGAATACCCGTTTGCAGTTTCAAAAGCCGGCAATTACACGTTGCCGGAAGTGTCATTTAGTTTTTTCGATACACAGGATGCAGCATATAAAACGGTAACCTCAAAGCCACTTGAAATAACAGTTACCCGGGGCACCGGTAAAACAAAAGCTATTCCTGCCGAAGACAAAACACGGGAGCCCAATTTCCTGGTACAGTTTTTCAGCAACCGCTTACGGGTGGTAAGCCTTGTTGCCGTGCTGATCATTATCGGTCTCATTGTATGGCTGAAGCGGGATACCAAACAGGAAAAGAAGATCATGGCAGAATCAGCTTTACCCGAAGCTGCTGTAGAAAACCCTGTTGAGGATATTTTAATGGCACAGGAAAACCCGCTGGCAACTGCTGAAGCCTGCCTGCATGGTGAAAACAGCACTTTATTTTATACCGAATTAAACCTGGGGCTTAAGCATTACCTCTCCGGGAACTTTCCATACCGGCAGAAGCGCTTAACCGGAAAATATAAACGAAAGACTGGATGCAAAGGCATCAGCAATGAAACACTTCGGTGCAGTTGCAGGAACTAATGAATGAAATTGAATGGCATTTATATACGCCTTATGTTGATGATGAAAAGATGAAAGAGATGTATGAAAGGGCGCATGACCTAATACAGTTGCTGAATACCTATCATATCCGTTAACTGCCGGGTCATACAAGTGTAAACTTGTAACCAACACCCCTTACCGAATGCAAGTATTCGGGGTCCCTGCTGTCCTCTTCAAAATATTTGCGGAAGTTGAGAATGAAGTTATCAATGGTTCGTGTGGTTGGATACACATTGTAACCCCAAACCACCTGCAATATCTTTTCACGGGTAACAACTTCGTTCCTGTTTTCGATCAGCAGTTTCAGCAGCATGATCTCTTTTTTGGTCAGCGGCACTTTTTCGCCGTTCTTGGTAAAGGCTTCAGATGCTTTAAAGTCAATCTTATTTTTACCAAAACTATAAATATCGGGTATCGGTTGTTTACTGCTGAGGCGTTCACTTTTCCTGATCAGGTTATTTACACGCAGCAACAGTTCTTCCAGGTTAAAGGGTTTGGTGAGATAATCATCGGCGCCTTTTTTTAAACCCAGAACCCTGTCGGCACTGCTGTTCTTTGCACTCAGTATCAGGATGGGTATATCCGGGTTGCTCAGCCTGATGGTTTCACAAACGGTAATGCCATCCACTTCGGGCAGCATAACATCCAGGATAATGAGGTCAAAGTATTCTTTTTGAACCGCCTTTAATGCTTCGGCTCCGTCATAAGCACCGGTGATCTCATAACCTTCCAGTTCCAGGTTCAGTTTAAGGGCTTCCTGTAAATTTTCTTCGTCTTCAACCAGCAGTATAGAGAATTTTTTATCGGGCATGTTTAAAGCTACAATTTTTCGATGGATGAATTCAGTATCACGGTAAAAATAGCACCGGATGGGCTATTGTCTGTCACAGTAATGTTTGCATTGTGCTGTTTGGCTATTTTTTTTGCCAGGTAAAGCCCCAGTCCTGTTCCTTTTGCAGATTTGGTTGCTGCATTACCTACCCGGTAAAATTTGTTGAATATTTTATCTCTTTCTTCGGCTGCGATCCCTTTACCAAGGTCCTGGACCCGTAATATGATCTTATCGTTCTCTTCTGTTAATATAACGGTTACCGGTAATTCTTTGGGGCCGTATTTGATGGCATTATCAATAAGATTGTTTGCCAGTATTTGTAACAGCAGCCTGTCGCCATTTATAAATATATCGGGTGCAATTGCTGTTTCAATTTTTTGCTGTGGGTAACGGGTAATAAAATCCTGTACACATTTACTGATCAGTTCGCTGATATTGGTTTCTTCATGGGTAAAAGGATACCCGCCCGCTTCCATTTGTGATGACAGCAGCATATTGTTACAGAGAGCATTCAGCCTGTTGGTTTCTTCCAGGGTGGTTTGTATCAGGCGCTGCTGTTGTGTTCATCCAGTTTTCTTTTCTGCATGGTCTCCAGGTTCAGCTTGGCAACCGAAATAGGTGTTTTCAGTTCATGCGTTATGGCGATCATAAAATTCTGCTGCTGCTCGCTGATCCTCAGCTCACGCCTTACGGCCCTGAAAACAAAAATGGCTCCGGCCACGATCAGCAAAAAAAAGGTAACACCCTCGCCCAGGTATTGTGCGGTCTTTCTTTTTTCAAGCGATTTGATGTTTTCCAATGCCGGCTGGTAATTTTTATCCGTTGGCTGCAGTTGCTCCATTTCATATTTTGTCATTTGCCGGTTCTGCCGGTTAAGGGCAATGAACCAAAAGATCAATGCCGCCAGGATATAGGCCAGCAGGAACCAGTACAGGAAGACAATGTAGCGGAATTTTTTTGATTTGGATGGCATAAATAAAGTTCAAGCAAAGGTATGTAATTAGCAGTTGGCGGGTAGGGGATTGATATCTGGATACTTGATGGAGTGTTATAATTTTATAGATTTCATGATGTTCAGAGTCTTCCGGTATCCGGTATCCAGTAGGTTCAGATCCAGTATCCAGCATCTACTCCACTTCACATCCAAACCCAGTGCAGCTCCAAACCCCAGCTCAGCTTATTGCGCAGGGTTTGCAGAAAATTATTTTCATTCAGCCTGATCAGGTTAAAGCTGAAGGTTTCTTTACGCACTGCCAGTTGCACTTCTTTGGTCACAATTTCGCGGCGGCTGTCGAGTGTACATAAAAAACCATCGGTACGGCCTTCCACTTCAAAAGAAATGATATTGTTATCGGGCACAACAATGGGGCGTATGTTGAGGTTATGCGGCGATACGGGTGTAATTACAAAACTGCCACTGTCCGGGAAAACCACCGGCCCCTGGCAACTGAGTGAATAACCGGTAGATCCTGTTGGCGTTGCCACGATCAATCCATCGCACCAGTAGGTATTTAAAAATTCACCGTTTAAATACGTATGAATTTTGATCATGGGTGATGAATCTTTTTTATGCAGCGTAAATTCATTTAAGGCATATGGGGCATCGCCAAACAAAGAAGTGTTGGCATCCAGGTGTATCAGCGTTCTTTGGTCCAAAACAAAGGTCCTGTTCACCAGCGCTTCAACGGCTGTAACCAGGTCTTCTTTACCGATATTGGCTAAAAAACCCAGCCGGCCGTAATTGATCCCTGCAACCGGGATGCCGCTGTCTTTTACCAGGGTAACGGTATCCAGCAGGGTTCCGTCTCCACCCAGGCTGATGATGAAATCAATGTTCTGGTCAAGGTCTTTGGAGGAATTAAACGTGGAGTATTTTGCTTTGAGATCAATGGCCGAATAAAACTGGTTGAAAAAATCCTGGTAAAATACCAGTTCCACACCGCTCAATGCCAGCTCATCCAGCAGCCTGACAATATCCTGGTGCTGGTTGTTCTCTATACCCCGGCTGTAGATCGCTATTTTCATGTCACTGGTCCGCTGGCTGGCGGAAATTTTTCGTTGTATTACTAACAGGTTTTAAAAACCTGCCTGGTTGTGTAAAAATAAACCGTTTTTATTTAACTGGTTAAAACTGTATTCAAACCGCAGGTTTATATCATACAAAGTAAGGACATCTATACCAAATCCGCCCGAATATAATAAACGGTTATTCAGGTTGGTTGCATACACTTTTTTTGTATATACATAACCCAGATCCGTATAGGCTTTTGCAAAAAAAGTAAACGGAATTTTTGTCAGCAGTTTTGGAAAGAACGGGAAAGGCACATTGAATGAAATTATTTTTTTCTTAAAGGTTGATTTTACCAATGCCGTGGCCACACCGTCAATCACTTTATACTCCAGCCCGCGGAGATAATTGTCGCCATAACCAAGCCCGCGCTGGTTTATATAAGCCTGGTCAAAGGGTAGTTTGATCTTGCCATTTGTTTGAATACTGTAATACCAGTTTTTTCCCAGGTGAAAATACCTGTTATACCCTGCTTCCAGCATGAACATATTGATACCGCCGGTAAAACCCAGCCCTCTTTTATGCAGTGAAAAAAATCCGGTTTGTCCTGTTAAGGGGTATGATACATTATTTACATTGGAATACTGCTGTACATAAACAAGGTCAATGATTCCCCTGGAAGTTACCGGGTCTTTAAAATAATTTGGATTATAACTTTTGTCAATGACCGAGTCGGCAATTTTTAACCAGGTATAGCTTGCGGAAAGAACATGTTTTTTAAACAGGCCCCTGCGTATGATGTAACCGGCATTCACATACCAGTTCTTATAAACAAAATCGGCCCGGGCTTTGGTAGCAGAATCTGAAGGATAAAACAACAGCGAATCCATGTAACTTGTTTTATACGGAAGCTCTCTTTTTGTACATAACCGCCACCAACAGTAAACCCTTCTGTTAGTGCCCGGTTGCTGTACGGTGCGGTATAACTGAAAGAAATATTCCTGGAATAACCATTGATGAAGTAAACCCGCAACTGGTCCCTGCGCCCGCTGAGGTTGTAGTGCACAAATTTTAATCCATAGTTCACCCGGTCAAAACTGGCTTTGTAGGTTTTATACCATTCATTAAAATTCCGGTCAACCAGGTTAAATTGGGGTACGGGGTACAGGTACCAGCGTTCAGTGACCTGTACGCTGATGTTGATATTATTTGATCAAGTGCAACCAGTTCAAATTTAACTTCATTAAACAGCGTGGTATTGTACACCTGTAAACGGGCCTGTTCCAGTTCTTTTTGGAGATCAGTGATTAAAAGAGAATCGCCTGCTTTAAACTGAATTTCGCGGTAAACGATATATATCCGGGTTTTTTTTGTACCGGAAACCGTTAAGTCTTTTATACAAACTTTAGATGTGCTGTTGCCGGATAGTAAAGCGGTGTCGGTTAAAATGATGCTGGCATTGGTGGTATTTTGTGCATAGCATAAAACGGGGAATAACGTTATAATACAACAGCCAATTATTTTAATTAATGCATTCATTTTGTAAACATGTTGCCCTGCCGGAGGGACCATAAAACTGCAGGCAACAGCATTTTCTTTTAAATATCCAGGTAATTCATCAGGTGGCGGTAGTTGCTGTGGATCTCATTCTCAAATTTTTCGTTTCCAAAATAATAGATCACATCAAACTCATACCTTTCGAAAGTGGAAACAATGGTTGAAATTTCTTTTTTATTGATATGGAGTGTAACTGTAAGCATCCCGGTTTCTGCATGTACTGTTGTATTTAAATGAAGGATGGTTGCATCATTACTTTCCACGATCCGGCTGATCTCTGAAATGGCAAACTGGCTGCGTTCCATTTCCAGGACAATGATGCCGCCAATTTCGTTGGTGCCGGCAAAATTGCCGATTGTTTTCAACAGGTCATTGGTGGTGATCACACCCACCAGTTCATTTTCATCATTGATGACCGGAACAATCGTACTGTCCACCTGGTTACTGCAGGTAACCGCATTTAAAAAATGTTCATTATCGTGTACAGATGCCTTAATAAAATATTCCTGCATCAGTTCCATGGGTAATTTGGGTTCATCCTGGTCAAGGAGGTCGTCTTCACTGATCATCCCAAGAAAGGTATCGCCATCAACAACCGGCAGGTGGGTTACCCTGAAATCGTGGATAAGCCGCAATGCCTTGCTTACCGTGTCTTTTAGTTTAAGACGGGGGATGTTATTATTGATCAATTCGATGGTTAACATATAACTGGTTTAGGTTAGTAGCAGCTATGATAATAACGTAATATTGATATTTAAAAGTATGTTTAGGGGCAAATTTACCCTGTTTTTACCTTCAGGAAATAAAGCTGTGATCTATGTAATTCAGGTAATGACAAAAATAACTGTTAAACTGTTGCAGCAGGTGTTTTTAATTTTAATAAAAAAGCACCCAGCAGCCTGTTAAATTCTTCCGGTACTTCCATCATAGGTGCATGACCGCATTTATCAACAAAATACAATTCGCTGGTTGGCATCAGCCGGTGAAATTCCCGGGCAACAAACGGCGGGGTTATGGTATCATTGTTTCCCCAGATCAGGCAGGCCGGTTGTTTTATCTGGTTCAGCTCTTCGCCCAGGTTATTGCGGATGGCGCTTTTTGCCAGGGCAATGATCTTGATCACTTTCATCCGGTTATTGGTGATCTCAAATACTTCATTCACCAGTTCATCGGTTGCCATTTTGGGATCGTAAAAAGTAAGCTCAGTTTTTTTACGGATATAATCCTTATCACCGCGCTTGGGGTAGGTATCACCCATGCCGCTTTCAAATAAACCGGAGCTGCCGGTTAGTATGATGGATTTAATGCGTTCGGGATGTTTTAAAACATGTACCAGTGCCACATGGCCACCCAGGGAATTACCTAATAAATGAATATCATTATAATTGCGGTGTTCAACAAAACGGTGCACAAATTTTTGTAAACCCCCGACTGAGGTATGCAGCAGGTCAAGATCCAGTAACGGTAAGATCGGAACAATTATCCTGTTGGTTTTGCGGAAATGCTCGATGAGAAACTGGAAATTACTGAGGGCTCCAAATAATCCATGCAACAACATCAACGGTTCACCGTCGCCTTCCTCAATAAATTTAAACTTCCCGTCTTGTTTAATTTCGTAACTCATTCTTTAATGCAAATTATTTAGAATAAACCGCAGCTATCTCCATTGAACAGTTATTAAACCGTTGATTAGGGCTAAAATTACGTTAAATAAGATAATGGTTGAAATTAATGCTGCATTTTGTTTGACAATGCATTAAAAAATTCGCCCAATTCGGTAAACATGTCTTTAAAAACGGGGATTACCCTGCCAAAATTATCAATCACTATGGGCCCCCATGGCTCTATTAAATGCCAGGTTTGTGATGATTCGATGACTGCCGGCTGCAAAACCTGTAATTTTTGCGCGTAAAAAATAAAAATGCTTAAAATAATTATATACAGTGCGGCATATAAAATAATTCCACCAATGCGGTTAAGCCAACCCAGCATAATTACCTGGAAACTCTTTTCTATCAGTTTAGCACCCATCCTTACCAGTAAAACCACAGCAATAAAAACGATGGCAAAAGCAATAAACGGCAGCCATTTGGCAGAAATACTTATACTGTTTTGCAACCAGGCAGCAACCACTGCCGAAAATTTTAAGGCAGCAGCCAGGCCAATAATAAAGGCAACGATAGAAAATACGGCTATGATAAATCCTTTTTGATAACCTTTTACTATGGCTATAACCAGCAGTATGGCAAATGTGAGATCTATCAGCATGGGCCCCCTCTAAATCTCTCTGCCAGGTGGAGGAGAGACTTGTAATGAGTGTTTTTAATTAGTGAGTAAATCTTTAACGATTGTACTGATCGTTTTACCATCAGCTTTTCCGGCCAGATGTTTGCTGGCAACGCCCATTACTTTGCCCATATCAACAGGGGAGGAAGCCCCCGTTTCCGCGATTATTTTTTTAATGATCTCTTTCAGTTCAGCTTCATCAAGTTGTTTTGGCAAAAATTTTTCGATCACGGCCATCTCTTCTTTTTCTTTTACTGCCAGGTCTTCACGTCCCTGCTTTTCAAAGATATCCAGGGAATCCCTGCGTTGCTTCATCATCTTCTGTAAAAACTTCTGTTCGGTTGCTTCATCAATTTCTCCTGCGGCGCCCGGTTCTGTTTTTGCTTTGATGATCTCGGCCTTAATGGCACGCAATGCACGCAAAACCCCTTCGTTCTTCGCTTTCATGGCTTCTTTCATTTCGGTCATGACCTGTTGTTCTAAACTCATAGTTGTATCTTTTAGGAGTTAAATTAATAAATTGATCATTGGTCATTAGTCATTGGTCATTAGGTTGAGATCTTTATTTCTGAGGGTATTTAATGACTAATGACCAATGACTAAATTTGGTTTACTGATTACTTTTGTTCTTTTAATTGAATTGCCCTGAATTTTTCAAAAAATTCTTTCGCAAATTTTTTCATGTCGTCGCTCATTTCCTGCTGTTGTGTGGCCCGTTTAAAGGTATCGGCCATGCCCATCAGCACCTGGTAATAAAAATCGGCCATTTCATCCACCATCATGTCTTTTGTCCACAGGTCGATCCGGAGTGCTGTTTTATCAGTTCCATCCCAAAAGGCCACGCTCATGGCTTTTGCTTTTTGTACCATATTGGCGGTGCTGTCACTGGCTATCCAGTTTATCTGTTCCGGAATTTTATTCGGATCGAGCAGTACGTCAATTTTTATTGTTGATTGATTCATAATTTATAAGTGGTGTTTTATCAGTTATCTGTTACATGATCTGCAAAAATAACTGAATTTAATTATTGTATGCATTCAGTATGGATCGCATCAGCCCGTCAGCCGATTGATCCCAGCGGTATTGCCCTGGCAATGCATTACCGGCAAGTACAAGCGCTTTGGCTTTTTGCTCGTCCTTATAAACAAGCATCATGTTTTGTGCGATATCATCCATATTGCCGGGACCGGCATATAAGGCGGCATCACCCAGTATTGCCGGCAATGCCCCGGTATTGGAACAAACAACCGGTACCCCGCAACGTATGGCCTGTAGAGCAGGCAAAGCCAGGTCGGTATATAAAACCGGGTAAACCATGGCATAGGCTGCAGCAGTTATTTTTGCCAGTTCGGTTATTGATAAATTCTCAAGCAGCTTTACTTCATGGCGCAAAGCATAGGTTTGCAGCTCTTTTTAAATGCAGCATCTGCATTTCCTGCGATCAGCAACAACATATTGCTTTTCTGCCTTTTTTAAAAAGGGTAAATGCTTTAACAGGTTGATGATATTGCTGCGCCGGTCAATGTCGCCGCTGAATAAAAATAACCTTTCCCGTCGGCGTATTTTTCCCTGGTGAGTTCTTTTTCATCCCAGTCAACGGGTTTAAAAATATCCTCAACACCTGGACTGATCACATCCATGTCGCCGGCATTAATTTTATAATGATCTGCAATTACCTGTCTTGAAAATGCAGAAACCACGGCTACCCGTTTTGCCTTTGCTAAAAAAGACGGCATGTATTTTTTATAAAATCCTGTCAGCGGTTCCTTTGCCGGTTGCGGAGTTTGTAAAAAACACAGATCAGTTAACAGCAGGCATTGTGGTTTTTTGGTGCGGTTCGAACAGGTGCCTTCCATACTTACAAATACATCGGCTTTGTGTTTGCGCAATATGGCCGGTATCCTGAAATGGAGCCAATATTGTAAACGCAGGCTGTTGCCGGTTTCGGGGCCTGCAATCACCGGCAGTACATTTTTTGCAAATTTGTATTTTTCATCAAAAGGCCTGTCGAAAATGAATATAAAACGGTGCTGCGGGTACTGTACAGTTAACCGGTCAAGCAAAGCAAACATAAAATGTTCATAACCTTCCGATTGTTCTGCTTTGCTCAACCTGGTATTAACCGCTATGATCATGTAATTTGAATAAGGCAGGAAAAATGATAACCGCATCGGTTATTGCAAAACCTTCAGCTTTACCATTTCAATGCGTGTATCGCTTACGTTTAAAATATCAATTTCATAATTCCCGATAATGATGTGATCCTTTAATTTGGGGATCTGCTCATGGTTTTTAATAATGTAGCCCGAGAGTGTTTCTGTTTCTTCATCATCGGGGAAGTACAGCCTGTATTTTTCTGTGATCAGGTCAAGTTCCATCCTGCCGCTGAAAATAAATTCTGTGGCTGATAATTGTTTGTCCACAAATTCTTCTGTATCGTACTCGTCTTTTATTTCTCCAAAGATCTCTTCCAGCAGGTCTTCCATGGTAACGATCCCGGCCGTTCCGCCAAATTCGTCAATTACCCAGGCAATGGTTTTCCTTTCTTTACTGAACCTGCTCATCAGGTCGGTGGCACTCATGCTGTCGGGTACGGTAGGTATGGGTAATAAGATCTCCTGTACAGTTGCCGGGTGTTTAAACAGGTCGAGTTGATGGATATACCCGGTTATATTGTCGATGTTACCGTCATACACAACCAGCTTGCTCAAATGAGTATCAATAAATCTTGCCTTTACTTCATCAATGGTACTTTTGCCGGTAACGGCTTCAATTTCTTTTCGGGGGATGAGGCATTGCCGGAGTTTGATCTCACTTAAAGAAAGGGCATTGTCGAATAATTCCCGGTTGATCTCCCTGTTTTCTTCCTGCTCATGGCTTTTACTCTGGTGCATAAAATTTTCAAGATCCACTTTACTGAACATGTTTCTTTTGGGATTGATCTTTACATTCAGGATATATTTCAATATCCATTCTGCAAAATTCACCAACTGGGTACCGGTAGATGAGAGCATCGAGTAAAAAAACTGGACAATGCTGCTGATGATACCTGAGTTCAGTATGCTGCTGTTCCTGGTTCTGAAAAATGCTTTAGCGGTAAATTCAACAAACAGAACGATCAGTGTGGCCAGTACGGTTTCAACAAAAATTTTTATATACTTTACAGATTCGCTGAGCGTGGAGGGTAATTGCTTTTCGATCCAAAGCCAGATGGGCAGCAGCATATCAACTACCAGTAAACCATACACTACAAAAACCAGGTTGATGCCTACCAGGGTTGTACCGATAAAACGGGCCGGCTGGTCGGCATAAGAACCCCAGAGTTTTCCGCTTTTGGTGCCCTGTTTCCGGTTTAATTCGATAGACAGTTTGTTGGCAGATATGAAAGCAATTTCAATACCTGTAAAAAAACCGATGAGTACCAGCGAAACGAAAATGGCTAAAAGTGCTATCCAATCCATACACTAAAATAAGAAAGAGTTTTTAAACGGTATCATTGATCGATAAAACCGGCAACTATATCTTCAGCTTCTTTACAGGCCCGCTGCAATTCATCATTGGTGATGAGGTAATCAAACTGGTCTTTAAAGGAAAGTTCATAAGCGGCTTTATTAACCCGGGCAGCCAGCGATTCCGCGGTTTCGGTACCACGGCCCTGCAGCCTTTTTTTTAACTCTTCCACGGAAGGGGTTTGTATAAAAAGGCTGAGCGAACTGTTGGGGTATTGCTGCTGTACATGAATGGCGCCTTTTACATCAATATCCAGCACGGGTATCCTTTTTTCCTGCCAGATCCTTTCCAGCTCTGCTTTTAAAGTGCCGTAATATTTTCCTTCGTACACCATTTCCCATTCTGCAAATTCGTTTTGACGTATCTTATCTTTAAATGCTTCAACAGGTATAAAATGATAATCAACACCGTTCTGTTCATTACCCCTGGGACTGCGTGTTGCAGCCGAAATGGAAAATGCCAGCTGCGGAAAAGTTTTCATCAGGTGCCTGGTAATGGATGTTTTGCCGGCACCCGAAGGGGCTGTGATGATGATGATCTTGTTGGCATGGGTCATTTGCAAAGAAACTATTTAATTTTTACTTTTCTAATACGGTTTAAAATGCAAAACAAGGCCGTTGTAACCGGAGATGCTTTTTAAAACCAGTTCATTCTCTGATAATACGGAAATGTGGTACCTGTTGATACTGTTTTTGGATTCTGAGATACAAACCAGCATCTTATCACTTTCCTGCAATTCATACCTGCCCTTAAGGGTGATCCTGTCACCAACAGCACATTCAAACCGCATATTATTTTTAAAGGTCCAGTTTATGGACCGAACCAATGCCTGTAATTGAATGGCATTTACTGAATCTTCGGGTGATGTAATATTGATGCCGGGCGGAATGATGTTTTCTACCTGTACACATTCCCATTTTTTGGTAAGTAAATGAACGGATTCATTGCGGCAGGAGTATATAATGGCCGATAATAAAAAAAACAGGCATATGGGTAATGATCTTTTCATCCGGTAAAAATTAATTTACCCTTTTTATATCGGCACCCAATTTAATAAGCCGCTCATCTATGTTTTGGTAACCCCGGTCGATCTGTTCAATATTCTGAATAGTACTTTTTCCCTGTGCACTTAATGCAGCGATCAATAAGGCAACGCCGGCGCGTATATCGGGGCTGCTCATGGTGATGCCGCGCAGGTGCTGTTCCCGTTCAAGCCCGATCACTACGGCACGGTGAGGATCGCACAGGATGATCTGGGCACCCATATCGATCAGTTTATCAACAAAGAACAAACGGCTTTCAAACATTTTTTGATGAATGAGCACACTGCCCCTGGCCTGTATGGCAGTAACCAGCACAATGCTCAACAGGTCGGGGGTAAAGCCGGGCCATGGATGATCGTATACTGTTAAAACACCGCCATCCATATATTTTTTTATCTCGTAAAATTCCTGCGAAGGAATATGGATATCATCGCCAACAAAGTTCATCTGGATGCCCAGTTGCTGAAACCTTTCGGGGATAACACCCAAATGTTCAATGCCTGCATTTTTAATGGTAGTATCTCCCTGTGTCATTGCTGCCAACCCGATAAATGAACCCACTTCGATCATATCAGGCAGCATGCGGTGATCTGTTCCGCCCAAAGTATCAACACCTTTTATGACCAGCAGGTTGCTGCCAATGCCTGATATGTTGGCGCCCGTCCGGTTCAGCATCCTGCAAAGCTGTTGCATGTATGGCTCACAGGCTGCATTGTACATTGGCGTTGTACCCACTGCCATGGATGCTGCCATTAAAATATTGGCAGTGCCGGTTACGCTGGGTTCATCCAGTAAAATGGCAGCACCTTTCAGGTCGGCAGATTCAAGGTGAAAAAATCCGTCATCGGTATGATAGGAAAACCTGGCGCCCAGTTTTTCAAAACCAATGATATGGGTATCCAGCCTTCTGCGGCCGATCTTATCGCCACCAGGTTTTGGGATATATGCTTTTTTAAATCGTGCCAGCATGGGGCCGGCCAGCATCACAGATCCCCTTAGCTTGCCGCTTTTTTTGTGATAAGATTCGCTGTGCAGGTAATCCACATCCACATCATCGGCCTGGAATATACAGGTGTCGCGGCTGATGCGGTTTACCTTGACTTTCATTTCGGCAAGCAGTTCAATCAGCAGGTTTACATCAACAATATCTGGGATATTGGAGATGGTGATCTTTTCGGGGCTCAGCAATACAGCAGAGATGATCTGCAATGCCTCGTTCTTGGCACCCTGCGGGGTGATCTCACCCGACAGTTTTTTTCCACCCCTTACTTCAAATGATTGCATGCTGTATTTATTTTTATAACACTAACCAATACCATTTCGCTAATTAACACAAACGTAAATAAAAAAACCTGACGTTTGGAAGCATCAGGTAATATTAATTGATCCGGTATAAAGATCAATACCGTTTCTTAAAATTGCGGTTCGTATTCCTGTTGTCGCTGCTGCCGCCCCTGTTATCCCTGTTACCACCACGGTTATCCCTGCTGCCACCGGAACTCCTGTTGTCCCTGCTGCCGCCTGCACTCCTGTTATCCCTGCCGCCGCCAAAGTTCTTGCGGTAACCGCCTGCAGCCCGTTTTCCATAATCATCCCTGTCATCACGGGTATCCACACGGTGCTTCACAAAAGGACGGTTATTGAATTCCAGTTCGCCCTGGGTCATACTGGATAACTCGGTTTGAATATTATCATCATGCACCAGTTCTTTATGCCAGTTGCTGTATGTTAACTTCATGTAATAAGCGATCGCGTTGGCAAAACCCTGTTTCTTTTCGGGGTTTTCTTCTTTCAGCGCCTTATCAATAACTACTTCAATATTTTTTCCGAGGTGGTTGAATTTGGGATATCTTTTTGGATAACGTAAACGCTCAGGTTTTGCTTTTAAAGTCTCACGTGTCGGTATCGGGTAGGGGCTTTCCACGTCGAGGGTAAAATCGCTGATGAGGAACAGGTGATCCCACAATTTATGGCGAAAATCCTCTACGTTCTTTAAATGCGGGTTTAAAAAACCCATCAGTTCAATGACGGCATAGGCATTTCGCTGTCTTTCTTCTTTATCTTCAATAGTTAACAGGTATTCAACCATTTTTTGAATATGTCTGCCATATTCACGCATGATCAAAAAATTCCTGGTAGTATTGTACTCCATGTTTTCGGTGTTTAGCATAATACAAATGTAAGGAGTTAAAAGGGATGTAACAAGCCCGGAAGCAAATGCCTTAAGACTTTCATGATATTTTTAACAGGTTAAAGCGGGCTACCTGAACAAGCGGATTTTACAATAAACCAGTGCAATGATCCCCCCGAAAGCATCGGCGGCAAAATCGGTAAGATTAAAACTCCGGCCCGGGATATAAAATTTCTGGACCAGCTCGGTGATCAATCCATAAACAGCCGCAGCCAGTGTTATTTTAACGGCATAATGCCATTTTTCTGCTAATGGCAATGATGATTTTGCCAGCGGAAGCATGAACAGGTAAGCCAGTACAGTAAACAGGCCCACATGTACCATTTTGTCGAAATTGATCTCTATCAGCCATTTGTCTACTTTAGGCAGATCGTAGCCGGGTATGCATACGAGGGTCAGTATAAGAAAAAACCAGGCAATGCCTGGGATAAATTTTTTAATATGCAGTGCTTTGCCCGGTGTTTCTTTATTATTCATTGTTTAAAAATGATAATTATCCAACCGAGGCAGCGTATGATCCGGCATTCATGAGTTTTTCGATATCTGCAGCATTATTCACGGTCATTTTTACCATCCAGCCGTCACCATACGGATCACTGTTTACCAGCTCCGGTTTGCTATCAAGCAATGGGTTTATTTCGGTTATGGTACCTGCAACCGGTAAAAAAAGATCACTCACTGTTTTTACTGCTTCTACTGTACCAAATACTTCTTCGGCACCGAGTGTTTTTCCTTTTGCATGAATGTCGATATAAACGATATCGCCCAACTCACGTTGTGCAAAATCGGTAATGCCAATGGTAGCAGTGGTGCCATCTAATGAAACCCACTCGTGGTCTTTGGTGTAGCGGAGATTTTCGGGAAAATTCATTTTATTGGTTTTGATGTTAACTGAATCAGGTGCAAAGTAAGGTTTTTTAACCGATAGCTATTCCCCGGTATTTACCGGGAATAAACTATTTTATAACTTCAATATACATACGCACATCACCATAAGGCCTGTTGCCAGGAGCTACAGGAACAGAAGCTATCTTGTCTACTACATCCAATCCGCTTTCAACTTCCCCAAAAACGGTATAATTCATATCTAAAGGGGGGTAACCGCCAATAGTTTTATAAGCGTTTCTTTGCCCGGAAGTGTATTTGGCTGGGCGCTGCAATTCAATATTGTTTAAATCAAAATCTGTCCATTGTCTTCCCTGTACAATATAAAACTGGCAGCCACTGCTGGCTTTTTCAGGATTTACATTATCCGGCATTCTCGCAGCTGCTAAAGCACCCTTTTTATGAATTAATGTAGTATCAAACTCGGCCGGAATGGTATAACCTATATCGCCGGTGCCCAGCATTTGTCCGGGTTGTGCATTTTTGCTGTTTGGGTCTCCGCCCTGTATCATAAATTGATACATTACCCGGTGAAATAAAAGGCTGTCGAAAAAATGTTCGTTGGCAAGTTTTATAAAATTATCGCGGTGGAGGGGGGTTTTATCATACAACCGGATCACAATTACACCCGAATCGGTAGTTATTTTTATCCTTACACCCGGTAATTTTACCGGTTTCAGCGTTTTTTTAACGGCTGTTTTTTTTACCGTTGATTTTTGGGTAGCGGGTTTTTTAACAGCAGATTTTTTAACCTGGGCATCAGCGCCCATTGCAAAAAAAGTAAAGAAGGCAAGCGTAATAAAAGTTTTCATTTTGTGCATCATGGTTAATTAGTCAATAAAATTTTGATTCTGAAAGTATAATAAAATATGGTCTTTTAAAAAATTTTCCTGCTCAATCATGATAAAACCGGGCAGGGGTTTCAGTTGTTTAAAATGCGGCCAGCCTTCTTCATCATTTCCTTCCGGGGCATAATACCCGCTTAATGAAAGGACAGTACAAACTGCAATATGCATCAGGTCCTGTTTCTCTTCTTTGCTGAAATCCTGTTTACCGCTGCCCAGCTCCTGTATGCCTATTAAAAAAAGGATGCCGTCCATATCGGGCTTGATACCAAAACGCTCTTTGAGTTTGATGCGTAATTTAAGCCAGCGTACCTGTAAGTCGTCCTTTACGTGTTGCATCCTGCAAATATAAAAGAAATAGAAGTTTGAACTTATTTATACTGTTAAATCTGGTTTATTCAGAAAATTAACAGATCCTCAAATAATTGACTTTTAATAGTGGCCCGGCACCTAAGAGCCAAATTTGTATCTTTGACAAAATTTTTAAAAACAGATGTTACAGATCAGTTATATAAGGCAAAACACAGCATTGGTAAAAGAAAAGTTAGCGGTTAAATATTTCAAAGATTTGTCACTGGTTGACCGGTTACTGGAAACAGATGAACAGGTACGTACATTAAAAACCGAGACCGAAACCCTGCAGGCCGGGATCAATGCTGCCAGCAAGGAGATCGGTATGTTGATGGGCAGGGGAGACAAAGAAGCAGCAGAAAATAAAAAACAGGAAGTGGCACAGCAAAAATCAACCCTGCAAAATCTTTCCGGGCAATTATCAGAGGCTGAACAAAAATTACAGGATGCCCTGGTCTTATTACCCAACCTGCCGCATGTATCAGTACCCAGAGGCAAAACGCCCGAAGAGAATGAAGTGGTGCGGGAAGGAGGATCCAAACCTGCATTGCCTGCAACGGCTGTACCGCACTGGGAACTGATCAAAACATATGACCTGGTTGATTTTGAGACCGGGGCCAAGATCACCGGCAGCGGCTTTCCCTTATACAAAGGCAAAGGTGCCCGTCTGCAGCGTTCCCTGATACAGTATTTTTTGGATTATAATACAGCTGCGGGTTACGCCGAGTATTTGCCCCCCCTGCTGGTAAATGAAGCATCGGCTTATGGCACGGGGCAGTTGCCCGATAAGGAAGGGCAGATGTACCATGCTACCGTAGATAATTTTACCTGATCCCGACATCGGAAGTGCCGTTAACCAATATTTACCGCGATGAAATTATAAAAGAAAGCGACCTGCCGGTAAAAATGACCGCTTATACGCCCTGTTTCAGAAGGAAGCCGGAAGCTTTGGGGCTGATGTACGCGGGCTGAACAGGGTTCACCAGTTTGATAAGGTGGAACTCGTACAGATCGTTCACCCGGATAAAAGCTATGAAGTACTGGAAGCAATGGTAAAACATGTAGAGGGGTTATTGCAGTCGCTGCAATTGCCTTACCGAATTTTGCGTTTATGCGGCGGTGATATGAGTTTTGCTTCTGCACTTACCTATGATTTTGAAGTGTACAGTGCGGCCCAGCAAAAATGGCTGGAAGTAAGTTCGGTCAGTAACTTCGAAAGTTTTCAAACCAACAGGATGAAGATCAGGTACCGGGATGGCAGCAGTAAAACCCAGCTTGTCCATTCCCTCAACGGCTCATCGCTGGCGCTGCCCAGGATCGTAGCCGCTTTGCTTGAAAATAACCAGGGCAGTAACGGGATTGAATTACCTTTCGTTTTACACAGCTATTTCGGCGATACCAGGATCACGATCTGATCGGATGCAATGATCCGTTGCTGCAATTTCACTGAACATATTCATTGCAGCTGATTCAGAACACAGGAAAACACCAATCATTTAATTATATCAACATAAAAAATACACATGAAAAAAATAATACCCGTATTGTCTTTAATGATCCTGGTTTGGGGATGTGCTAAAAAAATTACACCAACTGGATCCGGTTCAAACAGTTCAGGTATGCCTGCCGGTAATGCTGTGGGTACACTGCCCGACCCGGCCGGGTCTTCAGCTGCTGCACAGGGCTCCGTGGAAAATACCGGAACATTTGGTAGCAAAGTAGAGCCAAAGGAAAAAACAGCCGAACTGGCCTCGGTCATGGCCGGTCAAAGTACATATAATGCAAAATGCGGCCGTTGCCATGGCTTAAAAGTTACCACTGATTTTACGGCTGAGCGCTGGGCAAGTATCATGGCAGTAATGGCACCCAGGGCAAATTTAACCGACAGTGAAAAGGAAAATGTATATGCTTTTGTAAAAGCTAATGCAAAAAAATAACAGCGTTATTTTTCTTTTTGCAATTGCCTGATCTTTTTATTCATTACATAAAACCACAGTGGCGGAACCATGGCCATGATCATACTGCCGGGGTAACCGGTTGGCAGTTGAGGGGCATCTTCATGGTGTTGCAAAACCTGGTATTTTCTGCTGGCCAGGTAATGATGATCGCTGTGTCGGCTCAGTTCAAAAGCATCAGCCTTCCTAAAATATGATTGCTGTTCCAGCTGTGTTGGGGCATGGTTCTTTCATAATGCCCATCAACCCTTTGTTGGCGCTGCAGTCCGTAATGTTCAATATAATTTACGGTTTCAAGCAATAAAAAACCAATGGTTGCGGCCATTAAAAAATAAACGGTAACCAGCCAGCCAAAAACAAAGAATATCCCGGCAACAAATACAAGCTGTATGATCTGTGCCTGCAGCATTTCGTTTTTCCAATGCATTACGGGCAACCCCTTTTTCTTCATTTCGGCATTGGCAATTTTCCAGGCCGACAAGTAGGAAAAAATGATGGTCCGGAAATAGAAACTGAAAACGGGTTCGTTATAGCGTGCGCTGCTTGGGTCTTTCGGCGTAGCCACATGTTTATGATGTCCTTTGTTGTGCTCAATAAAAAAATGCATGTAGAGAGAAGTAAGCAGGAGTGATTTGGCAAAGACCTGTTCGTATGTTTTTACCCGGTGCCCCAGTTCATGCGCCACATTGATACCAAAAGTGCCGCAGAGTAAACCCATGCTGCCGATCCTGCCTGCGGTTTCCCACCAAAGCAGGCCGGTTGTTTTCATGGAGATTAAAAAATAGAACAGTGCCGCAAACTGTAACAGCACGATGCCATACAGCAGGTAATCATAGAGCCTGTCTTTTTTGGCCAGTTCTTCTTCGGCTTCTGAAAGATTTTTTTCATCCGGTTTGATGAACAATTCTATGGCCGGCATCAGTACCCAGGCATAGAGCATGGGTGTCCAGGTAAGCCATCCTTTGCCGGTAAAGGCCAGCCATGCCAGTACATACAGGAATAATGGGGATACATATTTGAAGGCCCTGGTTTGCATATCATTTTATTTGCAGCTACAAGTTAAATAATCCGTGGTGATTTATGGGTTTGACCTGGCCGGTTTTTTGCAAATGGAGAAAAAGTTCTATAAAAAAAAGAGACTGCTTTTAAAACAGTCTCTCCTTTATCGCTTTTGGTCTGGATTTAATTCGCCTGGTGATTCTTTAACTGAACCGGTAGTTCATATGGTCGGTTTATTCTGAGAAATTGTATTTCCGGTTTGCTGACGGTTGGAACAGGTGGCTGAATGTATGTTTTAATTTTTCAGCCCAGGAATGATTTTCCACCATGTTGGTTTCAAAATATTCGGCCTGCATAATTTTAAATTTTACCAAAACGAGCCTGCCATAACTGCCTTTGGTATAATTGCAGATAGAAAAAAGGCCATGATCTTCGTGACCTGCAATACTTGCTTTACCGCTGAGCTTAAGAAAACTCCCCTTGCTTTTTTGGTGATAGTCCAGGTAAGCAAAAAACGGCCTGTCTATGACCTGGGATTGTAAACCGTTAAATGATGTAAAGAACCAGACCATGCCGTCATGATCTACCTTAAGTGTTTGTATGATATTATTGGGTAACTGCAGCAGGGGATCAAGTTCTGTTTTGAATAAGGCTGTATTAATTTCATTTATTTTCCCCTTTATGAAATCAAGGTGCTGGTCGTGGTAATTGATTTGCATGGTCATAACGTTTAATTAAGGTTCATTTTTTATTTTCAAAACGTATGCCAGTTTTTTATGGGCCGGGCAGTATAGATTCGGATATTTCCTGCATGATTTTTAAGGAACTGTTTACAGTACCTGATTCCGGGTACCAGGCCGGGGCCGGCAATATGTGAATATTGTAACTATTTAATGAATTTGTATAACATTTCCTGCTGCATTAGGGCTCAACTTTGGGTAATTTTAAATCGTCTCCGGAAACAGGTATGCGGTTATGTGGATTATCAGTTAAATAAACAGGATCATGAAAGCAAAAGCAAAGGCAAAAGCCATCCGGGCGGATGAGATACAGCAAAATAAGGATCCGCACATTGACCAGGATTTCCCGGGTTTTCCTCATCTTCCATCTGACATAGAAAGCATTACCCCAAAAACAGCAACTGAAAAGAAACTGGCCGGGGCTGACAATAAAAAGTCAAAAAAAGTTTATGGCGGGTAATGGTTTTTTGTCAGAACAGTTTTACAAAACCAGGAATATTCTTACATGCCTTTTACAGGCAACATAGTTTCTTATTTCCATCCCAACATAAACTGAAGTAATTGCTTAATACATATTTCAGCAATATTATTAAGCCATCGGTTTTATCAAATGTCTATTAAAAGGATAGTAAAAAAGGCGGGCAAAATACTTATTTACACAGTCGGTACTGTGTTTATATTGTTATGCCTTTTTTTTCTGTTTATTAATCTGCCTGCAGGAAAAAGGGCCGTGAAAAATAAGGTTCAAACCTACCTGCAGGATAAATTAAAAACCAAAGTTGTTATCGGCTCCATTAATTACAGTTTACCCAAATGGATAGTAATACATGATGTCTTTATAGAAGATCAAAAAAAAGATACGCTGATTTTTGGTGAAAGGATATCCCTTGATATCAGCCTGCTCAAATTGATATGGGGTATTACGGATGTTCAAAAACTGGAATTAAAAAATTTTTTCCTGAACGTTAACCGGGCTGAAAAAGATTCAGCATTCAATTACCAGTTCATCATTGATGCTTTTGCAGGAAATAAGCCGGCTGCGTCAGGCAAAAAAGATACATCTGCATTAAAATTGAATTTAGGCAGGTTGATCCTTGACCGGGTAAGTCTACGGTTTACTGATAAAAACGGCGGATCAGATTTCAACGCATCCATAAAAAACCTGGATGTGACTTTGCATAAATTTCAACCGGACAGGGTCAATTTCGGGGTAAATGACCTGGTAGCTTCCGGCCTGGATTTCCAGATGCTTACTTATAAAGAAAAAATTATAAAACCTTACCTCCCTGTGCCCGAAGATAAGATCAGGGAACCGGGCTATGGTTTGAATATTACCACTTCGCAACTTTCTATCAGGGATGCAAATGTGTTGATCGAAAATTCGGTTACCGGTTTGTATTATCGCAATAAAGTAACACACCTGGCCATGGTAAAAGCGTTGTTTAATTTATCTGAATCCATTGCAACGGCTGATGAACTGGTATTGGATAGTTCCTTTGTTCAGTTAACAAGCCCTCCTGTAGCGACCGGTAAACTGGAAAAACAATTGGTTACGGATGTAACCCCCATGCCCTGGCAGATCATGGTAAAACAGGTTTCGTTTAGCAAAAATCAAATCCGTTTTGATGATAACAATCTTGCAAAAAAAGAAGGGTTTGATCCCGGGCATTTTAACATAAAAGACCTGGGTGCCAATATTTCGTCGATCACCTATGCAGCAAAAATAACATCAGCAACAGTTAAGCAGCTTACATTTAAAGATACCAGTGGCTTTGCACTGGATACCCTGCATGTGAATTTTTTAATGACTGATTCAATTTTTTCTGCCAGGGAACTATATGTAAAAACACCACAAACACTTTTACAGGATTTTATTGAAATAAAATTCGACAGCCTGTCGGATATTACAAAACATCCACGCAACAGCCTGGTTGCAGCAACATTTAAAAATTCAACCATTGCTTTTAATGATTTGTACCTGCTGGTGCCGGCATTAAAAAAACCATTTCCCCCGGGGCAGTTTGCCAATAACCTCGTTCATTTTAATACTGAACTGCGGGGCAACCTGGCACAGATCTATTTACCATACCTGCAACTGGTTGGCTTTTCCGGCACGAGTGTTTCTGCACATGGCACTTTATATAATCTTACCGATGCTGATAAATTTTATTACGACCTCTATATTGACCAAAGCCATTTTAAAAAATCGGATATATTAAAATTTGTTCCGAAAGAGAACCAGGAGTCGCTGGTTAACCTGCCGGCAATCATCAACCTGAGAGGCAGGGTTACCGGTAATAAGAACAGCCTGGTTTCTGATATCATTGCCAGTGGAAAGGGTATGGCATTCAACGGAAAATTTTCTTTGAAAAATATTACTGACGCAAAAAACATGAAGTATGATTTTATGCTCAGGGAGAGCAGCTTCGACAGGGATTTTATTATGGGGTTGATACCACCGGGAACTTTGCCACCCGGGATCAGGCTTCCGCCAAAAAATTATATAAGGGGAACATTAAAGGGAACCATTGATGACCTGGTTGCTGACCTGCAAATGGGCGGCAGTTACGGACTGGTAACCGTAAAAGGGTTTATTAAAAATGCGAAGGATAAAGAAAAAGCAACCTACGACCTGCTGGTTAAAACATTCAATTATGATATCGGTAAACTGATCAGCCAGGACAGTATACTCGGTAAAGTAACAGGGTCGTTTACTGCAAAAGGAACAGGTTTTAATTATAAAACCATGCGGTCGGATATTACCGCATCTGTAAAACAACTGCAATACAATCAATACAATTATCAAAATGCAGAGCTCACTGCAAAATTAAATGCAGGAATTATTGAAAGTAAAGGAAAGATCAATGATGACAACCTGAAATTACAATATGATATAAAGGCCAATGTGCAAAATGAATATCCTTCCATAAACGGTTTGGTAAGAATTGATACGGCCAGGCTTCGTCAACTGAACCTGTATACCGACACACTTGATTTTTCCCTGACAGCAAACATAGCGGCAAACAGTTTGCGCCCGCGCAACCTCGATATTAATACCATCATTGACTCTGTAAAGATGCAGGTGGGGACTGGTTTTTATGTGCTTGACAGCGTTTCACTGATCGCGTCATCAGCCAATGGCCGCGACAGCATTAATTTTTACGCTCCCTTTGCCAACCTGAAGGCATATGGCGCTTTTGATTATGACCAGGTTGGCGATGCCATCGTACAGTACATCAATCACTATTATAAAATAAGCGATACGGTAACCACAAAAAATATTGCGGAACAACAAATGGTTTTTGATGGCCATATAAAAAAACATCCGTTGGTTACCGGAATTGTCCCGGGTTTAAAAACATACGATGAAATAAATTTCAAAGGAAGTTTTACATCAGCCAATACCGACAGCGCTTTAAATCTTGTTGTAACAGTGCCCTATCTGGCTTATGAAGATAAAACCCTGCGCAATGGCAATATCAGTATAGCATCTAAAAATGAGCGTATACATTATAATGTGCAGTTTGATACACTGAATACTGCTTCCGGCATTTTTTATGGCACACAACTAAACGGGAGCGCTGCTAACGACAGCATCATGATCAATGCCAGAACCCAGGATAAAAAGGCAAAGGACTGGTTTGGACTAAAGGCCTCATTGTATGCAAAAGATAAAAATTATTCATTCAGGCTGCAGGATAGTTTGTTGCTGAATTATGAACAATGGAATATGGCTGCAGATAACTACATCAGTTATTCACCACAGGGATTGATCATACATAATTTTAACCTCAGCAGCGACACAGCAAAATTTCGATCAACAGCAGGCAGGAAATTGTCAATAGCCCCATTGACATGATCATTGATAATTTTAATTTAAAAAGTATCAGTGCTATCCTGAATAATGATACTGTTTTTGTTTCGGGTGTTATGGATGCAAAAATGGAAGTGAGTGAACTGAATAAAAAACTGCCGGCATTCACGGGTGATCTTACCATTACCAACGTAATGTGGTTGCAGCCATGTCATTAATAGGCAATGGCAATGATATTGCAGCCAACGGGAATTATTACCTGGATAATGAATTGCAGCAATTTGATGCAACGGCCGTCATTGAAAAATTAAATATGGCAACCCTGGCAGGATTGTCACGCGGCGCAATAAAAAATGCTACCGGTAACCTGCATGGTAATTTTAAAGGGAATGGAAAATTTGCGGACCCGCGCTGGAAAGGCGATTTGAATTTTGATACCACCAAATTTACACTTACCCAGCTGGGTACTGCATTTAAAATAAACAGCCAGCAGATCATTTTTGATTACCCTGCCGTAACGGTTAATAATTTTACCATTCGGGATACGCTTGATCACCTGCTTAAAATTGATGGTTCAGTTTCTGTAAACAAAGTAAAAAGCCTGGATATTAACCTTGACATTGATGCAAAGGATTTTATTATACTGAATGCACCCAAGGCCATCAACAGCGAATTTTATGGATATGCTGTAGCGGATATAGATATAAAAGTTACCGGCAATACAGTTTCTCCAAATATTGAAGGCGATATTGCCATAAAAGATAAAAAGCAATATCACCATCATCATACCTGAAAGAAGCTATGGTAAAGATGAAGGAAGAACGATCGTACGGTTTATTGACAGGGATACCTTTGAGATCAATCCGCCGGTGGTTGCTTTTGTTGAGGAAAAAGAAATAAAACCAAATTTTGCCCAGTACCTCAATTACAACCTGAATATCGCCATTAAAAAAGATGCAACATTAACGATTGTTATTGATCCCGTTACCGGTGATGAAATAAGAGTGCAGGGTGATGCCAACCTGAATGCCGGGGTTGACCCGGGTGGCCATATCATACTTTCCGGTAATTATGATCTCGATAAGGGTTATTATATTTTTAACTACCAGTTCCTGCAGCGTAAGTTCATGCTGGAGAAAGGCAGCACCATCGCATTCGCCGGCGAACCCATGAAAGCCAGGATGAACATCACTGCTACATATACAGTCAATACTTCTTCCAAAGACCTGCTGGGCAATGAAGTTGGCAGTGTAGACCCGCTGCTTGCCAATTCCTTCAATCAAAAAATACCATTTAAGGTAGTGCTTTATTTAACGGGCGTACTTAGTAAGCCAACTATAAAGTTTGACATTCAATTGCCCGATGAAAATGCTGTGATCAACAGTGACCTGAGAACAACGATTGAAAATAAACTGGCACAGATAAGGGGTGATGAATCGGCAACCAATAAACAGGTTTTTTCATTGCTGCTGCTGGGGCGTTTTGTTGGCGAACAAAGCAGCGATTTCTTTAAAGGCAACGGGGATAATTTCAATGACCTTGCCCGCCAGAGTGTGAGCCGTTTCCTGTCATCAGCCTTAAATGAAATAGCCGCAAACCTGTTAAAAGGGGTGGATATAGACCTTAACCTGAATTCCTACCGCGACTTTAACAATGGCGGCAATGAACAGCGCACCGACCTGAATGTGGCATTAACCAAATCTTTTTTAGATGACCGTTTAACCATAAGCCTCGGAAAAAATTTTGGCATAGAAGGAAGGGATGCAACATCGAAAACAAACAGCAGTTTTATACCGGATGTAACTATCGGGTATAAACTTTCAAAAGACGGAAAATATTTACTGAAGGCATACCGCAAAAACCAGTTCGAAGTGGTACTGGATGGTTATGTGGTGGAAACAGGTTTGGGATTTGTTATCACCATGGATTATGATAAGTTCAATGAACTGTTCAGGAGAAACAGGAAAAAGGAGGTTAAAGAAAAATGAAAGGAAAGTTTATTGCCGGATTGATCATACTATTGACTGTATCTTCCTGCAGTGTAAGGCGCTTTTTGCCTGCGGGTGAAAAGCTGTATAAAGGAGCAACAGTAATTGTTGAAAAGAATCCTGAAGTGAAACAAACCCGCAAGCAGTTAAAAAAGCATTTATCCCTGGCTGTAAGTCCCAGGCGGAATAAATTCATACTCGGCCAGCCATACAAAGTGTGGTGGTGGTACGTGATCGGCGAATCAAAAAATGAAAGAGGGTTAAAGCCATTTCTCAGAAAAAACTGGGAGAAGCGCCGGTGCTCAGCAGCCGGGTAAATGCAGTTGTTACTGCAGAAAACATGCAGGCATTTATGGAAAATACCGGTTACTTTCACACTACCGTGCAGGGTGATACGGTAAACAAAAGTTATTTTACTCAAGCCATTTATACAGCCCAGGTTCAGCCGCAATACCATATTAAAAGTATAACCTGGGTAAGCGACAGTTCTGCGCTTTTAAAATTACTGGAGCAACGGCAGACAAACAGGGGAATATTAAAAGTTGGACAGCCTTACCGGTTAAGCGATATCAGCGCCGAGCGTGACCAGCTTGACCTGTTCCTGAAAACAAAGGGCTATTATTTTTTCAGCCCCGACTACCTGATGGCTTATGCCGACAGTACGATCGGGGACAGGCAGGTTGCCCTGTACCTGAATGTAAAAAAGCCACGCCCGACCAGGCAAAATACCCATACCGCATCAATAAGATCACCGTGTTTCCCACTTACTCACTGGCGGGCGAACAGTTGGATACCAGCATCACCGGCGCGGTAAAATATGATGGTTTGTACATTAAGGATACAGCTAAAAAGTTTAATCCAAGGCTTTTTGCACAAACCATCACCTACAGGCCGGGCCGTTTATACAGCAGCCGTTCGCAAAATTCAACATTGAACCGGTTGATAAACCTGGGCGCTTTTAGATTTGTAAAGAACCGTTTTGAACCGCTTCCCGATACGGGCGACCTGCGCCGGTTGAATGTATATTATTACCTCACACCTGCTAAAAAGAAATCCTTCCAGGGAGAACTGGATGCATTTACACAAGAGAACAATTCGGTGGGTGCCCAGTTAAGTGTGAACTGGAAGAACAGGAACCTTTTTCGTGGTGCCGAATTGCTCACTATAAAAGCATATACTGCTTTTGAGGTTTCCATCGCCGATTCTTTACGCAATAACAACAGTTACCGGGTAGGCGGTGAAGCAAGTATCCGCTTTCCACGCTATGCCATCCCGTTTTTCAGGATAAAGGAGAATAATTTTTATCCGCCCAATACCAACCTGTTGTTGGGTTATGAGCTATACCGGAGGCAGTTGTTTTATACCAAAAACCTGTTCAGGCTGCAATATGATTTTACCTGGAAAAAAAATATCAGGACCGAATATACGTTTGCACCGGTATCATTAAGTTATTTAAATGCAAGTAATGTAACAGATAGTTTTTACAAACAGGCATTGGTATCACCGGCCATTTTACTGAATGTTTATTCCGAAGCCATTCTTGGCAGTTATTTTTCCTATACCTACAATAATGCACAGGCCAGGCGAAAAAACAGGTGGTATTTCAGTGGCAGTATCGACCTGTCGGGAAATATTGCAGGGCTGGTAACCGGTGCAAAAAATTTCCGGGAAAAAACAATTTTCAATACCCCTTTTGCCCAATATGTAAAAACCGATCTTGCTTTACATTATACCCGTGTATTATCCAATGGATGGGATTGGGCAAACCGTATCCAGCTTGGCATTGGGCTTCCATACAATAACTCAAATATGTTGCCGTTTGCCAAGCAATATATCATTGGGGGCTCCGGTTCTATCCGGGGTTTCAGGGTACGTAACCTTGGGCCGGGAACCTATAAGCCAACTGCAGAAGACATGCGTTTTTTCCAGATCATTGGCGGGGATTATAAATTTTTATTCAATACCGAGATCAGGATACCCGTTACAAAAAGTCTCAGCACAGCCATATTTATTGATGCAGGAAACATCTGGACAAAAGATACCCTGCTCTTTGGCCCGGCAGGTAAATTTACAAAAGACTGGTATAAAGAACTGGCTGTAGCAACGGGAGTTGGTTTACGTTTTGATGCCAATGTTTTGATCATAAGGGCTGATGTTGGAATACCATTGCGGAAACCTTATTTACCTTTGGGAGAAAGATGGGTATTTAAACAGATCGATTTTGGCAGCGGAGCCTGGAGAAGGGAAAACATTATTTTAAACATTGCATTGGGTTTGCCATTTTGATCTTTACACAATACTTTAAAAAAATCAGTCTTGAGAAAATCATTAAAAATAGCAGGAGTTATACTGGCGCTGGCACTGGTTGGCGGCGTGATATACTGGCAAATGCATAAAAGGGTATTATTAAAGACAGTATAGAAAATGCCATCACTAAAGGAACGGATAGTTTGTATTTTATTCATTACGACAGTTCATTCATTGATGAAGTTAACGGCAATGCGTCTTTTTTTAATGTGCGGCTGCAGTCTGATTCTTTACAAAAACAATTGCTGCAGTATGATACCGCTTCCGAGGCTACCATTTACAATATCCAGGCAGATGAGGTTTCCATACGTGGCGCCAATATACCCGGGCTTATCGGCAATACTTCCATTGAAGCAAATGCTATTTTGATCAGGCACCCGGTGGTGTATATTATAAGTTCGGGCAAAAAAGAAAAAAAGATACTCAACAAACAGGACAGCCTGGCTATTTATGAAAAACTGCTTGGCAAATTCAAAAGCATACATGCAAAAGAGATCATTATCGAAAACGGGCATTTATACTTTATTGATAAAACAGGTGAGCCGGCAACAGCCCTGCGCAATATCAATGTGCAGCTCAATAAATTCAGGATAGACAGTACCAGGGATTTTAATAATATCATCAGTTATTTTGTAAAAGATGTGGTTGCCAAAGTGAAGGAAGTGTATGTTAAGGGAGATAAACATCACGCTACTTTTACTGATGTGGAATACAATGCACCAGCCAGGTTTATAAAACTTGCCGGGTTCCGGCAAAAGAACAGCGCCGGTAAAATAGTTTTGGATATTAACAACACATCCATCAGTAATATTTCCACTGATGGGTTTATCCTGCGGCAACAGTTACAGGCTGAAGAACTCGTAAGCGATGGCGGCTTGCTCACCTTTTATATTAAAAAGGGTTCCAGCGCAGATTCGCTTAAAGATGAACTGGAAATTGATAATAATTATTTTGATGAGGCACTGGTAAATAAAGTATCTGTGGGTAAAACCAATATACATATTTACAACAGGGCAAAACCCAATGAAGCGCCTGTAGTTATCAGTGCTGTTAAATTTGATGCAGTTGATATTCAAAAATTACATTCGGGTACCAATATTAAAAACCTGATCAGCAGCAGCAACTGGAAATTATCGGCCGCCGGGTTTTCGTTCTTACGGAAAACAAAAGGTATAAAATACAACTGGGCGCTTTCGATATCAACAATGCCAATTCATCAATGCGTATTCAGAGCATTAAAGTGATCCCCCAATTTACGGAAGCCGCATTCAGCAGGATACTGAAAAAGCAGGAAGACCTGTACGATCTTGAATTCAGAAATATTGTGTTGGCCGGCATTGATACCCGGTTACTCATCCTTAAAAAAAGGCTGGAAGCAGCAACTGCAACGCTGCAGCCTGTTGTAAAAATTTACCGCGACAGAACCGTTGCTGAAGACCTTGATAGTAAGGTTGGCAAATATCCGCACCAGATGTTACAAACCATTAAATTCCCTTTCAGCATCAAAAAACTAACCATCAGGAACGGGACGGTCAGTTATTCAGAAAAGGCAGAAGTATCCGGAAAAACAGGTACGGTCTTTTTTAATAACATCAACGGAACAGTTAATAATATAACCAATATCAGTGACCTGATCAATAAAAGCAACCTGCTTGAACTGGATGCTACTGCAAGTTTTATGGGCATCAGCAAGGTGCAAACGTTATGGAAGCTGCCGCTCAACAGCAGTAATGGCGCATTTGATGTATCCGGCACAGCGGGCGGTTTCAATGCGGTATCATTAAACCCGCTCATTGAGCCATTGGGTATGGCTTCTGTAAAAAAAGGGAGCGTACAACATCTTACATTTAAAATGACCGGCACCGACCTTATGACAAAGGGCAATGCAACTATTTTGTATAAAGACCTTAAAATTGAAGTTTTAAAAATTGATTCAGGGGATGTAAAAAAGAAAGGCCTGCAGAGTTTGCTGGCCAATGCATTGATGAAAAACAGCAACCCGCTAAATGGAGTTACAAGATCTGATGAGATCAATTACGAACGGGATAAAACAAAGTCATTTTTTAACCTGCTGTGGAAGAGTATTTTTTCGGCGGTAAAGAAAACAACGCAAAAGCTTTAATTGTAAATACCCTTGTTTATTTTTCCCCAACACCTTTCTCTTTCATCAAAGTATAAATGGCTTTTGGATCAACAGGTGATTGTGGGGTAAGATTCTCTGCACCGGTTGCCGTGATCACGATGGTATCTTCCAGCCGGATATGGATCTTCTTCTCCTTATCTTCCAAAATGGGTTCAACATTAAATACCACGCCTTCCACAAAGGGTTTGTCGTAAGGGCCCACATCATGTACGGCCATACCCACAAAATGACCAACATACCCGAACCAGTATTTTTCGAACCCGTGTTTTTTGTACACTTCTTTACCAACATTTCGCATATCGTTCATCGTTATGCCCGGTTTCATAGAGGCAATAATGGCATCACGGGCTTCACGTACACAATTATAAAATTTTAACTGCTCTGCCGTAAATTCTCCCTGCACCGGCCAGGTACGGGTAATATCAGTTACATAATAATTCACTTCGGGTGCATAATCGATCAGCAATACGGTGCCTGCTTCCAGCTTATGGTTGTTTGCATTGTAGTGCCAGATCAATCCCCTTTCCCCGGAGGCGGCAATGGCAAAATAAGCCGGGCCGGCAGAGCCGTTGTCGTCATAAATAAAATCGCAGGCAGCTATGGTCTGGTATTCATAAATACCGGGGCGTGTTACTTTTATAGCTTCATTTATGCCCAGGCAGCCGATGCGGCCGCATTCCCTGAGCACAGCGATCTCTTTTTTATCTTTCACCCAGCGCATGTCATCCAGGATAGGCGTGATGTCATTAACAACTGTGGCGGGGAAACGCTCTTTCATTTTATTGTAAAAATTAACTTCTTTGGATAAACGCCCGTCCCAGGGATCGTCCAGCCTGCTGGTACGGATCATCATGCAGCGGTCGCGGCTCATCTCGGCCATTTCCTGGGGCGACTGCTGCAGAAAGAATGGCTGCCTGTTATCGGCATAGCGCTGCAATATATTTGTAAAATAAGTTTTTGATAAAACCCTGTTGAATTTATAGGCAGTCGCGTCTTTCTCACCGGCTTGTATATGTGCTTCCACCTTGATGTCCTTTGACATTACATCAGGAACCAGTAAAATCGATTCTTTTCTTTTGCCGTCGAGTATCAACACGGCATCGGGTACTTCCACACCGGTGAGGTAATAAAAATTATTGTCCTGCCTGAACTTGATATACGCTTCGGTCATTTCTGCAGCCTGCAGCACCAAAACACCATCACCTATTTTTTCCATCACTTTTTTCCGCCGGGCTTCAAAATCTTCGGGCGAAAAATATTTCCACATGGTTTGTGAAATGGAAGGTCCGGTTACCAGTAACAATACACAGCAGGAAATAAATTTTATGATCCGCATACAGTTGTATTTTATATTTATTAAAAGGATTTAAGCAGCAATAGATGTAAACAGGCTTAAATATATTAAAAATAAAGGGATGCCGGCATCATTTTTCCCGTTAAATGGATGAACGGATAAAGGCCAACTATTATAAAACGGGTGTGCAAAGAGCTCCATGTTTTTTTAAGGACAGATAAGTTTACATTTACGCATTAAACCAACGGGTATTTGAACAGTCTTACACCCGTTCAAGGATCATTTAAAATGATATTACTGCTATGGCGGCATCCAACCGGTTAAAAAATCAGCATTTACTCTGGCGCAGCGCTTTTGGCCCCATGGCCGAAAATTCCGCTTCGCTGGATACCACCTCCCCAAAAAAAATGTGGGCATTATTGGTAACAACCTCTTCAGCTGCAGTTGAAAAGATCGAAGTGACCAAAAACCCGGCAGATGAATATATGATGGGCAACACCGACCCGAAGCAAATTCAAAAAGCAATGAACGATCCTGAAACCAGGAAAAGATCCGGGAACAATCCAGGGAAGATATAAAGACGATGAACCTGCGCTGGGTTCAAAGCATGATCAGCAGCGAGGCACAACTACGTGAAAAAATGAGCCTGTTCTGGCACGGGCATTTTGCCTGCCGCATACAAAACAGTTTTTTTCAGCAGGAACTTTTACATATTATCCGCACACATGCACTGGGTAATTTTGGCGATATGCTTAAGGCGGTCAGTAAATCGCCTGCCATGCTGCAGTTTTTAAACAACCAGCAAAACCGCAAATTAAAACCCAATGAGAATTTTGCCCGTGAAGTAATGGAATTGTTTACCATGGGCAGGGGTAACTATACCGAAAACGATGTGAAAGAGGCTGCCAGGGCTTTTACCGGCTGGGCATTTAATGCCGCCGGCGAATTTGTTTTCAGAAAGAACCAGCATGATACCGGCAGCAAGACTTTTTTGGGCCGTACCGGTAATTTCGACGGGGATGATATCCTGAACATACTGCTCGAACAAAAACAAACAGCCCAATACATCAGCCGGAAGATATACCGTTATTTTGTAAATGAACAGGTGCATGAAGAAAATCAACTATGGCTGGGTAACCGTTTTTACAGTAATCATTATGATATTTTAAAACTGCTGGAAGATATATATACCAGCGATTGGTTTTATGATGAAAAAAATATAGGTACCCGGATAAAATCACCGGTTGAATTGCTGGTTGGCATTCGCAGGCTGTTGCCCATGCAACTGGAAAATGAACAGTCGCAGCTGTTGTTTCAGCGGGCATTGGGGCAGGTATTGTTTTTTCCGCCTAACGTGGCCGGGTGGCCGGGCGGCAAAAACTGGATCGACAGCAGTTCATTAATGCTGCGACTTCGTATACCGCAGGTACTTTCAGCGAACGATGTACTGGATATAATGCCAAAACCGGATGATGATGTGCAGATGGGCATGCGGGAAATAGCGGCAAAAAAAATAAAAGATACCGTAAAGGGTGGCACGGCTGTCATTGACTGGCCGGCAGTGAATAAAATATTTGAAAAAACGCAGCGGGAGAAATTACTGGAAAAAATAGCTGCTTCGGTTTTACAAACAAAGGGCAAAGTGAGTAATGCTGTCCTGGATAAATACCTGAATACAGCAAGCAGGGAAAACTACATCAAGAGTGCAGTCATAAACCTGATGAGTACGCCGGAATACCAGCTTTGTTGATTGTAGATTTTAGATTGGCGATTGCTGATTTATTATCTAAGCGTAAAAAACATACTATGGATCTTAATTTTTCAATAAATCTAAAATCTACAATCTAAAATTGGTTTATGTTGATCAAACGCAAAGAATTTTTACAAGTCGGATCACTGGCAACAGCATCTTTCATGCTGCCTAAATTTTTAAAGGCATTTGAAAGACCCATGATGGTGCCACCGGGCAATAAAGTGGTGGTGGTCATTCAGTTCAGTGGCGGTAATGATGGATTGAACACGGTGATACCGGTACGTAATGATATCTATTACCGGGAAAGGCCAAGACTGGCCATTGCAAAGGATAAAGCTTTATCCTTAACGGCTGATACCGGTTTGAACCCGGCACTGGAGGTTTTTAAGGATCTGTATGATGACGGCAGCCTGGCCATCATGAACAATGTTGGTTATCCTAATCCCGACCGTTCGCATTTTAGAAGTATGGATATCTGGCACAGCGCCAGCGAAAGCAATGAATATATCAATACGGGATGGCTTGGCCGCTATTTAGATGCACAATGCAAGGGATGTGATAAACCCACACAGGCCATGGAGCTGGATGATGTGCTGAGCCTGGCCTTAAAAGGTTCAGCAAACAAAGGGCTTGCCTTTAAGGACCCCAGGAAATTATACAATACCAGTAACGGCCGGTTTATCAAAGACATCAACAGCGATCATAGTTATGGTGAAGAAACCATTGATTATTTATACAAGACCATGAGTGCCACGCTCAGCAGTGCTGAATATATTTTTAAGCAAAGCAAAATACATCCAACGGCGCAAATCTATCCAAACACCGGGCTGGGCAAAGATCTGAAAACAATTGCTTCTCTTATTTTTTCTGATATCAACACCAAAGTATATTATGTTTCACTGGGTAGTTTTGATACGCACGTGAACCAGGATAACCAGCAGAAAAGACTTTTCACCGAACTGAATGATGCAGTAAAGGCATTCACGGCCGACCTGAAAAGCAATAACCGTTTTGATGATGTACTGATGATGACCTTCAGTGAATTTGGCCGCCGGGTTAGCCAGAATGCCAGCAATGGTACCGATCATGGTACGGCGAATAATATGTTCTTTGTGAGCGGTGGGTTAAAAGAAAAAGGCATTTTAAATGCCATGCCCGACCTCGCTGATTTAAATGAAGGCGATCTGAAACATACCGTTGATTTTAAAAATGTATACGCCACAGTATTAAACAAATGGCTTGGTGCCGATGATAAGATGATACTGGGCAGTAAGTTTTCGTATTTGGATTTTATATAGGAGAACGGATACTAGATACTGGATACTGGCTGAGTCCGATCAAGCATCCAGTATCCAGTATCGGCATCTTAACTCACTCCTTTTTCCTTCATGATCCTGTTCAGCCATTTCAACATCGCAAAAATGATAAAGGTGGCGATCATCAGCAACATAAAATTCACCCAGAAGAAATTGGCTTTCTGTTCATAACCATCCCACATGGTGGCAAGTATGCCTGATAATTTATTGCCGATGGATGTTGCTAAAAACCATCCGCCCATCATCAGCGAGGTTAAACGCACCGGGCTTAATTTGGATACCAGTGATAATCCCATGGGGCTTAATAATAATTCTCCCACAGTAATAACACCATAAGTTCCAAGCAACCACCACACACTTGCTTTTTCGCTGCCATTGCCGCTCACATGAACCGCTGCAACCATCACCAAAACAGATAACGCAGAGATCAATAATCCAAATGCAATTTTTGTGGCTGTTGACGGTTCCTTATTTTTCCTTCTCAGGAATGCAAAGAATGCAACTACCAGCGGGGTTAATAAAATTACCCAGCCGGGATTTATGGACTGGCTGATGGGTGTGGCCCACAAAGTGGCTTTGCCACCATCGGCAGGAAGATTTTGGGGTACTACATTTTTAAAGTAAACCGGGTAATCGTATGTTTTAATTACATTGCCTCCGGCATCTTTTTGTATCCTGAACATACCATCATATAAATTAACGGTATCTTTTTTAAAAGTAACATCCTCTGCCTGTTTTAAACCCCTGAACACATCACCAACTGTTCCGTCTACCTGCCTGTCGGTATAATTATCTGCCCAGATGGTTAGCGCTGTTCCGTTTTGTTTGAACACAGCCCAGAACATGACCACTGCTGCAAAAATAGCCAGCAAAGCAGCGATTGGCCTTTTCTCCGAAGCTTCGGCCCTGAAATAAAGAGATGCATAAAAATAAATGACAGGGATGCAGGCAAAGATGAAAGCGTCGGTACTGTCTGATCCGAAAATATTACCGGGTATTATCCAGCCAATTACACCGGCAATGATCGCAGGTATGAAGATCGTTATTACGATCCTGGAAAAAGGCATATCTTCTTTGGTCATGGGTTTCCTGATATCACCCGATACATAATGCCTGGTGCCCAGCATAAAAATGAATACCCCCAGGAACATACCCACACCTGCAGCAACAAACGCATATTTCCAGCCCCACAAAATGATGATGGCAGCGCTGAAAAAATTACAGATGAATGCGCCGATATTGATACCCATATAAAAGATATTATAACCTTCATCTTTTCTTTTTATGTATTCCGGTGCGTTGTATAAATTACCCAGCAGGGTGGAAATATTGGGTTTAAAGAAGCCATTGCCAAAGATCACCAGCGCCATACTTAAATACAGCATGGGTAAACTGTGCACTGCCATCAGGCAATAACCGGTTCCCATCATCAGTCCGCCGGCAATGATGGAGCGCCGGTAACCAAAATAACGATCTGCCAAAAGCCCGCCGATAAATGGTGTAAGAAATACCAGTGCGATGAATGTGCCATACAGGTCAGATGCTTCTGAATTGGTCATGGCAAAACCATGTTCCACATTTTTGAGGTAGAGTAAAAAGATGCCGATCATCAGGTAGTAACCAAAGCGTTCCCACATTTCGGAGAAAAAAAGATATGGAAGTGCCTGTGGGTGTTTGCGCGCAGTGCCCTGTGGGCGGTTTGATATGGTTGTTTCGCTCATGCCTGTAATTTTTTAAAAAAACTAAGATAACAAAAAAGGCGGCAAATGGCCGCCTTATAATTTTATGGATAAATAGATTTATTTTTTCATTGCTGTTCGGTACAATATCCAGCCCATGGCAGCAAAGAACAGCACACCCAGCAGGTAATACAGGTTTACACCGATAGCGCTGCTGATGGCATGTTCCATACTGATGGTATTTAACAGCTTTTCACCGCTGCTGCTTCCAACAATAAATGCGATCACAACACCGGCTACTGCTCCGCCGGCAACCAGGCCGGTGGCAAATAAACTTCCTTTACCCAGTTCATCTTCTTCAGGTTTTGTATCATCACCCTCTTTTTTCTTTTTACGGTCAACCAAACCTTTGATGGCACCACCAATGGCGATCGGTAATGTAGTAGAAAGGGGCAGGTAAGCACCCACCGCAAAACTTAATGAACGAACACCACAGAGTTCCATAACAACGGCCAGGAAAACGCCTACAAAAACATATTGCCAGTCTAAATTAAAACTCAGTATACCTTTTATCAGTGTAGCCATTAACGTTGCCTGTGGTGCCGGGAATTTTTCTGTACCGATGGCATGTGTGATCCCCTGTGCAACCATTTCGCTGCTGGGTTTATCCAGGTATTTTATGGTGATACCAATAACGATGGATGATACAATGGCCCCTATGAATAAAGCGATCTGCTGGTTACGGGGCGTGGCGCCAACAATATACCCGCTTTTAAGGTCCTGCGAAGTGGCGCCTGCATTTGCCGCAGCAATGCAGATCATACCACCTACCACCAAAACCAGGGGTTCGTACGTTGCACCCGTCCAGCCTACGGCAATAAAAATTAAGCTGGTACCCATAACCGTTGCAATGGTCATGCCGCTGATGGGATTATTGGAAGAACCGATCAAACCTACGATCCTGGAAGACACCGTAACGAATAAAGCACCACAGATCAATACCAGGATGCCGATCAGAATTTTTTGAAGGATACTGTCACCGGGTACCTGCGGCAATACGGAGATCAACACAACCAGCGCTAAACTTCCTATGCCAACAACTTTTAAACTCAGGTCCCTTTCTGTTCTTAATACACTGTTGGTTTCACCGGCATTGTTTTTCATGGAGCTGATACTGCCTTTAATTGATTTTACGATCGTAGGCACTGTTTTGATCAGCGTGATGATGCCGCCTGCAGCAACTGCCCCGGCACCGATCTGGCGGATGAAAGCATAATAAATGGCAGCGGAGTAATCAGTAAAGGTATGTGTAGCAGCATTCCATCCTCCCTTGCCACCGTCTTTTGTAACATCTGCCAGGTATCCCAGTTTGGCCAGTTGAATGGCAATGGCATCGGCTGGTACAATGGATGATAAAAGCGGTATGAGTACCCACCAGCTCAATACACCACCGGCAACCAGTACACCGGCAATTCGTGGCCCGATGATATAACCCACACCCAAATATTCGGGTGTTATTTCACCACTTAATTTTGCCGATGGAAAAAATTTATTGGTCTGCTGTGTTATCCAGTAAGGCGTTTCTGCGATCACGTGTAATATCTTTTGTAAGATGGCATAGCTGAAAGCAACGCCCAGGCCCCAGAAAGCCGTTTTGGCAAAATCACCGCCTTTTTCACCGGCTTTTAAAACATCCCCGCAGGCCGTTCCTTCAGGATAGGGCAGGGTATCATGTTCATTTACGATCAGGGCTTTTCTTAACGGCACCATTAACAAGGTGCCCAGCATACCACCTACTATGGCAAGGATAAGTATGGTGAGGTAATTAAAATAGGAAGCGCTGTCGGGGGAAGAAAGGAATAAAAAACCCGGCAATGTAAATGCCACACCGGCAGCAATACTTTCACCGGCGCTGCCCGTTGTTTGAATGATATTATTTTCAAGGATGGTGGTTTTAAAAAACTTACGTCCCAGTGTGATCGCAATTACAGCAATGGGAATGGATGCCGAAACCGTTAAGCCCGCTTTCAAAGCAAGGTACACGGTAGCTGCACCGAATATTACCCCGAATAAACTGCCCAAAAGAATTGATTTAACGGTCAGTTCCTTAATGATCGTTTGCGGGGATATAAAAGGCTGAAATATTTTTTTATCAGACATACACAGTTGGTTTTAGAAAAGAAAGATAAATAAAAAGGCGATACATTTTTGTATCGCCTTGTAAATAAAATTGTTCTTTTATGCCGACCCGGTTTTGTCTTTCAGGATCTGGTTCATTGAATTGATCCTGGAAAAGATCAGGATACCGCCAATGAATGCAGCTATAACAAGTATCAGGAAGAATATTTTTTTGTCGGTGAAATCATCCCAGAAACTGGTCATTACACCGGCTACCTTACCGCCAATGGAAGTAGACAGGAACCAACCACCCATCATTAATGAAGTAAGTCTTGCAGGAGCAAGCTTTGAAACGAGGGATAAACCGATCGGGCTTAAAAATATCTCACTGATGGTGAATACAAAATAAGTTCCCCACAACCAGGCCGGGGCAGCTTTAAATCCATAAATGGAAGGTACCGACATGATGGCAAAAACCATAACCAGTGCCGAAAGCCCGGAGATGAACAAGGCCATCCCGAATATGGTTGCCGTGGTCGGTTCTTTATTCCGTTTACGCAACCAGTCGAAAAACGGTACAAAAAAGAGTGTAAGTAAAACAATGAATAAGGGGTTAATGGATTGAAATAATTCTGTATTGGCCAGTTTAACATCTTTACCCTGCGGCCATTCTTCTTTGGGAACATTATTATAATACGGATCAGGCCCCATCACCTGTACAATTTTTGTAGCGGTATCTATTTTATTACCATCAGCCGTTAATCCATATTTACCTTCGGTGGAAACAACGGGACTGTTGTCACTTACATCTATCATGTATTCGTTCACCTTATTCACAAGCCTTGGCGAATCATTCACTGTTTCCAGGAAACCAATACTGCCGGCAATTTTTTCGGTTGTGGATGAAACGGTCCTGTCGGTATGTTTTTGTGCCCAAAGGGTAAGCCCGGTTGAATTCTGGTTATAAATGGTCCAGAAAACAATGGAGATGGCAAAAATGAATAACAGGGATCCTATACCTTTCTTATCAGCTCCCTGTGCTTTAACATACAGTGAAACATAAAATGCAATAATGGGTAAACAGGCAAAAATAAAAGCGTCATTGGCAGGTGTACCCATTAACGTTGTTCCAAAGATCTTGGTGGGAACTATCCATCCGATCACTGCAGCAATGATGGCCGGTAAAAAAACATAGGAAAATATTTTTGATAAAGGCATGTCTTCGGCCTGTACCGGCTTTTTTATATCTGCATATTTTACCGACTTTAAATTGATGGCGAGTATGATCATACCGATCACCAAACCAACCCCGGCCGCTGCAAAAGCGTATCCCCAGCCATATTCATTTCTTAAATAGGCAGCTACAAAATTGCAGACAAATGCACCGATGTTGATGCCCATGTAAAATATATTATAGGCATTGTCTTTTAATGGCTGCAGGTCGGGCCTATTGTATATATTGCCGAGCAGGGTAGAAATATTGGGTTTAAAAAAACCATTACCCACGATGATCATGGCGAGACCGGAAAACAAAGCCGTATTACCCGGTACAGACAGGCAGAAATAACCCAGTGCCATCAACGATCCTCCAAGGAAGATCGATTTGGTATATCCCAGTATCCGGTCTGCGATCAGGCCGCCGATAAAAGGGGTGAGGTAAACCAGTGCAATAAAGCTGCCTACTATATCGGCACCTATATTCTGCGAAAATCCTTTTCCGCCTGTTGTTGTGTCGATCAGGTACAGGAACAGGATCCCAACCATTAAATAATAGGCGAACCGTTCCCACATTTCTGTAAAAAACAGGATATATAATGCTTTGGGATGTTTGCCGAGTTTAGCTTGTTCACTCATGATAGTTGGTTTTAAGTTTCCGGTTAGATGGTTTAGTTGCCCAAAATAGCAAAATTTGGTGTAGCAAAAACAAATCAGGCTATCTATTTTATGAAGTTACTTTACAAAAAATATACTTATGAAAGGTTTAATTTAAAATATATTGTGAAATGAACGGTGATAATTTTAAATTCGCAAACCAATACCTGACTCATAAAAATTCAATATAGCCATGAATATTCTTTTGATCGGCGCCGGCGGCAGAGAGCACACACTGGCCTGGAAACTAAAACAAAGCCCTCTTTGCAGCATGTTATTTATTGCCCCCGGAAATGCCGGAACGGCTTTATGTGGTACCAATTTAGCCATTGGCGTTTCTGATTTTGATGCCATTGCCAATGCCTGCACAGAGCATGCCATTGATATGATCATGGTTGGGCCAGAAGAACCATTGGTAAAAGGCATCTATGATTTTTTTAAAAATAACCCCGGTTTACAACATATAAAAGTGATCGGTCCTTCAAAAGAAGCTGCACAGCTTGAAGGCAGTAAAGCTTTTGCCAAAGCGTTCATGAAAAGGCACCGGATCCCTACAGCCGCTTATGAGGAATTTACCGCAGATAAATACCTGGAAGGTGTTGAGTATATCAAAAAGCAATCGCTCCCCATTGTATTAAAAGCCGATGGGCTGGCAGCCGGAAAAGGTGTGCTGATATGCCAGAACCACCTGGAAGCAGCTGCTGAATTTGAACTGATGTTACTCCGTTCCAAATTTGGAGAAGCCGGGAAAAGAGTGGTGATCGAGGAATTTTTAAAAGGCATTGAATTAAGCATTTTTGTATTGACCGACGGTGAACATTATGTGTTATTGCCCGAAGCCAAGGATTACAAACGTGTTGGCGAGGCAGATGCAGGGCTTAATACAGGCGGTAGGGGTGCAGTTAGCACGTTGCCCTTGGTGACCCCTGAATTGTTACAAAAAGTAAGGGAACAGATAATTGAACCAACCATTGCCTGGTTAAAAAAAGACAAACTGGTTTATAAAGGGTTTATCTTTTTTGGTTTGATGACCGATAACGGTGAACCCAAAGTGATCGAATATAACTGCCGGATGGGCGATCCCGAAACGGAAGTGGTGATCCCCCGCATAAAGAACGACCTGGTTGAATTGCTGATGGCAACAGCTGATCAGCGCCTTCATGAGATCAGTATAGAAACCGATGAACGTGCTGTTGCAACAGTTGTGGCAGTGAGCGGAGGCTATCCCGGTGATTATGTAAAAGGAAAAGTGATCCTGGGACTGGATGATCTTGTTTTGGAAGACTGTATTATTTTTCATTCAGGAACAAAGAAAGATGGAGATGAAATTATCACCAATGGCGGCAGGGTACTGGCTGTTACTTCATATGGCGCTAATATTGCCGAAGCAGTAGAGCAATCAAATTATATGCTGGAACAGTTACATTTTGAAGAAATGTATTACCGTTCTGATATCGGTTTTGAATTTACTCTCCAGGATAACCGGACATGATCTCCTGTGGTTTTTACTGTGTAAAAATCTGCGCAAACCGCAAGGCCTGCAGAATAAGTCAAAAAGCATAAACAACTCCGTATCTTTCCAAAAAGCACACAATGCGAAAGTTTCTGTAAAACTTTGAAAAATAAAGGATTTGCGGTTGTTATTTCAAATATTTTCCACCAACTTTGCTGGCATTGATTAAAATCCTTTTTCACACACAACCATATGGGCCTTTTTAATTTTTTTACACAGGAAATTGCAATTGATCTGGGTACGGCAAATACCCTCATAATACACAATGATGAGATCGTGGTAAATGAACCTTCCATTGTTGCATTGGACAGAAATAATCCAAAGAATATTTTAGCCGTGGGCAAGAAAGCATTGATGATGCATGAAAAGACCCATGAGAGTATACGTACAGTCCGTCCGCTGAAAGATGGTGTAATTGCCGATTTTAACGCTGCGGAGCTCATGATCCGGGAGATGATCAAACTGATCTATCCCAAAAAGCCATTATTTGCCCCAGCTGGCGCATGATGATCTGCATACCGAGCAGCATTACCGAGGTTGAAAAACGTGCCGTTCGCGACAGCGCCGAGCAGGCTGGCGCCAAGGAAGTTTATTTAATTCATGAACCCATGGCAGCCGCTTTGGGTATTGGTATAGACGTGGAAGAACCTGTGGGAAACATGATCATAGATATCGGCGGTGGTACTACAGGTATTACTGTTATTGCACTGGCCGGTATCGTTTGCGATCAAAGTATCCGTATTGCCGGCGATGAATTTACGGCCGATATCATGGAAGCCCTGCGCCGTTACCATAGTTTACTGATCGGTGAGCGTACTGCAGAGCAGATCAAGATACAGGTTGGCGCAGCCATGAAAGACCTGGATAATCCACCCGATGATATCCCCGTAAATGGAAGAGACCTGGTGACCGGTATCCCCAAACAGGTAATGGTGAGTTACCAGGAAGTGGCCGAAGCACTCGATAAAAGCATCTTTAAAATTGAAGAAGCCATCCTCAAAGCATTGGAAACAACGCCGCCCGAACTGGCATCTGATATTTACCGCCGTGGTTTATATATTACCGGCGGCGGCGCTTTGCTGCGTGGCCTGGATAAAAGATTAAACGCAAAAATAAAACTGCCTGTTCATGTAGCAGATGATCCGCTGAAAAGTGTGGTAAGAGGTACAGGTATCGCTTTAAAGCATTACGACAGGTATCCTTTTGTAATGAGATAGATATTAGTCATTGGTTATTAGTCATTAGTACGGGGCTTCACCAACCTGATTCCTGGTTACCAATTCCAAATTCCTTTCCAGTGCGCAATATTTTTCTTTTCATTCGCCGGTATATTACTTTGATCCTGTTCCTGGTATTACAGGGATTCAGTATTTATTTGATCGTTCATTACAGCAACTATCACAAAGCCGTTTTCAGCAATACCGCCAACCAGCTTACCGGTAAAGTGAATAAGCAATTCAACCGGGTAGAATATTATTTCCGGCTTAAAAAACAAATGACTCACTGGTTACCGCCAATGAAAAACTATACAATAAACTAAAATCCAATTTCGAATTACCGGATACAACCGTTAACATCCGTATCGATTCTTTAAGAACAGATTCACTGGAAGCGTACAGGAAATACAGTTACTACCCCGCCAAAGTGGTGTATAATTCTGTGGCTGCACAAAATAATTTTATTGTATTGGGCAGGGGTGCATCCCAAAACATGAAGGAGGGTATGGGCATCATTGATGCAAACAGCGGCGTAGTAGGTATTGTAACCGAAGTGAGCGCCGATTTTTCTGTGGTGATGAGCCTGTTGCACAAAGACAGCCACATCAGCGGAAAATTATTAAAAGGTGGCGAAACCGGAACATTAAGCTGGAATGGCAAAACACCCAATATCATTTCATTGACCGGTATTCCCAAAAATGTAAAAGTAGCTGTGGGTGATACCATCATTTCCAGCGGCTTCAGCACCAGCATACCCAAAGGCATGATGATCGGCATTGTACAGGAAGTGAAAGCCGATAAAAGCAGCGGCAACTTTATCATTCATTTCCGGTCGGCTGCTGATTTTTATAACCTGGAACATGTGTTTGCCATTGATAACAGGCAGACTGAAAGCATCAAAACAATTTTAGAAAAAGCAAGAACAAAAAATCAATAACCTATACCGGGCCATGCATGAATTCATTGGTTAAAAATATCATCCGTTTTGCTTTGTTCATACTGGTACAGGTTTTTGTGCTGGATAAGATTCACCTGCACCAGATGGTTACGCCATATGTTTATTTCCTGTTCCTGATATGGCTTCCGTTCCGGATGGGACGGATACAACAACTGCTCATTGCACTGGTATTGGGATTAACGCTCGACAGTTTCCGGCATCATCCCGGGTTCCATACGGCTGCCTGTGTTTTGCTGGCCTATATCCGGCCCTTCCTCATCAATCTTTTAATACCTCAGGAAGGTGCAGATAACAATTATGAAGAACCTTCGTTTAAAAGCATGGGCGGTGTTTTGCCTTACATGATCTTTATCGGGGTACTTACCTTTATTCATCATGGCTGGTTATTTTTGCTGGAAGCATGGCAGTTTGGCAACATCTGGTATTTCCTGGTAAAAACTTTATTATCAACTGCCCTGAGTTTGCTTTTAATAATCATAACAGAATTATTGTTCGTGCGTCAGCAAAAATTCCGGACCAATACAGTTTAAAACAGTCCACCTGCGTAATTGCTACAGTGGATAAGTTTGCAGTTAACAGTTGGCAGCCCACATGGTTCTGCAAATGGAGAAAGATAAATCTGCCTGAAAACCGATTAACAAATTAACGTATTAACCAATTAACTATTTAACGTATTAACCTTGCCTGTATTTAATCAATCAAGAAAAAATGTGATCATGCTTGTTTTTGTCAGCATGTTTGTTATTGTTTTTTTACAATTGATCAACTTGCAGTTGTTTTCTTCAAAATACAGGATAGATGCAGACAACCAGGGTACTTTCCGAAAGGTTATCTATCCCGACAGGGGAATTGTTTTTGACCGTAAAGGCAGATCCATCCTGCAAAATACTGTGATCTACGACCTGATGGTGATCCCCGGTAAGATCAAAGGAACGGATACGGCTGCCATTTGCAGCATTTTAAATATTGATACAACCGAATTTCAAAAGCGCATCATTTCTGCCATCATCAAAAATAAAAGTTACCGCGCTTCCATTTTTGAGCCCCTGCTGAGTAATGAAAAAATGGCCAAGCTCAATGAGAATATGTACAAACTGGCGCCAGGCTATTTTATGCAGGAACGTTCGGTAAGGGATTATCCTTTTGAAGCAGGCGGTAATATTTTTGGTTACCTGGGCGAAGTGGATTCCAATATTTTAAAGAATCCCGTTTACCAGGGATATGTGATGGGCGATTATATCGGCCGGGCCGGACTGGAAAGAACCTATGAAAAAGTTTTGATGGGACAAAGGGGTATTGAATTCTGGAAAAGGGATAATAAAAACCGTTTAACAGACAGGCTTGAAGACGGAAATTTTGATACAGCAGCCATTGCGGGTCAAAACATGTATACATCCATCGATATAGAATTACAGGCACTGGGCGAAAAGTTAATGGAAAATAAACTCGGTTCCATTGTAGCAGTTGATCCCCAAACAGGCGGTATACTGGCCATGGTAAGCAGCCCAACGTATAAACCCAAATTGCTGACCGGGGCAGAAAGAAAAAAACATTTTGCAGAATTATTGCTGAGCCCGGCACGGCCATTGTTCAACCGTTCGGTAAGTGCAACGTATTCGCCGGGATCTACTTTTAAAACATTACAGGCATTGGTGGGTTTGCAGGAAGGTGTGATCACACCTGAATTCAGTATTACCTGTTCAGGTGCTTTTTATGGTTGTGGATCAGGCAGGCCGATGAAGTGCCTTGATTTTGGAACCTTTGACCTGCTGAATGCGATCAGGATGAGTGACAATACTTATTTTGCCACGGTCATGCAAAAAGTGATCACCAATCCCAAGTATCCCAGCCAGGATAGCGCCCTTGCAGTGTGGGACAGGTATATGTATGCTTTTGGCCTGGGTCATAAACTGGGTATCGATGTGCCATCTGAAAAGTCCGGAAATATTCCAACACCTGCCCAGTTTGATAAAATTTATGGAAAAGGGGCCTGGAATTACTGCAATTTCCGTTCGGTTAGTATTGGCCAGGGAGAAGTAGATGTAACACCCATACAAACCGCCAATGAAATGGCTTATATCGCCAACAAAGGCTGGTATATCATTCCACACCTGGTTGATTCCATTGAAGGCGGTGACCAGTTTAACATGCTGGCTAATTATAAAGAAAAGCACCGGGCCGTGAATATACCCGACAGTATATTTGATATTGTACAACAGGGTATGCAGGATGTGGTGGACCGCGGAACCGGTGCCGGTGCCAAAGTGCCGGGCATTGCCATCTGCGGTAAAACCGGTACGGTTGAAAATTATTACAAAGGGGTGAAGCAACCCAACCATGCTTTCTTCTGCGGCTTTGCACCCAGGGAAAATCCTAAAATTGCCATTATGTGCGTGGTGGAAAACAGCGGACGTTTTGGAGGTACCTATGCCGCACCCATTGTTGGGCTGATGATTGAGAAATACCTGAATGATACCATAGCTGCAAACAGGACAGCGATCGTGGAAAAGTTTGAAAAACTGAATTTGATCCCTCCGCGTATTTATGCCGAAATGAAAACGGTGGATTCGATGCTGCACAGAAAGGATTCGGCTTATTTAATTGCCAAAGGCTATATCAAACTGGTTAAAGAAACCATTGAAGTGGATGCTACTACCGAACAGGAAATAATGGACCAGCTGAAAAAAGAAAAAGATGACCAGAAAAAAAAGCAGCAGCAAAAAGAAGAGAGCGATAATAAAATGATCATAAAACCCGAAGCCATTTTACCGGCAGAAAAAAAGAAACCGGAAGTGAAGGATACGGCCATTTAAACAGTCGTGAGCCGTGAGTCGTGAGGCAGTTCTCCCGATTCACCACTCCCGATTGACGATTGACAAGTCACGATTGACGAATAAAAAATATGCAATACAAAAATCCCACCATAACCAAAGGAATTGACTGGCTGATGGTTTGGCTGTATGCCATCATTGTAATTTTTGGCATTGTGTGTATTTATTCTGTGGAGTATAAAAGCACAGATAATTTTATGCAAACGCTCACCGGGTTCAAAAAAAATTACAGCAAGCAGTTGTTCTTTTTTGCAGCCTGCAGCGTATTGGCCATTTTTATTTTGTTAACCGACAGTAAACTGTTTACGGCTACATCCAATATTTCCTATTTGATCGGGATTGCCCTGGTTCTGGCAACATTTGTGCTGGGCAAGGAGATCAAGGGCTCAAAAAGCTGGATACCCATGGGTTTTATGAACCTGCAGCCGGTTGAGCTTTGTAAAATTTTCACGGCACTTGCCTTATCCAAGTACCTGAGTATGCAGGAAACGGATTTTAAAAAACCCAGGGCACAAATGATCGCTGCGGCCATTGCATTTACCCCGGCTGTTTTGTCGATCCTGCAGGGTGAAACCGGTTTGGCACTCATTTATTTTTCTTTTTTGATACCCATGTACCGGGAAGGGTTGCCTGCTGTTTATTTAATAAGCCTGATCGGCCTGGCATCACTCATCGTGATAAGCCTGGTGCTGCCCGCCAAAACAATATTGATCGCATTTTCCGTCATAGCCATAACCTGTATGTATATTTTTCGGCGGCAGTTCAGGAGGGATAAAAGGTTGTTGCTGATCATATTGGTTGCCTGGGGATTCAGTTCGCTGATCAGCACATTGGGTGTAAAACTTTTAATGACCGAAGTTTTAAAACCTTACCAGTCGGCCCGGATATACAGTATGGTTGGAAGAACCAATCCATATATTGAACAAATGACGGTTGACCTCAGTGCTGAAGAATTAAAGGCATTGGAAAAAGAAAAGGAAAAAGAAAAAGAAAAGCAGAATTATAATGTAAACCAGTCAAAGATCGCAATAGGGTCGGGAGGCTTTACGGGTAAAGGATTTTTAAAAGGTACACAAACCCGTGGTGATTTTGTACCCGAACAGCATACTGACTTTATTTTTACTTCCGTTGGAGAAAATTTTGGATTTTTAGGCAGTGCATTGTTAATGCTGGTGTATCTTATTTTCCTGTTGCGGATGATACGTATTGCCGAAAGGCAGCGAAGTACTTTCAGCAGGGTATATGCCTATTCGGTTGCAGGTATCATGTTTTTTCATGTGGCCATCAATATTTGTGTAACCATTGGCCTGGCACCGGTTATCGGTATCACTTTGCCATTGATGAGTTATGGCGGTTCATCCCTGCTCACTTTTACTGCTCTTATTTTTATTTTAATAAAACTGGATGCCGACCGGCAGATGGTGTTGAGATGAGGCCTTACCTCAATTCAAATTGCTGCCTGCTTGCTTTACGTGCCGGGAACCACGCAGCGCTGAATGCAATGAAAGTTGCCGTTGCTGCTACCAGTAAAAAATCAGTGGCGATCAGTTTAACCGGGAAATAATCCAGCAGGAAAGAACCGCCGGCTAATTTTACGATTTTAAATTTCAGTTGCAATATACAAATGACCGTGGCCATTACAATGCCTGCCGCTGTGCCAATGCTGCCAAGTAATAAGCCTTCACTTAAAAATATTCTGAGTATACTTTTTTCTGCGGCTCCCATGCTTTGTAAAACACTGATGTCTTTTCTTTTTCGAGAACCAGCATCGTTAATGCACTTACCATATTAAATGCAGCAATCACCAATATCAAAGTAAGTACGGCATAAATGGCCCATTTTTCAAGCTTCATGGTATTGTACAGGCTTGTATTCTGTTCATATTTGGTCTGCACCTTATAATTATTTCCGAGTAATGCAGCAATATTCGTTTTCGCAGTTTCGGGGTTGAACTTTGGGCTAAGCTTTAATTCAACAGCGCTGTATTCATCAGCGGCAAAACCCATCTGCTGTTTTACAAAACCGATATTGGTGATGGCATACTTGTCATCAAATTCCTGCTGGATGGTAAATGACCCCGACGATTTGATGAACCCTTCGCTTAACGATTGAAGCGGATCATTATTACTGCTGTTTTTTTTGGGCAGTATCACGGTTAATCCTTCCCCGGGCAATGCAGCACCAACATCCAGGGCTGTTGCACTCTGAATGCCCGAACCTGTTACCAGGTAAGGATCTTCGGTAGTGCCCGTAAAATATTTTCCCCGGTTTGTTTTGGCTGCTACACCACTTACGTTTATATAATTATCATCAACGCCTTTGAGGTAGATAACCGTTTGTGCATCATAGTTTTTAAGCAGTGCCTTGTCTTCTGCGATCATGGAAAAATTGTCAACACCGGTTTGCTTTTTTAGTGAAGCGATCTGTTCGCGGGTAAGCGTAAAGGTTTTACCGGTTGTGGGAACAATTTTAATATCGGCATAAAAGGAAGAGTATAAAGATTTAACAAGGTCCTCAAAACCGTTAAAAACACTCAATACCACTACCTGGCAGCAGGTGGCAATGGCTATAACACCTACCGTTACCCATGCAATGATGTTGATGGCATCAGCGCTTTTTTTTGCTTTAAAATATCTCCAGGCGAAGGTTAGGTACATAGTTCATAGTTGATAGTTGATAGTTCATAGTAGATAGTTCATAGTTATCAGTCATCGGTTCAATGCAAATGCTTTGAACCATGAACTAAGAGCCATGAACTATGAACCAGAATCGTCTTTCTTGATCTCTTTAAATATCTTCTCCATCTTATCCACGTAATCCAGGGTCTCATCAATAAAAAAAGTGAGTTTGGGCATGCTGCGCAACTGGTGACGAACCCGGGTAGTCAGTTCCTTTTTTTGATCTCCCAGCTACGGTCTTCTATTTTTTTAGTGCATCAAAACTATCGGCTACTTTAAAAAAGCTGAGGTAGATCCTTGCTTCATAGAGGTCGGGTGTAATTTTTACAGAAGATATGGAAACCATACCGCCATCCATCATGGATAAACCCAGCCGCTGAAAAATGTCGCTCAGTTCTTTATTCAATAATCCCGCCACCATTTTCTGTCTTTTACTTTCTAACATATTTATCCTGTTTAAACGTCAGTTATAATTCAAACCGCCGGCAGTCCCGATAGTTATCGGGAGGGGTTTGCTGTAAAATTAGTTACTTTGCCCTGATTTGACCGAATTTTAAACCAATGAAGAAATACGCAAGGCTTTTCCGGTACCTGGCTGCATATAAAACCAATATTGCACTCTACTTTTTATTCATCATACTTGCCATCGTTTTCTCGGTAGCATCCCTGGTTTCTTTACCGTTTTTTTTAGACCTGATATTTAACAAGGGAAAAGCAGACCTGGTGAAACCTGAGGTGATCAGTTCATCCCAGGATATCATCAATTTTATCAGTTATCATTTGCAGGAACTGATGAAGGAAAAGGGAAGATCTATGTATTGGCATTGATCTGTATCCTGGTGCTGATCGCTGTTTTCCTGAAAAACCTGTTTACCTACCTTTCTTATTATATCCTGGCACCCATGCGCAATTGTGTAATGAACCGGTTGCGGAAAGAGTTATTCCAGAAGATACTGATCATGCCCATCGGATATTTTACGGAGCAACGCAAGGGCGATATCATGAGCCGCATGACCAATGATGTTGGCGAACTGGAAAATTCAGTTGTTGGTACAGTAGAAGGTTTTATAAAAGACCCGTTGAATATCATTTTCTATCTTACCACACTGATCTTTATCAGCCCAACACTTTCTTTATTCCTGCTGGTGCTGTTACCTTTAACCGGGTTTATTATCGGCCGGATAAGCAGGGCTTTAAAAAAACAATCAAATGACGCTGCTGTTAAACAGGGCGAAGCATTATCTGTGCTGGATGAAACTTTGGGCGGGCTCAGGGTGATAAAAGCTTTTACTGCTGAGCGAATTGTAGGGAAAAAATGTGAAGATCATAATGAAGAACTTTTTCACATAAAAAATAAAATGCAGTACCGGCGCGACCTTGCTTCGCCACTGTCTGAATTCCTGGGCGTTTTTGTTTTAGCAGCTATCCTTTATTTTGGCGGACAATTGGTGCTGGGGAGCAATGCCGGCGGGCTTACCGATAAAGGCTTCATCATGTATATCGTGATATTCACGCAGATCATCAGCCCGGCAAAATCATTATCAACCTCATTTTACAATATGCAAAAGGGCAGTGCTGCCATTGCAAGGATAGAGGAAGTGTTACAGGCTCCGGTTATGGTGGAAGAAGTGGCTGACCCAAAGCCGATAAAAAGTTTTGAGCATTCAATAGAATTTAAAAATGTAGGTTTTTCCTATGATGATGTTACCATTTTAAAGAATATCAGTTTTAAAATAGAGAAAGGAAAAACCGTTGCTTTGGTTGGCAGCAGTGGAGCCGGTAAAAGCACACTGGCCGACCTGGTGCCCCGTTTTCATGATGTGAGTACCGGCGAATTGTTGATCGACGGGATCAATATAAAAAATTATTCACTTGACCAGTTAAGGGGTTTGATGGGTATTGTAACACAGGAACCAATATTATTTAATGATACTATTGCCAATAATATTACACTGGGTATTGAAAATGCAACACCTGAAACCATTGAGCAGGCTGCAAAGATCGCCAATGCACATCATTTTATACTGCAGAAGGAAGCGGGTTATCAAACCAATATCGGCGACCGGGGCGGAAAACTGAGCGGTGGTGAGCGCCAGCGCATGACCATTGCCAGGGCCGTTCTGAAAAACCCGCCCATTTTAATACTAGATGAAGCCACATCATCCCTGGATACCGAGAGCGAAAGGCTGGTTCAGGATGCCATCAATAACCTGATGAGTAACCGTACTTCCCTGGTGATTGCCCATCGTTTATCTACTATCCGTCATGCCGATGAAATTATTGTGTTGCAAAAAGGTGAGATCGTAGAACGGGGAACGCATGACAGCCTGATCGCACAGAATGGATTTTATAAAAGATTGGTGGATATGCAGGAGGTGAGGTAAGGGACCGATTCTGGATGATGAATGCTATGTATCCAGTATCTAGTATTAAGTATTTAGTATCCAGTATCCAGAATCCAGTATCCAGAATCTTCTTTTCTTAAGCTCCTTCTATCAACCCCACCGCATTACCCCATGGATCAATAACTGTAGCTACTTTTATCCCACCGCCAACCTCAGATGTATCGTATAAAACCTTTGCACCTTGTGCTGCTAATTGTTTTACGCAGTTTTCAATATCATCAACTGCCCAATGGCTTACCGTTTGGTTGCCGGGAGTAACCGTTTCATCCTGAGGGTGCAAACCCAGTTCACAACCATTAAGATCAAAACCAACATAAAAGGCTTCATCAAAATAGGGTTGTACTCCGGTTAGTTTGCTGTACCAATCTTTTGCTTGTTGCAGATCAGGTACATTGTAGATAACGGTTCTTAATTTTTTAAACATGATCACCACAAATACGCCGGTTGGCGGAGCTTTTTAAAGATTATAATGATTCATAAAGCTAATAAATAAAAAAAGAGAATGAATTTAATCACTCCCCTTTTTTAAATTTTTACTTTTGATTTTTTAATTATTTCGCCGCTCCCATCTTGGCTTCAATGCTCAAAGTAGCATGGGGTACTGCACGTAAACGGGCTTTGTCAATTAACTGACCGGTTACCCGGCAGATGCCGTAGGTTTTATTTTCAATACGCATCAATGCTTTTTCCAGGTGATCAATAAAAGTGATCTGGCGGCTGGCCATCTGGCTCAGTTGCTCCCTTTCCATACTCAGGCTGCCATCTTCCATGGTCATATAACGGGCATCATCATTATCGCCACCCATTTCATCTTTACGGGTGATCAGTCCCTGCAGGTAACTTAATTCTTTTTTAGCTGAATCCAGTTTACGCTGAATGATATCCCTGAATTCGGTCAGGTCAGCATCGCTGTAACGAACAATGGGCGCACCCAGGTCATGTACCGGCTGGTCAAGCACCGATTTGGTGAATTCAGGCTGGTATTTCCGCGATGTTTTGGTATTGATCTTTGGCAATACCACTGGTTTTGCCGGAATGATTTTTATGTCTTTTGCTTTTTCGGGTGATTTTGCTTTTACAGGAGCCAAAACTTTTACCGGCATTTTTTTAACAGGAGCCGGTTTTACCGCCTGTTTTTTTACTTCAATTTTTTTCATAGGTTTTATTACCGGTTTTTTAGCAACAGCTTTAACTGCTGGTTTTGCTGCTTTTTTTACAACAATTGCCTTTTTAGGGACCTTTTTTATCTGTTTTTCTACTTTTTTCTTAGCAACAGGCTTTGGTGCCGATTTCTTTATAACTGCTTTTTTAGGGCAGGTTTTTTGGCAGGGGCAGCTTTTTTAACCGGGGCGGTCTTCTTTGCAGGAGCTGCCTTTTTAACTGGTTTTACCACTTTTTTTGCTGCTGGTTTAGCAACTTTCTTTTTTGTAGCCATACTATTATCCTTTTTTAAGTACGTTCACTTGTAATATAACGTCATTCACTTCAATTTCAATTCCGTTGTTTATTTCGGGTAAAAAAGCAAGCGAATCAGCTAGAATTTCGGCGCAAATATAGTCTTTATATTGAATTAATGACGGCTGAATTGCCCCATTTTCACTTAGCATTACATCTATCCTGTCGGTGAGGTTAAAACCACTGTCTTTCCTGATATTTTGTACCCGGTTAACAAATTCCCGGGCATCCCCTTCTTTATTTAAATCATCCGAAATCACTATATCTAATGCTACTGTTAACGGCCCTTTTACAGCAACTTCATAGCCCGGTATCTCATCTGTTGAAATTTCCAGGTCCTCAGCATTGATGATCACCGGCTCATCCCCGGTATTTTTATGATCGGGGTTAAGTACATATTCATTTTCCAGCACTTTGTCAATGGTTGCATTGTCAAAAGCTGCAATTTGCTCAGCCGCCCATTTCATTTTTGCCCCCAGTTTTTGCCCAATGTCTTAAAATTGGCCTTGGCTTTTTTCCGGATAAAATCATTTTCTGCGCCCAAAATATCAATTTCTTTAATATTTGTTTCGGCTTTTATGATATCTGAAACTTTTTTGATGCGGGCAGCCATGGTATTATCCAATGCCGGGATAAGTACCTTTTGCAGGGGCTGCCTTACTTTAAGGTTAACTTTTTTACGCAGGGATAATATTAAAGAAGAAATATCCTGGGCCAGCTGCATTCTTTTTTCCAGGTCAATATCAATGACCGTTTCATCCGGTTTAGGAAAATCGGTAAGGTGCACTGATTCTGATGTAAAACGATTTGATACTACATTCAGATTATTAAATAACCAATCTGCAAAGAAGGGTGCAACCGGGGCCATCAGTTTACAAAGAGTTTCCAGGCATTCGTACAGGGTTTGATAGGCACTGATCTTGTCGTGCTCATATTCACCTTTCCAGAACCGGCGGCGGCTCAATCTTACATACCAGTTACTCAGGTGTGCATCTACAAAATCTTCAATGGCCCGGCCCGCCTGCGTGGGTTCGTAATCATCAAAATTTTCCTGTACATTTTTTATTAACGAGTTAAGGGACGATAAGATCCACTGGTCTATCTCCGGCCTTTCTTTTACCGGGATATTTGTTTCTTTAAAGGCAAATCCATCTACGTTGGCATACAAAGCAAAAAACTGGTAGGTATTATACAGCGTTCCAAAGAATTTGCGCTGCACTTCTTTAATGCCTTCCACATCAAACTTTAAACTGTCCCAGGGCGATGCATTGGTGATAAGGTACCAGCGGGTTGCATCCGCACCAAAATGATCAATGGTAACAAAGGGATCTACCACGTTGCCGAGGCGTTTACTCATTTTATTGCCGGCCTTATCCAGCACCAGGCCGTTGCTTACAACAGTTTTATATGCCAGCCCGGTACCCATATTCTTCAAAGCAGGGTTTGCAGGGTTTGCAGCATTATACCCGTTTATTTTTTCGTCAATACTTTCTTTTAATAAGGCAGCTAAGGCATGTAAAGTATAGAACCAACCTCTTGTCTGGTCTACCCCTTCAGCAATAAAATCAGCAGGATAACTTTTTGAAAAGGCTTCAACATTTTCGAAAGGGAAATGCCATTGGGCATAGGGCATGGCGCCGCTGTCGAACCACACATCTATCAGGTCGGGTACACGCTGCATGGGTTTGCCTGTTGCACTTACCAGGGTTATTTCATCAACATAAGGTTTATGCAGATCTAATATTCCTTCGTGCAGGTAATGTTTATTTGTTTCGCCACCCAACACTGCAGCAGCTTTTTTATTTCGTTATTCAGTTCTTCAACTGAACCAATGCAGATCTCTTCTTCACCATCTTCTGTTTTCCAGATGGGTAATGGTGTTCCCCAAAAGCGGCTGCGGCTCAGGTTCCAGTCCACTACATTCTCCAGCCAGTTACCAAAGCGGCCGGTTCCGGTATTGGCCGGTTTCCAGTTGATGGTTTTATTCAGTTCCACCATCCGCTCTTTAACGGCAGTGGTTTTAATGAACCAGGCATCCAGCGGGTAATAAATAATGGGTTTATCGGTGCGCCAGCAATGCGGGTAATTGTGTTCGTATTTTTCTACCTTAAATGCCCGGTTCTCTTTTTTTAGTTTTACGGCGATGTCGATATTCACATCCACATAATCTTTTTCGTCTTTATAATTTTTTACATAGCGGTTGCTGAATTCACCCACACCTTCCACAAATTTTCCCTGTTTATCAACCAGGGTTAAAATGCCAATATTGTTTTTTTGTCCAATCCTGAAATCATCTGCACCAAAGGCAGGCGCTGTATGAACAATACCGGTACCATCTTCGGTGGTAACAAAATCGCCCAGCAGAACCCTGAATGGTTCAGCGCCCGGGGTGATCTCCTGTATCTTTTCCAATGTATTTGCTTCGGAGGGGAGGAGTTGTTCGTAGGTTAACCCTTCCAATTCACTTCCTTTAAATTCTGCAATTATTTTCCAGGGTTGCAATTTTATTTCAGCATTATAATTTTCAAAATCACCTTTCTCTCCTTCAGGCTTAAAATATTTTCCAATCAATGCTTTTGCAAGAATAACATTGATGTAAAAATATGTATACGGATTAAAAGTTTTTACCAAAGCATAATCAATATTTGGCCCAACAGTTAACCCGAGGTTTGAAGGCAAGGTCCATGGTGTAGTTGTCCAGGCCATTAAAAATGCTTCGCCATCAAAATTTTTGATTTTTACTTTTGATTTTTGACTTATTTTAAACATTGCCACTGCACTCGTATCCTTCACATCCTTATACGTTCCCGGCTGGTTTAATTCGTGGCTGCTTAAACCCGTACCTGCTGCAGGCGAGTAAGGCTGAATGCTAACACTCTCATACAGGAATCCTTTTTTATACAATTCGCTCAGGCACCACCAAAATGTTTCAATATAATTGTTCTCAAATGTTACATATGGATTTTTTAAGTCAACCCAGTAACCCATTTTTTGGGTGATGTCGTCCCACTTATCTTTAAAGCGCATCACCACTTCGCGGCATTTTTTATTATAATCTTCAACAGAGATCTTAACACCGATATCTTCTTTGGTTATTCCCAGTTCTTTTTCAACACCCAGTTCAATCGGCAGGCCATGCGTGTCCCAGCCACCTTTGCGTTTTACCTGGAAACCCTGCATGGTTTTATAGCGGCAAACAAGGTCTTTTAAGGTACGTGAAATAACATGATGAATACCGGGCATGCCATTGGCGCTTGGCGGGCCTTCGTAAAAGACAAAGGGAGTTTTTCCTTCCCTGAGTTCAACACTTTTTTCAAATGTGTTTTCATTTTTCCATTTAGCCAGTATCTCTTCGCTGATGGAAGGGAGGTTTAATTGTTTGTATTCGGTGTATTTGCCACTCATATATAATCTTTCATTCTTTTATACGCATTTGTCAAGGTCATCTGCAAACAAATTGACCAGGTCACCTGTATTCCTTTTTTAATAAGTGTGCAAAGGTAGTAAAATAGCAGGGTTTCATCATATGGGTTATTTGATCATGTAAAGCATAATTACCAGTGAGGTTTTGGTAATTATACGAGGATTCTTTTTCTTAAAATCGTGAAAGCCCCAATGGTACATAATCTTAAGGCTAGTTATCCACATTTTAAAGTAATTGGCACAGAATTGGCAAAGTTATTTTCAGAAATAAATAACGCTGATGTCGCAATATAACAGTTTAATGATTTTTGCTGGTTTAGGGTTTTATTAGGGTAAAAGACGGGAGTACTCTTATTCCCGTCTTACTTTTAAATATTCCATTATAAACCGGCTATAAAGTCCCGTTTTAATATTCTATCCTATGTTACTGGTTGATGCTGAATATCCAATGAAAATCGATAATGTCTGACCAAAGAAAGAGTTATTAAAAAAGGATCAATTAAGTAACAATCCCAAAGAAAAGGTCCGCTTTCCAGCGGACCTATTTTATTAGTTGAACACAGGAATTAATTGATCAGGCTGTATTTAAATTCTGGTTTGCCTCTTGTGCCGCCGTCGGTTCCAATCCCCATGGAAAGACATTTTAACTTATAATAATTACCTGTTGCGTCTTTAATAATATAAAACCTGTCGAGCCTGGCACCGGTTGCCGGTTGGGTGCTCCTCCAGCTACTGCCAATTGCCCAGCGGTTGGCAGATGGTACCGTATTTGCAATGCTGTCTTTATTAAATGTTTCATATGCAGAAAAAGCAGTAGCAGCGTTTGCATATATTTTTGTTGCCACCGTTACTCCAGATAAATGGTTAATGGCAATCAGGTCCGAAAAATTATAAGGTACCGGGCCTGCACCAAAATTTGATTCAAAAACGGAATACGACCAAACCATGTCCCATTTTTCTTTTTCAGGCTGAGCCTCAACAATACCATTTTCAAAAGAAATATATTTAAAATGCCATGCGGCATCTTTGGGAACCTGCATGGTTTTATAATTTGTTTCGGTTATGCCGGCATATTGTAAAGTATAACCTCCGTTTACATTGCGTAACACTCTCAGCTTAACCCAGGACCTTGCTGCAATACCACCACCGGTACCCCTGTTTAAAATGATCACTTTATTGTCAGCATCTGTTGCAGATACAGCAGGTATAACTGTTTTGGTAAGATCACCAGCAATATTATCAAAATAAGCAAGCTGTTCGGGTAAAGGGTTAAACTGGCTTGTAGTAAGTGTTAAGCCGATCGTATCAGCAGCTCCAACATCGGATAAGCTGTTTTTAGTAAGTACTTTTGCACCTGCCACGGCTGTGCTGTTTAAGATAACCCTGAAATCAGGGCCACAATAAAAACCAAGGTCCCAGCCCGACCGTAAAACAGGCGTTTGCCTGTCTGCAGAAAGGTCAAGGTAAACTGAATTGCCCGCAATGGTGCCGGATTCAGTTCCTGCAATGCCTTCTAATTTTATTTGTGCACCTGTTGAAGGCGGTATCACAAAAACAGGATCTGTTTCTTTCTTACATGCAGTGAACACCAGTGCAGCTGCTGCCAGTAAAATAATTTTTTGAGTGCGTATCATGATAAATGCGTTTATTAAAGGTTGACTAATATTTATTTTTTATTCCATTGAAACTGTAGACCCACAAAAGCCGAACGGCCATAACCCACAGCAACGGCTGAACCTGCATTGTGGATGGAATTACTGGCAACAGCTGTGTTTCGTGCATTGGTAACATCAAAAATATTTTTCACACCTACACTTACAGAAATGTATTTATTGATCTGTGTATTGGCTGTAAGATCGGCAAGGTGGTAAGCTTCTGTTTCAGCTACCAGTAAAGCCTGCTGGTTTGCTGCATTGATGCCGGTTACCAGCTGCGGTCTTTTACCGGTGAGTTTATAAAAGAGGTTAAGCCTGGTTTTTATTGCAGTAATACTGTAACCAACAGACGCATTTATTTCGGGGCTCCATAAATATTTTTTATCTACTTCATTTACGTAGATCTTATCATTATAAAATTGGCGGTAAAAACCAATGTACGACAGTCCAAGCGACGCATCCAGGTTTTTGGCAGTTAGTCTATTTTCTACAGAAAAGCCGGCTGTTTTTGCGTTGTTGATGTTCAGGTAAGTGTATTGTACAGAATCCAGGGTTTCAAAATCTATCTGGTTATTGAACTGGTTATAGAAACCTGACAGGGAAACCTGGTAAACTTTATTGTTCTTTTGAAAAGGGGTCCAGTTGAGTGAGCCGGTAAAACTGTTGGAAGTTTCTGCCTTCAGGTTCGGGTTACCCACAATATTGTGATTAACATCTACATAATAAAAATACAATTCCCTCAATGCAGGGGCCCGGAAGCCGTATGCATAGGCAAACCGCAGGTCAAGTTGTTTATTCAAAATGAATTTGCTGTTGATCGATGGAATGACCGGGGGTGCATCATAATCCGAATTTTTAATGAAACGAAGACCCGGCCGTATGTTTATTTTTGATGTAGGTTTTATTTCTGCAGAAATGAAAGCCGCGTAATCGGTGATCCTGGGATCATCAAGGATCCTTTGCCCGCCGGCGCTTTCGCTGTTAATATCAATGCCCGGCTGTAAAGACAGTTTATTGCTCAGTTGGTATTGAAAGGTAGTTCTGAAAACAAAGCTGGTGAATGTTGAAATATCCTGTTCACCTTCACCGGTCGTTAATTCATCCGTATCTTTTTCAAAATCATGCCGCGTGGTTTTTGTCCTTCTTTTATAATCGGTATACCCGATCACGGTTGCCATCTGCAGTTTATTGCTGAAGGCATAACTTCCCTGTAATTGCTGCAGTATCCTGTTTGAAATGTATTGCTGGTCAATGGCTTTGTAATTGCCATAATTTATGGCCCCCTTGCTTTGAATGTCTTCATGCAGGGCATCAATGCGGTAATACACATTCAATGGCCCTTTGTCGTAGCTGAACTTTGCATTCCCCATCCACTGCTCTTTTGGTTTCCAGGTTTTTCCCCTTCCAAATGCATCCCCGCCAAAGCCGTTAAAATCATTATGGGTAGCGCCTGTTGTAAATCCCCAGGCATTTTTTTTGTATTGCATGTTCAAATGCTGATGATGAACACCTTTGTAATGGAATGGATGATAATCAGAACCGGCAGTTTCTTCCTGTACTTTTGCCGTTAGGGAAAAATGATCTTTTGAATATTTTTTGTGATGATATTGATCACACCCGCCAATGCATCTGAACCATAAGAGACCGACATGGGGCCTTCAACAATTTCAATACGCTCTATGCTGTTGATATCAACCTGGCCAAGGCTTTCACGGGTATCGCCCCGGTCAACCAGCGGAATGCCATCCAGCAAAATTTTTACATTGCGGCCACTCATGCCCATTAACTGTACGTCGGTTGTGCCAATGGTGTTATCGCTCGAAAATCTAAAACCCAATTGGTTATTCAGCACCTGCTGCACATTGGTGGCGCCACTTTGCTTAATGCGTTCATTATTGATCACCCGAACCTGGTAAACCGATTTTTTTAAAGTTTGCGGTTTGTATTGGCCGGTAACAACCACTTCTTCCAGGTTTTTGGAAAAAGCAGAATCCTGTGCGATCACAGGATTAACAGGCAATACCGCTATGAGTATTGCAAAGTATGTGATGATCTTTTTCATGTATTTGATTTGTGAATCCAAAAATATTGACAGTTGATTTTGTGTTTTGGTCAATTGCGATCACAAAGTTGGTTATGGCTTACCGGAGAATTATCATGGATTTGTAAAGAAGCCGGATACCTGTTCAATGTCATATCATTTTACCGAATGATGACAGAATAACTGATCTAAATCAAAACAGTTACTGACGGGAATCAGTAACTGCTCAGTAATTGTATCAAACAAATGGTAATCCTACAATTTTGCGCCTATCGAAATAAAAAATGTTCGTCCGTCTGCGGGTAATGCACCGGGTCCCGGGTAGCCACCGGCACGGCGGGTAAAATAAGTTGAGTTGCTTACATTATTGATACCGGTCCTGATATTCAGCCTGGCAGAATATTTATACACAGCAGTCAGGTCAACCACTGTATAAGCGGGGATCAACCCGTTTTGTGCATTGGCAGTTGGTTTGATGGTATTGTTTGCATCAGCAAAGGAATCATCAACATAACTTAACTGTCCGGTTAAGGAAACCGTTTTATAAGAAACGGTCATACCGGTCCTGATGATATGTTCAGGGGCATTCTCCACTTTTTTTATTTTTAAGGTTGGTTTCTGTCAATTGGTTGTTGCTGTTTTTGGTGATCACTTTTAAATTACCATACTTTGCATCTGTATAACAGTAACTTACAAATACACTCAGATCAGCTTTATTGATTGTACTACTGAAAGCTTTTACCGGGCTGAATTCGATCATGCCTTCAAATCCTTTACTGCTGCTGTTGCCCACATTGGTGCGGTAATTATAAAAGCTGCCGTCTGTTCTTTGCTGAACAATGGTTCCGATGCGGTTATTGTATTGGAGGAAAAAAATACCGGCATCAAAGAACAACCAGCTTTTTATTTTACCCCGGTAACCCAGGTCGGCATTATAACCCCGCGCATCTTTCAGGTCCTGGTCAATCACATCGGTTGTGGGCGGGGCAGTGAGGTCGGCAAACTGCACCGGCCGGTATGCCTGGGTAATATTTGCGTAGATCTCTGTAAGGCTGCCGGTATGATATTCCGCCCCGATCCCTGCCAGGAAAAAACCCCTTGATTTTTTTTGATCCTGCAGGATGACCGGTGTACCTGTTGCGGTAAATCCATTTCTTCCGCCGGCATTACCGGTAATGTATTCATAACGGATCCCCGGAATGACCAGGAATTTTTTGCTGACCCTGAAAATATTTTCTGCAAATGCAGCCAGGTTGGTAGTTTTAAAATCAATGTCCCTGGCCCAGGTATCATCTGTTAAACGCATGTCATAACCTGTACCTGTTGTGCCTTTGCCGTCAGCAGCATAACGGTACGTGGTGCCTTTGTACAAGCGTATTCCTGCCGAGACTGTTTGTTTTGTATGGAATACCTGGTAGTCTGATATAAAACGGGCCTCCATTCCTGCGTTCCGGTATTTATCGGCATTTACATTCCTGGCATTGTACTGATGCGTTGAATGGTTGATCGTATCACCAATGCTGATGCCGCCCGCAGGCAAATAACCCACACTGTTCCTGTTTCCAAAAATGCCAAAGACCTTTACATTCATTCTTGCATGTTCATTGAATTCGTAATTGGCAATGATGGCTGCTGTTGTCCAGGTAATATCAAACCAGTTCCTGCTGCGGAAACTTTGTTTCACATCCTGTTGAAGCTGTGCATCTGTTAACCCGCCGGGTTGCTGGCTGCGTATGTGTGAACGCATCAGCTCGGTTGTGATCTTTAATTTTTTATTGATGTTGTATGTAAATGTTCCAAAACCTGAATTGGTAAAATAGGAACTGTTATTGCGGTATCCATCAGCATTGCGGTGATCAAAAAATCCATAGTAATGCATTTTTTCAGTTTTACCGCCTATGGCATTATAACTGTTGAACAGGCCATTGCTGCCCACAGTCTGTTGCGTTTCAAACTCAAATTTTTTCCTGATCTCACTGCCATTGCGTAAAATATAATTTACCAGTCCGCCAAACTGCGGTCCATATTGCAGGGCCCCTGGCCTCTTACAATTTCAATACGCTGCACCGCCTGTAATTGCGGATTGTAGTAAGCTTCGGGATAACCGAACGGGTCGGCTGAAATATCATACCCGTTTTGCCGAACATTGAATTCCCAGCTGCGGTTTGGGCTTAAACCCCTTGCCGCCAAACCGATCTGTATGCCGCTGCCATCACTTTCCCAGATATGTATACCGGGTACCTTGGCTACGACCTGGCGCATATTGTTTGTTACTACATTACCATGTACATTATCCAGAACGATCAGTGCATTTTTTTTACCTGCATAGATCGATGTGCCGACGATCTCGGGCATTTGCTGGATATCGCTTTTGCTGTAACGGCCCACAACAGTTACATCGGGCAAATATGTATGAACGGGTTTTGTGGTATCTTTTTGAATGTTGGTATTATCCTGTGCAGTGATGGTTACATGTAAACCGATGCTTAAAACTAAAATGCTGATCCTTTTCGCCATGTTTATTTTTTAGATGGCAAAAATGCGGGCATAAAAAATAAACAGCCGCTTTATCGGGAAAAGGATTTGCGTAAATGGGAAAACTAACGGAGCAGCAACTCACATGGCTTGATGCCCGTGTGTTTTTTAAAAGCTGTGGAAAAATGGGAGATGGATGAATAACCCAGCAGCATGGAAACTTCGGTCACGCTTAGGCCTTTTTCATACAATAAATACTTGGCGTGTTCCATCCGTTGGCTTTGGTAAAAATCAAAAATGGTGGTACCAAAAATTTCTTTGAAGCCTTTCTTTAAATAACATTCATTGATGGCTACCTTTCGGCTGAGCGCCTTAATGGTAATGGGTTCGCCGATATGCTGCAGCAGCACTTCACGTGCTTTGATGATCTTTTCGCGGTCATCGGCATTTTGCAGGAACTTGCAGGTAAAGGATGTTTCCTTGTCATCGCCCAGCATGCAATCCATACTGTATAGCAACAGGATCTGGGTTTGGGCATTGATAAAAATATTTTCCCGGGTATCCGTATAGGTATGGTTCAGTAATGCTTCTATCGCTGTCCTTGTTTTGCCACAAAGTGGCAATTGTTTGGAAAAAGAGGTCTTGTGTTTAAAGGAAAGTACATTTTCAGTTAAACCATTCTCAGTACTGTTATTGGTAAACTGTGACAGGTAGTTGGGCTTAAAACTGAAACTCACTACATCAACGCTGTCCACTTTTTCAACACAGCTTTTACTGGTGCTGAATTTGCAGAAATCACATTCGGTCTGTTTTTGCCTGCAGTACACATTGCCGCTTACACAAAAATTCAGCTGCAGGTAATTGGCTTCCGGGTTGTTTTTTTCAATATGATAGATCAGGATGCCGGTATCATCAATATTCCATTGCGGCTGTTTGCGGTAGCGGTTAATGCTGTATTGCACCGAACCCGGTACAATACGGTCAACATGCAGCAGCACATCCAGGTCATCCTGCATGAGTGGCTGTTTGTGTGCAATACTTAATATGTCGGGTTGCTGATTCATTGAAAAATTTCAATGCAAATATACGAAAGAATGTTTAAACATCATAAGTAGCCGGTTTGGCAAGGTTAATACCGGGAGTGGTATGTTTTCCAGGGCGTATCCGGGTATGGTAAGGTTACCTGGTATATCATGAATTTGAGTGAAAACAAGTGCATAAATTCATCTTAAAATAAACCCTTAATTATTGCCCGAAACGCCTGTTTTCCTTAGCTTTGCCCGAATCAGAATTTTACATAAAAAAAGTGATTTAGAACGACAATATGAGTACAGAAACAGCAGCAGTTCCTGCTCCCGCCAACTCTGGTTATGGTGCAGACAGCATACAGGTTTTAGAAGGTTTGGAAGCAGTACGCAAAAGGCCCGCCATGTATATTGGCGATATTGGTGTAAAAGGTTTGCACCACCTGGTTTATGAAGTGGTGGATAACTCCATTGATGAGGCCCTTGCCGGGTATTGTAAGAACATCACCGTTACCATTAATGAAGATAATTCCATCACCGTTGAAGATGATGGCCGTGGTATCCCTACGGGGTTACATACCAAGGAAAACAGGAGTGCACTGGAAGTGGTCATGACTGTGTTGCATGCAGGCGGAAAGTTTGATAAAGACTCATACAAAGTATCCGGTGGTTTGCACGGTGTGGGTGTAAGTTGTGTAAATGCATTGAGCAGCAAATTACACGTTGTTGTTAACCGTGATGGAAAAACCTTTGAACAGGAATACGCAAAAGGAATACCGCAATATACAGTACGTGAGATCGGCAAATCAGATAAGCACGGAACAACTGTTCAGTTCTGGCCCGACCTGTCTATTTTTATTGCCAGCGTTTATAACCGTGAAATTTTAGAAGCCCGTTTAAGGGAATTATCTTTCTTAAATAAGAAGATAACCATTCACATGCATGACCTCAGGGAAAAGGATGAAGACGGTAAAACCTACTCGAAAACCTTTTACAGTGAGGGAGGTATCGTTGAGTTTGTGGAAATGCTTGATAAGAATGCCAACCGCAATCCCTTACTGCCAACAGTGATCTATTGCGACGGCCATGATGCAGCCAGCAATGTAATGGTGGAAGTAGCCATGATCTACAATACCGGGTACCAGGAACACCTGTTCAGCTATGTAAATAACATCAACACCATTGAAGGAGGAACCCATGTTGCCGGTTTCCGCCGTTCCATAACCAGGGTTTTTAAAAGTTATGGCGAAAAAGAAGGCATGTTTGAAAAAGCCAAGGTTGAGATCGAAGGCGACGATTTCCGGGAAGGATTAAGCGCCATCATTTCGGTTAAAGTTCCCGAGCCGCAGTTTGAAGGACAGACAAAGACCAAACTGGGTAACAATGAAGTAATGGGTGTTGTGGATTCTACTTTAAGCCGGGTTTTAACAGCTTATCTTGAAGAAAATCCAAAAGATGCCAAAACCATTATTCAAAAAGTAATACTTGCAGCACAGGCAAGGGCAGCCGCCAAAAAGGCCAGGGAAATGGTTCAACGTAAGAGTGTACTCACCGGCGGTGGATTACCCGGTAAACTGGCCGATTGCAGTGAAAAAGACCCGCATCGTTGTGAACTGTACCTGGTGGAGGGTGACTCGGCCGGTGGAACTGCCAAACAGGGCCGTGACAGAAGTTACCAGGCCATACTGCCTTTACGGGGTAAGATATTGAACGTGGAGAAAGCCATGGAACATAAGATTTACGACAACGAGGAGATACGCAATATGTTCACAGCACTGGGCGTAAAGATCGGTACTCCCGATGATCCCAAAGCCCTGGATCTTTCAAAACTGCGTTATCATAAACTGATCATCATGACGGATGCCGATGTGGATGGCAGTCATATTGCAACGCTGATATTAACCTTCATATTCCGTTATATGAAAGAACTGGTTGAGCAGGGCTTCGTATTTATTGCACAGCCGCCATTGTATCTTGTTAAAAAAGGAAAAGATCAGGCCTATGCCTGGGATGATGAAGAAAGAAAAGCACTGATCAAACAATTCGGCCAGGGGAAAGACGACAGTGTAAACACACAACGATACAAGGGTTTGGGAGAAATGAACGCTGAACAGCTTTGGGAAACTACCATGAACCCGGCAACACGTACCTTAAAACAGGTTACTATTGAAAGTTCAGCTGAGGCCGACCGTGTGTTCAGTATGTTGATGGGAGATGAGGTTCCGCCACGCCGGGAATTTATTGAAACCCATGCCAAGTATGCCAAGATCGACGTGTAAAAAGGCATTTTTTAAGCTAAAATCAAGCTTTTTTAAAAATAATATTAATATATTTTACCACAATTTTAAGGGGCTCTTGCCCCTTTTTTTATACCCGTTTATATGGAACAGGTAAAATACCTGCTTTTATATATGTTTTAGCTAAAGTATTGTCTGTTAAGCCTTTTACTAATATTAATAGCTGTTTCAGCGGGTTGGATTGTTGAAAAACCTCGGTTTTACGTAGTAAACTCCAAAAACCGGTTTGGGGATAAACCCGTTCAAAACAGGCTATTTTCAAGCTGGTTTACGTTGTGGGTTTTTGCCAAAACCAATATTTTTAGTAGCTTGTAGCCTGTTCTTAAGTAAGAACTCGCTTGAGGGCGAATTCCTACATCCATATTTACTAACCATATAAATTCATTAAAATGTCAAAAATGCTAACAGCCTATTGCATGAAAACAAAGGAAAAAAACGTTCCAATGCAGGATGCAGTAATAACCAAAACTTCCCGTGGGGGCTATATGGCCCAGGGCAACGACGGAAAAGGAAATAAAATGACCACCATGCTTAGCGAAGCTACAGCACTGGAAGCCGTTAAAAACGGGGTGGCTAAAAAAGCCTGGTAATATTTGACCTTAAAATGTATGAAGGCCATTCCGTATTAACGGGATGGCCTTTTTTTGTTTTAAAAACGGGGAACTGTATTAATAATTAATACTAATTTTCAGCATCAAAACTATCTGATCCATTTATGAAAATAGTTACTGCGCTTTTATTGTTTTTCCTTGCAATTCCTTGCAGTCATGCCCAACTGAATATATATTCTGCCCTTACCATTCCCGATTCATTAAAAAAAGATGCAAATATGGTGATGCGGGAAGAGTATATTAAACTGACTGTTAAAGATAAAAATACCGCCAGGTATGAAGTGCGGCAGGTCTTTACAGTGATGAACGAACAGGCTAAATGGAATCTTGCTTTTGAAAAATTTTCGGATAAGTTTGATATGCTGGATGATGCAGAAATAAGAACCTATGACCTGCTGGGAAATAAAAGGAATACGTACACCAAAAAAGATATGAAAACCGAAAATTACGGAGAGGGCCTGGTACCGGAAGGGAAGCTTACTTATTTTTACGTGAATGCGCCAACATACCCGTTAACCGTAGAATTTAATTACAGCATAAAATACAAGGGTATTTTTAGTTTACCCGGTTACCGGATGCATCCACCCTGGCAATCTGTACAACATTCGGTTTTTGAAGTGGAAGTGCCGGACGATCCGGGAGTCAGGTATAAAATGGTTAATACAGCTATGCAGCCCGAAATTACCAGGACCGGTAATAAAGATATTTACAGGTGGGAATTGAAAAATGCAAAGGCTTATAAACTTGAGAAATACAGCGGCTCAGCTTATGCATACGAACCTTTTGTTTTTATTGCACCCAATAAATTTCAACTGGATGATTATCAAGGTGACATGAGTACCTGAGAAAATATTGTATCGTGGATAAATATCCTATATGCCAAAACAACCGGCCTTTCAGAAGATAAAAAGAATTTTTACCGCGACATGGTAAAAACGGCAAACGGCAGTAAAGAAAAAGCAGCAATACTATATAACTATATGCAGCACAACATGCGGTATGTCAGTATACAACTGGGCATAGGCGGGCTCAGGCCATTCCCGGCAAGTTTTGTTGACGATAAAAAGTATGGCGACTGCAAGGCACTGAGCAATTATTTAAAATCAGCACTGGATGCAGTTGATGTTAAATCCAACCTGGTGATCATCCAGGGCAGTACAATGCCCCGGAATGTGCATGAAGATTTTTCGGCCAATTATTTTAACCACGTTATACTTAATATTCCGCAGCAAAAAGATACTATATGGCTGGAGTGTACCAGTACTACACTGCCCTTTGGGGAACTGGGCGACTGGACCGAAAACCGTAAAGCCATGATGATCACAGATGAGGGAGGTGTGTTGGTAAATACACCCGTGAGTAATTATAAAAACAATACCGAAAGTATACATACGGTGATTGCCGTTAATGAAGACGGTGGCGCTAAAGTAAAAACATCCGGTACCCTGTATGGCGACAGCAGGAATGATGTACTGATGTATTATCACGACCTGGCAGAAGATGATAAAAAGAAATATTTTCTGACCAATATGGAATGGAAGCACCCGGATGTTTTTGAGATCAGCAATTCAAAACAAAAAAACAATCCTTACCGGGTTGAGGCGGTCATGGCCTATGAAAAAATTTATTCATTTAATGCCGGCAATAAACTTTTTTTTGAAGCCAGGCTCTATCCCGTTTTTGATGAAGAGGTGCCGGAATATGAAAAGCGGGTAAGGGATTATTATTTTACAAGGCCATACCAGGTGCTGGATACAACCGTGTATATATTCCCGGCCGGCTTTTCACTGGAAGCCAGGCCAGGCAACAAATCTGTACAGTTTCCTTTTGCTCAGTATACCTGTAATTACAGCTGGGATGCAGCCACCCGGACACTTACAACAATTGCAATACTGCAAATTAAAGACAGGGTTATCAAGGCTGCCGATTACTCAAAATTGGTTGATTTTAAAAAACAGGTATTGGCTGATATGAACGAAAAGATCGTGATGAAGAAAGATTAGGATGTATCACCGTAAATAAAGTTTAATTTTATACCTGATATAAGTATGAATGCAAAAAATACTGACCCTTATTTTTTACTTTTCTTTTGCCAGAACCTGTTTGCCCAATATACGCTCAATGGAAATGCAACCCGGGATGCCTGTAATGAATACACCTTAACAGCTGCAGTTAACTGGCAGGGAGGCTCTGTATGGAATAATATAAAAATAGATCTTACCCAATCTTTCGATTTTAATTTTGATGTGCTGTTGGGCAGTAATAATTCCCCGGGCGCTGATGGTATTGCATTTGTGCTGCAGCCGGTGAGTACCAGTGTTGGATCAAGTGGTGGAGGCATGGGATATGAAGGCATAACACCTGCAGTAGGGGTGATCATCGACACCTATGAGAACGGGAATAACAATGATCCTGCTTTTGATCATATTGCTGTTCAGCTAAATGGAGATATCAGTCATACCACGGTTAATAATATTGCAGGCCCGGTTACAGCTCTAAATGGTAATGATAATATTGAAGATGGAAACTGGCATTCACTGCGAATTGTATGGAATGCCTCCTCCAAAACCTTAACTGCAGCGGTTGACGGCAGCTTAAGGCTTTCTGTAGTAAAGGATTTTGTAACTGATGTATTTTCCGGTGACCCTTTTGTGTACTGGGGATTTACCGGGGCTACCGGTGGGGAAAATAATCTACAGAAATTTAAGATCGCCTTAAATCCGGCATTTAATTTTAGTGCAAACCAAAAAAGATGTATAAATATACCGGTAACATTTTACTATTCAACCATTTCCTTTACGCCCATTGTAAAATTTTATTGGGATTTTGGAGATGGCAGTCCTGTAGATTCCGTTAATTTAAACCCGGTACATACCTATATTGCTGCTGGTGATTATACCGTTAAACAAAAAGTAATCGGGGCAGATGGATGCGAAGCAACAAATACAAAGGTTGTGCAGATCGGCAGTAAACCATTGGCAAATTTTGGTTACAGCAACCCACTTTGCACAGGATTGAATGTTCAGTTTACCGATTCAACTTTGGTTGCTGTAGGAGTTCCCAATCAATGGAACTGGATCCATAACGGAACAGTATGGAGCAATCTGCAGAATCCTGAACGGGTCTTTACGGCAGGCGCTCAAACCATTCAGCTGGTTACAACCAGTAATGCCGGATGTGCAAGTGATACTGCTGTTAAAACTATTTTGATCAGCCCTGCACCGGATGTAAGTTTTACCTTTAATGATGCCTGTAAAAATATACCGGTACCATTTACGGCTACCGACAATTCAGGTAATGTTACTGATTGGAAATGGACATTTGGCGATGGCGGCATGTCAAACGCAAAAGATACAATGTATGTGTATACAGCCGGTGGAACATTTCCTGTAAATTTAAGAGCTGTGGCAGCCAATGGCTGTATAACTGATCTGCCCCCAAAAAATATCAAAATTTACAGTACCCAGGCATTTGCCGGTAATGATACCATTATAGCATCCGGCCAGCCTTTACAATTACAGGCAAGCGGGGGAGTAAATTATGAATGGACTCCCGCAACCGGGCTCAATGATCCAAACATTGCAAACCCTGTAGCCCTGTTAACCGGTACGCAAACGTATACCTACACCGTAAGAGCTTATACACCCATCGGCTGCGAAAGTTTTGATGATATAACCATACAGGTTTACCAGGCTCCCGAAATTTATTTACCCAATGCCTTTACACCAAACGGCGACGGATTGAATGACCTGTACAAAGGAAAACCGGTCGGCATCAGGGAGTTTAAATACCTGAAAATTTTTAACCGTTTCGGCCAGCAGGTATTTTACACAACCGATTTTCTGAATGGCTGGGATGGAACTTTTAACGGTAAACAACAGAACAGCGGGGTATATGTCGTTATTGCAAGTGGCATTGATTACCGTGGACTGGTTGTTGAGCGGCAAGGCACAGTCATGTTGATCCGTTAAATTTATGGAATGCTCTTTTTCATCTTATCTAAAAAAGAAAATAATTCATGCATCGTTTTTATACTCTCCACTACCAGTATCCCGTTCTTGCCAACCTGTTTTAATTTCCCCTTGTTGGTGCCGGTTTGTAAAAACAACAGAATGCCGTTAAAGATATCACTTTGAAAATAAGGCGAGTCGGGGTTGCTTACAAAGAAACACCTGAGGGTATCATTTTTTAAGAACAGTTTTTCAAAACCCAGTTCCACGGCAAGTCTCCGGCAACGCACGGTGGTGAACAGGTCTTCCACGGGTGCAGGTATTGGACCGAACCGGTCGGTCATTTCAGCATGAAAAGCGGTAAGGTCTTCTTCATTTTCGCAATTATCCAGCCTGCTGTACAGTGATAATCTTTCGGTAATACTTTCCACATAACTGTCGGGTATTAAAATTTCAAGATCAGTATCTATACTGCAGTCGGTTACAAAATCATCCTGTTGTGCGATCTCTTCCTTGTATAATTCTTTGAATTCGGTTCTTTTTAATTCACGTATGGCTTCGTCTAAAATTTTCTGGTACATTTCAAAACCGATCTCGGCAATAAAACCGCTTTGTTCTCCTCCCAGCATATTGCCGGCGCCGCGTATGTCCAGGTCCCTCATGGCGATCTGGAATCCACTGCCCAGGTCGCTGTATTGCTCCAGTGTACTCAGGCGCTTTCGGCTGTCAACAGGTAAAGTGCTCATGGGTGGCGCAAACAGGTAACAGAATGCTTTTTTATTGCTGCGGCCAACCCTTCCCCTTAGCTGGTGCAGGTCGCTCAGGCCAAACTGGTGGGCATTGTTTACAATGATGGTATTTACATTAGGAATGTCAACACCGCTCTCCACAATATTGGTACAAACCAGCACATCATATTTTTTATCCATAAAGTCGAGGATGGTATCTTCCAGGTCGTCTCCATCCATCTGTCCGTGGGCATAGGCTATACTTACATCCGGGCAAAGCCCCTGTATAAATTCCTTCATCTCGGCCAAGCCCTTTACCCGGTTATGGATAAAGAAAACCTGTCCGCCCCTTTCCGTTTCATAATAAATGATATCGCGGATGGCATCTTCATTAAAGACCATCACTTCGGTCTGAATGGGCTGGCGGTTGGGCGGTGGCGTATTGATGATGCTCAGGTCACGGGCACCCATCAGGCTGAATTGCAGGGTTCTTGGTATTGGCGTTGCCGTTAGTGTTAGTGAATCAACGGTTGTTCTCAGCTGTTTTAATTTTTCTTTTGCCGCCACACCAAATTTCTGCTCCTCATCAATGATCATAATGCCAAGGTCTTTGAATTTTACATCTTTGCCCAGCAATGCATGGGTGCCAATGATGATGTCTGTTTTTCCTTCAGCAACTTTTTGCAGGGTTTCTTTTTTCTCTTTGGCCGATTTAAAACGGTTGATAAAATCCACCGTTACCGGGAAATCCTTTAAGCGGTCACCAAATGTTTTATAATGCTGGTAGGCCAGGATGGTAGTGGGCACCAAAACAGCAGCCTGTTTTCCATCACAGCAGCTTTTAAAGGCGGCGCGGATGGCGATCTCAGTTTTACCAAAGCCCACGTCACCGCATACCAGCCTGTCCGTGGGCGATGGTTTTTCCATATCCCGTTTTACATCTTCAGTTGCTTTGCCCTGGTCGGGTGTGTCTTCATAAATAAAACTGGCTTCAAGTTCGGTTTGCATGTAATTATCCGGGCTGTGTGCAAATCCTTCCCGGCTCTTGCGCTGGGCATATAATTTGATCAGGTCGGTAGCAATATCCTTTACCTGCTTTTTGGTTTTGTCTTTCAGTTTGTTCCAAACATCGCTGCCCAGCTTATTCATTTTAGGAACCGTTCCTTCTTTGCCGCTGTACTTGCTTATTTTATGTAAGGAAGAAATATTTACATACAGCAGGTCACCGTCCTTATATTGAATGCGCACGGCTTCCTGCATCCTGCCATTTGCCTCTATCTTCTGTAAACCGCTGTACACGCCGACTCCATGGTCAATGTGTGTAATATAATCGCCGGGCTGCAGTTCCCGCTCGTCAATAAATCCTTCGTGAATGGAAGTGGGTATAGGAATAACATTGATCTCAGCTTTCCCACCGGGGCCTGTGGCCAGGTCAGTAAAAATCACATGAAGCCGTTCCAGCTGTTTTGGGTTTTCAGCAAACAGATAAATATTGTATTGCTTCGCTTCGTATTCCTTAAGATTTTTTATTAAGAAATCGAAATTTCGGTTAAAGGCGGGTTGTTCTTTGGTTGCAAAATTGACCGTTGTTCGTTGTTCATTGATCGTGGCGAAGTGCGCTTTATTTCCCAACTCAATAACATGCCGGTTAAGTATTTGTTGTTCAAGTATTGCAGCATTTAAAAAATCAGTTTCAATCACTTCCGTCTTTGATAAGTAATTATCTTCTTCATCTGATGCAGCAATACTAACCGGGTTCTGTTTCAGCAACTCGAGGTAAAGTTGCAGGTCTTCTTCCTGTTGTTCTATTTTTTCTTTTATGAAATTCCAATCCTCACTCCATACCACTGTATTTTCAGGTAAAAATTCCAGGATAGAAACTTTATCACCGGCATCAAATTCTGCTTCAATACCAGCCTGCAGGGCGGTAAGGTTGGGAATGATGCTTACCTGCAGTAATTTTCTTTCACTCAGCTGGGTTTCCGGGTCAAAAATGCGGATGCTGTCAACCTCGTTGCCAAACAACTCTACCCGGTATGGTTTTTCGTTGCCAAAGGAGTACATATCAAGAATACCTCCACGAACGGCAAACTGGCCGGGTTCATATACAAAATCGGTACGTTTAAATCCATAGCTCACAAATTTTTCGTAAATGGCATTGGTATCGATCGTATCGCCCTGTTTGATGGAAATGATATTGTCTGATAATGTTTTGGGTAACACCACTTTTTCAAATAATGCTTCCGGGTAGGTTATGATGGCACCCACCCGGTTTTTACCCAATGGGTTGGAAAAACGGGTAAGGCATTCAGTTCTTAACATTACATGACTGGGGTTAAGCAGCCTGTAATTTTTTTTATTTTTAAACGGCGAAGGGAAATAAAACAGGTTTAAGGCGCTCGTTATATTCTCAAGTGTATTGTGAAAATAGGCAGCTTCTTCTGCATCCCGCAATATAATAAGATGGTTTAACTGCGATGCCGAAGGATGGTTAAAAACCGCCGAAACAATGAATGAAGCAGCACTTCCATGCAGTCCTGTAAGCTGAATTTGTTGGGGTTGGGATGCAGTGATCCTGTCCACTATTGTAAAACAGCGGGGATCATTGGCATATCCGTTCATCAGCATTTCCAGGTTCATCAGGGCAGCAAAGATAAGCCGAATAAAAAATGCAGCATATAATCTGTTTAAAACAGCAATATGAAGGCAACTAAAACGTTATCTGGGTTGTCTTAACAGTGTTTTTATATATATTTTTGTAACCGGGGCATTTTGAAAGAAAATCCAATGGCAGTGTAACCAAATGAAAAAATTCTATTCACTTCTCTTTTATAGCTTTCTTTTATTCAGTTACGGCAACTTAACTGCACAGGATATTGATATACCGGTTCGCTTTGCTGCAGGGAATTTCATCACCGGTAATAATATCCGGCAACAATCTTTTCAGAAACAGGAACTGCAGGTTTCTCTTTTTAATAATAATTATTATGTGTTGGTGCAGTTCTCAAAACTGCCGTCCCTGCCGGTTCAGCAAAATTTGCGAAAGGCGGGGTTGAACCTGGAAACCTACATACCGGGCAATGCCTACCTGTCAACGGTCAGTAACGGTTATGATTTTACAAAAGCCGGCCAGTCCGGTATTATTTCCGTAAACATCATTCCTGCATTTTATAAGATCGATAAAGCATTTACGGGTTACCGTCAAACCGGCAACATGGATGGGCAGCTATTGATGGCTGTCAGTTATTATACTTCAGTTAACCGGTCTGTTGTAATTGAAGCATTGCTGCATCTCGGCGCTTTGATCATCCCAACAAAGTTTTTGGAAACCGATGTTGTTTTTATCCGGGTGGATACCGGTAAGGTTAATGCCATTGCAGCATTGCCCTTTGTTAGTTATATAAGTTTACAAAGCTTAACCGACAGGCCGTTGAATTATAAAAGCAGGGGCAAGCATGCCGTTGCTGCTTTATTGTCTCCATCGGGAAAAAATTTAAACGGTAAAGGCATTGTAGTTGGTGTGGGTGATAATGCTGAGATCGTTACACAACATATCGACTTCAACAGCAGGGTCATCAACCGCGTTCCTTTTCCGTTCAGTTTTCACGGCATACATGTATCCGGCACCGTGGCAGGTGCAGGTTTACTGGATCCAAAACATAACGGCATGGCACCACGTGCAACTATTGTGAGCCAGTACTTCAGTGATATCATAACAGCTGCTCCAACGTATGTTGCAGATTATAATATGGTTGTTACCAATAATTCCTATACCAATGCACAGGACAGTTGTGCAGGATCAGGCGCTTATGATGTGGTGAGTAATTATATTGACAGGCAGATGGGCGAACATGAAAAATTGCTGCATGTTTTTGCTGCCGGTAATGATGGCAGAAATACCTGTTCACCTTATCCCTATGGCTATGCCACCATCAAATCGGGCTACCAGGTAGCAAAAATGTATTGACCGTTGGCTCTGTTGATACCCTGTATGCGCCGGCCTTTTTTACAAGCCGGGGGCCTGTTGACGACGGCAGGTTAAAACCTGAGATCGTGGCAACGGGTTACCGGGTTTTTTCAACAAGGCATGCATTAGGGTATGAATTCAGCAGCGGTACCAGTATGGCTTCACCCATTGTGGCAGGCGTTGCTACCTTATTAAATGAGCAATACCGCAGATCGAATGCCGGCGCTGTTCCGCAGGCTTCATTGATAAAAGCTGTTTTGTGCAACAGCGCCGAAGACCTGGGTAATCCCGGGCCGGATTTTACTTTTGGTTTTGGAAATTTAAATGCAAGGCGGGCTGCGGATGCCATTGAAAATAACCGGTTCTTTATCAGCAGTACAACCCGATCGGCCAATGCCATTTCTGTTCGTGCCGGTGCAAGAATGTTAGAGGTTATGTTGTACTGGGCAGATACTGCGGCTGCACCCAATGCCGCTGCTGCATTGATAAACGACTTCGACCTCACCGTGGTGGCGCCGGGCAATATTACACACCTGCCTTTAATACTGGATACAACGCCTGCCAATGTTAATGTAAATGCAATACCCGGTGTAGACCGGGTAAACAATATTGAACAGGTTGTAATTGATAACCCGGCCGCTGGAGATTATGATATTCATGTAAATTCATTTGCACTGCCTTATGGCCCGCAGGTATATATCGTAACCTACCAGGTGGATATGAACGGGGTAACCGTTGAATATCCTTTTGGCGATGAAAAACTGGTTCCCGGCGAAAAGGAATTCATTCGCTGGAATGCATATGGTGATGAGGCAAATAAATTTACGCTTGAATATTTTGACGGCACTTCATGGCACCTTATTTCTGATACCGTTCCTGCAAATGCACAATCTTATGAGTGGGAGGTTCCTGTAACCATCAGCAATGATTATTTGATCAGGGTAAGCAGGAATGCTTCGGTCTTTTCCGACCAGAGTGATTTTAGTTTCAGTGTGATCGGGCAGCCGCTTGTTACGGCTACGGTTCCCTGTGAGGGATATGTACAACTCAGTTGGCCGGCGATCAGCGGTGCAACCAATTACGATATCTGGCAGCTGAAAGCCGATACCATGGCCATTATCGGTAATACTACAAGTCTTACTTATTTAATACCGGGCTTAAACAATACAACAACTTACTGGTTTGGAGTTAGTGCAAACAGTGCAATCATTAATGGCAGGAGATCGATATCAAAATCGGTAATACCAGCCACTGGCTTATGTTCATTAACGGTATTTGACAATAATATGAAAGCAGTTTCTGTAAATGCACCTGTAACCGGAAGGCAGTTCACATCATCGGCATTAACTGCAACAGAACAGATCAGGTTCACCATTAAAAACCTGGATAATGCGGCTACATCGGGCAGTTATGACCTGTATTACAAAATAAATAATGACCCTGCGGTTATGGAAACTGTATCCACAGTTATTGCCGCCATGGGGAGCATCCAATATACTTTTGCAACAACAGCCGATTTTTCGGCACCCGGAATTTACCAGGTAAAAGCATGGGTGAAAAGAACCCTCGATACACAGGTATTGGATGACACAACAATGGTTACCGTTAAACATTTAGCAAATGCATTGCTGACACTTCCGGTACTGGATGATTTTGAAAATGCATTGACGAAGGATTATATTGTAAAAACCATTGGCCTCGATAGTATTGACCGGGTTGACTTTAATGCAAATACAACCAGGGGCCGTGCCAGGACATTTGTGAATTCAGGATTTTCACGGAGCGGAAATAAAGCCATTACATTAGACCAGTTCCCGGTTGGGGCTTTAAATACCGACAGCCTGTGGATGACCTATAACCTGGGCAATTATTCTGGCGGGCAGCAATTACGCCTGGATTTTTATTACAAAAATCATGGCAATGAAAATCATCCAAACAATAAAGTATGGATCCGCGGCAGCGATACCAGTCCCTGGGTTTTAGCTTACGACCTGGTAGCCAACCAGGCAGCGCTGGGAGATTATAAGCACGGCATCATCAATATAAATGACGTATTGGATACCGTGTTGCCTGCGCAGCCTCTCAGCAGCAGCTTCCAGGTAAAATTTGCCCACCAGGGTTTTACTTCTGCCAATTTACCTGACCCGGTTCTTGACCAGGATGATGGCTATACTTTTGATGATGTAGGGATACGGGAAGTTGTAAATGATATTGGCATAACCCGTATTGTTTCACCATCCATTACCGGCTGCGGTAATGCAGGAAGTAATACCGTTTCAGTAGAAATAAAAAATTACAGCAGCAGCACCTTTATAAATGTACCGGTATACTACAATGTAAATGGCGGCGGCAATGTTATGGAAACCATTGCGGCTTTGCCCCCGGGGATAACAATACATAATTTTGCTGCACCAGTAAACCTGGTGCTAAATACCGATTACAATTTTAATTTCTGGGTAAATGAACCTGCCGATACGTACAACAGCAACGACAGTATCCTGAATTATAATTTCAGGGTAAGCCCGGTCGTAAGTTCGTTTCCTTACCTGGAGGGTTTTGAAAGTGATGCAGGAAGCTGGTACAGCAAGGGGCAAAACAGCAGCTGGCAATGGGGTACGCCGGCCAAAACCATTATCAATAAAGCGGCCAATGGAACCAAAGCCTGGGTTACCGGCTTAACCGGTAATTATAACAACAATGAACTTTCTTATTTGTATTCGCCCTGTTTTAATTTAAGCGGTTTAACGCAGCCGGTTTTATCATTCAGCCATATTTTCAGGCTGGAAGATGCCACTCCTGCTGATTATACCTGGGTTGAATATTCAACTAACGGCGGTGTTACCTGGACAAGGCTTGGAACAAATGGCGGAGGAATTAATTGGTACAACGACCCCACCGGTAAGCATCAGTGGAGGCCTTCTTTAAGAACCTGGCATGTGGCCAGTGTTAATATACCAACTACGGGCAATAATGTGCGTTTCCGTTTTGTAATGTCGGGCGACATGGCATTTAATTTTGAAGGAGTAGGTATTGATGATATACATGTTTTTGATAAGGCGCTTATTTATGCAGGCACACCCATTACGGGCATAACCCAAACCGTTAGTGGCACTAACTGGATCCATTTTAATTCGGGTGCAACCAGGGTAGTATCCATGAATGCAAACGGGGATGATCTTGGCAGTACTACAGTGGATGTTTACCCGTATACCGGGCCGGTAAGGGTGGATTATAACCAGTATTACCTGAACAGGAATATCGTTATCAGGCCGGCAAACCAGCCTGGTACAGACATCAGTGTACGTTTTTATTTTACAGATGCCGAAGCAAAAGTTTACTGGCAGCAAATAATTGTGGTATTTGTACTGTTACGAGGGACCCCTATGAACTGGGCGTAACCAAATTCAGTGGTACTGTTGCCCAGGAAAATGGAACACTTATAGATAATGACGGAGGATTTCATACTTTTATTCTGCCTGCCAATACCGGGATCATTCCCTATGATAATGGCTATTACGCCGAGTTCCCGGTTAACAGTTTCAGTGAGTTCTGGCTAAACAACGGCGGTCCGGGTGGCATAAATCCACTGCCGGTTAACCTGTTACATTTTGAAGCCATCAAACAGGCTAAAAAAGTTTTATTACAGTGGTCTACAGAAAATGAATTGAATGCTGATAAATACCTGGTGGAAAGAAGTACGGATGGTATTCTTTATTCAGTTATTGGTTCTGTTACTGCTTTGAACAACAACCAGAAAAATAATTATAGTTTTATAGACCTGCAGCCTGCAGCCGGGTTGAATTATTACCGGTTAAAAATGCTGGACCGGGATGCTGCATTCCGTTATTCACCGGTAAGGAGGATCAACTTTAATAATACCGGTGATGATATTACTGTATATCCAAACCCGGTAGTTGATGGTAAACTGTTTATTGCATCTTCTGCCAGTGCAGAAAGGGCGCTGTTGTTTGATGCCGCCGGCAGGAATGTCAAATCATACAAATTGAATGGCAGCTATAACACACTTGATGTAAGCAGCATGGCAAAAGGAACATACCAGCTTAAAATATTTACAGCAAATTCGTTTTATACACAACGGATAATTATACAGTAAATACAGATGGTGCAATCATGGCGGCTGTAAATTCCATTTTACGGAAGCGTTTTTATTTTATTTCTTTGTACCTTACCGCAAACATAAACAATGGCATTATTACCGTGGCGAACCGGAAAAGTTATACGCATTGAAGATGAAACAAAAACCACCAGGAGGTTCTGGATCGAAGTCCCTGAATTAACCTCCTTTGATTTTATACCGGGGCAGTTTGTAACCCTGGATCTCCCCATTCACGAAAAAGCAAATAAGCGCTGGCGCAGTTATTCCATTGCCTCCTGGCCCGATGGTACCAATGTTTTTGAACTGATCATTGTGCTGGATAAAAAAGGGGCCGGAACCAATTATATTTTTCATGAATTGAAAGTTGGTTCAGCAATTACGTTTCGCGGGGCACAGGGTGTATTTATATTAAAAGAGCCATTGGATAAGGAATTGTTTTTGATCTGTACGGGTACCGGCATTGCGCCGTTCCGGAGCATGGTGCATCATATTAAAGATAAGAACATACCTCATAAGAATATAACTCTAATATTTGGATGCCGGACAAAAGACACGATCCTGTATTATGAAGAAATGAAAAAACTGGATGAAACACTTATGGGCTTTACTTATATACCTACCCTTTCGAGAGAAACCTGGGAAGGGGCAAGCGGTTATGTGCATGATATTTACGAAGACCTGTGCAGGGAACGGCAGCCGGCTGAATTTTTATTATGCGGCTGGCGCGGCATGATCGATGATGCAAAAGAAAGGATCCTTGATATGGGCTATGATAAAAAAGATATTCATATAGAAATATACGGGTAGCCGGCATAATACATGCACATGCCATAGAAAATGATCTATATCATATATTGTACTGATTAAACCTTGCTTTCATTTTGATCCATAATACACATTTCTTTCTTAACTTGTAGCCATAAAAAACATTCAATAATTATTTTTCTATGGGTGCATCTTCCATGATTGTTTTGATCGTTGCAGCACTGGCATTTTCTTCCATTGCAGTTTTAATAGCAAAGCTTGTTACAAAAGCAACCAAAAATTCCCAAAAAGGAGAACCATACGAGTGTGGCATTCCCACCACAGGTAAAACCTGGATACAGTTAAATGTGGGATACTACTTATTTGCCCTGATATTTTTGATATTTGATGTGGAACTGATCTTTCTTTTCCCATGGGCTGTAGTTGCAAAATCGGTAGGGTGGATAGCCATGGTGGAAATTGTTATTTTCTTCTTCATTTTATTCATGGGATTTTTATATGCTCATAAAAAAGGGGCATTGAAGTGGATGTAAGTAAAAGTCTAAAAGGTTTAATGATTTAAAAGTTTAAAGTTACATGACCGAACAACAAAATAAAGCAGTTGATTTTCCGGGAGAAATACAGGAGATCCCGGGGAGGCATTGTTTTGAGTAAACTGGATGATGTGATCAACTGGGCAAGGTCAAATTCCTTTTGGCCTACCTTTGCAACCAGTTGCTGTGGTATTGAATATATGGCCGTAGCCGGCGCCAAATATGATTTCTCCAGGTTTGGATTTGAGGTAGCACGCGCCTCGCCAAGGCAGGCCGATGTGATCATTATTGCAGGTACCATTGTTAATAAAATGGGACCGGTATTAAAGCGTTTGTATGACCAGATGGGCGATCCCAAATATGTAATTGCCATGGGTGCATGTGCCATCAGCGGTGGACCATTTTTTTACAATACCTATTCTGTGGTAAAAGGCGCAGATCATATTATACCGGTAGATGTATATGTGGCCGGTTGCCCGCCTAGGCCGGAAGCACTGCTGCATGCACTGATCTCCTTACAGGAAAAAATAAAAAAAGGATTAACAAGAGAACAAATAAAGTCTGGGAATGAATAACGAGGAATTGAAAACCAAAATAACCGAACTGCTCCCGTCAGCTATTTTTGATGAGACAGGAGAATGGCTTAATATTAATATTGAGCCAACAGACTGGTTAACATTTGCAGGCAAACTCCGTAATGAGGATTCGTTATTCTTAGATTATCTTTTTTGTCTTACCTGCATTGATTTTAAGACACATCTTACGATGGTGTATCACCTCAGTTCAACAAAATTCCGGCACAACATCGTCATAAAGTCTAAACTGGATTTCAATAATCCGGAAATAGAATCGGTAAGCCATATATGGAAAACAGCCATTTTCCATGAGCGTGAAGTGTATGAAATGTTCGGTGTCAATTTTTTAAATCATCCCGACCTTCGGTTATTGATATTACCTGATGGATGGGAAGGTAAAAACCCAATGCTGAAAAATTTTGAGGACCCGGTTAATATGATAAAACTTTAAAACAATAATGAACAAGGAAAAGGGAATTACGATTGATGATTGTCCGCAGGACTCTGTGAGGAATTGTCAACATCAAAATTCTACATTCCTTGTTCCTTGTTCGATATTTTTATGTTAGAAGAGATAGGCACAACAACCGAGGGTGATTTGATCATCAATGTAGGACCCCAGCATCCTGCAACACATGGTGTATTGCACCTGGTGATCACACTCAATGGTGAAACCATCAAAAAAGTTGAGCCGCATCTTGGGTATATTCACCGCTCTATTGAAAAAATGTGTGAGAGTTTGACCTACCGCCAGTTTATTTATGTAACCAGCCGTATGGATTATCTCTCAGCTCATATCAACAATCATGCATGCGCCTTATGTGTTGAAAAAGGGATGCAGGTTGAAGTTCCGGAAAGGGCACAGGTGATCCGTGTGATCATGGATGAACTCACCAGGATCGCATCGCATGAATTGTGGTGGGGCGCCATGGCCATGGATATCGGGGCATTCACTCCTTTCTTTCATGCTTTTCGTGAACGGGAAAAGATCAACGAGATCATGGAAGAAACCTGTGGTGCAAGACTGACCATGAATTATTATGTACCGGGAGGTTTAATGGCCGACCTGCACCCGGATTTCCAGAAGAAAGTAAAAGCATTCATCACCCTGTTTAAAAATAAGATAGATGAATATGATGAACTGATAACCGGCAATATCATTTTTATAAACAGGATGAAGGGGGTAGGCTTTTTATCAAAAGAAGATGCTGTTTCTTTTGGATGCACCGGCCCATCGGGCAGGGGTAGCGGCTTAAGCTGTGATATCCGGAAATTATATCCTTATGCCGTTTATGACAAAGTGCAGTTTGATGAGATCCTGGAAACCGATGGCGATTCGCTTGCCCGGTACATGGTAAGGATACGGGAAATGAAACAATCCATCCGCATCATTGAACAGTTGATCGATAATATACCCGAAGGCGATTTCCAGGCAAAAACAAAAGCCGTGTTGAAATTACCCAAAGGTGAATTTTATACCCGGGTAGAAACAGCCAGGGGAGAATTGGGTGTTTATATAGTGAGTGAAGGTGCAACTACACCTTACCGTATCAAATTCCGTTCACCGGGATTTTCAAACCTTTCGGCATTGGATACAATGGCCAGGGGCGGTAAATTAGGCGACCTGGTGGCGATGATGGGTACGTTGGATTTAGTAATACCAGACATTGATCGTTAAAAAAACAATAATGAACAAGGAACAAGGAATTTCGAATGATGAACGGAATTACCAACTTCAATATTCAACATTCCTTGTTCCTTGTTCGATATTCTAAAGATGTGGAGCTTATCAAAAATATCAACAGCAATTCATGATTGGTTGAACGAAATGTTCAATCCAACCTGGGCAATGACCATTGAAATGGTGATTGCCGGGGTATCTGTAATTGGTTTGTTTGCGGCACTCGGCCTGGTGTTGGTGCTTATGGAAAGAAGGGTGGCTGCCTGGATGCAGATCAGGCTTGGTCCAAATCGTGTAGGCCCCAAAGGTATGTTACAGTCATTGGCAGATACCGTTAAACTGCTTGTGAAGGAAGGTATGACGCCTGATGGTTCTGATAAATTCTTATTCAACCTGGCCCCGTATATCGCTATGATGGTAGCCATGCTGTTGATGGCGCCCATCGCTTTTGCAAAAGATTTCCGGCTATGGGATATGAATATCGGGGTGTTATACATAACTGCCATTTCATCCATCATGGTCATCAGTATTTTAATGGCCGGCTGGGCAAGCAATAATAAATATTCATTGATGGGAGCCATGCGCAGCGGTGCGCAGATCGTGAGTTACGAATTATCAGCAGGATTATCCATCCTCACCATTGTGGTATTAACCGGCAGTCTGAATATTACCGATATCATCAATGCCCAGGCCGATGGCTGGTGGATCTTTAAAGGTCATATCCCGGTACTCATTTCATTTGTGATCTTTATCATTGCCGTAACCGCCGAAACCAACCGGGCACCATTTGACCTGGCTGAAGCAGAATCAGAACTCACCGCAGGTTTCCATACTGAATATTCAGGAATGAAATTCGCATTGTTCTTCCTGGCAGAATATATCAATGTATTTATAGTATGTGCCATTGGGGCTACTTTATTCCTGGGCGGGTGGATGCCTTTTCATATCGGTAACTGGGAAGCATTCAACCATGTGATGGATTATATACCATCGAGTATCTGGTTTTTTGGCAAAACATTTTTCCTGATATTCGTGATCATGTGGTTCAGGTGGACATTCCCGCGTTTGCGTATTGATCAATTATTGAATTTAGAATGGAAATATTTATTGCCGATAAGTATGTTCAATTTATTATTGGTAACAGCCATTGCCATTTTGAAGTGGCATTTTTAAAATGGTTTAGAATGGTTAGAAGGTTTAGATTGTTTAGTCTAAACTTTCTAAACCTTCTAAACCTCCTAAACTGAGATAATGTTTATTGTAAAATACATAAAGGATATTTTTAGCGGGATAAAATCACTCCTGGTAGGCATGCGCCGGACCGGTTATTATTTCACGCATCACAAGGAGATCATTACCGAGCAATACCCGGATAACCGGGATACCCTGGTCATGGCCGACCGGTTCAAAGGCGAAGTGGTATTGATACATGATGAGCACAATGAACATGCCTGTACCGGTTGTACAGCCTGTGAGCTGGCCTGTCCCAATGCAACCATAAAAATTGTAACCAAATTTGATATAACTCCCGAAGGCAAAAAGAAAAAAGCCATCGACAAATTTGTGTATCACCTGGAACTGTGTACCATGTGCAATTTATGTATCGTTGCCTGCCCCACGGATGCGATAAAGATGGCGCAGACATTTGAGCACAGTGTTTACGACAGGGCGGAACTGACAAAAATTTTAAATAAACCCGGTTCAAAGATCCGGGAGGGAATAGAATAATGTCAAAACGAATTGTCATCGGGAGCGATAGTGAAGGATCTGGATTAATAAAATGATTTAAAAAGACAGATGAGCGGATCAACGATCATATTTTATTTGCTGGCTGCGATCACTTTGGTGAGTGCGGTGCTGGCTGTTACCACCCGGATGATCTTCAGGGCGGCTATCTATTTATTGTTTTCGCTGATCGGCATTGCCGGTATCTATTTCTGGCTGAATTATGAATTTATAGCGGCTGTTCAGATCGTGGTATATGTTGGCGGAATAGTAGTGCTCATCATCTTTTCGATTTTTCTTACCCAGCAGGCCGGTGAGCAATTGCCCAAACAAAAAATGGGCAGGCAGTTGTTTTCTGCACTGGCAGCTTTTTGCGGCCTTGCACTGGTGATGCTGCAACTGGCACAACATGAATTTACAGGAACCGGTAACAAGGCTGTTGAACCAACAGTGGCGAACATCGGTTACCAGATGCTGGGAGTTGATGATAATGGATATGCGTTGCCTTTTGAAGTGGTAAGTATTTTGTTGCTGGCAGCATTGATCGGCTGTATAGTGATCGCATTAAAAAGTAAACCCGAAAAAGCATGATAGAACCGGGATTGATATATCACATGTTATTCATCAGCGCCACCCTGTTCTTCATAGGTGTGTATGGATTTTTTACCAGGCGCAACCTGGTGACCATGCTGATGAGCGTGGAACTGATTCTGAACAGTGTGAACCTGAATTTTATTGCATTCAATAAATATTTGTGGTACGATAAACTGGATGGATTGTTCTTCACCATTTTTATCATTGCCATTGCTGCAGCAGAAGCTGCTGTAGCCATAGCGATCATTATAAATCTTTACCGCAGCCACCAGTCAATTGATGTGGAGAAAGCAGAAGAGATGAAATTTTAAGGCCCCATGCCAAACGCAACGTACATAACACTCATCATTTTACTGCCACTGGCAGGCTTTTTAATGCTTGGCATATTTGGTAGAAAGTATTTCAAGAATACATCCGGCATGATCGGAACCACTTTATTATTTGTATCAACTTTACTGGCATTATATACAGCGTATGGATATTTCTTTGAGTATGGAAAAGTGGATGGCATTTATCAAAAACTGGTTCCTTTAAAATATACCTGGCTGCAATTCAGCCCGGGTGTTTCCATTGATATGGGCATCATCATCGATCCCATTTCTGTAATGATGCTGGTAGTGGTCAGTTTTATTTCACTGATGGTGCATATCTACAGCCTGGGATATATGAAAGGCGATGAACGGTTCCCTACTTATTATGCATTCCTCGGGTTGTTTACATTCTCCATGCTGGGATTGGTTATTTCCTCCAATATTTTCCAGATCTATATTTTTTGGGAACTGGTTGGTGTATCATCATTCTTACTGATCGGTTATTATTATGATAAGCCCAGTGCTGTGGCCGCCTGTAAAAAAGCGTTTATTGTAACACGTTTTGCCGATGTGGGATTTTTGATCGGCATATTAATATTATCATTCTATTCCGGCACATTGGATTTTAATACACTGATCGCAACATTAACATCACCCGAATCCAATGAATATAAAAATGCAGTTGCCGTTTCATTCCTTGGTGTATCTGCATTAACCTGGGGATTGGTTTTGGTGTTCATCGGTGGTGCCGGTAAGAGTGCCATGTTCCCGTTGCATATCTGGCTGCCCGATGCCATGGAAGGCCCAACCCCGGTATCCGCGTTGATACATGCCGCTACTATGGTTGTGGCCGGTGTTTTCCTGGTTGCCAGGTTGTTTCCCGTTTTTGCCATCTCCGCTCCGGATGCCCTGAGCCTTGTTGGTTATGTGGGCGCCATCTCTGCTTTGATCGCCGCTGTGATCGCCTGTACCCAAACAGATATTAAAAGAGTGCTGGCTTATTCCACCATGAGCCAGATCGGCTATATGATGTTTGCCCTGGGCGTTTCAAAATACGGCGGAGAAGAAGGGCTGGGTTATACTGCATCTATGTTCCATTTGTTTACACATGCCATGTTTAAAGCGCTGTTGTTCTTAGGTGCCGGGGCTGTTATTCATTATATACACAGCAACGAAATGAAAGACATGGGCGGACTTAGAAAATATTTACCCGTTACCCATATCACTTTTTTAATTGCCTGCCTGGCCATTGCCGGCGTACCGCCATTTGCCGGTTTCTTCAGCAAGGAAGAAATTTTACTGGCTGCTTTCCAGCATAACCCGATCATTTACTGGATCGCATTGATCACTTCAGGACTGACCGCTTTTTATATGTTCCGATTGTACTTCAGTATTTTCTGGAACAAGGAAGCTGATCAGCATGATGCACATAAATCTGAAGGCGGTTTTGCGATGATGATGCCATTGGTGCTGCTGGCCATTGGTGCCGCTGCAGCCGGGTTCATTCCATTCGGACACTTTGTTAGTTCCGATGGAACAAGACTGGAAACCGAATTGCATCTGCAGTTTTCCATTGCGCCTGTTGCCCTGGGACTGGCAGGAATTTTAATTGCCATGTGGATGTATAAAAAGGAAAGTACCAAACCGGATACGGTTGCTGCATCACTGAGTGGAATATACAACGCGGCTTATCATAAGTTTTATATTGATGACATCTACCTGTTCATCACCAAAAAGGCCCTTTTCAATTTGATCGGCAGGCCGGCAGCATGGATCGATAAAAATATTGTGGATGGACTTGTGAATGCAACAGGCAACAGTACCAGAGATATTTCAGAAACAATAAAAGGATTCCAATCAGGTAAAGTACAGCAATACGCCATTTACTTTTTGGTAGGTATTATTGGCCTGGCCCTGTTGTTCATTTATTTCTGGAAATAATGCAGGCAGGCTTATAATTCAAAATAATTAAAATGAACCTAACGTTATTGATATTATTGCCTTTATTCACTGCAATAGCCATATTGCTGATGCGCAATGCAACACAGGTTAAGTGGGTGGCATTGGCAGGCGCAACAGCGCAGTTTATATTGGCTTTTGTATTGTTGTTTCTTTTCCGTCAGGAAAGAGCCGGAGGTAATACAGCACAAATGTTATTTGAGCTGCAATACAACTGGTTCCCATCCTGGAACATCAGTTTTCACCTGGGTGTTGACGGCATATCTGTTGCCATGATCTTATTAACTGCATTTGTTGTCATTGCCGGTGTGCTGGTTTCCTGGAACGTTACCAAAATGACAAAGGAATTTTATTTTCTGCTCATCCTGTTAAGCCTGGGCGCTTATGGATTTTTTATATCGCTTGACCTGTTCATCCTGTTTTTCTTTTTAGAGATTGCCGTTATTCCAAAATATTTACTCATTGGTATCTGGGGAAGCGGTAAAAAAGAATACAGTGCCAATAAACTGGCGCTGATGTTAATGGGCGGCTCGGCATTGGTGTTGGTTGGGTTGCTGGGTATTTATTTTTCGGGAACAGAACGCAGTTTCGACCTGATGAAATTAGCACAGTTGAATATTCCCATCGAAACACAAATGATCTGTTTCCCATTATTGTTTGTGGGCTTTGGTGTGTTTACTGCACTTTTCCCTTTTCATACCTGGGTGCCTGATGGCCACTCATCTGCACCAACAGCGGGATCTATGTTTTTAGCAGGTATCTCTATGAAACTGGGTGGCTATGGTTGTTTACGTGTGGCTACCTACATCATGCCTGATGGTGCAAAAGAATATGCCAATATTATTATTGTACTTTCTGTCATCGCCATTTTATATGGTGCTTTCGCTACCATGATGCAGAAAGACCTGAAATACATCAATGCCTATTCATCTGTAAGCCACTGCGGATTTGTTTTACTGGGTATTGGCATGTTAACCAAAACATCCATGACGGGCGCCGTGATGCAGATGGTTTCTCATGGGTTGATGACGGCCCTTTTCTTTGCCGTTATCGGCATGATCTACGAACGTACACATACCCGGCAGGTGAGTGAAATGAGTGGCCTGTTAAAGCGGATGCCTTTTATCATTTCAATATTATTTATTGTGGGTTTGTGCTCTTTGGGTTTGCCCGGGTTGAGTGGTTTTGTAGCTGAGATGACCGTATTCATGGGCTCCTGGGAACATCCGGATACATTCAGGAGAGTAGCAACCATACTGGCCTGTCTTTCCATTGTGGTAACAGCCGTTTATATTTTGAGGGCCATTACGTCAACAGCGATGGGCCCGTTAAAAGCAGGTTATGAAACATTGACCGATGCAACCTGGAATGAAAAACTGGCTGCGTTGATCCTGGTAGCCGGTATCATTGCCATTGGTGTTGCACCTTTCTGGCTGAATGACCTGGTCAGTCCGGGTGCAGAAATAATTATGCAAAAAATATCCCCGGTAACCACCGGGATTAAATAAAATCGGATGAATGAAATGCTCACATTGATGAAGCCTGAACTGGTGATAACCGGTATCATTTTCCTGCTCCTGTTCATTAAAATAGGCAAGGGGATGAAAAATGAACACCAGTTATTGCTGATACAGGGTTTGTTGCTGCTGAATTTTATAGCCGGGTTTTTCGGGAATGCCGAAGGATCATTGTTTGATGGAATGTACCTCACCACCAATATGATCGTGCTCCAAAAAAATATTCTAAACCTGGGTGTTTACCTCATTTCCTTATTGTTTGCCGGCTGGTTTAAAAGATCAGAACACATGCCGGAATTTTTTATGCTGATGCTGTCGGCATTGCTGGGTATGTTCTTTTTAATATCCAGTGGCAATTTGCTGATGTTCTTTTTGGCATTGGAGCTGGCCACTATACCTGTTGCAGCCATGGCCAATTTCGACCTGGATAAAAAAAGGTCTTCGGAAGCAGCCATGAAAATGATCTTATCATCAGCATTTGCTTCCGGTATTTTATTGTTTGGTATTTCATTATTGTATGGCGCAACCGGCACCATTAGTTTTGCTGAACTGCCGCAATTTATTAACGGAAGCCCGTTGCAGGTTTTGTCGCTGGTATTTTTATTTTCGGCTTTCGCCTTTAAATTATCCATTGTACCCTTTCATTTATGGACGGCCGATGTATATGAAGGCGCCCCATGGCAACCACTTCATTCCTCTCCGTGATATCAAAGGGCGCTGTTGCATTCATATTCATGGCCACTTTGTACAAGGTTTTTCAAAGTATGCATGCCGTTTGGTATAACCTGGTGATGATATTATCCATCGCCACCATGATCATCGGAAACCTCTTTGCTTTGCGCCAGCAAAATATAAAACGCTTTCTTGCATTTTCTTCCATAGCCCAGGTTGGTTTTATTTTGGTAGGTGTAAGCAGTAATTCCATTGAAGGAACAAGTGCTGTTGTTTATTTTATTTTGATCTATGTTTTTTCAAACCTGGCGGCATTTGGTGTGGCATCAGCCATCGCAGAACAAACCAGCCGGGAGAATATTGATGATTATAAAGGGATGTATCAAACCAATCCTTTCTTAAGCTGGGTGCTGGCGCTGGCCTTATTTTCTTTGGCCGGTATTCCGCCAACAGCCGGCTTCTTCGGGAAACTGTTTTTACTCACTGCCGGTGCATCAAAGGGAAGTTATTTTTTCATTACCATTGCTGCGCTCAACATGATCATCTCTCTGTATTATTATTTACGGGTTATCCGGTCGGTGTTCATGGAAAAGAATGATCAGCCGCTCGAAAAAATAAAAATGGAAAGATCAGCAAAATTTGCTTTGCTCATTTGCGGGGCAGGTATTATACTGGTTGGATTATTAAGCTGGATCTATGATTATATACAATCAATGGCTTAAAAGCCTGGGTGCATACTAAACCATCTAAACCTTTTAAACTTTCTAAACCTTCAACATGGCCATAAATAAAAATCACGAATTTGAAGAACTTGACGGTGTTAAATGCGGCATCGTGGAAAAGAATGTGTCGCCGGAAAGGGTTGCCTTTTTAAAGAAATTACTGGAGTATAATAAGTTTACCGTTGTAGTGGTTCCATCACCTCCGCCAAAAGTGGCTGCAGTGCCTGTTGTAAAAGTTGCAGAGGGAGAAGAAGCTCCTCCGCCACCCCCGGCTCCACCACCTGCACCCGCAACATTTACTGTAGGCGTTACAGATTATACATTCAATACCATCAATGCCATTTATGGCCGTTTACTTAAAACTCCCGATGGGCATATAGTTACTATGGCTTTTTGGCAACAGAAAGAAAATGTAAGTCATGATGAGATCCCTTATTACGAAGATGTAAATTAATTGGAATTAAATTTTAAGAATTTTTATAGCCGGGGTCTTAATCAATTCTCTCAACTGTTTTTTCCACATTTATCGTTGCCTCACACACCATCAATTAAATGACAAGAATCATTATCCCAGATGAGGCATGTTTTAAAAAATAAGACAAACAAGGCATAATTATGTAGTATAAAAACACAGCATTATGTCAAAGTCAACTAAAGCCGGGAAGTATGTATACTTCTTCGGGGGCGGTAAAGCCGACGGAAATGAATCCATGAAAAACCTGTTGGGTGGCAAAGGAGCCAATCTTGCAGAAATGGCAGGGCATGCAAAACTTCGATTGCCGGTACCACCGGGATTTACGGTTACCACCGAAGTGTGCACCTATTTTTATACACATAAAAAAACGTACCCAAAAAGCTTAAAAGCACAGGTTGAAGAATCGCTGGGTAAAATGGAAAAACTTGCCCGGAAAAAATTCGGTGACGAAAAAGATCCTTTGCTCGTGTCCATCCGTTCCGGGGCAAGGCGAAGTATGCCGGGCATGATGGAAACAGTTTTAAATGTTGGCCTCACTGATAAAACAATTAGCGGCCTTATTACCCAAAGTGGAGATGAGCGTTTTGCCTATGATGCATACAGGCGACTGATCATGATGTATGCTGATGTAGTGATGGAGAAAGGTGCAGGAATTGAAGTAAAGCATAATAAAGGCATCCGTAAACTCATGGATGAAAAACTGGAACACATCAAACAAAAACAAAAATATACCAGCGATACAGAACTTACAGTTGAGGAACTGAAAGAATTGGTAAAGGATTATAAGCAAACAATAAAAAAAGTGTTGGGTGCCGAATTTCCAGATGATCCGTGGAAACAGTTATGGGGTGGTATTGGTGCCGTGTTCAGCAGCTGGAATGGCAAGCGTGCCATTGAATACCGCAGGATAGAAAAATCCCGGATGAATGGGGTACTGCGGTAAATGTGCAGTCGATGGTATTTGGTAACATGGGCAACGATAGTTGTACCGGTGTTGCTTTTACCAGGAACCCCGGCAACGGCGAAAATAAATTTTACGGCGAATACCTGGTGAATGCCCAGGGTGAAGATGTGGTAGCCGGGATCCGTACACCGGCTCCCGTGAATCAATATTCAATGAATGAACAAAGCAAACAGTATACTTCCCTGGAAAAATTAATGCCATCGCTTTATAAAGAATTATTCAGTTACCAGAAAAGACTGGAACAGCATTATAAAGACATGCAGGATATTGAATTCACCATTGAAAAAGGAAAACTGTATATGCTGCAATGCCGTGTTGGCAAACGCAATGGAATTGCTGCTGTCAGGATGGCATCAGAAATGCACAAAGAAAAACTGATCGATGCAGCAACTGCAATTATGCGGGTAGGCCCCAATCAATTGGTTGAGTTGCTGCTGCCGATGATCGATCCTGCCGTAGAAATTGTTACCAAACCCATTGCAAAAGGGTTGCCTGCAGGGCCGGGTGGCGCCAGGGGGCGTGTGGTGTTTACATCTGATGATTCAGTAGCATGGGCAGCTAAAGGTGAAAAAGTAATTTTAGTTCGTGAAGAAACATCGCCTGAAGATGTGGATGGTATGCACAAGGCACAGGCCATACTTACCACCAAGGGTGGCATGACATCTCATGCTGCATTGGTAGCCCGTGGTTGGGGAAAATGTTGTATTGTTGGTTGTTCTGATATTGAAATACATAACGATACCAAAACCTTTCATGCCAAGACGGGGGAGATCATCAAAGAAGGTGATTGGCTGAGTTTGAATGGAACAAAGGGCCTGGTGTATGAAGGCAGCATGGCTTTAACGGATATTGACCTTGCTAAGAATGAATCTTACAAATACCTGATGCAGCTGGTGGATAAAATAAAACAGATAGGTGTGCGCACCAATGCAGAAACACCCGAAGATGCAGCGCATGCAATGAAATTTGGCGCTGAAGGTATTGGATTGTTCCGTACTGAACATATGTTTTATGGTGAAGGAAGTGAACAGCCATTATTCCTGTTGCGTAAAATGATCGTGAGTAAAACCGAAGCAGAAAGAAGATCGGCGCTTAATGAATTATTTAAGTATGTAAAGAAGGACATAAAAGATACCATGAAAGTGATGAAGGGATACCCGGTTACCATACGTTTGCTGGATCCGCCCTTACATGAATTTGTGCCACACGACAGTGATAAATTAACCCGTCTTGGAAAAGAACTCGGTATAAGCATGAGTGTATTAAGAAGAAGGGTGCTGGCGCTGCATGAAAACAACCCCATGCTGGGTCACCGCGGAGTCAGGCTGGGCATCAGTTTCCCGGAAATAACAGAAATGCAGGTTCGTGCCATACTGGAAGCCACTGCAGAAATACTGAAGAGCGGGAAAAAAGCTTTTCCGGAAATAATGGTTCCGGTAACCGTTACCGTAAATGAATTGATTCATCAGAAAGAAATAGTAGACAGGGTGTATAAGGAAGTATGTACAAAAATGAAAATGAAAAAGATCCCTTACCTGTACGGAACGATGATTGAAACCCCCAGGGCTGCTATCCGTGCAGAACTGATGGCCAATGTTGCTGATTTCTTCAGTTATGGTACCAATGATCTTACACAAATGAGTTTTGGTTTCAGCAGGGATGATATTGGCGGGTTCCTGCCAAAATACCTTGACCTGAAAATACTTCCTTACGATCCGTTCCAGACCATTGACCAGGATGGTGTAGGAGAACTGGTACGTGCCGGTATCACCGGGGGCCGCAAAGCAAAGCCACATCTTAAAGTGGGTATCTGCGGCGAACATGGCGGCGATGCGGATAGTGTAAAATTCTTTCACAGGCTGGGTATGAATTATGTCAGCTGTTCCCCGTTCCGTGTGCCTATTGCACGTTTGGCTGCTGCGCAGGCTGCCATTGAAAACAAAAAATAAAAGGATGAAATAAAGAGAGCCCGCCATTTTAATGGCGGGCTCTTTTATAAAATTTCAGTTTACTTAACGCCTTCAAGTATCTTAATATAATTGGCCCTTTCGTAACCGGTAGGATCGCTGATATGTTGCTGGCTCATTACACCTTTAAAGGAATCAATACTTTCAAAACCTTTTGTAAGCATCCAGGATTCCAGTTCTTTATTCATGGTTTTCAGGTACCCGATACCGTTTTTATACAGGGCAGATGCTGTCATAGCCACATCGGCGCCGGCCAGTATATATTTTATTACTTCTATTGAACTTTGCACACCGGTGGTTGCTGCCAGCGAGATGGGAACCCGGCCATAAAGGAGAGCTATCCATAAAAGCGGCAGCCTGATCTCGTTGGATTCGCTGTATTGCAAATTATGCAGCAACGTTAATTGGTTGATATCGAAATCAGGTTGATAAAAACGGTTGAATAAAACCAGGGCATCGGCCTTGTATTCCTGCATGCGCCTGGCCATATTACCCATAGCACTGAAATACGGGTTGAGTTTTACAGCCACCGGAATTTTTACAGTTGCCTTTACTTCATCAATGATATTTAAATAACGGTATTCAACTGCCGAAGTTGATAAATGTACATCAGCAGGAATAAAAAATATATTGATCTCCAGCCCATCGGCACCTGCCTGTTCCATTTGTTTTGCATAATGTATCCATCCTTCATTGGTTATACCGTTCAGGCTCGCAATAACCGGGATGTTTACACTTTCCTTTGCTTTACGGATAATTTCGAGGTATTGGTCCGATCCTTTATGATATGCATCCAGGTCAGGAAAAAAATCACTGGCCTCGGCAAACATATTGCTGGTGCTGCTTATAATGGCCTCATACTTTGCTTCTTCTTTTTTAAGCTGTTCTTCAAACAGGGAGAACAATACTATTGCACCTGCACCTGCATCTTCCATCTGTACAATATTGCCAATATCTTCGGATAAAGTACATGCCGAAACCACGATGGGTGATCCCAGTTTTAATCCCATGTAAGTTGTTTGTAAGTTCATAAAAAAAATTTATTGCCACTGATGCACGAATCAGCACTAATAAAAACAATTCGTGTTCATTCGTGGCATTATTTATTATTCAGTTTAATTTAAACAGTTTCCCGATTTTAGTTGCCATTGATACTTCGACAGGCACAATAAACGAATCGCCCATGAAATAAATTCGTGCTCATTCGTGTATTCGTTGCATTTAAGCAACCGGCACAAAATCACTGGCGGTCTTTGTTGCCAGCTCTTCATAATTCTTCCATCGTAAGTTCACCATCTCCTGTGCCAGGGTCATCAGTTCTTCCGCTTCTTCAGGATTGGTTTGTGTAAGTACTTTATAACGTAATTCCTTATACGCAAATTCTTTCAATGGTATTTCGGGCCTGGTTGAATCAAGAATAAAGGGATTTAATTTTTTGGTTCTTAAAACCGGGTTGTAACGCATCAGTGGCCAGTAACCGCTGGCTACCGCATTGTTTTGTTGGGTAAGCCCGTCTTTCAGGTCGTAACCATGCGCAATGCAATGGCTGTATGCCAGTATCAGTGATGGCCCGTCATAAGCCTCCGCTTCTCTCATGGCCAGCATGGTTTGTTGCGGGTTGGCGCCAAAGGCAATTCTTGCTACATAAACATTGCCATAAGAAACGGCCTGCATGGCCAGGTCTTTTTTACCACCACGCTTACCCGCTGATGCAAATTTTGCTGATGCAGCCGTAGGTGTTGCTTTTGAACTTTGTCCGCCGGTGTTGCTGTACACTTCCGTATCCAGCACCAGTATGTTGATGTTTTTTCCGCTGGCCAATGCATGATCAAGTCCGCCATAACCGATATCATAAGCCCAGCCATCACCACCTACCAGCCAAACACTGCGGTGTACCAGTTGCTCACAAACAGAAAGTAAGTGGTTGGCATTGGTATCTGTAATGCCTGTTAATTTTTCTTTTAGCGTTTCGATCCTTTTGCGTTGTGCTGCAATTTCAGATTCCTGTAATTGCGGAGCATGGATGATCTCCTGTACAAATGCATCGCCCAGTTGCGGAGCCAGTTGTATTAATAAACGATGAGCCATGGCCAGTTGATGATCGGCGGTCATGCGCATGCCCAGTCCAAACTCTGCATTATCCTCAAACAGGGAATTCGACCATGCAGGGCCCTGTCCTGCGGCATTCATTGTCCATGGCGTAGTTGGTAAATTACCGCCATAGATGGAAGAACAACCGGTTGCATTGGCAACCAGCAGGCGGTCGCCGAATAACTGCGACAGTAATTTTATATAAGGTGTTTCACCACAACCTGCACAGGCACCGGAGAATTCAAACAGCGGTTCCATAAATTGTGCGCCATGCACGGTGGAGAAATTAATTTCAGAACGGTTGTTCCATGGCAGGTCTTCAAAGAAACTGATCTGTTTTTTTATGATCTGTGTATCCGGTTCTTTTGCCGCCATGTTGATTGCTTTGAAAGCTCGGTTTACCGGATCTGTTGCAGGACATACTTCTACGCATAAATTGCAGCCGGTGCAATCTTCTGCATAAACCTGCAGCGTATATTTTGTTTCCGGAAAACCCCTTGAGTTGATGGGTGCAGATTGGAATCCATCCGGTACATTCTTTAAAAATCCTTCATGATAAAATTTTGCACGGATAACACTGTGCGGACAAACAAAGGCACAGTTGCCGCACTGGATACAGAGATCCGGTTCCCACAAAGGAACCTGGTCGCTGATATTTCTTTTCTCCCATTTGGTGGTTCCGCTGGGATAGGTTCCGTCAATGGACATTTTGCTTACCGGCAATTCATCGCCGTGTCCCGACATCATCATGGCTGTAACTTCTTTTACAAAATCAGGAGCATCTTTGCCAACAACAGAAAGCATGGTTGCCGTAGAACTTACCGTTTCAGGAACAGTTACTTCGAATAGATTTTCCAATGTGGCATCTACAGCCTCAAAGTTTTTTTCAACAACCGCTTTTCCTTTTTTGGAATAGGTTTTTTCAATGGCATGTTTTATCTGCTCAATGGCTTCTGCTTTGGGCAATACACCGCTTAAAGCAAAATAACAGGTTTGCATGATGGTATTGATCCTGCCGTTCATGCCCGTATCCTTTGCAACGGTATTGGCATCAATTATATAAAATGCCAGTTTTTTGCTGATGATCTCCTGCTGAACAGAGCCGGGTAACTGGCTCCAGACCTCATCTTTGGGGAAGGGACTGTTCAGTAAGAAAGTTCCTCCTTCTTTAATAAAGCTGAGCATCTCCACTTTTTCTGTAAAATTGAATTGGTGGCAGGGCAATAAAATCAGCCTTGCTGATCAGGTAAGGTGCCCGGATGGGTTTTGGCCCAAAGCGTAAATGCGAAACCGTTCTTGCCCCTGATTTTTTTGAATCATACACAAAATAACCCTGCCCGAAAAGATCTGTATTCTCCCCGATGATCTTGATGGTGTTTTTATTGGCACCTACAGTGCCATCGGCGCCAAGGCCAAAAAATAAACCCTGCCGCCATTCAGATTCATCTAAGGTGTACGATTCATCATACTTCAAACTCGTGTGTGTAACATCATCATTGATACCAATCGTGAAATTATTTTTTGGATGATCTTTTTTTAATTCATCAAAAACGGCCTTCACCATTGCCGGGGTAAATTCTTTGGAAGAAAGGCCATAACGGCCGCCGGTAATATTGGGTAATTTTTTCAACTTACCCGTTTGCAGGGCATTTAACAGGGTAACCATTACATCCTGGTACATGGGTTCGCCGGATGCACCTGATTCTTTTGTTCTGTCTAAAACTGCAATGGATCGTACAGAAGCGGGCAATGCATCGATAAAATGTTCAAGTGAAAATGGCCGGTATAACCTTACCTGTATAACACCGGTTTTTTCACCTGCTGCATTTAATGCCTGCACGGTCTCTGAAACCGTTTCACCACCAGAACCCATGATGATCACCACCTGTTCTGCATCTGCAGCGCCGCTGTATTCAAACAGCTCATATTTTCTGCCCGTCATTTTTTCAAATTGCTGCATCAATTCTGCAACAATAACCGGGGTATTATCGTAATACCGGTTTACGGTTTCCCTTCCCTGAAAATATACATCCGGGTTTTGTGCAGTACCCCTGATGAAGGGATGATCGGGGTTCAATGCCCTTTTGCGGTGGGCAAAGACCAGTTCATCGGGGATCATTTCTTTGATCTGTTCATTGGTCAGCAACTCCAGTTTATTCACTTCATGCGAAGTGCGGAAGCCATCAAAGAAATGCATGAACGGGATCCTGGATCCCAGGGTTGCTGCCTGTGCGATCAGCGCAAAGTCATGCGCCTCCTGCACACTGGCAGACCCGAGTATAGCAAATCCGGTTGTTCTTGCGGCCATCACATCCTGGTGATCACCAAAAATAGAAAGGCCCTGTGCAGCCAATGACCGCGCAGCAATATGAAATACGGTTGCGGTAAGTTCGCCCGCTATTTTATACATGTTGGGCAACATCAGCATCAAACCCTGTGATGCAGTGAATGTGGTTGTGAGTGCTCCGGTCTGCAAGGCACCATGTACCGTACCTGCGGCACCACCTTCACTCTGCATTTCAATAACATCGGGCACATTGCCCCAGATATTCTTTATCCCTTTGGCACTCCATTCATCGGCCAGTTCGGCCATGGTAGAAGAAGGCGTGATGGGGTAGATGGCACATATTTCGTTTACACGGTAAGCCACATACGCCGCAGCTTCGTTGCCATCAATGGTAGCTATTAATTTATTTTTATCCGGCATCGGTAATGGATTTAACAGGTTCTGGAATCATTTCAATGGCATGGCAGGGGCATTGTTCGTAACACACGGCACAACCGGTGCAGGCATCGTAGTTAAAATTATAACGGTTGCCCTTACCCAGTTTTAAGATCGCATCCTCGGGGCAGGCAGCAAAACAGCGATCGCATTCAAAACAGTTGCCACAGCTGAGACAGCGTTGTGCTTCATACCGTGCTTCTTTTTCAGATAAACCGGCGATCACTTCATCAAAATTCTGAATGGCAACCTGCGGTTTAAGTTTATCCTGCTCTTTTTGCGGGGCATCGGTTTTATACCACATGTGCAGCTTGCGGTAGCCGGCAGTGGGGTGTTTCTCTCCTTTGATAAATGCTTTCTGCTTTAAAAAACTGTCGATATACCGCGCAGCTTTTTTACCCTGGCCAATGGCAATGGTAGAACTGCGGGTTTCACCGGGTAACATATCACCGCCTGCAAAGATCCCTTCATGGCCGGTCATGCGTTGTGTATCGATCTTGATAGTACCATCCTCATTCAGTACCAAACCCGGAACAGTATGTAAAAAGCCCGAGTCGGTTTCCTGCCGGTTGGCAATGATCAGCACATCAGCCGCGATAGTTTCAAATTCGCCGGTACCAACAGCTTTACCTTTTTCCACTTTCATGATCTCCAGTGTGATCGTTTTTTTATCAATACTTTTGATGCTTTTTAAAAGCTGCACATCCACACCTTCAGCCAGGGCATCTTCTGTTTCATAATCATAGGCAGGCATTAATTTTTTATCGCCACCAAAATAAACAACAGCTTCGGAGCCAAACCTTTTTATCATACGGGCCAGGTACATGGCCAGTTTGCCCCCGCCGTAAACAACTACTTTCTTATTGATGAAAGGAGAGGAATTTATTTTTGCTTCATTAAAAAATGAAAAAGCATCGGTTATGTAAACCGAATCATCATGAATTATATCTTCTTTATGAATAAGGCCTGCACCGATGGCCAGGTAAACTGCATCAAATTTCCTGCTTCTTTTTCAGTAATGATATCCTGTACTTTATAATTCAGTTTTATAGTTACACCTGTTCTAACAATGCGGTCAATTTCAAAATCCAGTATTTCCTTGGGTAAACGGTAATCCGGAACACCTGTATACAACAAACCACCGGCATGGTTGCCTGCTTCATAAATTTCAACGGTGTGCCCCATTCGGTTCAGGTGATAGGCGGCAGACAGGCCGGAAGGCCCGGCACCGATCACCAGCACTTTTTCCCGGTTGTATATGCCACAAATTGTACCGGCCATTTTTGCCTGATGGCTTCATCGCCTATGTATCTTTCAACCGCATGGATATTTACGGTGCTGTCTATATGCGTTCGGTTGCAGCCGGTTTCGCAGGGCTTTACACAAACCCGGCCCATGATGGCCGGAAAAGGATTGTCTTCAATCAATGTTTGAAAAGCTTCGAAATAATTTCCGGACTGTGCCTGTGCCATCCACGCCTGTATGTTTTCGCCGGCCGGGCAGGCACTGTTGCAGGGAGGCATAAAATCTACGTAAACCGGGCGGCGTTGTCTCAGCGGACCCCGTACCATCGGCATGACCGGTAAGGTCAGCAGGTTTGGTGATGTCGGTGTTTGACATATTTATAAATTGGTGAATTGATCAGTCAACTAAATTAAATGGAAGGACTGTATTATGTATTGATTTAGTTCAGCAGGAGGGCTGATATTCATCATGTTTATTTGATAGAGATCAGTAAGAGTGGCTGTAATAAAAAAAGAGGAGCCAATTAAAGCGCCTCTTCAGTATCATTGATTTAAGCAATCAGCCCATTTTTTCCAACACCAGTTTCTTAACTTCACTCAATGCGATCCGCTCCTGTACCATTGTATCCCTGTATCTTATGGTTACCGTATTGTCTTCTTTGGTCTGGTGATCGATCGTTACACAAAACGGGGTACCAATGGCATCCATCCTGCGGTAGCGTTTCCCGATAGCATCTTTCTCTTCATAAAAACACATGAAGCTGTTTTTGCAGTCATTCATCAACTCCTTTGCGATCTCGGGCAGCCCGTCTTTTTTCAGTAAAGGAAGAATGGCCAGTTTGGTAGGTGCGATCCTGGCCGGAATTTTCAATACCACACGGCTGTCTTCGGTACCATCTTCTTTTGTCCAGGTTTCATTGGCATAGGCCAGGCTGATGATGGTAAGAAATAAACGATCCAGTCCAACAGAAGTTTCTACAACAAAAGGCGTGTAGTTGCCAAACGGTTTTCCTGCTTCGTTGAGGTCATTGTCAAAATACTGAATTTTCTTTTTGCTGTATTCCTGGTGTTGTTTGAGGTCAAAGTCGGTGCGGCTGTGTATGCCTTCCAGTTCTTTCCAGCCAAAGGGGAACTCAAATTCAATATCCAGGGCAGCATCGGCATAGTGTGCCAGCTTTACATGATCGTGGTAGCGTAATTTTTCAGCAGGTATACCCAGGCCCTCATGCCATTTCTTTCTTTCGGCCTTCCAGAAATTATACCATTCCATTTGTGTGCCGGGGCGAACAAAGAACTGCATTTCCATCTGTTCAAATTCACGCATGCGGAAAATGAACTGCCTGGCCACGATCTCATTGCGGAATGCCTTACCGGTTTGTGCAATACCAAAAGGGATCTTCATCCTTCCTGTTTTTTGCACGTTTAAAAAGTTTACAAAAATGCCCTGGGCGGTTTCGGGGCGTAAATAAATGGTATCGCTCTCTTCGGCAACGCTGCCTATTTGTGTGCTGAACATCAGATTAAATTCCCGCACCTCGGTCCAGTTGCAGGTTTTGCTGATGGCACATTTGATCCTGTTATCTTCAATGAGTTTTTTAATGCCGGCATAATCAGTTGCGGCCAATAACTCATCCATCGTTTTAAGCAAAGTAAATTCTTCTTCTTTCTTTCCCTCCAATGCCAGGGCCTCTGCATGTGCCTCAATCAAATGATCAACCCGGTATCTTTTGTTACTGTCTTTATTATCGATCATCGGGTCGCTGAAATTATCAATGTGGCCGGATGCTTTCCAGGTAGTGGGGTGCATGAAGATGGCTGCATCAATGCCTACAATATTATCATGCAGTTGCGTCATGCTCTTCCACCAGTGATCGCGGATATTCTTTTTCAACTGTGCGCCGTTCTGGCCATAATCATAAACAGCGGCCAGGCCGTCATATATTTCACTGGATTGAAAAATATAACCGTATTCTTTACAGTGGGAAATTAATTCCGCGAAATTATTTGATTCATTTGCCATAAGTCTGCAAAGATAATAGAACGGATTTTAGCAGGTCGTTTAACCCATAAAAATTTATTCTGCGGGCGGTGCATCGGTTGTTTTGATCACTACTTTTTCTTCGGGTTGCTGCTGAATGGATTTGGTAGATTCCACTTCGATCTCCTGCACCCACACGGCATAATTGGTGGGATATATCCTCGACCCGGTATGGATGGTATATACGTGTGTAAAAACGGCGCCAAAATAAAGGATCATGGCCGAATAATAAACCCAAAGCAGCATCACGATAACAGATCCCGCCGTGCCATAGGTTGATGAAAGCTTGCTGTGACCTAAGTAATAGCCGATCAGGAATTTACCCAGCATAAACAATATGGCTGTGGTGATCGCACCGGCTCTTACATGCTTCCACCGGATACGCGCATCGGGCAGTACTTTAAATATCATGGCAAACAACAGGGCCGTAATGCCAAAGGTAATGATCAGGTTAACGATATAGACCATGATCACGGTCAGTTCCGGGAACATGCGGGTAAGGTTGTTGATGAATGCATCCATCAGCCCGTTAATGAGCAATGAAACAAGCAGTAAAAAACCAAGACTGATCACCAGGGAAAAAGAAAGCAGGCGGTTTACAACCAGTTTCAGGAAACCGGTGCCTTTTGGTTTTGCCTTTAATTTCCAGATATGGTTGATGGAATCCTGTATCTCGCTGAAAACACTGGTGGCGCCAAAAAGCAGGGTGATCAATCCTACGATGGTAGCAAAATAACTGCTTTCTGACAAAGCAGCTGCACGGATCGTTTGCTGTATCTGCAGGGCCGCATCAGTACCAACAAACTGGGCGCTCTGGTGATACTACGTTCCTTCAATGGCAGCACGTCCATAAAAATATCACTCACAGAAATAATAATGATGAGCATGGCCGGCAATGAAAAAATGGTATAAAATGCCAGGGCCGCACTCAGTTTCAAAACTTTATTGTCGATAAAATCAGAAAATGATTGTTTGATGATTGACCATATATCTTTGATCGAAAATTTCATGTGTTCATTTTATTTTTTTTGCCACATGTAATTCGCCTGTGATCATTGCGGCCTTTAAATAAGAAATTAATATGGCTCATTTCATGTGATCATTTTAGTTTTTCATTTTGCTGGTGCCGGTTACCATCCCTCATATTCTTTTTCTCAAAATTCCTGTGCAGTGCTTCCGTTAAATTAACACCTGTTTGGTTGGCCAGGCAAATTAAAACCCAAAGCACATCAGCCATTTCATCGCTTATTTCTTTTCCCTTATCGGATTCTTTAAATGTTTGTTCACCATATGTTCTTACCATCAGCCTGCTTAACTCACCAACTTCTTCCATAAGAATACCAAGATTGGTAAGTTCGCTAAAATATTTCACACCAACAGATTTAATCCATTGATCAACCTGTTGTTGAGCCTGGTTTATGGTAAGTTCATTCATACGTTAATATTTTTATTGCCTGAATTTTTATTCCTTTTGTTTGGTATCAATCAAAATGGTAACCGGCCCGTCGTTTACAAGTGAAACTTTCATATCTGCACCAAACTTACCGGTAACTATTTTTTTACCAAGATCTTTTTCTAACTGGGTGATCATTTTTTCATAAAGCGGTATGGCAAAATCCGGCTTGCTGGCTTTGATATACGAGGGACGGTTTCCTTTTTTGGTAGATGCATGCAGGGTAAACTGGCTTACCAGTAAAATATCGCCGTCAAAATCTTTTACAGAAATGTTGGGAACTTTATTTTCATCATCAAAAATGCGGAGGTTAACGATCTTGTTGCTGAGCCATACAATGTCATCGTTGTTATCTGCATCTTCAATACCAATAAAAACAAGTATCCCGCTTTTGATCTCAGCAAATACCCTGCCGTCAATAGTTACAGAAGCATGTAAAACCCTTTGTATTACTGTTTTCATGGTTGCAAAGATACCTGAAGCAGGTTTATGAACAGCCCTGGTGATGCACGGGCCAATCCGTTATTTTTTTTTGTTTGCTATAAGCAATGCCAATGCTGCAAGCGGCATCGGTATCCACCAGAAATCACTGAGCTCTGACAAATGACTTGAATTTTTCCAACCATGTACATAACAATTGATGCTGCAATACACAATGCGCCAAGCAGGAAGAATACACTTTTTCTGTTCATATCCGTTGTTTTTTATAAATCTAATCAATTCGGGTTACCTGTGCAAGGGAGCTGTTCTGTTTTCAGGGGGCTGCATAAACGAAACCCGGTAATTGATTACATCAGCCGGGTACTGTTTTTTAAAATTGAACCCTTATTTGCAGGATTACATTCATGGAATCATTTTAATGAAACAGGCATAACCGGTTGTTGTTATAAATACGGGTCAGTTATTTATCAAAAAAGAATATAACCCGTAAAACTGCCTGAAATCAACCCATTGAATATTTAGTGAATTTTCCAAGGGTTTGGGCAAATATTTTATTATTAAAATGGGGAAAAGTAAGCAAATCCAATGCCCGTTTGCTTCTACAAAATTATCCACGTTTTTTTCCACACGTGTTAATATTTAAAGGTTTGTTTCTTCAGTCAATACAAATATTTTCGTTTGCTTAACAATTACTTAACCCAACTAACAAAGCAGTTAATATACTATGTCAAAAAAATCAAAACCTCTGAAAGGATTACAATTTTCACGGCAGTTTACAAAAGATGGCGTTAGTGCATTCGATATGTTTGAGTACGATTACCGTACTTCCATTATTAAAAATCCATCCGGCGAGATCGTGTTCCAGATGGATAATGTAGAAGTGCCTAAACAATGGAGCCAGATAGCAACGGATATCCTGGCACAAAAGTATTTCCGGAAAGCAGGAGTACCTAAAGATGACGGTACAACCGGAAGGGAAACAACCGTTAAACAGGTCGCACACCGCATGGCACATTGCTGGCGTGTATGGGGCGAACGTTATGATTACTTTGCAACCCCCAATGATGCACAAATATTTTATGATGAACTGGTGTATTCCATTTTAAACCAGGCCTGCGTACCCAACAGCCCGCAATGGTTCAATACCGGACTGCATGAAGTGTATGGCATTACCGGCAAACCCCAGGGACATTATTATGTAGATGCCAAAGACGGCCAGTTGAAAAAATCGGCCAATGCCTATGAGCGCCCACAGCCCCATGCCTGTTTTATATTGAGTGTAAATGACGACCTGGTTAACGAAGGTGGCATCATGGACCTTTGGGTTCGGGAAGCCAGGATCTTTAAATACGGTAGTGGTGTAGGTACCAACTTCAGCAGCATTCGCGGCGAAGGTGAAAAATTAAGCGGCGGCGGTACCTCCAGCGGGTTGATGAGTTTCCTCAAAGATCGGGGACCGTGCAGCAGGTGCCATCAAAAGCGGTGGTACTACAAGCAGGGCAGCCAAAATGGTTTGCCTTGACCTGGACCACCCCGAAATTGAAAAATTCATCAACTGGAAAGTTGAAGAAGAAGATAAAGTGGCGGCATTGATAGCAGCCGGTTATGCCAGTGATTATGAAGGTGAAGCATACAGGACAGTAAGCGGGCAAAACAGCAACAACTCCATACGCATACCCAATGATTTCTTTAAAATACTGGATGAAGAAGGCGAGTGGGAACTGAAAGGAAGAAGTGACGGCCGGGTGATGAAAAAAGTACAGGCAAAAAAATTATGGGAACAGATCACCTATGCCGCATGGCGTTGTGCCGATCCCGGTACCCAATACGATACCACCATCAACGAATGGCATACCTGCCCCGAAGGCGGCCCCATCAGGGCTTCCAATCCCTGCAGTGAATATATGTTCCTCGATAACACGGCCTGTAACCTGGCCAGTGTAAACCTGCGGCAGTTCTTTGATGAAAGCAACAATACATTTAATGTATCCGGTTTTGAACATACCTGCCGTTTATGGACCGTGGTGCTGGAGATCTCTGTGTTGATGGCACAGTTCCCTTCAAAAGAAGTTGCCCAGTTAAGTTACGATTACAGAACACTTGGATTGGGTTTTGCAAACCTGGGCTCCATGCTGATGGTAAGTGGTATTGCTTATGATAGTGAAGAAGCAAGGGGCATTGCAGGTGCCATCACCGCCATCATGACCGGTGTATCTTATAAAACATCTGCAGAACTGGCCAGCTTCCTGGGCGCATTCGACAAGTACGAAGAAAATAAAAAGCACATGTTGCGTGTAATGCGTAACCACCGTGCAGCCGCATACGATGCATCAGATGCATACGAAGGCATTGAAATAAAACCACAGGGTATCAATGCAAAATATTGTCCGGACTATTTACTGAAAGCTGCAACCAAAGCATGGGATGATGCAGTGCAGATGGGAGAGAAATACGGTTACCGAAATGCACAAACTACGGTTATTGCACCAACCGGTACCATTGGACTGGTAATGGACTGCGATACCACCGGGGTTGAACCGGATTTTGCATTGGTGAAATTTAAAAAATTAAGCGGTGGTGGTTATTTCAAGATCATCAACCAGAGTGTGCCCCAGGCATTGCGTAATTTAAAATACAGTGAAAAAGAAATTGAGGAAATTGTTGCCTATGCAAAAGGACATGCTTCCCTGGATAAGGCTCCATTCATCAATACCAAAACCTTACTGGAAAAAGGGTTTACCCAGGAAGACATCAATAAGCTGAATGGAATGCTGGGTGCAGCTTTTGAAATCGGCTTTGTATTTAATGTACATACCCTGGGCGAAAGCTGCCTGGAACGCCTCGGTTTTAAGCCGGAGCAATACACTGATTATACATGGAGTTTACTGGAAGCCCTGGGTTTCAGCGATGACGAGATCGATGCTGCCAACATATATATATGTGGTACCATGACCGTGGAAGGGGCTCCTTATTTAAAGGATGAACACCTTTCGGTTTTTGACTGCGCCAATAAATGCGGCCAGATCGGCGAACGTTTCATTCATGCACACGGGCATATCCGTATGATGGGTGCTGCACAACCTTTCCTGAGCGGCGCCATTTCCAAAACCATTAACCTGCCAAATGAGGCCACCCAGGCAGAGATCGCCGATTCGTACAGGCTTAGCTGGGAGCTGGGGTTAAAAGCCTGTGCTTTGTACAGGGATGGTTCCAAACTTTCACAACCGCTGAGCAACAAGAGTGATAAGAAAAAGAAACTGGATCAACCCATCAGCGAAGAAAATGCCGCCGCACTGGCAGCCGATATTTCAACCATGGTGGATATGGGCAAACTTACCATCGACGACCTGCTGGATGAAATGAACAAGCGTGTGCAAAGCAGCGCGGATACCACTTTAAAGCGCCAGCTGGCCATGATCGTTGAAAGACGTGCACTACCGGCCAAGCGCAGGGGCTTTACGCAAAAGGCTAAAATAAACGGGCAGGCACTGTTCCTGCGTACCGGCGAATACAATGACGGCACTTTAGGGGAGATCTTTATCGACATGGCCAAAGAAGGCGCTACCATGCGCAGCATGCTCAACTGTTTTGCCATTGCCATTTCCATCGGCCTGCAGTATGGTGTACCGCTGGAAGAATATGTAGAGAAATTTGTTTTCACACGCTTTGAACCAAGCGGCATGGTTGACCATCCGAATATCAAGAGCGCCACCTCCATCATTGATTTCATCTTCCGTTCACTGGCCTATGAATATTTGGGAAGGAACGACCTGGTTCATGTACTGGATGCACCCGAACTGCAAAACCTGGGCAACGAAGAGTGGGACCAGAACACGCCAACCATCGGCGATCGTAAGCCGGAGTTAAGTGAAGTAAGAGTGATCGGTGCATCAAACAGTGCAACACCACCCGTAAAAGCACAACACCGTACGGCACATGTAAAAGCACCCAATGGAATGGATGCAGTAAATGCCGCCGCCAAAAGCATGCAGAGCGATGCACCGGCCTGCAATACCTGTGGACACATTACCGTACGCAGCGGTACCTGTTACAAATGTTTAAATTGTGGTAACAGTATGGGTTGCAGTTAATATGGTTTGAATAAGCACGAACATGAATAAAACCACCAGTGTAAAAACTGGTGGTTTTATATTAAAATGATAATGATAACCCCGACAGGGTTATTACCTTTTTTCCCACAAAATCCCTCAAATAACTGCAACTGCTGAAAGCCTCTTTATAAAAAGCGGTGTTGCCATAATCTTTTACAAACTGCGGAAAATATTTGTTGTTTTTAAACTGCGGCCAATATCCTTTATAAGCAATATCATATTGATCCCAATTGGATGAATATTCATCGTATTGCGGCTGGTGCACCTGCTTTTGTGCGCATTTTGCCATCATAAAAAAACTGCGTGCCTTAAAATTCTTATCGGTACCGGCATGCAGGGCTTTTTGAAAATATTCCTGTGCTTTGCAAACGCCGTAATATTCTTTTTGAAAACCGGTTGCATTCACCGGAATATGATAACCATCGCTTCCGCTGCGGTAATATTGCACCAGTTCCCAGGCATGCCCGTAATAACTCATATTATACATGCCAAGTGCCATTTTATAATAAGCCCTTGCAGCGTGGCCGGCTGTTTGGCCTGTTGTTCCAGTTTCATCATTTCTGTTGCAAAAGCCAGTTTACCGGTGCTGTATTTTTTCTCTACCGGCAATTGCTCTTCACGGTCGTATAAAATATCTGTAAAAGGATCTTTATGGATGGCTTTTTTATCTGCAGATCTTTTGAACCATTCAATGGCCTTGCTGTAATCGTATTCTCTTAAATAAGAAGTGCCGGCAAAATCGATCACTTCTTTTTTGGTGACAGCGTTGCGTGCAAAAATATAAGATTCAAATGTTGAAGGTTGTTTGTTATCGAGTAAGGCATACAGCTTTTCAACATCCTTACTCACCAGGTTGTTTCTCAAAAACTCAATACCGTTCATCGTTCCGTAATATTCGGATTTTCCTTTCATTACCCAGTCGGCAGCGCCAATAGCCAGGGTTTCTTTGGCAAGGTCGCCCTGCTGGTGATATCGTTTTGCCAGTATCTCTCCTACCAGGTTGCGGTAAATAGTGCGCCATTGCTGTACTTTGTGGTAATCCAGGGTAACCGGTTTTTCTGCTTGTATCTTTTCTTCCAGCCATTGCAGTGAGGGTACAAGCTGCTCTTCAAAAGCTGCATCGATCCTGTCTTTTTCATTAATGGTGATGAGCAAATTGGTCAGTGCCAGCTGGTCCTTAACTTTTTGGTAAGTGGTAATTTTTCTGCAGCGGCAGTAAATTTTCCGGCGCTTGGCATAATCTTTAATCATGTAAGCTGCATAGCCTGCGGCGGTTTCAAGCAGGCCTGCATTGTTAACTTTACCCGATTGGGCTGCATCGTGTAAAAAAACAGACAGCTCTTTTATTTCTTTTTCTGCATCGGTGTAAATACTGTCAGTATCTGCATCGGTCCACACAAAATAAAATGGTTTACCGCCTTTTTCTTTCAGCAATGCCGGTGTAAAATATTTTTCTTCCAGTTTATTGATCTCCCGGGTTACCAATACCTCCAGTACTTCACCGGCCGGGTTAAGCCGGTACCGAAACAAAGCCCCGGCTTTTAATGCAAGGGTCATCGGCTGTAATACAGTATTGGCCATGGTTTTGGAAGCATATGCATCATACCAGTTTATCACATCGGTATATCTTTCGCTGTAATGCGCCAGGCGCAAAACCTGGTAAACATATTTCTGTTTAAAGAGATCTTTTTTGGCTACAGTATATAATTGCCGGCCATTTTTTATCAGCCTGTCCATTTTTATGCTGTCTCTTTTTATCACTTCCCAGTCACCGTCACCACCTGTAACATATGGCTCCACCTGTTTTGCATACAAAATATACCCCAGGGCTTCCAGGTCTCTGGTACGCATAAAATAATCCGTCATGCTGTTTTGCTTTACGGAGTCGGGTATTTTTAATGGCTGATTTTTTTCGATATGGTTGTACAGGTTGTTCAGGTCTTTCCATGCAAATTTGTTAACCAGTTTTTTTGCATCTGCAGTTTTTACAGGTGATGTACAATATGCTGTCCATTCAGCGGCCAGCAGGTCTGTTAACGGCGCCGGTTCATTGATATCGTACAGAAAATTATAACCTGTATAATAAAACGGCCGGTAACCATTTGCTTCGGGCAGGTTTTGATGAAAGAAGGATGTGTAATAATCATAAGGATCGGCATCGGGGCCGCAACCAATGATGTTTTGCGGAAAAGAAATGATGGCGCTGCTAATGCAGGCTGTTATAAATACTTTCCAGTTCATGCGTTGTGTATTTGCTTAAAATTAAAGAATCCAGGTGGTAGAGGGATACCCTTGTTTGGGTATTTTTTATTTGCCCGCTGATGGCTTTGCAGCGGCAAGGATCTCTGTGATATGGCTTTGTTCATCCCGGATCATATCTCCTTTTCTCAGGTCATATCCTTCCAGTAATGTATCTTTTATGATAACATACCGGTTACCGGTTTTTTTTGATAAGGTATGGTTGAAAGCAGTCCCGGGTAAATGTTGAATCAGGCCGGTGTACAGGTTATGGCGGTATAAAACTTTCCAGTCAAAAAGCGGCGGGGCAATATTCAGTGGCAGTGGATACCTGGACAGATTGCCGGTATATTTTTTCAATTCTTCCGCTTCCAGTATAGAGTTTTTTGTGGCAGGGTCTTTTAAATTGCCCATGTTATAGCACATCAGTAGTCCCCTGTCAACAGGCGGCGTACCGGTTTTGCTGATAAATTTTATTTGGTGCAGCCGGATGGTTGCTGATAAAGGGGTTTGCGTAAACCTTTTTTTGAACTGCCTGATAAGGGCAAAGTACTTCTCCCTGGTTGATCCTGTCCAGTCGCAGTCAAATTGTATTTCTGAAATATCGTTAAATGCATTTGCTGAAATAAGTTTAAAAGTAAGGTCCGAAATATGATCGCCCAGTGCTGCAATTTGTGACGTATCAATTTTACTGATGCATTCGTTGGTGATAAATATCACGGGAATGACATTGAATTTAAAATTATTGGTGCCCGCTGCTCTTAATGATGCTACAGAAGCTTCATTGACTGTAAGCCTGGCTACAGGCACCGGGCCTTTGGCGGGCTCATTCCAATCCACATCAAAGAATTTAAGATAGATCGTTTTTACCCGGAGGGAATCCAGCAGCTTCTTTTCATATCCGGAAAGGTTTAAAACAGATTTCCAGTAATAAAAGGAGCGTTCTATCTGCCTTTTTTCTTTTTTTTCATTACAGGAACACAGGCAGATCATAGAAACGCAGATAATAAAAATAAAATAACCGGGTTTAAATTGTAACATTTGTTCAAAAATAGGATAATAATAAATCCGGCAGGTTATTGGTATCCGCCCCCAGGCTAACCTGGAACCCGCTAAATAATAACTGATGCCGAGTGCTTATATTTGCGGCATGACATCATCCTTTTTTACCTACGATAAGAATAAAGTTATCCAGGCATTGCGTTATCATTTTATTACCCGGCGGGAGATAAAGATTATGATGATACTGGTGAATGTTTTTGCCATCCTTTCTGCAGGCTTGTTCTTTTTCAGGAAAATATCACCTTTTGCATTTTTAATAAGTTCATTACTGTGGTTCGTGCTGATGATCCTGTTCTGGTTTGTAATGCCTTATATCGTGTATAAAAAGGCAGAAACTTTCCGCGACCGGTTTAAGGCAATTTTAGAAGCGGATACTTTCAGGATCGAAAATGAAAGGGGAGGCAGAAGCTGGAAATGGAGCGAATTCAGTACCTGGATCGAAAGCCCGCATTTTTACCATTTGTATTTTAACAGCCGTTCATTTTTTATTGTACCCAAGGATGCTTTTGAAGAGGATGATGTGCATGAAGCCAGGAGAATATTGAGAGAGAAGATAAAAAAAATAGTCAATTAGTCATTAAGTCAATAGTCATTGGTCAATAAGTCATTGAGTCATTGAGTCATTGGTCTTTATTCCATTAAATTCTTGCAAATGACTCAATGACCTAATGACTTCTTATAACGACTTCTCCATAACGTAATGCGGGATGGTTACTTCAATAAATTTATCGCCCACAACTTTATAACCCAGTTTTTCATAAAACCAACGGCTGTTTCCCGGGCATGCATGATCAGTTTTTTATACCCTTTATCCCGGGCCAGTATTTCTGCAAAATTCATCATACTGCCACCAATTCCTTTTCCCTGCAGGTTATTCTGTACTGCCATTTGCCTCAACCGTACAGATGTATGACCGGTTTTGGTAAGCATACAGCAGGCAAGCATTTCATCTTCATCAAAAGCACCAATTAAAATATCTTCTTTTTCCCTGTCCAGTTCATCTGTTGTAAAAGAAAGGCCAAGTGGCTGGCGCAGGATCTCATACCTGAGCTTTACCATTTGCTGGTATTCAATGGTTCCGTGATCAATCTGTTTTAAGGCCATAAAAAGGATATGTTTTTGCCAAAGGTTAAGGTTTTGATTAGGGTCGGGTTAACAATATACAATTTTTTTGTTATTGCGGAACCTATAAGTAAAAACAGTAATTGAATCAACAGGCGATTGGAACATCGTAATAGAAAGCATACCTGAAATTTTAATGGTCTTTAAAAATCATATAAATCCGCTTATAAAGTAAACAATATCTATTTCTTTGTATTTACCTCAAAATGTATATTTTTGCAACCAATACAAACTAAATTTTATTATCATGTCAGACATTGCAACAAGAGTAAAGAAAATAATTGTTGACAAATTAGGAGTAGATGAAGCAGAGGTTACACCGGAAGCTTCCTTTACCAACGATTTAGGTGCCGATAGCTTGGACACCGTAGAACTAATTATGGAATTTGAAAAAGAATTTAATATTTCTATTCCGGATGAGCAGGCCGAAACTATTACCACTGTCGGCCAGGCTGTATCTTATTTGGAAGAAAACGCCAAGTAAACATCATTTAATTATCACAGGCAAATTGTATGGCATTAAAACGTGTTGTAGTAACCGGGTTGGGAGCACTAACGCCATTGGGCAAAACTGTTGAAACGTATTGGCAGGGTTTGACTGAAGGCGTTAGCGGCTGTGATTTTATCAAACAATTCGACTGCAGCAAGTTTAAAACCAGGTTTGCCTGTGAGGTTAAAGATTTTGAACCCACTGATTACCTCGACCGTAAGGAAGCCCGCAAAATTGACCGCTTTACCCAGTTTGCGCTGATATCCAGCGATGAAGCCATTAAAGATGCCGGTATAAGCAGGGAAAATGTAGATGTGGACAGGGTAGGTGTGATATTTGCCAGCGGCATTGGGGGCATTACTACTTTTTACGAAGAAGTAAGCAACTTTGCTTTAGGCGACGGCACACCTCGTTATAATCCCTTCTTCATTCCCAAAATGATCCTGGATATTGCCGCCGGGCAAATTTCCATGCGGTATGGATTCAGGGGCCCCAATTATGCAGTGGTTAGCGCCTGTGCCAGCAGTACCAATGCCATTATTGATGCCTTTGACACTATCAGGTTAAATAAAGCCGATATTATTATTACCGGCGGCAGTGAAGCAGTGATCAGTTCGCCGGGTGTTGGTGGTTTTAATGCCATGAAAGCACTCAGCGAAAGAAATGATGACCCGTCCACTGCCAGCCGCCCTTTTGATAAAGACCGTGATGGTTTTGTTATGGGCGAGGGAGCAGGTGTAATGGTGCTCGAAAGCCTGGAACATGCACTTGCCCGCGGCGCAAAGATCTATTGCGAAATTGCCGGAGGCGGCGCAACAGCCGATGCCCACCATATTACTGCTCCACATCCCGAAGGTTTGGGTGCTCAAAATGTAATGAATGTTGCCTTAAAAGATGCGGGCATGAAACCGGAAGATATTGATTACATCAATGTACATGGAACATCCACGCCACTGGGCGATATTGCAGAAACCAAAGCCATTTTGAATGTTTTTGGCGAACATGCCTATAATCTCAACATCAGTTCTACCAAAAGTATGACCGGGCATTGCCTGGGTGCAGCCGGTGTACTGGAAGCCCTGGCATGTGTAATGGCCGTTGTAAAAGATATTATACCGCCTACCATCAATCATTTTACCGATGATCCCGAACTGGACCCCAAACTGAATTTTACATTTAACAAAGCCCAGCACCGTACAGTGAATGCTGCCCTCAGCAATACATTTGGTTTTGGCGGGCATAATGCAAGCGTTATTGTTAAAAAATATATAGCCTGATATTCCCGCTTATCAGGTTCTCCCAGGTTTTTGTTACTATAAATTTTCTACCTTTCGTGTATGAAAAAATATTTTCTTGCCGCCTGTTTAATTACAACAGCACAACTCTCTGCACAGGATATAAAAATTTCCAAAAGCCTGGCAAATGCCATGAACCGGGTAGACACAAATACGATCCGTGCTCATATTGCTTTCCTGGCAGATGATAAACTGAAAGGCCGGTATCCCGGTACAGCAGGGTATCAAACTGCAGTTGATTATGTAATTGACCAGTATAAAAAAATGGGTTTACAGCCTGCTGGAGATAAAAATGAATTCACCCAAAAACTGGTGATCCGAAAATCCCTGGTCAATAATGCTTCATCCGTGGCCATAATAAAAGATAAAAATGGCAATACTGATTCATTGCTATTTGCCAGGGATTTTACACCGGTCCCGCATCCATTAAAAGAAAATACTGCTGTACAGGGCCAAATGGTTTTTGCAGGTTATGGTGTTGAGATACCGGGTGGGTACTCCGATTATAAGGATTTGGATGTGGCCGGTAAAATTGTTGTTTTGATAAATGGAGCGCCACCGGGCCTGATCACTACACTGACTGCACATTTTTCAAATGCAGGCAATAAAATAAATACGGCTTATTCAAAAGGAGCTATTGCCGTGATCGTGGTGAATACAAATGCAAGACCAGGTACAAATCCAAATCCCACTATACAATCCAATACCGCAATGGACCCGGCAAAAACGGCCGTTTATGGCCACGGGTTTGTGGGTAATGTACAGGCAGTAATTAACGGGACCTCCGCTTTATTGAAAAAACTTTTTTTGAACTCAGGTAAGAATATGGAACAGGTGCTGGCAGACCTGAAGAACGGGAAACCCGCAGGGTTTGACCTGCCTGTCAGCATATCCATAGCTTACAAAACATCACATACCGATTTTGAAAGTTATAATGTTGTTGCAGTTTTACCGGGTTCAGATAAGATCCTTAAAAATGAATATGTGGTTCATTCGGCACACCTGGATCATGTGGGTATTGGCAGGGCAGTAAATGGCGATTCCATTTATAACGGCGCACATGATAATGCATCTGGTGTTGCTTCGCTGCTGGAGATCGCCAGGATATATTCAGCCGGGGCTGCCAAACAAAAACGTTCGGTATTGATCGTGATGGTTACCGGCGAAGAAATGGGACTCATTGGTTCGGCTTATTTTGCAGCCAACCCAACCGTGCCAAAGGGATCAATTGTTGCGGATGTAAATACAGATATGCCTACGGTCATTGCACCCCTGCTGTCCATCGTTCCGCTTGGCGCCGAACATTCAACGATCATGAAACATGTAAAGTTTGCCGCCGGTTACCTTGGACTGGAAATTGAGAAAGACCCGGAACCGAATGAAAACCGTTTTGTACGGAGCGACCAGTACAGTTTTGTAAAGAACGGGATACCTGCACTGCATGTTAAATATGGCACCAGGTCAAATGTGCCGGGCTTTAACCTCACTGCATTTGTGCAGCAGTGGCGGGCTAAATACTATCACCAGGCCGCCGATGAAATAAACGGAATTTTTAATTTTGCTGCTGCCAAAACCTATATCCATTTAAATTTTTTGATCAGTTATTCCATTGCGCAACATGCCGAAAAACCGGTATGGAATGAAAACGATCTTTTTGGAACGGTCAAATAAAAATAATGAAGCTGTTGTCAATTCCTTCAACGGGATTCTTAATTTTATTTTAACCTCAAATAAGATTAATTTCACGTAAACAATATTATCGTTTTGCAATTCATTAAAGATTTTTTTAAAAGTAAAAACCATAACCGGGAGTTTAAAAAGCAACTCAGCAACGTGCTTGGTTCTACGCCCGGCGAGATCACCTTGTACAAAACTGCATTAAGCCACCGCAGTGTAAGGGAAGGCGCTGATGAGAACAATGAACGGCTCGAATTTTTAGGCGATGCCGTTTTGAGTTCGGTTGTGGCTCATTATCTTTTCCGGAAATATCCATACAAAGGAGAGGGTTTTTTAACCGAGATGAGAAGCAAGATGGTCAATCGCCAGAAGCTGAACGAGATCGCATTAAAAATGGGATTGAAAAAGATCACTTTTTACAATAAATATGACAATGCCTTAAAGATCTCACAGATATTCGGCAATACCCTGGAAGCACTGATCGGGGCGGTTTACCTGGATAAAGGTTATGCAGGCACACACCGTTGGGTGGAGAAATACATCATTATGCCGCACATGTTCATCGACGACCTGGAAGACCTGGAGATCAATATCAAGAACAGGCTCTATGGCTGGGCCAATAAAAACGGCAAGGCACTTGAGTTTGAAACACTGGATGAAAAATTTGAGAATGGCCGCAGGCTGTTTACCATTGGAGCTACGGTAGATGGTGAATTGATTGCTGAAGCAAAGGGTTTTAATAAAAAAGATGCCAGCCAGATCGCAGCACAGCTGGCAGTGGATAAATTAGGATTGTAAACATTAATATCGTTTATACTGTCTTCTCCTTAAATGTCTTAAACATTTTAACGATTATCCCCTGAACTTTTAAACGATTTAAATCAACTATGACCTTTGGAATTTTAGGTAGCGGAAGCTGGGGTACGGCAATTGCAAAGATCCTGACCGATAAAGGGAATACCATTTATTGGTGGAACCGGAGCGAAGCACATATCCAATACATACTGGAACGGCATCACAACCCGCAATATTTATCTGCCGCACATTTTGATACATCAAAATTAATACTCACGACAGACCCTGCAGCGGTTATTGCCAACAGTGATTGTATTGTCATTGTTATACCATCTGCTTATGTCGATAATGCTTTACGGGGGCTGGATAAAAATATTTTTGCCGGCAAAAAGGTCATCTCGGCCATAAAGGGCATATTACCGGAAAGCAATTTATTGCTGAATGAATATCTCAAAAATGAATTTAATGTGGAACTGGCTGATTATTTTGCCGTGCTGGGTCCCTGCCATGCCGAAGAAGTGGCGTCAGAAAAATTATCTTATCTCACCTTTACCGGGATCGATAAAAAAACAACACATGAAATAGCAGACTCTTTTACGACCGAATATATAAATACGGTTGAAAATGAAGATATCTATGGTGTTCAGTATGCGGCTGTTTTAAAGAATATTTATGCAGTTGGGTCGGGCATCGCCCACGGGCTTGATTACGGTGATAATTTTTTAAGTGTTTTTATTGCCAACTGTGCTGATGAAATGGCCGGATTCTTAAAGAAGGCCGGAATTAAGAATATAGAAGTGGGGCATACTGATATACGCAATCCTGCCGCAGATCATAAGCCTGCTAATTATGCTGCTTCTGTTTACCTGGGCGACCTGTTGGTAACCTGTTACTCAATGCACAGCCGGAACCGGGCCTTTGGAAATATGATCGGCAAAGGGTATTCCGTAAAAGGAGCCCAGCTGGAAATGAGTATGGTTGCCGAGGGGTACAATGCCAGTAAATGCATGCATATCATTAACCGAAAAATATCAGCCGATATGCCCATTGCAGATACCGTTTACCAGATTTTATGGGAAAATCTGCCCGCTGCTCAAGGATTTAACAGAATTGAACAGTCATTGGTTTAAAAATTGGTTTAACTTTATTTCAGAAAATAAAACCATGCCTTTCTCTTTTTCAAATATCAGTACTACAGCCCTGGTCTTTATGGTGCTTTACTTAACCCTTGCGGAACTTGTAAAGTATGTAAGGAAGCATTATACCCACTCAAAAAAACAGGTCAGCCGCAATTCCATCAGCAAATAATTTCCCTTCTCTGGTTAATACCAGTTTACGGGATACCGTTACCAGTTTACCGGTGCTTTCATATATACCTGCTGCTGCAATGATCCTGTTGCTTTTATCATTGCCGAATTTGGTACTGATATGATCCAGGTCCAGGCCTTCCATCGTTCTCAAAGCGGTCATGATATATTCATTCAGCTGCTGTGTTTCGGTCAGTATTTCTTCTTCAAAAGGGATCATGCCCTTTTGTATACTTTGAATGTAGATACTGTTGTTGGAAATATTCCATCGCCTGCTGCTGCCGGTGAATGCATGTGCGGCAGGGCCAAATGCATAATACTTTTCACCCGACCAGTAACTGCTGTTGTGCCTGCTCCTGTACCCGGGTTTGGCAAAATTGCTGATCTCGTAATGTTCATAACCGGCGGCTTCCATCCAGTCCATGAATAATAAAAACTGGCGCGCCTGTTTTTCTGCATCTGTGTTTTCTATTTTATGCAGGGCGATCATTTTATCCAGTGCAGTTTTAGGTTCTACCGTTAAGGCATAACCTGATATATGCGGAATGTTTTTTTCAATAACCATGTCCACATTCCGCTTCCAGTCTTCATCAGTTAAAACGGGCGAGCCATAGATCAGGTCAACTGAAAAATTTGTAAAACCCGATCCCTGTACCAGGTCAATACAGGTAACAGATTCTGCGGCAGTGTGTGCCCTGTTCATCCATATTAATTCTTCTTCTGAAAAACTTTGTATGCCAATGCTAAGCCTGTTGATACCCATTGTTTTCCATGCCTGCAGTTTATGGCCGGTAATATCATCCGGGTTTGTTTCCAGTGTTATTTCAATGTCAGCTGCAAATACAAAACGTTTGTGTAATGCTTCAAAAATCTTTTTTAATTCATCAATATCTAATATACTCGGTGTGCCTCCACCAAAATAAAGTGTTGAAATAATTTCTTCCGGGTTTTTCAGTGCGCTCCCCGCTTCTATATTCCCGGGCTGCTGCAGGGCAGGGGATAAAGCTATTTCATGTACAATAGCATCCACCATTTTTTCTTTTTGCCCCATTGAAGTTGAAAAATGGAAATTACAATAATGGCAGGCCTGCCTGCAAAAAGGAATATGAATGTAAATACCCGGCAAAGAATTTTGTTTTTAGTCCCAACAAGTATCGGGATAATATTTTAGATTTGATTACGAATGGCTCCTGTTAAATTAATATGTTGTAAAATATGGTTTCCGGTATGGCTGTGTGCCTGTATTTTATTAGCTGCTTTTACTGTTAATGCACAATCCACAAAAAAATGGCCACACCGGTTACACATTCAGTTTGTTGACAAAGATAGTTCCTTTAACGGGCAGCCATTGAAACTGGAGACCGGTTTTGCAAGCCAGGCATTGTGCAGTACTTATATACATGGATTAACATCTTTATTAAGTTCAAAAGGTTATCCAACCGCTTCAGTTGACAGTGTTTTTGAAACAGAAAATACTACAACGATCCATTTGTTTTTAGGGAAACAGTATCAATGGATAAAATTAATACCGGACGGGATTGAAAAAGCTGCCCTGGACGACAGCCGGTTCAAAGAAAAAGATTACAACGGAAAACTGCTCAATATTCAGCAATTGCTGGCCCTGCAGGACCGGGTATTGAATTATTATGAAAAGAACGGTTACCCGTTTGCAGCCATTTTTTTAGACAGTATCAGGCTTGATGATGATAAAATGGAAGCCTTGTTACGGGCCAATAAAGGGCCGATTTATCATATCGACAGTATCCGTGTTTTGGGTAAGGCAAAAATATCCCGTAAATTTTTACAGCACTATTTAGGGATCCCCTATGGAAGTTTATACAATAAAGAAAAATTGGAGCAGGTAACCAAGCGGATGCTTGAACTGCCTTATTTACAGGAAGTACAGCCCAGTGATATGACGATGCTGGGAACGGGCTCGATCCTCAATCTTTACCTGGCGCCTAAAAAAAGCAGCCAGGCCAATTTTTTAATTGGATTTTTACCCAGCACCGACCAGTCAGGAAAGCTGCAACTTACAGCCGATGTAAACCTCGATCTTAAAAATGCGCTCAACAATGGCGAAACCATTTTATTTAAATGGCAGCAGTTGCAGCCTAAATCGCCCAGGCTTAACCTGGGTTACCAGCAGCCTTATATTTTTAATTCCGGTTTCGGGTTCGACTTTTTTTCGACCTGTTTAAAAAGGATTCAACTTTTTTACAGGTGAATGCATTGGCAGGGCTGCAGTATTTGTTATCGGCAAACCAGTCGGGTAAAGTATTTGTACAGTGGCAAAACAGTTTTTTACTGGGTACCGGTGTTGATACCAACCTGGTAAAGGCAACCAAAAAACTTCCTCCCAATATTGATGTAACCGCCATTAATGTGGGTATCGATTATGAATGGAATAAAACCGATTACCGGTTGAACCCACGTACCGGCAACGAATTAAAGATAACAGCAGCCGTTGGTATAAAAATATAAAAAAGAATAACGAGATACTGGGTTTACAGGACCCAAATTTTGATTATGCATCTTTGTATGATTCTGTAAAGGCACGGTCTTACCAGTTCAGGGTAAAACTGGGCGCAGCTCATTATTTTCCTGTAGGTAAGCAGGCAACCGTTAAGGCGGCAGTCCAGGGAGGGTTATTCATCAGCCCCAGCACTTTCCGCAACGAACTGTTCCAGATCGGGGGATATAAACTGTTAAGGGGATTTAGTGAAGAAAGCATTTATGCAACACAGTATGCCGTATTAACTGCCGAGTACCGGTACAGGCTTGCACTCAATTCATTCATTTTTGGATTTGTTGATGGCGGGCTGGTGAAAAATAAATACCAGTCCGTAGACCTCAACAACAACTTTATTGGTATCGGTTTAGGCATGGCTTTTGAAACCAAATTCGGGTTATTGAATATCAGTTATGCCGCCGGAAAACGAAATGATGTAAAGCTGAACCTGCGGGAGGCATCAAAAATTCATTTTGGGTATGTCAATTACTTTTAAATGAGCGGGCACAGCAACTGGTTTTATATCCAGGTACCTGATCCGGTTGATTAACGGTACAGCAATGCAACCGGGTACATGAATGCTAAAAAAGGTTGTTTAACCAAGCAGTGAATCATTATTTTTGCTGCAAATTATTGAAGTATTGAAACCAATTTTTCTCCTGGTGTTTTTTTTGATCGTATGTGCAGCATCTTTGTTTGCACAGCAAACCGATTCATTAATTACGCAAAAAGATACTTCACAGGTACAGCCGCTACCCGGCCCTGCAGACACATTGAACAGGGTAATTGCAGAAGAAACGGTTCTTTCAATGAAAAATAAGCTGCTGAACTCAGATGCAGCACCGGTTTCATTAGCCGTTCAGTTAAAAAGCAGAAGATCGGGTGATAATTTTTTTTATCTGGTTACGGGCATTGTTTTACTGCTTGCTTTTTTAAAATACTTTTACAGCCGTTATTTTACAAACCTGTTCAGGGTGTTTTTTAATACTTCACTCCGGCAAAGCCAGTTAACCGATCAGCTATTGCAGGCCAAATTGCCTTCCCTGTTGTTTAACCTGTTTTTTGTGATCAGCGGGGGCATTTATGTATTCATACTTTTAAATTATTATGAGGTAATACCCGGTGAAAATAACCGGATACTGATCTTAACGTCCATTGCATTATTGGGGATCATTTACTTTTTAAAATTTTGCACATTAAAGTTTACCGGCTGGGTTTCCGGGCTGAGTGAGTCAACCAATACCTATATTTTCATCATTTTCCTGATAAACAAGATCATTGGGGTATTTTTAGTTCCCTTTATCATTATATTATCATTTTCAGATAAGCCCATTGTAAAAACAGGGGTCATTATTTCGTTGATGAGTATCGGCATATTCTTATTACTGCGCTTTTTCAGGTCATATGGGTTATTGCAAAACCAGTTAAAAATCAGCAGGTTTCATTTTTTTCTCTATATAGCCGGCATAGAATTGTTACCCCTATTATTGATTTACAAGGGCTTAATGGTTTATTTGAGTAAAATCCTTTAATTTTGCAGAACCATTGCAGATTTATTATGGTTACAAACGGTTCAACACAGGCTGTTACCTCATTAAAAGCGGTAAAAAAAGTACTCATTACCCAACCAAAGCCGGATGGCGACAAGTCACCCTATTTTGAATTGGCAAAGAAATACAGCCTGAGTCTTGATTTTCACCCCTTTATAGTTGTAGAAGGTATCCAGGCAAAGGATTTCCGTAAACAAAAGATCGATATTGCCAGTTATTCGGCTGTTGTTTTTACCAGCCGGAATGCCATTGATCATTTTTTCAGGATATGCGACGAAATAAAAGTGAGCATTTCACAGGAAACCAAGTATTTCTGTATAACGGAAGCAGTTGCTTTATATCTTCAAAAATTCATCCTTTACCGCAAAAGAAAGGTTTTTTACAGTGCCGATGGTACCAATAAATGTTTATTTGATGTTATCAATAAACATAAGGACAACGAGAAATTCCTGTATCCCTGTTCTGAATCTTTTGACAGCGAGATAACCAATTGGCTCAAATTCCATAATTGCGAACACGCCACCCCGGTGTTGTACAGGATCATCAGTAATGATATTACAGAAGTAATGGCCAGGAATTATGATGTCATTTGTTTTTTTACGCCGGGTGGTGTAAAAAGCCTGCTGGAAAATTTTCCAAAATTCAAACAGAACGGTACCACAATAGGTGCTTTTGGCGCCAATACTTTTAAGGCAGCCGAAGAGGCAGGCCTGGTTCTTGATATTAAAGCTCCGCAACCCCATGCCCCAAGTATGGTAAGCGCACTGGAGATTTACCTGTCTTCCCTTAAAAAGAAATAGGATCCTGAAACCCCGGATTTACCGGAACAGTTACGTTTTCAACTCCTGTTTAAAAAATCAATGTAGAGCATTCCGGCTAAAAAAAATGCGGCCTTCAACCCCGGGCCAATAATGTTTTATCCACATTTTTAACGGTATTTTTTGCAACGGATGGCCCCTGTAGACTTTATTCGACGATACTTAAAATATTTTATGATTTCTTTAACATCCATTAATCTATAAACCAGGGCAATTAAAAACGAACTTTTTTAAGCGGTAAGGCATGATTTCATCCGAATTAATCTGGGCAAATCGAAGACATACCCCCGGGTTTTATAATAACCGGGTAGCGTTTAAATTGAGACTGACCCGGGTTTTCTGTTGTTGCCCGGATAAATAAAGCGGCTTAAATTGCTGGTGCCGTGATACAGCGTACAGCTGAAAAACAGGTACCAATAAGGCTTACATTTAAATGGGGAAAAGAAATTGACGCAATTTCTTTGCTGATAAACAAAAACATTCGAAATTACGTCACTGATGATCAAAGCATTGTTTTGGCAGGAGGCAAATGCCTGAAACTGTCATAAGTTCAATATTTAACACGTAAACTAAAACAAGATTGAAAGCCGGAAACACAATATTTGAATATAAGTTTCGTTTTCATTTTTACGGGTTAAATCTTTTGGTTATTAAATTAAAATTCAATCAACCATAAAATGATGAGAAATCAAAATAATCATTACATTTGCCCAATACCCTCAAAGTTAAATACAATGAAGAAAGGCTATTCTATCTTGTAGCTGTAACAGCTATAACTACGTTATCTACCAGTTGTAAGAAATCTGGCAGTAAATCAGGCGGCGGCTATGCAACCGATAAGGCCAACTGATTGGCGTTGCTCCCAGTTCCAAGTGGAGTTTACCCAAACCTCCGGGTATGGTGTACATACCACCGGGAACTTTTCATATGGGGTCAAGTGACGAGGATATGAGTTATGCATTAACTGCACGTAACAAAGCTGTATCCATCAGTGGATTCTGGATGGATGCAACTGAAATAACCAATAATGAATACCGCCAGTTTACCAATTGGGTCAGGGATTCTATCGGCGCCAAGTTAATGGGCCTGGTAAAACAGGGTACCGACGGGAACGAATACATTGACTGGTCAAAAGCCAATAAGATCAAATGGAGCGATAAAGCAACCATGGAAAAAGTGGATGCCATCATTGTTACACCAGATAACAGGATCTTTGGCAAAAAGGAAATTGATGCCACCAAGATCGTATATCAATCAGAGATATTTGATTATAAGGCAGCGTCACAAAATAAAGATGCTACCATTCCACGTTCTAAATTCATCGTTAAAAAATCAATACCTGTTTACCCCGATTCATTATGCTGGGTAAGGGATTTTGCATATTCCTACAATGAGCCAATGGCTAAAAAATATTTCAGCCATCCTGCATTTGGAAATTATCCTGTTGTAGGTGTAAGCTGGAAACAGGCAACAGCATTTTGCGAATGGAGAACCCATTACCTGAATGCTTTCCTGGAGTCTAAGAAAAAAACTGCTGAATCTGATTTCAGGTTACCAACAGAAGCCGAATGGGAATATGCTGCCAGGGGCGGACGTTCACAGGCAGATTATCCATGGGGCGGTTATTACCTGAGAAATAAAAAAGGTTGCCTGCTGGCTAATTTTAAACCAGGCAGGGGAAATTATCCTGAAGATGGCGGATTTTATACAGTTCGTGCCGATGCATACTGGCCCAATGATTTTGGTTTATATAATATGGCAGGTAATGTGGCAGAATGGACCTCATCATTATTTTATGAAGGAGCTTATAATTTCCAGCATGACATGAACCCGGATATCAGGTATAATGCCAAAGAAACCGACAAGCCCCGCGATAAGCGTAAGGTATTACGTGGAGGAAGCTGGAAAGATGTTGGATATTACTTAAGAACGGGCACCCGTGCTTATGAATACCAGGATACCGCTAAATCATATATAGGCTTTCGTTGTGTAATTGATTTACCTCCTGCTCAAAAAAAGGGCAAGAAAAAATAAAACATTTTCAAAACTAAATCTATTATTGAGGGTACCTGGAAAAGTACACAGGTACTCTGTAATTTTGTGTAATTAAACTTTAAATAACCTCCAATTAAAACTCTAAATTTTTAAATCATGCCTCACAACAAAAGAACCTTTTTAACTTTGATCGATGTTTTGGTAAGTGCCGGAGCTGCTGTTATCATTTTCGCTGCATGGGCAAAACTTACACACCAGCCTTTTGCTGATATGATGTTAACCATTGGTATGTGGACAGAAACAGCGATCTTTTTGGTGTACGCAGGAATTGAGTGGGTAAAACCCAAACATCACCCGGAAGATGAGCAAACTGATGTTGTAGAAAATCCTTCCCTGGATTCAATGGACAAAATGCTTCAGCAGGCTGATATAACTCCTACAAACCTTAAAAAACTGGGTGAAGGTTTTCAAAAATTACAAAGTACCGTGGGTAATATGCATGAGATCGGGGATGTTGTAAAATCTACCGGTGATTTTAATAATAAAACCAAGGAAGCAACAACAGCTTTAGGAAATATGACCACCGCTTTTGCAAGCAGCGCAGCTACCATGGGTAGTTTCAGCAATGCTGCCGACAGTGCAAAAGGTTTTCATGAGCAGGTTCAGGTGTTAACCAAGAACCTCGGTTCATTAAATACCATTTACGAACTTGAATTAAAAGAAAGTAATAATCATTTAAAATCATTGAATACTTTCTATGGTAAACTGGCTGAAGCCAGCACAACCATGATGGGTACTGTAGAGGATGCCGAAAAAGCAAAAGTGCAGATCGGTGCATTGGCAAATAACCTGGGTAAATTAAACGCAGTTTATGGCAATATGTTAAGTGCCATGCAAACCGGACGTTAATGCACCAGGCATTAAAAGACCAGCCATCGAATAAAACCATTTTAAACTAAACAATCGTAAATATAAAAGATTATGGCTTTACCTAGAGAGCCCCGGCAAAAGATGATCAACATTATGTACTTGGTGTTGACCGCTATCCTGGCACTAAATGTTTCTGCCGAGATATTGGAAGCCTTTAAAACGGTGGATAAAAGTTTGATGAATTCAACTTCAAGTATCAATAAGTCTAATGAAGTATTGTATAAGTCATTGGCTGATAAACTTGCTGATCCGCAATCGGCTGAAAAAGCAAGAATATGGGCGCCCAAGGCAGATGATGCAAAAAAATTATCAGCTACCTTAATTTCTTATATTGATAACCTGAAATTGGATCTGAAAAAAGGCGCAGACCTTACCATGAAAGATAAGGACGGTGTGCAGGTTGAAGATTTTAAAGAAGATAACCTGGATGCATCAACCCGTCTTTTTGAGACCAACGGAAAAGGAAAAGAACTGGAGCAAAAATTAAATGAATACAAAAAAGCAATGCTTGGAATTGATCCTGCCATTGCAAAAGAGTTCGAATCCAATTTCCCGGTATCAACTGAAGTTCCGGGTGGTAACCAGATCGGTAAATCAAAGGATTTTACATCAACCTATTTTCACATGACGCCCACTGTAGCGGCATTGACCATTTTAAGCAAGTTTCAGAATAATGTTAAAAATGCGGAAAACCAGGTTGTTACTTATTGTCATAACCAGATCGGTGCGGTAAAACTTATTTATGATAAGTTTGAACCCATTGCAGCAAGTAATTCAACTTACCTGATGCCGGGAGAGGAAATGATCGTTACTGCAGGTGTTGGCGCATTTAATGATGCTGCTAAACCCGTTATTACTATTGATGGTGTAACAACTGCTTTAAATGAAAATGGCGTTGCTGAAAAGAAATTCAATGTTTCGGGCGGCGGGCAGAAAAAAGTACATGTTGTTATTACTTATACTAAACCCGATGGTACATCAGAAAAGCTTGAAAAAGATATAGAATATACGGTTGGTACACCGGGTGGTGCCGCAGTAATGCTTGATAAAATGAATGTATTTTATATTGGGGTTGATAACCCGGTAACCATTGGTTCTACAACCGGTTGGGACAAGACCAATGTTTCTATTTCCGGCGGAGGCGCAACCATTAGTCCTGGTACAGCCAAACGTACGGTAAAGGTTACTACGATCGGCGAATGTAAAATAACAGTTACTGCTGATGGTAAATCAACTTCATTTCCTTTCCGGGTTAAGCGTATACCTGATCCGGTTATTAAAGTTGGACCAAGCGGTGGTGGTAAAATGCAGGCTGTTGTTTTTCAGGGGCCAGCAGTTTGTACGTGCCGATCTTGAAAATTTTGATTTTGAAGCCAGGTTCAGCGTAACAGGCGCCACGGTTTATTTTACAAACCCGGGCGACAGGAACGTGAAACAGGTTTCTTTGAGCAGTGGAAGCCTTGCACCGGCAGCTGAGTATATGAAAACACTGGCACCCGGCTCAACAGTTATTTTTGATAATATCCGTGTAGTAGGTCCCGACGGGCAACCAAGAACAATTCAAAACCCTCCGGGATTCTCATTATTCTAAGAGTAAAAATAAAAAGCTATGAAAAAGCAGTATTTTAAATATTTTTTGCTGGCATTATGTTTAGGCATATTTGTTAACACGGTTGATGCGCAAAAGAAAAAGACAACAACGCGTAAATCAACGAAGCGTGCCAGTACCAAAAAAACAACAGCTTCTAAAACGAAGGCTAAAATTCAGCCAACGGTTCCCGTTGTTGATACAGTTGCTGTTGTTGCTGCACCTCCACCGCCGAAATTTAATGACAGCTTACCGGTACCAACGGTTAAAAAATCATTAAGGCCAGATGAAGCAGTGGAAACAACCATGCTGAAAGACAGGACACCATTACCTTATGAAAATTTAAGGGCCGATGATGCCATGTACCGCCACAAGATCTGGAGAGAGATTGATACACGTGAAAAGATCAACCTGCCTTTTAAATATGCAGCAGATGAAAACAACGGTAACCAGCGTTTTATATCCATCTTATTTAAAGCGATCCAGGATAGTTTGGTAACTGTATTTGATCCGATTGACGACAGGTTTACAACACCGATGACAAAAGTAGACATTGTTAAGAAAATGGCAGGTGAACCTGTTGTATACCCGGTTTACGATTCACTTGGTAATATCTCCGGTTACAAAGAGGAATCACGTGATATTGTTTTGGATTCATTTTATAAATTCAGGATTAAGGAAGAAGTTATTTTTGATAAGGAAAGCTCCCGTTTATTCTGGAGGATATTGGGAATAGCCCCGGTTATGAATGTGTATACAGCACAAACCAACCAGTTTGTTGGTACCCAGGAATTATTTTGGGTTTATTATCCCGATATGAGGCCAATATTCTCTAAATATGATGTGTACAATGGTAAAAATTATGGTGCACGCATGAGCTGGGAAGATCTTTTTGAAAGCCGCATGTTCTATGGCCGTATCATTAAAAGCACCATCGACAACCCGTATGACAGGTTCATTGATCAATATCCCGGGTTAAAGGAAAAAGGCATCCTGCAATTACTGGAAGGCGAAAATATAAAGGAAAAGATATTTAACTACGAACAGGATCTGTGGTCGTATTAATATCGCTGTAAATAAATTAAAAGAAAAGCCTCTGATCCTTATCGGAGGCTTTTCTTTTGTTATATGATCATTATCAATTGTAAATATTCTCTTTTAATTATGAATATACCCACTTTAGGGTATTGGTTATCATTTACTTGAATAGTTACCTTCGTCTTGGTTTTTCATAGGATATTGGATTTTAAACGGGGCTGAATTTCTATTCAGGCCCCTTTTTTTTATTTAATAAAGCCCGGTGAGCCATCCGCCGCGGCGGATGACCCACCGGGTTTTATATTACGACTTGAAATAGCTTACCAGTAAATCCGCCTTTGCCTTTCCAATAACTGCAGCCAGTTCTTCAACTGATTTCATTTTAATATTTTTTACCGATTTAAATGTCTTCAGCAGCATATCGGAAGTAGCTTTACCAATACCCTTTACCTGTTCCAGTTCATTTACAAAAGTGCCTTTGCTGCGCAGGTTGCGGTGATAGGTTATGCCATAATTATGAACTTCATCCCGTATGCGGCGGATCAGTTTAAGGCTTTCACTGTCCCAGGTAATTTTACCGATTGGGTATCACCCGGGAAAAAGATTTCTTCCTCATTTTTTGCAAGCCCGACAACTGAAGTTGTTCCCGGCAGCTTTAACGCAGCAATACTCTGCATGGCTGCACTTAGCTGCCCTTTACCACCATCAATAATGATCAATTGGGGCAAAGGCTGCTTTTCATCCAGTAATCGTTTGTAGCGACGGTGCACAACTTCGGTCATAGACGCAAAATCATTGATGCCCACAACTGTTTTAACTTTAAACCGCCTGTATTCAGCTTTGCTGGGTTCACCGTTTTTAAAGCATACCACTGCCGATACCGGGTAACTGCCCTGTAAATTGGAATTGTCGAAACACTCAATGTGCAGTGGAAGGGATGGTAACTGCAGGTCTTTCTGCAATTGCTGTAAGACATGTATTTTTTCTTCCGCAGTTTTTTCTTCCAGTCTCAGCATTTTCTTTTTCCTGAGTTCTTCTCTGAAATGGTTCACATTTTTTTGGGAAAGATCGAGGAGCTTTTTACGGTCCCCGCTTTTAGGAATAGTCAGTATGATACCCGCTTCGGGAAAATCAATGGCAAAAGGAACGATCATTTCTTTGGTGGTACTGCCAAAACTTTCCCTGATCTGTGCAGCAGCAAAGGCGAGTACTTCTGCGGCGGTCTCTTCCAGTTTTTTTTCGAGCATGATGGTTTTGGTTTGTACAATGGTACCGGCATTTACGGCCAGGTAATTCACATAAGCCATATCTCCATCTTCCAGGATCGAAAAAACATCAACTGTACCCATACGGGTATTCACTACTGCTGATCTTGCCTGGTAGGTTTTAAGGTGTTCGATTTTACTTTTATACTGTGCTGCTTTTTCAAACTCCATTTTTTTAACATGCTCATTCATTTCTTTTTTAAAATGCCGGATGACCGGCGAAAGGTTTCCTTTCAGCATATTTACCAGTTGCTCCAGTTCTTTATGGTAATCTTCAGCAGATTGTAATCCTTCGCAGGGGCCTTTGCAATTGCCCAGGTGATATTCCAGGCATACCCTGAATTTACCTTTCCTTATATTGGATTCAGATAAATTCAGTTTGCAGGTGCGCAGCAGGATGGTCTGTTTGATAAAATCGAGCAGTTCCCGTACTTTTTCAACGGAAGTGTAAGGCCCTAGATACAGTGAACCGTCTTTAATTTTTCTGCGGGTAAAAAAAACACGGGGAAAAGGTTCGTTCTTGATCACAATATAAGGATAGGTCTTTCCGTCTTTCAGGCTGATATTGAAGCGTGGCTGAAATTCCTTGATGAGCGTATTTTCCAGCAGGAAAGCATCCTGTTCATTATTTACAATGGTAAATTCAATATGATGGATACGCTGAACAAGTTCATGCGTTTTATAAGTGGTAAATGTTTTTGAAAAATAAGAACTTACCCGTTTGCGTAAATGTTTTGCCTTGCCTACATACAGCAATTCATTGGCCTGGTCATAATATTTATAGATACCCGGCTGCGTGGGAATGGTGGGAGCGATTGCAGAAAATTCGGGTTGTGTCATTATTATTTAAAAATCCCAGGTGATCTTTTCTTCTTTTTTAACTGTTGAACCCCCTTTTTCATCCGTTACAATAGTGGTTATTTTACACCATTTACCGGTTACCCAGGTCAATTGCAGTTGGGTATCTTTATCCTGCTGTTTTACCATATAGATCCTTTTTACCCTGTTGGCATCGGGGTCAACATACACGTCCCAGTTAACCAGTTTTATGGAATCAGGCAAAACTCCTGCAGCTTCATAGGTAAAGGTTACGGCATTTATAGTTTGATCAAAAAACTTTTTTCGGAAAAGAATGCAGTTAAATTAGCGGTATCAATTTCAGGTTGTAAAAATTCCTTAACTGCATCATCGATCTCTTCTATCTTTAACCATGCTGAGTCTGTACGGTCATTAACTGTAGTATATTTTAAAGGATTGATCCCGTTTTTTTTAAGATTAAATATTTCTCCTTTAAGAAAAGAGGTGACCGGGAAAAATTTTTGCTTTTCTTCAGTTCCTGCCTTTGAATCTCCTGCCTTTGTTTCTCCGGCATTATTACAGGAAAATGCGAACAATAGCAATGCGGTAACCGGGAAGAGAATTTTCATTTTTCAAATTTAAATGGAAAGGGTGGCATCACAAAACCCCAGTTTGGATTATCATAAAAATGCAGCAATACGATCTTGTATTGCTGCAAATCAGTTATTGGTTAAAACCCTTTAAAATCCTTTTGACAAGCCTAATTTAAGTCCAACTGCATATGGCTTTTCAATTAAAGCCACATTTTTCCGGTAGGTTGAATACACCTGGTAACGCACCTGTGGTCCTACCTGGAGCTGGTACGCGCCAAGTTTAAAATTCATATAAGTTTCAAAACCCAGGTTCAGGTTCCAGGTACTGATGGAAGAGGGGTCAGAAATATAACTTTTCAGGTCAGATGAAATGATATGTGCATTGCCTCCAAAAACATAGGTAGGTTGCACTGAAGCCCCGGCAAACCAATCTACATTATCCTGGCTCGACAGTTTATAGGCCAGTCCAACCGGCAGGGAGATCTGGTAGGTTCTGTTATGTAATGTTACCGGCTGCAATGCGGAACTGTTATATATATTAGCTGTTGTAGACGTTCTTGCTGCAGAATAGGAGTACCCGGTTGAGGGTCGTTTAATAAAATGGTGGTTATTATCGGGTGGCTGGTTTTATCAGCATCAATATTATAATTGGTATAATTAAACTGTAACCCTGCTTTTAACTGTAATTTTTTTGCGATGGAATATGTTAAACCGGCACCTGCTTCAAAACCAAAACCGGGTTTTTGACTAATGACATTGTTGATATCAGCAGTGGCAAAAGCTGAAGTTGAACCTTTTGTTTGTGAACTTAATTTACGGTAATTCACTGCAGGAGTAGCATAAAACTGGTAAGCCAGGCGCCCCTTCCATTTGTTGCCAGCAGGTTTATTGTGAAAAGCAAAATTCTCTATCCAGGATTTTTCTGCTGTTACTGGTGTATTTTTTTCTTCTGCCGTACTGGTAATTGCGGTTACCGTTTTATCTGCAACAGGCACATTAATGATATCAGGATTATTGCTGTTGTTTATTACCAGTGAAGCTGGTTCATCCGGTGTAGTGGATTTTAATTCGCCTGCAGTTAATTTATCTGTGCCGGTTTTTTTGGCAGCAGGTATTGAAGTGCCGGACTTATTCTTTTTACCGGTAACGGCAATATCTGTAAAGATCTTACCCGATTTAATATACGCATCCATTGACTGTAAAATGTCTTTGTCATTATTATCGCCAGGCATTTTATCAGCAGTTATTTTTGCAGCATCAGCAGAAGTACTGAAAATATATTTGGGCCGGTTGCTTTTTACAATAGTATAAGTATAAAAATCAGTTTCATTGGTGATCACATCAGCAAATGCATTATCAAAGTATGATACAGCCTGTGTTTGTTTTTTAGGAACGGCAGCGATTGCTTTATTGTTGCTTTCGGTTTGAGTGATCTGTATTTCTTCAGTTTTGTTTACCGGGGCATGATTGTTTATTTGAGGGCTTATGCTGTTTTCGCCGGTATGTAAATAGCCGATGAGCATAAGTGAAGATACCAGGAACAGGCTCATAAACACAGATGGCCATCTGCGGCTGGGGTGCAGGTTGTTATAAATACTGTGCCACACCCTTTTGGAAGGGTACATACTGAACTGATCAGCCCTTTCCTTTACAAATTGCTCAAATTCGCCGGTATAGTATTCTTTTTCCATCATTTTACAAAAACGTAATAGTATTTGGTAATGCCAATATCAGGTCACGTTGTATTAACCTAATTTGGTGAAACTGCTCCAAAAAAAGTTTGTCTTTTTAACTGGTTTTTGAATTATTTTTTTTCTAATTAATATTTCTTCAAGCATTGATTTTGCCCGGGTGTACTGGCTGCGGCTCGTACTTTCCTCAATGTCGAGCATAAAGGCAATTTCTTTGTGCGAATAACCTTCAATGGCATACAGGTTTAATACGGTTTTGTAACCCAATGGCAGCGCCCGGATACATTCAACAACCTGTTTTGCCTGCATGATCGATGGGAATCATTTCTTCCTTACATGAATGCTGTGTGCATGGGTAATATCCACACTGTCGGAGAATTTTTTATTTTTCTTCAGAATATTAATGCAGGTGTGTACCATGATGCGCCTGATCCATCCTTCCAGCGCCCCTTCATTACGGTATTGATGTATCTGCGTAAATACTTTAATAAAACCTTCCTGTAACATATCTTCCGCGTCTTCCCGGTTCTTTGCATAACGGTAGCATACGCCCAGCATCCGTGGGCTAAAACGGTCATATAATGCCTCCTGTGCACTGGCATTATTCCGCAGGCATCCTGTCAACATCAACTCTTCCGTCATAAATGTGCTTGGTTTACCCTATAAATATAGACAAATTAGTGTAAACTAATGCTGCATGCTCAATAAAAAACATCCCCGGGAGCCAGGGATGTTTTTAGAAAAAAAGGTTAAAGCAAATAATTGATTATCAGGCTATTTTATGTGCCATCGCCCTTAATCTTTTTCCCAGTAATAATTAATTAATTACCAGTTTGCCCTTAAGCCTATCAGGAAATTGCGTCCTCCGGAAGAAAAACCGGAAGCAAAAGTTCTGTAATTCCTGTCAAGCATATTATCAACACCCAACTGGATCTGTAGATTTTTTATAACCTGTACAGAAGCTTTCCAGTTTAGGGTAGTCCAGGCAGGCATACCGTCTGCAGTAGCATATTGGGCATTGTCCTCCCCATCAGCATTATACTGGTCTAACCTTTTCCAGCCATTGTACAGTATGTATAATTCTGTATTGAAAATTTTATGCTGATAAGTAAGACTTGTTTTGCCCATTAAAGGTGGAATATGGTCTAACGGTTTGCTGGATACATTCCTGTCAACAAGTAAATATGTACCATTGGCCTGCTTTTCATAAACACTGGAGGTTTTGGTTGCATCTGTTTTAAAACTTCCTTTGGTATAGGAAAGGGTACTGCTGAAACCAAGGCCCTTAAACAGTTTTGCAGCCAGGTTAAAAGTAAAGCCGTATAAATTTGCCTTGCTTACATTCTGGCTCGCCAGCACCTGGCTTTTTACACCATTAAAAATAATCGAATCCTGGCCGTTCAATGTAAATGGCGCTTTTAGAATTGCATTTCTGAACATTGTGTAAAAACCGGTTAATTCAATACTTGCCCTCCCGGCAATGCCCTGGCTGATGGTGAGGTCAATATTATACGTATACTCGGGTTTAAGGTTTGCATTGGGCACCACCACCTGCCTGGCTGCTGTGGCTGATTCAAAATTTTAGACAGGTCATCTATATTGGGCGCCCTGAAGCCGGAAGAAAGGGATGTTTTATGGTTGTGTTTTTTAATGGGGCATACACCACGCCTATATTACCGGTAACGGCAACATTATTTTGAGTAACCGCTGTATCGGGCAAATTAAAGAAAGAATTGTCCTTTACATTGCTTTGCAGGTGTATGTACTGTAAACGGATACCATCATTTAAAACCAGTTTTTTATTTTTAAATTTGTACAGGTGCTGTGCAAATACTCCAAAATTATTCATTTTGTTTTTGCCATCCGGGTATCGCGTATTTAGTTTGGTAACCACACCTGTGGTTAAATTGGTCCTTGTGGCCGTTGATTGTACATCATTTAACTGTGCATCAGTACCTACAGTAAGTTCCGTATTGCCAATATCTTTTCTGCCACTGATGGTAATGCCAAAAACTTTTACTTTTTCAACCTGGCTGTCAAACCGGTCATACCGTTTAAATTCCCTGGTTTGCCTGCTTTCTTCAATATCCTGGTAACTGATATTGGCTTTCAATGCATCCAGGAAACCCAATCTGACGGCATTCAATTCGTAGGCCCCCATTATTCTTTTTTGCGGGCCATAAAACCATTCGGCAAAACGCAAGGTTGTTCCTGTGGCACCACCAAAATTCCTCGTATCCTGCAGGCGGTCGTAACGCGGAACATCCGTGCTGTTTGAAAACTGAAAATTCAATGAATGGGAGATATGTTCATGCTGTTTGAATAATAATTTCTGAATGATATCCCATTGTTTATACCCGGAAAATTTTTGAACCCGGTCATCCCGGTTTACCAATACGGTATCCACCCCGTTTATTTGATCAACATACGCACTTCTTCTGCCAAAATCCGGGTACCTGCCCGGGTATTTACTTCCCATTTTCATATCGCCAAAATCGCTGTAATTGTAAGACTGGAACCAGGCCAGTCTTTTTCCGCCAATGCTGGCATCAGCATGAATTGTTTTTTCCTGGTTTACGCTGCTGTATCTTGTAAATGCAGAACCTTTGGTAAAGAATTTTTTATCTCCTGATAAAACAGGCGCCTTGGTTATTAAATGTACAATACCACCCAATGCATCGCTGCCGTATATGGTAGAGGCAGGGCCATACATTACTTCTACACGGCTTAATGAATTTTGATCGCTGGTAATAACATTTTGCAAATGCCCGCTGCGGTATATGGCATTGTTCATTCTTACACCGTCAATGACCAATAACACACGGCTTGCTTCAAAACCCCGCAATAACGGGCTGCTGCCGCCCTGCTGGCTTTTTTGTACAAATACTTTTCCGGTATTAATGAGTAGATCACCTGTATTCTGCGCATTGGTTTGTGCAATGGTACCGGCGCTGATAACGTCTATTTTTTGTGCAATATTTTTTTTCTTTTCTGCAAAATTGCTGGCAGATATTACCACTTCTTCCAGGCTTATCTCCATACCGGTTGAATCTTGTTTTTGTTTTTTATCCTGTGCATATCCCGAATACGAAATAGACAGAAATGCCAGGTATATACATATCCTGTTCATGAAGATTAATTTTAAATGTAAATTATGATCACTACGCAACAGGCGTAGCATTCAACTATTAAAGCGTGCCTTAGATGAAAATCGTGGTGTATTTCCCGGGTGGGTGGATAGGGGCATCAGCGGGTGCGGCAGGTAACATTTCATCATATATGTAATAATGTTTCGGTATTAATTTCCAGTACACATCTGCAGCGGTAATTTCAGCGGTACTGGCAAATACAGGAAAAAAAATGCATGTAATTGCTGTTTGGCTTAACGGGCTGCCGGATTGGTTTCTTTTTGCAGCAAGTTTTATGATATGCTGTACCAGTTTGTCTTCTTTATGATCAAAAAACCCGGTTAATGTTATTTTGTTGTCTTCAGTTTTGAAAGTTTTAACATCAAATAATTTTCCGTCATACAGTATTTCTTTCCCGGGTTTTACCCAGAAGATCTTTGCGGATAAAACACTGATAGTTTGCAGTTTTTCTTTATTAAATCTTTCATTTCTCTGGTATTGCATAACCTGTTGCTTTACCAGCAGAGTAACAGAAAAAAATAACGGTATTGCCAGGAGCAGCAATAACAAAAAAGCAGTTGGTGTTTTTTTATTTCTGTACATACATTGATAAACAGGCCAAGATAATCATTATTTTTTCCTGGTTAAACTATCTGCAGGGTAATTTGCTTTCATGGTGTCCCTGATGGCAGTAACCCAGCTTGTTAATGCCAGTTTCTGCTGGTCACTCAGGTTGGCATTTTTATGTATCCACAGGTAAGAGTCTAAGGGCATTTCGCCTTCTTTTACTTCTTTATTTATTTCTTCCAGCTTTTTGTATTGGCGGCGTATATTGTAGCCGGCAAATTCTGAAAAATTAAGCTCTTTTTTCCCTTCTTTAACATGGTCATCCAGCCACCAGGCTGCGGGTTGTATCTCTGCATACCACGGATAAACCGTGTTGTTGCTGTGGCAGTCATAACAACTTGTTTTTAAAATAACCTGTACATCATCCGGCACCGTATATTTTTTGCTGATATCATTATTGCTGATCCCCTCGGCCCTGTTCTTTTCGGGCCTGATAAATTGTATCACAATGAATGCAAGCAGTAAAACCTGGAATATCCTTTTTAAAACTTTCTTGAACATGGGTTTGTATTTTTTTTTGAAGTTATGTAATTAAAATATTACCTGTCATTTCTTTGGGAATGTGTAAATCCATCAGGGTTAAAATGGTTGGCGCAATATCGGCTAACTTTCCTGCATGTAATTGTACCTGCCGGTTTTGGTCAATTAAAAAAAGCGGAACCAGGTTCAGGGTATGTGCTGTATTGGGAGTGCCGTCTTCATTGATGGCATAATCTGCATTGCCATGGTCGGCGGTTAATAAAACTGCATAATCATGCTGCACTGCAGCGGTAACCACTTTTTCAACACAACTGTCAACGGTTTCCACGGCTTTAATGATGGCTTCCCAAACACCCGTATGGCCTACCATATCTGCATTGGCAAAGTTGAGGCAGATGAAATCAGCCGACCTGTTGTTTATTTCCTGAACGATGGCATCCGTAACTTCATAGGCACTCATCTCCGGTTGCAGGTCGTAGGTAGCCACTTTTGGCGAAGGGATCATGATCCTTTTTTCACCGGCGAACGGCACTTCCCTTCCGCCGCTGAAAAAGAAACTTACGTGCGGGTATTTTTCTGTTTCGGCGATCCGTATCTGTGTTTTATGATGTTGCTCCAGTATTTCACCAAGCGTGTTTTTCAGGTCATCTTTTTCAAAAACTACCTGTACATTTTTGAATGTATGATCATACTGGGTCATGGTGGTATAATGCAGGTCCAGTTTTTTCATATCCAGTTCAGGTATATCAACCTGGGTCAACACTTCTGTTATTTCCCGGCAACGGTCAGTCCTGAAATTAAAGCAGATCACCGCATCACCGTTTTTTATTTTGACGTTTGGCAATGTTTGGTTGATGATTGGTTTTATAAATTCATCTGTTATTCCTTCTGCATAGGATTTTTCAATGGCTTTAAAAATATCATCCGTTTTAAAACCTGTTTCATGTACCATGGCATCATAAGCGATCTTTACCCTTTCCCAGCGTTTATCCCTGTCCATGGCATAATACCTGCCGGTGATGGTTGCTATGCTTCCGGTTGTTTTGGAAAGATGATCCTGTAAACCGGATAAAAAACCAAGGCCACTCCTGGGATCGGTATCCCTGCCATCGGTAAAAGCATGGATCAGTACATCGGTTAATCCCTGCTCCTTACACAAACCGGTTAAAGCCTTAACATGATCAATGTGCGAATGGACCCCGCCATCACTAACCAAACCAGCCAGGTGTAATGTTTTTTGATTTTCCCTGGCATACCTGATGGCTGTTAACAGTTGGTTATTGTTTGCAAATTCACCGGTTTTTATGGCTACGTTAATGCGTTGTAATTCCTGGTAAACGATCCTTCCTGCGCCCAAATTAAGGTGCCCAACCTCACTGTTACCCATCTGGCCTTCCGGCAGGCCAACGGCTTCTCCGCAGGTTACCAGGGTAGAATGCGGATATTTTCCGTATAAAGCACTCACAAACGGCGTTTTAGCGTTTTGTATGGCATCACTTTCCGGGTACCTGCCAATGCCCCAGCCATCCATGATTATCAATATAACTTTCTTATCTTTCATTAGTTAAAACTAAAATATTTGCAGCTAACAGCAAATGATTATTGTCATTTGGGTATAAATTCAACCAAACCTCAGCAATTTTAACAGGCCTTGGCACGTTTTTAGTAATTTTATAGAGTGAAAACTATACAAACATGAAACAGATATTTACTTTATTAACCATAAGTGTTTTGTTGACGGGATCAACGGTTTTTTCCAGTATTGATGAAGTTATCGCTGCTATGAAAACAGGGAATGCTGCTGAAGTTTCCAGGTTTTTTGATAATACTGTAGAGATCAATATGCCTGATAAAAGTAACAGTTACAGTAAAAGCCAGGCACAACTGGTTTTAAAGGATTTTTCAGCTCCAATGGCGTAAAAGTTTTACCGTTATTCATAAAGGTGAAAATTCAGGATCACAATTCTGTATCGGTACCCTGGTAACAAAGACCGCATCTTACCGCACCACTATTTTCATGAAACAAAAGGGAGATAAACAGGTTTTGCAGGGAATTACATTTGAGTAAATAAGCGCAATAACAATTAAAAAATAACAGCCCCGGAATTTTCGGGGTTTTCTTTTTGTGTTTGTCCTTAGCTTTGTTGTTATGGATCATAATGAACAGTTGCTCTTCCTTATTAAGAATGCGCTTGCTGAAGATATCGGCGATGGGGATCATTCCACCTTATCATCTGTTGATGCAGGCGCAGTAGGCAAAGCTGTTTTAAAGATCAAGGAAGACGGGATACTCGCAGGTGTATCGGTTGCGGAAAAGATTTTCCGCTACATGCAGCCGGACATCCTGTTTACGGCATTTAAAAAAGACGGCGATGAAATGCATCCCGGTGATACAGCCTTTGAAGTAAAAGCCAGCGTATATACGATCTTACAGTGCGAACGCCTGGTTTTAAATTGTATGCAACGGATGAGCGGTATTGCCACTTTAACCAGGCAGTACACGCAAAAACTGCAGGGTTACAAAACCAGGTTACTTGACACCCGGAAGACCACTCCCAACTTCCGGCTGCTGGAAAAAGATGCGGTAAAGATCGGCGGCGGCATGAATCACCGTTTTGGTTTGTATGATATGATCATGCTGAAAGACAACCATATTGATTATAACGGGGGTATTGAAAATGCCATTGAAAGGGCTTATGCCTATGTACAGCAGCATAAACCCGGGTTAATGATCGAAGTGGAGACAAGGAATATCGATGACGTAAAAAGGGTAATGCTAACCGGTAAGGTAAACCGCATCATGCTGGATAATTTTACACCTGAACAGATCAGGGAAGCATTACAGATCATTGATGGCAAATATGAGACCGAAGCCAGTGGCGGTATTAATGTAAGCAATATCGAAGCCTATGCTGCTACCGGGGTTGATTATATTTCAAGCGGAGCCATTATTCACCAGGCCAGGAGCCTTGACCTGAGTTTAAAAGCAATTATTACGGGGAATTAAATAATTATGCCGAAGAAAAAAATACGCACAGCGTCCGGTGGACGATCAGCAGGCGGATTGGTTTACTCAACAGACCCGGATTTTAAACTGCCGGGTTTAACGGAAGATGATGCCGAAACCCTTGAGCCGTCCCTGCAAAAATTAAAGATCCGGTTAGATACCAAACACCGGGCAGGCAAGGCCGTTACACTGGTAGAAGGTTTTACCGGCAGCACCACTGACCGGGAAGACCTGGGAAAAAAACTAAAAACTTTTTGCGGTACCGGGGGCTCGGTTAAAGATGGCGAAATCATTGTGCAGGGTGATAACCGCGATAAGCTAATGCAATGGATGCAAAAGAATGGTTACCGGTTGACCAAAAAAATATGAACTCTATGTGATCAATCAACCGGTGTGTTGCTTTCAATGCTGAGCGCAGCACTGGGGCATTTTTTTACCTGGTCAATGATCTGTTGTGTTGTTGCCTGGCTCATATCGATCCAGGGCCTGCGGCGGGGGTCAAATACGCCTGCAAGGCCTTTAAAACATATACCGGAGTGGATGCAGTTACCCGGTTTCCAGGTAACCGTAATTTCTCCATTGCTGTAATGATGTATTTTTTGCGCCATAAAATTTTTAGATTAGCAGACAAGTATTTTGTAATTTACATAAACAATTTTTATTCCACGGTTTACCATAAACAAAAAACATGACCTCCAGGATATCAGAAGGAATAACCGTTAGCGTGGAAACTTATTACCAGCCCGATTTCAGTAACCCGGTGAACAGCGAATTTACATTTGCCTACCGCATCAGTATTGAAAATAATAATGCATTCCCGGTAAAACTACTGCGCAGGCACTGGCATATTTGCGACAGCAACGGGAGTTTACGTGAGGTGGAAGGCGAGGGGGTAGTTGGGGTTCAGCCACAAATAAATCCAGGCGAAACCTATCAATATGTCAGCGGTTGTAACCTTCGTTCAGAGATCGGAAAGATGTACGGCACTTACCTGATGGAGAATATAAATAACAATAAAACATTTGACGCTTTAATACCGGCCTTTGACATGTGCGCCCCTTTTAAATTGAACTAATTAACATTTATGGTTCGGCTTTTTAGCTTAACTTTAATAGTTGAAAACAGTTTAAACCGGAGTTGTGCTCCGGTAAAAAAATCCAGATCGTACCCTTTAGTTTTTATGGAATAAGATTAATATTTTAAGATTCTAAGAAACCTGTGCAGCAAAATGGCAAAAATTAATTTTTCAAACAGCAATAGCGCTTTTTACCAAAGTTTAAAAACTTCAGTTGACAGTTATTTTACAAATAATAACATCAAAAAAACAGGCGACTGGAGGCTTTACAGCAAAACAATTATTTTAGTTATTACTGCCCTTACCATGTATGGATTATTGATGTTTGCTGATTTACAAAACTGGCAGGCCCTGCTGATCTGTGTTGTTTTTGGTATCTCACTGGCTTCCATCGGGTTTAATGTAATGCACGATGCCAACCACGGCAGTTATTCTACCAGGCCCATGCTGAATGATTTCCTGGGATTGAGTTTAAATGCGCTTGGCGCAAGTTCTTTTCTCTGGAAACAAAAACACAACATCATCCATCATACCTACACGAATGTTGACGGCATAGATGATGATATTGCCAAAAGCCCCATCATCCGCCATTGCGAATCGCAAAAATGGGTGCCTGCCCATAAAGTGCAATACCTGTACCTGTTACCGGTGTATGCCCTGTCTACCATTTTCTGGATCTATATCATGGATTTTACAAAATATTTTTCGCATAAGATATTTACCACCGATGCCTGGAAGATGACCTTAAAAAATCACCTCATTTTTTGGGCAACAAAAATTTTATACATCACTTTTTATATCGTGCTGCCCATTATGGTTTGGGGTGTTTTGCCCTGGCTGGTGGGATACCTGGTTTTGAATGCGGTGATGGGACTGATCCTGTCACTTGTATTTCAACTGGCGCATGTTGTGGAAAATACAGAATTTGAACACGTGCCCCTGGATGCAACAAAGCATATTGAATCTGCATGGGCCGAGCACCAGATCAGGACAACCGCAAATTTTGCCATGGGTAATAAAGTGATCTCCTGGTTCGTTGGCGGGCTCAATTACCAGGTAGAGCATCACCTGTTCCCGAGGGTGAGTCATATTCATTACCCGGCGATCAGTAAAATTGTAATGGAAAAGTGCAGGGAGTTTAACCTGCCTTATAATAAATACGATACCATGTCCGGTGCCATTGCTTCCCATTTCAGGGTCATGAAACAGCTGGGTAAAAAACCCGCCATGTCAATGCACCAGGTACAGGCCGCCTGATCAGTTAAGGTTTATATTTTGCCTGGTGAAAAATTGTTTCGGCATCTGCTTTCATCAGATCAGCCAGGCCGGTGTTTGGATTTTTCTGCATATATTTTTTAACGATCTGCCATCCGGCAAAGCTGCCGATATTACCGGGTGATGCTTCTCCCAGTTCCTGCGTTTTTGGCCCTTCGCCGATATAGTTTTTGATGATATTATGATCAATGGTTTGTAAAAAATTGTTTTGAACAAACAGGTCCCATACAGCCCGCTCGTGTCCATAAACCGCTTTTAACTGTTCGTTGGTATAACCGATCAGTTTATACTCTTCTTTATTTGGCAGCAGCCTGCTGAGCACGTATAAACGTTTTCCTTTTTCAATCATTTGCTGAATAAGCCGCAAGTCATCATACTTTTCGGGATATAATTCATTTAAAATATTCTTCATGCAGTTTACTGCAATATAATCCGGCTCAAACCGGTTGCTGATATATTCGGGATAGGTTTCCTGTACAAACCTGGATTTATACAGGGAGAAGTTTTTTCCCAAATGATGCTGCAATCCAATGATGATGGCATCGTCGCTGAGTATATCTCCATACCCGTCCATTGGCCCGATATAGGTTATGAGCTGACTGCGGTCTTTAAATTGGGGGAAATAATATTTCACATATTGCAGTGCCTTTTTAATTTCTTTTTCGTAAGGATCAAAATCCGGGAAAACGTCCTGTGCTGTATCATATACCTGTTTGTAAGCCGATGTAAAACCCAGTACATAATTGGCAGCGCTGTCGGCCGACCATTTGGGATCAGCATTCAGGATGGTCGCTAAAAAATTCTCTCCAAACGAAGGGTAAGCAGCCAGCAACTTATCAAGCTTAACGGTAAAGCCTGCTGTATCAAGCGAAAACAGGTCTTTTTCAAACCGCATGCTTTTTAATTCAACTTTTATACCGGAAACATCAGGTGCTTTGTCTCCGTTATTGCACGAAAAAAAGGTATAACCCATTAATATAAATACAAATACTAATCTCATTTTCTTAATTTAACTTTACAAGGATATAAAATCATTTCTAAACATAAAGTTAAGCCCGATTAAGGGTTTGGGGCATGAAAATATTTTTAGCACAACAGAACTATCACATCGGAAATTTTGAAAGCAACACAAAAAAAATTATCCATGCCATTGAACAAGCCAAAGGGCAGGGTGGCGACCTGGTTGTTTTCAGCGAGTTGAGTGTTTGCGGATATGCACCCCGTGATTTTTTGGAGTTCACCGGTTTTATTGATCAGGGTTATGCAGCCATTGATATTATTAAACAACATGCCGATACCATTGGGGTATTGATCGGCGCCCCGGACCGTAACCCAGTGAGAGAAGGAAAAGATCTGTTCAACGCTGCCTTTTTGTTGTACGAAAAAGAAATTAAAGGCATTGCACACAAAACATGCCTGCCCAATTATGATGTGTTTGATGAGTACCGGTATTTTGAACCGGCCTATGAATGGAACATCATGGAATTTAAAGGAAAGAGACTGGCAGTAACCATTTGCGAAGACATCTGGAACCTGGGCGATAATCCCCTGTACCGATACTGCCCGATGGATGAATTGATGAAGCAGCAACCCGACCTGATGATCAATTTATCAGCATCACCTTTTGATTATACCCATGATGAGGATCGTAAAGCAACCATCAAATCGAATGTGACCAAGTACAAGCTGCCCATGTTTTATTGCAATGCAACAGGCAGCCAGACCGAAATTGTTTTTGACGGAGCTTCACTGGTTTTTGATGCGGCAGCAAACCTGTGCGGACAGTTACCCATGTTTGAGGAAGCGCTTCAGTCTTTTATTGTACACGATGACGGAACCATTGATGCTCCGGTGATTGAAGCTGCCGGCCGCATGCCTGATAAGGAACTGGAGCCAAAAGCCCTGGATGAGCATTTAAATATAAAACAGATGCATGATGCACTCGTTTCAGGTATCAGTGATTATTTTTCGAAGATGGGATTTGCCAAAGCGATCCTGGGCAGCAGCGGAGGTATTGACAGTGCTGTTACCTTAGCGCTTGCCTGCACTGCCCTGGGAAAGGAAAATGTACGGGCTGTATTGATGCCTTCCCAGTTTTCAACCGCACATTCTGTGAATGATGCCGAACAATTGAGTTTGAACCTGGCAAACCCTTATGACATCATTCCAATTGAAAATATTTATCACAGTTTTTTAAATGAACTGAAACCCATTTTTAAAGATCTGCCTTTCAGTGTGGCTGAAGAAAATATTCAAAGCCGCAGCAGGGGGAATTTATTAATGGCCATTGCCAATAAGTTTGGCTATATCTTATTGAACACATCCAACAAAAGTGAATTGGCAACCGGCTACGGAACGCTGTATGGTGATATGGCCGGCGGCCTTGCTGTATTGGGCGACTGTTATAAATTACAGGTGTATGAGCTGGCAAAATATATCAACAGGGATGCAGCGGTCATCCCAAACAACATCATAACAAAAGCACCGAGTGCAGAATTGCGGCATGGTCAAAAAGATGCTGATTCTTTACCCGGTTATGAAATACTGGATAAGATCTTATATCAATATATTGAACGCACACAGGGTCCGGCAGCCATTAAAGCACAGGGTTTTGATGCAGCATTGGTTGACCGGGTATTGAAGATGGTAAACATCAATGAATATAAACGCAACCAGTTTTGCCCCATTATCCGTATTTCCCCAAAAGCCTTTGGAGTGGGGAGAAGGATGCCGATCGTGGGGAAATACCTGAGTTGAAAATAAGTGGTCATATTTTCTCTACGACTACTGCCGTTCCATAAGATAAAACTTCTGTTACCCCATTCATCACTTCATTGGCATCATAGCGCATATTGATGATGGCATTGGCACCACGTTCATTGGCGTGCTGTATCATCAGTTGGTAAGCTTCCTCACGGGTCTTTTCACATAGTTCCGCATAAATAGAGATCTTTCCCCCGATCAATGTTTGAAAACCCCCGGCGATATTGCCAAAAATGCTCCTGCTGCGTACGGTGATCCCTCTTATGATGCCCAGGTGTTTGATGATCCGGTATCCTTCCAGTGTGTTTGAAGTAGTTATTAAATGTTGATCTAACATATCTGGTATTTTTATTAAAGTTAGATTGATTTTAACAATGTTTTGCCCGGCAGGTAAAAACGGCCAAATATTTGTTAGGCATAGTTCGTAATTTGCAAGATAAACCTGTATTACAGCATCATAATTATATATCTATGGTTCAAACATCTGAAGACATCCGTTTGCTGAATGAAAAGATCACGCATGCATCCGGTTTTGTTACACGTATCAATGATGAGTTAGGAAAAGTGATCGTAGGCCAGCATGGTATGATAGAACGCTTACTGATCGGCCTGTTAAGTAATGGCCATGTTTTACTGGAAGGGGTACCCGGCCTGGCAAAAACGCTGGCCATCAAATCGCTGGCGCAGGCTGTACATGCAGAATTCAGCCGTATCCAGTTTACACCCGACCTGTTACCGGCCGATGTGGTGGGTACCATGATCTACAACCAGGCCAAAAACGAATTTATGGTGCGCAAGGGTCCCATCTTTTCCAATTTCATCCTTGCCGATGAGATCAACCGGGCACCAGCAAAAGTGCAAAGCGCCCTGCTGGAAGCCATGCAGGAACGGCAGGTAACCATTGGTGATACAACGTATAAATTGCCCGAACCATTTTTGGTGCTGGCCACGCAAAACCCGATCGAGCAGGAAGGAACCTATCCTTTGCCCGAAGCACAGGTTGACCGTTTTATGCTGAAGGTGGTTGTGGATTATCCAAGTAAACCGGAAGAACAACTGATCATCAGGCAAAATACACTGGGGTTGAGTTTTCCGCCAATAAACCCGGTAGCATCAACCAGCGAAATATTAACTGCCAAAGAACTGGTGCGCCAGGTGTACCTGGATGAAAAAGTGGAGAATTATATCCTGGATATTGTTTTTGCAACCCGTTTCCCCGATAAATATAACCTGCCGAAGCTTAAGCCACTGATCGGTTTTGGAGGATCACCCAGGGCCAGTATCAATTTAGCCCTTGCATCAAAAGCATATGCTTTTTTAAATAACAGGGCCTTTGTAATTCCGGAAGATGTAAGAAGCATCAGCAAAGATGTTTTACGTCACCGTATAGGATTGACCTATGAAGCCGAAGCAGAAAATGTAAATGTAGAACAGATCATTAATGAGATTTTAAGGGTTGTAAATGTGCCGTAAAGCACATAACGCCTTTCTTACCTTCAAATATTGCCGAAGGGCTTGGGCGTCAATACAAAAAGGATACTTTGCAGTTTTTAAATATTTCCCGGGGCTCGTTATATGAACTGGAAACCCTATTGAATATTGCTGTGATGGTTGAAATTATTTCAGAAAAAAAAGAATTTAATATATCCCCCCCGGGGAAGAAAAAATAAGGGCTGGAAAGGAAGGTTTTTTTAATTTTAAAAAAAAGCGGGGGGAAAAAAAAGAAGCCAACGAACAACGAACAACGGCCAACGACTTATGATGTTAACAACCGAAGAAATATTACGCAAAGTCCGTGAGCTTGAAATTAAAAGCAAGAAGATCACCACGCATTTATTTACGGGTGAATACCATTCTGCATTTAAGGGAAAAGGAATGAGCTTTAGAGAAGTACGGGAATATTATGCCGGTGATGATGTGCGTTTTATTGACTGGAATGTGAGTGCCCGGTTCAGTCACCCTTTTACCAAAGTTTTTGAGGAGGAACGGGAATTGACGGTGATGCTGCTGATAGATACCAGCGCCAGTAATTTATTTGGTACGGTTGCCAAACAGAAAAAAGACCTGATCGTGGAAATGGGTGCTGTACTTACTTTCAGTGCGGTAAGCAACAATGATAAAGTTGGAGTTATTTTCTTCAGTGATAAAATAGAAAAATACATTGCCCCCAAAAAAGGCCGCCAGCATGCTTTGTATATTGTTCGTGAATTGCTGACCGTGGAAGCAAAAAAGCAGGGCACCAACCTTGATGATGCGATTAAATTTTTCAGCCGGGCAGTAAAGCAACGCAGCATTGCTTTTATTTTAAGTGATTTCCTGGCTACGGGTTATGATGATGGCCTGAAGGTGATCGGGAATAAACATGATGTGATCGGTATCAGGGTGTATGATAAAATGGATATGCAACTGCCGGATGCAGGCCTGCTGCAGGTGCAGGATGCAGAAACTGATAAAGCCAGGTGGATCGACAGCAGTGACGAAATGGTACGGTACAATTACCAGCAGCATTTTATGCAGCAAAGCGAATCGGGCAAAAATTATTTCAGGAAAGCGGGCGCAGAGTTATTGCATGTGCGCACGGATGATGATTATGTGAAAATATTGCAGAAATTTTTCATCAACAGAATATAAAACAGCGGTTGATCGTCTGCAGGAACGGGTGGGCTTGCGGATTATGAAATTGATTTTGTAATGACCCGGACAACCCGCAGGGCCTCTGCGAAAAACGGGCAACGCCCTCGAAAAACGATTTAATTGAATACATGGCGAGCAGAAAAATTTACTGGAATATTTTGTGTGCCGGGTTAACAGCCTGTTTTTCATTTTGTATGCAAATGGGTTTTGGCCAGTCATTGCAGACCATTACTGATAAAAAAGATATCCTGATCGGCGAGCAGATCAGGCTTACCATAAAACTGCCCTTGCCTCTCAACAGCGCCGGTTTAAACAAATGGCTTGTCATTCCTGATTCAATCGCACATTTTGAAATTGTTGAAACAGGTAAAACAGATACCATCAATTTTAAGGACAATTCCAAAGCTATAGAACAAACCATCACCATTACCAGTTTTGATTCTGGCAGGTGGGTATTCCCGGCACTGCCGGTGGAGTTTTCTGAAAACGACCCGCAGGGCCCTGCGGGCGGGCAACCTGCCCGGATTGTAATGACCGATTCTTTTTTTGTGAATGTTTCTTATTCGCCTGCAGATACTACCAACCAGCTGCGTGATATTAAGCCCATTATTAAAGTGACGGTAACCGATTATTCCTGGTATTATATTGCAGGTGGAGTTATATTGTTATTGCTGATCGTTTATTTGCTCTACAGGTATTTTAAAAAGAAACCGGAATTAAAGCCTGCTGTAAACAATTCGGGCCTTTCATCTTTTGATGAAGCAATGAAGGAATTGAAAAAACTATCGCAATATAATTTGCAGGATGCAGCCGGTATAAAAATGTATCATACAAAACTGTCAGCTATTTTCAAAAATTACCTCGGGCGCAGGCAACAAAAAGATCTGTTGGGTAAAACAACAGGCGATCTTTTGATCAGTATGAAAGAAATTGATCTGCCTGCTGAAAACATTTCAAACATTGCGAACGCTTTGCGTTGTAACGATGCCGTTAAATTTGCAAAGTATTTGCCTTTGACAAACGAGAGTGATGCATGCCTGCAAAAAATAAAAGATACGATCAATTTATTACATACTTCTAAACCCTAAACTTCTAATCTGATTTTGCTGTTCGACTATTTTAAAAATATAACCTTTGGCCAACCCTGGTATTTACTGCTGCTGATGGTAGTACCGGCAGGGATATGGTGGTATGCAGTAAAGAACAGCAAACGGCAGGGTTCCATGATTATTTCAGATGCATCTGCTCCTGGCTTATCATCCTGGAAAACCGGGTTCAGGCATTTACCTTTTGTATTAAGATTGCTGGCTGTTATTTTTATCATAGCTGCCATTGCCCGGCCGCAAACCATGTATGAAGAACAGCATGCCGAGGGTGAAGGCGTGGATATTGTTTTGTGCATTGATGTAAGCGGCAGTATGACAGCGCAGGACCTGCAGCCCAACCGGCTGGAAGCGGCCAAACAGGTAGCCATTGATTTTGTGAACAAAAGACTGACTGACCGCATTGCCGTCGTTATTTTTTCGGGCGAAAGTTTTACCCAATGCCCGCTTACCACCGATCACCGGGTATTGATATCGGCTATTGAAAATATACGGAACGGTTTGCTAGAGGATGGTACAGCCATTGGATCGGGGCTGGGTACCAGTGTGGACCGTTTGCGTACCAGCAAATCAAAAAGCAAGGTTATTGTGCTGTTAACCGACGGAGAAAATAACGGCGGATTGATAGATCCGCAAACCGCCAAAGAGATTGCCAAAGCATTCCAGGTAAAAGTGTATACCATAGGCGTTGGTACCGATGGATATGCCCCGCAGCCGCAAAATACACCCATGGGGGTGGTTATGCAAAATGCGAAGGTTTCGATCGATGAAAAATTACTGACTCAAATAGCAAACGAAACCGGCGGCAAATATTTCAGGGCAAAAGATAACGAAGGGCTTACCGGTATTTATGATGAAATAAACAGCCTGGAAAAATCGAAGGTGGAGATCACAAGCCGGACAAGATATACCCAAAAATTCTTTCCTTTTGTAATTGCTGCTTTGGCATTTCTTTTCCTGGAAATGCTTTTGAAGTTTACCATATTCCGGAAATTCCCTTAGCACAGGGTCGGGGTGCTGCAGCGGCATGAACCCTGATTTTAAATCGGCTATCAGGTCAAAATCTTTTGAAAAATACATACCGGATTGGAATAGACCCCCAGACAAATTCGTGTAGTTCAATATAATTCGTGAAATTTGCCTCCAATGAACGCAACCGTATATAAAAGTACAGGCAACTGGTATATCGTAAAGGTATCAGACGGCTCAGATCCATCGGGACTCCTGAAAACCTATAATGCCCGGTTGCTTGGTAAATTTAAAATGGACGGACTTACCAGCACCAACCCAATTGCTGTTGGTGACCAGGTTACCATTGAAATGGAAAACGAGCTGGAAGGCTCGGTTACCATTACTGAAATAGGTAAACGAAAAAATTATATTACCCGTACATCACCGGCCAATAAACACCAGCACCATATCATTGCATCCAATATTGATCAGTCACTGTTGTTTGCAACACTTAAAGACCCCAAAACATCACAGGGGTTTATTGACCGGTTTTTAATTACCTCCGAAGCCTACCATATTCCCTCAATCATTGTTTTTAATAAGAGCGACCTGTACCGGAAAAAAGAGGAAGAAAAATTTGCCCTTGTAAAAAGTATTTATGAAGCCATTGGCTACCAGGTTTTATCCATGAGTATTGAGAACGGGGATGGGGTAGAGGCTGTAAAGTCTTTACTGAAAGATAAAGTGACTTTACTAAGCGGACATTCCGGTGTAGGAAAATCTACTTTTATCAATGCGGTTTTCCCGGAGCTGAAATTAAAAACACAGGATGTAAGCGGCTTGAGCGGCAAGGGATTGCATACAACTACATTTGCCGAAATGTTTGACCTGCCTGGTGGCGGAAAGATAATTGATACACCCGGGATCAGGGAACTGGGTTTGGTTGACATTTCAAAAGAAGAACTGTCGCACTATTTTCCCGAAATGAGGGCATTGATCAATGATTGCCGGTTCAATAACTGTATGCACTTAAATGAACCGGGCTGCGCTGTAAAAAAGGCTGTAGAAAAGGGGGGCGTTCACATGGACAGGTATATCAGCTACTGCAATATCCTGGAGTCGATCAATGAAAAAAGCTATTAGGAGGGAAGTTGTTCGTAGTTCGTTGTTGGTTCTTCGGTAGTTTGTTTTCAAGACCTCTATCTATTTTGCATTGTGCCTGCCTCTGTAACAGGGTTAACGTGCAAAGGCCAACGATTAATAAACACGATGTTCTAAAAAATGCGCCACTTCCATTACCACGTTATTATTTTTGGCAATATTTTTTCTTTGTTGCGGATAAATACTTACACCGTTGAAGATATTATAGTGAAGGGTTAAAAACTGTCCACGGTATTGAAAATCCCAGTCCAGTGTTTCTGCATCATCAACCTGGTTAAGGAATTTAACTTTCAGGTCCTGTGCCAGGGTGTTGGCAATGGCATAGAATTTTGATATGCCGCAGTTATCATCGATCACTGCTTCGGTACAGCCATTGTTGGTTTTTAATTCGTAACACATAGGTACAGGTTTTATAATTAGATATTGGGTATTGAATTTTAATTACCGGTTATTAAAACCACTCATCTTCCACCTTTCCATTTGGCTTTTTTTGCTGCCTTTTCGGCTTTTTCATCCCCGCCTAAAAGTTTTTCGGCGCCTACATTCCTGCCGTTGGTAGGACAGCCAACCTTTTCTTTTTTACCAAAGATCCTGCTGATAAAACATCCACTTAGTAAGAAAGATGCCATTGCAATAACGAGTAGCGTTTTTTTCATGTATTAAAGATAATATTTTATTCCGCTTTTTCTTCACCAGCTTCGGTTTTAAACCACCCGCTGTACATCAAATAATTGTCTGCGATCCTGTTAATTTCGCCACTGATCATCCCTTCAGGGATATCTTTAACTTTTTTAGCCGGAACCCCGGCATAAATACTTCCGGGCTCAATTTGGGTGTTTTCCAGTACCACGGCGCCTGCGGCTATGATACTGTTGCTGCCTACCACGGCATTATCCATCACAATTGCGCCCATTCCTATGAGTACGTTATCTTCTATAACGCATCCATGTACAATTGCATTGTGTCCGATACTAACATTATTTCCGATAAGGGTTGCAGCTTTCAGGTAAGTACAGTGGATCACTGCCCCATCCTGCACATTCACCTTATTGCCCATGCGGATAATGTTCACATCGCCCCGGATAACGGCATTGAACCAGATGCTGCAGTCATCACCCGTAACCACATCTCCAACAACCGTAGCATTGGGTGCAATGAAACAGTTGTTTCCAAAGATCGGGAGAACGCCTTTTACTGGAAGTATTACCGGCATGGTATGGTTTTAAATGGTGAATTGAAACGCAAAAGTAAACCCTATTTTATTAAAACGGAATTCCCAGCATAATATATGACTGCAGTTTTTTACTCTGGTCGCTGTACATGGCGCTCAGCTCGATGGGCCCGATCGGGGTTTTGTAGGCAAAGGTTAATGCATAACCGCTCAATCCGTCTTTGGCAGATGTTATATTATTGCGGGTAGCAAAATTTTTCACCAGGCCGTTTATGCGCCCGGTTATATAAATATTACTTGCCGGGTTATACCGCAATCCCAGTTGCAATGCAAGTACACTCGATGAATTAAGCGTGGCCTCCTGCAGGCCGGCAAACCTTACCTGGTTCCTGAAACTGCCGTTTAGCCCGCCAATTAAAAAATTATTGAGATAATTGGGCTGGTTGGTAAAGTTAATGCCTGCCTGCAGTTCGGCTAAAAAATTAAACTTTTTATTCAGTGGTGTAAATAAAGAAGCATCAAGGGTAAAGCGTGAAAAATTTTCAAAATTAAGGTTGGAAGGAATAACCGGCGTACTGTTTTCAAAAAGCCTGAGATTGGGCCTTTGGTTATATACCTGGGCCAGTTCGGTATTGATCTTTAAACCCCTGGTTGGGAAAAATATCTGGTTCAGGTCATTGTATTTAAAGTACACATAGCTTTTTAAATTGGTAAACCTGCCTTTCACTTCTGTTACCGAAGGAACAGCCGGGCTGAACCTGATATATTCATAGGCAGTTCCGATACCGCCTGCAATTTTATTGTTACCGCTGTTCTGGAAATTGATGAATCCCTGTGAAAAATTCTGTTTATAGGCACCATCCAGTTCATAATTCCTGTAGGTATTTATTTCCTGGTTGTCGAGCCTGAAACCTGCAATAAATGCCAGGTTTTTAATACGGCCCAGGTATTGAAAATGTTCGGCTTCCACCTGTGTACTTTCTCCAAGTGACAGGGAAACCATACTGCGTGAGTTGGGTGAAATAAAATCGCGGCTGGTTAAATTCACATTTACATTAATGCCCCTGAAACGGGTATAATACAGCCCGGCTTTCAAATAAGTGTTGGGATTTTCTTCGGCTGTAAAAATAATACGGGCAGTATCTTTTGAAACAGGCTCCAGTGTATAGGAAATGCTGCTGTAATACCTGGATCCATAAGCCCTGCGGATACTTTTATTGATCTGGGCCGCCGTATAGTACCTGTTGTCGTGAAAATTCATCAGGTGAATAAAAAACTTAGCCGTGGTTTTTTTTAAACCATTCACAGTATAGTTGGTAATAAACACCGTTTTGTTTGTAATGATATTTTGCGGTTTTTCCGTTGCAGCCCCCAATGCATTGATACTGTCGGCCAGTTTTTTAAAAACCGGGTAATACAAGCGCCCGGTCTCCACACCAATATCCATAATTTCCTTTCCGCTGCCAAAGCTGCCTGTATTGTAATCTTCAAGCGGCATGTGAATATATATGTTGGTCAACGGCAACTCTTCTTTAAAGTCGCCTGCTTCCCTGAAAAATGCCATCTGCAACAGCACATCCACCGGGTTCTTTATTTTATCAATTTTTGCCAGGCCCGATGTAACATTGCTGCCGATCACAATATCGGCGCCCATTTCCTTTACATTCTTTACCGGGAAATTCCTGACCAGGCCCCCATCCACCAGTTTTTTATTATCACGGGTAACTGCCGAAAAAACGGAAGGAATGGCCATGGTGGCCTGTAATGCGGAGATGATATTGCCGGAATCCAGCACAACCAGGTCGCCCGTTTCCAGGTCGGTGGCCATGCATTTGAAAGGAATTTTAAACTGATCAAAGTTGCGGATATTATACACATGAAAAAAACAGTTCAGAAAACTTCAAATTGAGTTCCTGGCCGGTAATAACACCGGTTGTTAAACGTATTTTATTATTGATGAAGGGTAGTTCTATGGCAAACCGGCTGTATTGAAGTTTCTCTGCCATGGATAGGGTCTTCAGCGGAACATTGTTCGAGAACAATACATCAAAATCGATATCATTTCTTAAATTTTCAATTTCATTGCCGCTGTACCCGGCTGCATATAAAGCGCCCACAATGGCGCCCATACTGGTTCCGGTTATATAATCAATGGTAAGGCCTGCACTGTCAATGGCTTTTAAGATCCCTATATGCGCCAGACCTTTTGCACCGCCGCCGCTCAGTGTTAAACCGATCTTGGGGCGTGGATTAGTTTGTTGAGCTGATACAACCAGTACAAAAAACAAACAGTAAAAAAGGGTAAACAGGAATTTCATTAAACTAATAAGATTAAATAGGAAGCTTTGTAAACTGATTTTTTAAAAATACGAACTATCTGCATTTTATTTTGTACAGGCTGTTAATAATTTCAAGTAATACATCAAATCAAATGAATGGATACAAAATAAGTGTTTTATTTTTAGATAGCTTTACCTGCCTGCCGGCAGGTTTTGCAATAATATAAAAAGATATGACCAACCGCCAGCTTTTTTTAAACCATGTAGGGCAAACATCCGATGCACCGGTGTGCCTCGAAATTGTAAAGGCAGAAGGCTGTACACTAATTGATGCAGCCGGGAAAACATATATTGACCTGATCGGTGGTATCAGTGTATGTAATGTAGGGCACCGGCATCCCAAAGTTATTGAGGCAATTAAAAAGCAACTGGATGCATATCTCCATATCATGGTATATGGAGAGCTGGTTCAAAGTCCGCAGGTACAGTATGCAAAAATGTTAACGGAAAATTTACCGGCATCCCTGAATTCGGTTTTCTTTACAGCCTCCGGCAGCGAAGCAACGGAAGGTGCCATGAAGCTGGCCAAAAGATACCGGAACCGTACACAGATCATCTCCTTTAAAAATTCCTATCACGGAAGTACACAGGGCGCTTTGAGTGTGATGGGAAGTGAATACTGGCAACAGGCTTTTCGCCCATTATTGCCCGATGTTTTGCAAATGAATTACAATTCGTTTGAAGACCTGGAAAATATTACTGAACGTACTGCCTGTGTAATTGCTGAAACCATCCAGGCTGAAGCAGGCGTGTTGGTTCCTCAAAATGGCTGGCTGAAAGCATTGCGAAAAAAATGTGATGATACCGGCACACTTTTAATTTTAGATGAAATTCAATGTGGATTCGGGCGTAATGGAACATTGTGGGCTTTTGAGCAGTTTGATGCGGTGCCGGATATTTTATTACTGGGTAAGGCATTGGGTGGCGGTATGCCGCTGGGCGCGTTTATTGCTGATAAAAGAATAATGGATTCATTTACGCATGACCCGGTGCTGGGGCATATCAATACCTTTGGCGGCCACCCGGTTTGCTGTGCAGCAGGCCTTGCTGCTTTTAATGTTTTATTGGACGATAAATTGATCTCCACAGTAAAAGAAAAAGAACAGTTATTTATCTCGTTATTAAATCACCCCAAAATAAAAGCAGTAAGAAGCCGTGGCCTGATGATGGCTGTTGAATTTGAAAGTTTTGAAATGAATAAGAAAGTGATAGATGCACTGGCTGATCAGGGTGTATTCACCGATTGGTTTTTATTTGCGGCAAACTGTTTGAGGATCGTGCCGCCGTTAACGATCAGTAAAGAAGAGATCAGGACCGCCTGCCAAAAAATTACAGCATTGCCTGATGCTTTTTAAAAATGCGTAGCGGCTCATTTAAAAGTTGTAAAGCGGGCATCATACAGGCTTTGGCAGCTACCGGTTCATCTCCAATATTATTATCTATATATTGCAATATCAATAACTGAATTTCCAGGATAACTATATATTTTATGAGATTGATCCGCACAGGCTTATTTGCTACGTTTTTTTTATTTTTCAGTACAATTGCCTTTGGCCAGCAAAAATACCCATCTACCTTATTGTGGAAAATAAGCAGACCAGGTCTTACACAGCCGTCTTATATATATGGCACCATGCATATGCAGGACAGGCGATTGTTTTACTTTGGCGATTCAGTATATGCAGCGATTGAAAAAACAGCAGGGTTTGCCATCGAGATCAATCCCGATGAAATGATGGATAGTATTTTCAGATCAATGGGTAAAGAGGATACAAGTGCCCTCCTGAAAAAGATATTGAGCGAAACCGAATATAAAAAAATTGAAAAGCAACTCGAAAAGAAATTTAAGACTGCTGCTGATAAGATCACTACAAAAAAACTGGCCCAGGAGAAAAAGCGGATGAAAACCCTGTTTAAGAAAAAAGATGACATGCCTGCTATCATGGACCTGTATCTTTTTTCGATTGCCAGGAAACAGGGTAAAGTTACCGGTGGTATTGAAGACCTGGCTGACCAGTTTGAAATTACAGATGAAATTGGGAAGTTTGATGTGTATGATTTTATTAAAGATGATTCAGACCTGCGTTTTTCTTATATGGAAAGTATGTTAAAGATCTATGTTAATAACGATTTAACCAGCCTGGATATGATGGTTAACGGGAATTTGGAAAGCAGCTACAAAGACCTTTTACTCATAAAACGAAACAGGAAAATGGCGATGCGCATGGACAGCCTTTCGCATGTGAGAACAACTTTTTTTGCTGTTGGCGCGGCCCATTTGCCCGGGGATAGCGGGCTGATCACTTTGTTACGACAGATGGGTTACCAGGTAGATCCTGTGTTCTCATCTAAAAATATAGCACCTGAAAATTACACGTATACTGCCAAGGAACCCCTTTGGCTAAAGGTAGAAGATGAAAATAAAATGTGCTCTGTGTACATGCCCGGAACTCCCTCAGATGTAATGCTCCAGGGAACACTGCCGCTGAAAATGTATATGGATATGGGTGAGATGGATGTATATGGTATCACTGTTACACCATTGTCGGAAGAAGAGGCAAAATCTGATTCAGTATTTGACCGGATCATAGCGAATTATAAGAAAGCAGCGTATGACATACAGAGTATTAAGAAGATATCGTACAAAAATTCGCGGGGTATTGAAATGTATGCCATACAGGAAGGAGCGGGGGAATACAGGTACAGGATGCTGATAAATGGCAATAAACTCTTCATCATTATTTTTGGCGGAAGTACAGGTGATAATCTCTATAGTGCCCAGGCAGAAAGATTTTTCAGCTCCTTATCCTTTAATGAGGAAAATATGGCTGCTGATCAAAAATGGCAGCTGTTTACAAATGAAAAAAATGCTTTTAGTATGCTGGTGCCGGGTAAAACAGCTGCATCAAAAGAAAGGGACGACGATGGGGAATTATATGACCAGTATACATCAGTTGATTACAGTGATGGTACTTACTATATGACCATCATACGGGATACCAAAGCGGGTTATTATATAGAAAACGACAGCATTTATTTTGATGATTATAAAAAAAATATGGAATCAAATCCTGCATACAGGATCAAAGAATTTAATACCTTAAAATTCAAAGACTATAATGCCTGCCATTTTAGAGCCCTGCAACAATTTAATGGTTTGGAAATTTTACTGGAGGGGTATTTAATACGCAGGGGTGCACGCACTTATTTGCCGATGGTAGTTATGCCTAAAGAGAAAGCTGATTTTCCTCAAATAACAAATTTCTTTCGTTCTTTTACCCCACTGCCCTTTAAAACAGGCGAATGGAAAAAACAGGTATTGCCGGGGACCGGTATCAGTTTATTTACACCAGCCCCGTTTATAATGACTGTGGCGGATTCAACCGGTTTGATTTTAACCCGGACCTAAAAAAGTTTTATGCTTTGGATAAAAATACTGCAGAATCCTACTCTGCAGAAATTGAGATACTGCCGCCATATTATTGGAGCAACAGTGACAGTTCATTTTTCATCAACCGGGCAAACCGGTTTAAAGATTTTAAGGGATTCTTTACTATCCTGGCATTATACAGATGGGCCGGTTAAAGAGGGATTTGCTTTGATACAAAAATCCAATACGGCGTTATTTAAAAGATTAAAGTTTTTTTTGAATGGAGATACGCTTTATACATTTTTTGCTTTTCAAAATGATGAAGGATTAAAACATGTTCAGGCGCAAAAGTATTTTACTGAAATTCATTTTTCGCAACAATACCCAACCACCATATTTGTAAATAAAGCTGCAGCATTGCTGAAAGCGCTTGCCAGTGAAGATAGTACAGTGGCAACCGGTGCAAGGGATGTATTAAATACAGTGGAGTTTACCCGTAATGACCTGCCGCTTTTATACAGTGCCTTGCCTAAAAAATATAAAAGTTATCAAACCGAATTCCGGTCTGTTAATGAAGTGATATCAGGAATTATTACCGGGCTTAATGATAGCAGCGTTGTTGATGTGGTAAGAGCGCAGTACAATATTATAAATGACTCAACCGGAGATGTTCAAATGCTGATGCTGGGATTGCTCGCCAGTCAAAAAACAGCTACATCTTATAAACTGCTTAAACAGCTTTTTTTAGATCATTCACCAAAAAGTGGAAATTCCTACAGTGTTATCAATGCATTACTGGATTCATTGAACCTGGCTAAGGATCTTTTTCCGGAAGTTACAGCGCTGTATGGTGATACGGTTACCGGGGGCGGGATCGCAAAACTGGCCATTGAACTATTGGACAGCAGTGTGGTTTCAACTGAAAAAGTATTGCAAAATGAAAACGGGTTGATCAACCTGGCCCAAAAACAATACGAAGAAATTAAAAATGATGAAGAAGCCTACCCGGTATACAATGTTAATGTTATTGCCCTGTTGGGCCGGTTTAATACAAAACAAAGCAATGATATGCTGTATACATTTCTGTCACTGCCGGATAAGTGGGTAAAACAAAATGCCATACTGGCTTTACTAAGGAACAACAATACCGTTCCCGGGAAACATATAAGAGAATTTGCGGCTGACAGGGAGTGGCGGACCTCATTTTATGAATCATTGCAATCAATCAATAAAACTGCAGTATTCCCTAAAGCGTTTTATTCCCAACTAAAATTTGCTGAAAGCTATTTGTATAATTCGTTAATGGAATATTATGAGCTGGATGCAAAGTCAATGCAGTTTGTAAAAGAGAAAACTGCAGAGATCAATGGTAAACAGAAACGGTTTTATGTGTTTAAAATAATTTTAAACGATGATGCGGAAAAAACGCCCCGTTTTGCAATTTGCGGGGCATTTGATATGAATAAAGATATTGCCGAAATAAAAGAGGAAGAGCAGGATGTGTTTTTAAATTATGAAGAAGTATTTTCACTTTCCAAACTGGATGAGGTATTTAAAAAATACATTGATGAAAAATAAAGAAAAGGAAAACTGATTAATGCTTTATCCCGGATGATAGACCCGTAAAGCATTTTTATATACAGTTGCTTTATTCAGTGTCATTGTTTTAGTTTGTTTTTTTAAATACATCTCCACCTGGTCGTCGAAATGTTTGCTGCCCGGCATGGCACTGGCGCCATACATGTTCACCGTTTCAATTTTAGGTAACCCGTTTTTGGGAAACCTTACAAACATGATCAAACCATCACCACCAATTGATTTTAGCCTGCCGTTATAATAGTCCGCTGTCCATTGAGGCGAAAGCAGGTCGGGGAAACCGGCTAGTGGCCAGTCTTTTCCACCCCTTACCAGTTTTTGAATATCACCGAGTTTGAGATCGGTGGTTCCAAAATGGGTTTGCATATAGTTGTTTACATGAGTATAGGTTTCAATGGCTTCCTGCCTGGTGATGAGCCTGGGAGCCTGTCCCTGTAATCTCTTTTTAAGATATTCGTACGTTAACAGGAAGATGGCAGCGCCCTTACTGTCTGCATCGCCGCGTTTATCCCAGTTTTTAAATGAACTGATCAGTGCTGCAATGGCCGGGTATTCATTTTCGTTCAGTACAAACATGGAATCCAGTTTATAGGGATACTGCATCGTTGCAGGTAACTGCAGGTCAAATTTTATCTGTTTAAATTTTTCGTAACTCAGTTTTTCGGTTTGCGGAAATAATTCCAGGAAACGAACACTCCGGTTCAGGTGGTATTCTTCCCAGCCATCTGTTTTTGCAAAGGAGGATGGTTTTAAATTATCAGTAGCAGCAGTTGCCAGGAATGAGGAATGATTGGTGTTGAATAAAAATCCACTGGATGGATTGATGTATTGCGGCAGGTCTTTTAAAGACCTGAATTGTGTCCATAATGTTCTGGAAGTATTGCCGGGCACAGTTTTTTTCCAAGTATACCCATTTGAGCCATCTCTTACCGGCATCAATGCATTGTTGATATAAAAGACCGTATCATATTTATCAGCATACATGATATTGAACATACTTAATTCCTGCCTGTTGAGTGCTGCATAAAATTCAGTGAAATTTGCCGCTTTATTCATCTGGTACCATTGGTCCAGCACGCCAATTTTCATGTTGGCGCCAAGCCGCATGGAAAAGAAACCCTGTTCATTTTTCATAGTAGCGCCATATTTACTCCAGTACAATTTTCTTTTTACCCTGAAGGGGATACCTTTTATTTTGAGTTTGATCGTTTTCACTTCCAGGTCAAGCCATTGCCCGTCGAACTTATACTGCAGGGGATTATCCGGGTTCATATCCAGTTGAAATTCATCCAGCCTGTCGCAGTAATTCACCGTGTGTGCCCATCCCAGGTTTTCATTGGCGCCGTGTAAAATGCAGGGGCCGCCGGCCAGCAGTCCACCCATAACATTCATGCCTTCTTCGCTGCAGAGATGTGCTTCGTAAAATGCCTGTGGCCCGGTATTGGGCTGGTGCGCATTGATCAGCAGAAAAGATTCGCCGGTTGTGGTTTTGGTTGAATGGATGGCTGCCGAGTTACTGCCTTTTTTATCCATTTCGGGTGCTTCCCACTGCATGTTGTTAAAAATTCTTACCAGTGCCTGGTCGGCACCGTTAAAAATGGTCAATGCAAAAACTGATGAGGATACATATTCCTGCAGGGTAATTGGAAATATTTTTTTGTGCAGGATCTCGCCGGGGTGTTTTTTGGCATATTCATTCAGTCCCTGTACATACCCGGTTATCATTTTTATAAAAGCAGGTGTCAGGGTATTCCATTTTTCTGCTGTTATTTCGCTGCACCGAAATAAGGCAAATGCATAGTCCCCGGCTGCCCCTTTTTTGCCCATCACGGAAGCCATCAGGTTTTTAGCGGGCAGGATCACTTCCTGCAGGCTTTTAAAATCATCTTCGGCCTGGGCCCAGGCAAGGCCATAAGCCACTTCTGCATCAGTTTTGGCAAAAATGTGGGGTACGCCAAATGAATCTCTTACAATATCAATATTGGCAGTTTTTATTGCGGTTTGGGAAAAGCTGCTGTTAGCCAGTAACAGCGAAAAGCATAGGAGAACATTTTTAATCATTTCGGGAATTTCCTGTTTTGTAGTGATTGTTCAGATAAGGTTCAATAAAGATATGGCGTAAACAAATGTGAAAACCGCACTGCGAAATAAAGATTTTACCGGTGCCTGAAAAATAATTTGCTTTTTTCAGATCCAATGTCTTACTTTGTATCTCAAAGTGCTTTTTATATGGACAAACAGCAACAACCTTTGGATGACCTGCAGCACATCAAGCAAATGATGGAACGCAGCAGCCGGTTTATAAGCCTGAGCGGTTTAAGTGGGATAGCCGCCGGTATTTGTGCCCTTGCAGGTGCCTGGTTTGCCAGCCAGAAGATCAATTGCTGGGTTACCGGTGATTGCCAGTTGAGCCTGCTTATCAATTCAGCAGGAGATGCATTGATCAATGACCTGTTCTGGATAGCTACTTTAACTTTTGTTGGTGCTTTTATTTCTGCCTTTGTATTCACCTATTTGCGCAGCAGGAAAAACGGAACACCTATCTGGGGTGCAACAACGATGCGGTTGTTCTGGAACATGGTGATACCCCTGGGCGTTGGCGCTGTTTTTTTAATTCGCATGATGCAGATGGGGGAGTTTCAGCTGGTTGCACCGGGTTGTTTAATATTTTATGGACTGGCGCTGGTAAATGCCAGTAAATATACATTGAGCGAAGTGCGGTACCTGGGCTACGGGCAGATTTTACTGGGCATGTTCAATTTGTGGTGGGTGGGTTATGGTTTACAGTTTTGGACGATGGGGTTTGGTGTATTGCATATAGTTTATGGCATCATGATGTGGTGGAAGTACGAACGGAAATAAATTGATCAGCCGCATGAAAAATCCGATAGAAAATCTGAATAAAATCTTTGACAGCCGTATACGCCTGGGCATCATGAGCGCCCTGATGGTGAACGATGCGGTTAGCTTCAATGAATTGAAAGAACTGCTGGATATTACCGATGGCAACCTGGCCAGTCATTTAAAAACACTGGAGGAGAGCGGGTTTGTAAAATTCCAGAAAGGGTTTATCGGCCGTAAAACAAACACCACGTATTCCATAACACGTTCGGGCGAAAAGGAATTCAAACTTCACCTGGATGCATTGACGAAAATGATCGGATCGGTAAAATAATTTTTTTTGTAATTACACTTTGAAATACAAAGTACTTTTAAAAATTAAAAACATACAACATGGAAGCACAATCTCAACCCGGTTTCTGGCAAAAGAACAAATTGGTATTCAAGTCCTTTTTTGTGGCCTTTTTGGTACTGGCACTGCTTATCCCTACTTTCTTTATTATGTACCTGGCTAATGAACGTAAGGAAAGAAAACAGGAAGTTACCAAAGAGATCAGTAATAAATGGTCTTCAGCACAAACGGTCACCGGCCCGTTTTTAAGCATACCCTATACCGAAATGGGCACCAACAACAGCACTGAAAAAAAATACATTTACCTGTTACCGGAACAACTGGACATCAATGGAATTATTGAACCGGAGATACGTTACCGGAGTATTTATAAAGTGCCTGTTTTTACAGCCCGGCCATTAATACTTAAAGGAAAGTTTATTAACAACAGCATTGCTTCCCTTGGCGTGGATCCGGCATCTGTAAAATGGAACGAAGCAAAACTTTGCATCGGTATCTCCGACCTTAAAGGCATAAAGCAACAAACCATTAAATGGAATGACCAGGTGCTGAACATGCAATCAGGTATTACAGATAACAGTATAGTACAACAGGGTATTTCAGTACCATTATTGCTTGATTCTTCCTTTGCTGAAAAGGAAAGCAGCTTTTATATTGAAATGGTATTGCAGGGGTCCGAACAACTGTATTGTGTACCCACAGGCAGCAGTACGAATGTACATTTTTCATCTACCTGGACAAGCCCGGCGTTTGATGGAAAATATTTGCCGGATACGGAGAAGATCTCAAAAAAAGGATTTGAAGCAAACTGGGTCATATCGCAGTTTAACCGCGATTTTCCTAAAACATTTACCGGCAACAACAATACAACAATGGCAGTAAGGGAAAGTGGTTTTGGTGTTATTTTACTATCCCCTTTTGATGCGTATGCGCAAACCATGCGTTCATTGAAATATGCCATCCTCGTTATTGCACTTACTTTTTTTGCATATTTCTTCACAGAAATATTTCAGAAAAAGGCAGTACACCCGTTCCAGTATATTTTGATCGGCATGGCCCTGGTGGTATTTTATACCTTGCTGCTTTCCATATCGGAGTACATTCTTTTTCCTTTGGCTTATTTAACTGCCGCCGCCGCCACCACCATATTATTAAGCTGGTACACACACAGTATTTTTAAAAAAGCGAAGACCACGGTAATTTTTGCTTTGTTGCTTTCTGTTTTATATGTATTCATTTATGTATTAATTCAGATGCAGGATAAAGCACTGCTGTTCGGAAGCATAGGCTTGTTTGCTATGCTGGCCCTGGCCATGTACCTGAGCAGAAGCATTGATTGGTATAACCTTGACAAAAAAACAGTGTGATCATGAAATCATATAGCCTGGTTAAAAAATGGAGATCTGTGTTACTGGTTTACTTAACACACCGGATGGCATTGCCGGTGTTGCAGATCATCCGTAAGCCTGAAATTTTTCCATTTACCCGTGATGAGTTAAAAAATTTTCCTGACAATACACTGGGTAAAGACCTGGTCAATTTTTTGGAAACAAAACAGCTGGAACTGTTACCCTATTATGCCAGGCATGATATCAAACATATTTTATTGAATTATGACACTACTGATGAAGGCGAAGGTTGCCTGCAGTGTTTTATGATGGGAAACGGGCATGTATCTTTCCCGGTGATAGCCACTGTTATGTATGGATTTATAACCATGCCCGAACACTGGGCTGCATTTAAACAGGCATACCGGCGGGGGAAAAAAAGTACAGCTATTTCAAACTGGAAATGGTTTGAGATACTGGGACAACCAACAGCATTACTAAAACAGCAAATAAATTAACAGAACCATGCGTTAAGACGGCTCTATGCCTTCAGGCGCCTAAAAAAATACAATGAAATTAATCCGGTCAATGCTGAATGCATGGAGTGGTATACAATACAGTTTTACCACTCAAACAAATTTTAAGATCCATTTGCTGCTGGCAGCAATTGTTTTAACGGCAGGTATTTGGTTAAACATTTCTACAATTGAATGGATGGTTGTATTCATTTGTATCGCTGTTGTATTAACAACGGAATTGTTAAATACCGCAATTGAAAAACTTGCTGATGTCGTTCACCTGGAAATACACCCAGGGATAAAACTGGTAAAAGATATTGCAGCAGGTGCTGTTTTGGTTTGTGCTATTGTAAGTTTAGTGATTGCCGCTATTGTTTTTTTGCCTAAGATCCTTCACCTGGTTAAACCTGTTCAATAATATGTACCGCTTTGCTCCATTTGAAAAAACGTTACTGGCATTTTTCATTTTTATAGGCTCATTGATTTGTATCAGGATATTTTTTACCGGGAGTATGCATTTTATTTTCCTGGTATGGAATTTATTCCTGGCGTGGATCCCGTTCAGGCTGAGTTTTTATTTGATCAGGATCATAAACATCAAAAAGTGGAAACAATTGCTGTTGCTGGGTACCTGGCTGCTTTTTTTTCCCAATGCATTATATATCATTACAGATCTTATACACCTGGGATTGGAATCAAAAGTTCCCAAATGGTTTGATGCAGTATTAATATTCTCTGCTTCTGTTGTTGGATTAATGATGGCCTTTATTTCATTATACCGGGTAGAATTATTCCTGGAAAAAAACATTTATAAGAAAAGGGTCCCCATTGTAATCATATTTATCCTGTTCCTCGGTTCTTTTGGCGTTTACCTGGGCAGGTTCCTCAGGTGGAACAGTTGGGATATCATCAGCAATCCTTTGGATTTATTATTAACGGTTGTTCAACGTTTTGTTTTTCCACTGGATCATCTGCAAACCTGGGGCATAACTTCAGTGCTAACGGTGCTGTTTTACCTTTTATATTTTTCTATAAAAAAATTGCCAGGTTATATATTACCACACCAGGGATCTAACGGCTTGTAGCCGTCGCTACCCCTTAAAAATCCAAACCCAGCGCCACATACAAAACGGGTTTTCCTTTAAAGAAACCACTCATTGGCCAACCGGCATCAAACTTTACAAAATAACCCAATAAGGTACTTCGTGCACCAAATCCATATCCGCCCGCAAATGGCCCCAGGCCACCGGCTTTTACTTTTACCTGCACCGGGGGTTGCCCGTAAACAACTTCAGGGCGTTTAAATTTATCATAAGCGCCATTCCAGGCTGTACCCAGGTCAATGAACTGGATGATCTGGAAATTATTGAGGAAAGCATTATTGATGGTACGGTTAAAAAAAGTTGACACAATGGGCAACCTGAACTCACTGTTGATCACAACCGCATTATTGCCATTGGCCACATTCTGTATGTAACCCCGCATGTTTACCGCCAGGCTTTGAAAAGCATAATCCTGGTCATTATCAGGCGGGTTACTGGTATTAAAATATCTTTCTTTTATCTTAACGCCGTTTGCATCATATTTATCATTCTCGCCAAACATCAGCCAGCCATCTACGCCGCCTAAATAATAGATCATTTTCTGGTTGCCCCAGCTGAAATCACCTGCAGCTCTTCCGGCCCAGATAAAATTGCGGTAAATGAGGTAGTAGTAGCGGGCATCAAAACCAAGATTAAAGGTGTTGGGCCCATCAGCAAACTGTACTTTGTTGATCTGCCTGTTCCAGTCAATAAAAAACTTATAGCGTAATCCATTCCAGATATTCATGGCAGGATTTAAACTATTATCATACACATATTCCAGGTGTGTAGTGGAATAAAGTGTTCGTTGATTGGGCGTGCCTAATAAAAATTGCCTGTTTACATTTGAAACAATAACGGCATTATCAGATCTTATCCCGGTAGATAAACGTATGCTTTTTGTGGCATCAAACGGATAGCTGACATTTACCTGGTAAAGATTAGTGAATATTTTACCAGGGCTGTTTACCTGGTTGCCTGTACTATCAAGTAACCCAAAATCGTAACTAACAACGTTGCGGTAGTAAGTAACACCCCAATCAATCCTTCTTTTATAATTCTGGTAACTCATCATCCACTCATTATCTTTTAAATTACTTCCGATCCTGAAACCGCCGGTGATCCTTACATCTTCCATAAGTTCCGCTGTTCCCAGGCGGATAAGGCCGTTTAATACAGAACCCGAATTAAGCATAATGGGGCCGGAACCGCCACCATAAGGTTGGTAACGGTTTATTAAAACATTGCTGCCGCTGCTTAAACCAACTGAACCATAGTCAGCTGAAAATTTTGGCGGCTTATACCTGAATTTTTTGATGGTCTTTAAAACATCGTAACCGGCAGTTGCCACAGCAACATCTTTTCCGGCAGTACTGCTGTCCTTTTTTTCATTGGCAAATTCTGTCTGGAAAAAATCATCATCTTTTTTTGGAGGTTGTGCTGCCGTAATGGCTTTATTTACTGCAGCAGTATCTTTATATTCCCCCATTACTTTTTTCATGTATTCGGTAGGCTGTGCGGTAATATTCCTGCGCCGCAACACATTTTCATCGATCTTTAATTTATACAATACCTTTTCATCGCTCTGGCGGGTAACTTCACTTACCTGGTTGTTATCACCGGCAATACGGGTCTCGCCCAGCGTACTCTGGTAATTGGTTAACGGGAACGTATAGGCCGAATCATTTGTGATGGATACCACGGCCACTGAATCAACATCGGTTTTCTTATATAGCACCAGCATGCTGTCCACTTCTTTGGCCGAAGGGTTCCGCAATATTACATCGCTGATCAAAACCAGTGTATCGAGACCGGCTTTTTGAGTGGTAAAAAAACCGGCATAACGGTTACCCACACCGTTTTCATCACTTACAAACGTAAAATGGTTTACGTTGTACTGCATGGGGTAACGGGCATTGCCATATTTCAAACTGGATAACTGGGTGAGCTGGTTCAACTCGGGCTTATCGCCGAAATCGGTGATTAAGAAAATATTGTACCGGTTATCGCTGGGTAAAACTGTTTCGCCGCTTTTGGCTGCCGGGTTGGGCCGGTTGCTGCTGAATATGATCCCGGTCTTATTGGGGAACGCAACAAAAGACGCATCCAGGCCATCATATACATCATTGGTGATCTGCCTCAGTTTTTCATTCTGTATCTCAAACGTATAAATATCGGTATGGCCGTTCTTTACGGCTGTTATTAAAAGCGTATTGCTGTTGAGCATATACTTCATGTCCTGTACCTGGTCAAACTGTTTGGTGAGATCGATCTTGTATTGTTTGGTACGCATCACAATGTCGTACACAAACAGGTTCAGTTTTCCTTCTTTGGTATATAAAACGGCAATTCTTGTTCCCTTGGGGTCCCAGGCCATCATAGGGTAATTGGGATTCATTTCATTTTTATAACTGCGTACACCGTATTTCAGCAGTGTTTTGTTTTCATATTCATCATAATAAATAACCCGTACTATCCCTTTCTTAAATTGAGTGACCACGTATGAGTTGTTACGTTTGATGGGATTTACATTGAACCTGAAATAATCCAGGCGGCTGTTTATATCAAATCCATCCACGTAACTGCCTTTGGGGTATGGCTTTCTTTTGGCAATGTCTTTATAATATTTATCATCCTGGTATTCCATGAACTCGGCAAGCACATCCTTGAATTTCTTTTTACAAACCTGCAGGCAGGCTTTGTTCAGGTTTTTGTAAACAGTAGACAGGTAAAGCAGGTAAGTAACATTTTCCTTTTTGTATTTTTCTTCAATAAAATACCAGAAAGCATGGCCCGCGATCCCGGGTTTGGCATAAGCGAATTTGGTGAAATTTTTATAGTTGCCGCTCAGCATTTCACTTTTCAGTTCATCATCCAGTTCGGTACTCCAGTTCTGTGCCAGGTAACTCATATAGCCATCGGTAAGCCATTTGGGCAGGTCAAGCAGTGCCTGGTTCCCGGCAATTTCGCCAATATCGTCGCCGAATAAACGATTTTCGGTTAATACCTGTGCAATGCCTTTGCGCACCTGCAGGCGTAATTTCTGGTGATCAGCTTCAAAATAAACCACCATTTTATTATTCACCAGTTTGGTACCGCCGCCCGAATTCTGCCACTCGATGCCAAGCCCGATATTGCTTTGCTGCATATCGGCATATTCGTTATACAATACGATATTGGCACGGCGTTGTAAACTGTATTCGGCAGCGGCTTCCATTTGTGCCAGTTCCTTTTCAGCACTCTGGGCAATGAATTTGGCAAGTTCTTCGCCGTTATCGTAATAATATATATTGAAATTCCGGGTCTGGTAATAATACCACTTGAATTTTTTTAAACTGAACCCTGTTTTTCCCAAACTCCACCGAACTGACCTGGGCAAAAACAAAACCGGCACTGAAAACAAGGAATATTGAAATTAGAGATATTCTGCAGAACTTTGCCATACGTTAAAGTTGATATTGAGTAATAAAATTACTTTATTCGGGTTAATCATTAAAAAACAATTTCTTTCCCCTATGTTAAAAATTAAATCCTTTGTTTTCAGCCCGATACAGGAAAATACGTATTTACTGTATAATGAGTTTAATGATTGTATCATCATTGATCCCGGGTGCTATTTCCCGGTGAACATGATGAACTGAAAGCCTTTATTACACAGAGCAAATTAACACCACGGATGCTGCTTAATACCCATTGCCACCTGGATCATGTTTTTGGCAATAAATTCGTAGCCGAAACCTATGGGCTTACCCTGCATTTACATGAAAAAGAGAAAATGCTGCTGGATTATGCACCCACCTCGGGACTGATGTACAATATGCCATTTGATAATTATGCCGGTGATTATCATTTTTTAAAAGAAGCTGATGTGGTTAAGCTTGGCAATGATGAACTGGCTGTGATTGAAGCCCCCGGCCACTCGCCCGGACATATCTGTTTTTATTGTGCCAAACAGCATTTTATCATCAGCGGCGATGTGCTGTTTAACCGTAGCATTGGCCGCACCGATCTGCCGGGTGGCAATCATCAAACTTTATTAAAAAACATAAGGGAAAAGCTGTTTGTGTTGCCGGAAGAAACGGTTGTTTACAGCGGGCATGGCCCGGAAACTACGATCGGGGAGGAGAAAAAGTATAATCCGTTTTTGAATTGAGTCAAAGACTCATGACCAATGCGTCCCCTTCAGAGACGAGGATGAGGTGTTTATATAGACTGGCACAACTCAATCAAAACACCATTGGTTCCTTTGGGATGCAAAAAACAAACCATTTTGTTGTCAGCTCCCGGCTTGGGTTCTTCATTCAGTAACACAAAGCCCTCGGCCTGCAGCCGTTTCATTTCAGATAAAATATCGGTAACGTCAAATGCAATATGGTGCAGGCCTTCACCCTTACGTTCAATAAACCTGGCAATTACACCATCCGGGTCGGTACTTTCCAGGAGTTCGATCTTTGTTTCGCCTTTTTGAAAGAAGGCCGTATTTACCTTTTCCCTTTCAACAAATTCTGTTTTGTAACAGGCTGTATTCAGCAATTTCTCAAAAAGCGGGATGGATAGTGCCAATTCCCTTACAGCAATACCGATATGTTCTACTTTTTGCATGATGGTATGGTTAAATATTGTACAGTTTACGAAATCGGTAAAATGCTTGTTAAACCAATTATTGAAGCGCTAAAATAGAACCTTTTACAGTAAATTTGCGTTATTAGAACAGAAACTAAACAGATTGATTTTATGTTGAAATTGCCCATTTACTTAGATAATAATGCAACCACTCCCATGGATCCAAGGGTATTGGAAGCCATGACCCCATATTTTTTAGAACATTATGGAAACGCTGCAAGCCGGAACCACCCTTTTGGCTGGGAGGCTGAAGAAGCAGTTGATTATGCCCGTGAACAGGTGGCCAAACTGATCGGCGCCGATCCCAAAGAGATCATTTTTACATCAGGTGCAACCGAGGGCGATAACCTGGGTATAAAAGGAGTGTATGAAATGTATGCCAGCAAGGGAAATCATATCATCACAGCCACTACCGAACATAAAGCTGTTTTAGATACCTGCAAGCACATTGAAAAAATTGGTGGGGATGTCACATACCTGCAGGTTAATTCCGAAGGACTTATCGATCTTAAAGAACTGGAAGCAGCCATTAAACCAACTACCATTTTAATTGCCATCATGTATGCCAACAACGAGATTGGTGTGGTGATGCCTATGAAAGAAATAAGCGCTATTGCCCGTAAACACGGGGTTCTGTTATTTACGGATGGAACACAGGCAGTTGGTAAGATACCTGTTGATGTAAACAAAGACGGCATTGACCTGATGGCCTTTACTGCACATAAAATGTATGGTCCCAAAGGTGTTGGCGCTTTATATGTACGCCGTAAAAATCCAAGGGTAAAAGTAACCGCTCAAATGGATGGCGGTGGCCACGAACGCGGTATGCGCAGTGGCACTTTAAATGTACCCGGCATTGTTGGTTTTGGTAAGGCCTGCGAATTATGTATGCTTGATATGGAAGAAGATACCAAACGCATCAGCAAAATGCGTGATCACCTGGAAACCGAATTATTAAAACTGGAAGAAGCCTATGTGAATGGCAGCCGCGAACACCGCCTGCCGCATGTAGCCAATATATCTTTTAAACATGTTGAGGGAGAAGGTTTGCTGATGGGCTTTAATAAAAATATTGCCTTAAGCAGCGGATCGGCCTGTACGTCTGCTTCACTGGAACCAAGCTATGTATTAAAAGCACTTGGCCTTGGCGATGACCTGGCACACTCTTCGCTTCGTTTTGGACTGGGCAGGTTTACTACCGATGAACAGATCGAATATACCATCAAGGCAATAAGTGAAACGGTTTTGAAATTAAGGGAAATGAGCCCGCTTTGGGAAATGTATAAAGAGGGTATCGATCTGAGTACCATTGAGTGGGCAGCACACTAAAATTTCAGATTGTAGATTTGCGATTGCAGATTTACAATCAACTTTGATAAATCTAAAATCTACAATCAAAAATCTAAAAAAATATCATGGCATATTCAGAAAAAGTAATCGATCACTACCAAAACCCAAAGAACGTGGGTACATTGGATAAAAGTGCAAAAAATGTAGGCACCGGCCTGGTAGGTGCACCGGAATGCGGCGATGTTATGCGGCTGCAGATAGAAGTGGATGATGCTACAGGAATGATCACAGACGCCAAATTCAAAACCTTTGGATGCGGCTCTGCCATTGCTTCTTCTTCACTGGCTACCGAGTGGCTGAAAGGAAAAAGTGTTGATGATGCACTGAAAATTGACAATATGGACATCGTGGAAGAATTGAACCTTCCACCAGTAAAAATACATTGCAGTGTTTTGGCCGAAGATGCCATCAAGGCAGCTATCAACGACTACCGTGTTAAGAATGGTATGGAAGCATTGAAGTTTGAAGAGAGCGTGGTGCATTAAAACGGCACCCCCTCCGCCACTCCTGGGCGATAGTCGAAGGGAAGGGGGAATTTAAGCGTAATTAATTTAAGAGTTTTTAAGTAAATGAACAGCCAGGCCTCAAATATTATTGATAACTCTGCAACTGCAGAGACCAAAGCTCCCCCTTCAGGGGGCGGGGGGGGTATGGTGGGTGCTGAGAATTCTATTTTTATTTCTGACAAAGCCAAAGCCAAAGTTTTGCAACTGATGGAAGAAGCCGGCGTGGCAGGGGATAGTACCCATTTTTTAAGGGTTGGTGTAGTTGGCGGCGGTTGCAGCGGTCTCAGTTATAAGATGGATTTTGATAATGAAGTGAAACCAATGGACCAGGTATTTGAAGATAAGGGGATAAAGATCGTTTGCGACCTGAAGAGTTTTTTATACCTCGTAAATACAGAACTGGAATTCAGCGACGGGCTGAACGGCAAAGGGTTTTATTTCAACAATCCCAATGCCAGCCGCAGTTGTGGTTGTGGTGAAAGTTTTGCGGTTTAAAATAAATTCTATAAATATGTAAATGCCTCCTGAACTTCAGGAGGCATTTTTTATATAAATTTTAATTTTCCCTGATTACAGGGGGGTGGTGGCGGCAGCGGGGGTAAAGGTGGGTCTGGTGGTACCGATGGTATAGCTGCTATTGGTGGTAATGCAGGTACAGGCGGCGGTGCAGGTGGCTCGGGAAGTGAAGGCGGAGGAGGAGGAGGAGGTGGTGGTGGTGGCGGTGCAGGCGGTGGTGGCGGCACAGCGATGTCATTAATTGATAATTCCGGTTGCGGAGGCGTTACAGCCTTTTCTGGTTTTGTTTTTTGCGCCATTATATGTGATGAAACTGAACACACAAAAAGCAGCAGCAGTATTTTTTTCATAATTATGTTTTAGCCTTGATGCCAATTCATTCCTTCTCCATAAAAAAAGCGGAGAAATTTTCTCCGCTTTTTTTTATCAATCTATAAAAGTTATTGTGCAAAGCCGGTTCTTCCTCCGCCTGCCAGGAAAGTAGCATTCATGCGTGTACCCTGTCCGAGTGAGAACATATACATACAGGCATCATAAGTGTAATCCATATAATTCATGGTCTGCATAGGAATGCTGGCTGAACAGCTTCCGTATTTTGGAAAAGCCGGGCAACCGCCATTTGAAGATTGATGCAGCGGGGTATCACTTACAAAATCATTACCGCAGGTTGCATCACCCCAGATATGGCGCAGGTTCAGCCAATGCCCGATCTCGTGCGTTGCAGTGCGGCCCAATCCATATGGCGCTGCTGCAGTACCGGTTTTGCCGGTAGCATTATCATCACATACAACCCCGTCAGTAGCCAGGTTACCTCCCGGGAACTGTGCATAGCCAAGGATACCACCACTTAAATTACAAACCCAAAGGTTTAATTTACTGGAAGGGCTGGTTGGATTGATACCGCCTTTATTGCTTTTCTTCATGGCATCATCCGTTCTCCAGCTCGTTTTGGTAGTCGATTTTCGGATCACCTGGTCCAGTACAAACCTGATCTTCAGGTCGCCGGAACGAACAGGCTGAAAATACGATGGTGTATTATTGTAATCTGCATTGGCAGCCGAAAAATCAGCATTCAACACATCGATCTGTGATTGTATTTGAGCCTGGGAAATATTCTGTGCGGCAGTTTTGTACAACACATTTACTACAACCGGAATGACAACATTGCCATTTGAAATAAAATAATTACCCGGATTTTTTACATAGCGTGCTGTCACATCTTCTATGGCCTGCATACGGGCGGCAAGTCCGGGATCAGCCAATAACTGCTGTGCCAGTACTTCTTCTGCTGCACAGCGGTTGCCTGCAACCGGTGTTTCAAGAGCAGGATCATCGATCCTTTCATCAGGAATGGTCTCAGTTTGTTTTGTACAGCTCCATGCAAAAAAGATACATCCTGCAATGGCAAAAATAGATTTTTTCATAAAACGGTATATGGTTTTGTTAACAATGAAATATTAAAATAAGATTACTTTATCAATTCAGGATGGATGTGGATAAAAAATCATCAGACCTGCCATAATAATATGCCTGGATCCCGGCCCGGATTGGCATAAAAAACCCCTGCCTTTTCGGTCAGGGGTATGCACTTGGTATTGGTAAATAACAGTTTTCCTGTTTGGTTATTTGAGGTTCATAATCCCGGGTTATGGGGATTTTTGTTGCATGTAAAATAATTATTGCTTTAAATCAGTTAAACATAAGACAAGGATATTTTATGAAATGCTGCACCAGGCTATATTATTGTAAATAGTACTATTAGGTTCATGTTAACGGGTTATACAGTAAATTGCAGCAATTTTAAAATTCATGTGGAGCATTTGTAAAAAAGAACTCAACCAGTTTTTCAGCAATCTTACAGGTTATATCGCCATTGTCATTTTTTTATTGATCAATGCTATATTCCTGTTCATGCTGAACGATAATGTCTTTGATTTCGGTTATGCCTCCCTGGAAAAATTTTTTGAGCTGGCTCCCTGGGTTTTCATGTTTTTGGTACCGGCAATTACGATGCGTTCGCTTTCAGATGAATTTAAAGCAGGCACCTTCGAGATCCTGAAAACAAAACCATTGTCTTCCGGTCAGATCGTTTTGGGTAAATACCTGTCCATCCTCGTCGTTTTGCTGCTGGCCATCATTCCTACCATCATGTATGTGATCACCATCCGTTCATTAAGCGCCCAGGGCGGTATTGACGGTGGCGGCATATTGGGAAGTTATATCGGGCTGTTTTTATTGGCCGCGGTTTTTGCTGCCATAGGATTATGTTGCAGCGGGTTTACCAATAATGCAGTTGTTGCTTTTTTGATCAGCACATTCAGCTGTTTGATCTTATATTTTGGATTTAATGCTCTGAGCCAACTGCCGTTTTTTGCCGGCGGGGCTGATTATTATGTTGAAATGCTGGGTATCGACTTTCACTACCGAAGCCTGAGCCGCGGTGTACTCGACAGCAGGGACCTGGTTTATTTTACCAGTGTAATTTTTGTTTTCTTATTGGTCACCATTAAAAATCTCCATAAAAAATAAAATGGGTCTCTACATAAAATATGGAAAAGCAAACTTTGGTTATTAATAACCATTGTGGCGCTGGTTGCCGTTAACTGGCTGGCATCCATGTATCATTCCCGCATTGATTTTACCAATGAAAAAAGATTTACGCTATCAAAGCCCACAAAAAAAGTATTACAGAAACTGGATGATGTGGTGCAGGTAGATGTTTTTTAAAAGGCAATTTCCCAGCGGGTTTAAAAAACTGGCCAACAGTACCGGTGAGTTGCTGCAGGAATTTAAAGAAATTGCGGGAAAAAAAATACAGTACAGGTTCATCAGCCCCGATGAAAATGTGGAAGGAACAAATATTGCCTGGGCCGATACCCTGGGCGCATTGGGTTTTTACCCCATCAACCTTACTTCCCGTATCAAGGAAGGGCAACAGCAGCAAAACATTTACCCGGTAGCCTTCGTGCATTATAAAGAGAATGTGTTACCGGTTATTCTTTACCAGGGTAAAACAAAAGCCATTACCTACCCGGAGATCAACAGCGCCGAAGCCATGATGGAATTTAACTTCATCAGCGCCATAGATAAATTGATGCAGCCGGAAAAAACAATTATTGGTTATACCGTGGGCAATGGCGAACCAACCGGTTATACAGTGGAAGACCTGGTGCGGAATACATTGCAGGAGGATTACCAATTCTATACCATTAACCCCAATACACAGCCAGCTATTCCAAAGGAATTTAAAGTGCTGCTTGTTGTTAAACCAACTGAGCCGTTCTCGGATGAAGCAAAACTTAAACTTGATCAATATGTAATGAACGGGGGAAAAATTTTGTTCTTCATTGATAAACTGAACGCTGAACTCGACAGCCTGCAAAGTAAAAAAGGAGAAGTAGTGGCTTACGACCGCGGGCTTGAACTGAATGACCTGATGTTTAAATATGGTGCCAGGATCAATTCAGACTTATTGATGGACCTGCAATGTGATTTTTTACCTTTTGATGTGAACGGCAATGGACAGTTTGAATTATTGCCCTGGAATTATTTCCCTGTGCTTGAATCAAAATCAAATCATATCATTAATAAGAACCTGGGCTTTGTAAGCGGGCGTTTTGTAAACTCCATTGATACCGTAGAAGCAGAAGGAATTAAAAAGACCTTTTGCTGAGTTCATCTCCCAACCCCGGTCCATTGCAACTCCTGCACTGATCAGTGTGCTGGAAAATGTGAATGCCCCGGAGGATGAAAAGTTTAAAAAGCAAATATTCCCGTGGCCGTTTTACTCGAAGGAAAATTCCGGTCGCTTTTCTCCAACCGGTTATCGCAGGCCATGAACGATTCCCTGCAAAGTATCGGCGCTGTTTATATGTCGCAATGCCTTGCAGATAATAAAATGATCATAGTCGCTGATGGCGATATTGTTTTAAACTCGGTGGTTAAAGGTAACCAGGCCATCCCCATGGGTATGAACCCTTTTACCTTTGGATCGCAGCGTGAATTTGCATTTGCCAATAAGGATTTTTGCAGAACTGCCTCGATTACCTGGTCAATACATCAGGCCTTTCTGAAGTTAAGGCTAAGGATTATACCCTGCGTTTGCTTGATAAAAAGAAAGCAGAATCTCAAAGAACAACCTGGCAGATCATTAATATACTTGTTCCGGTTGTAGGGGTTCTTTTATTTGCACTTGTTTTTCAGTTTATAAGAAAAAGAAAATACACCAATACATAACATGGAAAAATCTACATTGATATATATCGTTTTTTGTGCCGTCGTGGTTGTTGCATTGATCTTTGACCTTGGTTTACTCAGCAAAAAGAACCAGGTGGTCAGTTTAAAAGCAGCATTGGTTCAAACCATTTTCTGGGTTTTACTGTCGGTAGCCTTTTGTTTGTTTATTTTGTTTGAGAACGACGGCGGAAACGGTAAGGAAGATGCCATAGCCTATTTCTCGGCTTACCTGCTGGAGTGGTCGCTTTCCATTGATAATATTTTTGTCTTCATAATCATCTTCTCCTTTTTTAAAGTAGAACCCAAAAATTATTCACGGGTCCTGTTACTGGGTATATTAATGGCCATCGTTTTCCGGATCATTTTTATTGCCCTGGGCAGTGAGCTGGTTGCCCGGTTCGATTGGGTGATGTATATTTTTGGCGTGTTCCTGTTATACACCGGTATCAAAATGTATGTTAGTAAACACGATGCCGAATTTAACCCGGAAGAAAGCTGGGCTTACCGCATCATGAAGAAATTCATGCGCATCACCAATGTGGATGCCAAAGGCCGGTTTATCATCATGCGCAACAACAAAGCATATTTTACCAACCTGGCTGTAGTGGTAGTGATGCTGGGCCTTATTGATATTGTATTTGCAGTTGATTCCATTCCTGCTGTGTTTTCGATCATCCCCGACCCGGAAAAAAATTACTGATCTATTCATCCAATATTTTTGCCGTGCTGGGATTGCGCAGCCTTTTCTTTTTATTAAGGGGTGCTGCCAGTAAATTCGATTTCCTGCAGCAGGGCATTGCCGTGGTTTTGTTATTTATCGGTGCAAAAATGCTGGTCGTGGAATGGATCCATATCCCGGTCTGGATATCTTTGCTGGTGATTGTTGTTTGTATCTCAGGTTCAATTTTTTATTCAATGTACCACACACGTAAAGGTGTTCCTGAGGACCTGGAAGTATAAATCATGCGTAATATTTTCCAATGTATCGTATTTCTCAAATAGCATCTGTTATCAAGGCAAAAACATTTTCAACAAATGTTGATGGTCAAATAGAACATATCCTGCTGGATAGCCGGAAATTATTATTTCCGTCAACCTCCATTTTTTTTGCACTCGACGGACAGCGCAGAAAAGGCAGCCAGTTTGTTGATGAGCTTTACCAAAAAGGCGTGAAGTGTTTTGTGGTGGATGAACATGTTGATGAACAGGACATTCGTAAATACCCGGATGCTGCCTTTTTGCAGGTTGCAAAAGTATTACAGGCATTGCATGTGCTTACCGCGTATCACCGCCAGCAGTTTAATTTCCCGGTTATCGGTATCACGGGCAGCAATGGCAAGACCATCGTCAAGGAATGGCTGTACCAGTTATTGCTGCACGATTTTCATATTGTTCGAAGCCCTAAAAGTTATAATTCGCAGATCGGTGTACCCTTAAGCATCTGGCAAATGAATGCCGGACACTCACTCGGTATTTTTGAAGCCGGTATTTCACAACCTGATGAAATGCAGCAACTGGCAAAAGTGATCGCACCCACCATTGGTGTTTTTACAACCATCGGCGAAGCACACGGGGAAGGTTTTTTAAATATCAGGCAGAAAATAAATGAAAAGCTGAAGCTGTTCATAAACAGTGATGTGCTGGTTTATTGTGCCGATGACCCGGATGTAAATGAATCTGTAAATGCATTTAAAAAATAATGTGCGTACCGGTGATGATTTTGAGTTGCTGAGCTGGAGTAAAAAGATTCCGCCATGCTGCAGATCATCAATATTGAACCTGTAAAGGGGCAAACCGCGATCTCTGCAAAATGGAAAGAGCATCCTGTTGATTTTAAAATTCCGTTCACCGATACCGCATCTGTGGAAAATGCAATTACCTGTTGTTGTGTTTTATTATACCTGGGAATTGATATACAAACCATATCAGAACGGATGCTGCAGTTAAAACCGGTGGAAATGCGGCTCGAACTGAAGCAGGGCATCAACAACTGCTCCATTATAAATGACAGTTACAGTGCTGATATCAATTCGCTGACCATTGCACTTGATTTTTTACAACAGCAAAAACAACATGCCAGGCGAACGCTGATACTGAGTGATATCCTGCAATCGGGAAAAAGCAGCGGCGACCTGTATGCGGGCGTTGCTGCCATACTGGAACAAAAAAACATCAACCGGTTCATTGGTATTGGCCCGGAGATCAGTAAACAGAAAAATGCTTTTAAAAATATTGAAGAATCGGTTTTCTTTGATTCCACAGCCGATTTTAAACTGCAGTTTCACAGCCAGCATTTTCACAATGAGACCATTTTACTAAAAGGCGCCCGTTTTTTTGAATTTGAACTGATCAGCCACATGCTGGAAGAAAAAATTCACCAGACCGTTCTGGAAATAAACCTGAATGCCATTACCCATAATTTAAATACCTACCGGCAAAAGCTGAACGCCGGGGTAAAATTAATGGCCATGGTAAAGGCTTTCAGTTATGGAAGCGGCAGTTTTGAAATTGCCAACCTGTTGCAGTTCAATCATGTTGATTACCTGGCCGTTGCTTATGCCGATGAAGGAGTAGAACTCCGAAAGGCCGGCATTACCTTACCCATCATGGTAATGAATGCCGAAGAGATCACCTATGATGTGCTGGTACATTATAACCTGGAGCCTGAATTATTTTCATTTGGCATTTTAACTTCCTTCGAAAATTATTTAATGCAGGGCGGTATCGCCAATTACCCGGTGCATATAAAACTGGATACCGGTATGCACCGCCTGGGTTTTGAACAAAAAGACATCGAAGCTTTGTGCAGCAGGTTAACCGCAACTTCTGTTTTTAAGATACAATCAGTTTTCAGTCACTTTGCCGGCAGTGATACCAGCGCACATGATGCATTTACAAAAATACAGGCCGGCATATTTTTGGAAGGATGTGAACAGATCCGGAAAATAACAGGGTATACTTTTATCCGCCACATAGCCAATACATCCGCCATACAGCGCCACCAGGAACTGCAGCTCGATATGGTGCGGCTTGGAATAGGATTGTATGGCATAACTGCTGAACCGGCCATGCAGCAGCAATTAAAAAATGTAACCACTTTAAAGACCACGGTATCGCAAATAAAAATAGTAAAGGCAGGTGAGAGTATTGGTTACAGCCGCAAAGGTATTGCCACTAAGGATTCGGTGATTGCCACTGTGCGCATTGGATATGCAGATGGTTACCCCCGCCAATTAAGTAACGGGATAGGTAAAATGCTGATACATGGGAAACCCGTACCGGTTATCGGTAATATCTGTATGGATATGACCATGCTGGATATCACCGGTGTACATGTGCAGGAGGGCGATGAGGTGATCGTATTTGGGGAAGCATTGCCGGTAAGTGAAATGGCAACACTGGCAAACAGCATCCCTTATGAAATATTAACGGGTATTTCCCAAAGGGTGAAGCGGGTGTATTTTGAGGAATAGCCCAAGGAACAAGGACCAAGGAACAAGGAACAAGGAACAAGGAAGAAGGAACAAGGAACAAGGAACAAGGAACAAGGAACAAGGAACAAGGAACAAGGAACAAGGAACAAGGAACAAGGAACAAGGAACAAGGAACAAGGAACAAAAGTAATTAAATATATAAAGTTAAAGTAACCCCAAATCAAAACCTGTCAGGCCATCCTAAACTTCCTAAACCTCCTAAACTTTCTAAACTTCCCCTAACCTCTAAACTTCCCTAATCCTCCAATCACTTATCTTTGCCAACTATTATGAAAGCAAGACACGTAACATTCATCATCTTATTAATCATAATTGCCGACCAGGCACTTAAGATCTGGATCAAAACGAATTTTCACCTCAACGAATCGCACCAGGTGATCGGCAGCGGGTTTCAATTGTATTTTGTAGAAAACCCGGGCATGGCATACGGATGGAAATTCGGAGGGGAATGGGGTAAAATGGCACTCACCATTTTCAGGATGATCGCAGTTATATTCGGTACCTGGTACCTCCGGAAAATAATCATGGAAAAACAGCACCGGGGATTCATATTTTGTGCATCGCTGGTATATGCCGGCGCCCTGGGTAACCTGATCGACTCTTCCATTTACGGGTTGATATTTGATAAGGGTATGACTGTCAGCCCGGTAATTAATGATTATGTTGGATACAATGGATTGGCTACTTTCTCTACAAAAGGATATGCATCCTTTTTACACGGCAATGTGGTTGATATGTTGTATTTCCCGGTTATAAAAGGTCAATTTCCTTCCTGGCTGCCATTATGGGGAGGGGATCATTTCGAGTTTTTCAGACCCATATTCAATATTGCAGATGCATCCATTACAACAGGGGTGATCAGTATATTGGTTTTTCAAAAGCGTTTTTTTAAGCAGCAAAAAGACAATGAACAGCATCCTACCGTGGAAACCAATGCCCTGGTCAATGATGAGTCGCAGGTATCTTAAATTGCATATCTTTAAATGCTAAAATCATCCCTGTTTATGAAATTCAGTATTTTAACTGTTTCGGTCTTTGCAGCTTTTTTATTTTTTGCAGGTTGTAAAAAACTGGAAGAAACAAACCCGGGCGGTGTTTCAGTAGGTACTTTAAAAGATACGGCAACAGGCGCCTGTTTGCCGGTGACCGTACATGGTATATTTATAGTTGACAGTGTGTTAACCAGTGAGCATTATGTGGATATACAGGCAGATGTGGTCATTGGTGGTACTTTTGAAATAAAATCTGATACTATAAACGGGTATTCCTTTAATAAAACCGGAACAGTTGGTACAGGTTTAAATGTTATCCGGTTATATGCCGGTGGAAAACCCCTTGCCGCAGGCATTAATGTTTTTACGATCACATACGGTTTAAACAGTTGCACATTTGCCATTACGGTGTATACCGGTGGCTCCGGTTCCGGAACGGCACTGTATACCCTGGGTGGAGCACCCGGCAATTGTTCCGTTTCTTCTATCAGCGGAAATTATGTAGTTGGGCAGGCAATGAACCCGGCCAATTTGGTAGAGATGACCGTAAATGTAACGGGAACAGGAACCTATATCATTTCAGGCCCGGTAATTAACGGGGTGTCTTTTGGAGTAAGCGGCGTTTTTACAAATCCCGGCATTCAAAATATCTTTTTGGCTGCTACAGGTACACCGCTTGCTGCAGGCCTTTTTAATTACCCGGTTACCAATACTACTACAACCTGTAATTTTCCAATAACATATACCGTTACCATTACCAATGCAAATTATACCCTGAGTGGATCACCCGGCATTTGTACCAGTGCAGCTTTAACCGGAACCTATACTGCCGGTACCCCATTAAATGCTACTAATACAGCAGTGATCAATGTAACCGTTACATCACCCGGGATTTATATCATTACAACGCCAACTGTAAACGGGATCAGTTTTTCGGCTACCGGTACATTTAATATTACCGGTACCCAGCAGGTTATTTTAAATGGCACCGGTACTCCGGCTGTTGCAGGTACATTTGGGTTCCCGTTAACAGGTGGAGGAAATACCTGCAATTTTTCAGTAACCTGCAATTAACAGAGATGAATGACTGGTTAAAGGCCACGGTTATTTAAAATGTTAATGATAACAGCTAAAATTGCCTTTTAAAAAAAAATACAGAACTTTACTTGTAGTGCCCTTTGGGTGAAAATGTCAAAACACGATCAATGAATAAATTACGTCCTCTATTATTTGCAGGTATTTTGATTACCCTTTTTTCCTGTGAAAAAGAATACAGCCTGGAAAACAGCGGGAACTTAGGCAGTGACCAGATCGTTGGCATCGATTGCCGCATCAGTAAAATTGTGTATACCGATACAGCCACCAATACCGGACTTGGGTCCCTGGCAACAATAATCAACAGCCTGGATATAGTGACCCGCATCACCCGTTTCGACAGCCTCAGCAATACCATTGAATTCATTGCAACCCCGGTTCATGTAAATGATACGGTGTATATAAACCCGGATGAATATTTTATTGTTGACATCAATAAACGGATCGTAAAATTACACGGCCTGGTGGATCCTACTGATCCTTTTTCATTACAGTTCGATGTGTTTTATCAATATAATGCTACCGGCTACCTGGTTGCCAAAAATTATTTCCTCACAACTGCCCCAACGATTCTTTTTTACCAGGTTACCTATACTTACTCAGGTGGCAACCTTACGCATATGTCCGGAACAGATATTACTACCGGCGACCTGGTAACAGATGCCGACATGAACTATTTTACCAACATTATCCCCAAACGGTATATGTACATTTTCCCGGATGAAAAGGCATACCCGCATTATAACCAGTTTTATAATTTCGGTACCAGGAACTACAATGCCATCAGGGATATAAAAGTGCGTAACTATGATCCCGGAAACGTGGTGAGGGATTCAACAGTTTCAACTTTCAGCAGTTATATCATGAGCCGTGACAGTTATGTTTTAAGTGTACAGATGGGCGGGGATGACCAGCAGAGCATTCCTGCACAGGCCGGTAAGCTGAGTTTCTCTTATTCATGCAAATAGGGCTGCCTTAAAAATATACAAGCCTGCCATTAAAACGGCAGGCCCGCCCGGATGACCTGGTCGTACGGGTTTCACTATTCTGTAATGCGCTATCATTCCTATTTAAATACGGCAAAAAAAAATAATTGGATCCTGCAAAGGCGATCTGCCCTTTGCTGTTTTTATCAAAAAGTATTTTGCTGCCAATAAAAAATACGGGAGGAGGGACCGGAAACAAATTTCAGCACTCTGTTATAATTTTTATCGCCTTGGTAAAGCCCTGCCCCATGCCACTGTGGATGAAAAGATCATAGCCGGTTCCTTTTTATGCGAACAGTCAGCTAATGAATTCCTCGCATTTCATAAACCGGGCTGGAATGAAATAATAACCAAACCGCTTGAAGAAAAAAAAGTTTTAGCTGGATTCAAAATTGAAGAACAATTTCCATTGGCTGATGAATTAAGTGCAGGAATTGACTTTGAATCTTTCTGCAATTCCTTTTTTACACAACCCGACCTGTTCCTCCGGATCAGGCAGGGTAATAAAGACGGTGTTATAAAAAAATTGCAGGATGCCGGCGTGGCTTTTGAATTGTACAATGATGATTGTATCGCTTTACCCAATTCAACCAAAATCGATAACATATTTGAAATAGACAAAGAAGTGGTTGTGCAGGATCTAAACTCGCAGCAGGTTTTAAATTTTCTTAAAGACCCGGCATCCGGTATCCAGCAATCAGTATCAAGTATCGAGTATCCAGTATCGGGTATCCCCGTCCGAACGGCCGTTCAGCCGGGCTGGCAGTACCCGGTTTCCATTTGGGATTGCTGCGCTGCCAGTGGCGGTAAATCATTGCTGGTTTACGATATTTTACATGGAAAAATTGAGCTGACTGTTTCTGATATCAGGGAAACTATCCTGCAGAACCTTAAAAAAAGATTTGCAATAGCCGGGATCAAAAACTATACTTCCTTTATTGCTGATTTATCCGCTGCCCTTTGCCCATTGCCCATTGCCCAATGCCAATTGATTATCTGCGACGCCCCCTGCACCGGCAGCGGCACCTGGAGCCATTGCCGCACAATTTTTTTGACCACTTCTTTTTTATCATTCAGCCTTACCGTAACAAAGTAAGTACCACCCCCCATTTTTTTCATGGGTATGCTGTATGTATGCGGCCCACTTGTTTGCTGGTTGGTTGAACGGTACACAACCTGTCCTGCAGTATTATGGATCAGTATATCCACTTTAACAGCTGCATTTCTCACCACCAGAACAGAAAGGTTTTCTCTGACCGGGTTTGGACTGATGGTTACCTGTTCGGGCAGGATTACGGCACAAAGTTGCTGGTTGTTGGTTATGGTAACAAGCGCAGTATCATTACAGTTATTTGTATTGGTAACGATCAGCCTGTAAACACCTGCTGCAGTAACAGCCAGGGGGTTAGCAACCGGGTTGCCGCCAGTTGACCAGTTTGTAGTTAAGCCGGTTGTTGTAAATAATGTGGTCAGGTTTACGATACTGTCTGTACATTTTGTAAATGACAGGTCAGCGCCCAGGTCAGGTTTGGGGTTAACGGTTACATTAACATTTGCTGTATCGGCACAACCACTGTTATTGATGGCAATAAGCCGGTAAATACCTGCAACAGAAACTGATGATGGTGATGCAACTGTATTACCTCCTGATGTCCAGGTTGTAGTTAAGCCTGTTGTTGTAAATTGAGTCGTAAGATCTACGGTATTACCCGGGCAAATACTTATTGTTTTATCCACTCCCAGGTTTGGCCTTGGAGTAAAATTTAAAGTCAATGAATCTAAATAAAAACTGGTATCTGCTGCAATATTCATTCTAAAACGGTATACAATACCACTTGCTGGAAAATTACGCAGGTCATCGGTAAATGTAAAATTCCTTGCCACAAATGCACCTGTTGAAGTTTGTGTACTGACAGCTGTATAATTTGTTTCGGACGGTAATCTTCTTTCCACCACAATGCTGATAACCGAATCTGTTTTGGCGGAAAATTGTAAGGTAACGCTGCAGTTGGCAACAGCAGACTGTTGTGTATATAATTGTTTGATGAGTTTTACAAAAGCCTTTTTCATATCCGGAATTCCGTATCCAACCCGGTCATTGGGATTGGTTGCCCTGGTGGCCGATTCCTGCATCACGTTTATAATGCCCATATTATTTATTTCAGGAAAAGCCTGCCATAAACAGGTAGTTAATCCGGCCATATTGGGGCAGGCAAAAGAGGTTCCGTTTCCAAATGTGGGCTGGCCGGTTGATGGGTTGGCAACAACTGCACCTACACCCACGGCAGCAACCGAAGGTTTGATCTGTCCGTCGCTGCTGGGTCCATAACTGCTGAAACTGCCAACAGTGCCTGAAGTATTAACTGCCCCAACAGCCATTACACTGTCGGCATCCGATGGGGTAATGATATAATGCCAGGCACTGTTACCTTCATTGCCGGCTGCCATTACCACCAGTATGCCTTTTTTTGCAGCCATATCGGCTCCTTTGGCACTCATGGTTGTATTGCCATCCATATTGGCATACGTGTAATTGAATGTGGGATTATCAAAATTAAAATAGCCCAATGAAGTGGAGGAAATATCAATGCCTAAACTGTCGGCTCTTTCCATACCGGCGATCCAGTTTTGTTCTTCAATGGGGTATTCGGTGGCAACATCTTCTGTACGGTAAAGGTAAAACGAAGTTTTAGGTGCGGTGCCCATAAAAACACCGGGCATATTGGCGGCAATGGTACTCAGGCAGTTCATGCCATGCGGGTGATCCTCATTTACACTGGCATGCCGCGCCACAAAATCCCAGGTGCCCAGTATCTGGTTATTGATCCTGATGCTGTCGAATGTGGGTACCGTTAAATAATTTAAAAAGCCGGCATCCAGAACAGCCATGTGCATGCCCTGCCCCCGGAAACCCCGGTTGTGTAAAAATTCACCATTGTGCAGGTGTACCTGGCCGTAACTCATCCCGTAACTGTAGTGGTCGGCGGTTATTATGGATTGTACCGGGTTACCCGGGATCTCAGTAAAATCAGCATCCAGTTTTTTATTGACCGGGTTGTCATTTATATTGGTTAAAGGTGCAACCGGTCCGGTACTGATCACAAAAGGGAAGCTGTTTATTTTAACCAATGCTGCTGCATCAGTGGTTTGTATGGCCACCTGGTTAAGCCATTTGGAAGTATTGATGATGGTTACTGCACCGGCTAAACGAATACTGTCAATGTATCGTGGAGTAACCGGCAGATCTGTTGAATCGATGGCAATATTATACCTGGTCCTCCTGTCAATGGAACGCTGGGTTAAATATTGTATGGGATTACTGATGGAAAAAGGATTGGTGCCTTTGTCTTTTAAGCGGATGATGTACCGTGAGAACTGGGCATGGCTGTCGGTTTCTGCAACAAACAACCCAATTAAAATAAAAAGTATAATTTTTTTCATGATCAGATTTTGCTAAAAGGAATATTTGAATATGTAAAACCGGTTAACTGTTATAAGCCCACTTTACCCAGGTAGCGCCCCAGGTAAAACCCCCGCCAAACGCTGATAAAATAAGGTTATCGCCTTTCTTTAACTTTTTTTCCCATTCCCATAAACATAACGGCAAAGTGCCGGCCGTAGTGTTCCCGTACTTTTGAATGTTGATCATTATCTTTTCCCTGGGCAGTCCCATGCGGTTTGCCGTGGCATCAATGATACGCAGGTTGGCCTGGTGCGGTACCAGCCAGGCAATATCATCGGCTGTTAAATTATTACGCTCCATCAGCTCGTAACTCACATCGGCCATGCCTTTTACGGCAAACTTAAAAACAGCCTGCCCTTCCTGGTACACGTAATGTTCTTTGGCCAGTACTGTTTCTACAGTCGAAGGTTTTACCGAACCCCCGGCCTTCATGTGCAGGAACTGGCTCCCGCTGCCATCACTTTTTAATAAACTGTCGAGTATTCCGATATTTTCTTCAACGGGTTCCAACAGTACAGCCCCGGCACCATCTCCAAAAATAATACAGGTGGTACGGTCGCTGTAATCAATAATGCTGCTCATTTTATCTACTCCAACCACCACCACTTTTTTATACCTGCCACTCTCAATAAAAGCAGTGGCAGTGGTGAGGGCATATAAAAATCCCGAACAGGCTGCCATAATATCAAAACTGAAAGAATTCGTTGCGCCTATTTTGTTACAGATGATATTGGCCGTAGCCGGGAAAACCATATCCGGCGTTACTGTTGCACAGATCAAACAATCTATTTCTTCGGGACTAATGCCTCTTTTCCTGCATAATTCAAGGACAGCCGGAACAGCCATATCGCTGCTGCCTTTGCCTTCTTCCTTTAATATTCTGCGTTCCGAAATCCCGGTCCGGGTACGTATCCATTCATCGTTGGTATCTACCATTGTTTCCAGTTCTGCATTGGTAAGCCTGTACTCGGGTACATAACCGCCCACGGCAGTTATGGCTGCATTTGTTTTTTGCATGAAACGCTGTATTTACTCTGAATTTTTAAATTTGGCACTGAAAAGTAAAAATACATAAAAAACCTTATTGTATTTTAACGACTTAGCTCACAAATTATCCTTAATTTCGTTATCGACCGTTATTAATTATGTATGCATATTTGCAAGGAAAATTTACGTATAAGAGCCCGGCACAGGTTTACCTGGATGTCAATGGTGTTGGGTATGAAGTAAATATCAGTCTGAATACATATTCTCATATACAAAACCTGGAGCAGGGTAAACTGTTTATACAGCTGCAGGTTAAGGAGGATGCCCATATATTATTTGGTTTTTTTGATAAGCAGGAAAAAGATATGTTTGTGCTTTTAACAGGTGTTTCAGGTGTGGGAGCCGCTACAGCAAGGATGATGCTGTCATCCTTAAAACCTGAGGAATTAAAATTGGCCATTGTTCAAAGCAACGTAAAACTGCTTGAAAGTGTCAAAGGGATAGGAAAAAAAACCGCCGAAAGGCTGGTATTGGAATTAAAGGACAAATTGGGCAAAAATGCGTTCGGCGCTGATCTTTCCGTTCACATGGGCAATAGTATGGAAACAGATGCGTTAAATGCCTTAACTGCTCTCGGAATTTCAAGATCACAGGCTGAAAATGCCATCCAAAAGATTATCCGTGCCGAACCAACTGTATCACAATTAGAAGACTTAATTAAAAAAGCCCTGAAAGCCATTTGAAAGAACGCTACGTTAACTGATTTACCGGATGTTGCTTATAAGATTTAAAAGTTCGAAACGGATTGGTTTTGTTGTATTGGCGGTTACCCTGTTTTTACTTCATACGAATCCTGTAATGGCCAGCCCCTATCATTACGATCTTCCGATTAATGTAGGTGACACCGTTGTGCCCAATTACGGAGACAGTTTACACTACCCCATCCGCGACAGGAGGGGCGATTTCCTTGGACAAAACAGGAGCACTTTCGATTTTAACCGCCCTCCCAATATCAGGGATTCGGTTGTATATGACCCGGTAACGCGCCGTTACATTGTTTATGAAAAAATAGGTACCAAATATTACCGGACCACTTCATCCTACAGTTTTGATGAATACTGGGAGATACGTGCCCGCCAGTCGGAAACCGAATACTTTCAAAAACGTTCCAATTTATTAAGCATACTTAACCGCGGCAGGATAAAACCCAAACTATCCCTCTACGATAATTTATTCAACCGCCTGTTTGGAAATGGTAAAATAAATATCACGCCGCAGGGTAACGTGGATCTTACAGCCGGTTACCAGGGCCAGAATATTAAAAACCCAACCCTGCCCGAAAGAGCCAGGAAGAAGGGTGGCTTTGATTTTGACATGAATGCGCAGGTAAATGTAAATGCTGATATCGGCGGTAAATTAAAATTCCCGATCAACTATAATACACTGGCTAATTTCGGACAGGATAACCAGCTTAAACTGGATTATACCGGACTGGATGATGAAATAGTAAAACGGTTTGAACTGGGTAATGTTTCATTCCCTTCAAGAAGTACTTTGATACCCGGTGCCCAGCAATTGTTTGGTTTAAAAACCACGCTCCAGTTTGGTAAACTGTTTGTAACCGGTGTAATTGCCAATCAAAAATCGCAGCGCCAGTCGGCTAACCTTGCCGGTGGAACCGCATCGCAGTTATTTGAACTGAAAGCTGATGAATATGAAGAAAACAGGCATTTTTTGCTGGCCCAGTATTTCAGGGAGAACTATAATAAAGTAATGGGCAAACTGCCCGCCATAACAGCGCCAATCCAGATCTTAAGACTGGAAGTATGGGTTACCAACCGGATCGGCATCACCACCGAAGCCCGTGATATTGTTGGCCTGGCAAACCTGGGAGAAACCGGCGGATCTCCATCCGGTATTCCAACCAATAACAGCAATACCCTTTACTCCAATATTATTTCAGATCCATCCAACAGGAATGCATCTGCTGTTTTTAATAATTTAATAGCACTCGGTTTATTACCCGTGCAGGATTTTGAAAAGACCTTTGCCCGTAAACTGGATTCAACACAATATATCTTTAATCCGCAGGTGGGTTTTCTTTCTTTAAGCCAGCCCTTACAAACCGATGAAGTGCTGGGCGTTGCCTATCAATATTCATACAACGGAAAAATTTACCAGGTGGGTGAATTTTCGCAGGACATTCCCCCGGACAGTGCCCTGGCCACACAAAAAATATTATTCTTAAAATTATTAAAAGCCACATCGCAGCGCCCGACTCAACCGATCTGGCAGCTGATGATGAAGAATGTGTATGCCATTGGTTACGGTACCTTAACACCAACAGATTTTAAGCTGGATGTGTTGTACCAGGAACCCGGCCTCGGCTGGAAAAGATATGTTCCCTTTGGTGATAAGAACCAGGGATTTCCCATCATATCACTCATCAATCTCGACCGGTTGAATAACCAGCTTGATCCGCAACCCGACGGTGTATTTGATTACGTGGAAGGATTTACTGTTTACTCGCAATACAGCCGCGTAATGTTCCCGGTGCTGCAACCCTTTGGCAGAGACCTGGCAGTTGGCATTTATACCGATACCAGCCTTGTCACAAATATTAAAGACAGCCTGTTCTATGCCCTTTACGATTCCATAAAAGCGGTTGCCCAGCAATATCCAAACCTGAACCGTTTTGTATTAAAGGGCTCGGCAAAAATATCCGGCTCCGCCGATATCAGCATTGGCTATAATATTCCAAGGGGTTCGGTAACCGTATCTGCAGGTGGCAGGGTTTTAATTGAAGGGATCGATTATGATATTAATTATGACCTCGGAACCATCCGGATCACCAATTCTGCGATCATCAATTCCGGGATTCCTGTTCAGGTGAATTATGAGAATAACGCAACCTTTGGGTTACAGCAAAGAAGTTATATGGCGCTTCGCTGGGATTACCTGGCTAAAAATACTGCCAAAGAACAGTTGTCCATTGGTGGTACCATTGTACGGTTAAGTGAAAGGCCTTTCTTCAGTAAGGTTAGTTACGATAACGCCAATAATGGCGGAACCAATGAGCCCATCCGCAATTCCATGTATGGGCTGGATGTAAATTACCGGAAAGATATCCCAAGGCTTACTAAAATTTTAGATAAGCTGCCATTCTATAAAACAACAGCGCCATCAAGCATAAATGTATTTGCAGAAGGAGCATTTTTAAAACCGGGCCATGCACCACAGATCGGCAAAGGCTCAAAAGGCATCATCAATATTGATGATTTCGACGGAACACAATCCGGTTATGACCTGCGTTTTCCACCGATCAGCTGGGCACTGTCTTCTACCCCGGAAGGAGCCACACAAATGGGTAATAATATCCCCTTATTTCCGGAAGCCGGTTTAAATGATGATATTAATTATGGAAAGAACAGGGCAAAGATCGCCTGGTACCAGATAGAGCCTACTTTACAGCAATACAAAGGATCCAATAATCCATTATCGAATAATGCCATTGAATTAAGCGATCCAAGGGTAAGGCAGGTTTACCAGCGTGAAATTTTTCCGCAGCGTACCACCGGTTTTGGTGAGAGTTTATTAACTACATTCGACCTGGCCTATTACCCAACTGATAAAGGGCCCTTACAACTTTGATGAAGCCGCCGGTTTTACAGTGCCGGTGTTACTGCAAACGGAAAACTGGCTGATCCCAAATCCCGTTGGGGAGGATTGATGAGAAGCATTGACCAGCCGGATTTTGAGACAGCCAATATCGAGTTTATTGAATTCTGGATGCAGGATCCGTTCATTGATTACCCGGCCAAAAATTTAGTGTATCCAGGTACAGCTGGAGGTAAATTGTATTTTAACCTCGGCAATATTTCAGAAGATGTTTTAAAGGATGGTAAAAGGTTTTACGAGAACGGGTTGCCTACACCCAATGCACCTGCACCGGTTGAAAATTCAAATTGGGGCAAAGTGCCCATAAATACGGTACAGGTAACCAATGCATTCAGTAACGATCCCAATGACCGGAAATACCAGGATATCGGTTTCGACGGCCTGGATGATACGGCAGAAGTGAATAAAAGGCTGGCATACCTAACACAGTTGCAGGGCATGGTTTCGGCAACGGCATACCAGCAGGCTTTGGCAGATCCTTCCAATGATAATTATCATCATTACCGTGGCGATGACCTGGACCAGCAGGGGCTGGGTATCCTTAACCGTTATAAACAATTCAATAATCCCGAAGGCAATTCGCCGGTTGCCACAACGGGCTCAACCTATTCTTCAGCAGCTACATTATACCCGGATGCAGAAGACCTGAACCGGGATAATACCTTAAACCAGACCGAAGAATATTTTCAGTACATCGTGGATATAAAGCCACCCAATCAGCCGGAAATGGCCATTGGCAGAAACTTTATTGTAGATAAAAATCGGTATCCGTAAACCTGGCTAACAGTACATCCCGGAATGAGACCTGGTACCAGTTCCGGATCCCGATCGGGCAGTATGACCGTAAAATTGGTAATATACCCGATTTTAAATCCATCCGTTTTATACGCATGTTCATGACCGATTTTGAGGACAGTGTTACCATGCGTTTTGGCGAACTGCAGTTAACCCGCAACGTTTGGCGTAAATTCAATTATAAGATCGATACCTCCGGTATATATTCGCCATTGCCTCCTGCTGCAACAACCTTCAACCAGGGTGCTGTAAATATTGAGGAAAATGATAAACGCACACCTTTACCTTACCGCACGCCAACCGAAATTGAAAGGGTTCAAACCTTAAGCAACAACGGGGTTAACCTGTTGCTGAATGAGCAGGCACTGAGTTTACAGTTTTGCGACCTGGCACTGAATGATGCAAGGGCCGTGCAGCAAACATTTGCCAACAGGGACCTGCGCCAGTTCCGTAAACTGCAGATGTATATCCATGCTGAGCAAAAACAAACCGGTGGACCGCTTGCAGATAAGGACCTTACAGCTGTAATACGCATGGGTACCGATTTTGTAAATAATTTTTACGAGATCAGGATACCGTTGAACTTAACACCGCTCAATGCAGGTGCATTATACGACCCCAATTCAACAGCCTATAATGATACACTGTGGATACCCGGCAATTCGCTGGATGTAGACCTGCAGACACTGGTTAAATTAAAACAGTCACGTAACAACGATTTTGCAGCTTCGCCGGCGGTCATTTACCGGCAGTTGCAGGAAAACGGGCATGTGTTCTCGGTAATGGGTAATCCAAACCTGGCCGAAATAAGGGGCATATTGATCGGCGTTGAAAATACCAAAGCAGCCGGTACTGCCTGCGGTGAAATATGGGTAAATGAATTGCGCCTGTCGTCCATTGATGAAAAAGGTGGCTTTGCCGCCCTGGGCAGGATCGATCTGAACCTGGCCGACCTGGGAACCTTATCCGTATCGGGTAATATACACAGCACAGGGTTCGGTACACTCGAACAAAGGATCAACGAACGTTACCGCGATAATTTTTACCAGTTTGATGTAACCACCAACCTGGAACTGGGTAAATTGCTGCCGCCAAAAGCAGCGATGTCAATTCCGGTATTTGCCAGTTATATGCAGGCAGTAAGCACACCCGAGTACGATCCATATGATATGGATGTGAAACTGAAACAGAAATTAAAAGATGCACCTTCCGAAAACAGGGATTCCATCAGGAACAGTGCGATCGATTTTACTTCTACCACTACATTGAATTTTACCAATGTTCGTAAAAACAGGACCAGTACCAAGGCGCCAAAGATCTACGACATTTCCAATTTCGATATCAGTTATTCTTACCTCAAAATAAAAAGCCATACCCCGTTAATTGAGAGTAACGAAATAACCAGGCACCGGTACGGGCTGGGATATAATTTTTCACCGCAGCCAAAATATTTTGAACCATTTAAGAAGATCAAATTCTTTGCAAAGAGAAAAACACATTGGTTCGACCTGGTAAAGGATTTCAATATTAACTTAATTCCTTCTCAGCTAAGTTTCAGGGCTGATGTAAACAGGCAGTTTGGCGCCATCCGGCCACGCAGTATCGGGGCATCAAAATATTCAATTCCTGAAACCTATGATAAATATTATACGTTCCAGCGCAATTATATTTTCAGGTGGAACCTGACCAGGAGTTTGAATTTTGATTTTACAGCCATCAATAACAGCCGTATCGATGAACCCGAAGGGCGGCTTGATACCAAACAAAAGAAAGATACGGTATGGCGTAACCTGTTAAAAGGCGGACGTAATACAACTTATACGCAGTCGGCTAATTTCACGTACACATTACCAACTGCTAAATTCCCGCTACTCGACTGGACCACTATTAATGTGCGTTACCAGGCCGGTTACAACTGGATCGGGGCATCACGCCTGGCTGTAGAACTGGGTAATATTATTGAAAACAACCAGCAAAGCGAAGCCACAGCACAATTTGACTTTAACCGCCTGTACCAGAAATAGAAATGGCTCCGTCAACTGGAAGCGCCCAGCAATATAGAAGACCGGGAAAAATGGCGCAGCAGGATCACCAGGTACAAGGACACGATCATAAAAAAGAATGGCAAAAAGGTAGTTAAGAAGCGTAAAAAGATCGACCAGACCGCTATGCCATATGTAAGCAACGGGCTGAAGATATTTGGAAAACTGGCAACCAGCATAAAGCAGGCAAGCTTTTCCATATCTGAAAATGCACAAACAAGATTGCCGGGTTATACCGACAGTACCAAATACTTTGGGCAAAACTGGAAGAGCACGGCTCCGGGTATTGATTTTATCCTGGGCCGGCAGCCGGATACGGCATGGATGAACAGGGCTGCTTCAAAAGGATGGATTACGAAGGACACTACTTTCAATTCCATCTTCAGGCAGAATTCTGATCAGCGCATTACCTTATCAGCCCAACTGGAACCCATACGTGATTTGAACACCACGCTGAACATGAGTAAGAAATTAAATAAAAATTATACCGAAACCTTCCGTTGCATTGATACCTCCGGCGGAACCAAGCACAGCTTTAAACACCTGAATCCTTATGCAGGGGGCGGTCTTGATGTTTCGTATGTGGCTTTTAAAACACTGTTTGGCAAATTTGATCCAAACCGGATATCGGCTACCTTTAAAAAATTCCAGGACTACCGGGTGATATTATCCGAAAGGCTGGGTAAGGCCAATACCTATAATGTGATCAACGGCCAAACCACGCCTGATGCCGAAGGTTATTATTTCGGCTATGGCAAATATGCCATTGATGTATTGATACCGGCATTTATTGCAGCATACACCGGTGAAGATCCTAAATCAGTTTCACTGATCAGGCAAAGCAATCCGAATGTAAAATCAAACCCGTTCCGTGGTATCAAGCCCAAACTGAACTGGAGACTTGATTACAATGGTTTAAGCCGGGTAAAAGGCCTGGATAAATTATTTTCCAATTTCTCGGTATCGCATGGTTACACCGGTAACCTCAGTATGAATGGATTTACATCCGCACTGCTGTACCAGGATGTATCGAGGTTTGGATACCCGTCATTTTATGATACCCTTTCAAAAAATTACCTGCCCTACTTCCTGGTTCCCAATATCAGTATCGGAGAGCAGTTCTCGCCATTGGTGGGTATTGATATGATGTTCACCAACCAGTTGCAGGCCAAGTTTGAATATACAAAATCAAGACAGCTCAGTTTAAGCCTGGTTGATTTCCAGTTAAGCGAGGTACGTACTTCCGAATTTGTGATAGGTGCGGGTTACCGTAAGCGTGGGTTAAAATTGCTGGCCGGGTTAAAATTGCCCAAATGGCTTAACAAGGATGGTGGTAAAACACTGGATAACGAGATCAACTTCCGCCTCGATTTCAGGATCAGGGATAATGTAACGGCCAACAGCCGTTTAGACCAGGACAATACGTTTGCTACCGGCGGCAGCAGGGATATTACCATATCGCCTTCCATTGATTATTTCCTGAACAACCGCATCAACATCAAATTGTATTTTGATCAGCGCAGGGTCAATCCTTATATTTCGTCAAGCGCACCCATTGTAAATACCAGGGCCGGTTTGCAGGTGAGGATATCGCTGACACAATAGTATTAACTAATTTGCCACAGAGGCACGGAAGCACAGAATTGACTTTTGTTGATTCTGTGCTCTTTATTATAGTAACTATTTACAAAGAGGGCGTTTTTCTGTGCTTCTAATTTAGTGGCAAATCTAACCTTTGCATCTTGAATTATGAAGCTTTGCGAAGGCGGGTATCAGAATAAAAAAATCCCTCTGTTTATCGGGGGACTTATATTATTAAACAGGCACTGTTTTAATTAACTTTTTAGCAGCATTACGTAGCCGCACATTTCTTTTTCTTTTTATTTACCTGCACGGGTTTTATCATGTGAAACTCGGTAAACTTAGGGATGTAAGAATAACTGATCACATTGCCATCCACATCGCCCCAGTATTTTTTCTGGTACACCACCTGCCTTTCGTTCCAGTCGTACATGCGTACTTCATATAATTTAGAACTCACATCGCCGATAAAAACAAACTGGTACCAGCTGCCTTCCGTTAACGGAACGATCACCGGCATTTCATATTCGCTGACCATCTGCATGGATGCTTCTTTAACAACGGTGAAGCCCTGTTTTTCCAGTAAAACCCTTATGCTGTCGGCCTGTTGAATAATGGTTGGGGAAGTACAGGGTTGCTGGCGGATAACCTTCTGTGCAGATGCGGTAAACCCGGTTAACAGGAAGATAAAAAACAGGGTATGGAATATGTGGTTTTTCATTAGGTAATTTCGAACGGATAATGGATATTATAGCAAATTATAATAATATAACGGGTCTGTTCAAATTATATTTTACCATTTAACACTTTACAAAACAACAACGGGTAAAACTACTTATATATTGTACCAACAGGGTAAAATAAACGCTTTTACGTAAAAGCCTGGTTATGTATTGGTTTTATGAAAATAATAGGTGCCTGCCTGCTGCGTGCAGGTGATCACCAGCTCATTGATACATACATGGGCAGGTAGATGTACGCAGTAATAAACCGTATCGGCTATATCTCCGGGAGTCAACGGCGTATATCCGTCGTATGCAGCCTTTGCTGTTTTTTCTTCGCCTTTGAACCGTACAATGGAGAATTCTGTTTCCACGGCACCGGGATGAATGCCGGTAACCTTGATGTTGTTTTTCAGCAGGTCGATGCGCATGGCCTTGGTAATGGCATCCACGGCAAATTTGCTGGCACAATACACATTGCCTTTTTCATACACTTCCTTGCCGGCAACGGAGCCCATATTTACCACATGCCCTTTCTTTTGTGCGATCATATATGGCAATACCGCTTTGCTTACATACAGCAACCCGTGCACATTGGTATTGAGCATGGTTTCCCAGTCGTCCATATCGGCATCTTCAAAAAAATCGCGGCCCAGGGCCAGCCCGGCATTGTTGATGAGCACGTCTATTTTTTGCCAGGCTTCAGGCAGTTTGCTGAATGCTTCTGTAACTGCATGTTTATCCTGCACATCAAAACATAAGGTCAGCACTTCAATGCCAAAAACTTTTTCAAGTTCGGTTTTTAATGTGGACAGTCTTTCCTGCCGCCGGCCGGTGATGATGAGGTTATATTTGGCTGCAGCAAATTTTTCGGCACAGGCTTTACCAATGCCTGAAGTGGCGCCTGTTATTACAATGATCTTGTTCATAGCTGCAAAGTAATGGATGCTGATGAAAATAAAGGCAAAGTTGCACAGGATTTTTACACATGCCCGGACAGAAAAAGGGCACAAAGTGTAGAATAACTTTGTGCCCTTTGAATGATGGCTTCCTGGATAATTTATTTTTATCTAATTAAAATTGATGTCCCTTTTTTCTGCCGCAGCTCACCCCGGAAATTGATCCCTTCTGCCATCCACACAAATGTACCTGCATCCTGGCTCTTGCCGTTGAACCTGCCGTCCCAGCCATCATTTTTAGTAGTGGTAGAAAAAACCAATTGGCCGTTGCGGTTGAACACTTTGAAAAAATGCAATTCCCGCATGCCCAGTAAAATGGGTTTCAGGATATCATTATTCCCATCGCCATTGGGTGTAAATGCGGATGGAACATAAAGATCGGGATCCATCTTGTACAGTTTAATATTGATGATATCCGTGTCCACACAACCCTGTGCGGTAGTGGCCGTAACCGTATAACTGATATCATCCTGTGGCAGGGCAACCGGGTTCCCAATGGCTGGGTTATTAAGCCAGGTAGCCGGGCTCCAGGTATAAGTGGCGCCGCCGCTGGCCTGTAAATACAGCGGTTCGCCCAATACCACGGTGGTATCCGAAGGACCTGCATTGGCAACTACCGGTGTAGAAACATAAACCCATCCCTGCATTGGCTACCGGGTAGGGTACCACGGTGATGTTTATATCATCCTGGCTGCTGCAGCCGCCCACGCTGGCCACAACGGTATACGTAATGTTCGTTAACGGTGTTGCATATGGGTTCTTTACATTATCCAGGTTAAGGTAAGTGGCGGGTGTCCATTGGTAATATAATCCATCACTCACGGGGTTTAAAAAGAACCCGTCTGTCTGGCAGATGGTGGTATCCGCCCCGGCATTCAGGGAAACGGCGGTCAATACATCAATACGCACCGTATCTTCCCGGTAACAGCCGAAATTATCGGTTAGCCGAACCCGGTATGTTGTGGCCACATCGGGGCTCACCAGCGGGTTGGAAATATTCGTATTGCTGATATTATAATTGGGTGTCCACACAAAATTACCCGTGCCGGTTGCATTTAACTGCAGGGTGTCAACGATACAGATGAGTGTATCATTGGTGGTGCTGATGGCCGGCAGGGTTCTTACGGTAAGTACCATGCTGTCGGACCTTGTTTTGGCACAACCGGTAATCCCAACGGTAACGGTATAAGTAGTAGTAGCAGTTGGTGAAGCAATAGGGTTGGCAATATTGGGACTGCTTAAACCGGTTATCGGCGACCATTGGTAGGTATCGCCGCCGCTGGCAAACAGTTGTATGGATGCCTGCCCGTTGCACAGGGCCGTATCGGGCCCGGCATTGGGAATGGCCAGTTGCTTAACGATGATGTTTTGCGTGGCTGTAGCCACACAATGTGCACCCCATCTGGTTGTAAGCGTATAATTTGTTGTGGCTGATGGATATGCCCTTGTTGTTTGGGAGGCCGGTGTTTCCACACTGCCGGCGGGTGTCCATTGCCAGGTAATATTGGTATTGTAATTGGCGCTGCCAGCAATCTGTACCGTATCTTCCTCGCAAATGCTGAGCGGGCTGGCGGTTATGGAATTGGCCAGGTCGAACTTAGGGGTTACCAAAACCGAATCGCGTTTAAAACAGCCCGATGCATTGGTTAATGTGGCCGTATACCAGGTAGGTATTGTTGGATAAACCAAAGGCGTAGCCGTATTGCCTCCGGTAATATTGGTTATTGGTGTCCAGTTAAAAGTACCGGCACCGGATGCGTTCAATTGTAAACTGTCCAGCCCGCAATAAGTTGAATCGGCAGTTGTTAAAGTAAGTAATGGGTTGTCATTTATGACAATGCTTCTTATGAGTGTATCAATACAACCCTTATCATTGGTAACAATTAGTTCTACCGGGTAATTACCGGAAGCCGTGTATGTATAGACCGGGTTCTGCAGGTGGCTGGTATCTGCAAGGGTAGTGCCATCACCAAAATTCCAACGCCAGGCAATTGCATTTCCATACCTGAAATAAGTGGTGTCGGTAAACTGAACTGGCGTATTTACACATAACTGGGGCGAAGTGATGAATCCCGGGAAAAATAATGGATAAACACCGATTGGTTTTATTATTGAATCTATACAAAGACTTGCAATATGAAACTATTAGTTTTACATTAGAAACACCCGGTATCCGTAAAAGTATGAGTTGGATTTGGTAAACTGGAATAATTTGCCGGGCCACTTGCCGGATCACCAAAATCCCAAAAATACGTGTCGGGGTTGCCGGGCGTATTTTGCGTTAATGTTACCGTAAACCCATCGCAGGTAACCGAATTAAAATTAGGGTTTGCAACAAGCGGTACACAGGGAGTTGTTTTTAAATGCAGTTCTTTCCTGCTTTCACCAATATAAACACCATTCCTGTATTCCTTTACCAGTACACAAATAACATATTCGCCGTTAGGCGGTGCTATGCCACTTATGGTACCCGTTACAGGATTGATAACTACTCCGGATCCTAATGGTTGGGTACCTGAATAAGGAAAGATATAGGGTACCGGGATATAAGGTGGATTGCTGGCTGTTGGCGGGTTTGGTGAACCAGGTGTTGGCGGGGCCCCTCCATCGAGGGCATCAATAAAAGAATAAGATAAAGAATCACCATCTGCATCTGTGGCATTGAAATTCATGGTAAATGGATTGTCACCACAAACAACAGCTGTATCATTAAAAATAAACACCGGGCTTGCATTCAATGGCGCTGTTGGCCCATCATTGGAACCGGGTATTTTACGGCTCTAGGTGGCACCCTGGTCATTGGATGTATATTGGAAATTCCTGCAACCCTGCAACATCTTTGTTTTGCAACAATATAACCATCAGGCGATTGATTTAATTCCACAATGGTTTCGTAATTAATGATTTTGTAACAGCGGGAAGGCACATTGGTAATACAGGGATAACAACCCGGCAAAGTACAACCATTGATAATATAATCAGGAGCAGCAACGGAAACATCCTGTATAAAATTGTACGGTGCCCTGCCATTGAAAAAAGAAAAATTCCAGGTAGCTTCAACAAGGTTGATCCCCAATCTATATAGCTTCAGGCCAATTTTATACCTGGTTTTGTAGGTGCAATAAGCCCCGGCCCAATATATTCATAATACATCCACCCGCCTTTTGTATGGTTGGCATATATGTCCTGAACGCATACTGCCGATAAAAAAAACAGTAATAAATATTTCTTCATTATAAGATTTAGTGTTTGGAAGCGATAAAGCTAACGAAAAACCGCCGTCTTTTTGTAAAGACGGCGGGTAAAACTTACTGACATTATTGATAAAAATATACTACCTGATCAGTATCACAGTTCCCTTACTTTTAATTTTATTATTCAAATAATCCACTCCTTCGGCATGCCACACATAAGTTGCGGTTTCCTGCGGCCTGCCTAAAAACCGGCCATCCCAGCCAGATCCGTTGCCGGTTCCGGAATACAGCATTTGCCCCCAGCGGTTGTACACCCTGAAAATATCCACCGACCGCATGCCGATGGCAATGGGCCTGAAAATATCATTGTTACCATCTGCATTGGGTGTAAAAGCATTGGGCACATAAAAACCGGGCTTTACTTTAAATACACGCACCCGTATGCTATCGGTATCAAAACAACCCCGGGCATTGCTTACCCTTACTACGTATTCAATATCATTTTGCGGCAGGGCAACGGGGTTACTGATCAATGGGTTATTCAGCCAGGTAGTGGGTGTCCACGAATAATTGGTGCTGCCCGTTGCCTGTAACTGCAGTGGCTGACCAATCACCACCACGGTATCTCTTGGCCCTGCATCGGCAATGATATTGGCAACGGTCAGTATCATGGTATCTTTTACCGGCTTTGGACAACCCAGTATATCCCTTACCGTTACAATGTACCGTACATTGTTGGATGGGTTAACTGAAACGGGGTTGGGAATATTTGTTGCAGTTAAAAATGCCGAAGGGCTCCAGCTGTAAATGCTGCCCCCCGATGCATTAAGCTGGTAGGATTCTCCCAGGCAGATGGTTTCATCAGGCCCTGCATTGGCCGCCGGGTAGGGTACCGGCGAAACAATGATATCATCTTCCGCGATACATTTGCCAATATTGCTTACAACATGGTACCTTGTTGTAACCAATGGTGTGGCAGTAGGGTTTTTTAAAGTCGGGTCATTGAGGGTATTGCCTGCGGGGATCTCGGTCCATAAAAAATTGAGTGCATCGCTGGTGAGTTGCAATACCACCGGGTCGGTGCGGCAAATGGTTGTGTCGGCCCCGGCAAACTGGGTAACAAATTGTTTAACATTAATGTTCACCGTATCGCGGCCCACACAGCCAAAAGGATCGGTAAGGGTAACATAATAGGTTGTAGGTACATCGGGGCTCACCAGCGGGTTGGCAATGTTCACATTGCTGATCATGTAATTGGGTGTCCATAAAAAAGACCCGGTGCCCACTGCATTCAGCTGCAGTGTATCGATAATGCAGATTAAAGTATCATTGGTAACGGTTAAGGGTGGTTGCGAAAGTTTGAAGGGTGGATGTATTGTTGGGAGATGCAACATCTCCAAAGTTCCATTTCCATTTATTGATAATGCCATAATTGGCTGTGGAAATATCATTAAACTGTACAGGAATGTTCTGGCACTGGCCCGCAAAAGTAAAATCAGGAAAGAAGCCCGGGTAAACCTTTACAATGGCAGTAGCCGAATCTGTACAGGCCAGCCCGCGGTTTACTACCAGTTTTAAAACATAGTCACCGGCTACTGCATAGGTATGTATGGGAGCAGCCAGTGTTGATGTATTGCCATCTCCAAATTCCCAATAATAACTTTGTATATTATCAGGAGGAGCCAGGTTTGCAAAATTTACAGTAAAACCATCGCAACTGGTATAAACCGGGTTTAATGTAGATGTTGGAATGGCACAATCATCAACCGGTAAAATAAAATCTTTCCGGTGCCTGCCAATTAATACGCCATTCCGGTATTCATTTATACAAACACATACCACATAATTACCGGGGTTTTGAGGAGCAATACCAGAAATGATACCGGTCTGTGTATTTAAAATAGCCCCGGATCCCAATGGGTTTGAACCGGAGTAACCGTTTATATAGGTAACCGACTGGTAGGGTGGTGCAGTGGGTGTAACGTTACTTGCATTGACAGAGGCTCCACGGTTAAATGCATTACAGAATGAATAGACCAGAGAATCTCCATCGGGATCTACAGCACCAAAATCGAAAGTAAAATTGCCGCGGTAACATACCGGTGATAAAACTGTTCTGAATTGCGGGCTGCTGTTATTACCGGCTGGTAATTGGCTTGAACCGGGTATCCTGCACAGATATGTAGAACCTTCACCCTGGGCGGGCGGGCCCTGTGTAAGCACATTTTCCAGGGAATTGATCCTGCAACAGGTTTGATAAGTTGCTGTATATCCATTTGCATTATTGGGCAGATCGATCACAAACACATAAGTCCCCATGGTATAAAGTAAAGTAGGCGGGTTCGACATACAGATCGGGGAGGAGTTACGCCAACCTGTGATACTGATGTAAGTGAGATGTCAAAAGGGGATAATGAAATATGCCCGTTGTTATCGTTATTAAAGAATACCGATACGCACTACCCCGGGCATTGCTGCTCCGCCGCCTATTGTCCCTGAAAAGTTTAAAGTAATTCTGTAGCTTTTGGTATTGGCCGTACTGCCCGGCCCCAGGTACCGGTAGATCATTTCAACACCGGTAATATGAGCAGGAAAAACATCGGAAAAAATAAAAATAAGAGAAATGAAAACCAGGAATTTCTTCATGTTGTTAATTAAAGCTATAATATGACCTAAAAATAGTGAAAAACGCTGCCTTTTTAACGAATGAACCCGGTAAAAAGTATTATTTCAATTGAAGGAGGGCATTATTTACTTTACCGGCTTCTTCCAGCATACCCATATGGGCGCTGTTGCGTAAAATATGAATATGTGATTGAACGGGCAGGTAACATTGCTGCATACTTTGCTCAAAGGGTACGGCTTTATCATGTTCGCCAATGATGAACAGGATTGGTTTGGGAAAATTTTTTAAAACATGGGTTCTGTCGGGCCTGGCGATCATGGCCCGGTAATATTGAACAATGGCTTCATCGGTAAATGCTTTTCCCTTTTCTACCTGGGCTTCTACAATAGCGGCATTTTCTGATGCCCAATTTTCGGTAAACAGATCAACTATTGCAGCTTTTAAAAACTCATAAGCCCCGTTCTTTTTTACAAATTCAATGGATTTTAAGCGGTTGGCTTTTTTTTCTTCGCTATCTGCAAATGCAGATGAATGTACAAGCGCTAAAGAAGATAAAATTTCAGGATATTTTTCGGCAAATGCCAGGCCGATGTATCCGCCCATGCTGTGCCCGGCCATAGAACACTGTGAAATTTTCTCTTCGTCTAAAACAGCTTTTATAACATCCGCATACTCTTCAATGCCAACTGCCGGCTGCCGGCTGATAACTGATGACCTTCCGCTGCCGGGCAGATCGGGGATGATCAAATAAAAATGATCTTTCAAAAATTCAATTTGATTTTTCCAGATATCGCCGTCTTCGGCAAAGCCATGAATTAAAACAATAGGTTTGCCTTTACCGGCGGTGCGGAAAAAGATTTGAGTAGATTGGTATGTAATGGATTGCAGTTGCATGATACTTCGCAATTAATGAAAAAAATTCGTATCAATTCGCCTCGCTATTCGTGCCGCAAAAGATTTTTACACTCCCGGATAGATCATTAATAACCGGTATCAATGCATTATTCATTTGCTGCGGCAAAAAGAACCAGCTTATTAAAACGCCCATTAATGCCACGGCAGTAAACTTAAAATATTGTTGCACCCAGGTCTTTTTACTGTTTATAAAAAACGCCATGATCACATGTGTTGGCCAGGCCCACAGTATATTGAAATTGTTTTTGGTCATGCTGTGCTCGGTACCAAACCACATAAAAAGGATAATGCAACCGAGCAGGCCGGCCAGGAAAAAGAACATCCCGTCAAATCCCTGCAGGAATGCCTGTGTAAATTTGTTTTTTACATACCCCAGCAGCACAATGAATATGGCAAGTATTGAAAAAACCACAAAAGGGGTGAAGAATGGTTTTTTATCATGATCATCTGTGACGGGATATAAATTTTGTGATGATAACAGCATGGGGTAATCGCTGCTGTCGAGACTGATCATCAGGTTGTCGGGCAGGAACTGCATTTGGCCGGCCGTCATCACAGCATCAGTAGGCTTGCCCATTAAAATATCAATACCCAGCTTGCTCCAGTATTTATGGTTGTAATCCAGGTACCCGTGAATGGCCTGCCGAAACCTGCTGCCGGCAGGCATTACGGGCTTTTGTGTAAAAGTTGAGTCTTTGTATTTTTTTAAAATATCACGCAGCCGGGTGGTACAGTTATCAAAAAAGAAATCGTATTTGTAATATTTATTTTCTTCTTTTAAATTTTCGTTTAAAAATTGCTGTATGGTGATCTTTTCTGCGGCGGTCAGGTCTAAAACCTGTTCGGTCATGCCCCGGTTGGTTGACTGGTATAAATTTTTAAAATCGGGAAATTGTTCTGCAGATACATAGTACAGTAACTGTCCTCTTAAAAATTTCATGTAAAACCCGTCATCATCAAAATTAAACGTGCCGTAATTGTACACGATATCGGTCATGCTGGTACTGTCAACAACCCGGTAAGCGCTGTGCCCGAAAGTGGAATACAGTTCTTCACCGGGCGTGCAGGTGAGGAGGGAGATACGGAGCCTGGAACTGTCCTGGGCCTGTACTGAATTTAAAAGTAAAAAGTAAAAAGTAAAAAGTAAAAATGTAAGCAGCGACCTGATCTTTGGCATTGGGTAAATTTTGTGGCGTAAAGATATGCGGTAAAGAGAATTGAAAAAAGCAGGTTGACAGTAACATTTTAAATGATCAATAATCAACTATCAATATTCAATGTTCAATGAATTATCCTTTTAGTTATCATACTCCTCAATTGAATATTGATTGTTGAACATTGTGTATTGAATATTTAAATTCCAATGATATAATTAAACCCTTCCCATTTAATACACTCAGTATTCGCAGGGGGTTCTTATCTTGAATAATTAGGCGCCTCTTTCGTGATCTCAATATCATGTGCATGGCTTTCACGCATACCGGCATTGGTGATCTTTACAAAGGTTGCGTTTTGCAGTTCGCTGATATTTTTGGCACCGCAATAACCCATTCCTGCCCGTAAGCCGCCGGTAAACTGTTGTACCACTTCTTTTAGATTGCCTTTAAAAGCCACCCTGCCCTCAATGCCTTCGGGTACAAATTTTTTGATATCGTCTTCCACATCCTGGAAATAGCGGTCGCTGCTGCCCTGGGCCATAGCACCCAAAGAACCCATGCCGCGATATTGTTTGAATTTTCTGCCTTCGTAAATAATGGTCTCACCCGGGCTTTCTTCGGTTCCTGCAAATACATTACCCATCATTACACAACCTGCGCCTGCTGCCAGGGCTTTTACCATGTCGCCGGTATACCGGATACCTCCATCGCTGATGATGCCAACATTTTTATTTTTTAATGCTGCTGCAGCTTCCATCACTGCTGTAATTTGCGGAACACCGGTACCTGCAACGATTCGGGTGGTGCAGATAGAACCCGGACCTATACCCACTTTCACTGCATCGGCCCCTGCTTCGGCGAGTGCTTTTGCACCGGTACCGGTACCTACATTGCCGGCAATCACCTGTATGCCTTTGTATGTTTTTTTAATGTTTTTTAATGCTGTGATCACACCCCTGGTATGCCCGTGTGCGCTGTCTAAACAAATGATATCTACACCCACTTTATACAATGCATCCACACGGTCCATGATATCGCCGGTTATGCCAACACCGGCACCAACCAGCAATCGTCCAAAAGAATCTTTAACCGCATGGGGGTGTGATTTTAATTTTAAAATATCACTGAAAGTAACCAGCCCGATCAGTTTGCCGGCTTTATTCACCACCGGTAATTTTTCGATCTTATTTTTTTTGAAAATGAGTTCAGCTTTTTAAGGTCGGTACCTTCAGGCGCGGTGATCAGGTTGTCTTTGGTCATTACCGTGCTCACTTTCCCTTTGAAATTGGTTTCAAAACGCAGATCGCGGTTCGTAAGTATGCCCAGTAATTTATGGTTGGCATCCACAATGGGAATGCCGCCGATCTTATTTTCCCGCATGATGCGGATCGCTTCGCCAATCGTTGCATCCGGGCGCAGGGTAACAGGATCCAGTATTAATCCGTTCTCACTGCGTTTTACTTTACGCACCTGGTCGGCCTGCTGGTCAATGCTCATATTCTTATGTAAGATGCCAAGGCCGCCTTCCCTTGCCAAAGCTATGGCCAGCGAGGCTTCCGTTACGGTATCCATGGCTGCGCTCAGCAAAGGAACATGCAGGGTAATGGTTTTTGTAAGTGGTGTACTGATATTTACCTCGCGGGGTAATATCTGTGAATAGGCGGGCATTAGTAAAACGTCATCGAACGTTAAGCCTTCGCCGAAAAATTTATCACCTTCGCTGAAGCTTTGCCTTTTGGATTTGCTTTTGCTGCGGGGTTATTTATTGTTGCCATAGGCAAAGGTAAGATGAAAAATTGAAAATTTAATACGACTGTTTATAACAAGGTATAGTTTTTGTTAATTACCTTACTTAAATAGAAATATGAGGCAAAATATTTTATTTTTTTACTTGTTTTTATACTGGCAGTAAATATACAATGCCGTAAAAAAGACCCCCCGGCTGAAACCCGGAGTTTTTATATGGGAACTACACCCTGGCCGGCTGATTTTACCGTTGCTGAAGTAGATACTGCCTACCGGTTCATTAATGAACATTGCGATATTGTATCGCATCATTTTGATGAAGGGATACCCTATGAAGAAGCTTTTTACAACAGGCCCATGCCGGCCAGCCTGTTACAGGATATAACTACCAGGAAGTCAAAAACCGTGACCGGTAAAAAAATATTTTTGAGTGTATCGGCACTGGCGCTCAACAGAACTTCGAGGCCGGAATATTATGCCAACGCACCTGCACCGGACAGTATAAAGAATTACTGGCGGCAATTGCCTTTTGATGATGCTAAAGTTATTACTGCCTATGTAAATTATGTAAGCTGGTTGGTTGATCAGCTGCAACCTGTTTATGTAAATTATGGTGTTGAAAGCAATGCGGCAGGCTGGAATGCATCACAATTTGTTTTATATAAAAATTTTATAGCAGAGGTGTACCGGCAATTGAAGACCAGGTATCCTTCCTTACCTTTTTTTATCAGTTTTATTGTTGATGAATCAAATGAAGGGTTTAACAATGCCGGTCAGCTGGTAGCCTATACTGATTTTATCGGGCTGAGTGCTTATCCCTATATTACTGTAAGCTCTTCTGCCAATGGAAATACGGATCCAAAAAATTTCCCGGCCGGTTATTTTGAGAAGTTTACCAATCTTTCAAACAGCAAACCTCTGGCTTTTGCCGCGACCGGTTATATAGCAGAAGACCTGGTGATCGGCATTCAGTTTAAATAAACAGGGCAATGCAGGATGGCAAAGAGATTATCTGGAAATGCTGCTTACATTCTGCAATGATAAAAAAGCAAAATTGTTCATCTGGTTTTGCGGTAAAGATTATGATGCCGGGAACAACACCTTGCGGAGCCTGAATCTATACCAGGATCTTTTTGGATTATGGGAAGATACCGGGTTGAAAGATGAAAATGGAATTGAACGGCCTGCTTATAAAAGCTGGTTACAATGGGTGCATAAAAGCAAAACCCAGTAAAACGATCAGCATAATCTATAAACCTTACCCGGTAAAGGATTGTACCACGCCCTGCATCTCCAGCATCAGCAGTGCTGTTGCTACTTCACTGCTGCTTAAGCCGCTTTTAAAATACAGCTCATCGATCTGGATACTGTCCTGTTGCCGGAGGATGTCAGCAATAATCTTCTCATCCGGTGAAAGTTCAATAAATAATTCCCGTTGTTTTTGCAGTTGGTTTGGGCATTGGCTTCCAGTTCATCATTTCTAAAAAATCATCTGCATCATTTATTAAGGCAGCTTTATTGTTTTTAATCAGGTAATTACATCCTTCGCTTTTGGTATCAGTGGCGCGGCCGGGTATGGCAAACACGTCTTTGTTATAACTGTTGCCCAGTTCAGCAGTAATAAGGGATCCTCCTTTTTTACCGCTTTCCAGTACGATCACCGCATCACAAATGCCGGCAACGATCCGGTTTCGTTTTGGAAAATTCTGTTTATCCGGGTTGGTATTGCTGATGAATTCTGTGAGCAAACCGCCCTGTACCGTGATGTGTTTTGCCAGGATTTTGTTTTGCTGCGGGTAGATCCGGTCGAGCCCGTGTGCCAGCACGGCAACTGTTTGTAAATTATTTTTTAAGGCTGCTTTATGTGCAATGGTATCAATGCCAAATGCCAGGCCGCTAACCACTAAAATATTTTCAGCCTTCAGGTCATCGATCATTTTTTCACAAACCATTTTGCCATAATCAGAATGATTCCTGGTGCCAACAATGGAGATGATCCTGGAACTGTTCAGGTCGGCATTGCCGCGGTAATAGAGCAGGGCCGGACTGTCGTAACAGTTCAGCAATCGCCTGGGATATTTTGATCAGTTAAAAAAGCGGGGTGATCTTATATTTTTCAATGAATTTTATTTCTGCTTCGGCAGTGCTGAGATCCGTATAATCCTTTATGGATCTCGCCCGGATGATCCCAATACCTTCTATAATTTCCAGTTCTTTTCTTTTGCCTTAAAACATCGATTGGCGTCACCGTAAATATTTACCAGTGCTTTGGCATGTACATCGCCAATATTGGGAACAAGGGTTAGTGCGATCCGGTATAGCAGGTCATGGTGCATACGGCGGGGTACGGTTGAAATGCACAGCAATGATAATAAAAATATTTAATTACCGGTAACGGAAAGTTCAGTTCTCCTGTTGAGGCATTTTACCTTTTTCAGTTAAAGTGTCTGCCACCGGCTTTGTTGAACCAAACCCTTTGTAAGTTAACCGCTGGCTGCTGATGGCCCTGTTTAATAAATAATCAACCACGGATTTTGCACGGTTGGTGGAGAGCACCTGGTTGTCTTTTTCGGTCCCTATATTATCCGTATGCCCGTTGATCTGGATCTTTACATTGGGGTTTTCCTGTAAAAGCGCAACCAGTTTATCCAGTTCGGATCTCGATTCGTTTTGTAATTCAAATTTCCCGGTTTCAAAAAAAATGTTCTTTAAAACAATGTTGGCACCTTTTTCAATGGGCTGCAGGGGAATGTTTACAGTGAAAACAGAATCCGGGTTATTGGGGCTGAGTGAAAAATGGTCGGAATAAAATAAATAATTTTTACGGTTCACATTAAAACCATAATCTTTTCCTGTAGGTAAAGTGACCAGGTAATTGCCTTCTTCGTCTGTCTGTATCCGGCTGATGAGATGGCCGTTTTTCAGATCGGTTAATTCAACAGCTGAAGGCAGTCCTTCCTGTGTTTTTTTGTCAAATACTTTTCCTTTTACCCATAATGTTCTTAATGGCCTGATGTCTTCCCGCAGCTGGAAAGAATAAATATCCAGCCCGCCTTTTGTATCTGTACCATCACTGGCATAGTATGCGGTTTTACCATCAGCGGCAACGATCAGTGAACCCTGGTCATCAATGGTATTGACGGGATAGCCCAGGTTTTTGGCAACCGACCAGCTGCTGTCGTTCACTTTTTTGGAATAAAAAAGATCGGTCATGCCAAATCCCGGTTGCCCGTTACTGTTAAAATACAATGTTTCATTATCGGCATGCATAAAAGGGCAGCTTTCATCCCCGGGCGTATTAACGGACTCGCCTAAATTTTCCGGGCGGCTCCACTTACCCGTTGGTAAGCGGCGTGTTACCCAGATATCGCGGCCGCCAAACCCGCCGGCCCTGCTGCTGGCAAAATACAGGTCCCGTTTATCGGGGGACAGGGAGGGGGATGATTCCCAGAAATCGGTATTTACATCCGGCCCCAGGTTTTGCGGGTCACTCCAGCCATTCTTTGTTTTTACAGAAAAATACAGGTCACAGCTGCCTTCGCCCTCGGGATAATTGCAACCGGTAAAGATCAGCAGTTGCCCGTCCTGCGAAATATTTTGAGCGCCTTCATTCAGGTTGGTATTTACATTTCCGCCGATCGGCGCTGCCTTACTCCATTTACCATTCACAAAATTACTTTCATAAAAATCCTCATCACTGGCTATCCGCCGGGTAAAGATCATTTTACTGCCATCAATGGTAAAGGATGGAAAATATTCAAGTGCATCAGAATTAATACTGTCGCCTAAATTCTGCGGTGCAAAAACATAGTCTTTGGAAGGATGTTTTTTTTTCGTACTCAACAGCAAAACTAAAGGAGGCCTTGCGGTAATTCCCGGCTTTGATGCTCTGGGCATTTAATGTTGGTGTTGCTAAAAATTCATTGACCGTTTCCAGTGCCTTTTCAAATTTTCCGGTACCTGCCAGGGAGATCGAATAGGGGAGCAGGTAGGTTCTTGAATATACCGGGTCCATTTTCAACCCTGTTTCAAAATCGGTTACTGAAGCAGTATAATTCTTCAATTCAGCATGTATGCCTGCCCGTGATAAAAACACATCTACAAATTTCGGATCAAGTGCAAGTGCATTTTCCAGGTGTTTTAATGCCGCCGTATAATTACCGGCAGTGGCTTCTTCATAAGCCTGCCCGTATATTTCACCGGCCTTTTATTTACTTTCTGGGGTCGTACCATTGCGCTGCACAAATAAAGCTGAAAAAGAAAAATAAGCAATACAGGAATTACTTTCAGGATATTCAATTTTTTATGTGGCATTGGTTTTTATTCGTAATGGTAAAGATAAAACGAATGCGGGTTTAATGTTGTCTTTACAGGGAATTATAACATTTCCTTTACCGCACATGGATATACTTGTGTACCTGGAGCGATAACTCCCATTGGGGATTTTGTTTGATATACTCAATGATCATTGGCGTAACCAGGGAAGCTTTGTCCCATTCCGGCTGCAGGTATAATTTGCAATTTGGTGAAACCAGTGCAGCAAATTTTTCAGCCCATTCAAGATCTGATTTATTAAAGACAACCACTTTTAATTCATTGGCTGCAGGTAAAATTTCCGGTAATGGCGCTTTGAATTTTTTTGGTGAAAGACAGATCCAGTCCCAGCTGCCGCTTAACGGGTGAGCGCCTGATGTTTCGATATTGGTTTCGTAACCTTTTGATTGAAGCTGTACAGTGAGTTCATCGAGGTTATGCATCAATGGTTCGCCCCCGGTAATAATAACAAGCTTTGCCGGCGTTTTTTCAATATTCAATATCAGCTCATCAATATTTAATAAAGGATGCTTTGATGCATCCCAGCTGTCTTTCACATCGCACCATACACAGCCAACATCACAGCCGCCCAGCCGGATAAAATAAGCGGCCCTTCCCTGGTGATAGCCTTCGCCCTGGATGCTGTAAAAATGTTCCATCACGGGAAGCGTTATGGTATCCGTATTTTTTATCTGAACCATAGTTATGCGGGGATCAGGGCAATATGCCCGGTTGTTATTTTATTTTATTTTCGCAGGCAGTAAAGGTGTTCATCAGCAAAGCCGCAATGGTCATCAGTCCTACGCCACCCGGTACCGGGGTTATATAACTGCATTTGGGCGCCACATCCGCAAAATCAACATCGCCTTTAATGGCAAAGCCTGTTTTTGGAAGCATCGGCTACCCGGGTAATGCCTACATCGATCACCACGGCATTTTCCTTGACCATATCCCCTTTTAAAAATTCGGGGATGCCCAAAGCAGCCACAATGATATCTGCCTGCAAACAGATCTCTTTCAGGTTGGTTGTGCGGCTATGGCAAACCGTTACCGTGCAGTTGCCGGGATAGGTATTGCGGCTTAATAAAATACTGATGGGCCTGCCCACAATATTGCTGCGGCCGATCACCACCGCATGTTTTCCGCTGGTTTCAATTTTGTAGTGCTCCAGCATCAGTAAGATACCGTAGGGTGTTGCCGGTATAAAAGTGGGTGATCCCTGCACCATTTTTCCGATGCTCACGGGATGAAACCCGTCCACATCCTTTTCCGGGTTGATGAGGTTGATTATTTTTTCTTCATTGATCTGTTTGGGCAGGGGCAGTTGTACCAAAATGCCGTCCACATCATCATCGGCATTGAGTTTTTCTATGGCTGCAGTCAATTCCGTTTCTGCAATGTTTTCATCAAAACGGAGCAGGCTGCTTTTAAAACCCACTTCCTCACAGTTTTTTACCTTGCTGGCCACATAGGTTTCACTGGCACCGTTGCTGCCTACCAGTATGGCAGCGAGGTGTGGTGTTTTATTGCCGCTTGCTGTAAAGGCAATTGTCTTCTCTTTGATATTGTTTTTAACCGTTTGCGAAACGATTTTTCCGTCTAAGATCTGCATCCGGCAAAAGTAATCAACAATTTGCTGAAAAAAAGCCCGGTTTTATATGTTTTTAAAATAGTATTTATTAACTTGGTATTCCCTAACCGTACAGATATGAAAACTACCCTGCAGGTATTACTGCTTTCAGCAGTATGCCATTATGCTGTTACAGCACAATCACTCCGTTATACACTGGCACAGCCTTATACCGCTTTATCGGCTTACAGCCGGCAACAAAATGATCCCCTGTCTTTTACCGGCAACCAGGCTGCACTTGCACAGTTGCAACATGCAGGTTTTGGTGTTTACGGTGAAAGGCGTTTTATGCTGCGTGAAACAGCTGCATACACATTGGCAACCTCAATGCCTACCCGTTTTGGGAATGTGGGCATTCAATTGAATTATGCCGGGTTTAAAAACTTCAATGAAAATAGGATTGGTTTGGCCTATGCCCGCAAAATGGGAAAAAAGATTGATGTGGGTGTACAGTTTAATTATTATAGTTACCGGGTCCCGGCTTATGGAAATGCATCAACCCTGAATTTTGAAATGGGCATGATGCTCCGGCTGACTGAAAAATTAAATGCAGGACTGCATGTGTATAACCCCGTTGGCGGAAAACTGGGAAAGTCGTCAATACCCGGCACGGCTGATGAAAAAATAGCAGCAGCCTATAAGTTAGGAATGGGATATGATGCTTCGGAACAGTTTTTTATCAGCAGCGAGATCATAAAAGAAGAAGATAAGGCTGTTACGGTCATTGCCGGGTTTCAGTACCAGTTTGCAAAACAGTTTTTTGTAAAAGGCGGGTTTATCAGTGAATCTACTGCAGTGTATGCCGGGGCAGGTATTGCCTGGAAAAAGCTGCGGCTTGATATAACTTCTGGATACCACCCCCGGCTTGGCTTTTCGCCGGGCATATTATTGATCATGCATTTTAAGACAACCGCCTCATGAAAATTATTTATACAATATTTTTGTTTTGATGACGGCCACACATGCCAGTGCGCAGGTAACGGAAACCGTTACTAACAATACCGAACAGCAGCTTGAAAATATAACTGAAAATAATGAGGACCTGGAGACCGAAGATGATACATTCCTGCAGCAGCTGGTTCAGTTTATAAAGGACCCGGTGAACCTGAATACGGCAGATGAAACTGAATTGGCCCGGCTGGTCATACTCAGCCCGGTACAGATCCATAATCTCATCATGTACCGGATGCTTGCCGGGAAAATAATTGACCTCTATGAATTACAGGCAATACCAGGATGGGATATTGTAACCATACAAAAAGTAAGGCCATACATAACCGTTAGTTTGCAGGTAACGGTCGCCGGTACACTCAGGGCCAGGTTGCGTGGCGGTGATCACCAATTGCTCATCCGGGTCTCCCAGGTATTGGAGCGCTCAAAGGGTTACGGGGCCGATACGTCAACGGTTACCAATTTTTACCCGGGGTCGCCGCAAAAAATATTTTTCAGGTACAAATATGTATACAAAAATGTATTGCAGTACGGGATCCTGGGAGAGAAGGATGCCGGTGAACAGTTCTTTAAAGGGAAACAAAAACAGGGATTTGATTTTTATTCGGCGCACATTTTTATTCGCAGGGCCGGTATCATTAAATCGCTGGCCATCGGCGATTTTACGGTTAACCTGGGCCAGGGGCTCACACAATGGCAGAGCCTGGCATTTAAAAAAAGTGCAGATGTGATCAATATCAAAGGGAAGCAGATGTTTTAAGGCCGTATAATGCTGCCGGTGAAATAAATTTTCACCGGGGGCTTGGCATCACGCTTGCCAAAAATAACTGGCAGGTCACTGCATTCGTTTCTTACAGGAACATAGATGCCAATTTTGTTGCAGACACGTTGCTATACCAAACCGGTTATGTTTCTTCACTGCAAACATCCGGTTACCACCGAACAAAATCTGAGACAGATGATAAAGGCATACAACGGCAACTGGCCTTTGGTGGCAATGCCAGGTACCGGTTTAAAAAACTGCACCTGGGCATTAACGGTATTCATTATACATTCAGCCTTCCAATAATAAAGCCCGCAGAACCATACAATATATACGCACTGAACGGCAACAGTTTTGGTAATTACAGTGTCGATTACAGTTATACCTTCAGGAATGTACATTTTTTTGGAGAGGCTGCCTTTTCTTCAAATATGGAAAAGGCCTTTATCAATGGCCTGATCATCAGTGTTGCTTCCCGGGCAGATATGAGTTTGCTTTACCGGAATATTTCTGTATCCTACCAGTCATTATATACATCGGCCTTTACAGAAAATACATTCCCGGTCAATGAAAAAGGGTTATATGCCGGAATCTCTCTAAGGCCGCATGATTCCTGGCAGGTAAATGCCTATGCCGATTTTTACCGGTTTCCCTGGTTACGTTCCCGGGCCGATGCACCATCCACCGGTTCCGGTTATTTGATCCAGTTACAGTACAAACCCGATAAGCAACTGGAAATATATACCCGGTACCGGTCAAATGCAAAAGCGGTCAATTCAAATCCCGGTCTGCATACATTGTCTCCGGTGATCATACAGCCGCGAAGGAACTGGAGATCCCAGCTTAATTATAAAGTAAATGCAGTGATCATGATCAGGACCCGTGCGGAGATCGTATGGTTTGATAAAAAAGGGGGCGCCGAAGAACAGGGCTTCTTATCATATATAGATGTATTGTATAAACCCCTGTTAAACCCCATATCTGGTAACTTTCGGCTCCAGTATTTTGAGACCGGGGGTTATAACAGCCGTTTATATGCCTATGAAAATGACGTTTTATATCATTTTTCCATCCCTGTTTTTTATGATAAAGGGTATAGATATTATATAAATATAAACTATGATATTAACAAAAAAATCAGTCTTTGGGGCAGGTGGTCGCAAACCATTTATAGGGATAAAAACCTTATTGGTAGCGGACTTGATGAGATAGCGGGGAATACAAAAACAGAGATCAGGGTACAGGTACTTTATAAATTTTAACAAATATTCAGGGGCAAAGCAGCAATTTAAATTCATTCCTTGTCCATGTATAGGATACGAATCTCAGGAAAATTAATTTAACATTATTTTGACGTTAAGAAATTATCCTTATTTTTACACATCATTAAACTTAATTAAATGCACATGAGAAGATTTTTATCACTGTTTACAATGCTGATGCTCTGTGGGGTATTGGCATTTGCGCAAAGCCGGGTGGTGACCGGCAAGGTTACTGATATAGACGGTAACCCGGTTTCTTTTGCGTCTGTAAAAATTAAAGGCAGTTCAACCGGCGTTTCGGCTGATGCCAACGGAGCATATTCGCTTCGGGTTAATACAAATGACGTTTTAGTTATTTCCGGAGCAAGTTTTACAGAAACTGAAGTACCAGTAGGTACCCAGAATGTGTTAAACACTGTTTTGGAAAAAAGTACATCAGGTGATTTGAAAGAAGTTGTTGTAACAAGTGCATTCGGTATCAGACGTACCGGAAGAAGTACTGCTTCTAATGTTCAAAACTTAACCGGCGACCAGGTTAATACCATTCGCCAGACAAACGTTAATAACGCTTTGGCAGGTAAAGTAGCAGGTGCCCAGGTTCGTAGCCAGTCGGTTGCTAAATTGGGTGCTGAAACAACTGTTCGTTTACGCGGTGAAAATGGTTTTGGCGTAGGTGGCGGTGCTTTATATGTTGTTGATGGTACTATCATGCCAAGTGGCGCTGATATCAACCCAGACGATGTTGAAGATTATTCAGTATTACAAGGTCCGGCTGCTGCAGCTTTATTTGGTCCTGATGGATCAAACGGTGCAATTGTAATCACTTTGAAAAAAGCTAAAAAAGGTGCTAAAGGAATTGGATTAGAGCTTAATGCAGGTATTCAGTTTGATAAAGTATATATAGTACCTGATTATCAAAATTCATATGCAGGTGGTGCTTCTTATGATTTATATAAATATGCATGGAAGCCAGGACAACCTGAAGCATGGAAAGCACTGGATGGTAAATATTACCACGATTATTCAGATGATGCCAGCTGGGGTCCACGTTTGGCAGGCCAGGAATATATTCCTTGGTATGCCTGGTATCCAGGTCATGAGTATTCATTTAAAACTGCAAAACTTACACCTCAACCTACCAATGTTCGTGATTTCTGGGAAACAGGTGTAACCAGGACAACCAACGTTGCTTTTTCAAAAGCAACCGATAATTTGAATATGAGGGTTTCTTATACAAACCTTGATATTAAAGGTATCACACCAAATGAGTATTTAAAGCGTCATACTTTAAATGCAAACCTGACTGCTGAATTAAGTTCACGTTTTACACTGGGTGTTAATTTTAACTACATAGCAGAAAACAGGAACACAGAAAGTGATGATGGTTACAGTAATCAAACAACCGGAACTTTCGGTCAATGGTTTCACAGGGACCTGGACATCAGTAAGATGAGAGAGTTAAGGTCTATAACCAGCCCAGAAGGTGTTTTCGCCAGCTGGAATAAGAATAACCCTGATGCATTCACTCCGGGCAACCCGGCTAAATCATGGGGTGGTAACTATTGGTTCAACCCTTACCAGTATTTCGACAATATTAATAACAGTAACAGGAGAGACAGGATCTTTGGTGATGTTTCTTTAACTTATAAGATCAATAACGACTTTAAAGTAAAAGCAACTTACCGTAAACAACAACTGACCGTTAATTCAGAAGCTATTTATAAATCTGCATTACAGTCAAGTGCAAACCAAATGTCTTTCAATCCATGGGAAGGAAATGCTTTTGCAGGTTATGGTGTAAATAATTCGTTCAGCGACCGCCAGAACTATGAAGGATTACTTTCTTACTCAAAAAAGTATAAGAGTTTCCAGTTTAATGCAAACGGAGGTTTTGATATCTTGAAAACTACATTCAGGGGTGTTAATGCCAATACCGTGGGAGGTTTAAGTGCTCCTAATTTATACGCTTTAGCTAACTCTAAAAACCCGATCAATTACGGAAATACAAGGCAGAATTTCATCCGTCGTGGTTTATTTGTACGTGCTGATATCGGCTTCCGTAACTTCCTGTTTGTTGAAGGTTCTTACCGTAGGGATTATACTTCAACAGAGCCAAAAGACAACTACATTGATTCTAAATCAGGTGGTTTGTCATTTGTATTCAGCGACCTGATCAGGAACACAGTTCCATTTATCAGCTATGGTAAGATCAGGGGTTCTATAGGCCAGTTATTGAATACTTTGGGCATAGGCCAGTTGAATGCTTTATATACTATCAATCCACAACAATATAACGGTAATATCCTGACTTCTGCTCCAAACAACCTGGTTGACCCTGCTTTACAGGGCGCTACCAACGTAGAAAAAGAGCTCGGTTTGGAAATGCGTTTCATGAAGAACAGGTTTGGATTTAATGTTACCTATTGGGACAGAACCAACAAGGACTTCCCTGTTAACGTAACAGTAACCGGAACAACAGGTTACACTGCAGTTTCAAGAAATGCCGGTGAGCTTGCCAAGCAAGGTTGGGATGTAACTGCTTTTGTTAAGCCGATACAGTCTAAAAACTTTGATTGGGATATCTCTGGTACATGGGGTTATTTAACCAAAAATGAAGTGGTTTCAATCTTCCCTGGTATCAACAGGCTGGTATTATCATCAGGCGCTTTCTCAACTTCATTTGCTGCTTACTCTGTTAACCAGGTTGGTAGCCAGTGGGGTGAAATGTTTGGTGGTGGTATCAAAAAAGTTAACGGTGTTCCAGAGTTGACTTCTAACGGATTATATGTTCGTGAGGCAGATGTGAATTTTGGTAGTGTTTTACCTCAATACACAGGTGGTGTTCAAAACACATTCAACATTTTCAAGAACTTTACAGTTAATGTAAATATCGACTACTCTTATGGTGGTAAATTCTTCTCTTTATCTGATTTCTGGGGAACGTTCTCTGGTTTAACAGCACGTACAGCCGGGACGAACGATATAGGAAACCCGGTTCGTAATCCGGTTGAGTTAGATGGCTCCGGAAATCCATTGCCTCATAGTGGTGGTGTACACGTATTTGGTGTAGACAATACCGGTAAAGCAGTTGATTATTATGTTGATGCACAAACTTATTACCACCAGTTCCAGGGAAGGGTTATTGCTGAGAACAGCATCTACGACCTGACCTTTGTTAAATTGAGGGAATTAAGTATCGGTTATAAGGTTCCGGTTGAAAAATTAGGAATTGGAAGGTATGTGAAAACAGCAATTTTTTCTGTAGTTTCACGTAACCCATGGTTAATTTATTCAAAAACCAAAGGATTTGATCCTTCTGAGATCAGTAATGTTTATGGTGAAGATGGACAGTTACCAGGAACTAGATCAGTTGGTGTTAACTTAAAACTTGGTTTCTAATATTAATCACCTAAAAACTTATATAAAAATGAAAAATATATCAATAAAAAAATTCGCAGCTGCTGCCCTTATCACTTCGGTGATATTGGGCACGGGTTGCGCAAAGATCAGCGAGTTTGGTGATACCAATAACAACCCAAATGGTATTACTAATCCTCCACCATCAGCCCTGTTAACCAACGTAGGGTCTCAAATGGGTGGTTTTGCAAGCAATTTACGCCGTGCCGTTTATGCACAGTATATTGCTGAGAACCAATACACGGAAGTTTCATTGTATGCATTGCCATTATTGGAAATGAGTGGTACATATTCCGGCCCTTTAAATGATCTGCAAACGATTATCAATGTCAATTCCAATCCTGCAACTGCCGGTGCAGCATCTGCTGATGGTTCCAATGCTAACCAGATCGCAATTGCAAGGATACTGAAAGCATATATTTACTGGACAGTTACTGATGCCTGGGGCGATATTCCTTACAGTGAAGCTTTACTGGGAGCGGCTAATTTAACTCCCAAGTTTGATAAGCAGGAAGATGTGTATTTTGGAATGATCAGTGAACTGAAACAGGCTGCTGCTTCATTTGATGTCGGTACCCCGATCAAAGGAGATATTTTGTATGGCGGAAATACTGCAAGCTGGAAAAGGCTGGCAAACAGTATGCGTATGATGATGGCTATGCGTATGTCACAAAGATATCCTGCAGCAGGCGGACTTGCCGCTGTAGAATTTGCTGATGCTGCAACCGCAGACGGTGGATTTATCACGGATAACTCACAGAATTTCAAGATCGCTTACCCGGGTGGTGCCTATCAAAATCCATGGTATTTAACTTACCTTACCAGGGATGATTATGCTTCAAGCAAAACCATGGGTGATGTATTGAATGGCCTGGGCGATACCCGTTCAACCGTTTACGGTACAAACAGTGTTATGTTCCCTTATGGCTTAACCAGGGACCTGGCAGTTGCTTATGGCAACAGCGTTGGTAACGGTCAGTCAAGGGTATTGGCAGTTAGCAAAAGACTGGAAAATTCACCTGTAACTATCATACCTGCATCTCTTGTTTTATTAGCCAGTGCTGAAGCAAAAGAAAGAGGATGGATCCCGGGCGGTTCTGGTAGTGCTGAACTTGATTATAATGCTGCTATTGCAGCATCATTTAACGAATGGGGTGTTGTAATGCCAGGTGGTTATTTAACCGGAACTGCTAATTACAATGCCGGAGTTGGTGTACCTGGAAGTATTGGAGCTGAAGCTGCGCCTTATGATAACTTCAGGGCAGCAAGTGGCAATTTGCAGGATGCAGCAACACCTAATAAATTATCCCGTATCGCTTTACAGCGTTGGGTTTGTGCTTTTCCTAACGGACAGGAAGGATGGGCAGAACAAAGAAGAACCGGTGTACCAAACCTGAAAACAACCAGGTTCAATACAGGTCCATTTGTAACCCGCTATGTTTACGGCAATACTGATTACGGTCTTAATAATGCCAATACTTTGGCAGCCGCAGCAAGTATTGGTGGAGATAACCAGGATACAAAAGTTTGGTGGGATAATTAAAATAACTTTAACCCATCCCATTTAGCATGGGATGGGTTATTTAAATACTTTTGCTAAACAACACAAAATCACAAAATATGAAATATTTAAACTTAACAAAGAGCTTTGCTGTTATAGCAATGTTTTCTTTGATACTTGTGGCTTGTAAAAAGCCCACTGTATCTACCCCATTGGGCGATGCAGGCCAAACCCTGGTTAAAATACTGGGTGGCGGAACACCGGCAAGTCTTTCAAAAATGCCGGTTGACTTCGTTCCAACTCCTACTAAATTGCTGGTTATGGAGTTACGCAGGGATATTCCCAACGAAGCTGAACTGAACAGAACGATGACCGTTACAGTAAAAGATGATACAGCTGCAGTAAGAATAGCTAACCCGGCATATATTTTAATGCCAACAGCATGGTTCACTGTTCAGACTGATGGTATTAAAACCGGCGGCCAGGGCGGTACCTGGACATTTACCTTTGCTCCCGGAGAATTTGCAAAAGAGATCTATGTTACCATACCCAATGCTACTGTGTTAAACCCAAGTTCATTATACGGTATGGGTTTTACCATTACTTCTGCTGATGCTGATGGTATTATTACATCACAAAAATCTAAAGTTGTTGAAATTGGCGCAAAAAATGACTGGGACGGTATCTATTCTCAGGAAGGAACTTTTGTGGATCTTATCAATGCAGCATTTACTTATTGGGGAGCACCGCAGGAATATGCTTTAGTAACAGCAGGTGCATCTACATGTGTTGTAAATAATAATGACCTGAATACCGGTTATCCCGGTTATCTTTTCCTTAATGGTGGTTCCGGAACATATTATGGCAGCTACGGTTTAATTATCACCTTCAATCCTGCAACAGGCGCTATCAGTGATCTGCATAATTATTATGGCGATCCTGCATTCCCTGCTACAGGCGGTGGTAACCCGGCAACTGGTACTGGAGCTCCTTTATATGCAGCATCCAATACCCGCAGGGCTGTTTTAGACCCATCAGGTGTTAATGCTGTTCAGGGCAACAAAGACATTCTTATCAAGCATTGGCTGGTACAGCCAAATGCAGTTGCAGGCTTCCCTGCTCCATACATCCGTTCTACTTTTGATGAAAGATGGACATATGTTGGACCAAGGTAATAAAACCTGGAAATACTTTTTACAAAGAGCCCCGATCCGGGGCTCTTTGTTTTTATCTTTGTAAAAAAATATTTAAAATGAGTAACCTGCCCGAACAACCCAACCAGATCAATATTGAAATTTCAGAAGAAGTATCTGAAGGCGCTTATGCCAACCTGGCAATTATCACCCACAGCCATGCCGAGTTTGTAATTGACTTTGTAAATGTAATGCCGGGTACACCCAAGAGCAAAGTAAAAAGCCGTATCATATTAACCCCTTTTCATGCCAAACGTTTTATGAAGGCAATGGTTGAAAATGTAAAAAAGTTTGAAACAGCCAATGGCAATATCCAGGATATAGATGCAGTGGAAATTCCTTTTAATTTTGGCGGGCCAACAGCGCAGGCGTAGAAAACGTTGAGCTAGAGGCAAGATTCAAGGTTCAAGGTACAAGGTACAAGGTACAAGACTCAAGATACAAGGTACAAGGTACAAGACTCAAGATACAAGATACAAGGTACAAGGTACAAGGTACAAGGCACAAGGTACAAGGCACAAGGTACAAGGCACAAGGTACATACATAAGGTATAAGGGACGATGGACAAGAATTCAAGGTACAAGTAGCAGCCAAGCTGGTTGGATCAGGAATTCAATTTGATGAGAATGCTGGATAATATTTTAGTGATTTGTTTACCTTCATCAATTAAAGAATTACGGGTAGATTCCAAATCATTATTATCATAAACAATTACCAGGCCTAACCAATACACGGATTCCTTTGCTTCACGTCTTGCTGTTTTTATTTTCATTCGCTCATCAGCTTTACCCAAATCATCAGAGGCTTCAATATAATTTGCGCCTACCGAACCGCTTGCCCGGATTAATTGTTTGATGTATTCAATATTAATAACTGAATTTTTCAAAGTCATGCAAAAATCCCTAACCCTTCTGGCGTAAATAAAAAATCTATGTTCCAACTCTTGTGACATTTGAAATTTATTTTAGGCTATCTATAAACAAGCATATTTAACAAAGATTATTATTTAGCATCCTGTTTCTTGAAATCCTGTGCCTTGATTCTTGTGCCTTGATTCTTGTGCCTTGAATTCTTCTGCCTTGAACTCTTGTGCCTTGAACTCTTGTGCCTTGAATTCTTGTGCCTTGAATTCTTGTGCCTTGAACTCTTGTGCCTTGAATTCTTAAATTCTGATTTTTTACTAAAGTATCCCGTCATCCGCAAAACTGTAATACCCTTCTTCACTAACTATAATGTGGTCCAGGATCTTTATATCGAAAAAGGAAGCCGCCTCTTTAATTTTTTTGGTCAGTTCCTCATCAGCACGGCTGGGCTGCAGGTTGCCTGATGGATGATTATGGCATAATACAAGGGAAGTTGCATCTTCTTCCAGGGCTTTTTTTAAAATGATCCTTGGGTCGGCCACGGTTCCCGAAATACCACCCTTACTGATAATTTCAAAATGATTGATCTTGTTTGCACGGTTTAAAAAAATAACGGCAAAAACTTCGTAGCTAAAGTCTTTTATGGAGGCCCGCAGGTATTGTGCTATATTACTGCTTGACCTGATAACGGTTTTTTCCAATGCTGCTGATGCATGTCTTCTTCTGCCAAGTTCCAAAGCAGCCGCAATACTGATCGATTTTGCCATCCCGATTCCCGGAACCTGTTTAAGATCGGCCAATGATAATTTTCCAAGCTCATTTAAATTATCATCTCCCTTTTTTAAAATTTCTTTTGCCAGGTCTAATGCAGATCTGTTTTTGCTGCCAGTGTTCAGTAAAATGGCAAGCAGCTCTGAGTTGCTGAGTGCCGCTGCTCCTTTTAAAAGTAATTTTTCCCTGGGCCTGTCGTCTGCAGCCCAGTTTTTAATGGATGTGGAAGGCTTGTTGACATTTTTCATTGGTACAATCTTAAATCATGTAAACTAAATGATACTTTCGCAGGATATTATCTCTCACTTATCTCAATTTAAATATATATGGAATCAAATGCAAAAATTTTTCCGGAACCGGATCACAGTACCTCGCAGAAAAAATTGCCAAAAAGTTTGGAGAACCCCTGGGTAAGGTCAATATCCAGCGTTTCAGTGATGGTGAAATTTATGTTGAGTTCAAAGAGAGTATCCGGGGCCGTTTTGTTTTTTAGTGCAGAGTACTTTTGCCCCTTCAGACAATTTGATGGAAATGCTCCTGATGATTGATGCAGCCAAAAGGGCATCGGCTTATAAAGTAATTGCCGTAATACCGTATTATGGGTTAGCCAGGCAAGACAGGAAAGACAGGCCAAGGGTAGCCATTGGATCCAAACTGGTAGCCAATATGCTTACAGCAGCTGGTGCCGACAGGCTGATCACCATGGACCTGCATGCACCGCAGATACAGGGTTATTTTGATATCCCTGTTGATCATTTGGATTCATCAGCCATTTTTATCCCGTATATCGAAAATTTGAACCTGCCCAATTTAACTTTTGCAGCACCTGACGTAGGTAGTGCCAACAGGATCCGGGAAATTGCCACCTATTTTGAATGTGAAATGGTAATATGCGACAAACACCGTAAGCGGGCAAATGAAATTGCTAGCATGGTGGTCATAGGCGATGTAACCGACCGGGATGTTGTGCTGATAGATGATATCTGTGATACAGGTGGTACATTAGTAAAAAGTGCAGCTTTAATGAAAGCAAAGGGCGCCTGGAGCGTTCGGGCTTTGTGTACCCACCCGGTATTAAGCGGTAATGCTTACCAGAATATTGAAAACAGTGTTTTGGAAGAATTAGTAGTATGCGATACCATACCATTGAGGGGTGAATGCAGTAAGATCAAAGTACTTTCAACTGATGAATTATTTGCAGTTACCATACGTAATGCCTTTGAAAATAAGAGCATTAATAGTCTTTTTATGCGGAGCAGGATGGCGAATAAGAAATAGGCAATGGGCAATAGACAATAAGCAATAGGCAATAGGCAATAGGCAATAGGCAATAGACAAGATAGTTGTGTAAGATATTAAATTTAAAACTCAATAAAATGGGTGCTAAAAATGTGAAGGAGACAACTGTATATAAAAAAGCTTTCGCATTGGCTATGCAGATATTTGAATTATCTAAACAATTTCCACCTGAAGAAAAATATTCATTAACAGATCAAATAAGGCGTTCTTCCAGGAGCGTATGTATTTGTTTATTAAAGGCTTACAGGAAAAAATTATATCCGGCACACTTCGTTTCTAAAGTTTCAGACAGTGATATGGAAAATTCTGAAACCTCGGGCTGGCTTGATTTTGCAGTTGCCTGTAATTATATTTCTAATGAGCAGTTTGTTTCCCTGATAGCGCAAAACGAGGAAGTCGGAAAATTATTAAATCACATGATCAATAATCCAGATAAATATTGATTTTCAATGAGTTAATTCATTTTTTACCAAATCCTTCTTCTTTCGCTTAGTATTTTGCCTATTGTGCATTGCCTATTGCCCATTTTCTTCTACCTTTGCGCCTCATAAAAAAATACATTTAACATGAAATCAATTACAATCGAAGGACAACTGAGGACCGAAAGCGGAAAAAAAGCCACCCGCCAACTTCGCTCTCAGAAAATGGTGCCAGGTGTAATTTATGGTGGTTCTCAAGAGATCAATTTCTATGCTCCGGCAACTGCTTTTAAAGACATCGTGTACACACCAGAATTTATGCTGGCCAACGTTATCATCGGCGGCAACAGCTACCGTTGTATTTTAAAGGACCTGCAGTTTCATAAAGTATCAGACCTGTTACTGCATGTTGACTTTTTAGAACTGGTTGACAATAAAAAAGTGATCGCTACCCTGCCGCTTAATTTTATTGGTGTTCCTGCAGGAGTTAAGGCTGGCGGAAAACTGGTTCTTAAAATGAAATCAGTAAAGGTAAAAACCCTTCCAAAATACCTTAAAGAACATATCGATGTGAATATTGAAAAACTGGAGCTGAATGAAAATATCAGGGTGCAGGATATACCCGCAGAAAATATGGAGGTGTTAAACTCACCACGTATTCCAATTGCGTCTGTTACCTTAACAAGGCAATTGAAACAGGAAGAGGCTGTAGCGCCTAAAGCTGCTGCCGCACCTGCCGCCGCTGCACCAGCTGCTGATGCAAAAAAATAATATCACAGGTAATTAAAAAAAAGCCTTCCTGAACAGGGAAGGCTTTTTTTAACCGGGAACCTCCGGCCATCAAACTTTAATTATATTTGCCAACTTAAAACAAGCAAACATGGGAATGGATAAAAATACGGTTATTGGGTTTGTATTGATTGGCGTTTTACTGATTGCCATGTTTATCATAAACAGCCGCAGTAACCAGGCTTATTTAACAGAAAAACAGCGGGTTGAGGATTCTATTGCAGCTACAAAACCCAAAGTTGATACCATCGCCGTGTTGAAAGATTCTTTAATAATGGATTCATTATTAACTGCCAGGCAACAGTTACCCGATGCTTTTATTACAGATACCACGAATACAGAAAAGCTGGATACACTGGAAAATGAGAAAATAAAAATTGTGTTCACCAATAAAGGTGGTCAGCCTAAAATAGTTGAAGTTAAGGATTTTCAAAAATTTGATGGCAAACCGGTCATCCTGGAAAATGGCAAATTCAACAAACTGTCTTACAAAATAAATACGGAAACAACCAAACTGCAAATACGGCCGATATCGCATTTATCAGCAGCAGCAAAAAGATAAGTAGTGACAAATCGCAGAGCATTTCATATGTGTTGAAAGATGCGGCCGGTAAAGAGATCACCCATCAGTATACCATGCAGCCAAACAGCTATATGGTTGATTTTAATATCTCCATGCAGGGTGCCGATAAATGGGTCTCTCAAAATACGATCAACTTATTGTGGCAATCCGAAATGCCGCAAATTGAAAAAGATATCGCGTATGAAAGACAACAGAGCCATATCTGTTACCTGGAAAACGGCAGTTATGATTTTGAGTATGTAGGATCGGGAGATGATAAGAATTTTAAAGATCCTGTTGATTGGCTGGCCGTAAAGCAGCAGTTTTTTATTTCAGCCTTATCGGCCAAAAATAAGTTTCAAAGTGCAGTGGTAAAGTGGGTGGTTCCGGCAGACTCCTTACAGGTAATAGCCCAAACAACCGCAAATTGTAATCTGCTGTTGCCGGCCGGTTCTTTGGCAACGGTACCCCTGCAATTGTATTATGGTCCCAGTGATTACAATATTTTAATTAAGTCGAACAATAACATGGAAAACATTGTACCATACGGCAGCGGTGTTTTTGCTTTTGTAAAATATATCAACCGGCATTTTTTATTACCGGTTTTTGATTTCCTGCGAAATCACATTGCCAGTATGGGTATGGTCATTCTGCTGCTTACCCTTTTGATCCGTTTAATAACATCCCCGATACTGTATAAAAGCTATTTAAGCGGGGCAAAAATGAAGGCGCTTAAGCCTGAGATCGACAGGTTAAAAGAAAAACATGGCGACGATAAACAGGCTTTCAGCATGGACCAGATGAAGCTTTGGAAATCGGCCGGGGTAAGTCCGCTTGGTGGTTGTTTACCGGCACTTTTGCAGATACCGATATTCATGTCGCTGTATTATTTCTTTCAATCCAATATTTCATTGAGGGGCGAAAGTTTTTTATGGGCAAAAGACCTTGCTGCCTATGATTCAATTGCCACATTGCCTTTCTCCATTCCTTTTTATGGAGATCACGTTAGTTTATTTACCATTACTGCAACCCTTACCAGCCTTGTTATTTCTGTATACAGTATGAGTACCATGCAGGATAACAGTAACCCGGTAATGAAATATATGCCTTATATTTTCCCGGTATTGCTCCTGGGCGTATTCAATAATTTACCTGCGGCATTGACCTGGTATTATACGGTTTCAAATACCATCACCCTGATCCTGCAAATTATCATTCAGAAGTATATTATCAATCATGAAAAGATACTGGCCCAGATTGAGATAAACCGGAAGAAACCAGTAAAGCAAAGTAAGTTCCAGGAAAGGATGATGGCCATGCAGGAAAGCAATAAAAAACTGCAGGATCTGAAGACAAAAGGGAATAAATAACCCACCGGTAGTTAAAGATATCACAACCTGCAGGCTGTTTTAGGCTTTGCAGGTTTTTTAATGGGTATACGGATCATTCTGGCACGGGATTTTATTACTGTAGGTTATACTAAGGAATATTGTTTTAGTTTTAACCGGATCAATATAAAAAGCGAAGTAGTACCTTTAGTAAAATACATGAAATGATGAAAAATCTAATTGGTTTGTTTTTGATGAGTGCTTTAGGATTTGGGTATTTTTCTGCACATGCCCAGAAGAATATAGCTGAAGCCACATTTGTTTATAATATAAAAGGGCAGGGTTTGAATGGAGCATCAACTACGGTTTATATAAAAGGGAATAACAGCCGTAATGAAATGGTCAGTGTTTTGGGTAAGGCATTAACCATCTTTAATTCAAAGTTGAACAGGGCGGTCATTTTAAAAGGAATTCAGCGGCCAGAAATTAATGATCACCCTTACCAGCGAAAACTGGAAGTCCAAAGGCAAAATGTACAATAACATTAAATTTGAGCTTACCGGTGTATATAAAACCATTGGCGGGTATAATACCCGTAAAGCCATTGCAAAAATGGAAGACGGTAAAACCTTTGAAGTGTTTTATGCTCCCGACCTGGTTCCGGCCAATACTGAATACGATGCCACTTTCAGTAACCTGCCCGGGCTTGCCATTGAATATGAAATTGAATCAGGGAATACAAAATTTACCTACAGCCTTGTAAAAATAGATTATGATCCGGTTCCCGTTTCACTTTTTGATTTTCCTGCATCGGGGTACAGGAAAATGACCTACGAAGAAAATCAAAACCTCAAAAAAGGGAATTGATACAATAAAAATGAATGGATAAAAAAAAGGCTTAAAAATTAAGCCTTTATATTAGTGAGATTTGATTATTAATTTCATCCCGGTATATCCCTGTTTCATTTCAGGAACAGCAATGATTTGCTTATGGGGTATAATATATACAGTATTTCCTTTCTGGTAGGTAAGTAATGTATTGCTAAAATAGGACTTGCCATCAACCTGTTGATTAACCAGCAAACTGCCCGTATATTTTAATCCGGTCTTTAAATTTACCGAGATCGATTTGCGTAAAGTAGTATTTCCGGTGTTAATGTTCAGGGCAACACGGGATTTGCTCTTTTTTCCAATGCCTTTATCTGCCATAGCACTGAAACCTATGCCGCTGAGCATAAGTAAAAACAGTATCCTTTTAGCTTTTTTCATCATTGGGTCTCTATTAACAAAACAAATATATTGATTTTTTTTTGGTATTACCATACCATTCATCAAATCTTTTTGCATTCTTTTAACGTTTAGCTTTAAAAAAGGTTACAAAAACTTGATTATTTATTCAAAAGTTCTTAATTTACAACAACCTACAGCCAATGAGTAAATACCCTTACCGCCAGGACAGAGAAGAATTAAAAGCATTACTCCAGCAATTTGAAAACCTCAAGGCAGGCAAATCCAACTCTTTTATTGAAGAAGATTCCTTTGAACGTATTATAGATTATTATGATGAAAAAGAGCAGTTAAACCTCGCTTTGGAAGCTGCTGAATATGGCATTGAACAATATCCTTATTCAGCTATGCTGCTCTTAAAAAAGGCAGATCTGCTCATTGCCTTGCGTCATTATAAAGAGGCACTGTTCATACTCGACCAGGCCGAGCTGCTCGACAGCAAAGATACCAACCTCTATATTTTAAAAACAGATGCTTACCTGGCACTGGATATGCAGCAAAAAGCAGCCGATGTGCTTGAAAATGCCATTCATGATTTTGATGGAGAAGAAAAGATCGACCTTTTATTTGAACTGGCTGACGTGTATGATGACTATGAAAATTTTGAAAAAGTATTCGATTGCCTTGCCATGATCCTGGAACAGGAACCCAATAATGAAGAGGCGCTGTATAAAATTTGTTTCTGGACCGATTTTACCGGAAGAAATGAAGAGGGGATCAGGTTACACCAGAAAATTATTGATGAATTTCCATTTAACGAACTGGCCTGGTTTAACCTGGCTGCAGCATACCAGGGCTTAAAATTATACGAAAAAGCAATTGATGCTTATCATTATGCTATTACCATTGATGAAAAATTTGATTATGCACTGCGTAATATGGGGATGCTTATATCCGCCTGCGCAGGTATAAAGAAGCAGTGGAAGTACTGGAAAAAGTATTGGAACTGGCAAGGCCGGAAGATGTTATTTACGAAGCCATTGGCCATTGTTACGATAAAATGGGTAATTATGCCCAGGCCAGGTTTAATTACAGTAAAGCAAGTCATTTAAACAGCGACGACAGCCAGTTGAATTATAAAATTGCCTGTACGTACATGAATGAAGCTAATTGGGAGAGTGCAGTTAAAAACCTCGAAATAGCCATGCGTATTCACCGCCTGCAACCCGAATACAACCTGGCCATGGGACAATGTTATATGGAAATGGATAAACTGGATGATGCCATTACTTATTTCGGCAATGTGGTACGGGTTAGGCCCAAAAATATGAATGGCTGGCTGGAATTATTAAAATGCCTGTACAAGGCCGAAATGCTGGAAGAAGCCCTGGAATATGCAGGTTTTGCATTTGAACAAACAGATGGCAAACCCATTTTTCTTTTTTACAAAAGCGCCGTTTTGTATGTCATGGGTAAATCGAAAGAGGCCCTGTTGAACCTGGAAGCCGGAATGAACCGGAATCCAAAACTGGTTAAAAAATTCATCGAGATCAATCCTTCAATACTGCAGGTACAACAGGTGGTAGATATTATTGCCAGGTACAAAAAAAAGAAATCTCTCTGATCCCCGGGTTGCATATTATGATCCCAATTATAATTTTTTTAATCGATCCGGGGTTATCTTTGCACCCCTGTAACTTTCATGATTAAATGTAACCTGATGAACTTTAAACTTTCTCAAATACCGGAACGAACAACACAGCCACGTGTACATGGCATTACCATGGTAATGGATAAAGGCCTGAGTGTGGAAGAAGCAAAAAATTTTATGAGTGCCGCTTCCCCGCATGTGGATGTGGTTAAACTGGGCTTTGGCACTTCTTATGTAACGCCAAACCTGAAAGCAAAACTGGAGGTCTACCGTTCTTATGATATGCCGATATATTTCGGGGGCACACTCTTTGAAGCTTTTTTGATCAGGAACCAGTTTGAGGATTACATCAATGTATGTAAAGAGTTTGCGGTCAGTTATATGGAAGTAAGTGATGGTTCCATTGAAATCCCCCATGCTGAAAAATGCGGGTACATTGAAAAACTGGCAAAAGTGGGTGTGGTATTGAGTGAAGTGGGCAGTAAAGACGCCACGCATATCATTCCACCCTATAAATGGATCGAACTGATGCGTGCTGAACTGGAAGCCGGTTCCACTTATGTAATTGCCGAAGCCAGGGAAGCTGGTAATGTTGGTATTTACAGGGGTACAGGTGAGGTAAGGGAAGGCCTGGTACAGGAGATCCTGACCCAGATACCCGAAGAAAAGATCATTTGGGAAGCGCCGCAAAAGGCACAACAGCTGTACTTCCTGGAACTGATCGGTTGCAATGTAAATCTCGGTAACATTGCACCCAACGAAGTAATTCCACTGGAAGCCATGCGCATCGGTTTACGGGGCGATACTTTTCATTTATACCTGAACAAAGAAACCGTGTAATGAAAACTTACGGCATTATTGGTTTTCCGTTAACGCATTCTTTTTCTCAAAAATATTTTACAGAAAAATTTCAGCGGGAAGGGATCACGGATGCCCGGTATGAAGTTTATCCGATAGGTGCTGTTAACGAAATACATCGCCTCATTAAAGAAGATCCCGGCCTGCAGGGTTTAAATGTTACCATTCCTTATAAACAAACGGTACTGCCGCACCTGGATGACCTTTCCAATCTCCCCGGGGGTTTAAGTGCCTGTAACTGCATACGCATTCATAACGGAAAAACATTTGGTTATAATACAGATGTAACCGGTTTTGAGCTTTCGGTATTGCCACATCTTAAAAAACAGCATATTGCCGCCCTGGTGCTGGGCAATGGCGGGGCTGCCGAAGCCGTTAGATCAGTTTTAAAGAAACTTCAGATCCCTTTTACAACAGTTGGCAGGAAACGTGGGGAGGGTGCTTCATTAACTTATTCCGAGGTGGATCCATCAGTCATAGAAGCAAACAAACTGATCATCAATACCACACCGCTGGGAACATTTCCAAACATTCATGAATGCCCGGATATACCTTACCGTCATTTAACACCGGAACATTTATTGTATGACCTGGTTTATAATCCCGCAAAAACATTGTTCCTGCAAAAAGGCGAATTACAGGGAGCTGCTGTAAAAAACGGGTACGAGATGCTGGTGCTGCAGGCTGAGGGAAAGCTGGAAGATCTGGAATACGGTTTGATGCTTTATCCCTGCAGTATTACCTTTAACCGATCAGGAATTACAGCAACTTTTTTGGCAACATAATCATAACACACCATACCCGTTTTAGCGTTTGCCAGTAATATGGTTTCATGATCTCTTTTTGCAAAAAGCCGGTAATACAGTTCAAAACCAACCCTGGATATTTCCCCTGCACCGAGTTTTATGTCTATCACATCTCCGTAAAAGGATTCATTTTTAAATTCAATGCACAGGTCGCTCATGATCAAACCAAACCCTTCAATTTGTAATTCAGTGTAACCATACAGCTGCAGCCACTGTATCCTGGCTTCATGTATGATACTCACAAAAGCGTCATTGCCAACATGATTGCCATAGTTGATATCTGATATACGCACAGGCACACATACTGACGCCAAAACCTTTTCCGGAATTTCTATTTTAACTCTTGCCATGGTATGTATTTAAAAAGCTGATCAGTTTCTGCATGGCTTTTTTGCGGTGACTGAATTTATTTTTTTCAATCATGTCCATTTCCGCAAAAGTTTTATCACTGCCATCCGGTATAAAAACAGGGTCGTAACCGAAACCGTAATTCCCTTTTCTTTCACCAATGATCTTGCCGGTGCAAATGCCTTCAAAAAAATGATCTTTACCATCCAGTATCAATGAGATCACCGTTCTGAAACGGGCATTTTTATTTGCAGAAGTTGCAAGATTGTGCAATAGTTTGTCAATATTATCATCAAAACGCCTGTCTTCGCCTGCATACCTTGCACTTTTTACACCGGGCTCACCATTCAATGCTTCCACTTCCAGCCCGGTATCTTCACTGAAACAGTTTTTTCAGTTATAGCAAATATGGTTTTTGATTTTTCTGCCGCATTGGCCTCCAGGGTATCATAAGGTTCCGGAATATCTATATTAATTCCGGCTTCTTTTAAAGTAATGATATTAAATTGACTGCCAAGTACAGCTCTTACTTCATCAGCTTTATGTTGGTTATTGGTTGCAAATATGATGCTTTCCATTTTTTTAATGATCAAATTGAAAAAATATTCTTTAGACAGTTCCACAATTTCATTTTCTCTTCTTTATCTTTTTGCAGGTCCGTTAGTGAAGCTGCTGACAGGTAAACCTGGTTATTGTACTGCTGCACCTGGTAATGGGGAAATTGTAATGGTAGTGACAGGTTTTCGGCCGTTAACCCAAACATGATTATTTTTTCAGCTTTCAGCTGTTCTGTTATCGTGTTGTAACTGACCTGTTTATTTTTCGAAACATTGATCAATGCAATATCTGCCATACTTAATTTACAGGCAGTTAAAATACCCAGCAAAAATTGCAGCGCATCATCAGCTAAATAAATACTGGATTCATCATGGACTACCAGGGCAATTTTTTTCAGGTTGCTTCCCAAAAACATAATATGCAACGGTTGTATATCATGTAAAAGTGATTCGTTTGATTCCAACTCATATAATGATTTACTGTATAAGCCCTGCAATATGGCTGCAGGAAACTGAATATTATCTATACTCATACCAAAGGGAATTTATTAACAATTGTTTTTTTCGTTTCTTTGCAGTAAAATTACGAATATGATTGCAGCTGAAAATATTAATATCACAAAAGCAGAAAGGAGTAAATTAAAAGATATCAACCTGGAAAACATACCCTTTGGAAAATATTTTTCTGATCATATGCTGGAAATGGATTACGAGGATGGCGAATGGAAAAATCCGGAAATAAAACCCTACCAGCCATTATTAATGGACCCCTCACTTGCCGCGATACATTATGGCCAATCCATTTTTGAAGGAATAAAAGCCTATAAAAATGAAGCAGGTGAAGCATTTATTTTTCGCCCGCTTGATAATTATAAGCGCTTTAATATTTCTGCCGAAAGAATGCAGATGCCGCAGGTACCCGAAGATATTTTTATGGAAGGCATGCGTTTGCTCGTTGAACTGGATAAGAACTGGATACCACAACAAAAAGACCATGCTTTATATATACGGCCATTCATGTTCAGCAGCGATCATATGATCGGGGTAAGGCCAAGTGAAAAATATAAATTCATGATCATTCTCAGTCCTACAGGGCCTTATTACAGCGCACCCATGCGTATTTATGTGGAAGAGCACTATGTAAGGGCTGTACCCGGCGGTGTTGGATATGCAAAGGCAGCCGGCAATTACGGTGCTGCCATGTATGCCACTGCCGAAGCAAAAAAGAAGGGTTACGACCAGGTTTTATGGACAGATGCCTTTGAACATAAATTTGTACAGGAATGTGGTACCATGAATGTGTTTTTCATTATCGGCAATAAAGCCATTACACCTGGACTTGAAACCGGCACCATACTGGCCGGGGTAACCAGGGACAGCGTAATTACTGTTTTAAAGGAAATGGGGCTGGATGTGGAAGAAAGACGCCTGAATATTGATGAGATCATTGAAGCACACAAGGCAGGACAGTTGAAGGAGGTTTTTGGAACCGGCACTGCAGCCACCATTTCGCTGATAAAAGAGCTCCGGTACAAGGATTATGTAATGGAATTTGACGTGGATACCTGGAAAACAGCCCCTGCTGTAAAAGATCAGTTAAATGCCATTCGCTATGGCCGGGTGCCTGACACCCATGGCTGGATGCAAAAAATATAACCGTTTTAACCCGTAAATTCATATTACCGGCTCGCTCTTTACCGGGATCTGGGCTGTACAATACTCGTAAAACCGCCTGTTAAAGCGGTTTTTTAATGAATGTTAATAAAATTTGATTTTTTTTAGGTTTAAGTTTCTCAAATCAAATCATAAACCCTACCTTTGCCGTCCGAAAAATAAAAGGATAAAATGCCTACAATACAACAATTAGTAAGAAAAGGAAGAGAAGTTATTAAAGCAAAAAGCAAATCAAGGGCTTTGGACAGTTGTCCGCAGCGCCGTGGTGTATGTACAAGGGTATATACCACTACGCCTAAAAAGCCCAACTCTGCTTTGCGTAAAGTTGCTAAAGTGCGTTTAACCAACAAGATTGAGGTTATTGCCTATATTCCGGGTGAAGGACACAATTTACAGGAGCACTCCATTGTATTGATACGTGGCGGAAGGGTAAAAGATCTGCCAGGTGTACGTTATCATATTGTACGTGGCAGCCTGGATACTGCCGGTGTAAAAGACCGTAAACAAAGCCGTAGCAAGTACGGAACAAAAAAAGCTAAAAAATAACAACTTCCCAATCAGCCGCTTAAGGGAAAAGGAAAAATAAACATAACAATGAGGAAGACACAACCGAAAAAAATACCTTTAGCGCCAGATCCGAAGTTCAACGACAAACTGGTTACCCGTTTTGTAAACAACCTGGTGTGGGCCGGTAAAAAAAGTGGTGCATACATTATTTTTTATGATGCATTGGATAAAGTGGCCAAGCAAACCGGTGAAGATGGATACGAAGTTTGGAAAAAAGCCCTGACCAATATTACACCGGGTGTTGAGGTACGCAGCCGCCGTATTGGTGGAGCAACTTTCCAGATACCTGCAGAGGTTCGTGCCGACAGGAAAGTTTCTTTAAGCATTAAATGGATGATCAAGTACAGCCGCGACAGGAATGGCCGCAGTATGGCTGATAAACTGGCTAACGAGATCGTTGCCGCCAGCAAAGGCGAAGGTGCTTCCTTTAAAAAGAAAGAAGATACCCACCGTATGGCTGAAGCTAACAAAGCTTTTGCGCATTTCAGGATCTAATTATCAATTTGCTATAATATGCAAAGCCATCCGCCGCGGCGGATGGCTTTTTTTGTTATTCCTGCACTTTGTAATGTAAAATAATGAACGTACCTTTGCGCCGCTAAAAGGTGCAGCGTAACACCGGATGGAGTTGTACTTAATTTAGCATAGTATGAGAGTTATAAAGATCATATCAAACCCCGGTTCGCCTGCATGCGGACTTTAATCACAGGGGTATGCTTTATTAAAGCTGCAACAATCAATACAAAAATATACTAAACAGGGAACCGGTAATTACCGGGAACTATTAAATAAAAATTCAAAATAATACAATGGCAGATTTACGTTATCAACGAAACTTTGGAATTGCCGCTCATATTGATGCCGGTAAAACAACTACTACTGAGCGTATCCTATATTATACCGGTGTAAATCATAAAATAGGGGAGGTACACGATGGTGCAGCTACCATGGACTGGATGGCCCAGGAGCAGGAGAGGGGTATTACCATTACTTCGGCTGCTACAACCTGTTTCTGGAATTTCCCGATGGAACAGGGTAAAAAAATTGCCGATACCAAGCAATATAAATTCAACATCATTGATACGCCCGGCCACGTGGATTTTACCGTGGAAGTGGAGCGTTCTTTACGTGTACTGGATGGTTTACTGGCTTTGTTCTGCGCCGTGTCCGGTGTAGAACCGCAATCGGAAACTGTTTGGCGCCAGGCCAACCGTTACAAAGTGCCACGTATCGGTTTTGTAAATAAAATGGACCGTGCCGGTGCCGACTTCCTGAATGTGGTAAAGCAAGTAAAGGAAATGCTGGGGTCTAAAGCCGTACCGCTTCAGTTGCCAATAGGTGCTGAAGATAATTTTAAAGGTGTGGTTGACCTGATAACCATGAAAAGCCATGGTTTGGGATGATGCGACTTTGGGTATGACCTTTAACGAAGTGCCCATTCCGGAAGATATGGTGGAAGATGTAAAAGAGTGGAGACAGCATTTGATCGAAGCCGTTGCAGATTATGATGATAAATTACTGGAGAAATTCTTTGATGATCCGGATACCATTACCGAGGGTGAAATTCATGAAGCCATCCGTAAAGCAACGATCGATATTTCCATCATCCCGATGATGTGCGGTTCATCATTCAAGAACAAAGGGGTACAAACTGCACTGGATGCGATCGTGCGTTACTTACCCGGCCCTATGGATATTGAAGCTGTAAAAGGAATCAATCCTGATACCGGAGAAGAATTATTGCGCCATTGTGATCCCAAAGAACCATTCAGTGCCCTTGCATTTAAGATCATGACCGACCCGTTTGTGGGCCGGCTGGCCTTCTTCCGTGCATACAGCGGCCGCCTGGATGCAGGCAGTTATGTACTGAATACCCGTACGGGAAAGAATGAACGTATCAGCCGAATCATGCAGATGCACGCCAACAAACAAAACCCGGTTGATTTTATTGAAGCCGGTGATATTGGTGCTGCCGTAGGATTTAAAGATATTAAAACAGGCGATACACTTTGTAATGAAAAGAACCCGATCGTACTGGAGGCCATGACCTTCCCGGAACCGGTTATCAGTGTGGCAGTTGAGCCAAAAACACAGGCCGACGTTGATAAAATGGGTATGGCGATCGCCAAACTGGTTGAAGAAGATCCTACATTACGGGTAAAGACAGACGAAGAAACTGGCCAGACCATTTTGAGTGGTATGGGTGAGTTGCACCTGGAGATCATCATTGACCGTATGCGTCGTGAGTTTAAGGTGGAGATCAACCAGGGCGCCCCGCAGGTTGCATATAAAGAAGCATTTCATAATACGATTGAACACAGGGAAACGCTGAAAAAGCAAACCGGTGGACGTGGTAAATTTGCCGATATCATTTTTGAGATCGGGCCCGCTGACGAAGAATTTTTAAAAGATAAAGAGATCAATAAGGGAAGTAATTTCCAGTTTGTGAACGGTTTGTTTGGTGGCAGTATTCCAAAAGAATTTGTACCCGCCATTCAAAAAGGATTTGAAACTGCCATGACAACAGGTGTGTTGGCCGGTTACCCGATGGAGAGCATGAAAGTGCGTGTGTTTGATGGTTCGTTCCACCAGGTGGATAGTGATGCCATGAGTTTTGAACTTTGTGCCAAGCAGGGATACCGTGAAGCAGGCCGTAAAGCAAAACCTGTTTTGCTGGAACCGATCATGAAAGTAGAAGTGCTTACGCCTGATCAATACATGGGTGATGTTACCGGTGACCTTAACCGTCGTCGTGGAATGCTGGAAGGTATGGATAGCAAACACGGTGTTCAGGTTATTAAAGCCAAAGTGCCATTGAGCGAAATGTTTGGTTATGTAACACAACTGCGTTCATTATCAAGTGGCCGTGCCACTTCAACCATGGAGTTCAGCCATTATTCTCCGGCACCGAATAACATTGCAGAAGAAGTGATAGCCAAGCAAAAAGGCAAAGTGAAGATCGGGGAAGAATAATACACCCCCTCCGCCCCCATGGCGGAACTAAACACGGAGGAGATCGAAGCGGATATTTTAAAGAAGCCCCATCCCGGAAAGGATGGGGCTTTTGTTTGGCATAATCTTGGCAGCTAAAAACTAACTTCACTAAAAAATATGAACATGCAAAGAATATTGATCGTACTGTTGATGATGATCTCCTTACCCGGTTTTGCCCAGCGCAATAAAACCGGCGGCGAACATGAAAATCTTTTCCGGTTTGGTGCCAAAGGAGGTGTTAACATCAATAAGATAACCGGGCAGTCCTATAAAGAAGGATTCAATTTTAATTTCCAGGCCGGGGCATTTATACAGATCAATTTCAGCAGCCGTTTTGGTATACAGCCCGAAGTGAATTTTGTACAAAGCTCATCTGAGTTCAGCAATGACCCCAGTGATATTTACGATGATATTTTCAGGGATGGCAGCCAGAAAAAATCAAAGCTGAATTACCTGGAAGTACCGGTATTGTTAAACATAAACCTGGGCAGCAGTAAAAGAGTGAAGTTGCAGGTTGGCCCGGTTTACGGTGGACTGGTAAAACAAACCATTGACAGCTTGAAAAATAACGGGAACCTGTATAAGAACGGGGAGTGGGCAGCCATTGGCGGCATCTGGATCCAGTTGCCATTGGTAAACCTGGGTGCCCGGTATAAACTGGGCCTTACCGATTTAAATGCCATTGATAACCGTCAGTCCTGGAAGAGCCAGTCGATACAGGTTTTTGTAGGAATTACTTTTTAAATGAAATGATACTGGATCCTGGATACTGGATACTCAAAGTTTTGAAAGCTTTTAATTTTTTGATAACATCCAGATCCAGCATCCAGTATCCAGTATCCAGTATCCAACATCCAGCATCCAGTATCCAGCATCCAGCATCCAGTATCGGCATTCGTTCCCCTCTTGCATTTTTAAAAACAGATTTGTATTTTGTTTTGTATAATCAACCGCTATGCAAAACATCAGAATAGAAAACCTGCTCTTAATTGATATTGAAACAGTCTCCGAATATGCAACATTCAATGAACTGAATAAGGATTGGAAACAACTGTGGGAAGAAAAAGTGCAGCGTAATTTGCCTGAAGATACCACGGCTGCAGACTTTTACCCGCAACGTGCCGGTGTAATGGCCGAATTTGCCAAAGTGATCTGCATCAGTGTTGGGTATTTTAAAAGAGAAGGGAAGGAACTGAAACTGCGGGTAAAATCCTTTTATGGGGATGATGAAAAAATGCTGTTGCAGGATTTTATGGCAGCACTCCAGAAGATGGAGATCAATAATAACAAATGGAGTTTTACCGGCCATAATATCAAGGAGTTCGACATCCCGTTCATATGCCGCCGTTTATTGATCAACGCTTTAACCATCCCTCCCTTCCTGGATTTTCAAAACATGAAACCCTGGGAAACCAATATGGTGGATACTTTCCAATACTGGCGTTTTGGTGATTACAAACATTATACTTCTTTAAAATTACTGGCTGCAGCATTGCATGTTCCGTCGCCTAAAGATGATATAGACGGCAGTATGGTTGGCGATGTATACTGGAAAGAGAATGATCTTGAACGGATAGTAACTTATTGCCAGAAAGATGTGGTGACAACCGGGAACATTGTTTTACGGTTTAAAAATTTACCCTTATTGCCTGAGGAAGCTGTTGAAATTGTAAAGTAGATCAGGGCACTTTTTTAAGCATGGTTACAAATACCGGGAAGTGGTCACTATAACCATAGTTATAGATCATCCCATCCCAGGTTCTTTTGCCATAACCTTTGTACCTGCCCGTTTGCTGCACTAGGAATTCTTGGTTAAAAATTCTTTATAAAATGATATCCTGTTTGTTCTTTTATTGAGCTGCTTTGAAATAATTACCTGGTCAAATAAACCCCAGGCATCCTGGTAAGCAAGCGTGCCAATCCCTTTTTATAAAAATCAAACCAGGGATTATAAAGGCCACCATCAGGTAAGCCTTTAACCGAACCTTTTGCCTGTAATACTTTGGTTATACTTGGGCTGATGGGGTCATCATTCAGATCGCCCATGATCACTACTTTTGTTTGCAGGCTGATGGTCATCAATGAATCAACCACACCCCTGACAACCCTTGCAGCTGCAGCCCTTGCCGGGATAGAACGTTCTTCACCACCTGAACGTGAAGGCCAGTGTCCAACCATTACATGAATGGTGTCACCGTCAAGGATACCCTTTACATATAATATATCACGCGTGTAATAAGCATCTTTTGATCCGCCTGGAAGCTGTACAAAAAGCGGTTCACTGTACACCGGTGTAAAATATTTAGGGTTATAAAGCAGGGCTACATCAATACCCCTGCGGTCGGGAGAGTTGTACTGAACAAATTTTAATTTCCTGTTTTTTAAAGTTTTATGATTTACCAGGTCAGTGAGCACGGTATCGTTCTCAATTTCGGCTACACCTAACAGTGCTATTCCGTCCGGGTTGATATCGGTGCCCAACTGGGAAATAACATCCGTTAACCTGTTTAATTTATCGAGGTAGATACGGGTATTATAATGCCGTTCACTGGCGGGTAAAAATTCTTCATCATCTACCAGTGGATTATTAACGGTATCATACAAATTTTCGAGGTTATAAAAGCTGATTATGGATGCTTTGTAATTAACTTTTTGTGAATAAACTGTTGAAATTGATGCGATCGTGAATGCAAGGGAAACGAAGAATTTTGTCATAATTTTATTAAATAATTGGCAAAGTTATTCATAAGTGCTGCATAATAAGTATTTTAATATGATTAATATGTTAATTGTCATTTTTTACAGGAAAAGCAGTATATAAAGGCTACATTTGCTGACTTTTTTAACAAAACATTTATGATGTCTACAATTAAACATGGACTGCTTGTGGCAATACTTTCGGGTGTTTTTACCTGCAGCATTTTCGCAGGTTACCCCTCCACCTGCCCAAACAAACCCAGACACAACCATCATTGAAACGCTCCGTGAAAACCTCCAGGATAATATCCCGGTAATTTCCCTGGATGAAAGTGACGGGCAGGATGGAAGTGCACAAAATATTTCTTCTCAACTGGGTGCCGGGCGTGATCCGTTTTTAAGCGCTGCCACTTTTAAATTCGGTGCTGTACGTTTCCGGATCAGGGGATATGATGCCGACCAGTTCAATACCTACATTAACGGGGCTCCCATGGAAAACCTGGATAATGGTTTTACACCTTATGGCCAATGGGGCGGGTTGAATGATGTATTGCGTAACCGTGAATCAACATCGGGTTTAAGGTCTTCCACTTTTGGTTTTGGCGACATGGGCGGGTTAACCAATTTTGATGCCCGTGCATCCCGCCAGCGTAAACAAACCAGCATCAATTATGCAGCCTCCAACCGTAATTATAACAACCGGATCATGATCACGCATTCAACCGGGCTCAACAGTAAGGGCTGGGCCTTTTCTTTCTCCGGTTCACGCCGTTGGGCCGAAGAAGGTTATGCCGAAGGTACTTATTACGACGGATGGTCTTTTTATGCGGGCGTGGATAAACGCTTTAACGACAGGCACCTGTTATCCTTTGTTGCTTTTGCTACTCCTACAGAAAACGGCCGCCAGGGCGCTTCAGTTTCTGAAATGCTCGACCTGGCCGGTGATAAATTTTACAATCCTTACTGGGGATACCAGAATGGTAAAAAAAGAAATGTCAGCATAGCCAAATCATTTCAGCCGATAGGTATCTTAACCCACGACTGGAAGGTGAATGATAAAACATCCCTGGTTACGGCCGCTTCCTTAACCATGGGTAAAAGAAGTACCACCGGGTTAGACTGGTACAATGCCGCCGATCCAAGGCCTGATTACTACCGTTACTTACCAAGCTGGCAGCTTGACCCCATGTATGCCTCCATGGTAGCAGATGAATTAAGAAATGATGTGAACAAGCGCCAGATCAACTGGGATGTGCTGTACAACAGCAATTACGGCGCTTTTGATGTGGTGCGTAATGCAAACGGCATCCCCGGTAATGATGTATCGGGCAGGAGATCAAAATATATTATTGAAGACCGGATCATCAACACTACAAAATATAATTTCAATTCAACTTTAAATACCAACATTTCGGAAAATGTGATCTTTACCGCAGGGGTATCTTACCAGAGCCAGAAGAATCATTATTATAAAGAAGTGGATGACCTGCTGGGTGGTGAATTTTATGTGGATGTAAACCAGTTTGGCGAAAGGGATTTTCCAACCAACAACAGTGCAGCACAGAATGACCTGAACAGGCCCAACCGCATTCTTAAAACCGGGGATAAGTTCGGGTATAATTATGACCTGAATATTAAAAAAGGTTCAGTTTGGTTAATGGGTGTTTTTAAGTTCCGTAAGTTCGATGTGTTTATTGCATCAGAACATTCCTATACCAGTTTTTTCCGTTACGGTAATGTAAAAAGCGGTTTGTTTGCCAATAATTCTTTTGGCAAATCAACTACCTATAATTTTTACAACTCCGGCATTAAAGGAGGGTTAACCTATAAGATCGACGGGCGTAATTATATTTTTGTCAATGGTGCTTATGCATCAAGGGCACCGTTTTTCGAAAATGCTTTCATTGCCCCAAGAACCAGGGACTTTGTGCAGGATAATCTGAAATCTGAAGAAATACTTTCGACTGAACTTGGATATGTATTGAATGCACCTAAATTAAAAATAAGGGCCACCGGTTATTATACACAGTTTAAAAACCAGATAGATGTGCTTACTTTTTATCATGATGAGTACCGCAATTTTGTGAACTATGCAATCAGTAATATTGGCAAGGTGCACATGGGTATTGAGTTTGGGGTAGAAGCAAAGATCTATAAAGGTTTAAATCTAACCGCCGCCGCTGCCATTGGCAATTACACGTATAATACCCGCCAGAGCGCTACGGTTACTACTGATAACAATGCAGATGTGTTATCGAAGAATGAAGTGGTGTATTCAAAAGATTTTTATGTACCAACTGCACAGCAGGCATATACCATCGGGTTTGATTACCGCTCACCTAAATTCTGGTTCCTGAATGTGAACTTCAATTATTTTGATAAGATGTACCTGAACTACAATCCCATCCGCAGAACAGCTGCAGCCGTCAATGGTTTGGATGAAGGATCGGAGAAATGGCACCAGGTTTTAGACCAAACACAACTGGACCCGCAATATACCCTGGATGCATTTGCCGGTTATTCCTGGCTGATGAACAGGAAATTTAACCAGCTGAAGAAAAGAACATTCCTGGTTTTTAATGTTGGCGTAAACAATATTCTTAATAATACAAATATTGTTTCAGGAGGTTTTGAGCAGCTTCGTTTTGATTTTGCTGAAAAAAATGTTAATAAATTTCCTGACAGGAGGTTCTATGCCTATGGCATCAATTTCTTTGCGAGTGTAGGGATCAGGTTTTAATTAAAACAAACACGTAACAAACTTTTTAAAAAATAAATTATGAACAAGCTTTTTAAATTATTGACAGCAGTATTGGTACTGGTAACAGCCGGCACATTCAGTTCATGTAAAAAAACTTTCGACAATCCCCCGGGTGCAGCCGATCCGGCCATTGTGGCAAACACATCCATCCGGACCTTAAAAGCCATGCATACCACATCCGGGGCTTATGATGTAATTACAACAGACATGATCATTTCAGGTGTTGTTGTTGCCAATGATAAAAGCGGGAACCTGTATAAGCAGTTATTTATCCAGGATGAAACCGGCGGATTGCAGATCATGCTGGATGCAACCAACCTGTATGGAACTTACCCGGTGGGCCGCAGGATATTCATTAAATGCAACGGGCTTGCCATCAGCGATTATAATAAGACCATGATGCTGGGTGTACGGGCTATTGTTGCCGGGGCACCATCACTGGAAGGGATACCTGCAAACCTGATCAGCAGGTATATAGTTGCCGGTTCATTGAACAACCCGGTTGTTCCAACAGTAGTAACGTATGCCGACCTGGGCGGAACAGGTACCACCAGCATGCAGGATCCGTTGATCGGCGCACTGATACAGCTTGATGATTACCGCTTTGCCATACCAACAGGAACTTATTCTGATACATCTGCTTATAAAAGCACGGTGAACAGGGATATCAATAACTGCGGTTCTCAAACCCTGATCGTACGTACAAGCGCTTATGCAAATTTTGCAGGGTACCCTGTAGCAACCGGACGTGGAAGCATACTCGCTATTTATACCGTTTTTGGAAATACCCGTCAATTGATCATCAGGGATACTTCAGATGTAAGGTTCACTAACCCATACAATTGCCCCTTACCTCCGGGAACCCTGTTCTACGAAGATTTTGAAGGTCATACGGTAACAACCACTTTTCCTTATGTGCCGGTTACATTGGCAGGATGGAAGAATCTTGCAGAAAATGCCAGTGAATTGTGGACAGCCAGGATATTCAGCAATAACAAGTATGCCTATATGAGCGGTTTTGGAACCAATCAAAGCACCGTGACAAGCTGGCTGGTTACACCCGGGGTTGTCCTCAGCGGAACTAACAAGACCTTAACTTTTAAAACCATACAGGGATTTATTTTAACATCAACACCCGGTGGTACTCCGGTTCAGGCTGCTTTAAAAGTGTTGGTATCTACCAATTATACCGGTACCGGGAATCCATGGGCAGCCGGTGTTGTGTGGACCGATCTTACGTCGCAGGCGGTATTGTCTCCCGGAAGTACAACATCCAGTTTTCCTTCCGGTTTTACCAATTCGGGCAATATCAGTTTGAATGCATACAGCGGAACCATTTATGTGGCATTCCGGTACGAAGGTGCCGACCCGGCCGGAACTGGTTCAGATAAAACATCGGCCTGGGAAGTGGATGAAGTTAAGATCACCGGACTGTAGTTTATAAAAAATGATTCTTAGGCGCCATATCTTTTATGGGTATGGCGCTTAAGAACTAAAACAAATTGGGTTTAATGATCCAATGAAAATTTTCTTTATGAAAAAAATATATTTTTTACTAACACTAATAATTGCAGTTAATGTTTCGTTCGCCCAGGTATTAACTGAGAATTTTAACTACACTGCCGGTCAATTGTTATCGGCCAATGGATGGACAGTACATTCCGGTACTACAAATCCAATTACAGTAACAGCACCGGGTTTAACTTATACCGGGCACCCGGGATCAGGCGTTGGTAATGCAGTCACTATGACAACCACCGGTGAAGATGTTAATAAGGCTTTTACTGCAATTACAACCGGAAGTGTTTATATGTCATTTATGGTTAACCTGAGTGCTGCCCAGGTAACAGGTGATTATTTTGTTGGCCTTTATCAAAGTACATCCATTTTTCCGATCCGGATTTTTGCAAAATCAGATGGAGCAGGGGGATTTTTCTTTGGTGTAAGTAAGAACAGTACTACTGCCACATATGAAACAACTGCAAGAACCTTTGGTACAACTTATTTTGTTGTGGCTAAATATACTTTTAATACCGGTACAGCTACAGATGATGTGGCTGACCTATGGGTGAATCCTGCTTTAGGCGGATCGGAAACCACTGCAACCATACCGGGCGTTACATCAACAGCTGCAGACGGCACTTCAATTTCTGCTGTTTATCTAAGGCAGGGATCTACTACTGCTGCTCCTACCCAACAGGTAGATGCGATGTTAGCCGGTACTACATGGGCGGAGGTAACTCCAACGGGTGCTGCTTCCCCAACTTTATCATCATCAGCACTTGCTCCTTTTGGAAATGTTTGTGTTAACACAACCGTTGGGCCAAATTCATTTACCATAACCGGTATAAACCTGACTGCCGCAAACGTAACAGTAGGCGCATTACCCGGTTTTACTTATTCCACAACTGCTGGCGGAACCTATACAGCAACTTTAAGTTTAACACAACCCGGTGGGGCATACTCGCAGGAAATATTTGTACGGTTTACACCAACAGCCGTACAATCTTATAATGGAAATATACCGGTAGGCGGAGGTGGCGCTACTGCGATCAATGTGGCAGCTTCGGGCGCCGGTACTATTGTTCCAACTTTAAACCCAGGCGGGGCAACGGCAATAACACAGGTGTCGGCTACCGTATCGGGAACAATAACTTCAACGGGCTGTACGGCAGTAACAAGCTATGGTATAGAGTGGAGTACGCTATATAATTTCCCGAATGGATCCGGCACACCTGTGCCTTCAACAAATTTAAGCGGCAGCCTGTTCTCATCTGATCTTACAGGATTAACAGCAGGGACCAAATATTATTATCATGCTTATGCTGCCAATGGTGGTGGAACAGGCTATAGTAATATAGATTCTTTTATGACGCTTTTACCTCCTGCTACACCGGGTATGGTGATCAGCCAGGTATATGGCGGCGGCGGAAATGCTTCAGCCACTTACAACCAGGATTTTGTTGAATTATTTAACAGGAGCGCATCAACCATAGATATCAGCGGATGGAGCCTGCAATATTCATCTGCAACAGGAACTGCCTGGCAGGTTGCAGCCATACCTGCAGCTACAACTGTTGCTGCCGGTAAATATTACCTGATTGCCCTGGCAACAGGGGCAACCGGAGTTCCATTACCATTAACACCCGACCTGACAGCTACGATAAACATGGCTGCCACTCCTGGTAAAGTAGCGCTGGTTAATGATGCAATAGCACTTAGTGGTGCTACAGCCTGTAACAGCGCCAGTGTAGTTGATGTTTTGGGATACGGATCAACAGCAAGCTGTTATGAAAGTGTACTATTCAACACAACAGGACTCGACAATACAGAATCCATGTTCAGGAAAAACAATGGCTGTACCGATGCCAATAACAACAGCACAGATTTTGAGATATTGCCGGTTGCACCAAGAAACAGTTCAACGGCAGCCAATATCTGCGGAGCAGCTTCTCCCACATTATCTGCCACAGCTCTTACCGCTTTTGGCAATGTATGTATCAATACAACCGCGGGCCCCAATTCATTTACCATAACCGGTACCGATCTTACCACGGCCAATGTAACCGTTGGTGCGCTGGCAGGGTTTACCTATTCAACAACAGCCGGAGGTACTTATACAACTACATTAAGTTTAACTCAACCCGGTGGGGCATATACGCAGCAAATATTCGTGCGGTTTACACCATTGTTGGTCCAATCCTACAATGGCAATATAGCCGTTGGCGGAGGTGGAGCTGCCTCAATCAATGTGGCAGCAGCAGGCGCAGGTATCAATACCATGCCAACGGTTACAACAGGTGGAGCATCTGCCATTACAACAACAACAGCAACTTTAGCGGGCACATTACCTGCAACCGGTTGTACTGCTGTAACTGCCTATGGTGTTGAATACAGCTTAACCAATGGTTTCCCCAATGGCAGCGGTACCCCGGTACCATCAACCAACCTGGCAGGAATTAATTTTTCGAGTGACCTTACCGGTTTGATTCCAGGCACAATATATTATTACCATGCCTATGCAACCAATGCAGGCGGTACAGCTTATGGTACACAGCAATCTTTTACAACTGTTGCTGCACCTGCTTTATCAGCCACTACATTAGCTTCATTTGGCAATGTATGTATCAATACAACTGCAGGCCCTAATTCATTTACAATTACCGGGGCAGCACTTACTTCAGCCAATATAACGGTGGGTGCACTGGCCGGGTTTACCTATTCAACAACAGCCGGCGGTACCTATACAACAACACTTAGTTTAACACAACCCGGTGGCGCATATTCGCAGCAGGTATTTGTACAGTTTACACCAACATTGGTACAATCTTACAATGGCAATATTCCTGTTGGCGGTGGCGGCGCTTCTTCAATTAATGTTGCAGCAGTTGGATCAGGCGTTAATTCGGTACCAACAGTTACTTCGGGTGCAGCATCAGCCATAACAACCAATTCTGCTACAGTGGCAGGTACCATACCTTCCAATGGTTGTACAGCGGTTACCGCTTATGGTATTGAATACAGTTTAGTAAACGGTTTTCCCAACGGAAGTGGAACACCGGTTCCATCAACCAACCTGGCCGGTATAAACTTTTCTTCTGACCTTACTGGTTTAACACCCAATACCATTTTTTATTACCATGCCTATGCAACCAATGCCGGGGGAACAGGGTATGGCGCTCAGCAACAGTTCACAACATTGTCTTTAACGCCGGTATTGAGCGCAACCGCTTTAGCTGCATTTGGCAATGTTTGTATCAATACAACGGTGGGTCCCAATACATTTACCATCGACGGTTCGGCGCTTAATACAACCAATATTAATGTTGGCCCTTTAACCGGATTCACGTTCTCAACTACTGCAGGAGGTACCTATACCGCTTCTTTAAGTTTGGCACAACCCGGCGGAACATTCAGCCAGCCCATCTTTGTTCGTTTTACACCAACACAGGTACAATCATATAACGGCAATATTCCGGTTAGCGGCGGCGGTGCAGCAGCCATTAATGTTGCTGCTTCAGGTGCAGGTGTTAATACCATGGCAACGGTTACAACCGGTGGTGCAAGCGCAGTTACCGGCATTTCTGCAACACTTGCAGGAACCATTCCTACGATTGGTTGTTCAGCCGTAACTGCATATGGTATTGAATACAGTTTAACAAACGGTTTCCCCAACGGAAGCGGAACACCGGTAGCATCAACCAATTTAACCGGCATCAACTTCTCATCCAATGTTACCGGGCTGGTACCGGCAACTACTTACTATTATAAAGCCTATGCAACCAATAACGGCGGTACGGCTTATGGTACACAACAATCATTTACAACAGCCACACCCGTATTAACTACAACTGCCCTTGGCGGTTTTGGTAATGTATGTTTGAATACCGTGGCAGGTCCCAATTCATTTACCATTACCGGTACCAACCTGTCGGCAGCAAATGTCACCGTAGCTGCACTGGCAGGATTTACCTATTCAACAACAGCCGGCGGCACTTATACAGCAACGTTAAGCTTAGCCCAGCCGGGTGGTGCTTACTCGCAACAGGTATTCGTACAGTTTACACCAACTGCGGTTCAATCGTATAATGGAGATATTGTTGTTGGTGGTGGTGGAGCTGCAAGTGTAAACCGTGCAGTAACCGGCGCAGGTATCAATACAGCGCCTTCAGTTACCAGTGGTTCTGCCAGTGCAGTTACTCAAATATCTGCAACGGTTTCAGGTACCATCCCTTCCACTGGTTGCTCACTTGTTTCGGCCTATGGAATCGAGTTCAGCACAACCAATGGTTTTCCCAACGGCACAGGTACAGCAGTTGCTTCAGGCAATTTAAGCGGTGTTAACTTTTCATCGGCACTCACCGGTTTAACACCCAGTACCACGTATTATTATCATGCTTATGCAACCAATGCAGGCGGTACAACCTATGGGGCACAGGGTTCATTTACAACCGGAGCGCCGGTATTAACGGCAACACCGCTTACCGGCTTTGGCGCAGTATGTATCAATACAACTGCGGGTCCTAATTCGTTTACCATTAACAGTAATGCAGTTACTGCAGCCAATATAAATGTGGGTCCACTAAATGGTTATACATTCTCAACAACAGCAGGCGGTACTTATACAGCCTCTTTAAGCCTGGTACATCCGGCTGGTCCATTTACGCAAACCATTTTTGTGAAGTTCAGCCCGTTGGCCGTTCAGGCATATAATGGGAATATACCGGTTAGCGGTGGCGGAGCTGCAACGATCAATGTTGCGGTAACCGGCAGCGGATCCAATACCATAGCTACAGTGGTAACCGGCAATTCAACCGTGCCAAATTCGGTAACACTGGCGGGCATCATCAGCAGCATTGGCTGCAGCCCGGTAACAACCACATACGGCATTGAGTACAGCGGTATCAGCGGGCTGGCAAACGGCCTGGGTATCAAAGTACCTTCAACCAATTTGACCGCAGGTAATTTCTCTTCCACCATTTATGGATTGGTACAGGGTGCTACTTACTATTATAAGGCCTATGCTGAAAACAACGGCGGGATATCTTATGGTGCAGAGCGTTCATTTACATTAACCACGTTACCTGCAGGATTTGTAATTTATTCAAATCCAATACAGCGTGGTACCAATATGCATTATACATACGGTAATATCAAACCGGGCCATTATGAAGTACAGATCTTCAACAGCATTGGCCAATTGGTTTACCAGCGCTCACTGATCACGCAATGGAACTTTATTGATGATAACTTTATCGTGCCCGGAAATATAGGAACAGGAGTTTACAGTTTACATATTGTAAGTCCGGGTTTCAGGGATAAGAAGATATTTATGATCTGGTAATAGTTATTTAAAGAATTTTAAAAAAGCGGCTTACTAAACAGTAGCCGCTTTTTTTATATACATGTGACGCCGTTTAAAGTGTCAACCTGACAGCAAAAACCAATTGGTACTATGTTTGCACCCTCCCAATCAAACTAAAAAACTATGCAAAAAGGCAGTATACGGGTACAAACCGAGAACATTTTCCCCATTATCAAGAAATTTTTATACAGCGAACATGACATTTTTATACGTGAGCTGGTGAGTAATGCTGTGGATGCCACGCAAAAACTGAAAACTTTGTCATCCATTGGTGAAGTGAAGGGTGAACTGGGTGAGTTGCGGATCGATATCCGTATTGATAAGGAAAAAAAGACACTTACCATTTCGGATACCGGAATTGGCATGACGGCCGAAGAGATCGACAAATACCTGAACCAGGTGGCTTTCAGCGGGGCAGAAGAGTTCCTTGAAAAATACAAGGGCCAGAATGAGGCCAATATCATCGGCCATTTTGGGCTGGGCTTTTACAGTTCTTTTATGGTGAGTGATAAGGTGGAGGTTTTTTCAAAAAGTTTCAGGGAAGACAGCAAGGCTGTTCGCTGGGAATGTGACGGCAGCCCGGAATTTACTTTGGAAGAAACTGAAAAAGCAACCCGGGGAACCGATATTGTTTTGCACCTGAATGATGAAAGCCTTGAATTTTTAGAACCACACAGGGTAAGTACCGTGCTAGAAAAATTTTGCCGGTTTTTACCGATTCCCATTTTCTTTGCTGAAGGTGCTCCCCGGGACACTATGAACGATGTAGCAGAAGGAGAATCGAAGGATGCTGAAAATACTAAGACAGAAAAACAGATCAATAACCCAACACCGGCCTGGACCAAAAAGCCATCTGAATTAACCGATGAAGATTACCAGAAATTCTACCGCGAATTATATCCTTTTGGCGAAACGCCATTATTCTGGATTCACCTGAATGTGGATTACCCGTTTAACCTGACCGGTATCCTGTATTTCCCGAAGATCAAACAGAGCTACGAGATACAAAAGGATAAGATACAGTTATACAGCAACCAGGTTTTTGTAACCGACGAGGTTAAGGATATCGTACCTGAATTTTTAATGCTGATGCACGGGGTGATCGACAGCCCGGATATACCGCTGAACGTTAGCCGTAGTTACCTGCAGGGTGATCCGAATGTGCGTAAGATCAACGCACACATCACTAAAAAAGTGGCCGATAAACTGGAAGAGATCTTTAAGAACGACCGTAAGCAGTTTGAAGAAAAATGGGAGAGCCTGGGGCTGTTTGTGAAGTACGGCATGATGACGGACGATAAGTTTTTGGATAAAGCGAATAAATTTCACATCCTGCAGGACAGCAGGGAGGAAAAATTTTATACACTGGAAGAATACAGGCTGGCAACAGAAACCCTGCAGAAAAATAAAGACGGTAAACTGGTGATCTTATACACAACCAACCCGGTGCAGCAGGATGCTTTTATACAACAGGCTGCAGCAAAGGGCTATATTGTAGTAAAGCTGGAGACCATCATCGACAACGGTTTTTTGAACCAGATGGAAATGAAGTGGGAGAATGTGCAGTTTGTGCGGGTTGACAGCGATATCGTTGATAATTTAATTGATAAACAGGAATCAGCAGAAACGGTGCTGAGTAAGGATGATGAAGCGAAACTGAAAGACCTGTTTTCAGTTAAGAACCCGGAAGTAAATGTATCAGTTGAAATAAAAGGATTAAGCGCTGATGCGCCACCGGTAGTAGCAACCCGGCCCGAGTTCATGCGCCGGATGAAGGATATGGCGGCCATGCAGGGCGGAATGGGGGCATTTTATGCCAACATGCCTGATGAAGTTACCCTTACCGTTAATGGCAACCATGCCATTTATAAAACGGTTTTGGCCGAAGTGGAAAAAGATAAGCAGGAAAAGCTGGTACACAATTTAGCCGACCTGGCTTTGCTTTCGCAGGGGTTGTTGAAGGGGAACAGTTTAACAGGGTTTATAAACAGGAGTGTGGAGTTGATGTCGTAGGTGATCAAAGATTTTTGTAGTGATTTCTTTTTATTCTAATTGCCCACATCTTGTTTTTTATCTTTTACTTTTTGCTTCTCCAAAAAAGTAACAAAAAAAGAGCCCCGAAATTAATTACATCCCGATTTCGGGTTGGTACTGATTTAGCTCCTGTACTACTGTGAATTGTTCATTGGTAATTCTACTCTTAGAATTAAACACCACAATGTATTATAAAACTTTTACAGTATTAAGTAGAATGAAGTATTTTATCATGGCTTGATGTAATGAAATTAAAATTAAAGAGTTAAATGGTTTAAAGTCTAAGGGATGGCGCACGCCATCCCTTTTTGTATAGATTGTTTTCAATAGACTTTTAATAATTGCTGTATTAAAATACCTGGCCCGATAGCTCTGTTGCAAGCACAGCATCCTGCACTTTTGCCCTGAAGCGTTCCGGAAGTTCTGTTTCAGTTAATCTGAAGAGCAGATCAAAAACAGGAGCAGGGGCATTTGCCTTTACTTCCTTAAGCCAGTTGATGGCTTCTTCCCGGTTAATTGCCCGCATCATCCATTGAGCAGCTTTTTCCATTTCATCCGGTGCAATACCTGCAATGATCCGTTCATTGATCATTTGTATCTCATGGTCTGTATAATGATCCCATAGTAACCTGTTGAGTTCTATTTCTTCCCGCTGCATATGCTGCAGGTTAAAGACCAGGTAATCGCCAAATGCTTTTGTAATGGCCGATCCGGCGATAAGCCTTTCCTGGCCTGACCGGGCTGCTTTGTAAATATTTTGCAGGTGCAGGATATCAGCTCCCATGCGGCGGTCATCTATATGTTCCTTTTCGAAAGAAGCAATGGTTTCCTGTTGAAATTTCTGGATCACCGGCATCAGGATACTGTCTTCATGATGGCCGTGCTGTTCAAAAGCATGGATCACCCGGTTAATTTTTTCGAATGCCTCAGCGGCTTCAGCAGTATCGGCAAAATAAGTTTGCTGCAGGGTTTGCGCCGTATCATACAGCATGGCACGCAGGGCTTTGTGGATCATGTTGAAAATGTTGTAACGTAACATGGTTTTTATTTTTTGGTTAAAAATCAATTGCACGGTAAAAATGCTATTCCTTTAACCAAACCGCAATTGATGGCTGCATGAAACGTTAAAATGAATGTATAGACTGAACAAAAACGCTTTCAGGCTTTTGTACAGGTAGGCATGTGTGGGAAAAAAAATTAAATGAAAACTAATTCGTCAATATAACCGCTTCGAGGTATTTCATCTTTTTGATCTGCCAGGATTCTGTATAACCGGCTTTTAAAAAAAGTTCTTTGTGTAAGGGGTTAACATAAATGATGCTGATCTTACGGGGATTGTTTTGCAGGCTTCTGAAAATATTATTGACAACTGCACTCATGATGATCTCGTCAAATGGGTTGAATAAAAATATGCAATCCACATCCTACGGGATTTCAAAATAAAATGCATCGTTATTGATAACAGTATATTGCAATTCCGGTATTTGCAGTTTTGTTTTTTCCAGGTTTTCGGTTGCCGCTTCACAGAGCGATCTTGAAAAATCCAGCCCGGTTACCTTCGTAAATCCATAGTGGGCAGCCATGCAGAGCGCGCGGCCTTTGCCACAGCCAATGTCTAAAAAGTGGGTTAAGGATTTACCGTTTACAGGTTCAAAGTTTAACTGTTTAAAGGTTTCTTCCAGCAATACATAATTTACGGGCATGTAGATAGTAGCATGCGTAATGTCGATGCCAAGATCTTCCAGGTTGATCAATTCATCCTGCCCGGTTGTGTTGATGCCATATTTTTTTTCACCCTTAATTTCATGTCGTATCATATACACCGCAATACGGAGATTCCAGTTGATCAAAAGGAAATAGAAATATTTTATGTAGGTGAGCATTTTCATTTATCCGCTGCTGCGCAGGTCGATCACTTTTAATTGTAAATTTTTAGTTCCGTTCCATTCGTTCTCATCTAACGTAAAAACCAGGTCGAACGGTTTTTTCAGCAATGCATATTTTCCGGCCAGGTTAAAGCCGATCCCGGTAAAAGAAAATGTCCCCTGCTTAACCACAAAACGGATATGCAGTTCCTTTACGATCTTTGAATAACCGGTATCCTGTACATTTTTTGCAATAAAAACCGGCCGCATGTTTTCGGGGCCAAAGGGCTCCATCTGGCAGATAATGTTGTACAGGTTTTGCGAAAGATCAGCAAATTCAATTTCAGTATCAATGATTATTTCCGGGATCAACAGGTTATCCGGAATGGTAGCTGAAACCACTTCTTCGAACTTAGCTGTAAAAGCGTTTATCTTTTCTGGTAACAGGGAAAGCCCGGCTGCCGCAAAATGCCCGCCATAACCCAGCAGGTATTCCCTGCAGGCATGTATGGCTTCGTACAGGTTAAACCCGGGAACACTGCGTGCACTTCCTGCAGCGACATCGCCGCTTTGCGTTAACACAACGGTTGGACGAAAATAGGTTTCGATCAGCCTGCTGGCCACAATGCCAACAACCCCTTTATGCCAGTGATCGCGGAATACAACCGTGGTTTTTTTATGTTGCAGCGCAATATCTGAATTTATTATCTCCAGGGCTTCGGAGGTAATGCTGCTGTCGGCCTCTTTCCGGTCGGTATTATCGCTGTGCAGCATTTCGGCAAATTCCATGGCTTTATCATAATCATCCTCAATAAATAACTGCACTGCTTTTTTTGCATCATCCATGCGGCCTGCTGCATTTACCCGGGGTGCTATTACAAAAACCACGTTGTTGATGGATAATTTTTTCTGGATGCCGCCTAAAAATATCAGGGCCTTAATACCGGCATTGGGTACACTGTTTATTTTTTCGAGTCCATAGTAAGCCAGTATCCTGTTCTCTCCGGTCATGGGAACAATATCGGCAGCAATGGCTACTGCTACCAGGTCGAGGTAACAGTAAAAATGTTCCTCATCAATATTGAGTTCTGCTGCGAGTGCGGTTATGAGTTTAAAACCAACACCGCAGCCGCAAAGTTCTTTGTATGGATAATTGCAGTCTTTTTGTTTTGGGTTGAGTATGGCTGCAGCATCCGGAATTTCATCATCGGGCAAATGATGATCGAAAATGATAAAATCAATGCCAAGGCTTTTAGCATAAGCAACCAAATCCACCGATTTAATGCCGCAGTCGAGTGAGATTATTAAAGAGAAATTATTTTCTTTGGCATAGTCAATGCCCATTTTACTGACGCCATAACCTTCGCGGTAGCGGTGAGGTATATAAAAATCCAACAGGCCCGGTTCATAAATTTTCCCAAGGAATTTATACATGCAGGCTACCGATGTGGTGCCATCCACATCATAATCGCCAAAGACCAGGATCTTTTCTTTGTTTTGAAACGCAGTAAGGATACGCTGTACAGCCTTATCCATATCCTTCATCAGCCGGGGATCGTGCAGTTCGATTAGTTGCGGCCTGAAATACTTTTTTGCTTTCTCATAATCATCAAAACCCCGATCAACCAAAATACGGCAGATAGACCGGTTTATAGTAAGCGATTGCTGTAATGCATCTACCTTATGTTCATCTGCCTGTATTATTTTCCACCTTTTCTCCATTTTAATATTTCCTGTCGGTAGTAAACCGTACGAGTTCTTCCAGCGCATTTCTTACCGGTGATCCGGTAAAGCCGTTCAGTATATTCAATGCTTCATCCCGGTATTCTCTCATTTTTTGCGAAGCATAGGCAATACCCCCTGCTTCCGTAACGGTATCGATCACCATTTTTACTTTTTGCGGATCTTTATTTTCATTCTTAACGATGTAAATTAATTTTCTTTTAGTGGATGCCGGTACATTATTCAATGTGAAAATCAACGGCAGCGTAAGTTTTTTTTCCCTGATGTCGTTACCGGTGGGTTTGCCAATATCATCTTTACCGTAGTCGAACAGGTCATCTTTTATTTGAAAAGCAATTCCTGCTTTCTCGCCAAAGATCTTCATTTTAGCAGTTATGTCTTCATCCTTTGTGGTACTGTATGCACCAACAGAACAGGCTGAAGAGAGCAGCGAGGCAGTTTTATTCCTGATGATCTCAAAATAGGTCTCTTCATTTAAATTCAGCTTTCTTGTTTTTTGCAGTTGAAGCAATTCACCTTCACTCATTTGTTTAACTGCATCAGAAAGTATATGCAAATGCCTGAAATCATTGTTGGATGTTGCCAGGAGCAGGCCTTTTGAGAGCAGGTAATCCCCAACAAGCACTGCAATTTTTTTATTCCAGAGTGCATTTATTGAAAAGTAACTTCTTCTTTCGAGTGAATCATCAACAACATCGTCATGTACCAGGGTTGCTGTATGCAGTAATTCTACCAGTGCAGCTGCCCGGTATGTACTTTCATTGATCTCTCCATGAAGTTTGGCACTCAGTAAAACGAACATGGGCCTTAATTGTTTGCCTTTACGTTTTATGATGTACTTCATGATCGTATCCAGCAACAGTGTTTCGCTTTTTACTGCTTCTGCAAATTTTTTTCAAAAATTTTTAATTCTTCCCCAATTATGTTATTAATAAAATCCATGTGTAAAAGTCAGGCAATATACCACAGTATGAAATCCCGTCAAATAAAATTTAGGGAAACGGCTGCAGGTTAATATTCTGATAGTAAAGTAATTAGTTTAAAACAATGTTTTTTTAATGCAACGAAAATACTTTTAACAGAGTCTTACCGTTTATAAGTGCAAATATTATTTGATAGCCTAAATAAAACATAAAAAAATTGATTATTAGGCGGTTTTTTGATAATTTTGCCATATTATTAACTCAATAGATTATAAAAATTTCTTAATTATTAGATTATGACTAGCAAAAAGTATAAATTCTTAATAGGCTTTCTGTTTCTTTCCATGAGTGCTATTGCACAGGTTGGGGGGCAAGGCAGTGTTTACGACTCTTCAGTTATACCGCCTAAACGTATGGCACAACAGAATGATTTTTGGAACAGTACCTATAATTTTCCTGCAAAACCACGTAATATGTGGGAAGTCGGCGTTTCTGCCGGTATGTTCTCAGTAAGTGGCGATGTTGCTACAAGGATACCAACATTGGGATTTGCAGCTCATGTAAGAAAGGCTTTTGGTTATGTATTCTCTTTAAGACTTCAGTATTTAAATGGAACGGGCAAGGGTTTGAACTGGCTTGCCAGTGAAAATTATGGAAAAAATCCCGCCTGGAACAGGAATTTACCTGCAGGACAAAGATATTTTTCTCCCGAAAGGTTGAATAACGGCGATATGGTTTATTCTGATCGTGCCGGTAATTATTCACCAAACCAGGACCAGGTATTTTATAACTACAAAATTAAAATGCAGGACCTTAGTTTACAGGGTATTGTCACTTTAAATAATATACGTTTTCACAAGCAAAAGACCGGTATTGTAATTTATGGTGGTGGCGGTATCGGCTTATCCTGGTTTAAAACCATGGTAAATGCGCTTGATGCCAATGGCAATAATTACAGTGCATTGTTCAATTCACTCAACAGCCCTGTGTACAGTAACAGGAAGGATGTAATAAAGGCACTGAAAGCCGGTATGGATAAAACCTATGAAACAGTTGCTGAAAACGAACTTGACCGCAGGCCAAAATTGGGAGATAATACCATAAAACCTTCCGGTACTTTATTGGCTGGTGTTGCCATTAAATTGAGCAGGAGAATCAACCTGGCTTTGGAAGACAGGTTCACCTTTGTTAAAACTGATTTGCTGGATGGGCAGCGCTGGCAGGAACATACTTACGGAGATGCTGCTTTAACCCCCGATTATGATAGTTACAACTACCTTTCACTTGGTTTAAATGTAAACCTGGGCGGAAAATCTGTTGAACCTTTATGGTGGGTTAATCCTTTGGATTATGCATATGATGAACTGCGTAACCACCGCAATGTTAAAATACCTAAAAATGACTGTAATGATGCAGATGGTGATGGTGTTTGCGATCACCTTGACAGGGAACCCAATACACCCGCCGGTTGCCCGGTTGATACACATGGTGTAACAAGGGATACTGACGGTGATGGTGTACCTGATTGTAAGGATAAACAACTGATCACTCCAACAGAATGCCAGCCGGTAAATGCCGATGGTGTTGGTAAATGCCCGGATCCTGAGTGTTGTAAAAACCCGGTGACTCCTCCACCAACGGCATGCCCTTGTGATTACCCGTCATTATTGTATAAAGGCAATATAAGCACGTTATCCAATGATAATAAGGCCATGCTGGCTACTGTGGCTTCAAAATTAAAGGCAAATCCAAATTGTATGATCTCCATATTCGGATACCCTGAAGCTTCAAAAGCATCACAGGCCAATTGCCAGAAAAGATTAGATGCCATTAAAATATACCTGGTTGAAAAAGAAGGTATCAGTGCAGACAGGATCACTACCAGTTGCGAAGTGGGTGGTGGTGATAAGAATTCGGTTGATATTAAATGTAATTAATAAGTAAAATATTCAGCACATTTTCAGCCCCCCGTTCATCGGGGGGCTGTTGTTTACACCATCTTCCTCTTTATCAAATCATTAACTGTTGTTTTTTGGCTATTTGTATAATAACGGGCATATTTGAGTTATTTACATTAATTTTGCATCCTTTATGAAAGTATTCAAATTATTATTTACATCAGCGGTTTTACTGTTTCTTATATCATCCTGTAATAATTACAGCAAGGTTACCAAAAGCAAGGATTATGAGTATAAGCTGAAAATGGCAGATGAATATTACAGTAAGGGTAAGTACAAGATAGCGCAGGAGCTGTATGAAGAATTATTCCCGGTATTCAAAGGAACCATAAAGTTTGAGGAATTATATTATAAAGATGCCTATTGTTTTTATCACATGAAACAATATGCGGATGCCGAAAACCTGTTCAAAGGGTTCCTGGAAGTTTTTCCAAACAGTACCAAGGCAGAAGAGGTTGATTATATGCGTGCCTATTGTTTTTACAAACAATCACCCAAACTTGAACTGGAACAGGTGAATACGATACGGGCGATGGGTATGATGCAGACCTTTATCAATACACACCCGGGGTCTGAACGCAATAAAGATGCTTCTGATATCATTGATAAATGCAGGGCAAAACTGGAACAGAAAGAACACCGTGCAGCAGAATTGTATTATAACATGGGGCAGTTCCGTGCTGCAGCCATTGCTTATACCACGCTGATCAATAACTACCCCGAATCGATGCAGGGGGAAGAGTATATGCTTAAAGCGGTTAAATCATATTATAGATTTGCCAAATTGAGTATAACCGATAAGCAGGTAGAACGTTTTGAAAAAGTGATAGATGAATACCAGTATTTTGTGGACCGGTACCCGGAAAGTAAACTTTTAAAAGAAGCGGAAAGTTTTAGCAACCAAAGTAAAAACAACATTAAAGCAATAAAATATGAGCAAACTCAGACGTCAGCTAAGCGCTAATACCAGCAGCGTGGTAGAACCTAAAAAATTATCTGATATAAAGGAAAAAACAGGTAACCTGTATGAATCCATTGCCATTATCGCAAAGCGGGCAAACCAGATCAACATCACTTTGAAAGAAGAGTTGCATAACAAACTGGAAGAATTTGCAAGTCATACCGACAGCCTGGAAGAGATCCATGAGAACAAGGAGCAGATCGAGATCTCAAAAGCATACGAACGCATGCCCAACCCTGCTTTACTGGCTACCCAGGAATTTATGGAAGATAAGGTTTACTTCCGCAGGAACGACGAGGACTTATTCAGTTAATTGCTGTCAAACTTTTAGCATCTTATTTAGTTAAGAAGTCATAATTTTAACCCCACATTCATTAAACATGATTGCGGGGTTTTTTATGTTGCAGAACAAAAAAATATTATTGGGCATCAGTGGCAGTATAGCTGCTTACAAAACAGCTGTGTTAACCAGGCTGCTGGTTAAAGCCGGTGCCGAAGTCAGGATCGTGATGACACCTGCCGCAAAGGATTTTGTAACACCACTCACCCTGTCAACCTTATCCAGGAACCCGGTTTTGGCCGATCTTACAGAAAATGACAGCTGGGCCAATCATGTAATGCTCGGGCGCTGGGCCGATGTGATGCTGGTAGCCCCTTTAAGCTGCAATACTTTGGCAAAGATGGCATCCGGCTCCTGTGATAACCTGCTGATGGCGGTTTATCTTTCTGCTACCTGCCCCGTGGTTGTAGCCCCGGCCATGGATGAGGATATGTGGTTTCATGGCTCCACAAAAAGAAACCTGGAAACGATAAAAGGATTTAATAACCACATCATCCCTGTTGAAAATGGCGACCTGGCAAGCGGTTTAACCGGCGAAGGCAGGATGGCAGAACCCGAAACTATTGTACAATGGCTCAACGGTTTTTTTTGAACAGGTCTGAATTAAATGGAAAGAAAGTGTTGATCACGGCAGGCCCTACCTATGAACAGATAGACCCGGTAAGATTTATTGGTAATTATTCAACAGGTAAAATGGGTGTTGCCATTGCAGAAGAAATGCAAAACCGGGGAGCCGAAGTTACCCTGGTACTTGGCCCTTCATCTGTTAAAGTGAATACCGGAATTAAACTGGTACCCGTAAAAACTGCGGAAGACATGTTTACTGCCTGTGAAAAGATCTTCCCCGGCTGCGATATCGCGGTTATGAGTGCTGCTGTTGCTGATTATACCCCGGTTAATAATGCGTTGGAAAAGATAAAGAAAACCGGCCATGAACTTACCCTTCAATTAACCAAGACAAAGGATATTTTAAAAACATTGGGCGAACAAAAAACAGGCAAACAGGTTTTGGTTGGGTTTGCGCTGGAAACCAATAATGAAACAGCATATGCCTTACAAAAACTGCAGACTAAAAATGCAGATATGATCGTGCTGAATTCTTTGCAGGATGCCGGTGCCGGGTTTGGACATGATACCAACAAAATCACTATTTTTGATAAAGACGGTACTACCTTTCCGTTTGATATGAAGTCAAAAAAAAATGTGGCTATAGACATCGTAAATACCATTATTCAACAATTTTATGCGAAAAATTAATTTAATACTGCTGCTGGCTTTTATAACCAACATGGCTGCTGCGCAGGAATTAAAGGCCAATATCACGGTGATCAGTAACCAGGTTGCCAATAATGTGAACCAGAATGTTTTCCGCACCCTGCAATCTGCGTTAAACACGTTCATCAATACACGCAAATGGACTTCCGATAATTTCACCCAAAATGAAAGGATCGAATGTAATTTTTTACTGAACCTGCAGTCAACCGGCGACCTGAATGTGTACAATGCATCCATTACCATACAGGCTGCACGGCCTGTTTTTAATTCTTCGTACATTTCTCCCATCATCAATTTTAAAGACGATAATGTAATTTTTAAGTATATCGAGTTTCAGCAACTTGATTTTAATGAGAACAGGGTTACCGGTAACGATGCACTTATATCAAACCTTACCGCCATCATTGCCTATTATGCTTATATGGTCATTGGTTTCGACTATGCTTCATTTTCGCTACGTGGCGGTGACCCATATTTTCAAAAGGCACAGAATATTGTAAATAATGCACCGGATGGCCGGGGAATATCGGGCTGGAAAGCTTTTGACGGTGTGCGGAACCGCTATTGGCTGGTAGAAAACATGCTGAACAGCCGGTATACCATCATGCATGATGTGTATTATAATTATTACCGTATGGGAATGGATAAATTGTACGAGGATGAAAATGCGGCCAGGGTAGAGGTGTTGAATGTATTGAACCTGATGAGTAATTTCAATACTGATAACCCCAATAAAATGATCAGCCAGTTTTTTTTCCAGGGTAAGGCAACTGAACTGATCAAGATATTTTCAAAAGCGCCGCAGCAGGATAAAGCAAGGGCTTCCGAAATTTTACAAAGACTGGATATTACCAATGCCGGAAGGTATAAAGATGAAATGAAATGACAAGGTTAGGCTATTTACTTTTTGGGCTGGTGATGTTACAGGCCTGCAAGAACAAGGATACCATACCGGAAGGTATCCTGAAGCCGGAAAAAATGCAGGTTGTTTTATGGGATGTGATCAGGGCAGATGCCTTTACTGCCGATTTTATTAAAAAGGATTCTGCAAAAAATGCAGCAGCAGAAAATTTAAAATTACAGCAGCAGATATTTGCCATTCATAAAATAACCAAAGCTGATTTTTACAGCAGTTATGATTATTATAAATCAAATACACCCCTGTTTAAAAATATTCTTGACAGCCTGATCAAAAAAGCAGAACGATCAAAATATGTAAAAGGAAACCCCGCTGTAGCCGAATAATATGAATAAAGTATACAACAATGCTGCTGAAGCAGTAGCCGATATAAAAGATGGAGCCGTTATCATGCTCGGTGGCTTTGGCCTTTGCGGCATTCCCGAAAACAGTATTGCGGCACTGGTAAAAAGCGGATCTAAAAACCTTACCTGTATTTCAAACAATGCCGGTGTAGATGATTTTGGGATCGGGCTGATGCTGCAGCAAAAGCAGGTAAAGAAAATGATATCCTCATACGTGGGCGAGAATGCCGAATTTGAACGCCAGCTTTTAAGCGGCGAACTGGAAGTGGACCTGATACCCCAGGGAACACTCGCCACCAGGTGTATGGCTGCCGGTTATGGTATGCCCGCCATTTTTACACCTGCCGGTGTGGGTACCGAAGTGGCGGCAGGAAAAGAAAGCAGGGTATTTAACGGTAAGGAATACCTGCTGGAGTATGCCTTTGATGCCGACTTTGCCATTGTTAAAGCCTGGAAGGGAGATGCACAGGGCAACCTGGTGTATAAAGACACGGCCCGCAATTTTAACCCGCTGATGGCCATGGCCGGCAAAATAACCATTGCAGAGGTAGAAGAACTGGTTGCAGACGGGGAACTGGATCCCAACCAGATTCATACGCCCGGTATTTATGTACACCGGATCTTTGAGGGAAAGGATTATGAGAAAAGGATTGAGCAAAGGACAGTGCGGAAAGCACCCTCTGCCAGTCCTGAACGATAGTCGAAGGGAAGGGGGAAACCGGGAGTATGTAATTAATTACAGTATTAAATTAAAAGTCAGTTTTTATAAAATGCTGATTGAAAAGAATTATAAACTTTAAAACTAAGTTCTCCGCTGCGGCGGAGACAGGGGTATGGCTTTAACCAAAGAACAAATAGCGCAACGTATTGCAAAGGAACTTAAAGACGGTTACTACGTAAACCTTGGCATTGGTATTCCAACCCTGGTTGCCAATTATATTCCGGAAGGAGTAAACGTGGTTTTACAGAGTGAGAATGGATTATTGGGTATGGGGCCTTTCCCTTTTGAAGGTGAAGAAGATGCCGACCTGATCAATGCAGGCAAACAAACGATAACTACTTTACCCGGCTCATCAATATTCGACAGTGCCCTGAGCTTTGGTATGATACGTGCCGGAAAGGTTGACTTAACTGTTTTGGGTGCCATGGAAGTAAGTGAGCACGGAGATATTGCCAACTGGAAAATACCCGGCAAAATGGTAAAAGGCATGGGCGGCGCAATGGACCTGGTAGCCAGCGCCAAAAATATCATTGTGGCCATGATGCATACCAACCCCAAAGGCGAAAGTAAATTATTACCCGCATGTACATTGCCACTTACCGGCAAACGTTGTATTAAAAAAGTGGTAACAGAACTGGCCGTACTAGATGTAACGGATGATGGTTTTAAATTACTGGAAAGGGCACCCGGTGTTTCTGTGGAAGAAATTGTTGCTAAAACAGCCGGGAAGCTGATCGTGGAGGGGGATATACCGGAGATGCATTTCAACTGAAAGATTACAATAAAATAAAATCCCCCGAAACAGTTCAGGGGATTTTCAGAAGCAGTTGGTTGTTATTTGGTTTACAGTTTTGGTGCGGCTGCTAAAATCTCTTCATTGGCGCCGCTGGCATATTTCTCAAAATTATGAACGAACTGGCCGGCAAGATTTTTTGCCATGGCATCATAAGCAGCTTTATCGGCCCAGGTGTTGCGTGGGTTTAAAATTTCTGCAGGAACTCCCGGGCATTCAACGGGCATCATCATTCCAAAAACAGGATGTGCTTCATAATTTACATTATCCAGTTTGCCTTCCAGTGCCGCAGTGATCATGGCCCTGGTATAACCCAGTTTCATACGGTGGCCTGTGCCATAAGCCCCTCCGCTGCAGCCGGTGTTCACCAGCCAAACATGTACTTTGGTCTCTTCTATTTTTTTACCAAGCATCTCGGCATATTGGGCAGGGTGCAGTGGTAAAAAAGGGGCGCCAAAACAGGCGCTGAATGTAGATTTTGGTTCGGTAACCCCGGCTTCGGTTCCGGCTACCTTTGCCGTATAGCCGCTGATGAACTGGTACATGGCCTGCCCTGCAGTTAATTTACTGATGGGAGGTAATACCCCATATGCATCGCAGGTTAAAAGAAAATATTTTTAGGCGTTTTACCAATGGACGGTTCAAGCGCATTGCTGATAAAGGATAACGGGTAACTTACCCTGGTATTCTCCGTGATTTTTTTACTGCTGAAATCAATGGTTTTGGTTCCTTCAATAAAAGTTACATTTTCAACCAAAGCTCCCGGCCTGATGGCATTAAAGATCTCCCTTTCTTTTTCTTCACTCAGATCAATACATTTGGCATAACAGCCACCTTCAAAATTAAATACACTGTCTTTGGTCCAGCCATGTTCATCATCACCGATCAGCCTGCGGTTTGGGTCGGCGCTCAATGTTGTTTTACCGGTGCCGCTCAGGCCAAAAAATATGGCCGTATCGCCGGCATCGCCCATATTGGCGCTACAATGCATACTTAATACGCCGGCCTTTGTTGGCAATACAAAATTAAGTATGGTAAAAATGCCTTTTTTCATTTCACCGGTATAACCGGTGCCGCCAATTAAAATGGTTTTATGGATAAAACTGATCACTGCAAAATTTTCGGCACGGGTGCCATCAACAGCAGGATCGGCCTTAAAGCTTGGTGCCTGTATAATATGCCACTCCGGTTCAAAATTTTCCAGGTCTTTTTCTTCGGGGCGGATGAACATGTTGTAACAAAACAGGTTGCTCCATGGATTTTCATTGATCACCCGTATCTTCAGCCTGTATGCTTCTTCGGCACAGGCATAACAATCACGTACCCATAGTTCTTCTCCGCTCAGGTGCACCAGCATTTTTTCTTTTAGCTGTAAAAATATTTTTCTTCAAAAGGAATATTAAAATCGTTCCAGTGAACGGTGTTTTCGGTAAGGGCATCCTTAACTGTAAATTTGTCTTTAGGGCTGCGGCCGGTATATTTCCCGGTATTGATCAACAGGGCCCCGGTATCATTCAATACCCCGTCGCCACGCTGTACAGCCTGCTCGGTTAACTGGTCGGGGATTAAGTTGATAATGAACATTTTCGAAAGAGGTTAATCCAAGTTTTTTCAATGAATCAACAGGTGCGGTTAGTGAAGTAGTTACTGACATAGCATGTAATAATTTAGGTTTACGCAATCGTTGCCGCAAAGTTATGGTTTTGTAAAATTAAAAAGCTAAACCTGTAAACGTATATTTAAAAAATATAAGCCGAAAAGGGTTAATAATTTATAAATATTAAATATTTATCAATTTTATTAAATAAGTTTAAATATTATCCTGTTTTTTTTAATGAGGTTAATTTGACGCCCCGGTTGGTTTTATCATTCTTTGATAATTATTACCCCGTTTAATGGTTGATCATTCATGTATAAAACGATCAATTTAATAAAAAGGCATTCAAGACCTTTTCAAAAGATAAAACACTTTTAAAATGTATATTGCAGTTAAATAAAAATTATGAAATATCTCCCCCTTAACCCCGAAATATTTATTCAAAACCGCCGTCGTTTTGCTGAAAGGATGGAAAAAAACAGCATTGCCATTTTTAACAGCAATGATGAATTGCCAACCAATGGCGACCAGCTGCACCGGTTTAAACAAAATGCCGACCTGTATTGGTTAACCGGTATTGAGCAGGAAGATACCATGCTGATCCTTTCCCCGGATAATCCCGATGCCAAATACCGTGAAGTTCTGGTATTGGTGAGGCCCAATGCGATGAAAGAAAAATGGGATGGCCACCGGTTCAGGGCAAATGAGGCAACGGATATTTCCGGGGTTAAAACCATTGTTTGGCTGGATACACTGGATGGATTGATGCAACCCTGGGTACACCTGGCAGACACGATTTACTTAAACAGCAACGAGAACGACCGTAAAGCCAACCTCGTTCCGGTTAGGGATTACCGTTATGCCGAAATGATGAAGCAGCGCTTTCCGTTGCACAATTATAAACGCAGCGCCCGTATTTTAAAAGACCTCCGGGGAATTAAATCGGCACTTGAGATTGAGGTATTACAAAAAGCGATAGACATAACCGATAACACTTTCAGAAGGTTAATGCAGTTCATTAAGCCGGGCGTAATGGAATACGAAATTGAAGCAGAGATCTATCATTCTTTCTTATCACAAAGGGCAACGGGCCCGGGTTATGGATCCATCATTGCCAGTGGCGACAGGGCCAGAACATTGCACTATGTTGAAAACAGCCGTGAGTGTAAAGACGGGGAATTGATATTAATGGATTTTGGTGCTGATTATGGCGGTTACAATGCCGACCTCACCAGGACCATTCCCGTTAACGGAAAATTTGGACGCAGGCAAAAACGATTTACAATGCCTGCCTGCACCTGCATCATTATGCAGCCAGTATTTTAAAACCCGGCATCAGCATTGTGGATTACACTGAGAAAGTGGGAGATGAGGCAACTGTTATTTTTCAAAAGATCGGGTTATTGAAAAAGTCAGACATCAAAAATGAGGATCCTGAAAACAGGGCTTACCGAAAATACCTCTATCATGGCATTTCACATCACCTGGGCATTGATGTACATGACCTGGGTACCAGGACAGAACCCATCAAAGCCGGTATGGTATTTACCATTGAACCGGGTATTTATATTGAAGAAGAACAAATGGGGGTACGGATCGAAAATAATTTCTGGATAACCAAGTCCGGTAATAAGGACCTGATGAAAAATATTCCACTTACTGTAGAGGATATAGAGGCGTTGATGAAAAAATAGAAAAACCTGATGACCAGACATATCCCCAATATTTTTACCTTGATCAATCTTTTTTTAGGCTGTATTGCCATCGTTTTTGCCCTGCAAACAGAAACGATCTCCATATATGTTGGCGAAGACCTCAGTTCACATTATAATATTCCTGAAAAATTAGGGTTGCTGCTTTTTATTATGGCAGCCGCCATTGTTGATTGCCTGGATGGCTTTGTTGCCCGTTTATTGAAAGCATCATCCGATATGGGTAAACAACTGGATTCATTAAGCGATGTGGTAAGTTTTGGTGTGGCGCCTTCTGTAATTTTGTATCAACTGCTCCGGACCAGTTTTATCAAGGAAGAAAACGGATTGGAAACTTCAATTGCCTGGTTATTGCCTGCTTTTATTGTGGCCTGTGCAGCTGCCTACCGTTTGGCAAGGTTTAATCTTGACAGTTCGCAATCTTATGGATTTAAAGGGGTGCCTGTTCCTGCTGCAGGTTTATTCATCGCTTCTTTTCCGCTGATCTTACATTATGGTAACAATGTCATCAATGTAAACGAATGGCTTACCAATAAATGGGTGTTGTATGCAGTTATTGTAATGGTTAGCTGGCTAATGGTTTCAACCTTACCGTTAATGGCACTTAAGTTCAGGGATTTCAGTATAAAAAATAATATACCTAAAATAATGCTGCTCGTTGTTGCGGTTATTGCTGCATTTATTTTTAACTGGCTGGCAGTTCCCATTATTTTTATCGCGTACATTATTTTATCTTTGATCTTCAAAAAAACTTTCTCATGATATTTATTGTTCAGAGAAAAGTGATGCCGCTTAAAGATTTACTGGATCCCCAGGGTAAAGCGGTAATGGGTGGCTTACAGAATTTAGGCTTACAAAATATTTCAGACGTTCGTATTGGCAAACATATTGACCTTCAGGTTGAAGCAGACAGTAAAGAAGCTGCTTTAGCAACTGCAGATGATGCAGCCAAAAAATTGCTGGCCAACCCGGTGATGGAAGTGTACGAGATCACAGTGAGTTAAAATATTTTAGATTGTAGATTGCCGATTTTAGATTGGTGATGCGGCTATATATATATCTACAATCTACAATCTAAAATCTACAATAGTGCTTTACCTTATTCCAACTCCCATCGGTAACCTTGCTGATATCACTTTCAGGGCCATTGACATTTTAAAATCGGTAGACCTTATCCTGGCCGAAGATACCCGCACCTCTTCTGTATTATTGAATCACTACCAGGTTCAAAAACCCATAACGCCTTATCACCAGCACAATGAGCATAAAATACTTTCGCATTTAACCGGGCAATTGGCTGCAGGCAAAACCATGGCACTGCTTACCGATGCCGGTACACCGGGTATCAGTGATCCTGCTTTTTTACTGGTTCGGGAATGTATCAAAAATAATATCAAAGTTGAATGTTTACCGGGCGCTACAGCTTTTGTACCGGCACTGGTAAACAGCGGCCTGCCTATCAACAGCTTTTGTTTTGAAGGCTTTCTCACTTAAAAAAGGCAGGCAAACCATGTTGAAAAACTGGCTGATGAAGAAAGAACCATGGTTTTTTATGAAAGCCCCATGAGATTGGTTAAAACATTACATGATCTTATACAATACTTTGGTGCCGGCAGGCAATGTGCGGTTAGCCGGGAACTCACCAAAAAATTTGAAGAAAATGCAAGGGGTAGTTTACAGGAACTGCATGATCATTTTAATGCAAAAACTGTAAAAGGCGAGATCGTGATCGTGGTAGCCGGAAAAAACTAATACCAGCAACACACTTCATTCAATGCTTTCCTTTTTAGATCGGGCACCCAACATTCTTCAGCAGCATAACCAACCGGTATCAGTAAAAAAGGTTTTTCATTTTCGGGCCGGTTTAATATCCTCGCTAAAAAATTCATCGGTGATGGGGTATGCGTGAGTGCCACCAGCCCGGCATGATGTATGGCAGCCAATAAAAAACCACAGGCCAGTCCAACACTTTCCGTTACATAATAATTCTGGTGTTTATGTCCGCCGGGTTCCGGTTCATAACTTCGTTTAAAAACAATGATTAACCAGGGAGCCGTTTCAAGAAATGGTTTTTGCCAGTCAGTGCCAATGGGTGCCAGGTCTTTCAGCCATTCTTCAGGCATTCGTCTGTTATAACTTTCCTGTTCTTCTTTTTCAGCTGCTGCTCTTATCCGGATTTTTAATGATTGGTCACTTACTACGCAAAAGGTCCATGGTTGTTTGTGGGCACCGCTTGGCGCAGAGGAGGCAGCCATGATGATATTTTCAATGATTTCCCTGTCAACCGGCCTGTCTGAAAAATCACGACATGTTCTCCTGCTATCCATCCAGGCTGCAAAAGCTGCAGCTCTTTCTTTCATGGCTTCCATATCATATGTATCCCTGTTGAATTTTATAAAGGGAAAACCATTTATCAGTTTTATGTTATTCATAAAGCTATTTTACCGAAATTTACCCATATAAAATTTAGTAAATGAAGAAATCAGCCATTTTTTTGAGCGCAGTTTTGTGTTTACATGTAATTTCTTTTGCCCAGGTAACCCGGTGGCAGCAGGCAGTAAAATACAATATGAATATTGATATGAATGTGCAGACCAACCGGTTTACCGGTAAACAAAGACTGGAGTACAGTAATAATTCGCCGGTTGTTTTAAACAAAGTGTTTTATCATTTATATTTTAATGCTTTTCAGCCCAACAGCAGTATGGACGCGAGGAGCCAGGAGTTGGGCAAGGTACTGGTGAGTAACCGCCCCGATTGGGATGGCAGGGTTAAGGACCGTATTGCAAACCTGAAGGAAGATGAGATCGGGTATCAAAAAATTATTTCACTTAAAATGAATGGTGTGCCGCAGCCATTCAAATATCATGAAACCATTCTGGAAGTAAATTTAACCAAACCCATTGCAGCCAGGAGCAAGGTTGTTTTTGAAATGGAATTTGAAGCACAGGTACCACTGCAGGGTCGCCGGAGCGGAAGGGATAATCCAACTACAGGTGTGCGTTACAGTATGAGCCAGTGGTATCCCAAAATGTGTGAATACGATTATGAAGGCTGGCATCCTACGCCTTATGTTGCCCGTGAGTTTTATGGTGTGTGGGGCAATTTTGATGTAACCATCCGGATCGATAAAGATTATAAACTGGGAGGAACAGGGTTGTTGATGAATGCCGCTGAGATCGGCTGGGGCTATGATGCACCCGGTACCGAATTAAAACCAACCAATAAAGCAAAAAGGACCTGGCGTTTTGTGGGCGAAAACATCCATGATTTTGTATGGACGGCTGACCCGGATTATAAGCACCTGGCTTATAAAATGCCCGGGGGCGGGCCAACCTTACATTCTATTTATAAGTATAAGTCCAATAACCCAAAAAATGATTCTGCCTGGGCAACGGTATTAACTGCAGCTGCAAAGGCATTGCCATTTATTGAAAAAAACTTTGGCAAATATCCCTATCCGCAATATTCGTTCATCCAGGGTGGTGATGGCGGAATGGAATATCCTATGGCGACCTTACTGGTGGGACCGGGATTGGGAACCGTATTTCATGAATGGCTGCATAGCTGGTACCAGATGATGCTGGGAACCAATGAAAGCATGTATGCCTGGATGGATGAGGGTTTCACCAGTTATGCCGAAGACCTGGTCACCAAATTTTATGATAATAAATCTGCATTGCAGGGCTGAAGGGAAGTTACAACGAAATCCAAATAATAAGAATTTAAAGGAAGCCATTGACATTGCACCGGAAGACCACAGCTCGGCTTATCTCGGTTATTTTAGCCTCGTTAAAAGTAACCTGGAAGAGCCCATGACAACACACAGCGATCATTATAATTCAAATTATGCATACAGTGTTGCCGCTTATTCAAAAGGACAGGTGTTCATGGAGCAACTGGGATATATTGTTGGAGCCGCGGCCAGGGATAAGATCCTGCTGGAGTATTATAAACAATGGCGCTTTAAACATCCCAATGCCAACGATTTTATGCGTGTGGCCGAAGATGTTAGTGGCATTCAGCTTGACTGGTATAAGGAATACTGGGTGCATACAACCAAAACCATCGACTATAAGATCGACAGTTTATGGGAAGAGAACGGCATTTCCAGGATCAGGTTAAAAAGGATCGGGCATATGCCCATGCCCATTGACCTGCAACTCACTTTTAAAGATGGCAGCACCGAAATGTTTTATGTTCCTTTAAATCTAATGTTTGGCAATAAGCCAAACGAAAACAAAGCACAAAAACGTTCAGAAACGGAGCCCTGGAAGTGGACGCATCCAACCTATATCATTGAAATGAAACGCAGGCTTATTGATATCCGGAAAGTGGAAATTGACCCATCGAAAAGGATGGCAGATGTGGACCGGAAAAACAATTCGCTGGAACTGGATTGGTGATCCCCGCCATTCAATTGTACCTGAATATGGTTCATGCATTCAACAAAGTGTAAGCAATGGAAATACAAATCCGCAGGGTAACCATTGAGGATGTTCCTGTTTTAAGTGTACTTGCCCGCGAAACTTTTTATGATACGTTTACCGGTACCTGTACACCTGGAGATATGCAGTGGTTCTTACATGAAAATTATAACGAAGAAAAGTTGACCGCAGAATTACAGGATAAGGAATTATTTTCCTTTTTTGCAGAATTTGATGGAGAACCGGTTGGTTACCTGCAGTTTAAGGAAGATTACAAAAATTTCCCCGAAATAAAAAAATGGAAAGCACTGGAGTTAAAAAGGATCTATGTTTTAAAAGCATTTCACGGAAAAGGCATTGCTCAAAAACTGATGGATCATTATATCGATTTTGCCCGGGAAAAAAAATTTGAAGTGGCCTGGTTAGGTGTTTGGGAGCATAATGAGAGGGCACTGAAATTTTATGAAAAAAATGGATTTTCCCGTTCCGGTTTTACACATCATTTTCCCATCGGGAATACGCCGCAAACGGATGTCTGGCTCTGGAAATTTTTAAATTAACAAACCCCGTCCAGCCTTTGGTGTAACAGGGTTTGTTTTTTATGATTGCCTGGTTGTATTAACGTCCAAAATATTTATTAACAGCTTCTACCCGGTTTCCCACGTGCAGCTTTTCATAAATGTGATACACATGTTTGCGAACGGTTTCTGAACTGATAGCCAGTTTATCGGAGATCTCTTTGTACAAAAGCCCGGTTGACAACATTTCCAGGATCTCATGCTCTCTTTTGGATAAAACATCCAGCGATGAACCATGGGAAGCCGGTATAGATTTATTTTGAAATGCTGCAACCACTTTACTGGCAATCTGGCTGCTCATGGGTGCTCCGCCCTGCATTAATTCCGTAATGCCTTCCAGCAGTTTGGCCGGTTGTGTCTTTTTTAAAATATACCCGCTGGCACCCGCCCTCAACGCTTCAAATATCTTTTCATCCTCGTCATAAATGGTACACATCATAAACAGGATCCCGGGATTCGTCATTTTTAATTCACGCACCACTTCAATGCCATTGATCCCATCGCCGAGGCCAATGTCCATTAACACAACTTTTGGATTGAGGATGGGTAATTTTACCAGTGCTTCTTCACCGGTAATGCATGATCCTGAAAGTGTAAAAATCCCGGATGATTCTATGATCTGTTCTAAAGCCTGGCGTATATCACTATTATCTTCAACAATTGCAACTGAGTTATTCATATCTGCAAAGTTGGGTAAAAGGAAAGAATATAACAATACCACAAAGTGGTAAGTTATAATAGTTTTAAATATCACCTTGTTGGTATATATAAAATATATTTATCCCTGAAATATGCCTGCGGAAAGATTTTTTCAATTTCCCAAACCATTGGTTTGCAGCCGCTTTCAAATATTTCGATTGTTAAATCACCACCTTTTAAACAGATGAGGCCATTGGGAATTTCGGGATTGTCATTTTTTCTTTTTTGGATAAGGGGCTTACTCCAGTGCCAAAGGTCTTTTAACGGCGCAACAGCCCTTGAAATGACCACATCAAATTTGCCAGCAGGGTCCTGGGGGCCAGTCCTGATATCCTCGGCCCGGGCATGTTGTGTGGTGAGATTTTGTAAGCCGATGGCAGCAGCTACTTCGGTTACCACCTTCAGTTTTTTGTTGATACTGTCAACCATGTGAAATTTCGTTTCAGGGAACATGATCGTGCAGCAAACTGGTTGATCTGCTTCTCTGAAAAACCGGTAAAATATTTTTGTATAAGTTCCATGTAGAAGTAAAAAGTAAAAAGTCAAAAGAAAAAAGTAAAAGTCAAGAGTAAAAGTTGAAATGGATCCTCATCTGCCTCCAAAGCTTTTACTGTAAAAAATTATTTCCACACCTTCTTAGGTTTTTTAAAAACCGATGCTGCAAATATCAGGTAATAAAAAAACATCCAGATGTCGATGAACAAAAACCATGGATACATGGACTGTTCATTCAGTTTTTTCATGCACGGATACAACACCATCGCCTGTACTATAAAGCGGATACCAAAAACGATCAGTGCCGGTTGCCAGCCATATAAAATAATGGATGCTGCCAGTAAAGGGTAAAACAAAAAATGTGATAACGTATACAGGCCGAGCAAAAATTTGTGAACCGGCTTATAATATTTCCCGGTACTGTAATGCCTGTTCTTTTGCTTAATCCAGGCACTCCAGGTTTTGGGAGCCTCGCTTAATGTAAAAGCATCTTTATCAATATTGATCTTTGTATTTTTTTTTGTGGCTGCCATATTAATGAAAAGGTCATCATCCCCGCTGGGAATATTGTTATAGGCAGAAAAACCCTTGTGCCTGTAAAAGATCGTTTTTTTATAACTGAGATTTCGGCCCACGCCCATGTATGGTTTGCCCGCCAGTGCGTAAGAAAAATACTGCAAAGCCGTATGAAATGTTTCCCAGCGTACCACTTTATTCAGCAGCCCCTTTTTTTTATGATAGGGGCCATAACCCAGCACGATCTCTGTATTTTCATCATAGGTTTCCTGCATCTTATCTATCCAGAACTCACTGGCTGGTACACAATCCGCATCGGTAAGTAACACAATTTCATGTTTGGCCGTTTTGATACCGATGCTTAACGGGAATTTTTACCGGGTATCAGTTTGGCTTCCTGTTTTAACTGTACCACCTGCAATTGCCTGTATGTTCGCTGGTATTCTTCCAGCAGGTATTTGCTGTCGTCAAACGAATTGTCATCCACCACAATTACTTCATGCGTGGTACGGTATTGCTGCACCAGCGCTCCCGGAAGATTTTTCGCTAAATTTGCGGCTTCATCACGGGCACAAATAATAACTGAAACGGGATGCGTTTGCGATATAGCTTTTGATTTAGCTTTATAAAATGCCAGCCTTATAAAAAAAAAGAGGTAATAAAAAAGCTGTACCAGGGTAACTAAACAAAAGGCATAAAAAAGTATTTGCCAGTTTTGGGTAAAATTCATGGAACAAAAATAAGGAATGGGAATAAGTAAAAAGTAAAAACCTGCCTGCCGGCAGGCAGGATCAAAAATCAAAAGTCTTTGATGTAGGGAATTATAAATATAGAAGAGAATATCATTTAAGTGAGCTCTAAAGCCCTCTCCTATGGCGAGATCCTGACACCCATTTTTATGCCCGTGGGTACGGTGGGCAGTGTAAAGGCGGTAACCCAGCAGCAGTTGTATACCGAAGTAAAAGCCCAGATCATCCTTGGCAATACCTATCATTTATACCTGCGGCCGGGCCTTGAAATACTGGAAGCTGCCGGGGGGCTGCATCATTTTAATGGCTGGGATAAACCCATTTTAACTGACAGTGGCGGGTACCAGGTTTTTTCACTGGCAAATAACCGAAAACTTACTGAAGAGGGGGCTTTGTTTCAAAGTCATATTGACGGAAGCAAACATTTATTTACACCGGAGCTTGTAATGGATATTCAAAGGATCATTGGCGGCGATATTATCATGGCATTTGATGAATGCCCACCTTATCCCAGTGATCATAAATATGCACGTGAAAGTATGGAGCTTACGCATCGCTGGCTTGACCGTTGTATTGCCAGGTTTGATGCCACCCCGGATAAATACGGCTACACACAAAATTTATTCCCGATCGTGCAGGGCAGTAACTATAAGGACCTGCGTACAGCTTCAGCTGAATTTGTTGCCTCTAAAAATGCAACCGGAAATGCTATTGGCGGTTTAAGTGTAGGCGAACCTGTGGAAATGATGTATGAATTTACTGAACTGTGCTGTGATATTTTACCGGTGCAGAAGCCCCGTTATTTAATGGGTGTGGGCACGCCCTGGAATATTTTGGAAAGCATTGCTTTGGGTATCGATATGTTTGACTGCGTGATGCCAACCCGTAATGGCCGCAATGCCATGTTATTTACAACCAATGGTGTGATCAATATTGATAATAAAAAATGGGAAAAGGATTTTTCGGTGATCGATGACGGGATCGGTTGTGCCATGAGCAACTATTACAGCAAAGCCTACCTGCGGCATTTGATGAAATCGAAAGAGTACCTGGGGCTTACCATTGCCAGCGTACACAACCTGGCTTTTTATATGTGGCTGGTTGGTGAAGCCCGGAATCATATACTGGCAGGTGATTTTAAAAGCTGGAAGGATGAAATGGTTGTCCGGCTGCAAACAAGACTGTAAGGCATTTACAAGTGGTTAACAAAAAACAGGACCCGTGGCACAATAATTGAAAAAAAGGTAATTACCTTTTTATATTTATATTGTACTGCATAGCTCAGGCTGAAAACAGGAAAAAACTGTTTAAAAATGAACGAAGTAGTATCTTTAAACCAAATAACACCAGTTTGTAATGAAGCGAAAATTATTTTACAGCCTGATCAGTTTTTAATACCTGTTATTGCATTTAGCCAGGGAGGAACAGTACAGGATGCCAGCATACCCAAGGATGCACCCGTAAATGTGAGCATGACCGATTTTAAGGGTAATGTACTTTCACGTGAGATCGTTATTTTCAGGAGTAATTTAAATGGCAGGGAATACCAGGGCCTTACCGACACAACCGGTAAATTTTCTGTACGCTTACCGGCTGGTGATAAATACGAGATATTTATCCTTGGCTTTAAAGACTCTACCAGTTATATCGTGTTGGATATACCGCCATTGGAAGGAAGGGCTTATTATAAAGATCCGTTCAAGGTAGCTATACAGTTTATGCCTGCAAAAAGTTTTATCCTGGAAGACTGTAATTTTGAGACCGGCAAGGCCGATCTTGAAGAAGATTCCTACAAGGTACTTGACGAACTGGTGGCCTACCTTAACCGTAAAGATGATGAGCGCATTGAACTGCAGGGGCATACTGATAATGTAGGTTCGGCAAAAAGCAACCTGGTATTATCAGAAGCGAGGGCAAACACTGTAAGAAATTATTTACTCAGTAAAGGTATCGACCCCAACCGGGTAACAGCAAAAGGATATGGGTTAACAGTGCCCATAGCCAGTAACAAAACGGAAGAGGGCAGGGCACAGAACAGGAGAACAGAGGTAAAGATATTGGATTAATAAAGGTTTTAAAATATCAACATAAAAAAATCCCGTGCAATTCATTTGCGCGGGATTTTTATTTATTTCAATTTATTTTTTTAAGTCCTGTCGTTCCCGGGTTCTTAAAATACCAATAACCAATTTGAACAGATAGCCCTAAAACATAAAATATAAACACGATCAGGGAAGCTGGTGAAGACTTGTCATAGCTAAAAGGACATTGTCATGGCAGAAAACAAGGAATCCCAATAAAGTATATATAATCAAATTTTGCCTGATCGTTCTACATGAAAAATATTCATTAAGATCCTGTTAGATTTTAAAAAAAGGCCTAATCCAATAAGTATCCAAATTCCTTCCATTGATTATATTTTAGTAAATGTAGATCATATAAAATGAATGAATTTTTAACTTTCCAGGCGAGTCCCTACTATAGATTTTGTGTGAGGGCAGCAGGACCTGCCTGAGAAATCCAAATAAAAAACCCGTTCAACTTATGCTGAACGGTCTTTTTATTTTTAGAGGGTGAACTCGCCGGGAGGCGAATTCCTACTCTGATTTTGGCTCATCGGAAGCAGCTTCTGCAGCAGCACCTGCATCACTATCCATCTTTGCCTTTAAGTCGGCCAATGCACCAATATCGCCTAAGGTTGATTTTTCAACCTTGCTTTGTAAATTCTTTACGGCTTTTTTGGTTACTTCAAACTCGGCTTTCTTTTCTTTAATAACGGCCTGTTTCTCTTCTTCGATCACCTGCTCCCAAAGGCGGGCATGGCTTAAAACAATGCGCTTGTCGTTACGGTCAAATTCGATCACCATGAATTTAGCGATCTCATCTATACCAACCGATTTGCCATCTTCTTTTGCCAGGTGACGGGCAGGAGCAAATCCTTCCAGTCCGTAAGGCAATTGAACAATGGCGCCTTTATCATCTTTCTTCACAACTGTTCCTTCGTGCTCACTTCCAACAGGGAATGTGCTTTCCAGTGAGTTCCATGGATCTTCTTCGATCTGCTTATGTCCCAACTGGAGTTTGCGTCCTTCCTTATCAATATTCATGATGATCACTTCGATCTCGTTACCAACTTTCGTATATTCATTCGGGTTGTTGAAACGCTTTAACCAGCTCAGGTCGCTGATGTGGATCATGCCACCGATACCGGTAGTTAATTCAACAAACACACCATACGGCGTGATGTTCTTAACTACACCCATGTGCTTGCTTCCTTCAGGGAAAGAAGTTTCGATAGTGCTCCATGGATCTTCAGTCATTTGCTTGATAGACAAACTCATCTTGCGGGTGTCTTTATCAAGGGTAACAACTTTAGCTTCGTACTCATCATTTAATTTGAAGAATTCTTTAGCGTTGATCGGTGTGTTGGCCCAGGTAATTTCACTTACGTGTACCAAACCTTCAACACCCGGCATGATCTCGAGGAACGCACCGTAGTCTTCAATATTTACCACTTTACCTTTTACAATTTCACCTTCTTTCAGGCTCTCTGTAAGGGTATCCCATGGGTGAGGAGTTAATTGTTTTAAACCAAGGCTGATACGTTTTTTATCATCATCAAAATCCAATACCACCACGTTCAGTTTCTGGTCCATCTTCAATACTTCAGTTGGGTGGTTGATACGTCCCCATGAAATATCGGTGATGTATAATAAACCGTCCAATCCGCCAAGGTCAAGGAATGCACCAAAATCAGTGATGTTTTTGATCGTTCCTTCCAGTACCTGGCCTTTTTCGAGTTTACCCATGATCTCGGCTCTCTGGGCTTCAATATCACTTTCAATAAGCGCTTTATGAGATACAACGGCATTCTTGATGGCTTCGTTGATCTTAACCACTTTAAATTCCATTGTTTTTCCAACAAACTGGTCGTAATCAGTAACCGGCTTCACATCGATCTGAGATCCCGGTAAGAAAGTTTCCATGCCGAATACATCCACGATCAAACCGCCTTTTGTTTTGCTGGTAACAAGTCCGGTAACAATTTCACCGGTTTTATGTACATCCACGATCCTTTCCCAGGCACGGGTAGTGCGGGCAGATTTGCGGCTCAGGTGCAGGTTACCTTCCCTGTCTTCTTTTTCCACAACCATTACTTCCAGTACGTCTCCTACTTTAACACCACCGGGGATGTCTCTGAATTCGTTCAAAGAAATAAGGCCATCACTTTTAAAACCGATGTTAACAACAGCATCTGTTTTGGTTAATGATTCAATGGTAGCCATGATCATTTCACCATCATTGATCTGCTTAAAAGTGTTGTCATAAACAACATCATACTTTTCTTTTTCTTCTGAAGTATAACTGGTTACATTGCGTTTGTCAACACTCCAGTCAAAATCATCATGAGCAGTTACAACTGTTTCAGAAACAGGTGCTTTAATTTCAATATCAACTACAGGAGTTGATTCAACAGCTACTTCAGCTGTAGGGGCAGTTTCAGTTGTTTCCATCATTTCACCAGGCACATTTGTTTTCGCAGCAGTTTCCCCGGTCTCGCCGGCAGAACCTTCCTGTGCATCTGCGTTTAATTGTTTGTTAATAATAAATGACATAAAATAACCCGTGGTTTTTTAAACGGGACGGCAAAGGTAGTAAAATATGAGTGATTTAAGGGTTTAAAACCGGGCTAATTTGCACCGGGATTGCCGATACCGTTCATTTTGAGCAGGTTTACATGGTATTGGATTAATAATCAGGCATTAAGCTAACCGGTATCCAGTATTAATGATCTTATTTCTGATGCCAGCCTGGCTGTATTTACCATTTCAACTGGATGAGGCGTATCGGGCAAAATGACCATTTGTGCATGGTGCAGCATTTTATACACATCCCGTGTTTCCTCCGCCGTTATCATTTTATCCCGGTCGCCCAGTAATAGTAAGGTTTCATGTTGGATATCTTTAAGATCACCGGGTTTTAAAGGATTATCTTTTCCCATTTCAAAAAGCATGGCAGCCGTTTTTTCAAGAACAGTTTTCCAGTTATTGGGTGCATGCCTTTTTTCTAAACTGCCCGCAAACGCAGGTAATTTTTTTTCAATGACTGCCGGATCAAGCATATTGATCTCTTTTGCTGCGAAGGGTTCATTCCAATTGAATTTTGTGGCCAGGGTAATTATTTTTTTGACCCGGTGCGGATGAAATTTTGCCAGGTACATCGCCACATAGCCACCCATACTGTACCCGAAAATATGGGTAGATTCAATTTCCTGTTTATCTAAAAAACGGATCACTTCTTCTGCAAATAATTGAATGGAGAACAACTCACCGGCAAATGGCAAACCACCATGCCCGCTGAAATTAAGGCGGTGAACCAACAATGAATGAGCCAGGTTATTTTCCAGTTCAGACAGTTGATCTATCGCACCGGCAGCACAGTGTAATAAAATGATGGGTGGCATATTTCTTAAAAAAGGTATCGTGAATGTACAAAAAAATCCCCCCCGGTAAAACCGGGAGGGATTGTATAACTAATGTTTAGTTAGTCTTATTGAATAACCACTCTGCACATGGTGATACGGTTACCATTCAGGTCACCGATCTCAACCCAGTACAAACCTTTTCCGTATGCACGCATATCAACATCCATTCTGTCGTAAGGCCTTCCAATGGTGTAGTACTGTGTAAACACCCTGTCGCCCTTGGCATCATAAATGGTCAATGTACGTGGTAACACGTTGTTGGCTACACTAAAATATCTTACCTGGAATTTACCACTGGTTGGGTTAGGGTAAATAAAGCATTTACCGCTAATTGAATCAGTAATAGTAACCATGTTGGATACATTGGTACAACCGTTAATATCTGTAACCCTTAAAGTGTAATCTCCCAAACCATCAATATCAACTACCAGTGTAGCTGCATTGGCTCCTGCAACTGCCACACCATTTCTTAACCAGGTATAGCTGCTTGCAGCTGCCGGTGTAACGGTTGATGACAATGTAGTTGTTAATCCCGGGAACAGCCTGGTATAAGGACTGGCTGAGATCACCACTGTTGGTAACGGGTTAACTGTTAAAACTCTCTGGAATGAAGTTACACTTGGACAAGGTAAAGCACCCTGTACAATAACCCGGTAGAAATATCCACTCATGCTCACCGGTGGAGCTGTGATGGTTAATGTTGCTGTTGTAGCACCACTGTAAACTCCTCCATTGGTTACATTGGCCCAGGTATTACCACCATTGGTACTAACCTGCCATTGATAAGTTAAAGGAGTACTGCCGGTAGCAGCTACTGTAAATGTAGCAACGCCATCGGTACATACTGTTGAATTAACCGGTTGAGCAGTGATGGCAGCCGGTTGATTAACCGTTACCACAACTGTTCTTGCCGGTGAAGTACAACCAGCAGTAGCATATTTGAAATTAATGCGGTAACCACCTGAAAGCAGACCGTCATCACCTGCAAAATCATCTACTGCAAACAATTTCCAGGTTCCGTTTGGATCGCCGGTAAACATGGATAAAGCCGGAGTAGTCTGTGCAACTGAACCAGGACCCGGAGCCGGGAAATTATCAGGTTCTACACCTAAAGTACCAACCAGGTTGGTTGGACGGTAGGTTCCGGTTGGATTGGCAGCTGTGCCCATTGCCCCGCCGGCATCTGAGAACGTATAAGTAACATTATTTGGTGCACTTGCACCTCCCACATCAGACATCAAAATTACGTTTACACCTGTAGGTGATTGTAACACGATATCCATATCATCAGACCAGCTATGGCTTAAACCGGTAAGTGTTACTGATTCAACAGAAACACCTGTTGTTGGTAAACCGGTTACTGCAAGGTTTGACGGATAAGGAGTTGATCCGGCATTGGTAATGGTAATTGGTGCCGGGTTAGTGAATGACTGGAATGCATCAGGTCCTACACTCGTAACCGTTACCTGGTAAGGATAAACTCCTGCAGGTGTTGGGTTGGTGTACACACAAGTTGCAGGTGTACCGGCAACATACGGAATGGTTGCTGCTGCATCCATGAATAAACCAGCTGCCGGAGACCATACGCCGGCTGCAGGAGGACCATACAGGTAATCAAAGGCAATTGACCATGATGTTAAGTTTCCTACATCAGGAGCTCCGGCATCATACATAGCCAGTGTCCAGTTACCGTTTGGTGATGGATATAAACTGTTCCAGCTGGTTGTTGTTGGTGTATAACCAACAGGACCGCCGGCAAGCGTAAAGCCAAAGGCCGTGAATGTAGCACCAGCTGCATCCGCTCTAAATGTGCCTGTAAACGGTGCTACACCTAAATCAAGTGTAGTTGTTCCGGCAGAGCTGATCACCGTATTTACAAAATTCGCTCCTGCGTTATTTGTTCTGTTAAGCAGGGCATCTAAATTAAATACCTGCCCGTTTGGTGCTTTTAATACAGCAACCACGTCGCCAACATAAGCATGGGTGATATTCATCGTTACCCTCATGTTGGTGATCTGTGCTGTTGCAGGCAATGGAACTGCGATGGTGGAAACACCTGCAGTTGCCGGAGGAGCCGGGAAGGCACCTTCAGGAATAGCAACATTTATTGCACCTGAAGTATAACTGGCTGTAAATGGTGATGGCGCCAAAGATGACGTTACACATAATTGTACAGCAGCATCAGTAATACATTTGGTTACTGAACTTGGGATAACTGTAGGAGCCGGAGGCGTATAAACTACAGTAATAGAAGCTGAATTTGAACAACCTGTACCTGTTGCATTGCCTGTAACGGTATAAACAGTATTTACAGCAGGAGCTGCATAAACTGTAGCAGCATTACCACCTGTGTAAGGGATAGTTGCTGTTGCATTGGTATATAAACCTGCGATCGGAGACCATACATATGTATTAGCACCGCTTGCTGTTAATGCAGTACCATTGATACCTGCAACACCTCCACAAACCGGGCTGGCCGGGGAGATCGTTACAACCGGTAAGGCGTTAACAGTTAATATGGCACCTGTTGAATTGGCAGCAGGAGGACATGTTCCGCTTAAAGCTGCACGATAGCGATAGCCGGTCATTGCAGCTGTAACACCAGTAATGGTTAAAGTAGAAGTATTGGCACCGCTATAGATACCACCATTGGTAACATTTACCCATGGGCCACCTGCACCTGTAGTGCTAAGCTGCCATTGGTAAGTTAAGCCGGCGCCTGTACCTGTTACACTAAATGTAGCAGTACCGGTTGCACAAACTGTTGTATCTCTTGGATTGTTAACAACAGCCGGTAATTGATTCACAGTAATTGTGATCGCAGCTGAAGTCTGGCAACCACCCGGTGCCGTTCCAATAACGGTATAGGTTGTTGTTGTCATTGGTGAAGCTGCAACCGGGTTGCTGGTTGTTGAGCTTAAACCTGCTGCAGGAGACCATAAGAAGGTCCAACCTGCCGGAGCCGGAGCCGGAGGTGTTACAAAAGTAATACTGTAACCGCCGGTAATGCTTCCTGCATCACCACCCAGGTCATCAACTACAAATAATTTCCAGGTACCGTTATAGTCTCCTGTAAATGTTGCTAAAGTTGGGGTAGCCTGTGTAATGGCACCGGGGCCCGGAGCGATCCAGGTATCAGCCGCACCAATATTGGTTGGCTTATAAGTACCTGATGCAGGCGGAGGACTTGTGCTTGGCATTGTTGCAGCCGCTGCATCATCAAAAGTGTATATACGATTGATATAATCACCACTTGATCCGATATCAGAAACTAAAACAACATTCTGGCCTGATGGAGATTGTAATAAGATATCAACATCAGATGACCAGCTGTGATTCAATCCGTTAACGGTCACAGATCTAACGGATGCACCGGTAACCGGTAAACCTGTTACAACCAGGTTGGAAGGATAAGGTGTTGCCGGACCCGAAGCATTAATGGTAATGGGTGCCACGCTTGTAAATGTTTGAACACCTGATGCACCGGTCACTGTCAGTAATTTTGGATCACCGGCACAAAGTGGGCCGGCAGGATCAGCGACAATGGTAATGGGTGTTACCGTTGCAGGTAAAACAGTAACCGTAGGAGTACCACTGTTACCGGTACCTATACAGGTACCATTGCCTGTAGCTACAACAGATACCAAAGAGTATGTAGTTGTTACTGCAGGGGTTACCGGGATATATGAACCGCTCACATAGTTGGTCACTGTAAAGTTTCCACCAGGTACTGCGTTAATGGTAACCGTATAAGAAGGGTAGTTACCACCGGTAATATCAACTTTTAAATTCGTTGTAGAACCAGTACAGGTTGTTGGAGGTCCAACTGTTGTTGTTGAATAAACGGCATCATCAATTCCGATATAATCAGAGTTGGCACCACCGGGGCCGCCATTCTCAACAAAATACCTGAAAGCCAAACGGCCGTTAACACCACCGGCAGGTAAACCTGACATGGTAACCGAGAACTGCGTCCATGCGGTAGGGTAACCTGTTGTTGTGTATGTAGGATTAATGTCCAGCAACAGGGTTGTAAAATCTCCAACACTGGTACTGGTAGCACCAACATTGGTACCCGTATTGGTACTGTTCATCCTTACCTGTAACCTGTCGGGGAAAGTACTCACAACCCTCCTGGTAAAGAATGTGAAAATATCTCCATTCTTTAATAAAACACTTGGTGCAAATAACCAGTTGCTGATCGTATTGGCACCAGTTGTGTTATTGAAATTGGCACCTGCATAAGAATTGGCAGGACCGGAGTTTGCAGGAAATACTGCTGTATTTCCCTGGAACCAGTTAGTAGCACCAACAGGCTGGCTGTTATTTTGAAAAGCCCATGTGGCAGGAACAACTGTGGTAAATCCTTCATTGAATAATTGAACTGTTGCACCCGGCATCTGCACCTGGCTCAACACTGAAGATGTAGGCGGCGTACAGGGTGGAGGTGGGGTACAGGCACTGGCTAAACCATCTATACTCAAAGTATAGTTGCTGGCAGTTCCTGATGGCGCTGTATTTGGATTCGTTGAAAAAACAACGATCACGGTTGTAGCACCGTTGGCAAGGTTAAAAGAATAGGTAATTCCAGCGGGAGGTGCCGGTGTACCTGTACTAACATAAGGGTCAGCAATGTAATTGGTTGCTAAAGCCGCTGGGTTAAAAGAACCTAAATAAGCTGCAGATTGAATGTTGGCATTGGCAAGATCAGTGGTCGTTAAATTTACAACAACACATGCCGCAACACCGGTTGTGTTGGTGAATGTGTACGTGTCGTAAAAATAAGGGCCGGTACCAAAAGTGCCCGGGAAAGCCCTTGGCACCGCACAGGTACCTCCGGGAGCTCCCGGCCTGTTTAGCCTTTGTGCCATGGTTAAATCACCGGTAATTAATGCGCCTGTAAAAAGACAAGCTGCAGTAATTGAAGCGGGTGTTTCAAAACTTGCTTCTTTCCCGGTATAGGTTGCATTAAATGCCGGGTTATCAGAAAGCGATTTCTCAGCAGCCTGTGCCTGTAAGGCAAGCTTGCTGTTTTCTGCCTTAACCATTTCTTTGGTGAGGGCCTTCTTTTCAGTAGTTTTTACTACCGAAACGGGTTGAGGTTGTTGCTTTACACCCCTGGCCTGTTCTGCGAGTTTTTGTGCAGTTAATGCCTGGAATGCAAAAGTCAAAACAAATAGCGGAAGCATTGTTTTGAGCAAAAAAACCTTAATTTTTTGTTGGGTAATTTTTTTTTGCATATGAAAATTTTGATTAATGAATAACAGATAATCCGGAAACAATGATTATTTGCGGGTACCTGCTTTGAAAGTTGCGGCAAGCTACAACTTTTAACTCAAATTTATAAATTGATAATTAAGTAATTGAATGAATATTTTTAAATGCAATATCACTATTGGATAATACCATTTGTTGCTTGCACGTGAAATAATTCTATACCAATAATCCCGGTTAACGGATCATTAATTCGTTCTGCATCCCGGGGATAAAACGGTCAACGAAAAACGGTCAATGTAAAAAACAGGGGTATAAAAAAACACCCCTCCAGGAGGGGTGTCTTTTTATAAAACTTTTTTACCTTATAATTATCAGTTACCGGCTTTTTTATTGGCAGCAGCTTTTTCAGCAGCTATTTTTTGATTATTTCTTTGTGGAGCAACATCAGTATTTGTACCGGCAGCTTCTTTTTTCTTTGCCATTTCAGCATCTGTTGCAGTAGCTTTTGATTCTGTTGGAGCAACGGTGCCTGTGGCTGCAGGAGCAACTACAGTACCATCTGCATTAGTGATCACATTTTGCTGAGTGGCTACAGCTGATTTTTGAGGCGTTGCTGTTGCAGCAGGAGCAGCAGGAGCTAATTTTTTAGATTTTGCATCCGTAGCATTCTGTGCAGAAGCAAAACTGCAGATACCAAGCATGATTATTGAAGAGAGTAATAACTTTTTCATTGTGTTAGTTTTTGATTTATGAATTAAAAAATTGTTTTTGAATTGTAATATCAGGATTTTCTTCATATCCGGATTAAACACAGGTCAAATATACTTTTTTTTATAAAAAAAACAAGAATCTTTCATTTTTTTATTTAGAAACCTGTTTTTATGGCTGTTGATTATCAGTAAACCTGTTAAAATGAAAAGAAATGAGCCAATATCAATGTTTTTGTAAACGGTCGAGTAACAGTTCATTGAAATTATGCAATGTTGATATCTTCAGATCAGCTGCTTCCCATACCGGGTTTTTATGATCAGGCTGTGACGGAACAATAATACATTTCATTTTGGCAGCTTTAGCGGCAATCATACCGTTAAATGAATCTTCAAAACAAATACATTGATTGGGATGTACCCCCAATTTTGAAGCACATTCCAGGTAAACTTCCGGGTGCGGTTTTCCATAAGGTAAATGATCTGCAGATGAAATGGCCTGTATCCTGTTCCTGATATCCAGCCGGTCAATGACCACATTGATGAGGGCCGGTGCTGAAGATGTTGCCAGGCCTATTTTAAAATGACGTTCACTGAAAAAATTGATGATGTGCGATACTCCCTGCATCGGGCTGCCTTTTTGTTTTACCAGTTCGATCACATGCGTTACAATTATTTTTTCGGCTTCGGCCATTTTTGATGCATCAATATTAAAATGCGTAAACCAATGCGCCAGGAACTCTTTGGTGCGTAAACCCGTGGTTGTGCCATATTGTTTGTCAGTAAGGCGCAATCCATAACTTACAAACAGTGCATCAGCGGCTTCTTTCCACAATGGCTCAGAGTCTATAAGTAAACCATCCATATCAAAAATGACGGTGTTCAGTTTCATGTGTGCAAATATAATGTGCAGCGGCTGGTATAAAACAGGTGGCAGGTTAATAAATAATGTATCCTGTTTTTTAATCCGGGTTTTATTTAAATTTTAATGATTGATATTTAGATTCTATAAATTGCATTTGAGAGTTACTAAAAAAATTCTGCTACATGCGTAAATTGTTGACCCGTATTAAGGAATCCATATTCATAAAAAAATTGGTGTATACGGTTATTGGCGCTATTTCATATCCCGGCCTGGCCATCATCAATAAATTACAGGTAAACGGGATGGAGAAACTAAAAGAACTTCCCCGGCAAAATGTGTTGTTTGTGAGCAATCACCAGACTTATTTTGCAGAAGTGATCTGCTTCCTGCACATTTTTTGTGCGGTTAGCTGGCGAAAAAAAAATAAACTGGGCATTCCTTATTATTTATTATGGCCTTATACCAGGATACAGTTTGTATCGGCTGCAGAAACCATGAAAAAAAACCTGCTGAGTAAAATATTTGCACTGGCCGGATCGATCATGATAAAACGGGTATGGGTAGATGAATCAAAAGAAACCAGGAAAGGACTCGACCCGAGCGATACCCGCAAAATTACCAGGGCCCTGGATAAAAACTGGGTGATCACATTTCCGCAGGGTACCACTACACCCTTTGTACCGGGCCGCAAGGGTACGGCTTTGATCATTAAACTGAATAAACCTGTGGTAGTGCCTGTAGTCATTGACGGGTTCAGCAAAGCCTTTGATAAAAAAGGATTGAGGCTTATGCAAAAAGGGACAAAACTGTCGGTAACTTTTAAAGATCCTATGCAGATCAATTTTGATGATTCTACAGAAAAGATCCTCGAAGACATCATGGATGCCATTGAACAGAGCAAAAAATTTAAACCCGTTACGGAACAACCCGTTTCTTAATCTTTAATGAACAGTGCCTTTAATTCCACCGCATCCTGGGGTTTCATTTTACCACCGAGTATCAAGCGCAGCTGCCTTCTTCTTAAAGCCCCGTCGAATAGTTTTTTTTCTGATTCCGTTTCCGGGATCAACTGGTTTACAACCCTTGGTTTTCCGTTGGGATCAAGTGATACAAATGTGTAATAAGCTTCGTTGCTTTTATATTTATACTGCTGTATGGCATCTTCGCCCCATACGGTTAAATGAACTTCCATACTGGTATTGAATGCACGGGTCAACTTGGCTTCAATATGAACCACATTACCCAGTTTGATCGGGTTTTCAAAAGAAATATTATCTACCGATGCAGTTACTACCGGGGCTCCGCAATGTTTCATAGCTGCCAGTGCTGCCGCAATATCCATCCAGTACATTAAACGGCCACCCATCAGGTTCCCAAAAGTGTTGGTATCATTTGGTAATACCAGTTCTGTCATCACTACCAGCGATTCTGCTGCTTTTTTATCCATGAGGTAAAATTTTAAGCAAAGATAAGCGGTTTTAAAACGGGTACTGGAACCGGCTCGCCATAACTTAAAGATGGGTTTAACAGGAAAAGGGCCTGCGCCTTTTTAATACATGGTTTTATATTTTAAGGTATTTTACTGTATGAACGGGCAGCAAAAGCAAATAACAGGATATATATCATGTCTAAATATTTGGCAATTCGTTTTTGTTTTGTGAATTTCGGTGATTGAATTGCTAATTATGAAAGAACAAAAAATATCTCCTTCGAAAATACAGAATATGCATTTGCGCCCAAAACCAACGCAGGACTGAAGCAGGCCAGGTTCCTGTATGGTATCATGGGAAAATCATGGCTCGTGAATGCGGCATTGAAAATAACACCGCTTGCCATTAAATGGCAGGTGCCCTTTACAAAAACGTTGATCCGGAAAACTATTTTTAAACAATTCGTTGGCGGCGAAACACTGGAAGAAACCGCGAAAGTTGCCGGTAAACTTGAAAAATACAATGTGCAGGTGATACTCGATTACGGGGTGGAGGGTAAAGAAGGGGAAGCTAATTTTGAACATGCACGGGATGAATTTAAAAAGGTGATCGACTATGCTGCCACACAGGCCAATATTCCCTTTATGAGTGTTAAGGTAACCGGTTTCGCCAGGTTTTCGCTGTTGGAAAAACTGGATGCAAAGATGAAGACCTTACCGGGTACACTGATGAAGCGGTATCTCGGTGCCGTTGAAACGATGATCGCTCCTGAAAAAGAAGTATGGCACAACAAAAAATTCAGAATTCAGCAGTTGTGCGAAGCCGGTAGCAAAAAAAATATCGGTGTGCTGATCGATGCAGAAGAAACATGGATACAGGAACCGGTTGATGCGCTGGTATTGCTGATGATGGATGTTTTTAATAAAGAAAAAGCGGTGATCTATAATACCATACAGTTATACCGGCACGACCGTTTGCAGTTCTTAAAGGATTCATACACGGCTGCTGTTGAAAGGAATTTCATATTTGGAATAAAACTGGTACGGGGAGCTTATATGGAAAAGGAAAGAAACCGTGCCGCTGCCATGAATTATCCATCTCCCATACAGCCGGATAAGGCATCCTGCGATCGTGATTTCAATGCATCTGTTGCATTTTGTATTGAACACCTGGATAAAATTGCTGTTGTAGTTGCATCGCATAATGAATACAGTAATTTATATACCACACAGTTGCTTGATGAAAAAGGCCTTTCACACAATCATCCGCACGTTCATTTTTCGCAGTTGTTTGGGATGAGTGACAACATCACTTTCAACCTTGCCCATGCAGGTTTTTCGGTAAGCAAATATTTGCCATTTGGCCCTATTAAGGATGTGATCCCGTATTTAATGCGGCGGGCCCAGGAAAACAGTTCTGTATCGGGCCAGACCAGCCGGGAGTTAATTATAATTAATACAGAATTGCAGCGGCGAAATCAACAAGTTTCCTGAATTCCATGGAAACAGGTAAGTTCCGGTTAACATTTATCATAATTATTTACCTTTGGTAATATATCAAATGCCAACTCGCTTTATAATACCTGTCTTCCTGTACCTTTTTCCCTTTGTTCTCCAGGCACAGGTTAAAAGTATTCCTGCAGTCAAAATAAATCTACCTGTTAAAATAGATGCGAACCTGGATGATGAAGCCTGGAAAAATATTGAACCGGTTGGTGATTTTATCACTGCATCCCCGGTTTATGGTAAACCCTCTTCCCGTAAAACATTGGTAAAAATCGCCTATGATAATACGGCCATTTATGTGGGCGCCTATATGTACGATGACCCTGCTAATATCCGCAAACAACTTACTGCACGTGATGTACTCGACAGGCAGGATGTAGATATTTTTGTGGTTGGGTTTGATACCTATCATGACATACAAAATGCTTTTATTTTCAGGGTATCGGCTGCCAATGTACAGGGCGATTCAAAACTGTCGCAGGGTGCCGGTGTTGTGAATGACCTGACCTGGGATGCGGTTTGGGGAAAGCAAGACCAGTATAAAAAAAGATGGCTGGGTTGCAGAAATTAAAATACCGCTGAGTGCCATCCGGTTTTCCAAAAAAGATGTTCAGGATTGGGGCCTTAATTTTGCCCGTTTCACACGCAACGAGAACGAAAACAGTATCTGGAACCCGATCAATCCCAATGTCAGCGGTGAATTAAATCAATGGGGTATGTGGACCGGCCTGCACAATATTGAACCGCCTACCCGTTTATCCTTCCTGCCTTATTTATCCGGGGGTATCAGGGTATCGCCCACTTCCAGGGGAAACGTTACAGAATATTTAAAAAGCGGTGGTATGGATGTGAAATACGGGATAAACGAAAGCTTTACACTGGACATGACACTGATACCCGATTTTGCACAGGTACAAAGCGATAACGTATTTCTTAACCTGTCGCCTTTCCAGGTAAAGTTTGATGACTACCGCCCTTTTTTTACCGAAGGAACCGAGTTGTTCAATAAGGCCGGTTTATTTTATTCCAGGCGGATAGGTGATGCGCCCAGGCAGGCAAATTCCGTGTTGAATAATTATGGAGATAACCCACAATATAAGATCATTAAGAACCCGGGTATTACAAGGCTGTATAATGCAACAAAATTCTCAGGCCGCACCAAAGGGAACCTGGGTATTGGTATTTTCAATGCCGTTTCGGCACCCATGTATGCAAAGATCAGGGATGTGGCAACCGGTAAAGACTCAAGTATTTTAACCGAGCCACTTACCAATTATAATATCATAGTACTTGACCAGGCATTGAAGAACCGTTCTTCCATCAGTTTTACAAATACCAATGTTTTACGCAGGGGCAACAGCCGCAATGCAAATGTGAGCAGCGTAGACCTGTCGCTGTTTGATAGAAAAAATTATCATAATTTTTCTTTTACCGGTAAGTACAGCAGTATTTGGGGAAAACTGGCCAATAAAAAAGGTTTTACCACAACTGCAGGTTTTGGAAAGGTTAGCGGTGTTATTCAATACCGGGCAACTGTAAATGTAGAAAGCGACCAATATGATCCCAATGACCTTGGTTTTATACAAAACAATAATTCATTTGAATATAGCGGCAATATCAGCTATATCATGATCAAACCAACGAGGCATTTTTTAAATCATAATTACAAACTGAGTTTTACAAATGTGTACCTGTATAAACCATTTCTATGGTCAAGTTTACAGTTGAATGCATCTGCTTTCTTCCTGTTTAAAAATTTCTGGGATATTTCAATCGGATTTCAAACCAGCCCTGCCTGGAACAGGGACTACTTTTTCATTCCAATGTATATACCGGTTATTACCTCCGGCGCACTCCATATTATTACCTGGGTATTAACGGAAGCAGCGACAGCCGGAAAAATTATATGTCAGCTGGAAGATCGGCGGTGCAGAATCGCCCCTGGCCAACGATCCTTACTGGACCGGTAACCTGGGATTGCGTTACAGGTTCAGCGATAAATTCCTGCTCAGTACCAGTATGGATATTGTGCAGGACAGGGGAAACTGGGGATGGGCATTTAAATTAAATCCCGACGGTTCTCCCGTTATCGCCAGGCGGAACGTAAAGACCAATACAGCTATCGTTAGCGGGCAGTTCAATTTTACATCAAGGATGAATGTAAATATCAGGATGCGCCATTACTGGTCCTTATTAGAGAATACCAATTTTTATAATGTAAAACCCGATGGTTACTGGCGTGATACCAGCTTTATTGCAAATGAGAACTTGAACTTTAATATTTTTAATGTGGATATGTTTTATACCTGGGATTTTTTACCCGGTAGCCGGCTCACCGTGGCCTGGAAGAATGCACTGGGAAATAATGTGAACATTGATCCCTATACCAACACCAATTATATCAAAAATTTCGGCCGGGTGGTCGACAGCCCGCACAGCAATGAAATAACGGTCAAGATCGTTTATTTCCTGGATTACCTGAATTTGAGAAAAAGAAAATAAGTTATACCCTTTTCATAAAATCATCACCGGTTTTAATAATTTGAACTAATTTAGAATTTGATTTTTAACGATCTAGTATTTTTAATTAAAACCAACTGTTATGAACACCGAAACGACTGATGTTTTACAATTTAATGAAGCCGGAAAACCCAAACTGCCAACCGGGTTAAACGTACTTACCATTTTAACTTTTATCGGGTGTGCGATCCAGTTACTTGCTTCATTATGGTCATTTTTTACGGCCAAAACCTCTTATGATAAAATTGACCAGCTGTCTGAACAAATGAATTCGGATAGTATGCCGGGCTGGGCAAAATCCATGATGGGAGACCCGGAAACCATGGTTGAAATGATCCGGAAAACCTATGAAAACAGGATACCGATCGTTTTATTATCAGTGGTTGCACTGGCCCTTTGTTTTTATGGTGCTTTACAAATGCGGCAGCTTAAAAAGCAGGGTTATTTATTATATACCATTGGAGAACTGTTGCCATTCCTTACCCAGTTCTTATTTATCGGCGCTTTTGCATTTGCAGGGTTCGCCACATATTTCAGTATCGCTATTGCGGCCTTATTCATCATCCTGTATACCATGCAGCGTAAACATTTAGTGTACTGATATAAACTTTTTTATTGAATACATAAAGGCAGGCTCAAGAGCCTGCCTTTATAATTACCTGTAACCGGGTTTATGTACATCACCAGGCACGGGAAATAGTGCCGTTCAATATCTTTATCAGGTATAAATGTTTGTTTTCGTAATAATCAGCAACAGCCATGGTATTATTTAATTTTACCGGCCTGAAATTATACTCGCAAAAAACCTGGAACTGTTTATCATTGATATGGTTCATGAAATTGCCCGGTTTTTTGATCAGCAGTTTGGTGAATAAATACACAGCTTCATATCCTTTAAAGGCCATATCCCCCGGCTTGCCTTTATATTTTTTAAAATATGCTGCATTAAGTGATTTGCTGAATGCATCCAGCTTTTCGTTATAATATGGTGTTGTGAAATAAACGGGAAAGTCGGCGAGGTTTTTTTATTGAACAATGCCCCAAAATTATCCCAGGTGGGCATACCGATAAGGGTAATGGGATATGTTTTATTCAGGTCGGAGCAAGACTTTGCTATATTGCCTGCAAAGGTTTCATCCAGGCTGGCAGCAATGATGATACTTTTACTGTTACTGTCTAATTTAGTTTTAAGAAAAGCGGTACTTACATTTTTGTCAACATGAATGATCTCAATGGGGAGTAATGGTTTGCCATCAGGTTCATTGATCTGTTTTAAATAAGAAACAACCATATCTTCCTGGAAACCCTTTTGCCGGGCAATGTAGATCTTATCGGTGCCGTGGTTCTGGAGGATATAACTGTAAATGGCATCACAATGCGACTTGAGCGTGGAATTCATCACTACCAAAAAAGGGTTGCCGGTAATACCGCCCACATTGGGATATGTGGCCGAGATGAACGGGATGTTGCGCTGCAGTGCAAAATCGGCAAGCTGTTTATATTCTTCATCCTTTACACTACCAATGATGAGTTGAAGGCTGTCTAATTTTTTATTCCGGATAAGGTCAGGTACTTTTTCCGTAAATGATTTGGTATCATAAATGGCAGCATCAATAAATTCCTCCCCGGCCTGTAAACTGTCGAGTGCGATCATTGCACCCTGTACAAATTCTACTGCAGGCATGATAAAACGGGGTAAACTCTGCCGGTACCTGAATGTATTTTTTGTAAAAACAGAATCCAGGTAAAGCGGTGCAAAGATCCCGACTTTATAAACCGGTGCTTTTAGTACAGAATCATTTTGGGCATACAGGGTTACCGTACTGAAAAAAGCAAGCATAAAAATAATTCCCAAAATAATTTTCTTACCCATAATCGAATTTCAAATTATACAATCATTACCTAATTCCTGATCTTTTAAACTAAACTCCTATTCCCACTCAATCGTTGCCGGAGGTTTGCTGCTGATATCATAAACCACCCGGTTTATTCCCGGTACATTGTTGATGATCTCATTACTGATATCGGCCAAAAATGCATAAGGCAAATGAGCCCAGTCTGCTGTCATTCCATCAACCGATGTTACTGCTCTTAATGCAACAGTGAATTCATAAGTTCTTTCATCACCCATCACGCCCACACTTTTTACCGGTAATAAAATGGTGCCGGCCTGCCACACACTTGCGTATAAATGATGCTTTTTTAAACCATTAATATAAATCGCATCAGCATCCTGCAATAACCGTACCCTTTCTTCAGTAACTTCTCCTAAAATACGGATGCCCAATCCGGGCCCGGGAACGGGTGCCTGAAAAGCATTTCTTCGGGTATGCCCAGTTCCATTCCAACACGTCTTACCTCATCTTTAAATAATGCCCGTAGCGGCTCTACCAGTCCAAGTTTCATGGTATCGGGCAGGCCGCCAACATTGTGGTGCGATTTGATGGTTGCCGATGGGCCGTGTACCGATAAGGATTCAATTACATCGGGGTAAATGGTTCCCTGGCCCAGCAATTCAACACCTTCAATTTTATGCGCTTCCTGGTCAAAAATTTCTATGAAACCGCCGCCAATGGCTTTGCGTTTTTCTTCAGGGTCTGTTTTACCGGCAAGCTTTTTATAAAAATGATCTTTGGCATCAACTCCAATTACATGTAAACCCAGTTTTTTATAAATTTCCAGCACGTCTTCAAATTCATGCTTGCGCAAAACACCGTTATCTACAAAAATGCCATAGAGGTTTTCACCGATGGCTTTATGAATTAAGGTGGCAGCAACGGTGCTGTCTACACCACCGCTGAGCCCCATGATCACTTTTTTATTCCCGATCTGTTTTTTTAAGGAAGCTACCGTGTCGGTAATAAAATGGGCGGGGGTCCAGTCCTGGCTGCAATGGCAAATATTTACCAAAAAATTTTTAATAATGGTTTTGCCTTCGGCAGAATGATAAACTTCGGGGTGAAACTGTAAACCGTAGAGCGGTTGTTCGCCCGTGGATCGTTTGAATGCAGCCACGGGTATGCTTTCGGTTGTTCCCAATAATTCAAACCCGGCGGGTAATTCCTTGATCGTATCACTATGGCTCATCCATACCTGCGATTTTGCTGCAACGTTTTCCAGGAGGGGATCTGCTTTTTCAACGGTAAAAATAGCCCTGCCATATTCTCTTTTTTCACTTTTATCAACCCGGCCACCAAAAATTTTTGCGGTTAACTGGGCGCCATAGCAGATACCAAGAACAGGTACTTTGGCTGTCATTGCTTTTATATCTGCAAGGAGTGCACTTTCTTCATTAACCGAAAAAAGGCGAACCTCCCAGTATAATGCCTTTTAAACCGGTTTCGTAAACAATGGAAGCATTATAAGGAATGATCTCGCAATACACATTTGCTTCCCGTACCGTACGGGCAATAAGTTGGGTGTACTGCGAACCAAAATCGAGGATTAATATTTTTTCTGTCATAGCGCTGCGAAGGTAAATAAATACTTGGATGTTATCTGATGCATTTGATTGTGTTTAACGTTAAGATATTTTATATTTGTTAAAATTATTTGCCATGAAAAAATTCTTCATTTTTCTTTTTGCATGCTTCATGCTCTGTTCCTGCCGTTTTAAAACCGGCAGCGGTAACATCATCACCGAAACACGGTCGGTCAATATTTTTGACGGGATCAGTGTTGGCGGAGGTTTTGAAGTTGAAGTGAAGACCGGCCCGGTCACTTCAGTTGTAGTTGAAGCGGATGATAACATCATTAAACATATAGAAACCAAAATTTCGGGCAATACATTAAAAATAAGTACCGAGGACCTGCATAATTATTCAGATGTTCACATGAAGGTTTATATCGCTGCTCCATCTTTAAGAACCATTAAAGCATCTTCTTCTGCCGAAGTAACGGTACAGGATGTTTTGAAAAACAGCGGCAAATTAACATTTAAGGCATCCAGCGGGTCGGAGATCGTTGCAGAAGTAGATGCTCCTGATGTTGAAGCTGATGTAAGCAGTGGTGGTTATATCAGCCTCAGCGGCAAAACCCGGAATTATACCGCAGAAGCATCCAGCGGCTCGGAGATCAGGAGCTGGGATCTCAAGACTGAAAACACAAAAGTTTCAGTAAGCAGTGGTGCCAGTGCAAAAGTACACGCCAGCGTAAGTTTGAATGCAACTGCCAGCAGCGGATCAACGGTGAGATATCATGGAGCAGCTTCCGTTAGTCAATCGGTAAGCAGCGGGGGAAGTGTTACAAAAAATGAGTAAACACGGAAACTGTTAATTCAAAGAAAGATGATCTCATCAGGATTATAAAAGAAACCGGCGTTTTCAACCAGCACCGCTTCATTTTCGCGGCGGATCAAAAGCCCTTTTGTTTCGGGGCTTGTCCAAAGCCTTTTCATTGACCGGATTTCTGCAGCGATACCTTTTAGATCAGCTTTGTCTGCGAGTTTAACTATATTTTTCATTTCTCTTCTCCTGTCACTCTTTAAACCAGACCCCCGGTTATATACCATGGAAAGCAATGCTTCCTGGGCATCGGGGGTAATTTATCGATACCGGGATAAATTGTCCTGGTTAATTTTGCATAGGCGGGCAAAGAACTTATATAAAAAACGGCTTTGGCAGATTCAAAAGGTATGGTTACCGATCTGATGTCCCCGTTATTATTTGCCAAAGCGATCCCGGCCGCCTTGCCTTTTAAACCGGCAACAGCCTTCAATTTTTTTACATCCGTTGCCGGTAATACCGGCTCCCAATCATTTTCGATTTTTGCGGCTGTTGTATAACCGAGGTCGTAACCAATACCAATGGTAATGCCGCTTTTGCCTTTGGGCCGAACGGGCTTTTTATGTTTTAACCGGTAGATGGGCTCACTGCTGATCTCACTTTCAATGACCAGGTTGAGCCCTTTTTTTGAAACGATCATATTTGCCCCGGGGGGTAAGGACGGTAAACGTGCACTTACATAAAATTCAAGCCTCGTGGTTGTGTTTACACCAAAAATGCCATCTACAGCTTTACCAGTGAAGCCAAGTTTTTTTTGAATGGCCTCTTTTTTTGCCTGCAAAGTTTGATCGGCTGATTTTACTTGCATGATACTCAACAGCTTATTGATGGTTGCCGGGTCAAAATTGCCCGTTACTGCTACCTGTATGGCTTTTTGAATGTTTTTTATCCTGGGATTTAAACTGGATGACATTTTTAATTATATACATTAAGTGTAGTGCATTGGTTGATCTAAAACCTTTGTGGTTCTTTTAAGTGTTAATCTCCAATACCAACAACCTAAAGTAGTATCTTTTTTTGTAATATACAAGGGTGGTTGGCTTTTCGGCGATACTTTACATGGGGGGCATTTGCATCATAAAGTAGCGCTAAAAGGCGGATTTGGGTTCCGCGGGATGGAAAATGAACGGTTACGGCCATGATACCTGGCAAAATGCTTAATATAAAAATCAGTTAAAAAAACTTTCCCTATTCTTTTGCCAATAACATTCCAACCCTTACCTTTGCACTCCAAATTAAAAAACGGTAATTAAAAAGTTCTTTTTATATGTCACAGAGAATCAGAATAAAATTGCAGTCTTACGACCATAACCTGGTTGATAAATCAGCAGAAAAGATTGTAAAAACTGTACGTAGTACGGGAGCTGTAGTAACAGGGCCAATTCCTTTACCTACACACAAGAAAATCTTTACTGTGTTGCGTTCTCCTCACGTAAATAAAAAAGCACGTGAGCAGTTTCAACTTTGTACACACAAACGTTTATTAGACATTTACACCAGCAGCAGCCGTACGGTAGATGCTTTGAGTAAGTTAGACTTGCCAAGTGGTGTGGATGTTGAGATCAAAGCCTAATGAACTGTCTGGGTGTGGGTCCTTCGACTCCGCCCAGGATAGCAGCAGGTAAGTTCTTAAAAACAAAAAATATTGAACATCCATCTCCCTTTCATGGGGAGCGCTGGATATAAACAAGATACAATGAAAAGTATTATTGGTAAGAAGATCGGCATGACCAGTATCTTCGATGCAAGTGGCAGGCAAACTGCTGTCACTATAATTGAGGCAGGCCCATGCGTGGTTACACAAAAGAAAACCGTTGAAACTGACGGTTACAATGCTCTCCAGATAGCATTTGGTGATAAAAAAGAAAAGCACTCCGTAAAAGCTGAGATCAATCACTTTGCCAAAGCGCAAACCTCTCCTAAAAAATTCGTCCAGGAAATCCGCGATAGCGAAATAGACAAGAATGTTGGTGAAACAATTACTGTTGACATATTTGCCGAAGGCGATGCTGTTGAAGTTGTGGGCACCACCAAGGGTAAAGGATTCCAGGGTGTTGTAAAGCGCCATGGTTTCAAAGGCGTTGGCGGCCAGTCGCATGGTCAGCACGACAGATCAAGGGCCCCGGGTTCTATCGGTAACTCATCTGATGCCAGCCGTGTATTTAAGGGTATGCGTATGGGTGGCCGTATGGGTCAGGACAGGGTAACGATGAAAGGATTGAAAGTGGTTAAGATCTTTGCAGAAAAAAATTACATTTTGGTCAGTGGTTCGGTTCCGGGCCATAACGGTTCAATTGTTTTAATTCAAAAATAAGGTTCACGAACTTTAGCAAATTTCAAAACTTTGCCAAAGTTGAAAAAATAACACAATGCAAGTAGATGTTTTAAACATAGAAGGAAAAAAGACCGGCAGAACGGTTGAATTACCGGAAGAGATCTTCGGTATTGAGCCCAATGACCATGTTATTTACCTGGCTGTAAAGCAGTACCAGGGCGCACAGCGCCAGGGTTCACACAAGGTGAAGACCCGTGCGGAAGTAAAAGGTTCTTCCAGGAAACTGCACAAGCAAAAAGGAACCGGTGGTGCCCGTAAAGGTAACCTGCGTAACCCTTTGTATAAAGGTGGTGGTACCATCTTCGGTCCAAAGCCACACAAATATGATATCAAACTGAACCGTAAGGTAAAGGACCTGGCCAAGATGAGTGCACTGGCTTATAAGGCAAAGGAGAATGCGATCATGGTGCTGGAAGATGTTAAAATGGATACACCAAAAACATCCGCCTTTGCAGGTATTTTAAAAAGCCTGAACATCAACGGCAAAAAAGCACTTTTTGTTATTCCTGAATACAACGATAACCTGTATTTAAGTTTACGTAATGTGCCATGTGTAAGCGGTACATTATTGAGTGACCTGAATACGTACGATATTTTAAATGCAAATGTGCTGGTATTGACTGAAAGCGCTGCAAAGATCTTCAGTGAAGAAAATGTAGAAACAGCAGAAGCATAATTAAGAAACTAATAAATTAAAAGACGAATGAAACAGTCTGATGTATTAATAAAACCGATTTTATCTGAGAAAGCCAATAAGCAATCAGAAAAAATGAACCGTTACTCTTTTGTAGTGGACAGGAAAGCGAATAAGCTGGAGATAAAAAAGGCTGTTGAAAGTTTTTATGGTGTAACGGTTGACCAGGTGAATACCATGGTGGTGCCTTCAAAAGCAAAATCAAAATACACCAAGGCCGGTTATATCGTTGGCCGCAAGCCTGCTAAAAAGAAAGCGATCGTAACTGTAGCTGAAGGGGAAACAATTGACCTGTACGGCAGCGGTGTATAGTCCCTTATTCTGTCAAAGGACAGGAAAAAAGGCAAGACAATAATTAATTAATGAATGGTATTCAATTACCGCAAAAATTGAAAAAATAACAAACAATGGCACTAAGAAAATACAAACCGACAACAGCAGGAACCAGGTGGAGAATTGGTAATGCTTACGAAGAGATTACCACAAACGTTCCGGAAAAATCTTTGCTTGAACCGCAAAAGAATACAGCCGGCCGTAACTCCCAGGGCAGAAGGTCCATGCGCTACATGGGTGGTGGAAACAAGACCATGTACCGTATCGTTGATTTTAAAAGAGATAAAAAAGATATTCCGGCTACTGTAAAGACCATCGAGTATGATCCGAACCGTACCGCTTTTATCGCTTTATTGAATTATGCCGATGGTGAAAAGCGTTACATCATTGCTCCACAGGGATTGCAGGTAGGCCAAACCGTTGTAAGCGGGGATGCCGTTGCACCGGAATTGGGAAATGCACTGATGTTCAAGAACATGCCATTGGGTACAAACGTTCACAACATTGAAATGCAGCCGGGACAGGGTGGAATACTTGTACGCAGTGCAGGAACATCGGCCCAGTTAAGTAATAAAGAAGAAAAGTACGCGATATTAAAAATGCCGAGTGGTGAGTTAAGAAAAGTGCTGATCAAATGTTATGCAACCGTAGGTGTTGTAAGCAACAGCGATCACAGTTTGGAGAGTATGGGTAAAGCCGGCCGTAACCGCTGGAAAGGTATCCGTCCACGTACAAGAGCAGTAGCGATGAACCCGGTAGATCACCCGATGGGTGGTGGTGAAGGAAGGGCTTCAGGTGGTCACCCGCGCAGCCGTAAAGGTAAATATGCAAAGGGCCAGATCACACGTACAAAAGGCAAAGGCTCAAGTAAACTGATCATAACCAGGAGAAACGGTAAGAAATTACCAAACTGATAAATAATAAAGTTAAAATGGTCCCGCTTTATTAAGCAGGGCAAATAAACAAGATTGAAATTTAAGAGGCGGTTCTTCCAAATCTGAAATTGTAAATCACAAATCTAAAATTAAACATGGCTCGTTCGTTAAAAAAAGGTCCTTATGTAGAAGCTAAGCTTGATGCTAAAGTTGCTGCAATGATAGAAGGAAAAAGCAAAAAAGGGGTAATTAAAACCTGGAGCAGGAGAAGTACCATCACACCGGATTTTGTAGGACAGACATTTGCGGTGCATAACGGGAATAAATTCATCCCCGTGTATGTAACAGAATTCATGGTGGGTCATAAATTAGGTGAATTTGCACCAACCAGGAATTTCAGAGGTCACTCAAGTAAGAAAATTGTATAAAAAGTAATAAGTACTAAGTTATAAGTATTCTACTTACAGCTTAAAACTTACCACTTACAACTTAATAAAAATGGAAGCAGTAGCAAAATTGAATAATTACCCCACATCGCCACGCAAAATGCGTTTGCTGGTTGACCTGATCCGTGGAATGGAGGTTGAAAAAGCATTGGCTGTTCTGGAACACAATCCAAAACACCCGGCTGTTCCTTTACGTAAGCTGGTATTATCAGCCATCAACAACTGGAAACAGAAGAATGAATCAGGCGATGAAAGTACACTGGTTGTAAAAACGATCATGGTGGATGCGGCAAGGGTGATCAAACGTATGCGTCCTGCACCGCAGGGTCGTGGATACAGGGTTCGCAAACGCAGTAATCATGTAACCGTTATCGTTGATAATGCAGGTGTTTCTGTAAAATCAGCAAAGCCGGCCAAGGTTGAAAAGGCAGAAGCGGTAGCCGTTGAAGCACCGGTAGCAACTGCTCCGAAGAAAACAAGAACTAAAAAAGAAACTGGTACAAAATAACCAATAATTACAAAAGAAAATGGGTCAAAAAACAAATCCGATAGGCTTAAGGTTAGGCATCATCCGTGGATGGGACAGCAACTGGTTTGCCAGCAAAACGGAATATCCTAAAAAACTGATCGAGGACAACAAGATCAGGAATTACCTGAATGCCCGTATCAACAAAGGTGGTATCTCAAAGATCGTTATTGAGCGTACGTTGAATAAACTGATCGTTACCATTCACACATCAAAGCCAGGTATCATCATTGGTAAAGGTGGTGGAGAAGTAGACAGGATCAAGGAAGAGTTGAAGAAACTGTGTGGTAAAGATGATGTGCAGATCAACATCCTGGAGATCCGCCGTCCGGAACTGGATGCAAATATCGTAGCCGATACCATTGCACGCCAGCTGGAGAACAGGATCAACTACAAAAGAGCGATAAAAATGTCGATCGCTTCTGCACTGCGTATGGGTGCCGAAGGTATTAAGGTAAAAGTTGGTGGCCGTTTGGGTGGTGCAGAGATCGCACGTAGTGAAGAAATCAAGCAGGGCCGTACACCATTACATACTTTACGTATGGATATTGATTATGCGAATGTATTTGCTTTGACCGTTTATGGTAAAATAGGTATTAAGGTCTGGATCTGTAAAGGTGAGGTTTTAGGTAAGCGTGATCTCAATCCAAATGTGATCGCAGGTGGCGGAAAAGAAATCGGAGACAGGCCAAGTGCCGGATTTGACAGAAGGGATGACAGGCGCGGTGGCGGCGGCGGTGGAGATAGAAGAGGCGGCGGCGGCGGTGGAAACCGTGGCGGTGGCGGAAGAAGATAAATGAAGATTTAAGATTGCAGATTTACGACTTGCCTACCGGCAGGCAGGTTTTAGATTTGCAAGCACAATAAAACTATTTAAGAATTAGAAATTAGGTAAGAGATATAGAAAATCTAAAATCTCCAATCTAAGATCAAAAATCGAAATAAGATGTTAGCACCAAAAAGAAGTAAACACAGAAAGGCTCAGAGAGGAATGATGAAAGGCGATACCAAGCGTGGAGCAACCCTGGCATTTGGAACCTTTGGATTAAAAGCATTGGATGAGGTTTGGATGAGCGCCCGCCAGATCGAGAGTGCACGCCAGGCTATGACGCGTCACATGAAACGTGAAGGAAATGTTTGGATCCGGATATTCCCTGACAAGCCGATCACGGCAAAACCTGCAGAGGTAAGGATGGGTAAAGGTAAAGGTAACCCCGAAGGTTGGGCAGCTGTTGTACAGCCGGGAAGGATCCTGTTTGAGTGCGATGGTGTACCCATGCAGGTTGCTAAAGAAGCATTTGCTTTAGCTGCACAGAAATTACCGATCCAGACAAAATTTGTAGTTCGTCACGATTACAAAGCATAAAACTGAACAAAGAAATTATCAAATAGAAGTATCATGTTAAAGAAAGTTGATTTTTTAAATAGCCTGAAAGATCTGAATGAAGCAGACCTGAAAGCAAAGATTGCTGAAGATGAATTGCGTATGAAAAAGCTTTCATTTGCCCATGCAATTTCTCCACTGGAGAACCCGCAAAGTATCCGCTCTTTAAGAAGGGATATCGCCCGGTTGAAAACACAATTAAAAAAAGTACAGGCAGGATTTTAATAAATCCTTAAAACTATTAAAAAGTGGAAAGAAATTTAAGAAAAACAAAATTAGGGGTGGTATCCAGCAACAAAATGGATAAGACCATCACCGTTAGTGTTGAGCGTAAGGTAAAGCACCCGTTGTATGGTAAGTTCGTAAAAAAATCTACGAAATTCCATGCGCATGATGAAAAGAATGAGTGCAGCATCGGGGATACAGTTAAGATCATGGAAAGCCGCCCTTTGAGTAAAACAAAGCGCTGGAGACTGGTTGAGGTTGTTGAAAAAGTGAAATAAAAAATTTACGGTTTGTAGTTGGTAGTTTGTGGTTGAGAAACCCTGACAACAAACAACAAACCACAAACTACAAACATTAAATAAGATGATACAGCAAGAAAGCAGATTAAACGTAGCGGACAACAGTGGTGCCAAAGAAGTACTGTGTATCCGTGTACTTGGCAACAGTGGCCAGGACTATGCAAGGATCGGTGATAAAATAGTGGTTACTGTAAAAGATGCGATGCCCGCAGGTGGTATTAAAAAAGGAACAGTAAGCAAGGCTGTTATTGTAAGAACGAAAAATAAGTTACGTCGTAAAGATGGTTCTTATATCCGTTTTGATGATAATGCGGTTGTATTATTAAGTGCATCAGACGAGCCAAGGGGTACCCGTATTTTTGGGCCGGTGGCCCGTGAATTAAGGGATAAAGGTTACATGAAGATCATTTCCCTGGCCCCGGAAGTTCTGTAAGTAAAAAGTAAAAAATAAAAAGTAAAAAATAGAGAGCAAAAGCATTATCCAGATTTTGACTTTTGACTTTTGATTTTTGACTTTGCAAACAAAATAAAATGAGTACAAGATTTAAACCAAAGTTCAACATCAGGAAAGGCGACACGGTAGTGGTTATTACCGGTGAGGATAAGGATCTGAAGAAGCCACGTAAAGTGTTGGAAATTATTTCAGAAAAGAACCGTGTATTGGTAGAAGGTGTAAACATCGTAACCAAGCATACCAAGCCAACTTCTCAGAATACCAAAGGCGGTATTGTGAAAGTGGAAGCGCCTATCGCCATCAGTAATGTGATGCTTTGGGATGCCAAGGCAGGTGGGCCAACAAAGGTTAAGCGCACCAGGGAAAACGGTAAATTAGTAAGAATTGCAAAAAAATCAGGGGAGGTAATCAAATAATGAGCACATCAACAACAAAGCCAAGGTTAGCAGAAATGGACAAAAAAGATTTGGTACCTGCTTTAATGAAAAAATTCAGTTATAAAACTGTAATGCAGGCGCCAAGATTAACCAAGATCTGTTTGAATCGTGGTGTGAACGGTGCCGTAACAGACAAGAAGCTGATCGACATTGCCATTGACGAGTTAACCAATATAACCGGTCAGAAAGCAGTGGCCACCATGTCAAAGAAAGACATCTCAAACTTTAAGCTGCGTAAGGATATGCCGATCGGTGCAAGGGTTACGCTGCGTGGAGTTAAGATGTATGAATTCCTGGACAGGCTGGTATCGGTATCATTGCCGCGTGTACGTGATTTCAAAGGTATCAACGACAAGTCGTTCGACGGCCGTGGAAACTACACCCTGGGTGTTACCGAGCAGATCATTTTCCCGGAGATCGATATCGACAAGGTGAATAAGATCACCGGGCTGGATATCACATTTGTAACAACAGCCGGAACCAATGAAGAAGCATTTGAATTGCTTAAAGAAAAACTTAAAGGTAATGCCTTTTAAAAACCATTAAGAAATAACAATTAACAAACAGAAATTATGGCAAAAAAATCAATTGAAGCCAGGCAGAGAAAGCGGGAAAAAATGGTTGCTAAGTATGCTGATAAAAGAGCTGCTTTAAAAGCGGCCGGCGATTATGCAGCTTTGGACCTTTTACCAAAGAATGCTTCCCCGGTACGTTTAAAGAACCGTTGCCAGCTTACAGGCCGCCCAAGAGGTTATATGAGACATTTTGGATTATCCAGGAACATGTTCCGTGATATGGCATTGCAGGGAAAAATTCCGGGCATTACCAAAGCAAGCTGGTAGAGGCCGAAGGCCGATACTGGATACTGGATACTGGATAAACGCTCACGAATTTCAAGCAGCAATCAGGTATCAAGAATCAGGTATCAAGTATCCAAAAGAGGATATCGCATTGTAAAAAAAATTTTTTAATCAATTAACGAAATAACAATGGTTACTGATCCAATAGCAGATTATTTAACAAGAATCCGTAACGCACAGATGGCGAATCATCGTATTGTAGAAATACCTGCCAGCAATCTGAAAAAGCGTATCACAGAGATCCTGTACGATAAAGGCTACATCTTAAAATACAAATTTGAAGATGACAACAAACAGGGGCTGATCAAGATCGCCCTGAAATATGATGCCGCTACCAAGCTGCCTGTTATTCAGAGCCTGGAAAGGGTGAGCCGCCCGGGTTTGCGTACGTATGCAAAACCAGGTGATTTCAAGCGTGTTAAGAATGGTTTGGGTGTTGCAATCGTTTCTACATCAAAAGGTGTAATGACGGATAAGGAAGCAAAGGCACAGAATGTGGGCGGAGAAGTGCTTTGCAATATTTACTAAGAAGTATTTACTAAAAAGTATTTAGTACAAAGTATTTAGTATAAAGACTGAATCAATCTAAATACTACAATCTAAATACTAAATACTGAATACTGAATACTAAAAATGATCTGACAATTAAGCCTCAGTCGTGGCTGAACACAGATCGAATAATAAATAAAATAAAAAACCGACAATGAGCAGAATAGGAAAAAAGCCGATTGAAGTACCGAACGGGGTAACCATTACAGTGAATGCTGAAAATGTAGTTACCGTTAAAGGCCCAAAAGGTGAACTGAAAGAAACCCTGGACAGGGATATGAAGATCGAGATCAAAGATGGTATCGTTCATGTAACCCGTCCTACCGACCAGATACGCCACCGCGCCATGCATGGTTTATACCGTTCATTGGTGGGTAATATGGTGAAAGGTGTTACTGAAGGGTATACCAAAAAACTGGAACTGGTAGGTGTTGGTTATAAAGCATCTGCACAGGGAAATTTACTGGATATGGCTTTGGGATATTCGCACAATATTATTTTTGAAATTCCGAAGGAATTATCTGTAGTTACCTCTCAGGAAAAAGGACAAAACCCGATGATCAGTTTCGAAAGTATCGATAAACAACTGATCGGACAGGTTTGTGCAAAGATCAGGAGCCTGCGTAAGCCGGAACCATACAAGGGTAAGGGTGTTAAGTTTGCCGGTGAAGTACTGAGAAGAAAAGCAGGTAAATCAGCTGGTAAATAAAACGTTAATCCGTTAACTCGTTAATCCGTATAAACGTATTGCGAATCAGAATGACGGATTAACTAATTAACAAATTAACGTATTAACCAATTAACGTATTTACATTATTCCTGGCAGAATCAGGAAACTTAAAAATAAAGATCATGAATTCAAAAGGTAGCGCAAGAGTAAAAATCAAATACCGCATCCGTAAAAAGATCAGCGGTGCTGCAGCAAAACCAAGGTTGAGTGTTTTCAGGAGCAACAGTGATATTTATGCCCAGTTAATTGATGACACTAATGGCGTAACATTAGCTTCCGCTTCATCAAGGCAAAAAGATATCGTTGCTCAAAAAGCACCAAAGATCGAAAAAAGTAAACTGGTAGGTGCTGCCATTGCGATCAAGGCAAAGGAACTGGGTATTTCAACAGTTGTTTTCGACCGTGGCGGATATATTTATCATGGCCGTGTAAAAGCAGTTGCCGAAGGTGCAAGGGAAGGCGGGCTGGTATTTTAATTTAAAACTTACTAATAAGAAAAATAGATGTCAAATTTAATTGTGAATAAAATAAAAGCCGGCGACCTGGAATTAAAAGATAAGGTTGTTGCCATTAACCGTGTTGTAAAAACAACCAAGGGCGGACGTGCCTTTAGTTTTTCTGCATTGGTAGTAGTGGGTAACGAAGCCGGTATTGTTGGCCATGGTATGGGCAAAGCAAAGGAAGTACAGGAAGCGATCACCAAGGGTATTGAAGATGCAAAGAAGAATTTGATAAAGATACCTTTGATGCATGGCACTATTCCGCACGACCAGTTATCTAAAGAAGGCGCTGCAAAAGTATACATCAAACCGGCAGCACATGGTACCGGCGTAATTGCAGGAGGCAGTATGAGGGCGGTTTTGGAAGCAGCTGGTATCACCGACGTGTTGGCAAAGAATTTAGGTTCTGCCAATCCGCACAACGTGGTAAAAGCAACATTTAAAGCACTGGCCACATTGCGTGAACCCATTGCTGTTGCAAAAACACGTGGTATTTCATTGAAGAAAGTATTTAACGGATAAAATTAAAAGTAGTTCATGGTTCATTGTTTGATTACTATGAACGATGAACCTGATAACCATAAGCAAAATGAAAAAGATAAAAGTAACACAGGTTAAAAGTGTAATTGACCGGTCGGAGCGCCAGAAAAGAACAATGATCGCTTTAGGTCTGAAGAAAATGAATGCTTCAGTTGAAGTGGAAGCAACTCCGCAGATATTGGGTATGGTCAATAAAGTGAATCACCTGGTGAAGGTTGAAGAACTTTAAAACGTTAATCCGTTAATCCGTTAACACGTTTAAACGTATTAACCAATTAACGTATTAACCAAGTAACGTATTAACCAATTAACAGATTAACGTATTAACCAATTAACGTATTAACATAACAAAGCGAGGGGTGATACCCCGTAAGTACAAAATCAAAAAATAAAATGAAACTACACACACTCAAACCTGCAAAAGGCGCTACACACAAGGAAAAAAGAATTGGCCGTGGTGAAGCAAGTGGTAAAGGCGGTACATCTACCAAAGGTAACAAAGGCGGACAAAGCCGTGCCGGTTACAAAAGTAAAAAAGCGCATGAGGGCGGACAGATGCCGATCCAGCGCCGTCTCCCTAAACGTGGTTTTAAGAACAACAACCGTATTGAGTTTAAAGTATTGAACCTTGGCCAGATCGATACCCTGTCAGAAAAATACGGCATTACAGAATTCAACCTGCAGAATTTATACATCAATGGTATAATAAGCCAGTTTGACAGTGTGAAGATCCTGGGTAATGGTGAAATTACCGGTAAATTCACTTTTAAAGTGAATGCAGCCAGTGAAAAAGCAAAAGCAGCCATTGAAGCAGCCGGAGGTTCTATCGAGATAATAAAATAATTTCACGATATTTGCCGGATGTATTTTTTAAAATGCATCATTTATTTTAGCGCAAACACTTAAATCGTTTACATTCTGTGAAGAAATTCATTACAACACTTAAGAATATCTGGAGCATTGAAGAGCTTCGCAATAAGATAACGTTCACTTTACTGCTGGTCTTTATCTATCGTGTTGGTTCATTCATTGTTTTACCCGGTATCGATCCCAATAAATTAGCAGCACTTAATGAAAGTGCTCAATCAGGTATGCTGGGATTACTGGATACTTTTGTTGGAGGCGCTTTTTCAAAAGCTTCCATTTTTGCATTGGGCATCATGCCTTATATCTCTGCTTCTATCTTTATGCAGTTAATGACCATCCTGGTTCCCCAGATGGCGAAGATCCAGAAAGAAGGTGAAAGCGGCAGGAAGAAGATCAACCAATGGACACGTTACCTAACCGTTATTGTTACCGCTTTCCAGGCTGCAGCATACATCGGTTACTTAAAAAGTCCGGGTAATGTGGAAGCCATCATTCCTGCATTCAGCGCTTATTTCTGGGTTTCAACAGTTATCATTCTTACTGTAGGTACCTTATTTGTAATGTGGCTGGGCGAAAAGATAACCGATAAAGGATTAGGTAATGGTACTTCCATCATCATCATGATCGGTATCCTGGCACGTTTACCGGAATCTTTCGGACAGGAGTGGTCAGCAAGGATGACAAGAGGAGCAGGTGGAATCTTAATGTTACTGATCGAGATCGTTTTATTGATAGCCGTAATACTCGGTGTTATATTACTGGTACAGGGAACACGAAAAGTGCCTGTTAATTACGCCAAGCAGATCGTGGGTAACCGCCAGTTTGGTGGTGCAAGAAACTTTTTACCTTTAAAAGTGAATGCTTCCGGTGTAATGCCGATCATCTTTGCCCAGGCAATACTTTTCCTGCCAACTTTATTTTCTTTTGGAGGAACAGCCACCTGGACCAAATATTTTACAGATCATACCAATCTTGGTTATATGGTTGTTTATTCTGTTGCAGTGATCGCATTTACGTTCCTGTACACAGCTTTAATTTTCAATCCCAAGCAAATGGCCGATGAATTAAAGCGCAATAACGGCTTTATCCCGGGTGTTAAGCCGGGCCAGCCAACTGCAGATTATATCGGAACCATCATGGACAGGATAACCTTACCAGGAGCTGTTTTACTGGCATTTGTAGGTATTCTTCCCGGTATCATCCAGTTAATATTTGGCATGCAACAGGGCTTTGCAACATTCTTCGGTGGAACTTCACTGTTAATTATGGTTGCTGTTATCTTAGATACTTTACAGCAGATTGAAACACAGTTATTGATGCGCCAGTACGACGGGTTAATGAGCAGCGGAAGGATACAGGGAAGGCAACAGGTAGCTGCAGGAGTTTAAACAGTTTACCCCTTACGGGGACTTAAAATAAAAATCATTAAGCCCTGACTCAAAAAGTCGGGGTTTGTTTTAAAATAGCATTTCACGAAGGAGAAATCTTCAAGGAAAAGCAGTTTCCCTTTCCAGTAAAATGACAAAATAATAAATCATGATCCATTACAAAAGCAAGGCTGAAATTGAACTGATGCGGGCAAACAGTTTATTGGTTTGCGACACGCTTGCTGTGGTGGCTGCTGCCATCAAACCGGGTGTTACCACTTTGCAGCTCGATAAAATTGCAGAAACATTCATAAAAGACAACCAGGCCACTGCTTCATTTAAAGGCTATCATGGTTTTCCGTTTGCCTGTTGCATATCGGTGAATGATGCCGTGGTTCATGGCTTTCCCACCAATGCCGAACTCGTAAGCGGCGACGTTATTTCCGTTGATGTGGGTGTTTATAAGAACGGATTTCATGGCGACAGTGCCTATACATTTGGTATTGGGGAGATCGGGGAAGATATAAAAAAATTAATGCGGGTAACCAAGGAGTCTTTATACAAAGGCATTGAAAAAGCAACTATCGGTAACCGTACTGGCGATATTGCATACGCGATACAGGAATATACAGAGAAACTGCACGGGTATGGCGTGGTGCGTGACCTTGTTGGGCATGGCCTTGGACGCAGCCTGCACGAAGAACCGCAGGTGCCCAACTTTGGTAAAAGGGGCACCGGCGCCAAATTAAAGGAGGGGCTGGTAATTGCCATCGAACCCATGATCAACCTCGGCACCAAAGATGTTTATTACGACAAGGATGGCTGGACCATACGCACAGCCGATGGAAGAGTTGCGGCACATTATGAACATGATGTTTGTATTCAGAAAGGGAAGGCCGATATTTTATCTTCAGTTACAGCCATGGAAGCAGCGGAAAACGCTAATGTTGAACTTTTTTCGGATTATTGAGAACTCAAGGCAGGATACTGTTCAAAAGTCAAAAGGCAAAAGTCAAAAATCAAAAGTCTCTGTTCACTGGATGCAATTAAAAAGGTAAAGGCTTTTTATCACTTGAGCACTTATCCAGTATCCGGTATCCAGCATCCGGTAAATCATCCTAACTTTAATTCCTTATGCATAAAAAACGCCTTATAGTGATCGGTGGCGGGGCAGCCGGTTTTTTTTGTGCGGTTAATGCTTCAAGGTTAAACCCTGCACTGGAGGTGATCATCCTGGAAAGCTCAAATAAACTGTTAAGCAAAGTAAAAGTGAGTGGCGGCGGGCGTTGCAATGTAACCCATGCCTGTTACAGCATTGCCGATATGATCAAAAATATCCCAGGGGCGCTTTATTTCTGAAAAAGGCCTTTCATCATTTTTTTACCAACGACACCATTGCCTGGTTTTCCGAAAGGGGCGTCGCTTTAAAAACTGAAGCAGACGGAAGAATGTTCCCGGTTACGGATTCTTCTCAAACCATTATTGACTGTTTGTTGAAAGAAGCGAATACATATCATGTTGAGATCAGGATGAATAAGGGGGTTAAGGAGTTGGCAGTGGGTAGTGGGCAGGGGGACAGTGAAAAACAATTTCAGCTTCAGTTGGCAGATGGAACCATATTGCAGTCCGACTATGTTTGTATTGCAAGCGGCGGCTTTCCAAAAACTGTACAGTACGAATGGTTAAAAAATACGGGACATACCATTGAAGTACCGGTTCCATCATTGTTTACATTTAACCTGTCTGCGGAAGCGGGTGATCAGATCACCTCACTGATGGGTGTAACTGTAGAAAATGTGCAGGTAAAAATAGCCGGTTCAAAATTATCAGAGCAGGGCCCTTTGCTGATCACACACTGGGGCTTTAGCGGTCCGGCTATTTTAAAGCTTTCGGCCTGGGGGGCAAGAGAATTAGCAATTGGCAATTGGCAATTTGCAATAATAGTGAACTGGATACCTGAATTTAACGAGAACAGTTTGCGTGAAAGCCTGCAGCAGCTTCGTTTTAAGCTGGCAGCGCAAAATGGCCAACCGTAATCCTTTTTGGCCTGCCCAACCGTTTATGGAATTTTTGTTAAAACGGTCGGGCATACCTGAAGCTATGCGCTGGGCCGACCTTCCCGCCAAAGAACAAAATAAGCTGATCAAAAACCTCTGTGCCGGCGAATATGCGGTAAAAGGAAAAACAACCTTTAAAGAAGAATTTGTGACCGCAGGCGGCATTCAATTGAATGAGATTGATCACAATACCATGCAAAGCAAAATACACCCGGGTTTGTTTTTTGCCGGCGAAATAATAAACGTGGATGGAATAACCGGGGGCTATAATTTTCAAAATGCCTGGACCACAGGGTGGATAGCAGCAAAGGGAATAACGGAAAGCTGATCCTTGCACCTTGCACCTTGCACCTTGTTCCTTGCACCTTGCCTGTTCCTTGCTCCTTAAACCCCCCATTTCAATCTTCACAAATTCTTCACTACTGCATTTCTTTGCCAACTGCATTTCAGTTACTTTTGTCCCTGCATCAGCGTATGAAAAAAATAGACCGCTACATACTGACCAAATACCTCACAACATTTTTCTTTTGTATCATACTGCTCACGGCTATTGTTGTAATTGTTGATATCAGTGAGAAGACGGACAATTTCGTAAAATCAAAATTACCGGTATCACAGATCATTACAGATTATTATTTTGGTTTTATACCACGCATCGATGCCATGCTTTTCCCTTTATTTGTTTTTATTGCCGTTATTTTTTTTACCAGCAAAATGGCCGGCAGGTCAGAGATCGTAGCCATCCTCAGCAGTGGGGTTAGTTACCGCAGGTTTTTACTTCCATATATTGTTGGAGGGGTTTTGTTATCGGCATTATTGTGGTTGGGCTACCAGTATGTGGTACCAAAGGCAAATCTTAAATGGAGCAATTTTGAAGCAAAATATATCGACGGGCCGGTGGCGCCGGAAAGCAATAACTCCAATGTTAAGCAGAAAATGTATTTTAAAACAGATTCCAATACCTATGTTGGCATTACGCGGTATGATACAACACTGAAATCGGGGTATGGAATATTTGTACAACGGTTCGAAAATAACAAACTGGTTTATAATTTACGTTCGGAGCAGTTTAGCTGGGACAGCATAGCTGCTAAATGGAAACTGTCGAATGCCGTAGAGCGCCGGTTTGACAGCATTTCGGAACGCATTGCCCGATCACCGGAATTACTCATCAGTTATAATTTTAAACCCCGCGACCTGCGTAAGGATGAATACCTGAAAGACCAGTTACCAACGCCCGAGCTGGATGAATTTATTGAACTGGAAAGATCGCGAGGCTCCGAAATGCTGAACATGTTGCTGGTGGAACGTTACAACAGGGATGCCATTCCTGTATCGGTATTGATATTGACCATTATCGGCGCTGTTCTGTCTTCCCGTAAAACAAGGGGCGGCAGCGGTGCACACCTGGCTTTTGGTGTACTCATCAGCATGCTGTATATCCTGTTCAGCCGCTTTTCACTGGTATTTGCAACCAAGGGCAGTTTTACGCCTTTTTTGGCGGCCTGGACACCCAATATCTTTTTTGGGGTTACTGGCTTTTTTCCTCTACAAAAAAGCGCCCAAGTAAATTCGGGTGCGCTTTATTTATTAAACTGAACTTTCTGGTAAAACTTTTGTTTTACAGGCATTTGCATCGTAATTTTAAGCCTCCGGCAAACAATCAATTGCTATATTCTTTTAAGGATTTATTTGCTGTTCTGCAGGAACGTTAGCTTTAAAAATAATCAATCATTTATAATAATTTTTTTTATGGGTATTATTAAAGACAGGTTCAAAGAAAAAGCGGATTTGGTAGCTGCTGATATTAAAGCTTTGCTGAAAGAGCATGGAGATAAAGTTATCGGCGAAGTAACATTAAGCCAGATCTACCAGGGCATGCGGGGTATTACCGCATTGGTAACCGAAACATCGCTGCTGGATGCACAGGATGGCATCCGGTTTCGCGGGTATTCCATACCGGAACTCAGGGAAAAGCTTCCCAAGATACCCGGCGGTACCGAACCCTTACCCGAAGGCTTGTTTTATTTAATGCTGGTAGGTACATTGCCTTCTGATGAAGATGTCAATCATTTAAGCAGTGTTTGGCAGCGCCGCAGCCATGTGCCCAATCATGTATTTGCAACTATTGAGGCATTGCCCGTAAGCACGCACCCGATGACGCAGTTTGTGGTGGCCATTATGAGTTTACAAACCGAGAGCCAGTTTTCAAAGCGTTATGCAAAAGGGATGAGCAAGAAAGATTACTGGGAAGCGGTATTTGATGATACCATGGACCTGATCGCACGGCTGCCGCGTATTGCTGCCTATATCTATCGCCGTAAGTATAAGAACGGGGAACATATACAACCCAATGGGTTGCTTGACTGGTCAGGTAATTTTGCCCATATGATGGGATTTGAAGAAGAAGGCTTTCATGAACTGATGCGTTTGTACATGACGATACATGCTGATCATGAAGGCGGAAATGTTTCGGCACATACTACGCACCTGGTTGGATCGGCGCTGAGTGATCCGTATTTATGTTTTGCTGCCGGTATGAATGGCCTTGCAGGACCTTTACACGGGCTGGCAAACCAGGAAGTGATCAAATGGATCTATGAAATGAGAGAAAGTATTGGAACTGATATACCATCTAAAGCACAAATTGAGGATTATGTTAAAAAAACATTGAGTGAAGGAAAAGTGGTGCCGTGTACAAACCGTATGGAATATTTACGAGGCCGTACCGCCGGTGTTGGGATCTATTGCAAAAATAAAAAACCCCTGGCCAAATGTGGATGCACACAGCGGTGCGCTGCTGGTCCATTATGGCATGGTGGAGTATGAATTTTATACCGTTTTATTTGGTGTTTCCAGGTCATTGGGTGTTTTGGCAAGCCTTTGCTGGGACAGGGCCCTGGGCTTCCCGCTCGAAAGGCCAAAATCGGTAAGTACCCGTTTGGTGAAAGCCTGGTTGGAGGGTAAGGAAGAGATTTGGGGGGATTGACCTCACCCCCCAACCCCCTCTCCAGGAGGAGAGGGGGAGAGGAATCCTTCTTTGATATCAGGAAAACGATTGGGAACTTAATGAGCAATTGAAAATGGCGTAAGTCTATGTTTTCCCTATGTTTCCTATGCCTCTCACCTTCGTCGCCGGTAGGCAGGTGTGGTTCAATCACGTTCTACAATAATAGTTCTACATAAAATAAAAAGCCGGAAACCTGTTTCCGGTTTTTTTTTATTAATTTGGGCACTCAAAAATGAACCAATGAAAAAAATGATCCTGTTAACCCTCGTGGCTTTTAATTTCCTTACTGTTATGGCACAGGGTTCAAAAACGGCAATCGCCAGCCCGCACATCAAGGTTTTTAAGCAGTCTGTTATCAGTGGCGATGTTGCAACAGCCATTACTGCCCTTAGTTATTATGTGAATGAACCCGGTTACAACCCGGTTTATGAAGATACACTTGCCATGCTGTATATGCAGCAGAATTCGTATATACAATGTTATTACTGGGCCGATAAGCGGTTAAAGCTAAAGCCTGAAGACCTGGTATTAATGGAGATGAAAGGTATTTGTCTTGATAAATTAAACCAGCCCAAGGAAGCCATTACTGTTTTTGAAAAATTGTATTCAAAAACGCAAAGCCCATACCATGCCTATACCCTGATGGACCTGCAATACAGCATTAAAAGGCTGGCCGAATGCCTGGCAACAGCTGCAAGCACCGAGAGGCTGCAGTTTAAACCCGAATATACCATTACATACAATGTAGGTGAACAGGTAGGCAGAACATACCTGCAGGCGGGCATTTACAACATACAGGCCCTGGCATTATACGATCTTGATAAAAAGGCCGAAGCTAAGCAGTATTTTGAAAAAGCGCTTGCATTGGACAGTAATTTTGTGCTGGCACGCCAAAATCTGGATGCATTAAAATCACTGGAATCCGGAAAAAATAATGTAACGCCCGGTAATAATAATACGCCTGCTTCGCCGGCTAATAAGCAGAATTAAAACGATCTGTCAGCCTGAGCTTGCCTTGCTACGCCGTAGCGGCTACGCAGAGGCGAGTCGAAGGCGGGTTAATCAACAATGAAATGGAACAGCTGACGGCTTTTCAGATACTTAAAACACCAATTTAAAATATCAAAAGAGCTGTCAGCAAGTCACGATAGATATCGGGATGTCGAAGGCGGTTTGTATGGATAATGCTACTTTCAGCCTAACAGCTTTCAAAAAGCTGCACCAGCAATTTAAAATTGATTTTGAAGCAAGACCATATGCCAGTATATTTGCAATCCAATTAAAAATTAATTGGAAATGGGGGTTAGCTCAGTTGGCTAGAGCGCTTGCATGGCATGCAAGAGGTCGTCGGTTCGACCCCGATACTCTCCACAAAATTTATCCTGCTTCGGCAGGATTTTTTGATTTCACTTTATATCTTATCTAAAGTATTTCACATTAGAGTATCTTCAAATAAAAATCACATGCCGTTAAAAGAACAATTTGAAAAAGCCATTACCGACAGTAAATCACTCACCGAAAAACCCGGCAATAATATCCTGCTGCAACTCTATTCCTTATTCAAACAATCCACCGAAGGAGATATAAGCGGGGAAGCACCATCCAATCCTTTTGATTTTGTAAATAAGGCCAAGTACGATGCCTGGGCCGCATTAAAAGGAAAATCATCAGAGGAAACAATGCAGCAATATATTGACCTGGTCAATAAACTGAAAGGGGCTTAAAACCTTTCCATATGCAATACCTTGGGCTCTAAAGTTCCCCAGGGCGCCAGTTCCATAATGGGCAAGGCTTTTTTGGTAAACTTCCACTCCCGGTTTAAAAAAACAAATTCAGCAGGGGTTGATGGGAATGTAATGACAAGTTTACTGTAATCATCATTACTGCTCCAGGTGCCATTGTAAGTTATGCCGCTTTTTACGGCTGTCATGGGGCCATTGTAATAAGTGGATTTATACAACACATAGGTGTAGCCGCTGTATTGTGGGGTAAGGTCAACGCCATTATCTGTGGCCAAATGAACCCTGAAATTTTTATTGAGGATGTTGTCTTCAAACTGTTGTTGCAGGTAGGTTGTTTGAACGGTTTCTTTCACCGATTTGCTGCAACCGGCAATAATAAATAAAAGCATTAAGCCGGCAACAAAAATTATTCCTGTTCTGCAGATCCATGTTTTCATTGCTAAAAATTTATACGGCATAAATATCATTATACTTTTTACCAGCATAGTCCATAAAATATTTACTGTTCAGCGTTTCGCCAGTGGCCCTGCTGCACAGTTCCTCCGAGGTATAGTAACGTCCGTGCCGGTATATTTGTTGCTGTAGCCAGGCCAATAAATTACGGTTATTGCCGGCGGCCAATTCCTTTTCCAGTTGGGGGTTTTCCCTGCAGATGGCAGCATACAACTGCGCTGCATACAAACTGCCCAGGCTGTATGTGGCAAAATACCCACAACTGCCATGGCTCCAGTGTACATCCTGCAGGCAACCGCTTTTATCATCGGGGACTTTAATACCTAAATATTTTTCGTAATGTTCATTCCAGTATGCAGGTATATCCTTTGTTTTGATACTGCCTTCGATCAGCATTTTTTCAATATCGTACCTGATCATTACATGAAAATGATAGGTAATTTCATCGGCTTCAGTGCGTATAAGCGATGGCTGCACTTTATTGATGCCTTTGTAAAATTGTGCTATCTCAATGCCTTTGAATTGCTCCGGGAAAAATTTGTTCAGCAGGGCATAATTGTGTTTCCAGAATGCCATGCCGCGGCCCACCCCATTTTCCCATAGCCTGCTCTGGCTTTCATGAATGCTGAGACTGCAATATTCACTCAGCGGCAAACCATATTCTTCTGATGGTAATCCCTGTTCGTACAATGCGTGACCGCCTTCATGCAAACAGCTCCAGGTCATGTTTCCAAAATCATTTTCATCAATGCGGGTGGTGATCCGCACATCATTGCTGTTAAAATTAATGGTGAACGGGTGTTCGCTGATATCCTGCCTGCCTGCTTCAAAATCAAAATGCATTTGTTTTAAAATTTCAATGCCAAACAGCCATTGCTGGTCTTTATTAAAATGTTGGTGCAGGAATGCATTGTCAACCTGTTTTTTATTTTTTATTTTTTCGAGCAGCGCCGATAATTGCGGCTTCAGGTCGGCAAAAACACGGTCAACAATTTCAACAGTGAGCCCTTTATCATAATCATTCATCAATGCATTGTAAGGATGCTGCTCATAGCCCAGCAGGTCGGCTTCCTGTTTTTTAAACTGTATCAATGCATCAAGCGGTTGTTCAAATCCTGCAAATGCATTATCCTTTCTGGCCTGTATCCAGGCATGAAAACTTTTATTCACCGCTTCACTCATGGTTCTTACAAAAGCAGGGCTGAGTTTTTTACTTTTTCAAAATCTTCCAGGCTGCGCTGTACATTTTCTTTGTTGTTTATCTTCCAGGCCATCTTTTGATGCCAGTTCCTGCAACAGGTTGCCGGTTGATGCTTCGGTAAACAACTGGTGAGCCATTTCACTGAGCGTGGCCAGTTGCCGCCCCCTGGTATCATTGCCTTTGGGTGGCAGGTAGGTTTCCTGGTCCCATTGTAAAACAGCGGATGCATATTTTACGTCAGCAATTTTTTGCATCTTTGTTTTATATTGATCGTACAGTTCGTGCGGGTTCATAATTTAATTTATTAAAATGAAGATACAGGAAATAATTACTTTCTTAGAGTCGGTTGCCCCGCTATCATTGCAGGAAACTTATGACAATGCCGGTTTGCTTACCGGCAACAGCAACCGTGAATGCACAGGCATCATTACATGCCTGGATGCAACCGAAGCGGTAGTAGAGGAAGCGATTGAAAAAAAATGCAATTGCATCGTAGCGCATCACCCCATTATTTTTGGCGGCCTGCGCAGGATCACCGGGAAAAATTATGTGGAGCAAACCATCATCACTGCCATAAAAAATGATATTGCCATCTATGCCATTCATACTAACCTGGATAATGTACTGCACGGTGTTAATGCGGCTATTGCCGATAAACTGGGTTTAATAAACCGGAAGATACTGCAGCCTAAAAACGAAACTTTAAAAAAGCTATTCACTTTTGTGCCCATTGAATTTGCAGAAAATGTGCGTTCGGCCATTTTTAATGCCGGTGGCGGGCATATCAGCAATTACAGTGAGTGCAGTTTTAATATGGCAGGTCAGGGAACTTTTAAGCCGGGTGAAGGTTCAAATCCATTTACCGGTAAAAAAGGCATCAGGCATACCGAAGATGAAATAAAAATGGAAATGATCTACCCTGCATGGCTGGAGCAATCCATTATAAAAGCCATGACCGATGCCCATCCCTACGAAGAAGTGGCTTATGATATCATTGCCCTGGATAACCAAAACCAGCTGGTTGGGAGCGGGTTGGTGGGTGAACTGCCTGAACCGCTCACTGAAACCGGTTTATTGGCCATGTTGAAGACAACATTTGAACTTTCTGTAATACGGCATACCCCTTTACTGGGTAAACCGGTTAAAAAAATAGCCCTCTGCGGGGGTGCCGGCAGCTTCCTGATTGAGGCAGCAGCAGCCACGGGCGCTGATTTCTACATAACCGGGGACATCAAATACCACGAGTTTTTTGACGCCAACAGCCGGCTGGTTGTGGCAGATATCGGCCACTATGAAAGCGAACAGTTCACCATTGACCTGTTATTTGATATTTTGAGCCAAAAATTCCCTACCTTTGCCGTCCTAAAAACAGGGGTAAAAACCAACCCGGTGCATTACTTCCTGTAATTTCAAAATCAAATCTCAAATAAAAAATGGCCGCAGTTAAAGAATTTTCAATTGAAGAAAAATTAAGCGCATTGGTACTTTTACAAAAAGTAGATTGTAAGCTGGATGAGATCCAGGTACTGAAAGGAGAATTACCGATGGAGGTAAAAGACCTGGAAGATGAGATTGAAGGTCTGCATGCAAGGCAAACCCGCGTGGAAGAAGAAATAAACGGTATCCAGGAATTTATTGCCCAAAAGAAAGAAGGCATTAAAGATGCCGAGGCCCTGGTAAAGAAATACGAAAAGCAGAGTGATAATGTAAAAAATAACCGTGAGTTTGAAGCCATCAACAAAGAGATAGAGATGCAGACCCTGGAAATAAAGCTTTGCGAAAAACACATCAAGGATGCCACAGAAGAAATTGCTGAAAAAGCCAGGCAACTGGAACTTGCAAAAAAAGCAGTAGCCAATAAAGAAGGGCACCTGGTTGGCAAAAAAGGCGAACTGGAAAAGATCATCAGCGAAACAGAGAAAGAAGAAAAACATTATAATAAAGATGCAGAGAATGCCAGGAAGCATGCTGATGAGCGTTTGCTGACAAGCTATGACCGCATCCGTAAAAATTACCGCAACGGGTTAGCCGTGGTTGCTGTTGAACGTGACAGTTGTGGCGGTTGTTTCCACGCCATTCCTCCACAAAAACAAAGTGAGATCAAATTACGCAAGAAGATCATGGTTTGTGAGAACTGCGGCCGTATTCTGGTAGATGCAGACCTGAGTGATTCGGTGGTGGTGAAATAGGAACGGATGCCTGATACAGGATTCTGGATACTTGATACTAGATACTGGATAAATGATACTTTAAGAGCTTACAATTTGTAGGCTCTTTTTTATTTGTTTAAACTGCTTTGAAATTGTGCGCTCTAAAACTCCCTCTCCAAAGGAGAGGGGGTTGAGGGGGTGAGGTCAAGTAACTTTTATTTCCTAATTTGCCGTTCTATCTATGCTACAGAAATTAAACATACAGAACTACGCCATCATCAATGAACTGGAAATTGATTTTTCGGATAAGTTGAATATCATAACCGGGGAGACCGGCGCCGGTAAAAGTATTGTGATGGGCGCATTAAGTTTGATACTTGGTGAAAGGGCCGATAGCACGGTATTGCAGGAAAAAGATAAGAAAGCTGTTGTGGAAGGAACATTTAAAGCCATGAATAAGGAAGCGATCCGGGATTTTTTAAAAGAGAACGAACTGGATGCCGAAGAGATGCTGATCATAAGGCGGGAGATCGCTGCCAATGGAAAATCTAGGGCATTTATTAATGATACGCCCGTTAATCTAAGCCAGCTTAAAACACTCAGTTCATTGCTGGTTGACCTGCACCAGCAGTTTGATACACAGGAACTGGGTTCTTCTGATTTTCAGCAGGAAGTACTGGATGCACTTGCAGGGAACGGGGAACTGCTGCAACAATACCAGTATATTTTTCATCAATACAAAAAAGCAAAAAAAGATTTGTCTGAGCTGCAGGCACAACAGGTGGCAGCCAATGCAGCATTGGATTATAACCGGTTTTTGTTTGACGAATTGAATGAAGCCAATTTTACAGAAAATGAACTGGAAGAACTGGATGCTGAACTTAAACTGCTGGGCAACGCCGAAAACATAAAACAGGAATTGGCTGCTGCCTGTTACCCTTTAAAAGAAAGTGAAGAGCCTATCGTGCAACAGATAAAATCGCTGGTCAATAAATTACATGCACTGGAAAAATACCATGCAGGCATTGCAGAACTGTCAAAAAGAATGCAAAGCACGCAGCTGGAGCTTGCCGATATTGCAGATGAACTGGAGCATATCAACAACAGTGTACACTATAGTGCCGAACGCATTCAACTGGTGAGCGACCGCATATCCATGGGTTATAAACTGCAAAAGAAACACCAGGTAACTTCTACAAATGAACTGATTGCTATAAAAGATGATCTGCAGAAAAAGCTTGACCAGGTTTTAAACATCAGCGAAGCCATCCTTCAAAATGAAAAAGAAACAGCAGCCTTGCTGGATCAATGCAATGATGCAGCAAAAAAAATATCAGCCAACCGTAAAAAGACCATCAAACCTTTATCAGAAAATGTGAACGGGTTACTGGCAAGGATCGGAATGCCCAATGCCCGGTTTATGGCAACGGCACTGACACTGGATGCTTTAAGTGCATTGGGAATTGACCGGGTAGAATTTTTATTTAATGCAAACCTGCCTGCCGGCCAGGCGGATAAGAGTGACCGTTATGAACCATTGCGTAAAGTGGCCAGTGGTGGCGAGTTGAGCAGGCTGATGCTCTGCATCAAATCACTGGTGGCAAAAAAACTGCAGTTACCCACCCTGATATTTGATGAGATCGATACCGGCATCAGCGGTGAAGCTGCCAGGCAGGTAGGCAATATCATGAAAGAACTTTCTGCGGCACACCAGCTGATCTCCATTACCCACCAGCCGCAGATCGCTGCAAAGGCTGATGCCCATTATTTTGTATACAAAGCTATAGATAAAGATAAAATTGTTACTTCCATCCGCCTGCTGAACAATGATGAGCGTATTACCGCTATTGCACAAATGCTGAGCGGCGAAAAACCTACTGCAGCTGCATTGCAGAATGCGAGGGAAATGGTGGGAAATTAATTCGACTCATTTTTTTTATGTTCATTATTGCTCACCTGGATATTATTGCTATTGTAGTTCTAATGGCATTTCCATTTTACTTTTTTAACAGTTATTTATTACGAAAGTTTAAACCGGCAGAAACCGGTAAAAATGCAATAAAGTATTTTGCGGTTGTTTTCATTACTGCTTTACTTTACAGTATTGCCGGTGTGATTGTAATAAGGTTGACAGGTCATCTATTGCATTAAATTTACATTTGGGGCAGCATCTTACTCTATTGCAGTGTCTAACAGAAAAGTTGTTATGCGAGTAATTATTTTTATCTTTTTTTGCAGCTTTATTTTCAGTTGCCAGAAAGAAGTTTCAATCAGCAATAACCAGGTAATTGCTTCTACTTTTGACAGTTTAATCGGGAAGTGGAGATACAAATATGATTATAGATTGGTAACAACGCAGGCCGATACAACTGTTGTTATTGATAGCCTGTATAGCGGCCGTTATGATCCTTTCTCTTATTTTGAAATTAAAGCTGATTATACCTTTAAATGGTGGAGATCGGAGTCCCGGTCGCTGCCCATGTATGGCGGGGGAGAAGGTGGCCATCTGACTATGTATGAATCATTGCGCCATTTAATATGGCATACAGAATTTTATACGAATGATGATTTTGCCACTACTACACCTGCATCTCCGCCATATACAGGCCCCCAATACCGTATCAAATACATGGATAATGATAGTATGGTTCTATATTTCCGTGTTATTGCGCCAGGTACACCCGGTAATTACTGGTGGTGGCATGATGTATACGAAAAATAAAAGAATTGCTTTTATGCATTAAGTCCGGAGATACCCCGGATTTTTTTTATTTTCAATTAGGGCTATCTTTACCGCATAAAAACCAAAACATGTCATACAACTTACTTAAAGGGAAAAAAGGGATCATTTTTGGCGCATTGGACGAAAGGTCCATTGCCTGGCGTACCGCTCTGCGCTGCCATGAAGAAGGCGCAGAGATCGTTTTATCAAATGCACCGGTTGCCATGCGTATGGGCGAGATCAATAAACTGGCTGCCATTGTAAATGCGCCGGTTATAGCCTGTGATGTAAGCAGTAATGAAGATGTAAGCAACCTCATCAGCAAAACCATGGAGCATTTTGGCGGTGGTGTGGATTTTATCTTACATTCAATAGGCATGAGTATCAATGTACGTAAGGGGAAACATTATACCGAAATTGATTACGGGTTCAATGCAAAATCGCTGGATATATCTGCGATGAGTTTACACCGGGTGCTTGCCACTGCCATGAAAATGGATGCCATCAATGAATGGGGCAGTGTGGTGGCCTTATCGTATATAGCGGCGCAGCGTGTGTTTCCCGACTATAACGAAATGGCTGATGCAAAGGCATTGCTGGAAAGTGTAAGCAGGAGTTTTGGATATCATTATGCGGTTAAAAAACATGTACGGGTAAATACCATATCGCAATCGCCTGTACGAACAACAGCCGGCAGCGGCGTAAAGGGATTTGACGGCTTTATGGACTATGCCGAAAAAATGAGCCCGTTGGGTAATGCCAGCTCGGATGATTGCGCCAATTACTGTGTAATGATGTTCAGTGATTTGACCCGGATGGTAACCATGCAGAATTTATTTCACGATGGCGGATTTTCATTTACCGGGGTAACGGAAGCGGTGATAAATGCTACTGCCCCCTCCGCCCCCTAAAGAGGGAACCGGGTCCCTAAAATATTAAAGAGCCTCCTGATTTTCAGGAGGCTCTTTTGCGATTACAATTTTTATCTTTATAAAAAAGAAAAGAAATTTATTTTATTGAACTCTAAAGTTCCCCCTCATCCTGAGCGTAGTCGAAGGGTAGGGGGCGGAGGGGGTGTTTTTAGTATTCATCTTCATTAAAAAAGAAATCTTCCTGGCTGGGGTAATCCGGCCAGATATCATCAAGGCCTTCATATATTTCGCCTTCGTCTTCCAGCTCCTGCAAATTCTCTACAACCTCAATGGGTGCACCACTACGGATAGAATAATCAATTAATTCATCTTTTGTAGCGGGCCAGGGTGCGTCTTCCAAATGCGAGGCTAATTCTAGTGTCCAGAACATCTTTGTAAGGGTTTATTTTTTTGCAAATGTATAAGTTCATTTGGAATAACCAAAAGTGTTTTTTAAACGCCCGTTTTGCGTCTTTATTATTTAATATGTATAAAAGGGTAATAGTTGCTGTTTTTAAGTTCAAAACACGTAATTATTAACTATTTTCGAACCATGTTAACAGCAAAAGGTATTTATAAGCGTTACGGCCATTTAACCGTACTCAAGGGAGTTGATATTGCTGTTAACAAGGGTGAAATTGTAAGCATTGTTGGATCATCAGGTGCCGGCAAAAGCACGCTGCTGCACATTTTGGGCACGCTTGATAAAGCAGACCAGGGGCAGATCATCATAAACGGGCAGCAACTGGATTTGTTGAACGGCCGCAAATTATCGGCTTTCAGGAACAGGCATATCGGTTTTGTTTTCCAGTTTCATCACCTTTTACCCGAGTTTACTGCATTGGAAAATGTTTGTATTCCCGGATGGATCGCCGGCGATAAGAAGAAAGAAGTGGTGATAAAAGCTACCGCTTTGTTGACAACTTTAGGGCTTGCCGACCGGCTGGAGAACAAACCGCAGCAACTTTCGGGTGGTGAGCAGCAGCGGGTGGCTGTTGCCAGGGCCCTGATCAACAATCCATCCATTGTAATGGCTGATGAACCAACGGGCAACCTCGACAGCGCCAATGCCCGTGAACTGCACCAGCTGTTTATTGACCTTCGTAACAAATTTGATCAAACCTTTTTAATTGTTACCCATAACGAAGAACTGGCAAAAATGAGCGACCGGATTTTGATGATGAAAGATGGGTTGATGAGTAAATAGGCAATGGGCAATATGCAATGACCAGAATTCCGTCATATTTTTTGAATGAATTTAGTAAACAAAATCCTCCAATTTGCCAATTGCATATTGCTAATTGATCCTCGGTTTCCACGGTATATCCTCAACACCCAGCAGATGCCCGGCATATCTAGCCAATACAAATAGATAATCACTGAGCCTGTTCAAATATTTTACAACCAGCGGGTCAACAAATAATTTGTGTTCCATCATATCCACGCAAATGCGTTCGGCACGCCTGCAAACACAACGGGTAACATGAGCCGTAGAAATGGAAGGATGCCCGCCGGGTAAAATAAATGATTTCATCTCCGGTAATTCGTCATTCATTTTATCTATTTCTTTTTCCAGCAACTGAATATCTGTTTCTTTCAGATCCGGGATCTTTAGTTTGGATTCTTTGTCAGGGTCGCATGCCAATGAAGAGCCAATAGTAAATAAACGGTCCTGTATCTCTTTTAAAATTATTTTAGTTGGGTCATGGGTCAACTGGTCGGCCGTTAAACCGATGAATGAATTTAATTCGTCGATGGTACCATAGGCTTCGATCCTGATATTGCTTTTGGGAACCTTGGTACCGCCAATTAAACTGGTTTTGCCCAGGTCGCCGGTTTTGGTATATATTTTAAATGCCATAATGCATGCATGTTTGTTCTGTAAAACAACAAAAATTCCGGAGAATAGTTACCAGAAAAAAATATTAAACGGTAATGGCAGCCATGGCCGGGTTTGCATTGATCTTATCTGTTTCTACAATGCCGTCAAGCAACCTGATCACCCGGTGGGCATATAATGAGATATCTTCTTCATGTGTTACCAATATCACGGTATTGCCGTCGGCATGGATCTTACCGAGTATTTCCATGATCTCGTACGATGTTTTGGAATCCAGGTTCCCCGTTGGTTCATCGGCTAAAATAATGGAAGGATTATTGATCAATGCCCTGGCAATGGCTACCCGCTGGGCCTGCCCGCCGCTTAATTCATTCGGTTTATGATGGCTGCGGTCATCGAGCCTGACTTTTGCCAGTACGGCCAATGCTCTTTCTGTTCTTTCTTTTTTGCCAATGCCGCTGTACACAAGGGGTAATGCTACATTTTCAGCTGCTGTTAAGCGTGGCAATAGATTAAACTGCTGGAATACAAACCCGATCTCTTTATTGCGCACTTCTGCCAGGTCATTATCCGGCATCCGGCTTACATCCTTTCCGTTTAAAATATATTTACCGGCAGAAGCAGTATCCAGGCAGCCAAGGATATTCATTAAAGTGGATTTACCCGAACCGCTGGGCCCCATCAATGCCACATATTCATTCTTGAAAATATCAAGCGTGATCCCTTTTAATACCTGTAATTCATTTTTACCGAGGTAATAACTTTTGCGGATATTTTCTAAATGGATAATGCCCTGCATAATTGAAATGTTGATCTGTTAATCCGTTAATTTGTTAATCTGTAAAGTAAAGTACACTGAAATTTTCTTAAATGAGTTCTACGTTTAAACAAATTAACGTTTAAACTGATTAACTACTTCTTTATCACTTTCGGTACTTTAAAAAACGCATGGTCATGGTTGTAAGCATTTTGCAAACCCTGTTCCGTGGTAATGCTGCCCGTAACTTCATCCTCCCGCAACACATTTACCCGGTCGCTCATATGCAACAGGGGCATAACGCCGTTTGTATCCAGTTCGTTCAGTTTTTCAACAAACCGGATCATTTTTTGAAGGTCATTTCTAATGGCTTCTTTTTCAACTGCATCAAACCATCAACCAAAGCGTCATTTACTTCCATAACACAAATATAGTTCAGTTTTGTGTTTTCCGGCAGGCTGTTCCCGTACTGTTTTCAGTTATTATTTAAGCGGTTTAAACTTTTCTGATACCTGGTGGCTAATGACTATTGACTTTTGTTATCTTCGCCAACTTACAGCAATGAACGAAGCTGTTTGAAGTTTATGGAAAAGAAAAGAGATAGCACGCCTGCAGGTCCCAATGAATCAGTCAGCCGGCAGATCGTAATGAGCGGCATCCGTCCAACCGGGTTCCTGCATTTGGGTAATTATTTTGGAGCCATGCGTAATTATATAAAAATGCAGGATGAATTCGACTGCTTTTTTATGGTGGCAGATCTTCATTCGCTTACAACACATCCTGATACCAGGGAGCTTAAAGCCAATGTACACCGGGTATTGGCCGAAAATATCGCCTGCGGCCTCGACCCGGAAAAAGTGGCCCTGTATTGCCAGAGCCAAGTGCATGAAACAGCCGAACTGTATCTCTATTTAAATATGATGGCGTATAAAGGGGAGCTGGAAAAGACCACAACTTTTAAAGATAAAGTGCGCCTGAACCCCGAAAATGTAAATGCCGGTTTATTAACTTACCCGGTTTTGCAAACGGCAGATATTATTTTACACCGGGCCAGTTATGTGCCCGTGGGCAAAGACCAGGAACAGCACCTGGAAATGGCCCGTACATTTGCAAACCGGTTCAATCACCGTTATGGCGAAGTTTTTCCAGAACCACAGGCATTTAATTATAACCAAAACCTGGTAAAAGTTCCAAGCCTTGACGGCGCCGGGAAAATGAGTAAAAGTGAGAACCAGATGGCGACCTTATACCTGGCCGACAGTGATGAGATAATCAGGAAAAAAGTAATGAAAGCAAAGACAGACAGTGGCCCAACAGAAAAAAATGCACCTAAGCCGGATTATATTGAAAATATTTTTTTACTGATGAAATTGGTCAGTTCACCGGCTACGGTACAACAGTTTGAGGACGACTATAATAACTGTAATATCCGTTACGGGGATCTTAAAAAGCAGCTGGCCGAAGATATGGTGAGCTTTATTGCACCCATCCGGAATAAGACAGACGCTATTTTGCAGGATGAAAAAGGACTTGAACAGATCATGAGAAAAGGGGCCGAAAAAGCCAATAAAAGTGCAGGAGAAACCATGAAACTGGTCAGGGCTGCCATGGGATTAAATTATTTTTGATCTCTCCCGATATTTATCAGTATTTGATTTCAGAATTTGTTTACTTTAGTTGCTCCGCTTTTGTTAAATCTAAAATCGGCAATCGTAAATCCACAATTGAATTATGGCTAAAATAAAAAAACCAAAACACATCGCTGTTGCAGGAAATATTGGTGCAGGAAAAACCACCTTAACCGAAATGCTGAGCAAGCATTATAAATGGATACCCCAGTTTGAAGATGTGGATCACAATCCTTACCTGAATGATTTTTACGAAGACATGCCCCGCTGGAGTTTTAACCTGCAGATATTCTTTTTGAACAGCAGGCTGAACCAATTGCTGGAGATCCATCATGGTACCGAAACCGTGATACAGGACCGCACCATTTATGAAGACGCCAATATTTTTGCACCCAACCTGCATGATATGGGGCTGATGACCAAACGTGATTTTGACAATTACTATAAGTTTTTCGAAACACTGAAAAGTATGGTGCAGCCGCCTGATCTTATCATTTATTTGAAGGCTTCAGTTCCTACACTGGTTGCACAAATTCAAAAACGCGGCAGGGAGTATGAAGAAAATATCCGACTGGATTATTTAAAAAAACTGAACGAGTTTTATAATGGCTGGATCGAGAATTACAAAGAAGGGCCATTATTGATCATTGATGCGGATAAAAATAAATTTGCAGAAAACGAAGAAGACCTGGGAAAGATCATAACCAGTATTGATTCAAAACTGTTTGGGTTGTTTTAAAGAGCAAGTATCAAGATTCAAGTATCAAGAATCAAGTATTCAGCATCCTTTTCCTAATCAATCAGTGAATTCTTCATGGCATAAAAAACAAGCCCTACTGAGTTTTTAACACCAAACCTTTCCATCAACCGGTCTTTTATGGCTTCCACCGTTCTTGCGCTGATATCCATTTTGGCAGCAATTTCAGATGCAGTAAATTCCATGCAAACCAGGGTCAGCACTTCTTTTTCCCGGTCGCTGAGCACTACTTCTGAGGTAAGCGAAGGATTGAATTTTTGCTTGGAATAATTTTTTTTGATGAGTACCTTATTTACAAACGGGTTCAGGTAAAATCCGGTACGCATCACGTCCATGATCGCTTTCTTGATCTCTGAGGGGTCGGTACTTTTTAAAAGATAACCGGCAGCGCCACAATCCATCAGGTGGCCCACAAAACGCTCATCTTCATACATGGTAAGGATGATCACCCGTATATTTGGAAAATTTTTGGTGATGAGTTTGGTAGTATCAATGCCGTCTTTAACGGGCATTTTAAGATCGCATAAAACCACATCGGGCATAGACTCCGGTAATTTTTCAAGCAGTTCTTCCCCATTGTCGGCTTCCATTACAAATTTGATATTGGAATAACTCCGCATGGAAAGTATTACACCTTTCCGGAAAATTTTATGGTCATCGGCTATGGCTACTTTAATTTCATTCATAAGCTTGACTGTTCCGTAAAAATACGTAAAAGGTTTTTCATATATAAGACTATTCCCAATATTAATTAAAAGACTGCTACCTGCAAAAATCAATCCATAACCGGGATAACCCTTAAATGGCCGGTTCCCTTGGGATCTCTATGGTTACTTTATAGTAGGTTTTACTGGGGTCTATTTCAAAGAAAATGCGGCCAGTCAATACTTTGATCCTGCTTGCGATATTCTTCAGTCCCAATCCCAGGGTACTGTGGTTCAGTTTTTCAAAATCGGCCTGCACAATGCCTTTGCCGTCATGGTGTATCCGGAAATACATATTATTGGCGCTGATATTTTGCGTAAGGTGTATAAAACCCGGGTTGCTGTGTTTAATGATATTATTCACCAGTTCCTGTATGATGCGGAAGACCAGCAGTTCCTGCTCAACTTTAAGCCGGGTGCGGTAATCGTGAAAACGGGCGCTGGCGTTTAAACTGCCGCTGGCTCCGATTTTCTGGAAAAGATCAGTAGCAGCACTTTCCAGTCCGAAGTTTTTAAGGGTAGGTGGCATCAGGCTGTGACTGATGTTACGGATCAGCAGGATGGCATCGTCGAGTATCTGTTTGGCACTGAATATACTTTGCAATTGCTGGGCCTTATCCTGGTTTACCAGGTTTTCGTTCAGGTACAACCTTGCAGTGGCCAGCAGGGGACCGGCATCATCATGCAGGTCGGCTGCAATGCGGTTACGTTCCTCTTCCTGGAAACGGATGGATGCATTCAGTAAGATCTGCTGCTTTTCTTCTTCCAGTTTTTTAACTGGTTATTGTAGCGGATAACCCTGCGCTGGTGAAAAATTACAAACCCAACAATAGCAATGGCTAGTGTAAGCATACCTAATGTTCCGAGAAACATTGCAGTATCTATTCCAGTTGAATTGTTGTTAGCCTGTAAAAAAAACATTATATGAAATTGCTGTTATTTATTGTTCTCAATAGGGTGAAATGTATCTAAATCAACATCAATTAGGCTATCTGAATGAGTATCTATTTTATTTTCTTTAATTAATATAGATATGCATAAGAGTAAATTTTTGATAACAGTTACAGTTGTGTAAATTATTGTGTATTGTCTTTTAAAAGTTTCATCATTATAACTGTTTTTCGAGTATATAAACAAAAGAAATTACCAGAAAAATTTACAATAAAGGCAACTGATATCCAAAAATTAGCTCTTTGATAAATTGGTTCAATAACTGTTTCATTCATTATTTCAAAAAATAATAAATTATAAAAATAAAAAGAATGTGTTCAACACTTAAAGGTAAAAAGGTAAACCAGGTTTTTTCAAATTATCAAGTCATAAATACAAAAAAGAAATGAAATTAGAGTAGAAATAGTAAAATTTTTTATATTTTTATTCTTAATATAAAGTGAAAAAAAATAAGCAAGTAAAGAGTATTCTATTATGTTATAAATTCTTAAACAAATAAATAATTCTCCTTGATTTAAAAATATATAATAAACTAAACCCAATTATAACTAAAATTGCGATAGCAATTGTATATAAAAAAAATACCCTTTTTTCTTTTGTTACAATCCTTTTTAGGAAAATAAGGAAAAGAAAAAAAGGCAGAAGTTCAGATACGTAAGTAATATATTTTAGATTCTGTAAGATAAAAAATGATTATTTAATCAAAAATAACCATTGATTCTTAAAATCAAAAATATAAATTGAAATTAATGATTAAGCAAAACACTCAATCAAGAATTCAAGTAAATCCGCTTACATAATAATTAGTTTTAAGGTTTCTAAAAGTAGTAATGAAGTGTAAACTTGCACTAAAAGCTCTCATGTGACAACCCCCCTTATGTCATTATCAGTTTAAAAAATGGATAAATGCCAGTAATACAAATGGTTATGCAACAATTGAGTTTTAAAAACCTGTTTAAATTTGGGTAAATGTACGAAATAATAACAGTAAAATTACTATGCAGATTATAGTAAGTTTACTATCGTAATTATACTTATGTTAAGATGAGAACAGGGGGAATGTACTTAGTATGTTACTTTTGCCCTGGAAATAAGGGCAAACTAATTTTGTAGCTGTAATTTTAAATGAACAATTTCCTGGTTAACAGGTTGTAAAGCAAGTAATTGGTTATTGGATCTAAGCGGGACGTATAAAAAAGTTGATTGACACCGGTAAAACAAGCACAAACAAGGTTCTTCGCGGATATGTGGAAATCATTTGTATTTCTATTGGATAATTGGATATTCAGATATTCATTTAACCAATGTCAATCAACTTGTACAAATGTAGTATGGGTGTATTACCTGTACAAGCGCAATATTCCGCTATTTTGGGGTTACAGTAAATACAGTGCATATCGTATAACTTCATTTGGCCAGCGTATATTAACGTATTTGGATTATCGTAAATTTACGCAGTGTAATTACGTAAGGCGCTGATATCCAGTTGTGTTTATCATTTATTTGGAATCGTAAATACCCAATTTGCATACATGTTAAATGAAATTTGTACCTTCAACCGTATTTTTTACTAATCCCCAATTATCAAATACTATGGGAAACAACCAGTTGATCAAGATCGCAATTGCCGATGACCATAAAATTTTCGAGATGGCATTAAAATGGCACTTGCGGGTAAGGATAATCTAAAAATGATCTGGGAAGCTGAAGACGGCAAGGATATGATGCATAAAATTGCCATTAAAAAGCCGGAAGTGCTGTTAATGGATATACGCATGCCTGAAATTGACGGGATCAACGGCATCCAGTTGATACGCAAGGAATACGAGGATATAAAGATCATAGTATTGACCATGTATGATGACCAGCAGATGATCAGCAAGATGATGGAAATGGGAGCAAATGCCTATTTGACCAAGACCACCGATCCCGAAGAGATCTACGAGGCCATACTTACCTGCATGAACGACGATTTTTATTTCAATGAACTGGTGAACAAGGCAGTGATGGGTAAACTGATGCAGAAAAAAAATGTGCGTCAGCATTATGGCAGTAATGTACCGGTTAACTTTAATGAAAAGGAACTGAAGATCCTGCAACTGTTCTCAGAAGACAAGACCACAGAAGAAATATCGAAAATAATCTTCCTGAGCCCGCGTACTATTGAAACCATCCGGCAAAACATGAAGACCAAGGTGGATGCCAAGACCATTGGGGGTTTGCTGATGTATGGCATGAGGAATAAACTGATCGAGTAAAAATACAACAGATTTTAACTTCCCCTTGCATCGTATTATTAAAAAGTAACGATGCCGTTCTTAACCGCATAAATGGCCAGGCCCACACGGCTTTTTACTTCCAGTTTTGTAAACAGCGAATCGCGGTAACTGTCAATATGCCGGGGTGTCATATGCATGGCATGGGCAATTTCTTTGTAGGTCATATCCGTACTGGCTAATTTTAAAAATTCAATTTCTGTTTCATTCAGTATTAATTTATCCAGGGTAGTTTGCTTGCGAAAAAGAGAAGCGATCTTAACGGTTGTATGGTTCGAATAACAGTATTCACCGGAGGCAACGGTCAGTAAGGTTGTTTTCAGTTCGGCAGGATGAATGTCTTTCTTTAAAAATCCATGTACACCTGCCTTCAGCAGGCGGATCAATGCTATTTCACTGTCGTACATGGTGAGGATGACAATTTTAATTTCCGGGTGATGCACGGCCAGCCATTTTGCCGTTTCATAGCCATCCATTTTTGGCATATTCAGATCCATCAGTACGATATCCGGTTTACAACCGTTTTCCATTAATTGCAAAACCTCTTCGCCGTTTCCGGCTGCGGCAATCACCGTAAATTCATCAAAATTATTGATCAGTTTTACCAGGGCATCCCTTAATAAAATATGGTCATCAACCATCAGCAGTTTATGGGTTTGCGTTGTTTGCATACAGGGGTATTTCAATTTTTATTTGCGTGCCTATATTTTCAGTACTGCTGATATCGAGTCTGCCATTCAGCAGCAATGTACGTTTTTTCATATTTAACAAACCGGTACCGGCATCTGATCCGGCTATATTAAATCCTTTGCCGTTATCCTTAATGGTGAGCACCAGCGATGTGGCATTGTAGTACAAATGAAAATCAATCAGGGAAGCCCCGGCATGGCGGATGATATTGTTCAATGCTTCCTGGGTGATCCTGAAGAGTACCAGTTCTGTATTGGCATCCATAAATACCGGGTTTCCTGAAATTGAAAAATGGATCTTGTAGATGCCTGATCTTTGCATTTGTGCTGCTTCAAATTCCAGCGCTTTGATCAGGCCGTTATTCATAATGATCTCGCTGCTTAAACTGTGACTAAGGTCACTCAGGTCGTTGATGGCCTCACTGATGATGCTGACCGATTCGCTGACCTGCTCCATGGTATTAGTGGTATCGGCATAACTGAGGGTGTTTAAATGCAGTTTGGCAAGGGATAGTTTCTGGCCAATATTGTCGTGTATCTCCCGGGAAATATTTTGAAAGGTTTGTTCCTGAATTTCCAGCTGTGACTGCAACAAGGTATTTTGGTGTGAGGCTTTAAGGCTTTCAATATCTTTATAATAAGCATTTTGCTTTTGTTGGTATTTATATACAATTGTTACAATAAAACTGATAAATAATAACATTAAAAAAGTGATACCGGCAATTAATATAATTATGCCCTGTGTAGTCGGATTGTACATAAATAGGCTTTTATAAAAAAAAGATGCATAATAATGATCAACATATTGGAAATTGAAAAAATATTTGCTGAAATTATTAATGGAAATTCTTTTTTAATATAACTATTAAGTGCATAAAATGGCAAAGACAGACATGAAAAAAATATGAGGCCGGCTACAATCCAAAAGGAAGGTTCTAGAAGAATATTTTGATAAGTTATATTTTTGAAAAGGTTATGATAGAAAAAAATACAATAAATGGTTTGGCACATATTTATTAATGCTCTAATCTGTAAATTTGGCTTATTTATATAGCTCATTAAGAAGTAAAACGGCAAGTAAAAATACTTATGAATAAGATATATTTAATTGTTGAATAGATTCGATCTTTTAAAAGCACCAGAAAAAAAATGTCCAGAATGCTAAATTGCATAAGTTTAAAGTGCTTTGGATTATATAGAACAATTTTGAGTTGTAAAGTAAAAAAAGAGAGCCTAAAATTGTGTTGAAAGATGTTAAAAGCGCAATAAGGCTATAGATATAGAATCCCTTCATATAAGTTCTCTTGTTTATTGGAATTATGATTGCCATTATAAATGAAATCAGGATAACTACAGTTCCAATCCAAATTACAGTTAAGTTGAGCGTAGTCATTTTAAAATTTTTCCTACAATACTACTCATATATTTCAAAAAATTCCAGTGAAAATCCCGCTTTTTCCTGTTGTTTTTCCCTTGTATTTATAAACTTGTTTTTTCGTTTTTAAAACGGGATTATGATACGTTTTAAGCCATAAAAAAAATCCCGGAAGGTTTTTACCTCCCGGGATAATATGCATAGCTATAGCCACTTATAGTATTACTGTATATTTTTTACTTTTTATCTTCGGGAACCAGCTTTCCCCGTTTATAAATGATCAAACCGTTCAAAAAATTACGCAGTACCTGGTCGCCTGCTTCTACGAATCCCGGGTGGTCTTCATTCCTGAACAGGTCGCCCAATGCACCTTTGGAAATTTCAAAATCGACCAGCTTCAGTATTTCAATGATATCATCATTGCGTAAAGCCAGTGCCACCCTTAGTTTTTTAAGTATATCATTGTTGCTGAGCATGATTTTAAAATTTACCGGTTAAACAAAAAAATCCTTTCAAAAGAAGGATTTTTACAAAAGCTTGTATTGTGATGATCAATAATCTCTGTTGTAACCACCTCCGCTGCCACCGCTACGGTTTCCACCGCCGCCGCCGTAGCCGCCGCCACCGCTTCTGCCGCCACCGCCACCATAACCGCCACCACTTGTCTTGTAGCCACCGCCACCGCCGCCGCCGAAGCTGCGTTTAGGACGATCGCCTTCCTGGCGGGGTTGTGATTCGTTAACGATCAATTTGCGACCCTGAACTTCAGTTTCGTTTAAGGCAGCGATGGCAGCTTTTGCTGCTTCATCATCTTCCATTTCAACAAAACCAAACCCTTTACTGCGGCCGTTCATTTTGTCTTTTAAAATTTTTGCGCTTGTAACACTTCCGTGTTCTGTGAAGAGATTCATTAAATCGTCGTCGGTCATTGTCCAACTGAGATTTCCTACATAAATGTTCATTGTAAAAACTTTTAAATAAATAAATAAAAAAACAATAATGACTTAGTTGTTACAATGCACTGAATCGGACTTAAAAAAAGCTACTTCAGCCAATAGCGAAAAACTAAAACCATTAATTCAAGATAAAGATAAGAGGTTTTATCAGTATTTTAACTAAATTTTAAAAAAATCACCAATCGTTGTAATTGAAGCCTTTCAATTTGATAAAGGCTTAAATATCAACTATCTAAATGCTGTTTTTAATATAAATGTAATGATATATTAAGTTGAGGATAAAAAAATAATTGACATCCGGGGCATAAAAAACCGCCTTTCGGGTAGAAAGACGGTTTTTAAAAATGTATCCGGATTATTCAGCGATCACTTCAAATTCAACTTCGGTTTCGTTTCCGTTACCAAAATCAATACTTGCTTTGAAAGTACCCAGTTCTTTTACTTCATCAATTATAGTGATACGGCGGCGATCGATCTCGTAACCTTTTTGTTCTTTGATCGCACGTGCGATCTGAACTGAAGTTACACTGCCAAATATCTTTCCGCTTGTACCGGTCTTGGCACCGATCTTTAAAGCACCATCTTTTAAAACAGCAATTACACTGTTTAATTCGGCTAATAATTTAGATTCTTTTTAACCTGTTGCTTTTTCTTTTCTTCCATCATTTTCATGTTGGAAGGACTGGCTTCAATGGCCAATTTACTTGGGATCAAAAAATTTCTGCCGTAACCGTTCTTAACTGTTACCAGTTCATTAACGCCGCCTAAATTGTTTACATCCTGTATTAATATTACCTGCATTTTGTTTGCATTTTTACCCAATCCGCCGTGGCGGACTTTCCCTATTAAAAGGTTAGGGTGGTTAAAAAAATTTTTCCCCCCCTATTTTAATAGATCAGTAACGTACGGTAAAATAGCCATTTGACGTGCCTTTTTTACTGCATCACCAACCTTACGCTGAAACTTTAAAGAGTTACCTGTAAGACGGCGAGGCAATAATCTGCCTTGTTCGTTGATGAATTTTTTCAAAAATTCTCCATCCTTATAATCGATATAGTGGATACCCATTTTCTTGAAACGGCAGTATTTCTTCGGGCGCTTCTCCTGCTTAATGGCAGTAAGATATTTTATTTCATTTTTTGCCATGAGTTAAGCGGGGGTTTTTTCGTTAGTAAAACGTCCGCCACTTCTCTTTTTCGCATTGTAGTCGACGGCGTACTTGTCGAGTGCAGTGTACATGTGACGCATCTGTGATTCGTCACGTAAAAGTTGAATTTTCAACTTTTCATTGAAGCTGGTTGGCGCTTTATACTCCATTACCCAATAAAGACCGGTGGTCTTCTTGTCAATGGGATAGGCCAGTGATTTTAGTCCCCAAGGGTTACTGTGCAAAACCTCACCTCCGTTTTCTGTAACGAGGTCGGCGTATTTTTTCTGAGCGGCTTTAAATTCCTCTTCAGATAGCACAGGGGTAAAAATCACCATCAATTCGTAGTTGTTCATTTCCCTGATTGATTTTTGTTGCCCCTAACCCCTAAAGGGGGATAAAGGCGGTTTATAAAATTGTTAACCCGTTTTTTTGTAACGGGCAGCAAAGGTAGGGGTTTTAATGGATAAATGGGTAATGGATAATGGATAATTTTGGGATTTATTATACCCGTTAAGTTCTTTGCGGCAGCATCGAGCAGCTTGTTGTGAGTGGAGCCAAAGTATTACAATCCCTGCCCGTCAAGTCAGGCGGGTTTTCATCGGTTTTTACTACTATTTGGTTTTACCTGTGTTGTTTAGTATGCTCTTATTATGAATGCTTTACGGCCTTACTTCCTGATCAGCCTGTAAACCGGGTACCTGTTATGACCGGGCTCATAATAGGGCGAATTTTTGTAAATAAAGTCTAATTGCTCCGACCCATTCCCTGCAAATTTTTCATCCCCTTTCTTCTTTTCCTCCAGTTTTGTCTTTAAAGCCGGGTTGTTCTGTAAAACTTCGGCAGCCAGGTCATCCCAGCGGTAATCACTGTAACCTTCTTTTTGCTGCAGTACCGCATCAAAGAAATTCCAGGCAAAAAAGCTGTCATCGCCGGTTAGTTCCAGCATCTCCACCAGGTAGCGGTTGGCGGGTTGGTTAAGCCAGATGATGTGATCACCTTTTAAGAATCTTATGTTCTGAATACCGGGTGTAACTTTTACGCCGGAATTCTTATGATGTTTTTCATAAGGCCTCGGCATCGATCTGTAATCATCAATGCGGTACACTTCCACTTCGATCACTGTATCTCTTTTAAATTGCTGCATCTGTACATTGTTTAGTGTAAGCAGATCAGTTACTGCATGCCATCCCTGCGGAATAATATATGCAGCAGGTGCTTCAATAAAATTTGAGGCTTTAAATGAATTGAAAAATTTTACGGCTTTGGTAAATGGTTTACTGCGGTCGTAATACATCCTGTTAAGCCCGGTGGCATCGCTTGGTTTGTAAGCCTGCTCATATCCTTTGAAATTTACAAAAGTAAATGCAGCAGTGTCAACACTCCATTTAAACGGAAATGATCTTTGTTGGGTTACCGCTTCCCTTGCTTTTTTGCGCTGTCTGATCAATTCAGCTGCAACGGCTGAAACTTTTTCAATGACCGTTTGTGAAAATGCATAGGTTGAAAGAACCCTGTCTTTAAAGGGTTTCAGCATATGAGTTTCTGGTACAAACCCTATGGTTTGAAACAGGGCAGCATAGCCGGATGAGTAACGCGGCGGATCAAAAAACATCTGCATGCCCCTGTCCGGGCTGGCTGTTTCAAAACTTACATAGGGCACCATATCCCATTTTTTATCAGCCATGCCTTTGTATAGTTGGGGCTCAAAATTTTCCCTCAGCCAATCACCTAAACCTGCTCCCAGTTTATCATATTGCGTTGTCAGTAATGTCATGGTATGCTGGTAATCGGCACCGTCACTAACATGGTTGTCGATTAAAATATCCGGGTCAAGTAAATGAAAGACCTGTGCAAACGCCTTCGCATTTCTGCTATCGCTTTTTGTAAAGTCGCGGTTCAGGTCAAGGTTTTGGGCGTTGCCCCTGAAGCCATATTCCAGCGGACCGTTTTGATTTGCCCTTGACCAGGAATTCCGGTTCAGGCATCCTCCAATATTATACACCGGGATAAAAGCCAGTGCCACATTATCAGGTAATTTAATTTTATTGGTTACAATATCTCTCACAAGCATCATGCTGGCATCAATACCATCCGGTTCGCCGGGGTGAATGCCATTATTGATCAGTATGACCGCTTTGTTTTGTTTGTGCCATTGAACAGCATCAAACCTGCCATCGTTGCTAACCATTACCAGGTGCAGGGGGTAACCTGCATCCGTGATGCCCATTTCTTTCACCAGTACTTTTGCAGAAATTTTATCTAAATTTTTATACCAGCCAATGGCTTCAAAATAAGTGGCGCTTTCCATGCCGTTTGTTTTTTCAAACCGGCATAGCTGTGCATCAGTGCTGTAAAAAAATGAAATGGTTATTGTAAGAAGAAATAATTTTCGCATACCGGTATAATTTTTTGTAAAGCTGTATTTCCCCCCTTTCGGGGTAGTAAAATGACCATTAAATTTTCATCAAGCTACAATAATTTTAAAAGATTGAAATGCCATTTATAAAAAATAAACGGGCTGCAGAATATGCAGCCCGTTTTCATAATCTACATTCAAACTATTTTATGATCACAAATGACTGGTTGATTAATTCAGCAGCATTGCTGATCTTAATGAAATACCTGCCTGCCGGTAAATGGCTTACGGTTAAATCAATGTTACTTTGTGCGCCTGCAACCTGTTGCTGCATTACAATTCTGCCCGATATATCTGCAATGATCAGCCGGCTGGTTTCATTTAAAGCCTGTTGCAGTTTAATAACCAGCCTGTCTTTTGTTGGGTTTGGATAAACCTGTGCATTGGAAAAATTATTTGCAATGCGTACCGAAACAATTTTACTGTTGCTGAATTGGCCGTCAATATCTATCATTTTTAAACGGTAAAAGACGGTATTGGCATTGGGTAAATTTTTATCTGTAAAAGAATAGTTGGCTAAATTGCTTCCGGCAACTTCGCCAATTTTATAAAATCCTGTGCCATCTATACTTCTTTCAATTTCATATTTTTTAAAATTGGCCTCATTGGTTGCGTACCACTTTAATAATACCGTTTCATTGTTATTTTGCGCAGTAAAATCAATAATGGTAACAGGCAATATACCGGTGCATTCCCAAACCAGGTAAACATACTCGGGGTGGTCAATATAGGGGTTACGGTTTCCCTGGATCGCAAACACAGCATTGTTGCGGTTAATTGCTTTTGTACTAACGGGGTCGTTGAGGTGCCATTTAAACAGCATTTTGATATACCAGTTATCAAATGCGGGGTAAGGGGTGCCATTTAAAATGTCATTGGCATTGGCATTGCCCTGCCAGCCGGAAACAAGGTTCTCATACCGGGTAACCATATACAATTGGCCCCTTGCCAGGTCACCTTTGTATTCATTCCTCGGTTCAAATACAGTGCCTGTAAAACCGGGATAGGTATTGGGCCCCAGTTTGCTGCTGTTCATAGAGGTCCATGTTGGTGCGATCACTTCACCATAGGGCTGGTTTCCCCGTTTACCATTTACAAAACCATCGGTTGGAAAAAGGTGATTGAGATCTGTGTACATGGGATAGGCATCATTGAACCATGATTTTGGAAAGGAATGTTCCCTGTTATAACAATCACCTTCGCCATTATAATTGCCACACTGGCTGCTGCTGTAAGTATAGGTATACGGTTCTGCACCTGCAGGATTATCGCTGTACATATCCCAGATAATGGTTGCTGTATTGGCATCATTACGGTGCTGGTCGGTTGTTTGATAGGCATTCCAGACACCCGGTGTGTAGGACAACTGGTTGTAATTGGCTGAGATAATATTGCGCAGGGAAGTTTTTAACGGGCCACAGGTTAAACCGGCAGCAGCATTATAATAACCCGGAGGTATACCCGATGGATCATTGCTGGTAACGGTATTCCCGTTTAAAGAAGTGGTATTATAAAATGGTTCTCCTGTGCATTCGGAATTAGCTGAAAAAATGTAAAAATAATAAGGGGTATTTACCGTTAAGCCGGTAACGGAAAATGAAGTGTTAGCCGAATAACCAACGATCGTGCCTCCTCCAAATGGCTGGCCGGAAGTATAGGTTGTGCCATTAACGGGTGAAGCTGAAAGTGTATTGGCAGTACTGATAACCGTTAGATAGCGGTTAGCCCCGGCTGCAGCAGTAAATGATCCGATGATCACGGTATTTCCGGGAGTAAGCTGGATACCTGTTGGCGGTAATGGCGGCATTATACAGGGCGGCAATGCAGTTGTAGAACTGTTATTTTGCAAAGGGTTTAGCTGCAGGTAATTGGGTGCGCCGCTGCAGTTTTCATTATAATGGGCAAATACAAAATAGTAATATGTTGTGACAGGCGCCAGGTTGATGTCTGTAAAAGAAGTTGATGTTGTACTGATAACCACATTCCCGCTTCCAATGGCATCACCCGGCAGATAAAATGTTCCGTCAGCCGGGGTGGCTGCTAAAGTATTGGATAAACTTCTTACAATTAAATATTCATCCACCGCCGGCACCGCCGCATCAAAAGTTCCGCTGATAGTGGTTGGCGTTGGTATTAAAACAAGATTAGATGGCTGGTTTGTTGGTTCAGTACACACAGGGGCTGCTTCGTCAATACTTATATCATCTAATGCTATACGGTCTCTTGAACCGGAACCTCCGGCTGTTGCCCAATAAATAAATCTTACCTGAACTACTGCCTGGTTCCCGGCGGCGGCAGGTAATGTTTCCAGGTATGTTTGGGTATATCCAGCCGTTTGCCCTATGGTGCTGAATGTAGAAGTAGTACCAATATCTATAAAATTTCCTGAGGTTCCAATGCGGTATTGAAGGGCAATATTATTATCCCAGGATGCCTGTTGCAGTATTATGCGGGCGGTCCATCGTACTTCTATATTTGTACTGCCTGTTGTATTAATGGCTATTATTAAAGCTCCGGCTGATTGTGAGGCTGATGCTAAAATACTTAAGCCATTCGTATTTTCATCTTTCCAGCCACCTGCACCAACTGTAGCATTATAGGGAAGGTCTCCATTGCCGGGTATTAAGGTTCTTGTTGTAGGTATTGCACCGGAAGTAGTTCCAAAACGGTGAACTGCAACCCCGGCTGGTAAACTGCCACCGGTCTGGTTGTTTAAATTGAATGGTAAAGCCTGGGCAGCAGGATTTGTTTGCGAAAAACTGATTGATGCAGATAATAAAAAGATAAAAAAAACTGTATTTATTTTAATCATAAATATCATTAAAATCGTGTAGCAAATTTACACATTTGTTACTGCAACAGATTGTTTTTTATCAACAAAAAGCCCGTCAATATTACAATTGACGGGCTTTTAATAGTATGTAGAACAAAGTATTACTTTGCCTGTGCATTTACTCTTTTAGCCAGTTTGCTTTTTAAATTGGCTGCTTTGTTTTTATGGATGGTACCACGCTTTGCCAATTTATCGATCATAGAAGCAACTTTTGGAAATTGTTCTGAGGCAACCGCTTTTTCGCTTGCTTTTAAATCACGGATCGCATTACGGGTTGTTTTACCGTAATAGCGGTTACGTTCGTTGCGCTTGGTACTCTGTCTTACATCTTTTTTGGTTGCTGCGTGATTTGCCATTTAAATCTATTTTTTGGGCTGCAAAGATAGGGAGATTACATTTAAAAAGGATAATTAATAAGCGATAATTTTCAAAAATGACATTTTCTGCTTTATTTCGGATAAAATTATGCTTATGAACAGGTATTTAATACTCGGTTTACACATTATATCACTGGTATTATTGGGTTTTGGCTGGGTGCTGGATGTTTTACACATTAATATTTCTGTGCATTATATCATTGATTTTAACCTGTTCAATGAAAAAAGAAGCATTTTAGGCATGCTTAAAAAACTCTGGAATGATGGCAATTACTGGCCATTTTCACTCATTTTTTTGTTTGGTATTATCGTTCCGCTTTTAAAATCAGTAGTCATCTTCTATCTTTTGCTGGTTAAGAATCCGCTCATGAAATGGCAAAGCTTTGTAAATGTCATCAGCAAATGGGCTATGGCCGATGTATTTGCCATCAGCATTTTTGTGGCTTTTTTAGGGGCCAATGCCATGGAAAATACTAAAGCTGTTTTACAGCCCGGTTTCTATTATTTTACGGGATATGTCATCCTGGGCGGCATCGTTGCGATGTATTGCGGAAAAATGCTTTTAGCTTCCGCATCAAATAAAGTTTAATTAACCGATATTTGCAGTCAATTTTTACAACAGATAACTACCTTATATAATTTTCTCAAAAAATGAAGGATTTCCAGTACATCACCAATTCGCATCCGGGCTATATTGAAGGACTTTATAATGATTTTGTAAAAGACCCCAACAGTGTGGATGTGGAAATGCGTAAGTTTTTTGAAGGGTTCGACTTTGCGGTTGCAAATTATTCCATTTCGACTGGGCTCAATGGAAAAACTGGGGGTACTTCGACTCCGCTCAGTACTGATATACATAAAGAATTTGCGGTTTACCGTTTGATACAGGCTTACCGGAAAAAAGGCCATTTAGTTGCCAAAACCAATCCTATCCGCGAAAGAAAAGACCGGCATGCAAATCTTTCCCTGGCAGATTTTGGATTACAGGATGCTGATCTTCCCCTTGAATTCCAGGCAGGAAAATTTACCGGGCTTGGAATTGCTTCGCTGCAAAATATTATCACTCACCTGCAGCAATGTTATACCCATCATGTAGGTGTTCAGTTCAGCTATATCCGGAATGAGAAAAAGATCGAATGGCTTACTGAACAGGTAGAGCAAACTTTATTAAAACCCGTTCCGCTTCAGCAGAAAAAAAGAATTTTAGAAAAGCTGAACGAAGGGGTGATGTTTGAAAAGTTTTTACATACCAAATACATCGGCCAAAAACGTTTTTCACTCGAAGGTGGCGAAACCGCCATTGCTGGGCTGGATGCTATCATTAACACAGCTGCCAACAGCGGGGTGGAAGAAACCGTGATCGGCATGGCACACAGGGGCCGGTTGAATGTGCTGGCCAATATCATGGGCAAAACCTATGAACAGATATTCAGTGAGTTTGAAGGAAACAGCATCCCGGATACCACCATGGGCAGCGGCGATGTTAAATACCACCTGGGTTTTGGCAGTGATGTGGAAACGGCTGATGGCAAAAAGATACACCTTAAACTTAGTCCCAATCCATCTCACCTGGAAGCGGTGGACCCGATCGTTATTGGTTTTGCCAGGAGTAAGGCTGATATTTTGTACAACAGCGATTATGATAAGATCCTGCCCATCCTGATCCATGGCGATGCCTCCATCGCTGGACAGGGTATCGTTTACGAGGTTTTGCAGATGAGTAAACTGAAAGGATATTACACCGGCGGAACCATTCATTTTGTGATCAATAACCAGATCGGTTTTACTACCGATTTTGATGATGCCCGCAGCTCGGATTATTGTACTTCCATTGCTGCCATGGTGCATGCACCGGTTTTTCATGTTAACGGGGATGATGCGGAAGCTGTTGTGAAAGCCTGCGAAATTGCCACCAGGTACCGGCAGCAATTCAACAGCGATATTTTTATTGATATGGTTTGCTACCGCAAACACGGGCACAACGAGGGTGATGAACCTAAGTTTACGCAGCCGCAGTTATATGCCATCATTGAAAAACACCTGAATCCAAGGGAAGTATATACGCAGTTTTTGATCCGTAACGGAGAACCCGATGCCCAGGCATTGGCAAAGGAAATGGAAAAGAAATTCCTCGACGACCTGCAGGAAAGGCTGGATGAAGTAAAACAGAATCCACTGCCATACACTTATCAGCCACCCGAACTGGTATGGAAAAGTATGCGCAGGGCAACAACGGCGGATTTTGATGCATCGCCGGTTACCGCTATCAGCAATGATGCATTTACATTATTGTTTGAAGGACTGATGAAATGGCCTGCTGCGTTTAAGCCGCTGCGTAAGGTTGAAAAACTCATAAATGATAAGATCAGATTATTTGCAGATGAAAATAAAATTGACTGGGCTACAGCCGAGTTAATGGCTTATGGCAGTTTATTAACGGAAGGAAAAGATGTCCGCATGAGCGGGCAGGATGTAAAACGCGGCACTTTCAGTCACAGGCACTCTACTTTATATGATGAAAATACAAATGAAGAATACAACAGGCTGAATCATTTTACCGAAACACAATCACCTTTCCGCATTTATAATTCTTTGCTGAGTGAATATGCCGTACTTGGTTTTGAATACGGTTATGCCATGGCCAATCCCAATGCATTGGTGATCTGGGAAGCACAGTTTGGTGATTTCTGCAATGGTGCTCAAACCATCGTTGACCAGTTCATTACAACTGCCGAAACAAAATGGCATCGCATGAACGGTGTTGTTTTGCTGTTGCCGCATGGTTATGAAGGGCAGGGGCCCGAGCACAGCAGTGCCCGTATGGAGCGCTTTTTACAAATGTGCGGTGAACTTAATTTCGTGGTGGCCAATGTTACTACTGCCGCAAATTTTTTCCATTTGCTGCGCAGGCAGGTAGCCTGGCCTTTCCGCAAACCATTGGTTGTTTTTTCACCGAAGGCCAATTTGCGTCACCCGGGCAGTTACAGTACCCGGGCTGAATTTACCGGCGGCAGTTTTAAAGAAGTGCTGGATGATGCAACAATAAATGATGCTTCAGCAATTACCAAAGTTTTGTGCTGCAGCGGTAAAATGTATTTCGACCTGGCTGAACGCCAGCAAAAGGAAAACAGGAAAGATATTGCCATCATCAGGCTGGAACAGGTTCATCCATTACCACAAAAGCAACTGGATGAACTGTATAAAAAATACAGCAAGGCCATCTGGTACTGGGTACAGGAAGAACCGCTGAATATGGGAGCAGCCACATTTTTAAGAATGAATGTGAAAAATATCAACTTCTATATCATCAGCCGCCAGGCCAGTGCGGCAACCGCAACCGGCTTCAGCAAAGTGCATGCAAAAGAGCAGGCACAGATCATTGATACAGCATTTAGTATATAATTAATCCGTGTAGAAAAAAATCAGCAGATCATGTTCAATTCATTATCAGAGAAATTAGAATCAGCCTTTAAGAATATCAAAGGACAGGCAAGGATCAACGAACTCAATATTGCCAATACGGTAAAGGATATACGCCGTGCACTGGTTGATGCCGATGTGAATTATAAGATCGCCAAGGAGTTTACCGATAAGATCAAGGAAAAGGCAATGGGCGAAAAAGTACTTACTGCTGTTAGTCCCGGCCAGGCCATGGTAAAAATTGTGCAGGATGAGCTGACTGAGTTGATGGGAGGCAGTGAAAGTGAATTCAATATCAGCGGCAACCCGGCCATTATACTGGTAGCCGGGCTGCAGGGTAGCGGTAAGACCACCTTCAGCGGAAAGCTGGCCAATTACCTCAAAACAAAAAAGGGAAAATCGCCATTACTGGTAGCAGCAGATATCTACCGCCCGGCAGCGATCGATCAGCTGGAAGTGCTTGGCGGGCAGATAGATGTTCCGGTATACAGCGAAAGGGAAAATAAAGATGCGGTTTCCATTGTACAGAATGCCATCAAGGAGGCCCGTTCAAAAAATAAGAATGTGATCATCATTGATACCGCCGGCCGCCTGGCGGTCGATGAAGTGATGATGACCGAAGTTGCCAATATTAAAGCAGCCATTAACCCACAGGAAATTTTATTTGTGGTGGATAGTATGACGGGACAGGATGCCGTTAATACTGCTGCAGCTTTTAATGAACGGCTGGATTTTAGCGGCGTTGTATTAACAAAGCTGGATGGCGATACCAGGGGTGGTGCGGCCTTATCCATCAAATACACCGTAAACAAACCCATCAAGTTTGCCAGCAGTGGCGAAAAGATGGATACCCTGGATGTGTTTTATCCCGACAGGATGGCCCAGCGTATTTTGGGTATGGGCGATATTGTGAGCCTGGTTGAAAAAGCACAGGAGCAGTATGATGAAAAAGAAGCTGCCCGGCTTGAAAAAAAGATCCGCAAAAATCAATTCGATTTTGAGGATTTTAAAACCCAGCTGCAGCAGATCAAAAAGATGGGCAATATCAAGGACCTGATGGGCATGATCCCGGGCGTAGGAAAACAGATCAAAGATATTGATGTGAATGATGACTCTTTTAAAGGCATAGAAGCTATGATCAATTCCATGACGATGCAGGAGCGCAGAAACCCGGACCTGATCAATCCAAACCGAAAACTCAGGATCGCAAAAGGTGCCGGAAAAGATATAGCTGAATTAAATGCTTTTTTAAAACAGTTTGAACAAATGAAGGGTATGATGAAAATGATGAACAAGATGCCCAAAGGAATGATGCCGGGTATGGGCAAAAGGTAATATAGTTATCCGGTCTTTTCTTGTTTCGCAGTATCCAACACTTTTTTTCCTGGTGTATTAATCAATGTGCGATCAAAATCAGGTCCCGTTTAAGGGATCGGTTCTTGGTCATTGCCTGCCGGAACCCGCAATCGAAAACCAATTTCTACAAGCAAGATGGCAGCAGCTCACTTAAAAGATTGAGATTCCCTGTCTTTTTCTATAAATCAACTTCAAATTTCCAGTTAAGGTTAATTTTTTTTAACTTTAAGAGGGGTGAACTTACATACCGGGCAACCATCACCCTTTTTTTTACGTTTACAAGTGAATAACCATAAATTAATTGTAGAAAATAAATAAAATTTTGTCAGTCAGACCGGATTTGTCAGATATTGTACATGGTTGTGTAGAAGCAAAAAGGGATAGCCAAAAACTATTTTACCAGATGTTTTATGGCTACTCATTGGGCATTTGTATGCGATACTGTATAATCCCTGATGAAGCCGCAGAAGTGACCAATGACGGGTTTTTTAAAAATATTCAGGGGTTTTGCAACCTTCAATATCCATTATTCAGGCCTGGAACCTTCTTTAAAAGGCTGGATAAAACGTATCATGATCAATACGGCCATTGATCACCTGCGGAAAAAAAGCAAACGGTTCATGGTTGCTGATAGTTTTGACAGTCATTTTAACCTGGCCGATGAAACAGAAACATCTGTCGACAGGATGTCGTACCAGGAAATCCTCGAAGTTATACAAAGGCTGTCTCCTGTTTACCGAACGGTATTTAACCTGTATGTAATAGACGGATACAAACACGAGGAAATTGCAAAGCAATTAAAAATATCCGTTGGAGCATCCAAATCCAATTTGTCAAAAGCAAGATTGAATATTAAAAAAATGCTGCAGGACGCAGACATAAAATATTATGAGCAAAAAATCGTTTAAGGATATCGAAGAAATTATTAAAGCAGCAGCGGGTGCCCATGAACCGCCTTTTGAAGAGGCTTCATGGAAAAAAATGGAAATGCTGCTGGATAAAGAGAAAGACAGGAGAAAGCCATTTTTCTGGATCTTCAGGTTTGCCTTACTTGCGGGTTTAATTTTATCTGCTACCTTTTTATATCAACATTTCAACAAACAGACCCCGGATAATATTTCCGACAGGCATAACACAGCAAACGCTGCCGGTAAAATACAACCGGATACAAATATGATCACTGCCCGGTCTGTTATTCCTCAACATGAACCGGCAGCTACAGCCATGCAGAATAGTGAAGCTGCAAAAAATAATATACCATTGGTAAAATCCCGGCCTCAAAATATATATAAAGAAAATAAAGTTAACCTGCCTGGTAATCCAAAAAAATACGCTGAATTTACCGGTCAAAACAAAGTGAATAAAAAGATTAATTTATTCAATGCAGATCAAAAGACGGGTGTTAGCACAGCGGAAAATCCACCAGGTCTCCAGGAGCCCGGAACAAATTCAGGTACAGAGAATGTTCAGGCTTTAAAAAATAACGAATTTAATACTCCCGGGAAATTAAAGATAAATATAACTGCACCGGAACAGGCTTCAGCCAATGAGTTTAATACCCGGGAGTTTTCCCAAAAAACAATTGACAGCCTGGACAATGTAACAGTGACTGAAACAGAAGTTACCGGCACTGTTTTGAAAAATGACCCTGCTGATAAAAATGACAATAAAAAGCAGGACACAACAGTAATAGCAAATAAAAGTAAAACGGGAAATGATAAAAAGAAAAAAATATTCTCGAAGTTGTGTAACCGCTGCACTGGGTGCAGAAGCAAGCGGGACGAGGTTTTTATCTTTTTCCAACAGTACGGTTACTCCGAGGTATGGATTTGGAGTTGGTTACCGGATCTCCGGCAAATTAAGTGTGCAGGCCGGGTTTTATGCAGGTGCAAAAAAATACATTGCAGGGCCTGGTGACTATAATGTAAAATCCGGTTCTTACCTGAGTATGGTTCAGATAAAATCAATAAAAGCCAACTGCATGGTTTATGAAATACCTGTGACATTTCAATATAACCTGTTCACCAAACCCAAAACTGTTTATTACCTTTCGGCCGGTATATCCAGTTACCTGATGAAAACAGAGGACTATGATTTTACAGTTGTTAGAAATAATACTGTATATACTTATCCATACTATTATAAAAAGAACAGTCATTTACTGGCTGCTTTACATATTACTGCAGGGGTGGAAAAAAAGATGCTCAATAAATTGTACCTGCAGGTTGCTCCATTTGTTAACATTCCATTGAATGGTGTTGGAGAAGGTAAAATTAAATTGTATACAACCGGCCTGAATGTAGGGTTAAAATATTTCCCTTTTGAAAAATAATACCAGGCAACCTTTTTGAAAGGATATTCGTTTTCTTTCAAAAAGAATGTTTATGAAAATACAATTTTACGGGGTTGCCCTGGCAATTTTAAGCTTCACATTTATTTATACAGGTTGCAGTAAAAGCAGTGTCACGCCACCACCTCCTTCAAATCCCTGTGCAGGAAAAACAATAACGGTTACGGGTACTACCACATTGGCTTCTACGTCAACTGCCACCAATGGGGCAATAAATGCAACTGCCACCGGCAGTACCAATTTTACCTTCAGTTTAAACGGAGGGGCATTCCAGGCATCCGGCATTTTCAATAATCTTGCTGTGGGTACATACTCGGTTACTGCAAAAGATGCCGCCGGGTGTACCGGTTCACAGTCCTTTTCGGTAACATCAATCCCATGCCCAACAATAACCATTATTGCTACAGTAACACAGGCTTCAAGCCCTGCAGCAGGCAATGGCGCCATTGCGGCAACAGCTTCGGGCAGTACGGGCTTTACCTACAGCATTACCGGTATTTCCGGCACCTACCAGGCCAGCGGAACGTTTACCGGTTTAGCGGTAGGCAGTTATACCATTTTGCAAAAGATGTTAATGGTTGTACCGGTTCAAATTCTTTCAGTGTAACAGCTGCATCATGTCCAACAATTATCCTATCGGCAATACCAACCAATACCTCCGGCCCAACGGCTTCTAACGGAAGCATAGCTGCATCAGCAAGTGGTGGCGTTTTACCTTACCAGTACAGTAAAGATGGCGGAACTACTTTCCAGGCTTCCGGAACCTTCACTAATCTTGGAGTGGGTACCTATAATGTGGTAGCAAAAGATGCCAATGGCTGTTTAAGTAATTCAATGAGTACGAATGTTGGTTTTTCCTGTCCGGGTATTAGTGCCACAGCCACTTCAACCAATACCATAAAATGTGAAACCAACACTGGCACCATCACTGTTTCTGCAACCGGCAGTACAGGTTTTATGTACAACTTAAATGGAGGTTCATACCAGGTTTCAAATATTTTTGCTGCATTGGCTGCAGGCGCATATACTTTTGGTGTTCGTGATATCAATGGTTGCACAGCCACAGGCAATACATCTGTTTCCCAGGCGCCTGCAGGAACTTTATTCCTGTCGGTACAAGCGGTATTGCAGGTTAATTGTGCTATCTCCGGCTGTCATTTGTCGCCTAACCCGCAAAACGGGCTTGATTTTACAGATGATTGTACCATCGTTGCACAGTCGATCCGCATTAAAGCCAGGGCTGTAGATGCCAATCCATCTCAAATGCCCCCACAGGTCCTCCATTGTCTGCCGTGGATAAACAGAAAATAATTGATTGGGTCAATGCCGGAGGTAAACATAATAATTAAAGGGGTATTTGAAGGATCAGTTCCTGGTATTTCTTCAGCAGGAAATAAAACCTATACACTTTCAATAAACGGCCATTTATCCCAGCATGGTGTTACCCGGCCGTTAAAAACTCCGGGTGTAATAACAGTAAAGGATCAACTTATAAAAGCATCATCATCTTTTACCATAAGGTTAAGTGATTTTAAAATAAAAATACCAACCCTGGTTGCCAACAATATCAGTAAAGAGATTCTGATAAAAGTAATTATTCCATCATTTACCGAAATGAACTGACAACATGAAGCATTTTGTATTGATCTTTATTCTGAGCATTGCCTGCCTGCCATGCCTGGCACAGGACACTACCAGTCTTTTGTATGGTTATGACGACAGGACCGGTGCAGAAAAAATTACCGGTACATTCAAATCAACCCGGGTGATCAATGCACTTTCCACTGAAATGCTGCACAAAGGAGAACTGGACTTCCGGATCATGCACCGTTTTGGCGTGGTTAATAACGGTTTTAAAGATCTGTTTGGACTGGATAATGCCAGTATGCGCATGAGTTTTGATTACGGGATCAACGATAAACTGATGTTAGGTATTGGCAGAAGTACCATATTAAAAGACCTGGATCTATTTGTAAAAACAAGAATTCTTCAGCAAACCAAAGGCCAAAAACAGATGCCGGTTTCCCTGTTATTGGCAGCCGGATATATATTAACCACACAGGAATCCTTTGCAGCCGTAAAACCTACAGTTGTTGACAGGTCATCTTATTTTTTTCAAATGATCATTGGCAGAAAATTCAATTCCCTATTTTCTGCACAATTAAGCCCTTTACTGGTATATAATAATATGACTTTAAACCCAACGGATGACCAGGCTATTGTTGGCCTTGGTGGCGGTGCAAGATATAAAGTAAGCAAAAGGATTGCCTTAATGGTTGATTATCATTATGTCATCGGCAAATTAGATGCTTCCATCACCAATCCTTTATCCGTGGGTGTTGATATTGAAACCGGCGGCCATGTGTTTCAACTGCATTTTTCCAATGTAACAGGTATGAACGAAAAAGGTTATTTGACCCAGACCACGGGTAAATTTTCAACCGGCAATTTCCGGTTTGGATTTAATCTCTCCAGGAGATTTTCCATCGGAAAAAGGCATAGAAAAAGCTGGTAAACTACGGTATTATAAAATTTTCGCATAATTTTTTCAGAATATTAGATTTTGGTAGTAGTTATTATTTATCTTCGCAATCCTTTTTTAAGGATAAACCCTATTTACTAACAACCAAAAATTTCTATTTATGGCTGTAAAAATGAGACTGCAAAGGCATGGCTCAAAGAAGCGACCCTTTTACTTCATCGTTGTTGCTGATGGCAGAGCGCCACGCGACGGAAAATTCATCCAGAAATTAGGTACTTACAATCCTTTAACGGTTCCTGCAACTATCCAGGTAGACCGCCAGAAAGCATTGGACTGGTTACAAAAAGGTGCTCAACCCACTGATACTGTACGCCGCATCCTGTCTTTCAAAGGAGTGTTATACCTTAAACATTTACTTCGTGGGGTAAGCTTAGGCTTATTTGATGAAGCAGGTGCAATGGAAAAATTCACTGCCTGGACCGCCGAGCATGATTCAAATGTTACCCGTCGCCAGGGAGCCCATAAAAAGGCCCGTAACGATAAACGTGACCAACCGATTGTAAAAAAAGTGGAAGCCAAAGTTGAAGCGGCACCTGCAGAAACACCTGTTGAAGCACCTGCTGCAGAGACAGTTGAAGCTGCTGCTGAAGCACCGGCATCTGAAGAAACCAAAACAGAAGAATAAGATACTCTGTTCCGTTAATTCTTTTAAGTCCTGGTAATATTACCGGGACTTTTTTTGGTATGATACTGGTTCCTTGATCCAGTATCCAGTATCCAGAATCCTGTATCTTGCATTGTTATGAGCCATTATTTTAAAATAGGAAAACTGGCAGCCAGCCATGGCCTCAAGGGCGATCTTGTTTTGCAACACAGCCTGGGTAAAAAAACATCCTTGAAAGGATTGGAATACATTTTCATTGAAGAACAAAAAGACAGCTTCCTGCCTTATTTTGTGGAGTGGGCAAAAATAAAAAGCGATGATGAGGTTTATATAAAACTGGAAGGTATCCATGAAAAGGAAACAGCCCGTAAGCTTACGCCGCGTGAAGTTTGGATAACTGAAGCCGATTTTAAAAAATTTGCAGCCAAATCATCTCCCATTGCATTACTGGGTTTTAATATCATCAATGAAGGTGAAGACCTGGGTGAAATACTGGAAGTGATAGAACAGCCGCACCAGGTTTTATGTGCCATTCTTTTAAACGGAAAGGAGGCGCTCATTCCCATTCATGAAGACAGCCTTGAGAAAGTGGATGCAAAAAACAGGAAGGTTTATGTTAGTCTGCCGGATGGGTTACTGGAGATCTATCGGTAGGTAAAGTCAAAACTAAAAATAGATTTACTTTATCAAGTGCTGTAACTTAATAATAATATTACATTTTTTAAAAGTAATCTCAAAAGCGACACTTATATGACGCCCCCCAACGCATCATAGCACATTTAGACCTGGATACTTTTTTTGTATCGGTAGAATTGCTTAATCACCCGGAGCATAAGGGTAAACCTGTTATTGTGGGTGGCCGCGACAGGGGTGTAGTTACCTCCTGCAGTTACGAAGCAAGGGCTTTTGGCGTACGCAGCGGAATGCCCAGCCGTAAAGCATTACAGCTTTGTCCGCAGGCCATTGTGTTAAACTGGAGCCGGGGACAATACAGTAAATACAGCCGCTGGGTTACCCAGATCATTGAAGCCAAAGCACCCCTGTTTGAAAAAGCTTCTGTTGATGAATTTTATATTGACCTTACCGGTATGGAGAAATTTTTTGATCCGCTGCAATGGACCGTTGACCTGCGCAGGCAGATCATGGAGGAGACCAAACTTCCCATTTCATTTGGCATTGCCAGCAATAAAATGATGGCAAAGATCGCTACCGATGAAGCCAAGCCGAATGGTTACCTGCAGGTGCCGTTTGGAAAAGAGAAGGAATTTTTAGCACCTATGCCTGTCAGTAAGATACCCGGTGTTGGCGAACATACCTATGAAATATTGAAAGCCATGGGCATTAAGACGATTAAAGATATCAGCGAAAAAACACCCGAAGAACTGGAAGAACGCCTGGGTAAATGGGGCATTGATCTCTGGTACAAAAGCCAGGGTATTCATCATGGCGAAGTATCCGGTTATCATGAGGCCAAATCAATCTCTTCTGAACATACTTTTGATGAAAATAAGCTGGACATAGATTTTCTGAAAAGCGAATTGGTGAGGTTAACTGAAATGGCAAACCACGGTTCCTTATACCTGTGCCGATGATGAGTTCATACCGGTGGTTAAGGAACTGTTTGATAAATTATACCGAAGGGGAGAACCCGTTCGTTTACTGGGGGTTCGGCTGAGTGAGCTTACCAATGATGCCATCCAGACCAATTTATTTGATGATGTGGAACGGAAAACCGACCTGTACAAAGCGATCGATGATGTAAAAGACCGGTTTGGAAAAAATTACCTCAACAGGGCTTCATCTTCTAAAAAATAAAAATCAATTATTCTTCTTTAATTGCTGCAGCAATGCCCGTATATCTTTTGGCAGTTCAGCTTCCAGGTCAATTACTTTTCCATCAGCATCTGTAAATTTAAGGCGGTAGGAGTGTAAGGCCAGCCTGTTCAGCATCGGCCTTTCCTCTTCATCATGCTTGCTCAGCTTGTATTTTTTTTTGATGGAAGAAAGCAGAACAGGTTTTCCATCGCCGTACAGTTCATCGCAGGCCAGCGGGTGTCCGATATTTTTGCAATGCACCCGTATCTGGTGTGTGCGTCCGGTATGCAGTTGAAACTGAACCAATGAAAAAGTTTTGTTTTCGGTGATCACTTCATAATCTGTTACTGAAGGTTTCCCCCTCTGGTGTACAATATAAAAACCTTTCTGCACGCCGTGTTCAGCAATGGGTGCATCTATGGTCCCTTTTTTTGGTGAAGGTATTCCATGCACCAGGCCCATGTAATATTTTTCAATTTTCCGTTCTTCAAAAAGCTGGGAGAAATATTTATGTGCAGCTTCTGTTTTTGCAAATATGATGATGCCGCTGGTGTCTTTATCCAGACGGTGTACGGTAAATATGGTGCCGTATTTTACCAGCAAAATATCTTTAAGTGATGTTTGGGTTTGTTCCCTGTCGGGGATGGATAGTAAACCGGCCGGTTTATTGACAGCAACAAATGAATCATTTTCAAAAATTACCTGTGGAATGTATTTTTTCAAAGCTTATTTCTTTTTGGCAGTATTCATGTATTTCAACAGGCGGATCTCTTTTTCACTTAAGTAACGCCATTTGCTGCGTTCTACATTTTTCTTGGTAAGGTTGGCATACATCACCCTGTCGAGGCCCTTTACATCATAACCCAGGTGTTCAAATATGCGGCGCACAATGCGGTTGCGGCCACTGTGCAGTTCAATGCCGATGATGGATTTGTCTTTGCTGTCGGCATAAGCCAGGCTGTCTATCTGTATCTCACCGTCTTCCAGTTTCAGGCCATTTACAATTTTATCAAAGTCGGCTTTTGTGAGTGGCTTATCCAGCTTTACTTCGTAGATCTTTTTTATTTCGTAGCTGGGGTGTGAAAGTTTTTGTGTGAGGTCGCCATCATTGGTGAGTAACAAAACACCTGATGTATTCCTGTCGAGCCTGCCGATCGGGTAAACCCGTTCAGTGGTAGCCTGTTTGATCAGTTGCAAAACTGTTTTCCTTCCCTGCGGATCATCGGTTGTGGTAATATAATCTTTTGGTTTATTCAATAAGATATAAACCAGGTTTTTGGTTACAAATAACTTTTTTGTGTTGTACACCACTTCATCCGTTTGCTGCACTTTATACCCCGGTTCTTTTACAACTTCACCGTTTACTTTTACTTTACCCGCATTTATATATTCAACCGCATCCCGGCGGCTGCATACACCGCAATGAGCCATAAATTTATTCAACGGCATAATGCCGGTAGGGGCATTGTCATTTGCTGCTGCTGCCTTGGCAGATTTTTGATGTGGAGTTTTTGCAGCTCCACGGGGTTTTGTACTTACGGCTTCTTTGCTGTCTTTAGATTTTATACCTGCCTGTCCGGTAGGACGGTTGCCGGTTTTTGATAAATCAGTTTCATTTGCCAATTGCACATTGCCTATTGCCAATTTACTTTTTCCTTTTGCATTGTCGGCAGCTTTAGCAGCCATTCCGCCTTTTTTTGCCTGCCTGGCCTGGTATTCTTCTTCCTTTTTCTTGTCAAAAAAAGCATTCCGTTCCTTACGGTACTTTTTCTTTTCCTGGCGGAACTCTTCCTTAACTACACTGTTTTTCTTTTTTTGCTGAAATTTCTGGAAAGCTGACTGGCTCATTATTGAAGGATTTTGCTGTTTTACAACAGTAGTGAGGCGCAAAGATATGTTTTTTTGTTTGAGTTGTAATTCCGGCTGACTTAAGGTAGACCAATTGTTTGAAACTGAACACATGGGTTTTGTCATTTCGATCCCGATAGCGATCGGGATCGAATTCTATTTGTTTACTATACCAGATGTCTCCTGTCGTCGACATGACAGTACGTTTGGCACAAAAAAAGACGCTCCTGAAAAGAGCGTCCTTGGGGTTTAGGGTACTATTAGTTATTTGATCTTAGATCTGTTTCCACGGTTTTTCCTCATCTCTTCTTTCTTCTTCAATTGATCAGCCGTAAATATTTTATTATGCTGCTCTTTTGCTTCAGCTTTTAAAGCCATCATCTGCGCTTTCTTCTGTTCCATGCTCAGGGATTGGTTATTCCTGATCTTTTCAGACTTTGCCTGCATTTCCGACCGCTGTGCCTTAAGCTGTGATACCTGTGCATCTGTCAGATCGAGGTTCGTCTTCATTTTAGCAAGCTGTTGAGCGCTGCGTTCTTCATTTTTTAACTTTTTGGCTGCTTTCATATCAGCCATTTTTGTTTTTTGTTCGGCTGTTAACAAACCATCCATCCTGGCTTTTTTGTCTTTAAGGATCGCAGATTTCCGGCTGCGCATTTCCTTAACAGTAATGTTCTCCTGTTTATTAAGATCCTGCATTTGTTTTCGGAAATCTTCGTTAATTACTGCAGCCTGCTTTTTCTGATCATCAGAAAAATTCAACTGATTTGCCATCATGCCTTTCTGGTGTTGCCCGTGATGACCTCTTTTACCCATTTTACCCTGTGCATTTGCTGTAACGGTCAATGCAAATATGGCAATCAGGGGAATTAATAATTTTTTCATGTCTGTTTTTTTTAATTGTACATGTATATGACCGGTAAAGGATTGCCGGGTTTAAAACAAAACGGTAATAAAATGTTAAACAGACTTTTTATTCGCCAGCTGCCCGCAGGCTGCATCTATATCCTTACCCCGGCTTCTTCTCAACCTTACATTCACCCGGTGTTTGGCGAGATAATCTGTAAACTGCTGGGTAGTATCTTCATCCGGTTTGGAAAAAGAGGCTTTGTCGATGGGGTTATATTCGATCACATTGATCAGGTGGGTAGGGATCTGCCGGTAGATCTTTATCAGGTCTTCGGCATCCTGTATGCTGTCATTTACATCTTTAAATAAAATGTATTCTAAAGTAATGTCGTTTTTAGTCTGGTTGTAAAAATAATTCAGCGCTTCCACCAGCACTTCAATGCTGTTGCTTTCATTAATGGGCATAATGGCATCCCTTTTTTTATCCGTAGCCGCATGTAAGGAAAGGGCAAGGTTGAATTTCACTTTATCATCGCCCAGCTGCCTGATCTGTTTGGCAACACCGGCAGTTGAAACGGTGATCCTTTTCGGGCTTATGCCCATGCCATCGTTGGATGTGATCTTATCGATCGCCTGCAATACATTTTTATAATTAAGCAGGGGTTCGCCCATACCCATAAAAACGATGTTGGTAAGTTTGCTGCCATATACTTTTTCACTTTGCTGGTTCAGCAATGCCACCTGGTCGTAAATTTCATCAAAGTTGAGGTTACGTTTACGGTCCATATAACCGGTTGCACAGAATTTACAGCTCAGGCTGCAGCCAATTTGCGATGACACACAGGCAGTCCATCTTTTTTCTGTTGGGATCAGAACGCCTTCAACATAGTGTCCGTCAAATGTTTTAAACCTCGATTTAACCGTTCCATCGCCGCTAACCTGGTTGGTATCAACGGTAATGGCCGGTAATGAAAAGTTTTCTGACAGTTTGGTACGCAGTTCCTTCGACAGGTTGCTCATATCATCGAAACTTTGAGCGCTTTTCTTCCAGATCCATTCATAGGTTTGAATGGCCCTGAATTTTTTATCCCCGATGGATTCAAAATATTCCTTTAACTCTACCAGGCTTAAGGTACGTATGTTTTTTAATCCGGTCATCCTGCAAAGGTACTGAGGGGGTGGCTATTTTCATTAATTATATACATTCAGTCACCGGGAAAGGCAATTTTGGCTAAAAATTTGCTGCCTGAAAATAAACATGCAACTATGCGTATTTATCATCTCTTGTTCATAGCCGGGATCTTATTTTCAATATGTTGCACTCAATGCCGTGCAAAAGTGAAAACAAATGCTCCGGATGATTGGCCAACTGATTCTGTAAGAACCATTAAAAGCGGATTAAATTTCCCCTGGGAGATCTTATGGGGCAAAGATGATCATATCTGGATGACAGAAAGAGGAGGGAAGATCAGTAAGGTTGACCCAAGGACAGGGGATATTATTTTTTCAGTGTCAATTTCTGAAGTAGTTAGTAATGGTGAAGGCGGTTTATTGGGAATGGTTCAGCATCCGGCTTTTTTAACGAATGGATTGTTTTATGTGGTATATAATTATAACAACGGCAGCAACTACCGGGAAAAACTGGTGCAAATGAAATTTGAAAATAACAGTATTCAGCCGGTAAGTACTTTAATACAGGATATCCCGGCTTCAGGCATTCACAACGGGTCGAGGCTTTGGATCAGCAATGAAGCAACCCCAAAAATTTATATGACAACGGGAGATGCGGCTGTTCAGGCAAATGCCCAAAGCATATCATCCCTTTCGGGAAAAGTATTGCGCTTTAACCTGGATGGAAGCATTCCTGCTGATAATCCAAATCCTGGTTCTGCAGTATGGAGTTTTGGCCACCGCAATCCGCAGGGGCTTGTAGTGGCAAACGGGATCATGTATGCCAGCGAACACGGTCCCAGCATTGAAGATGAGGTAAATATCATTGAAAGCAACCGGAACTATGGCTGGCCATCTGTTAACGGTCCCTGTAACCAACCTGCAGAAATCACATTTTGTACTGCCAATAATGTTAAGGAACCCATCTGGAGCAGTGGTGGCAGTACCATCGCTGTTTGTGGCATGGACTATTACAACGGCAGCCTGATACCGGCCTGGCAAAACAGTTTATTGATGTGTACTTTAAAAGATGCCAGTTTAAGGGTACTCACATTAAGCAGCAATGGTTTATCGGTGGTTGCACAACAAACATATTTTAAGAACAGGTTTGGCCGCCTGCGGGATATTTGTATTTCGCCGGCCGGCAGGGTTTACCTATGCACCGGCAACGGGGGTAATGGGGATCTATTGATAGAAATTTCCAAACCATAATTTTTGGAAATGGACGAAAAGTTGAAACTTGTTTTGGGTTTATTATGTGCCTTAATATCTATTATATAAATGCAGCTGCCCCGGTATTCAGACAGAAAAAATAACTACCTCGATAAATTACATTTACCCGGAAATTTGCACATTTTTTTCCATACTATTATCGTGTGATTAACCGGTATCAGGAAAAAAAATTTATATGTTATGTTCTTTAGGCAATTATTATCTGTTTTTTTGGTTTTTGTTTTTGTTAAAAAAATTTTCCCTTTCGGGCCCTTTTGGTTTTGAATCAGTATTTTCTTACAAAAACCCGTAAATATTACAATTTCGCAGATTTGTCAGTATTTACGTTCTTTGTGCAGGTTATAAGCCCCCAAACAGCAGAATAATATGCAAACAGTTTATGTAATAGATGCCATAAGAACGCCTATTGGAAAATATGGCGGAGCATTAAGCAACACCAGGCCGGATGATCTGTTGGCCCATGTGATCAGCGTGTTGGTCAAAAGAAATGCAACCATTGATATTAATGCCATTGAAGATGTGATAGCCGGTGCGGCTAACCAAAGCGGCGAAGATAACAGGAACGTGGCCCGCATGGCGGCATTGCTGGCTGGTTTACCGCCTACTGTTGCCGGTAACACGGTAAACCGTTTATGCGCCAGTGGATTGCAGGCGGTTATGGATGCTGCCAGGGCCATTGCCTGTGGCGACGGTGAACTGCTGATCGCCTGTGGTGTGGAAAGTATGAGCAGGGCACCCTTTGTAATGCCTAAAAGTACCAGTGCCTTTGCCCGGGATCCGCAGGTGGTGGATACCACCATGGGCTGGCGTTTTGTAAATAAAAGGCTGGCCGAAATGTACTATCCCTATACCATGGGCGAAACCGCAGAAAATATAGCAAAGCGCTGGAACATCAGCCGGCATGCACAGGATGAATTCGCATTTGCAAGCCAGCAAAAATATGAGCGTGCCCTGGCCGGGCATAAATGGCCCGCTGAGATCACGCCGGTGCAGGTTCAGGTAGGTAAAGAAGTTTTTGATTTTGATAAAGATGAACACCCGCGTTTATCAAGCCTCGAAAAACTGGGACAGTTAAAACCAGCTTTTACAAAAGACGGAACGGTTACCGCAGGCAACAGCAGCGGTATTAATGACGGAGCAGCTGCCATGTTACTGGCAAGCGAAGACGCAGTAAAAAAATACGGGCTGCAGCCGATGGCAAGAATTGTGAGCATGGCTGTTGCCGGTGTTGATCCTGCCATTATGGGCATTGGCCCGGTGCCTGCAACCCAAAAAGCTTTGGAAAGAGCCGGACTGCAGGTTGCCGACCTCGGCCTGATAGAACTAAATGAAGCTTTTGCATCTCAATCCATTGCCTGTATTCATGACCTGGGGCTTGACCTGGAGAAAGTGAATGTAAATGGCGGCGCTATTGCTTTGGGGCATCCATTGGGTTGCAGCGGAGTGCGTATATCTACCACTTTGTTATATGAAATGAAAAGGCGTAAGGCAAGATACGGACTGGCCACCATGTGTGTTGGTGTAGGACAGGGTTCAGCAATTATTTATGAAGGGTTATAAATTTTTAAAATAGTCTGCCAGTTTTTCAAAAGGCACAATTTCCTGTTTACCGGTCGCTAAATTTTTAACAGCGCAGTTTTTTTCTTCAATTTCCTTGCTGCCGATAATGATCACAAAAGGAATATTTTTCTTTTCGGCATACGTAAACTGTTTGTTTATTTTAACGGCTTCGTGATACAGTTCACAGGCAATACCACTGCCGCGCAATTGTTGCATGATGCCAAATGCAACATTGCTTTCCGGTTCTCCCATATTAAAGAACAAAGCCTTTGTACTCACCTGCAGGTTTTCGGGAAACAAATTCAATTCTTCCAGTACATCATAGATCCTGTCTACACCAAAGCTGATACCAACACCGGGTATATTCGGTACGCCGAACAAACCGGTAAGGTCATCATACCGGCCGCCACCGCCAATGCTGCCCATCATTACTTCAGCAGGTGCTTTGGCTTCAAAATAATTCCGGTATAATAATTTAATCCCCGGGCCAAAGTAAAATCAATGGCAAGGTTTGTATTTTTGCATGCAGGAATAAAAAACTCCACTTCATCAATGCCCTGTTTCCCAATTTCAATGGATCCAGTTAAAGATCTTGCCATGGCCAGTTTTTCTTCATTGGTACCCGTTATGTTCAGGTAGCTTTCAATAATATTAACCTGTTCATTATTCAACCCGCGTTGTAGTAATTCTTCTTTCACTTTTTCGGGCCCTATCTTATCCAGTTTATCAATGGCAATAGTAATGTCTGTCAACTTATCGGCCCCGCCGCACAATTCAGCAAGGGCAGCTAAGATCTTACGGCTGTTTATTTTTAATTCATATTTTGTTAAACCAAGTTCAACAAAAACTGCGTGGTAAATATTGGCCAGTTCCACTTCGTTCAGTAACGAAAGGCTGCCTACCACATCCGCATCGCATTGTGTAAACTCCCGGTAGCGGCCTTTTTGGGGGCGGTCGGCCCGCCAAACGGGTTGTACCTGGTAACGCCTGAACGGGAAAGTCAGCTGGTTGTGGTTCATGGCCACAAAACGGGCAAAGGGAATGGTAAGATCATATTTCAGGGCCCGTTCGGTAATATCACTGCTGCTTTTCCCTTCCAGCAATTTTTGAAATCCGGCTTTGGATCTTTCAATATTTTTTCGTTGTTGATACCGTTGTTCAGTATTTTAAAAATAAGTTTATCACCTTCTTCGCCATATTTACCCGTCAGTGTCTCTAAATTTTCCATTGCGGGCGTTTCCAGCGGCTGAAAGCTGTACAATTCAAATACATTGCGGATTACAGAAAAAATATAATTCCGCCTCCGGACAACTTCTGCCGGAAAATCCCTGGTGCCCTGTGGTAAAGTTGGTTTTTTGTTCATGCGTAGTTAGTGGTGATTCCTGCGTTCTTATTTTGTATATTTTTCAATAATGTACTCGCAATTGCTGTTAATAATTTCAAATGCTTCGTGGTAACCGCTTTCCGGTCCGCTCCAGGGGTCGGGCACTTCCCGGTCTTCCCCCGGGTATTGTTCATTTAAAAACAAACTTACTTTTTTTGAATCGAAATGATGCCTGCCGATCCGTTTCATATCTTCCAGTACATCTGTTGCCATGGCATAAATTACATCATAATCCTCAAAATCGGATGCAGTAAATATTCGGCTTCTCTGTTGACTGATATCGATCCCGTTTTTTTGGGCAATCTTAATACTTAAATGGTGTGGCGGCTCACCGGTATGGTAACCATTTGTTCCGGCGCTTTCCACCTGCCAGTTCAACCCGGCTTTTACAGCTTTATCCTGTAAAATGCCCTCGGCAAGCGGGCTGCGGCAAATATTGCCCAGGCATACCATTAAAATCTTCATGCTGCAAAGATAATTGGCAACAGGCAATAAGCAATTGGCAATAGGCAAAGGTGAAGCTTTTACTGGTTGATGTCATACCATTGCCAGTTGCCTATTGGTTTATGGAATCTGCAAGCAATCACATCATATAGCTGAACACGGCGCCGGTTTTGACTTTTATTTTTTAACTCAAAACCAACCAACATGAACAGGAATCAAATTTTGAAAACGGATATCCTTGATATCATTTTTGAAAACCGTAATAAAGCATACGGCGCATATGAACTGCGTAAATTTTATCCAACCCGGATTAAAAATGCCCTTTTCTTTATGGCAATTACAGCGGCAGTATTCCTGGTTTTTACAATATTGCCTAAAAAAGAAAGTACGATGATCAAAACTGATTTTCCATTTCCTGAAATAATCTTAAAAGATGTTTTCATTGAACCGGAGAAGCCGGTCATTAAACGGGAAATGGAAAAACCGGTTGCAGAAGCCGCGAAACCTTTTAATCAAAAGATCCTCACAAGTTCAATTTTGATCGTTTCGAATAAGGAGAAGACCAATAGTATTGTAACATTGTTGCCAACAGATGTGATCGGTACAAAAAATATTGATCATGCCCAACCCGGAACTGTTTTGGTGGAACCTGTAAAACCCGGTAACGGGAATGCAGAACCCGGTAATAATACCACAAAATTGATGTAACCATACCAATGGACCTGGATGCCGTGGATGTACCTCCGGCTTTTCCCGGTGGCATGGATGCATTAAAGAATTTCCTGGAAAGGAATTTAAAGAATCCTTACGATTTGGAAAACGGGGAAACCATTAATGTAAGAATAAGGTTTGTAGTTGGATATAATGGTAAACTGCAAAGTTTCACAACCGTTTTTGACGGAGGTGAGATCTATAATAAAGAAGTGATCAGGGTATTGAAAAAAATGCCTGACTGGCAGCCCGGTAAAGCAAGGGGAGAAAATGTATCTGTGTATTATACCATTCCTGTAAAGTTTGTAATGTCGGACTGATTATCCGTAATTAATTTAGTATTTTCACAGTTCGTTCGGCAGGTAAAACCAGCATACGTTTTTAAAATAAAATATAATATGGCACTGGAAGAATTTGAAAAGGAACAGTTAAATGATCGTGAAAAAGGATATGTCCGCATGCGGAGTATCATGGATTACGGGATGGGGATACTTTGGACAGGTATGGGCGTATTTATCATTTTCATCAAAAAGTTCAGCATGGACATGGCAGAAAGTTATGACTCAACGCCATTCAAAATTTTCGGTGCTGTTTGTATCGTGTATGGATCATTCAGGATTTACAGGGGATTTAAGAAAAAATATTTACGGGATAGATGAACAGAATAAATTTAAGACAGGCAACTGCATATTTCTTTATATTATTTTTTGCAACCGCATTCCTGGTAAACGGCTGCAGGCAAAAATCGAATAAACAGAAAAATGTATTCAACAGCGGTACCATTCATGTTAGCATTGATGAATCATTTAAACCGGTAATGGAAGAGCAGATCAGGGTATTTGAAAAATCATACCCGGCAGCCCGGATCATTGCTGAATACAAAAGTGAAGCCGATTGTTTTAGAGATCTGTATACCGATACATCAAACCGGATGATCATCGTAACCCGTGGTTTGAGGGATGAAGAAGATGAATATTTTTACGATACACTCAAATACCGTCCCAGGTGGAATAATATAGCCAATGATGCCATTACCCTCATTGTTAACAGTAAAAGCAGTGATACACTGTTTACCCTCGAAAGATTAAAAAACCAGTTGTCGGGGAAGATCAACAGGGATCAGAAAATTGTTTTTGACGGATTGAACGCAACCAGTACGGTACGCTTTGCTATGGATAGTATTTTAAAAGGAGCCATGTTTGATACATCCGTTGTAAAGGCTGTAAAAAGCAGCCGTGAAGTAATTGATTATGTTGCAAAAACTGAAAACGCCATTGGATTTGTGGGCATCAGCTGGATTGGAAATCCGGAAGACACTGCCCAGGTGAATATGTTAAATAAAGTAAAAATCGCTTATGTTTCCTGCGAAGCCTGTGAAGATAAACCTTTTGTAAAACCAATGCAGGCAAGCATTTTAACAAGGCGGTACCCTTTGGTACGTGGTTTGTATTACATACTAAAAGAAAATTACAGCGGGCTTGGTACGGGGTTTGTAAATTTCTTAAACCAGGAACGGGGGCAGTTGATCTTTAAACGGGCTTATTTGGGAACAAGAATGGAATTTGGGGTTAGGAAAGTAAAGATTAATTTATAATTATAAAAAGTTTATGAGCATTTAATGATGGAATGGTTGAAAAATTAATATTATTGTAAAGACTTAAACAGCGAATAAGATGAAGAAATTAAAATTTACCCTTATCCTTTTGATCAGTATCCTGGCAGTGGGTTTTATTCATGCACAGGGTATCGATGACGGCAAAAAGTTTTTGTATTATGATAAACTCGTCAGTGCAAAAAATGTTTTCCAGCAATTATTGACAGCAAATCCAAATAATGAGGAAGCAGTTTACTGGTTGGGTCAAACACTTATAGCGCCGGATGAAGACAAGGATATTACGGGTGCAAAAGCTGTTTATCAAACAGGACTTGCATTAAACGCAAACAGTGCACTGTTAAATGCAGGTATGGGGCATATTGAATTGCTGGAAGGAAAAACACAGCAGGCCAGGAATCATTTTGAGACTGCGATCAGCCTGAGTGGCGGAAAAAGTATTGAAGTGCTGGATGCAGTAGGATATGCCAACGGTGATTTTGATTCTAAATACGGTGATCCGGCCTATGCTGTTGAAAAACTAAAACAGGCTACTGCTGTCAAGAAATTTAAAGATGCCAGGATAATGACAAACCTGGGTGATGCCTATAGAAAACTTGGTGATGGCGGAAATGCACAGCTCTCTTATGAAGAAGCTCTTAAAATGGACCCATCCTATGCCAGGGCTAAATTCCGTATCGGAAGAATTTACCAGTCGCAGGGGCCAAGCCAGGAAGCGCTTTATTTGAAATATTATAATGAGGCAGTTGCCATTGATCCAAACTATTCAAGGGTTTACTGGATACTACACCAATACTTTTATGAAACCGATGTTGTAAAATCGGCAGCATACCTTGATAAATACCTGGGCGCAAAAGGCGCTGACGAAACAAATGCCTGTTTCCTGAAAGCACAGATGAAATTTGCCCAGGGCCTGTTTGCAGAAACCATCACCTCAAGTGATATTTGTATCGCTTCAAGCGCAACGCCATATCCAAATATATTTGGTATCAAAGCATATGCTTACTACAAAATGGGTGAATCAAATATAAAGTCGGGCGACTCGGTCACTGCTATGGCCGCCTATGGTAATGCAAAAACAGCTTTTGGAAATTATTTTGAAAAACAAAAGCCTGGAAAGATCGGTACCCGTGATTATGAGACCTATGCAAAAGTATTGCTGATGTTCCCGGGTAATGAGGCACTGGCTGGTACATATATATTAAAAGCGGTAGAACTGGACAGTACCGAAGCCGGGAAAGTAAATTTATTGAAATCCATAGCTTCCATTTATGAAAGCAGGAAACAATTTGGAGAAGCTGCTGAATGGTATAAAAAAATTGTTGAAACAAAAAAAGATCCCGGGAAAACGGATATGTATAATGCAGGTATAGGTTTTACCGTGTTGAAAAATACCAGCAGGCCATTGAAATGTTTGACAGGTATATTCTAAAATTTCCGGATGATATTTATGGTTATTATTACAAAGGATCTGCACAGGCAGGAATTGATACATCTATGACCATGGGTATTGCATTCCCTTCTTATTTAAAAGCTGTTGAGGTTGGAGAAGCTTACCCTGATAAAAGCAGGATAACCCCGCTGATCAAGGGAAGCTACAGGTTCCTGGTCATTTTTGCAGCAAATGTGCTCAAGAACAAGGAACAGGCCTTATCATTCAATGCTAAAGCATTAATGCTGGATTCTACTGATACCGAATTTAAAGGGTTTAAAGAATCGATCACTAAAATTACGAACCCTTCAAAAACCTATACCAATGCAAAAGGGGAAAAGGTTACCATTGAAGCAGATGGTTCAATAACAACTGTTGGAAAAGACGGTTCAACCACCGTAATAACCAAAACCGGTAAGATCACCATAGTAAAAAATGGGATAACCACCATTATTGAAAATGGGAAAATGACCGTCATTGATAAGGATGGCAAAGTAACCTCTATGAATCCGCCCGGCAGTCTAAAATGAACCGCTGTTTAAGATCAATTTCTGAATAAAGTAATATTTTCAATTCACAGAACCCCGTTATTAAAAGGATAACGGGGTTTTGTTATACAGGCTATTGAATATTGCTCTTGCTGCCGTATTTTTGCTCATAATAAAAAACGGTAAAAATGATACAGTTTTTTTGGTTACAGGCCACCGATGTAAATAATGCGGCAAATTACCTGCCTATAGGTCTTCAATTGCTGTTTGCTGCCGGATTGATCGCTTCGATCATCGTACTTTCCAACTACCTTGGGCCCAAGAGGGCAACCGCAGATAAGTTACAGAATTTTGAAAGTGGTATTGAAATAAAGGGTAATGCCCGGCAGCCAATGGCAGTTAAATATTTCCTGGTTGCTATATTATTTGTGTTGTTTGATGTGGAAGTGATATTCTTTTATCCTTACGCGGTAAACTTCCGCGAACTGGGCTGGGGTGGGTTTGTGGCCGTGCTGGTATTTGTTTCTTTATTTATAACCGGCCTCGTTTATATTTTTAAGAAAGGCGCTTTAAAGTGGGAGGAATAATAATATGCAATAAGCAATTTGCAAATTGCCGGTTGCCAAATTTTAGTGATAAGAACTTAATCAATTGAATTTATGTCTCGTCCGGTACAATTTAATAATCACATCAAATTCGCAGGTATTCCTGAAGGATACATGGGAGAAGGATTTATGGCTACCAATTTTGAAAAAGTGGTGAGCCTTGCCCGTAAAAATTCCATCTGGCCCCTGCCTTTTGCAACCAGTTGCTGCGGTATTGAATTTATGGCCACGGCTGCCAGTCATTACGACCTGGCCAGGTTTGGCGCTGAGCGTATGAGCTTTTCTCCCCGCCAGTGCGACCTGTTATTGGTGATGGGCACCATTGCCAAAAAAATGGGCCCCGTTTTGCGCCAGGTTTACCTGCAAATGGCTGAGCCACGCTGGGTTGTAGCAGTAGGAGCCTGTGCCAGTTCAGGAGGTATATTTGATACTTATTCTGTTTTACAGGGTATCGACCAGGTTATACCGGTTGATGTATATGTGCCCGGTTGTCCGCCAAGGCCTGAAGCCATTTTGGACGAGTTTTTAAAGATCCAGGATCTTGTTAATGCAGAAGGATTGAGAAGAAGGCACAGTGATCAGTATAAGGAATTACTGGCCGGATATGGAATACAATAATAAGTGATATACTTCACCGGAATAAGTGATAAACCTCATAATTACAAAGCCATTATCGCCTCGTTTTTTTATAAGTTTGTTACTTGAAACCTGAATTGGATGCTGAATAACGAAATAATAAAACAAAAACTAACAGAAAAGTTCCCGGACCAATTAACCGATTGGTGCGAACCTTATGGCATGCTGACCTTTACAGCACCGGCTCCCCTGAATTTAAAAGTACTCCAGTTTTTGTATGATGATGCAGAATTGAGATTCCAGTTTTTAACTGACCTGCAGGCCGTTCATTACCCCGACAGTAAAGGAGCCGAACTGGCCGTGGTGTACCACCTTCATAACCTGGTTGATAATGTAAGGATACGTTTTAAAGTATTTGTTGATATTGAAAAGCCCGATGTATACAGTGCTACGGCATTGTACCGCTCGGCCAACCATATGGAAAGGGAAACCTTTGATTTTTACGGGGTTAATTTTGTAGGGCACCCGAACCTTATCAGGATATTGAATGTAGAGGAGATGGATTATTTTCCGATGAGGAAGCAGTATCCTGTTGAAGACCAGAGCAGGATCGATAAAGATGATGAGATGTTTGGTAGAGGGTGAAATTAAAAAATCAAAATTAAAAATTAAAAATTTGCCGCTAACTGGAAAGCGCAAATTTTGATTTTTGATTTTTAACTTTTGACTTGATTTTATGAGCGAACACATTCTTTTACCGGAAGGAAGCATAGAAAAGCAGACCACCACGCTTAACCTGGGGCCCACACACCCGGCAACGCATGGGGTTTTTCAGAATGTACTGGAACTGGATGGAGAACGCATTTTAAAATCCACTTCCACCATCGGGTATATACACCGGGCTTTTGAAAAAATTGCAGAGAGAAGGCCGTTATACCAAATTACACCCCTTACCGACAGGTTGAATTATTGCTCATCACCCATCAATAATATGGGATGGCATATTACCTGTGAAAAATTACTGGGCCTGCAAATTCCAAAAAGAGTTGATTATTTACGGGTGATCATCATGGAATTATCCAGGATCTCCGATCACCTGATCTGTAATTCTATTGTTGGTGTTGACAGCGGCGCCTATACCGGTTTTTTATATGTGATGCAATACCGCGAACTCATATACGAAATTTATGAAGAGATATGCGGATCAAGGCTTACCACTACCATTGGACGTATTGGAGGTTTTGAAAGGAATTTTACACCTGCAGCATTTCAGAACCTCGCAAAATTCCTGAAAGAATATCCCGGCGTATTGAAAGAATTTGAAAACCTGTTTACCCGTAACCGTATTTTTATGGACCGCACCATAGGTTGCGGACCAATTGCAGCGGACCGTGCATTGAATTACGGGTTCACAGGTCCTAACCTGCGTGCAGCCGGTGTTGATTATGATGTACGTATTCATACACCATACAGCAGTTACGAAGATTTTGACTTTACCATCCCGGTTGGTACCACCGGTGATTGTTACGACCGGTTTTTGGTGCGTAATGAAGAAATGTGGCAGAGCCTGAGCATTATTCAGCAGGCTTACCAGAAAGTACAGGAATTCAAAGGCGCCGATGCAGAAGTGTTTCATGCAGATGCACCGGCCTATTATTTACCTGCGAAAAAGGATGTATACACCAAAATGGAAGCACTCATCTATCACTTTAAAATTGTGATGGGTGAAACGGAAATGCCTGCCGGTGAAGTGTACAGTTCTATAGAAGCTGCCAACGGTGAACTGGGGTTTTACCTGGTCAGTGACGGTGGAAGAACACCTTACCGGTTACATTTCCGCAGGCCCTGTTTTATTTATTACCAGGCTTTTGAGGAGTTGGTTAAAGGAGGTATGTTGAGTGATGCGATCATTACCATGAGCAGTCTGAATTTGATAGCAGGAGAGATGGATGCATAAAAAGTCAACATTAAAAATTCAAAAAAGGGCAACGCTGTAAAGGTGGTTCTTTTTGATTTTTGACTTTTGATTTTTGATTTTTGACTTTAACTTTTGACTTTAATGATACAGTTTACAGAACAAAAATTAAAAGAAGTAGCAGCGATTATTTCCCGCTATCCCGAAGGCAAACATAAAAGTGCCCTGCTGCCGGTATTGCATATGGCACAGGAAGAATTTGGCGGCTGGCTGGATGTGCCGGTGATGGATTATGTGGCTTCTGTTTTAAAAATTGAGCCCATTGAAGTGTACGAGGTAGCCAGTTTTTACAGCATGTATAATTTACAGCCGGTGGGTAAATATATGTTTGAGGTTTGCCAGACCGGTCCCTGCATGCTTAATGGAAGTGATCAAATAATTGCATACATCAAACAAAAACTAAACATCGGTGTTGGTGAAACAACAGCTGATGGCATGTTTACTTTAAAAACAGTGGAGTGTTTGGGAGCCTGTGGCTATGCACCCATGATGCAGCTTGGAAAACATTACCGGGAGCATCTTACCAAAGAAAAAGTTGATGCCATTATTGAAGAGTGCAGGGCAACTGCAAATTGATCATTGAAAAGGTTACTGACCATATTATTTTTGTTCATCGTTGTGTACAGCCATGCACAGACGGAGGAGGAAAAACTGATCATTGCCGTAAAGGATTTTCACGGGTCACTGGTTAAAAAGAACACTGTTTCCATTAACCAGCAAACGGATAAAGCATTGAGTTACGGCCACCGCAATGGCTGGGTGGAAACAAAAACGGAACTGATGAAGAACCTGGAAACAGGTTACCTTAGCTATTATAGTTTTACAGAAGACAGTATTTCTGTAATGATGAATAACAATATGGCAAGTGTGCGATTTGTGGCAGATATAGATGTTGCCTTAAAAAACACAAGGGCCGTATATCATTTAAAAGTGCTGGAAGTGTGGGTAAAAAAAGGGAAACGCTGGATCTTGTTTGCCAGGCAGGCTTTAAAGAACTAAAAAGTAAAAATTAAAAAGTAAAGATAGTGGCGATCCAATGGCGCTTTTTTAATTTTTAATTTTGAATTTTGACTTATACAATGAGTAGAAAACTATTATTAGAAAAAGCACAAATTGAAGGCATTCGTACCTACGAAGTGTACCGCCGTGAAGGAGGTTACCGCAGTATGGAGAAGGCCATAAAAATGGCGCCCAATGATATTGTGGAAGAAGTGAAGAAGAGTGGCTTGCGTGGCCGTGGCGGTGCCGGTTTTCCTACAGGATTAAAATGGAGTTTTTTGGCAAAGCCCGAAGGCATACCCCGTCACCTGGTGGTAAATGCCGATGAAAGTGAGCCCGGTACCTTTAAAGACAGGTACCTGATGGAATTTATACCACACGGGTTGATCGAAGGAATGATCATATCTTCTTTTGCATTGAACTCAAATGTTTCATATATATATATACGTGGTGAATACGCCTGGATCGTTGATATTTTAGAACAGGCCATTGCAGAAGCAAAACAAAATGGCTTTCTCGGAAAAAATATCCTGGGCAGTGGTTTTGATTGTGAAATTTATGTTCACCGCGGCGCAGGTGCTTATATCTGCGGGAAGAGACAGCCCTGCTTGAATCACTGGAAGGCAAGCGTGGTAATCCAAGAATTAAACCGCCGTTCCCTGCTGTGAAAGGAGTATGGGAAAGGCCAACAGTAGTGAATAATGTGGAGACCATTGCAGCAGTGGTGCCCATCATCAATGAAGGCGGCGAAGCATATGCAAAGATCGGGGTTGGAAAAAGTACAGGAACAAAACTGATGAGTGCCTGTGGCAATATCAACAAACCCGGTGTTTACGAAATTGATATGACCATCTCTGTGGAAGAATTTATTTACAGTGATGAATATTGCGGTGGTACTGCCGCGGGTAAAAAATTAAAAGCCTGTATCCCGGGCGGTTCATCGGTTCCCATCCTGCCGGCTAATTTATTGTTGACAACAGCCAAAGGAGAAAAAAGACTGATGAACTACGAAAGCCTGGCTGATGGAGGATTTGCAACCGGCAGTATGATGGGCTCGGGTGGTTTTATTGTGCTGGATGAAGACCAGTGCGTGGTAAAACATACCTATACACTGGCCCGGTTTTACCGTCATGAGAGTTGCGGACAATGTTCGCCCTGCAGGGAAGGAACAGGCTGGATGGAAAAAATATTATGGAACATAGAAAACGGGAAAGGAAAAATAAGTGATATTGATCTGCTTTGGGATATTCAACGAAAAATAGAAGGGAACACGATCTGCCCGTTAGGCGATGCAGCGGCCTGGCCGGTTGCCGCAGCCATCAGGCATTTCAGGGATGAGTTTGAGTGGCATGTGAAAAACCCGGCGGAGTGTTTGACAACAAATTATGGTTTGGCGCATTATGCTGATCCGATACATGTACCGGTGCTAGCGTAAAGGATTTAAAACTAAAAAGTCAAAAGTAAAAATTCAAAAAAATGGAGGATTAAATTGAAACTTTTGAATTGCATGAAGAAGGAAAACCGTATAAGATCAGTCATAGATGTTTTTACTTTTCAAAAGAAGTAATTGAATTTATAAAAGATGTAAATACAACAGGTTATCATTCCATGTTCGCTCAGTTTAGTCACATCCTGGGCAAATGTTGTGAAGGTAAATCGGAGTTCTTAGAAGATTGGAAACCCTTTATGCATCGGCAAATGAAACCAAATACTGGCTTTGCCTGATTAGCGAAACAATGGAGGTTCCAAAATTGAAAATAAATGAATTAATAAAAGAAGCGGATGAGATTTCAAAGATCATTGCTTCAATAATAGTAAAGTCTGCCTGATCAATTTTTTGATTTTTGACTTTTTAATTTTGATTTTTAACTTATGTCTGAAGAAACTAAAACATTTAAAGTAACCATCGACAACATCACCATCGATGTTGCCCCGGTACCACTATATTAAATGCAGCCAGGCAGATCGGCGGCGATGTAACGCCACCGGCTATGTGCTATTACAGCAAACTGGAAGGCAGCGGCGGTAAATGCCGTACCTGCCTGGTGGAAGTGGCTGCAGGCTCAACAGCCGACCCCAGGCCCATGCCAAAATTAATGGCCAGCTGCAGACCAACCGTTATGGATGGCATGGTGATCAAGAATATCACCAGTGATAAAGTGATCGATGCCAGGAACGGCGTGGTTGAATTTTTACTGATCAATCACCCGCTCGATTGCCCGATCTGCGACCAGGCGGGCGAATGTCACCTGCAGGACCTCAGTTACGATCATGGAAAAGCTGGCACCCGCTACGAATTTAAAAGAAGAACTTTTGAAAAAGAAGATATCGGCCCTTTCATACAATTGCACATGACAAGATGTATACTTTGCTACCGCTGTGTGTATGTTGCTGACCAGATAACAGATAAACGAATGCATGGTATCCTAGACCGTGGCGATCATGCAGATATATCAACCTATATTTCTAAAGCCATTGACAATGATTTCAGCGGAAATATGATCGATGTTTGCCCGGTAGGCGCTTTAACTGATAAAACTTTCCGTTTTAAGAACAGGGTTTGGTTTACCAAACCGGTGGATGCTCACCGAAACTGCGAAAACCCCAAATGCTGCGGTAAGGCTACCTTGTGGTTACGCGGCGATGAAGTGTATCGGGTTACAGCGCGTAAAGACCAATGGGGAGAAGTGCAGAGCTATGATAACAAGCCCGGCTGGATATGCAATACCTGCCGTTTTGATAAAAAGAAAACAGGCGACTGGAGCATTGAAGGACCGACAACCATCAGCCGCCATTCGGTGATCGGGGCCAATAAATACAAAACACTGGAGATGCCGGCGGATACCATTAAAAAAGTATTGCATGGCCGTGATCCAAAATTATTGATGAACATACACAATGTAAGCGGGGTAAATAATCCCAATATTCATTTAAGTGAAATAGACAGGCCGTCGCACATGGAAGATTTTGAAAGATCAGGGGAGTTTGTAAAAGGAGCGGGGGAATCAACACAATGGGGTTTGCCCAAAGAGTAAAATTATAAAACAGGTTTATGCTTATAGCAATTGATTTGGCATTAATTATTGAGAAACTGGTTCTGATCGTTATCGTGGTAATGGCTTCTCTTGTTATTGCCATGTATGCCACATATGGGGAAAGAAAAATTGCTGCCGTTTTACAGGACAGGCGGGGGCCTAACCGTGCCGGGCCTTTCGGCATTTTACAACCGGTTGCCGATGGCTTAAAATTGTTTTTTAAAGAAGAGATCATTCCTGATTTTTCTTCCAAGGCTTTATTCATACTTGGCCCCTCGCTGGCCATGTTAACAGCCATCATGACGAGTGCTGTTGTTCCCTGGGGAAATACGATAAACCTGTTTGACCGGGAAATTTCATTACAGATAGCCGATGTGAACGTGGGTATTTTATATGTATTTGCAGTTGTGAGTATGGGTGTTTACGGTATCATGATCGGCAGCTGGGCCAGTAACAATAAATATTCTTTGATGGGTGGCCTCAGGGCTGCATCACAGATCATCAGTTACGAACTGGCCATGGGTATTTCACTGATCGCCTTACTGATGGTAACGGGAACGCTGAGCCTGAAAGAAATGGTATTACAGCAACAGGCCGGGTACTGGAATGTATTTTACCAGCCACTGGGTTTTTTATTATTCCTGATCTGTGCATTTGCCGAATGTAACCGCACCCCATTTGACCTGCCCGAAGCCGAGAATGAACTGATAGGCGGGTACCATACCGAATATTCGTCCATGAAGCTTGGCTTCTACCTTTTTTCAGAGTATATCAATATGTTTGTGAGCAGTGTGATCATGTCAACTTTGTTCTTTGGCGGATACGATATACCATTTGTAAACGAAGCCAATTACGACCAGAACTGGATGGCATTGTTTGGTGTACTGGCATTAATGGCCAAAGTGGTTTGTTTTATTTTCCTGTTCATGTGGGTACGGTGGACCATCCCGAGATTCAGGTACGACCAGTTGATGCACCTGGGATGGCGGATCCTGATACCGCTTGCATTATTGAATATGCTGGTAACGGGCGCAGTGATCTTATTGAAACAAAATAATTGGCATTTTTAATTTTATATAACATAAATAAAGCTCCTTTCGGGGTTTGGGGTATATGCAGGCATTAACAAACAGATTGAAACCCGTTGACCGCAGGAAAATGAATTTCCTGGAACGGCTTTACCTGGTCGCTATTTTTAAAGGTATGCTCATCACTTTCAGCCATATCTTTAAAAAGAAACCAACGATCAATTACCCGGAAAAGACAAGGCCTTTCAGCCCGGTCTTTCGCGGGCTTCATATATTAAACAGGGATGAAGAAGGCCGTGAAAACTGTACCGCCTGCGGGTTGTGTGCAGTTGCATGCCCGGCAGAAGCCATTACGATGGAAGCTGCAGAAAGACAGCCAGGTGAAGAGAATTTATACCGGGAAGAAAAATATGCAGCCAAATACGAGATCAATATGCTGCGTTGCATCTTTTGCGGATTGTGTGAGGAAGCCTGCCCCAAAGATGCCATTTATATGAGCGAAACTTTTGCGCCGGCCGATTACCAGCGCAAACAGTTTATTTATAAAAAGGAAGAGTTATTGATCCCACACCCTTTAAAAGAAACAGCGGCTTATGAAAAAGCATTGGGTAACAGGGCAAAAAAAAAGGTTAACTGATAATTTATGAGCATCACTGAGATTTTATTCTGGGGTTTATCTGTGCTGGCTTTATGCAGTGCCATTCTGATGGTGGCCGTAAAAAGCCCGGTGCACAGTATATTATACCTGATCGTGGTATTCTTCGCCATATCGGGTCATTATATATTATTGAATGCACAGTTCTTGGCGATTGTAAATATCATTGTATATGCAGGTGCTATCATGGTATTGTTTTTATTCGTGGTGATGCTGATGAATTTAAATGCCGAATCAGAACCAAAGAAAAACAGGTTGATCCAGTTTGCCGGGTTGATATCAGGTGGGTGTTTGTTCCTGGTGATCATTGCAGCGATAACGAAATCTTCCGTAGCAACAGAAATGGTGCAAATGGGAGGGGGAAATGCCGGTTTGATAAAAAATCTCGGAATGGTTTTATTTACAGATTACGTGATACCGTTTGAGATCAGCTCGGTATTGTTTTTAAGTGCCATGATCGGGGCGGTGGTGATCGGTAAAAAAGAAAGCAGCACCGTCACCCCAAAAGGGGATTAGTGCCATGTTACTATTTTAAATTATTAATGAACGAATGTTGATGAAATGAATATTTATTAAATTAAAAAAATAAACTTTCTGGTCCCCCTCCTTTGGAGGGGTCAGGGGAGGCTTAGAATATGGAAATTCAATGGTATATCGGTTTGGCAGCAGCGCTTTTCTGCATTGGGATTGTTGGGGTACTTACCCGGCGTAATTCCATCATCATTTTCATGTGTATCGAATTAATGTTCAATGCCGTGAACCTGTTGCTGGTGGCATTCTCAAAAATGCACGCGGCTTCGGCTGCGGTACAATCCAATCCATCGGTTGTAAGCGATGCACAGATCTTTGTATTTTTTATTATGGTGGTGGCTGCGGCAGAAGTGAGTGTGGGACTGGCTATTATCGTTATGTTATACCGGAATACACATTCAGTGGATGTGAACTTTTTAAACAGGCTAAAAAATTAAAAATTCAAAAGTCAAAATTCAAAAAAGCACCCTAATAATAATGCCTATTTTTTGACTTTTGATTTTTCACTTTTGACTTAATTATGAGTAATATATTTCAACTAATCTGGCTGATACCTTTACTGCCTTTGTTGGGCTTTTTGATCAATGGTTTGGGGCGTAAGCAGCTTTCTAAAACCATGGCCGGTATCATCGGCAGCGGAACTGTATTTCTTTCTTTTGTAATAAGCCTGCTTGTTTTTTTGCAACTGGTAAACGGCAATATTCCCAAAGAAGCCATTCATTATTTCGATTTTATCAATATCACTGCAATCAGGATCGGGTTTGATTTTCAGATTGACCAGCTTTCTTCCATATTCTTATTAATAATAACAGGCGTTGGATTTTTGATCCATGTATATTCAACGGCTTACATTCATGATGAAGAGCCTAAAGATTATGCAAAGTATTTTGCTTTCTTAAACCTGTTTGTTTTTTCCATGTTGTTGCTGGTGATGGGCGCCAACTTTGTTATCATGTTCATCGGTTGGGAAGGCGTGGGACTTTGTTCTTATTTACTCATCGGGTACTGGTTTAAAAATACCAATTATAATATTGCAGCTAAAAAGGCCTTCATCATGAACCGGATCGGGGATCTTGGTTTTTTACTGGCAGTATTTTGGCTGATCTCAAAACTGGGAACGGCAGATTATCATGAAGTGTTTGCCAATGTATCCAAATTATCAGTTACCGATCTTACCGGTATCACTTTATTATTATTTATTGGAGCCATGGGTAAGAGTGCACAGATCCCATTATACACCTGGTTACCCGATGCAATGGCCGGCCCTACACCCGTGAGTGCGTTGATACACGCAGCCACCATGGTTACAGCTGGTATTTACATGATCGCCCGCAGCAATATTTTATATACCATGGCGCCGGTTACACAGGGTTTCGTGGCCATTGTGGGTTTGGCAACCGCCCTGCTTGCAGCAACCATTGCCCTTAAACAAAATGATATTAAAAAAGTACTGGCATACTCTACCGTTAGCCAATTGGGTTATATGTTCCTGGCACTTGGTGTGGGCGCATATACCGGTGCAGTATTTCATGTAATGACGCATGCATTCTTCAAAGCCCTGTTATTCCTGGGCGCCGGCAGTGTGATACATGCCATGAGCGGCGAACAGGATATCCGCAATATGGGCGGACTGAAAAAATACATGAGCATTACCCATATTACTTTTTTACTGGCCTGCCTGGCCATTGCCGGCATGCCACCATTCTCCGGTTTCTTTTCAAAAGATGAAATATTGGCTGCTGCATACACAAGATCACCATTATTGTGGGGTGCAGGTGTTGCCGGCGCCATCATGACGGCTTTTTATATGTTCCGTTTATATGCAATGACCTTCCTGGGAAAATTCAGGGGGACTGAATTACAACAACATCACCTGCATGAAAGCCCGAAAGCCATTACCATTCCTTTGATCATACTGGCAATCCTTTCTGTAGTTGGAGGGCTGGTTGGTATACCTGAGGTCTTTATGCATGGCGGCCATAAACTGGAAGCATTTTTAGCGCCGGTATTTGCACAAAGCAATGCCATTACTGCAAAACATGCAATGTCTCATGCTACTGAATATATGTTGATGGGAATTTCTGTAGCCGCAGCATTGGCAGCATTGGTATTTGCATGGACTAAATTCAGCAAATATCAAAAAACGGAATCAACAGAATCCGGGTTTGGAAAAATATTGGCCAACAAATGGTATGTAGATGAATTGTACGATACCATTATTGTAAAACCGGTTCAATTGCTTGCAACCTATTTTAACAACGTGTTTGAGAAAAAAGGCATTGATGGATTTGTGAATGGCGTTGGCAAGGCAGTTAATTACGGCAGCCGGCAGATCCGTTTACTGCAATCGGGCCAGGTTGGTTTATATGTTTTAATGATGGTACTGGGCATTTTGATTTTTTTTATTGTTCAATTGTTCTTGTAATTAGTAATTATGGACCCAAAAAATATTTGGATAACTTTCCCGGAATTGCTGACCTGGTTTCCGCTGCTGGCGGGACTTGTGGCATTTTTTATACGCAGCGAAAAATCGGTAAAGACATGGGCCATTATGGCCGGGCTGATCACGCTGGGCATTTCGGTTGTGAGTTTGCTTTATGCAGATCCTGTGAAACACCTGCACCTGAATAATGTAAGTTATTTCTGGTTAAAGAACCTGGGCAGTAATTTTACCCTTGGCCTTGATGGCATGGGGCGGATGCTTACTGTTTTAACGGCCATATCATTTCCGGTGATATTCATAGCAACTTACAGCACCAGTTATAAAAATGCCCATGTTTTTTATGGCTTAATGCTGTTAACGCAGGCCGGGTTAATGGGTGTATTCACAGCCATGGATGTTTTGGTATTTTATTTTTTCTGGGAGCTGGCCGTTATCCCGGTTTACTTTTTAGCCAGCCGCTGGGGTGGAGAACGGAGGATACTTGCAACATTCAAATTCTTTGTGTACACATTTGCCGGCTCATTATTAATGCTGGTGGGGATCATTTATGTGTACATGCATACACCGGGAACCGATTTTTCAAGTCATTCCTTTTCCATGAATGCCATGTATTCGGCATTGCTTTCTCCAACCGAAAAAAACTGGGTCTTCTGGCTTTTCTTTATTGCATTTGCGATCAAGATGCCGGTGTTCCCTTTTCACAGCTGGCAACCCGATACCTACGAGCAGGCACCAACAGCAACTACGATGGTGCTCAGCGGTATTATGGTTAAGATGGGAATTTTTGCAGTTATCCGCTGGATATTACCCATTTTCCCGGAAGCGGTACTGCAATTCGACAATATCATCATCGGCCTGTCGGTTGTTGGAATGATCTATGCCAGTTTGATCGCCATTAAACAGGATGACCTGAAACGTTTTGTGGCATGGTCGTCCATTGCACATATCGGTTTAATGTGTGCAGCCATCTTCACGCGGTCTGAAATGGGTTTGCAGGGTGTGATGATCCAGATGTTCAGTCATGGTATCAATATCATCGGCATGTGGATAGTGGTTGACCTGATAGAAAAACAAACAGGCACCCGTAAGATCTCTGAACTGGGCGGTATTGCGCATAAAGCGCCGGCGCTGACTATTTTCCTGGTTGTGATCGCTTTGGCAAATATTGCCCTTCCGCTGACCAATGCATTTGTAGGGGAGTTCATGATGTTCAGCGGTTTGTTTGGTTTCAATAAGATCTATACGGCTGTTGCCGGGCTCAGTATTATTTTGGCAGCAGTGTACACATTAAATATGGTGCAAAAGGTTTTCTATGGTGAAACAAATGCCATCAGCGCCGGTATGCAGGATATCAGCCTGGGCCAAAAACTGGTGTTGGGCGTGCTGGTTGTTTTTATTTTCGGGTTTGGTGTTTACCCGCAGCCATTATTTGATCTAACAAAAGATACAGTAGCAGCTATACTAACAAGAATTAATTAAAAAAACGCCGGATGGCGTAAAGAGGTATGAACGCAATAATTTTAACAGCAACCTGGGGTGTAGTAATGATGTTGGGCGGCGCATTTATCAAAAGTAAATCCACGCCCAAATACCTGGCCATAACCGGGCTGGTGCTTATCATTATCGCCAATTGTATCCAGATGAATAACGGGGCATCATTTTTTACGGTGGATGTGAAAAATATGCTGGTGTTCGACAGTTTCAATTTAACATTTATCAATGTGGTATTTGGCTGCACCCTGCTTTACTTTTTACTGAACGGAAGGGATATTGAAAAAGTGGGAGAACATGTTTCGGAATATTTTGCGTTGCTGTTTTTTATTTTATGCGGCATTGCCATCATATCCACATTCAATTCCTTGCTGATGCTGTTCATCGGTATCGAGATCGTTTCCATTCCGCTGTATATTTTAACAGGCAGCGATAAACGAAATTTAAAAAGCAATGAGGCTGCCCTGAAGTATTTTTTAATGGGGGCTTTTTCTACCGGTATCATGTTATTGGGTATTGCCATGCTCTATGGCGGCAGTGCAACCGGGTCATTCTTTATAGAGAACATCATTTCAGGGAATGCGCCAATGCCACCGCTGATCGCAGCCGGGCTGGTGTTATTACTGGTTTCCATGTCTTTTAAAGTGTCGGCTGCCCCTTTCCATTTCTGGACACCGGATGTGTATGACGGTGCGCCAACTGTTTTCACTTCATTTATGGCAACCATTGTAAAAGCGGCTGCCTTCTATGCCTTTGTTCGTTTATTTGAAAATGCTTTTGGCAGTATGCACGAGCAATGGCAAACGCTGATCGTTATTTTAACCGCTGCCACTTTATTGGTTGGAAATCTTACCGCCGTATTCCAGCAAAGTGTAAAGCGTATGCTTGCTTATTCAAGCATTGCTCAGGCAGGTTTTATGTTGTTTGCTTTGTTCGCTTTATCCAATATGGCCAAAGAAGGGTTGGTATTATATGCAGCTGCTTACAGTTTGGCAAGTATCGGTATTTTTGCCATACTGGTCAGGATCAGGGATTATACCATTGATGGTTTTAACGGGTTGGCCAAACAACAGCCTGTTCTGGCCATTACCGCCACTATATTCCTGTTATCTTTAACGGGCATACCCCTGACTGCCGGATTTCAGAGTAAATTTTATATGTTGATGGCGGCGGTCCAGAACGGGCATCATACCTGGCTGGTTATTTTTGCTGTTTTATGTGCAGCCATCAGTGCCTATTATTATTTCAGGGTAATACAGGCCATGTTTTTAAGGAAAGTACCGGAGATGCCGTGCTGGCCGAAGATATAACACCTGCTTTTAAAATATTGCTTGTAATCACGGCTGCTGCCATCATCATCCTGGGTTTATTTCCTTCCTTACTCACAGACTGGCTTCATTTTTAACCGGGCACCTGCCGTTAAAAAAGTTTTACAGTATATAATAGCTTTCAGTGCTTAACTTTAGGCTGAATATATATTGTACATGACATTTACAGACACGCTTGCTCTTTCCTGGCGAAATATTGCCGGTAATAAATTACGGACAGCAATAACAGTTACTATTATTGCACTGGGCATTTTTGCATTGATATTGATCATTACTTCCATTAAAGCCGCCAGTAACAGCCTCACTACGAGTTTTTCAACCATGGGCGCCAATTCATTCAGCCTGCGTTTTAAAGACCGTAATATCCGGATCGGCGGCGGCCGCCGCCAGCGGGAAAATACCAAAACAAGTAAATCGGCCCTGAAAGAAAAAGAAGGCAATATGGGTAAAGTAATTACCTATGCTGAAGCAAATGCCTTTAAAGAACGGTATAATTTTCCTGCCAAAGTGGGATTAACAATACTGGGACCAAGAAATATTGTTTGCAATACCGACCGGAAAAAAACAAACCCTGATGTTACTGTTTTAGGAGGTGATGAAAATTACCTGGAACTGAATGGTTATGAAATTGCCTATGGCAGAAATTTTACCGAAACCGAAATTGCCAGCGGGCGCAGCATCTGTATGCTGGGAAGCGGGGTTGCTCAAAAATTATTCCCGGAGAATACACAAAAGGCGATCGACAGGGTGGTTACCGTGGACCATATACCATACCGGGTTATTGCGGTGCTGGAAGAAAAAGTTCCAGTGCATTCTTTAATACCAGCAAAATTATTGTTACTTCCTATAATAACATCAGGCGGGTTTATTCCACACAGAACTCATCGTTCAATATTGGCGTAATGGTTACCGATATAAAAATGATGGACGCAGCCATTGGTGAAGCAAAGGGAACGTTCCGCCCCATCAGGAAAATAAACGTAAAAGAAGAGGAGAATTTTTATATTGATAAAAGCGACAGTATTGCCGAAGCGTTACTCAAAAACCTGGGTTTCCTGGAAAAGGGTACTATCGGTATCGCATTCATTACCTTGATAGGGGCAGCCATCGGGTTAATGAATATCATGCTGGTTGCTGTAAATGAGCGCACCAAGGAAATAGGATTGATCAAGGCGCTGGGGGGAACTAAAAAAGATATCAGGGCACAGTTTTTATACGAATCCATTTTGATCAGTTTGTTGGGTGCTGTTGTGGGCATCGTTTCCGGTATTTTGTTGGGCAATGTGGTGGCCATTCTCTTAAAGACCGGGTTTGTGGTTCCCTGGGCCTGGGTAATTTCGGGCATATTTGTATGCTCATTTGTAGGCCTGGCAGCCGGTTTATACCCGGCTTTTAAAGCGTCTAAATTAGACCCGATCGTTGCCCTGCGGTATGAATAAGCATTGAACTGAACCGGTCTGTTTGGCTTAAATGGTTGATTTTTACTAATATTTCAAAGTTTTTAAAGCCTTTTTTATGTAATTGAACCAATTTGTCATCGTAAAAAATATTTATAAAATAATAATTTTGTAAGTTGCAACTTTCAATTAATTATTTAACTTGTGCATCCTGTTTAGCATGGGCATATGTTTTTGTTAGAGCGTAAGCTTTAACTAAAAAGGGCCTTCATCAATAAATACAAAACATTTTACAAACTAAAAAACCAGAATTTATGGCAGAGACTACAGCAACTGTAAAACCAACAACTTCAGTTCAGGCAAAAAAATCAAGTAACATTATTTCATTAATTGCACCTATCCTTTGCCTGATAGCAGGTTATTGTATCTGGCGTTTTGGATTGGGAGCCGGATCTAATTTTGGAGTAGGTTCCGAAAATGGAGGTTTCTGGCCCGAAAGGCATGATCCGAAATCAGCATTGAGTAAAATGTACCTGGGCGGTATTATCGTACCGGTTTTGATCGGAACATTTTTAACCATGTTAACCTTTGTTATTGAGCGTTTTATTACAATCAGTAAGGCAAACGGTACCGGTAACAATGCAGATTTTATCCGTAAAGTTCAATACCAGCTTGCTAATAAAAATGTGGATGCAGCTTTGGCAGAATGTGATAAACAAAAAGGATCAGTTGGTAATGTGATGAAAGCCGGTTTACACCGCTACAAGGAAATGATCTCCAATACTGAATTAAGTACCGATCAAAAAGTGATGGCGATCCAGAAAGAAGTGGAAGAAGCTACTTCGCTTGAATTGCCTATGCTGGAAAAAAACCTGGTATTCCTTTCTACCATTGCTACGCTGGCAACACTTATCGGACTGTTAGGTACGGTAATGGGAATGATCCGTGCATTTGCCGGACTGGGTGAAGACAGTGGCGGAGCAAATTCTGCAGCACAGCTGTCCATTGGTATCTCTGAGGCCTTATACAATACAGCACTGGGTATCGGTACATCTGCTTTTGCCATTATGTTCTATAACATATTTACAACAAAAATCGATGGTATTACCTATGGCATTGATGAGTCTGGATTTACATTAACACAAACTTTTGCTTCCCTGTACAAATAATGTGTGGAAAAGTCAAAGTTTTGAATCTTACAAAGTACTACAAAGCCCCGGCTTCATTGATCATTTGGTGAAAACAGCAGCGTAGTAAGGAAAAATTAAAAACAGATACATATGCCAAAAGTTAAAATACCACGCAAAAGCACGTTCGTTGATATGACGGCTATGTGTGATGTGGCTTTTCTGTTGTTGACATTTTTTATATTGGCAACAAAACAAAAACCACCGGAAGTACTTTCAGTTAAAACACCCACTTCTGTATCGAGTACCGCAGCCCCGGAAAAATCCATTTTAATAACATTGACCAAGGACGGTAAAGTTTTTTTAATGTTGGGTGATGATACCAAGAAAGCAGCCATTATAGAGGATTTTAATACCACAAGGGGGCTACAGTTAAACTCAAATGAACTTGCCAAACTTAAAAAATGGGAATTCATCGGTTTACCTGCCAACAAATTAAAATCTGCACTGAACCTGGCCCAGGAAATTCCTGCAAGCCAGCAGGAAGGTATCCCGACCGACACCACGAATAATGAGTTGAGTTACTGGATGCGTTCAGTAACCAACGCTTATGCAGGTGGCGATCAGCGGGACCTGGAAAAAATGCTCCTGGTTAAAGGTGATGGCGAAGCTTTATACCCGATATTTAAAAATGTGAAGAATGCTTTTAAAGCAAATGATCTTTTTAAATTCAGGATAGTTACAGAAGGTGAAAATGTACCCCTTGGATCCGAATTGTATAAAACCGGGAAAACCGAAAAAAAATAAAATATTAATTTAAAAAAGCATTACTATGGCAGAAGTAGATACCTCGTCGGGTGGCAGTCATAAAAAAGGACCTGGCGTAAAAAAATCAAAAAAGCTGTCAACACGTGTTGACCTTACACCCATGGTTGACCTGGGTTTCCTGCTGATCACATTCTTTGTGTTTACCACAACCATGGCCCAGAATACCGCCATGAACATGAATGAACCCAAAGATGACAAAGACAAGGAAATGAAGGTTAAAAATTCGGGTGCCATGACCATTTTGTTGGGAAAAGGAAACCAGATCTATTATTATTACGGTCAGCTGGAAGCTGAAAAAGTAAGTGAACAGTTTAAGTCAACCAATTATAAGGACATACGCAAATTGATCCTGGATAAAAAAAATGCGACACCCATTGATGACCTGATGTATATCATTAAGTCAGACAATGAATCAACTTTCAAGAATGCCATTGACATATTGGACGAAATGACAATTTCTGCAGTACCCCCCGGGCATTATGCCGAGGTGGATATGATCCCTGTAGAAAAGGAACTGATCAAACAAACTGAATTAGCAAACGGTATTAAGTAAGTTTATGCAATTGGTGCAATTATGCATCTAATAACAAAATGACATTATCATGGAAGCAAATAAAATATTAAGTGCTGATCTGCTCGATATCATCTTTGACGGGAAAAACAAAGAATATGGCGCTTACCAGCTCAGAAAGTCTTATAAAAAAACACTTACCAAGGCCCTTATTATTACCGGATCTGTGCTGTTATTGGTGATAGCTGGAACTATTTTTGCCAATTTTATTGACAAAAACAAGGATAAAAAGGATTTTACGGTAGTGGATACCCAGATGGCAACTGTGGCAGATGAACCACCACCGCCACCTCCGCCACCACCACCGCCACCACCAACACCACCACCGCCACCAGAGATCAACCAGGTTAAATTTACACCTCCAAAAATTGTAAAGGATGAAGAGGTAAAACCTGAAGAAAAAATTGAGGAGATCAAGGAAGACCAGGTGATCAGTACCAAAACAGTGGAAAGCGAAAATAAAGTACAGATCGTGCAGGCACCGGTAGAGGAAAAAGGCACTCAGGTTGTGGAAGTAAAAAAAGAAGATGATGAAAATAAGATCTTTACCAAAGTGGAAGTGGAAGCCGGTTTCCCGGGCGGAGAAGATGCATGGCGTAATTACCTGCGTAAAACGCTGAATGCAAACACCCCGGTGGATTTCGGCGCAAGTGGTGGTAAATACACCGTTATTGTAAAATTTGTGGTAAGTAAAGATGGAAGCCTGAGCGATGTAAAATGTGAGAACGACCCCGGATTTGGCATGTGTGAGGAAGCAGTTAGGGTAATTAAAAAAACAAAGAACTGGACCCCGGCCATTCAAAACGGAAGGAACGTAAATGCCTACCGCCGCCAGCCAATTACGTTTGTAGTTGAAGATTAACCAATGAATTTTCTATAAAATGATGTTTATCCCTTCCGGAAAACCGGGAGGGATTTTTTTATTAAATATTTGTTATAAACATTTATAATAATGTTTTAATTTCAGTTTAATGTAATTTCAGTTATCAAAACTATAACCCTTTGCAAAAATTTAAACAGTCCTTTACGTACATCCTGGTTTTAATTGTTTTTTCAGCTGCGGGTATAAAAGCCCAATCGGTTGAGAACAGTATCAACATTGTGCGCACCAATCTCCCACAGGAAAAAATACACATTCATTTCGATAAGGAATCTTACCTGCCCGGCGAAACCATCTGGTTTAAGGCTTACCTGTTTGAAGAAAATTTACCTTCATTACGCAGTACCAATTTTTATACTGCTTTATATGATGATCAGGGCAAACTGATCCAGCAGAAGATCAGCCCTATCTTTAACAGCAGCAGTGACGGTTATTTTACCATTCCCGACACCCTGCAGTCATCCCAGGTTATATGCAGGGCATTTACATCCTGGATGTTGAATTTCGATACCACTATGGTATTCAGCCGGTCTTTAAAAATAACCAGTAACAAGGCACCAGCCATCAATGATCCGGAAAAAACAACCAGCCTGCAGTTTTTCCCCGAGGGCGGTGGTATTATTGAAGGGGTTGTTAATACCATTGCATTTAAAGCCAGTTACAATAACGGGTTACCATTTTTTGCAGACGGCGTGATCAAAAAGCAGGAAACGGGTGAAGTGATGATGCCTTTGAATAATGTGCACGATGGTATGGGTAAGTTTGATCTTGACTTTCAGCCCGGTGACAGGTATTATGCCGAATGGACTGATCATAAAGGAAACAAACAGCAAACCGGCCTTCCTGCGGCAAAAAACAGGGGTGTTTCATTAAAGCTTACCGTACAAAAAGACAAACTGTATTATAATGTAGTTAATAAAACAGGCAGCGATTCTTTACATGTGCTGATGTACATGTACCAGAAGGTTTTTTATACAACCCATATCAAAGTGCCGTCATCAGAGCCATTTACCGGCATGGTACCGGTAGGCGTTTTGCCTTCGGGCACTATTCAGTTAACGGTTTTTGATGCTGCCTGGCAACCGGTTGCCGAGCGGGTGGCTTTTATCAACAACAATAATTTTACCATCAATGCGGCTTTAATAACTAAAGAAATAAGCACACAAAAAAGGGGAAAAAATATACTCGAGATCATGGTGGCCGATACCATGCCTGCAAATATGTCGCTCAGCATTTCGGATGCGGATATGAATTATGATGCATCAAACAATACCATTGTAAGTGATTTTTTACTGAAGGGTGATATAAAGGGGTACATACATAACCCTGCATTTTATTTTACCAATAATACCGATCAGGCATTAAGATCAAAATTAGACCTGGTAATGCTTACCCATGGCTGGCGCAGGTACAACTGGGCCGAACTGGTGGTTCAGAAAATGCCTGTCATCAAATTTCCGGCTGATGATTACCTGGGGGCTTACGGGCAGGTAGGCACAGAGGCACTGGGAAAAATGGAAAAAGATGAACCCATAAACCTGATCGTTAAAACCATTGACAGCATCAATACATATTATTCAGTAATACCCGGTAAAACAGGCTTTATACGGCAGAACGGTTTGGTATTTTATGATTCAGCCAGGTTATATTTTACGTTTAACAAATCGAAATTATTGAACAAACAGATCGCTTTCAGCAGATCCAATTTTACACTTGCACAACCGGTTTTCATCAACAATTACAAAAGTTTTTTGGCGCCGGATACTGCCGGAACGGTGTATGATCCCAAAACATCATTATTCACTTATTATGCAAACAACAACGGGGTTAATTTATTTAATACGGAGAAAACAATGCAAGGTGTTGTTGTTAAAACAGGTAAAGGGCGAAACTGGCAGAATGACCCGTTGGTTAAAATGGATGAAAGATATGCAAGCGGCATGTTTTCAGGTGGAGCAAATAGTTTTTCCCTGGATGTACTGCATGATGAAAAGGCCTGGACAAAGTTTGATTTTTACAGTTATATACGAAATGTGATCCCCGGGTTAATGATCGGCAGTTTCAATTTAACATCGGGCAGGTCGCTAATTTACCGGGATAACCCCGTTTTGGTTTACATCGATGAACATGAAATGACAACATCGGACCTGGAGAACTTAAGCCTGACACAAATTGCCTATATAAAATTCATTCCCAATTTTTCCGGCAGGAGCTGATGCCGGGAAGGTCCATCAACCCGGCCATATCCGTGTACACCCGCAAGGGCGACGACCTGATCGACCGTAGCCCCAAAGGAAACCGATATCAATATGGTGAAAGTTGCGGGTTATAGCCCCATTAAGGAATTTTATTCACCGGATTATACATTGAACAATACCACAACTGGTACGGATGCCCGAATAACATTATTGTGGTTGCCGTATATTTTTACGGATGCTGCAAACCGTAAAGTGCCCGTTACTTTTTATAATAATGATTTTACCAAAAAGATGCGGATCGTGCTGGAAGGGATCAATGAGGATGGTAAAATGATCCGTATTGAAAAAATTATAGAATAGGCTATAGCGGTGAGTCACCCTTTTGGGGTGACTCCCCGCCTCACATCAAAGTCAATTGGTTGGGGTTATTGCGGTGAGCCACCCTTTTGGGGTGACTCACCGTAATGTATCAATAATCATTTGCAGGCTTGGGCTTAACTGCTTTTTATTTTTGTCGTCTGTAATTTTTTGAACCGGCAATAATGCCTTTGGATCATCCGGTTTTTAGGGTCTGCCTTTTTTGATTTACCGGTATCGGCCTTTGGGATCTGGCTCTAATCTCTATTTTTTCTATTGGCTTATTATCGGGTGGTGGCTTCGAATCAAAGAAGTCATCTGCAGTTCCATTGCCTTCATCAATGGCCGCACTGTCGCCTTCCAGGAAATATTTACTGAAATTCACATCAGCATATACCGGGTCGTTGCTTAACTCAATGGGTTTTTCAAAGGTTTTAACGATACCATAATCCAGTTTTTTATCAGCATACACTTTATTCATGAATATACCCCACTTGGGCGCCGACATCTCAGCACCACCGGCATTGTTAGCATAAATTCTTATAAAAGGGTCATCACAACCTACCCAGGTGCCGGCAAGCAACTCGGGCGTAAAACCAATAAACCAACCATCGGTATTATTATTCGTTGTGCCTGTTTTACCTGCTTTTTCAACCGGAATAGTAAACCGGTTGACAACCTTGGCGTTCAAACTGGATAACACCCTGCATCAGTTTCGCCATAGTATAGGCATCTGTTTCAGCGATCACCTGTTTTGAAGTAGAGATGAATTCCTTCCAGCATGTTACCGCTTTATCTTCGATCCGGTTCATGTAAATGGGTTCTGTATTTAAACCTTTATTGGGAAACATGGTAAATCCCTGCAGCATTTCCATTAATGGAATTTCTGCAGCACCCAGCCCGATGGAATAGTAAGGCGGTATTTTGGTTTTGATACCACAGGATTGTACAAATTCAATGGTTCTTTTTACACCGACCTGCCCGATTAACCGCCAGGCTGCGATATTTTTTGACCAGGCAAGGCAATTGGCAACCGTGCCGCCTTTACCTGAAATGGTTTTACCGCCAAGCGTTAGTGCCCCGCCGGGTATTACTGTTTCCGGCGTATAACCTGCTTCGTCTATGGCAAGGGTATAAATAAAGGGTTTAAAGGTTGAACCCACCTGCCTCATCTGTGTTACATGTTCAAATTTAAACCACTTAAAATCTATACCGCCAACCCAGCATTTTACTTCACCACTACGTGGATCCATAGCTGCAAAATTGGTTTGCAGGATCTGTTTGTGGTATTTGATCGAATCAAAGGGCGTCATCACCGTATCTTTTTCCCTTTTTGCATTCCAGGCAAATACTTTCATCTTTACCGGGATGTAAAATGTTTTTTTAATGTCTTCTTCCGGTATTTTATCTTCCTTCATACTCTTCCACCTGTCTGTAAACTTAAAGGCATCCTCCACAATTTTCTCATGTCCCTTCCAGATGCGGGCACCATTGTTCTTCATGATCCAGTCAAGTTTTTTGAACGACCGGCATATGCTGTACAACAGCTTCTTCGGCATACTGCTGCATCCTGGAATCGATCGTGGTATATATCTTCAGTCCATCTTTATACAGGTTATAAGGTTCACCGGTCTTGGGATTTTCATGTTCTTTACACCAGGCTTTCAGTTTATCGGCAAGTACCATTCTGAAATAAGGTGCAATACCAACATTTTCATCGATCTTTTTGTAATTGGTAATTAAGTGGCTTGGATTTCAGCCTGGCAGCTTCGGCCTCAGTTAAAAAATGCTGCTGGCAAACGGCCATTTGATTGATAACTGTATTTCTCCTGTCGATAGATGCTTTCGGGTAACCGATCGGGTTATAAATAAATCCCTTCAACATTCCTATCAGTACAGCCGCTTCTTCAATTTTTAAATTCTTTGGTTCTTTCTGGAAATATGTTCTTGAGGCATTGCGTATACCAAAAACATTGCCCCAGGGAGCCCTGTTGAGGTACAGGGTAACAATTTCTTCTTTGGTAAAATTCCTTTCCAGTTTTACCGCTACGATCCATTCTTTCATTTTATCGATCACCCGTTTAACTATATTTCCCCGTCCCTGGCCCAGCATCATTTTGGCTACCTGCTGGGTAATGGTACTGCCACCACCGTCACGGCCAAGCGTTCCAACAGCACGAACAAGGGCCTTGGCATCTATTCCTGAATGTTCATAAAAACGTTCATCTTCAGTTGCAATTAATGCATTGATCACATTGGGCGAAATTTCGTTGTATTTGACCTCGCTCCTGTTTTCGGAGTAGTACTTTCCCATGAGTACACCATCACTGGAATAGATCTCACTGGCCAGGTCCGCTTCCGGGTTCTGCAATTGTTCCAGTGAAGGCATCTTGCCAAAAATGCCAAAATTGGCAAGGGTAAACATGAGTATCAACAGTAAAAATCCACCAATAACAACCCGCCATAAAATTTTAACTGAACGCTTCATGTTTGATTTTTTTGAAAGTCATATGTAATCTGAACCCCGTAATATGATCATCACATAAAACTAAGGAAAGAAATAAAATCCTTTTACCCGGTATTGTTAAAACCTGTTTGGAAACTGGGTATTTAACAGGGCTTTATAACCCGGTAAATTTTTATTGTTCTTAAGCAACAGCAGGTTTTCTTCTGTAATAATTAAAAACGAGTATTTATTGGCCGGCAACCAGGATATTTCCGCTGCAACATTTCTTTTTATTTTATCGTAATACAGTATGGCTGTTGCTGCATCGGGAAAAGCAGATATGACCAGTAAATTACGCTCAGCATCCAGCGCGTCTTTGTTGATATTGATGGTTTGACCGTAATAATTTTCCCGGTTATACCTGATCAGTGCATTCCTGGCTTCTGTAACATATACCTGGTCTACCTTATCCAATATCATCAATACATGGTGCGGGGCATTCACTGCCATTACAAACGGGCCGCTGGTTAATGGCGGAGCCACTTTGGCTACCGTATATTTAATTACCGGAGTTGCCGTTTTGGGAACTACCGGTTTAGGATTGTCCACAATTTTCACCTGGTTTTCTGTTGCCCTGGTAACCTCCAGTTCGGTAAGGTATTTTTCGATCTCGGTCCTTCTTTTCAATACATCGATCATTGTTTCTGCCTTTTCTTTCAATGGTGATGTTGGGTTGTTGGCGATGATGGTTTGTAAACCTTTAATAGCTGTACTGTCGTCACGGTTTTTTACATGATACAAGGCTTCAATATACAGCAGTTGCGGTGTCCAGAAATTTACACCATACAAACTATCTGCTTTTTTCTTTTCAGCAATGGCTTTTTCAAAGTCGCCTTCAATGAACAGGTTATAAATGTCTTCGTATTTTTAGTGGCTTCGGGGTTTTTTGTTTTTGGGTCCAATGATGCCGGGTTATTCAGTTTTTGTCCTGAAACTGTGTTGGCATATTTGTTATTCAGTAAAATTTTATAATGATTGGCCAATTGTGTATTTCCCAGTTTGGTATAACAGAAATGCAGGTTCAGGTAAACCTCGCCATCCAGCAGCCGGTCGGGGAAACGCTTTAAATAATCCTCGTAGGTATCTGCTGCCAGTTGATATTCTTCCAGGTCGTTTTGATAGGTTTTGGCCAGCATGATCATATTCGTGGCAATGGTTTCGTTGCTTTCATTCACTTTTTCTGCAGTCAGCGGCAGGTTATTTAACATGGCTTCGAAACTGATCTCTGTTTCAGTTGAACCAGCACTTCCGGATTTTAGGCTGTCTTTCGGATTGCCTTTACCGCTTTTGTTATCGCCCCCGGCTACCGGGTTAGTGATCACTGTTTCAACGGATGATTTGCGGCGCCAGTTGTCTACATTGTTGCGTGTACCCCATTTGCTTTTAAATTCGTTAAAGCCCCTTGATTTAAGGGAACTGTTGTTGAAGTACCATTCACCTTTTGTATTATTAGCTGCAAAAAGATCTACCGGAGGTTGTGTATTGCTGAAAGGATTGTAAGCACCTCCATCACGCATGCCATCATCTTTATACCCTTTTTCCCTGCGCAGTTTGCGAACTAATTTTTTAATATAGTCGTCCCTTTCTCCTGCAGGCATCAATGCTACCCTTTGCAGGCTGTCTTCCCTTTCAATGGCACTAATGGCTGTTACAATTTTAAGCAGTGCCTCTTTTCTTTCCTTTATTTTGGCAATGCGTAAATCTAAAAGAGAATCGGAGCCGGTTTGTAAACTGTCGTACAGGGCTGCTGCCAGCCTGTATTGCTTCCTGTTATATGCAATATCACCCAGTTCAAGGTAAGCCCTGTTCATATAATTGGTATTGGCTTCATTATACTTCAGGCTTTTATTAAAAAAAACAATGGCCGCATTGGTGTCGGGCTTGTGTAACGACAGTTCCCCGGCAGAAAAATAAACAATATCACGGTAGGCTTCAAACTTATCACGCCTGCCCATTTTTGCAAGATTGTCAATGGCTTTGTCCAGTTCTTTGGGATTATCACTTTTGATCATCTTGGCATCATTCAGGCGTGCATGAATATCCAGTAAAGGATCAACGGTATGTTTTGATGCTTTTGAATAATAAGAAGATGCTTTTTCATATTGTCCGCCTTTTTCATAAAGCTGGGCCAATAAAAATTCCCAGCGCGACTGGTCCTGTTTATTATCTGCAGTGCTTAAGGCTTTTTCAAGATGTACAGCCGTGCTGTCGTAAAGGCCCTGTTTAAAGAACCAGTAAGCATTTACTTCTGCCAGGTCATTGCGTAATCTTTTTGGTAAGTTGGGATCAACCTGCAGGGTGTTGATCAACCCGCCGGATTCTGCAAATTCATCCTGTTCAATTAAAGTGCGTGCCAGCCAAAGAATGGCATCGTTGCGGCTGGGTGGAATGGCAGTCAGTTTTTGTAAAATATTTCTTTTCTCTTTACTGGCTATGGAAATACTGTTGGTGCCTATGATGCGGTCATCATTGTCATTTTTTCTTTTACGCGGAAAAAGATTGTAATTGATAAACTGGAAGGTCATCAATGCCGAATCAAAATCCTTGCGTAAAAAATAAGCTTTACCGATCAGCATATACATATTATCGATCCAGTCATTGCGCAGGTCGTGCAGTAAAATACCTGCGGTTGATGTATAGATCACTGAATCCAGTTCAACCTTTTGTGATGATGTGCTTTCTAATGTATAGGGATAAAAGGCCAGCATGTTCGAATAATCATCTTTAAGTGAAAGCTTGGCCCGGTCAATTACAGTATTAACCCGGTTATTGGCATTAAAGTAATAATTGTAATGTGTTACGGTGTTTTGGTAAAAATTACGGGGGACTGTAAATTTTTTATCGGCTGTTTTTTCAGAACCCAGTTTCCTGTTCTCAAATTTTTGAGGTTTTTTTTCCTTACCGAACGGGTCAATTGTCCATGTGGGTTGTGCTATTGCCGGGACAAAAGTTCCGGACAAAATTAATAATATGAAAAACGGGGTTATAGTTCTCTTCAGCATGAATCAAAAGGTTGAAAAACAGGGCTAAATATCGGTTATTTTTGTTAAATAGTGCAGGTTACGATTGTGATTTAATTTAGTTTTATGATTTTTCATGAACTATGTGTGCACTTAATGTTTAATGAGTTTATATAAGATGGGCAGAATGCCTGCTTTTAGCCTTTTTAAATTGCTTTTTCACCATCATTTCTTAATTTTAGCGTTTAAGTTAAAATTATGGCCAAACTGGATGCCAACAGTACACTAAAAAGATTGCGTAACCGTTACAGGCTGGTGGTGATGAATGAAGATACCTATGAAGAGGTAGTAAAATTCAAACTCAGCCGGTTAAGCGTTTATGTTTTTTTAAGTACGGTTTTTGTTGTTTTGGTGGGGTTGATCATTGCATTACTGGTGTTTACTCCCTTAAAATATTACTTACCCGGAACAGGGTATGGCAATGCCAAACAGATCAGGGAATATAAAATGCTGAAATTCAGGACAGATTCTATAGAGCAGGATTTACAGTATAAACAAAAATATTACGACGACCTGCAAAAAATATTAACAGGCAACCTTCCGGTAATCGATACCAACAAATTGAAGTTGCCCAAAGTGGAAAATATGCCTGAATAAATTATAATTCAATATAAAACGAAAAACTATGTTTAACTCAAAATCACGGCCGTCAAATAATAACGGCGCACCGGTAAACAGTACCCTGATTGGAGCCGGCACTATCATTACCGGCGACCTGGAAAGTAATGGGGATATACGAATTGACGGTATGCTGAAAGGAAACCTGAAAGGAAAAGCTAAAATAATCATTGGTACCGATGCTGTTGTGGAAGGGGATATTGAAGGGTTACAGGCCGACATCATGGGGCATGTTACCGGTAACATAAAAATTGAAGAACTTTTATACCTGCATGGCAATACAGAAGTTAATGGCGATATTTATGCCGGCAAATTACAGGTAGAACCAACGGCCGTATTTAACGGCAAATGTAACATGGGTGCCAATATTGTTGAATTGAACAATACGGTTACCAATGTGATCAACCAATAAAATAATGTTAATGAATTTCAGTTTTAAAACGGTACTTCCCCTTTTTATTGTTTTTATTATTTTAACGGCGGTCATTCTTACAGCAAAAATATTTTATACCGGTAAGGATATCAATTATACCATGGTCATGGCCGGTAATTGCCTTTTTTTCCTGGTGAGCCTGTTGGTTTTCAGGATGCAATACCTCGCTATGTACAACAGCAACCCCAATGTTTTTATTCGGTCTGTGATGGGAGGGATGCTCATTAAAGTATTTGCCTGTGTTATTGCCATTGTGGGTTATTATTTTATAAGTGGCCCGGCATTTAACAAGCCTGCTGTATATGCGGCGATGGTTATTTATGTAGTATACCTGGTGGTGGAGGTGAGGACCATTATGAAGCTGAACAAATCTAAAAATGCCTAAGCAGGAAGCCCCTCTTTTACAGTTGCAGGATTATTTGCCGGAAGGAAGTTTCACCGAAGTATTGTTTTACCTGCAACATCATAAAGTACATCTTACCATCAGCCGCAAACGGCAAAGTATACTGGGCGATTACCGCCATGCACATACCGGTAAAAATCACCGTATCAGTGTTAATGGTAATCTCAATAAATATGCATTCCTCATTACCCTGTTGCACGAACTGGCGCATTTATTTACTTACGAAAAATTTGGTCATAAAGTAATGGCTCACGGGCGTGAATGGAAAGATGAGTTTGGAAAAATACTGGCCAAATTCTTATTGAAGAAAATATTTCCGCCTGATATTGAAAAAGCTTTGCTGAATACCCTGCAAAACCCTGCAGCCAGCAGTTGCGGCGATGAAAAACTATTAAGGGTACTGCATCATTATGATGAAAAAGATGCCGGTGTTCACCTGGTTGAACAACTGGCCGAAGGCGCCCTGTTTGTGATCAAAGGCGGACGGATATTTAAGAAAGGCGAAAAAATAAGAAAGCGTTTTAAATGCGTAGAAGTAAAGACCGGAAAATATTATTTGTTCAGTGCGGTGTACGAGGTACAGTCTTTATAATGCAAGATCCTTTATCATCCAGATGTCGCAACCGGTATGGCCACTGCAGCCCTGTGATTCGGGTAAATAGGTAAACCCCGATTTTTCATACATGGGAATGGCAACGGTTAATTCGGGCATGGTCTCGAGGTACATCTTTGAATAACCCAGTTCCCTGGCAGCAGCAATACATTTTTCCAGCAATAGTTTACCTATTCCTTTTCCCCTTGCATCCGGAGATAAATAAAGTTTTACCAGTTCGCAGGTACCGGCCGGCAGTTTTTCGGTTGGATAAACACCGGCACCACCAATAATTTTACTATCATATGCAGCCACATAATATATACTTCGTGCAACCTTAAACTCTTCAAATAAATGATCAGTCCTGTCATCAAAATATACCGTGCCGGGTTTGTTGGCTTTAAACTCTGCTAAACTATCCCTGATAATTTTTGCCAATACCGGGTTATCATCCTGTTTTATGGTTCTTATTATAAGTCCTTCCATTTTAAGTGCCGGATTTTTTTCAAACCTACATAAATTTTCAAAACCATGAACAGTATCTGGCCAACATTGTTATGTTGCGATCGCAAATAATGGTAACCCGGCTTTTAAGTCAACCGGTTTAACTAAAATCTGTTATTTTCGTGAAGTATATATACCATTTACATTTGCCCGGCACAATAAAATATAGTGAAGAAGAATTGGTGAACCTGCTGCAAAGCCAGGATCAGCAGGCATTTTCGTACCTGTATGACAACTATGCCGCGGCCCTGAACGGCATCATTTACCGGATGGTTGAGAACCGGGAACTGGCTGAAGATATTTTGCAGGAAGCCTTTATAAAAATATGGAATAATTTTTCGGCTTATGATGCCGGTAAAGGAAGGTTGTTTACCTGGATGCTCAACATTACCAGGAACCTTACGATCGATACCTTGCGGAGTAAAGGATATAAAAAGCAGGCTAAAATCTCAACCGATGAAAATTCCGTAAGTAATTTAACCGGCGACGGGCGTATAGCTGAGCGTTTTGATGCCATGGGCTTACAAAAACAATTGGTACATTTAAAACCAGAGCAGCGCAGTATTATAGACCTGGCTTATTTTAATGGCTATACCCAGGACGAGATCTCAAAGGAAATGGGAATACCTTTGGGTACCGTTAAAACCCGGATGCGGGCTGCCATATTGGAGTTAAGAAAAATGTTACAATAAAATAAATTTGAACGCACAGGAGATCATATCATCGGGCATTTTGGAGCTGTATTGTACAGGGCTTACTTCGGCTGCTGAATCGGCCGAAGTGGTGCAATGGGCCAAACAATATCCCGAAGTAGCAGCCGAAATTGAAGCCATTCAATCCGGGCTGGAATCCTATGCCCGTTCACAGGCCATGGAGCCCGCTGCATTGGTAAAGGATAAAATATTTGCGGCCATCAATACAAATAATGCTGCACCGGTAATTGATCTTAAACCCGGTGATGGCAACATTACAACTGTTCGCCGGGTTACCCATTTCTGGAAATATGCAATAGCTGCCTGTATTGTTTTATTGCTCGGCAGTTTAATTTTAAATTATACTTTCTATACAAAATACCGGGAGGCAGGTAAGGAACTTGCCATCACGCAAACCGAACTGGAACAACAGAAAGAACTGGCAAAAAATATGCAGGATGATATGGGTGTGATGACCAATAAGGATGCGATGCATGTTAAATTGGGCGGTATGCCCGATGTGCCCGATGCAACTGCCAGGATCTACTGGATACAGCAAACCAGTGAAGTGTACCTTGATCCTTCCAATTTGCCGGAAGTACCAAATGGAAAACAATACCAGTTTTGGGCAATTGTTGATGGCAAGCCTGTAAATGGAGGTATCATCACTACTGAAATAAACGGTAAAAAAGTGCATATTCAACGAATGAAAAGTTTTGGAAAAGCACAGGCTTTTGCCGTTTCGCTGGAAGATGCAGGTCCCGAAGTACCCGCACCAACCAAAGTGATCTCGATGGGCAGTTTATAAAACGTATTTGATCCGGTATAAAAATTATAAAAAAACAGGCTGTTGATCTACAGCCTGTTTTTTTATATCGAAAGCCCCGTTCAATAGGTCGGGAATCCGCCGATGCGTGTACCACTGTTATTATAAACAGACAGGTTGCAGCTCAGATCACTTTGTGTGCCAAAATAGCCTATACGCTTTTCCGTATTATCATAAATGCTTAACCTGCCACCGGGCGATGCTGCCGATATGGTAATGGTCTCTTTGCCTTCTTTGGTTAATGAAAAATGCCCGCCACCTTCAGTAGTTGCTGTGATCTTTGCAAGTTTTCCCCCATTGTTATCATTCACCTGTAAATACCCGTCTTTTGAATTCAATACACCCAGTTCAACAACTTCTTTTAAATTGGTATTGTACATGGCCAGGTATCCGCCGCCCTTAAGATTGTTGGTGATCTTAAAATTAAGGTTACCATCGGGATCAAAAGTGTTGATGGCACCGGCATCACTTTCAGAAGTAAACAGGCGCACTAATTTTTGGCCCGATGAAGAATAAGTGGCTAACTGGCCACTGCCTTTTTCCTTATTCATTAAAACCAATACATTGCCGCTGTTATCAACAACCTGGAAAGCTTTTGCTTTTATTATGTCGGGTACATCATCTTTTTTACCGGATGATATTAATACCACGGCAAAAAAAATAACCAGGGATGTGCTGAAGAATATGCGGTAAGCCTGCAGGCTTTTTTCGAGTTTTTTTACCCTTTGTTCCAGTTGGTTCATAGTTGTAAATTTTATTTGTGAATGATCTGAAATGCTGATCAATAAAATAACAGGAATAATTTTTAATAACAATTCCGGGCCATCATTTTTACCGGGCCAGCAATGAATAAACCGCCGTGTCGTAAAACCTGTTCCTGAAATAAAAATTTTCTTTAAAATAAGCTTCCCTGGAAAAGCCGCATTTTTCCAAAACGATGCCCGACACAATATTGTCGGGGTTTATATGGCCTTCCATACTATGGAGCTTCATTTCAGTAAACCCAAAATCTATTACCGTTTGCAATGCTTCTTTCATGATCCCTTTATTCCAGTGATCAGGATGAAGTACATAACCTACTTCAGCACGGTAATGGTCTTTTAAAATATTCCAGAAACAAATGGTACCGATCATGGTACCTGGATCGTTCAGCAATGCAATGGCCCACATAATGGATTCATCCGCTTCAACGGATGCATTTATTTTTTCTATAAAAGTTTCAGCTTCCTCCACGGTTTTTGTTTTTTCCCGCCCGATGTATTGCATTACCCTGTCATCCGATCTTAAGAATAATAAGGCAGGGGCATCTGCTTTCGTCATTTTCCGGAGCAGCAGCCTTTTTGTTTTTATTTCAGGAAAAGGGTTATTGTTTAACAGGAGCATTTGCTATATTTTAAGCAGGCCTGGGTTTTCAAATAACCAATCGTTAACCAGGTTACCGGGTATAAAAATATTGAAAAATAACCGGTAAAAAAAGAGCGAACCATTTTACATGTTCACTCTTTTGGTGTGCTGATTTTTTAATATATAGCTGTTGTTATTTATAAAGTCTGGGCCGTGGGGGTAAAGGCAGCCGGGGGCCTGGCGGTGATGGAGGTTTTACAAATACCGGCCGGGGCGGTGCAGGTGGTAAAAGAACAACCGGGCCCCGGGGTACCGGTGCCTTTTTGCGATATACTTTATGTACCGGTGCTTTATGGCGATATTTTTTATGCTTTTTAGGTTGGGCAAAAGAAGTCATTGTTAAACCAAATAAAAGGGCAACAACTGCAACGGGGAATTTTATGTTCATCATGTATAGATTATATGATCTTGTGAATACATGCATTTTGCATTGGTCACAATAAACAAATTCAATAATCCTGCCAATATCACCTAAAGTGTGATTTATGTAAAAACCCCCCGGAATGCAACCAGGGGGTTTATGTATAAAAGTTAAAAACAAAAATATCAGGCTACAGCTTTATTAACCAGTTCTGCGGCTTCGCTTAACTGTATGGCGCTTTGTACTTTCAGCCCGCTTTCGTCAATTAATTTTTTAGCTACATCGGCATTGGTGCCCTGCAACCTTACAATGATGGGAATATTAATATTGCCTATTGAATTGTATGCATCAATAACACCCTGTGCAACCCTGTCGCAACGTACAATACCGCCAAAAATATTGATCAATATCGCTTTTACTTTGGGGTCTTTTAAAATAATGCGGAAACCGGCTTCCACCGTTTGTGCATTGGCAGTACCGCCAACATCGAGGAAGTTTGCAGGTTCACCACCACTCAGTTTGATCATGTCCATGGTGGCCATGGCCAAACCGGCACCATTTACCATGCAACCCACATTGCCATCCAGCTTTACAAAATTCAAATTATACTGTCCGGCTTCCACTTCGGTAGGGTCTTCTTCACTTAGGTCACGCAATGATCCGATCTCGGGGTGCCGCATCAATGCATTGTCATCAATATTCATTTTACAGTCAACAGCAATAATTTTATCATCACTGGTCTTGAACAAAGGATTTATTTCAAGCATGCCGCAATCAGAACCAACATAGGCGTTGTATAAATTGGTAACAAACTTCACGCAGTTTTTAAAAGCAACGCCGCTCAATCCTAAATTAAAAGCAATTTTACGTGCCTGGAAGGGTTCAAGTATGCCTCCCGGGAAAACCCATTCTTTGAATATTTTTTCAGGAGTATCATGTGCCACGTCCTCAATATTCATTCCGCCCTCGGTACTGTACATGATCACATTCTGCCCCTTGGTGCGGTCTAACAATATGGACAGGTAAAATTCTTTAATCGGGTTGGGCCCTTCATAATAAACATCCTGTGCAACCAAAACTTTGCTTACCAGTTTTCCGGCTTCACCGGTTTGTATGGTAACCAGGGTGCCGCCAAGTATATTCTGGGCGATCTTTAAAACATCTTCGGCCGTTTTACCAACTGCCACACCGCGTTGTTCGGTACCTACAATTTTTCCTTTACCGCGGCCACCGGCATGTATCTGCGCTTTCACCACGGCAAATTTGCTTCCGTATTGTGTATGAATTTGTTTATATGCCTGTTCAGCTTCACCGGGTGTATTGCAGGGAATGCCTTCCTGAACCGGGACATTGTATTTTTCAGTATTTCTTTAGCCTGGTATTCGTGAAGATTCATAAAGGAAAAATTTTTGCGAAGATAATTAAAAACAAGTTAAAGTTTGGGGTTTGACGTTTTATGTTCCCGGCAGAGAATCTTAACCCATCTTCTTTGATACCGGCAACTATCGTGACATAACAAAATCCTAAACTTCTAAACTCCAAACTCTATACTCCAAACTTACCTTACCTTTGGCGCTTAAAACAGGTTATTGGTATGATGTTGAAGATTAAAGAAGCCGTTGATTTTATAAAAAGTATTTATAATGAAAAACCTCTTGTAGGGTTGATCTTGGGAAGCGGGCTTGGCAGTTTCGTACACGAAATTAAAATAGAAAAGGAAATTCCTTATGGTGATATACCGCATTTTCCTGTTAGTACCGTAGAAGGCCACAGTGGCAGGTTGGTATTTGGTGAACTGGGCGGCAAAAAAGTTGTTGCCATGGCCGGCCGTTTTCATGTATACGAAGGCTATACTGCCGACCAGGTTGTTTTTCCTGTAAGGGTTTTAAAATTCCTGGGTATTGATACTTTATTGGTCAGTAATGCAGCCGGTGGAGTTAATCCTGCATTTAAAGTGGGCGACCTGATGATCATTACCGATCATATCAGCCAGCTGGCGCCCAATCCACTGATCGGAAAAAATTTTAAGGAATTGGGGCCAAGGTTTCCGGATATGAGTGAGCCTTATAAAAAGGAACTCATCCATAAAGTAAAGGCCATAGCAGTCCAAAAAAATATACCCGTACAGGAAGGTGTTTATGTGGCAGTAACGGGTCCCACATTTGAGACCCGTGCCGAATATAAAATGATCCTTGCATTGGGCGGCGATGCAGTGGGCATGAGTACCGTGCAGGAGGTGATCGCCGCGGTGCATATGGGACTGCCGGTTTTTGCCATGAGTGTGATCACCGACCTGGGTATTCATGAGGAAGAGATCAAAATAACCCATGAAGAGGTTTTACAGGCAGCCAGGGATGCTGAACCCCGTTTCAAAACATTAATTTGTGAGTTGATTGCACAACTTTAAGTATCATTCAATGAAGCAGCTTGTTGCCCTGGTTTTATTGTTTTTTTGTTTCCAGTTCCTGTATGCACAGGAACCTGTTCTTAATAAAATAGGAGGCAGGTTAGGTCAAATCAAATCTTCAGCTTCGGGACCAAAAGATACCATTGGTTTTGTACACCGGGATGATAAAAAAGATTCAATTGCCATCACGTACCGGTATCTTGATTCTATCCGCAATATTCCGTTTGATTCATCCATCAACGATTTTGACAAATATTTTTCGGTCCCGTCATCTTATTTATACCTGGGCAATAACGGGGCTGCGGCCTATCCTTTAATTTACAAACCTTTTGCCAAACCCGGCTGGGATGCAGGATTTCATGCATTTGATATTTACCGGTATACACTCGAAGAATCTAAATTTTATAAAACAAACAGGCCCTTTTCGCAACTGAGTTATCAACTGGCTTCCGGTAAGGAGCAAATGATTAAAGCACTGCATACACAAAACCCAAGGCCCAACCTCGGTTTTGGATTTGATTACAGGCTCATCAGTGCTCCCGGTTTTTTTGTAACACAAAATACCAATCACAAAAGCTACAGGCTGTTTGGTAATTACCAGGGCAGGCGGAAAAGATATGCCGCATTTTTGATCGTGTTGGGAAATACCATAAAGAATTCGGAGAACGGCGGAATAGAAGCCGATTCATCTCTGGATAACCCGAATTATAAAAAGCGTTTTTCCGTGCCGGTTAATTTGGGTAGCGCCGCCAATTATGAACCCAATCCATTTCAATCAAGTGTTACCACCGGGAATATTTACAAGGACTTTACGGTCTTTGTCCGGCAAACCTACGACATCGGCAAAAAGGATTCTGTTGCCATCAATGATTCCACAACGGAGTACCTTTTTATCCAAAACTGAGGGCCCAGCACAGTTTTACTTACAGTACCTATAATTATTTATTCAGGGATGATATGGCTGATTCAAACATATACAGGCGCTGGTATGATACTTTTCCTAAAATAGGTAAAGACAGTTTTTTTGTGAGGGATAAATGGTCGGTGATGCGTAATGATCTTACTTTACTGACATTCCCGGATACCAAAAATTCCGGGCAGTTTTTATCAGCCGGTGTAACGGTGGAAAATATAAAGGGCGAATTGAGAACCGGTACCCGTAATTTTTACAATTTTATGATACACGGTGAGTACCGTAATAAAACCCGCAACAAATTATGGGATGTGCTGGCAAAAGGCGAGTTTTATGTTACCGGTCTCAACAATGGTGATTACAGCATTTATGCAACCATTTCGAGGCGGCTCAACCGTAAACTGGGCGATGTACATATTTTCTTTAAAAATGTTAACCGTTCACCTTCCTTTATATTTGACAATGCCTCGAATTTTAATTTCAATAATAACCCGGGATTAACCAAAAAGGAAAATATCATTTCCTTTGGCGCTGATGCCAACAACCCTTTTATTAATATTGGTTTTAAAAATCATCTCATTACCAATCTTGCCTATTTTTCTGATTATTATCACACCGCACAAAGCAGTAAAGTGATCAACCTGCTGCAGGCGTATGCTGCCAAAAAAATAAAGTTAACGAAGTACTGGCACCTGTATGCCGATGTTACCGTACAACAAACAGATGGCAGCGCACCCATCAAAGTACCGTTGCTGTTTACACGAAACCGGCTTGCCTATGAAGGGATATTCTTTAAGAACCTGGTTTTGAGTACCGGTTTGGAAGTAAGGTATTTTACTCCGTTTGAAGCATATAATTATTCGCCTGTAATGGGGCAATTCACACCGCAGGATACATTTAAACTGAAGAACCTGCCCGATATTGCCGCATTCTTCCATTTCCGTATAAAATCATTCGTAGCCTTTATCCGTGCTGAAAACCTGAATACCGTAAACTTCACCAATGGATTTGGATTTACCAATAACAATTTTGCAGCGTCTCATTACCCAACCCAGGGATTTATGTTGCGTTTTGGTATTCAATGGGGGTTTGTTAATTAATGGGCAAAAAGCAATTTGCAATAGGCAATTTGCAAGCTGCATGCAATTTTAAATATATAATAAGCTTCAGGCCATGCTGTTAAAATTATGGCCAATTGTCCTTTGCCTGTTGCATATTGATTTTTCTGTTGTAAATTTGCCTTGCAGATGAAAAAAATATATATCGGCATATTGGCGTTGGTTTACATGGCTGTTTCTTCCGGAATAGCTTTGGAACTGCATTATTGCATGGGCGATAAAGCCGGGATGGAATTTTTTAGCTCATCAAGTGACACCTGCGGCAGATGCGGTATGACAGAAAAAGACACCGGATGCTGCCATGATGAATATAAGTTCTATAAAATAAGCGATTCCCATAAAACCGTTTCAAATGATATTGAACTCTCTGCATCATCTTTTGCAGTAGTTAGCGAACACTTCTTCTACAACTGGCAAATGCCGGACAATACTGCTTTAACTGCAGTTAACAATTACACCCCGCCTGATTATACAGCACCTTCGTCCTGTATAATGAATTGTGTTTTCAGAATTTAGAATTGATATTGATCTTTAATACCGTTAAATATTTTTACCGGTGCAGGTGCTATATGCGCCATTTATTAATTCAACATCAAAATATTTATACAATGAAAACATTATCATTATTTGCTGCAATATTATTCAGCATGTTCAGCATCAATACAGCAACAGCACAAACAGTGAGTACCGAAACCATCAAAGTTTGGGGTAATTGCGGCATGTGCAAAACCACCATTGAAAAAGCAGCCAAAAAAGCCGGTGCTAAAACTGCCGACTGGAATGAAGACAGTAAAGAATTGAAAGTTACCTACGCAGTTAAGAAAACTTCTTCAGCAAAGATCCAGGAAGCCATAGCCAAATCGGGTTATGATACACAGGATTTTACCGCAATACAAACTGCTTATGATAATTTACATGGCTGTTGCAAATACGAAAGGAAAGCAGATGCACCAAAAATTGCGGAGCCTGCATCAGCAGCAGTTTACACCTGTCCCATGCATGCAGATGTAAAAAGTGACAAGCCCGGCAAATGTGACAAGTGCGGTATGGATATGAAAGAAAAAATGAAACAGGCTGTTGCTTTCTCATGCCCAATGAAATGTGAAGGAGATAAAACCTATGACAAGCCTGGTCAATGTGCTAAATGCGGAATGGATCTTAAAAAACAGTAAGCACTATTTAATCAAATTAAATAACTGGCGATATCGGCAGTTGCAGGTTAAAGTAACCTGCAACTGTATTTATTGTTCTGGATTTATTTCCATGACTTAAATACCAGGTTTGTTTAAGATCTGCGGCCGGGTTATTTATTTAACATGTTAATTTTATGAGACCGTTAAAATATATATTGTTGCTTTTCCTGGTTTTTTCGGGAATAGCCGCTTTTTCCCAGAACGGGAAAACACCCGGTGCATATACAACCATATCATTTAAAGTGAATGGAGTATGTATTCAATGCAAAGACCGGATTGAAAACGCACTGAAAGTAAAAGGAGTACAATCAGCTGTGTGGAATATGGATTCAAAAATGCTTGAATTGGTTTATGACCCCACCCGGATCTCACTGGATAAAATTGAGAACAAAATTGTTGCTGTTGGGCATGACCTGGAGCTTAAAAAATCGAAAAGTGCAGTGTACAACGCTTTGCCAACATGTTGTTTGTACCGCGATCTGCAAACTGCCACAAATGCTATTAATCATGATGGGGATGATGTGCAGCTGCAGAACATTAAAACAACGCTGGATTCTGCTGTTAATGCTTCAGGGGATGTAAAACAATCAGCAGCATCTGTTAATGGAATTGTACTGGAGGAGGATGATAAAGGAAAATTCACGCCGCTTTCAAATGCAAGTATATCCTGGCTGGGTACAAATAAAGGGGTGTTAACTGACAGCACGGGTGTATTCAGCATTCAGCCCGATGGTTTAAACAACAGCCTGGTGGTAAGTTATGCCGGTTATCAACCGGATACCCTGGTTGTTACTGAAACAAAAGGGGTAAAAATTGTATTAGCTACCAACAAGCAGTTAAAAGAAGTAACCGTTACTTCAAAACAGCGTTCTACTTATGTGAATAATTTAAGTGTCATTCGCACACAAACCATGACGGGCAAAGAACTGTTGAAGGCTGCCTGTTGTAATCTCAGTGAAAGTTTTGAAACCAACCCTTCGGTTGATGTTACCTACAGCGATGCGGTGACCGGTTCCAAGCAAATTCAGTTGCTGGGTTTAAGCGGAAACTACACACAACTGACCGTTGAAAATTTACCGGGGCCGCGTGGCATTGCTACACCGCTTGGATTAAATTCCATTGCAGGGCCCTGGATAGAATCCATACAACTGACCAAGGGCGTTGGATCAGTTGCCAACGGATACGAAAGTATTGCCGGGCAGATCAATGTAGAATTGAAGAAACCCGAGAACAGCGAAAAATTACTTGCCAACCTGTACGTGAATGATTTTGGCAAAACAGACCTGAACCTGAATCTCTCCAAAAAAATAAGTAAGAACTGGAGTACAGGATTATTACTGCATGATGATTTTTTTACCAACAGGCAACTCGATTTTAATAAAGACGGTTTCCGCGATCTGCCTACGGGAAATACCTTTAGCATGGTTAACCGATATATGTTCGACAACAGTAAAGGAGCCATGGTACAATTTGGTTTTAAGGTTTTAAATGATAAAAGAACCGGCGGTGAAGTGGGTTTTGACCCGGATACCGATAAATTCAGTACCCATCATTACGGACTGGGCATAAACACAGAACGGTATGAGGCCTTTGCCAAGATCGGTTATGTTTTTCCTGAACTGAAATATAAAAGTATCGGGTTGCAGGTAGCGGCTATCAGTCACAGGCAGGATTCGTATTTTGGCTTAACAACCTATGATGCAAAGCAGCAAACCATTTATGGCAATTTGATCTACCAGTCCATCATCAAAACCACGGCACATAAATTCAGAACCGGGTTAAGTTTTCTATACGACAAATACAATGAGGCTTTTAATCTCAGCAATTATAAACGCACGGAAGTAGTACCCGGTATTTTTGGAGAATATACATTTACACCCAATAGTAAATTCAGTACGGTGATCGGTTTACGGGGCGACCATAACAGTTTGTTTGGCTTTTTTATAACCCCGCGTTTGAATATCCGGTATGAACCGGTTACAGGAACTGTGATACGTGCCAGTGCCGGCCGCGGCCAGCGTACCGCAAATATCTTTGCCGAAAATACCAGTGTGTTTGCAAGTGCCAGGCAGGTGAATATTATTGCAGCGGCTGCAGGTAAAGCCTATGGCTTAAATCCCGAAGTGGCCTGGAACAGGGGCGTGAGCATTGACCAGAAATTCAGGTTGTTTGATCATGATGCTTTATTTACTGTAGATTTTTTCAGGAATGACTTTACCAGCCAGGTAGTGGTTGACCTGGAAAACCCGCGGCAGGTAAAATTTTATAACCTGCAGGGAAAATCTTTTCCAACAGTTTCCAGGCCGAGGTAAGTGTAGAACCACTTGATAAATCTGAGATACGTCTGGCTTACCGGTATTTTGATGTACAGACAACCTACAGCGGGCAATTAACAGAACGGGCTTTGATAGCAAAGAACCGTGCCTTTGTTAACCTGGCTTATGCAGTGCATGGATTTAAATTTGATTATACGGTTACCTATAATGGCAAAAAGCGGATACCCTACACGGGTACAAACCTGCCTGCTTACCGGTTACCTGGATATTCACCGCAATTTTTATTGATGAATGCCCAGGTATCTAAAACATTCGGCAGCCGGTTTCCGTTTGATGTTTATGTTGGTGCGGAAAACATCACCAATTATTTTCAGCAGCAGGTCATTGTAGCAGCCGATCAGCCTTTCAGCAACCAGTTTGATGCATCCATGGTTTGGGGGCCGGTCAGCGGAAGGATGTTTTATGGCGGCCTGCGGTTCACGATCAAATAAAAAGGGCTATGAAAAAAATAGTAATGATCATTTTATCGTTATTTCAAAAAAGAAAATGTTGCCAATGAGAAGCATATTGTTTTTATTGATGATTGTATTGTTCAATCAGCCGCTGAAGGCACAATTAAAGATCGGTGGCACTGTTCCCGGTATCTCGCTTGCAGGTACCGGGGATAGTTTGATCAACCTGTCATCGCTGGATGGCAAGGTGGTACTGATCGATTTCTGGGCAAGCTGGTGTGCACCCTGCCGGGCCGCCAATCCCTATATTCAGCGTTTGTATAAAAAATACAAAGGGGATGGTTTTGAAGTATTTGCCGTTTCACTGGATGTGAAAAAGGAGGCCTGGCTCAAAGCCATTAAAAAGGATAAGCTGACCTATACCCAGGTAATAGACCCCGATGGCTGGCGGTCGAAAGTGGCAGAACAATATTTTGTTGATCAGTTGCCAACCAATTTTTTACTGGATAAAGAAGGTAAGATCGTGGCTATTAATATTGAAGGAAAAGAACTGTTTGATAACGTAAAGTCACTGGTAAAATAGGGGATTGCCTGTTTGTAATTTAAACAGTGATCACAAATAAATTTTTAACCACTTCCTTGCTTAACAGTTTGTGTTCTTTTCGGTTAACCTTTACCTGGAAACTGTTATCGAATTCCTCAATGGATTCCACCAGCAGTTCATCGCCCAGCTTGATATTGTTTTTGTGAGGTATTGTAAAAAGCTGTTGGAATGTTCGGCAACGCCTACAAATTTTGTCTTATCACCAACCTTGTGATCCAGCAGGGGTTTGCTGCTGTTTTTGGCAAAGCGTCCTTTGGCATCCGGGATCAGGTCGCCATGCGGATCTGTTTTTGGGTAGCCTAAATGTTCATCCAGCTGTTCTATCAGTTCATTGCTGACCACATGCTCAAGCTGTTCTGCAATTTCATGCACTTCATCCCATTTAAAATTCAGTTTATTTACAAGCCATACTTCCCATAGCCGGTGTTTACGGATAATGCTGAGGGCGATCTGCCTGCCCTGCTCCGAAAGTCGTACCCCTTTTGATTTTTGGTAGCTGATGAGTTTCTTTACAGCCATTTTTTTAATGAAATCTGTGACCGATGCCGCATTGATCTCCAGCATTTCAGCCAGGGCCGATGTGCTCACAATATCGCCGTGCTTTTCCTGGAGTTTGTAAATGGCTTTCAGGTAGTTCTCTTCTGCTAATGAGGTCATAACCGGTTATTTTTTACAAATTTCCGGATTTTTATTTAAAATATTATTTTAGGTGAGCCTAAATATATATTTTTGCCAATCAAACAGAAATTTTAACTGCAACAATGCAGTACGAAAACAACAAATGAAAGCAATTATATCTTTTTGGTTTGTGTAGGTTTACTCAACAGCGCTATTGCCCAGACCACGGGGCCCGGTGGGCCGGGAAAAATAAGCGGTATGGTAAGCGGTAACGGCATTGGGTTACATGCAGCTACTGTAACTATAAAACAGCTTAATAAAACTGTAATTACCGACTCAACAGGCCATTTCCATTTTACCAATTTACCTTTTGGTAATTATACAATAACAGTTTCTGCTGTTGATTTTATCAGCCACACTACCCCGGTAACTGTTAAGGGAGCCATCACAAGGTTACCCGTTACCCTGAATGAAAGCGATAATATACTTGGCGAAGTGGTTGTATCAGGAACCATGAAGCCGGTCAGCAAAATGGATTCACCCATCCCGGTGGAAGTATATTCGCCTTCCTATTTTAAAAAGAATCCGTCGCCCAATATCTTTGAAAGCCTGCAGATGGTGAATGGCGTACAGCCGCAACTGAACTGTAATGTGTGCAATACCGGCGATATACACATCAACGGCATGGAGGGGCCATATACCATGATACTGATCGACGGGATGCCGATCGTAAGCAGCTTATCCACGGTGTATGGATTGGCGGGTATTCCCAACAGTATGGTAAAGCGCATTGAAATTGTAAAAGGGCCGGCATCAACTTTGTACGGCAGCGAAGCAGTAGGCGGTTTAATAAACATTATCACCAAAGATGCGGCTGGCTCCGATAAATTGCGGGTTGATCTTTCGGTAACCAGTGTGGGAGAGTACAATGCGGATGTAACCGCAAAATTTAAGATCAACACCGTTACCAGTTCACTGCTTGGGGTAAACTATTTTAATTACCAGGAGATAAGGGATATCAACAGCGATAACTTTACAGATATAGCTTTACAGGACCGTATCTCTATATTTAATAAATGGAATTTTAAAAGCCGTAATGACCTGGGTTCTTCCCTGGCACTGCGGTATATACATGAAGACCGTTGGGGTGGTGAAACACAATGGCAACCTAAGTTCAGGGGTACCGACAGTGTATACGGGGAAAGCATCAGTACCAACCGTTTTGAACTGATCAGTACCTTGGCCTTGTCGAAAAATATAGTGGCAGATCTGTCTTATAATTATCACCTGCAGGACAGTTATTACGGTTCTATAAAATATTACGCCAGTCAGCATGTTGCCTTTGCTCAACTGCGCTGGAACAAAACCTGGGGTAAACATGATGTATTAATGGGCATCCCGGTAAGGTTTACCTTTTACGACGACAATTCCCCGGCAACAGCAAAAGCAAACGGTGACAACAATCCCTCCCGTATTTACCTGCCCGGCATTTTTGTTCAGGACCAGTTTACCATCAATGAAAAACTAACCACATTGCTCGGGTTGCGATACGATTATAATAATGAACATGGCCATATCGTAACACCCAGGCTGAGTTTTAAATTTTCTCCTGATAAACACAACACTTTCAGGTTAAGTGGTGGAAATGGTTTCAGGGTGGTAAATTTATTTACCGAAGACCATGCAGCACTTACCGGGGCCAGGGAAGTGATGATCGCATCAGCATTAAAACCCGAAAGATCGTGGAACGGCAATTTGAATTATACCGCGTTTATCGGACACCGTAAAGGATTTATCGGTATTGACGCCAGTATTTTTTATACCCGTTTCAGCAATAAGATCGTTGCAGATTTTATCACTGATCCCAATAAGATCATTTATGATAACCTGCATGGACATGCCATCTCCAGGGGGATCACCCTGAACACTGATTTTAATTTTACCGGCGGTTTAAAGATCATTGCCGGCGCTACCTGGATGGATGTTTTTGAAATGGACAAAGATGTAAACGGCGTTATAACAAAGATCCCGCAATTGTTTGCACCCAAAATATCGGGTACATATGCCATTAGTTACCCATTGGCAAAATACGGTTTGGCTTTTGATCTAACCGGCAAGGTAAACGGCCCCATGCACTTACCGGTAGTACCCAACGATTACCGACCGGCGAGATCACCACTGTACAGCATTGTTAATTTCCAGGTTACCAAAACCTGGCAGCGTGGATTTGAATTGTACGGAGGTGTAAAAAATATTTTCAACTTTTTACCTGAAAATCCGCTGCTGCATCCGGATGATCCTTTTAACAGGCCGGGCGGTAAATATTTCGACAGCAATGGAACAGCCCGGCCGGATACCAACCCGAATGGATATACGTTCGATCCATCGTATAATTATGCGCCTGTGCAGGGTACTAAAGCATTTATAGGTTTACGTTGGTTTATCAGGTAAGGATCATTTAACAGTTGCTTCCCCGGTTATTAACAATTCCAGGTTCTTTTCCTTAAAATAAGTTTTACAGATGATCTCGGCTTCATCTAGTAGCTGCTGTTGTTTGGGTTGCTTTGGCCCCAGCAAGTGGTATGTTTTTTTAAGTGCATCCGCTTCAGCAGTTTTGCCTGCTTTGCCCTGTGGGGTTGTTTGTAAGATCGCTTCTTCTATCACCACAACGCGTAGACCGGTGTCTTTAAGTTTTCCGAGTTCTGCGATCAACCAGCTTAATGCGTAGAAACGGCTTTTATCAAGCAGCAGGAAATGTTTGCAGTTGCCTGCATCGGGCATGATATTGAATGGCGAACCGGTGATCTCTTTGGTTGCGTATTTGGCCAGGTATTTGGGCGTAGTTTTCGCCTTATTTAATTGTATGCAGCCTCCCAGTGCCTGCGGGTAAATGCTTAGCCAGCGCAGGTCCCTTCTTATTTCATGGATATCTGCTTCCACATTATCAAAATGAAAATTCTTTTCATTCATGGAGTTGAGTAAACTTTTTACAGCGGTTGAATAAAACACGTGCATTCGTTCTATCTCGTCCCTTTCAGTAAGCCATTCAGCCCCGGCCAGTTTTTTTCTTATTTTACCGATACGGGAATTGTCAACGCTTATCCATTCTTTTTCTGTGAGTATCTCGTTCAGGCTCTGTATTTTTCACGGCTTTGTGCCAGGATATAGCTTTTGATGGTTGTGGGTATCTTTTTATCCCTGGCAAATTCTTTTGCAAAGGCATCATAATAATCAATGGCACCAATGGCATCTTCCAGTACCTTGAACTGATCTTTTAATTTGCCGAATTTTTTTTTGTTGTGCAGCCCGGCATATACCCTTGCCAGCCCTTCCAGCATGAACAATGGCGTGCGGGCACCATGCTGGTAAAGCCACAGGGCAGGATTTTTTTGTTTGGAAGATAAAGTCAGCAGTTCTGCGAACTGGTTGAGGTAATGATCAAATCTTGCTGCGCCTTTTTTCATCGGTCGTATTTTTAATTTTTTAAACGAAATTTTTATTAAATGAATATTGATTATTTGGAGTTGGGTATTGAATATTTAAAACTGATCGTGTAAAAATAAAATAATCAATACACAACGTTTGCACAGCATCCTGTAGACAATTTTCAATGCTCAATATATAGGCTTTCCGTTTCAAAAAAAGCCACATTGCCGCCAACCCATTCTTTATTTTTATTGTAACGGGTGCCGATCATTTTTCCCTTGCTTAACCTGGCCAGGTTGTGCACCGCTTTTGGCCTGTCCCATTCTTTTTTCCAGAAATAAAATAAACGTATCTCAGCTTTGGCCGGCTCATCGGGCGTTTCAATAACCCCGGCATATTTCACCTTTTTTTGCAAGATCCAGTTCTCCGGGTCTTTTACGGCATCAATATCTTCTTTGGTTACATCGATCACCACTCCCATACCTGCAAAAGAGAACAGGGGTTTTAAAACATAATTCTCCAGGTCGGCGGGCATTTGTTTTAATTCATTTAAAAAATAAGTCTGTGGTACATAGGGATTTTCAATAAAAGGCAAAGTGAATTTACTGATGCGGTAAAACCAGTTGGGATGCGGTGCCCATTCCACATCATAGGGTTTGGTAAGATCCACGATCTCGCCGAGGTCTTCCTGCTTTTGCAGGTCATCAAAAATAAGCCGGTTATAAATTCTTTTGATGGGTGTTTTAACGCCGTTGTTCTCATAAAATAAGGAATTGCCTTCGGCAAATATTTTCGTTAGGCAAACCGTTTTAATGCCGATCAGCTGTTCGGTACAATAAAAATCGATCCTTGTTTTCTGCATTTCGGGAAATATCTCCAGCAATATCACCTGCTCCGGAGCCAGGTCGCCAACAATAATATCTTTCAGCAATTGTACATAGGTTTCTTTGGTGTACCCGTTTAAATAAGCCGAAAAATTATCAGGCAGATCTGCATACGCAGCAGTTAATTCTGTATGAAATGCCTGGAATGCATACAGGGTAGGGAATCCCTGCATCTCGATCAGCTGCGGTTCCAGTTCTCCTTTTTCATTTTCGCAGATACCAAAATCAAAGACCAGGAATTCGGTATGCGGGTTTTCATTGGGCACTTTTATATTGGCAGGTATGCCCCGGTCAGTAAGGGAAATAAATTTGGGGTCAACAATTACATCAATGATGTCTTCACAGGCATTCAGCATTTTTGATGTAAAATCTTTAGGCACAAATACGGGTGTCTCCGCATTCCTGAAGTCCAGCGCTCCGGGGTGCAGGTTCTCCAGTTCACCCATATAGGCTTCATATTTCTCTTTGGTAAAATTTTCGTTGAATTTTTTTCTTAATGCTTTTATCATGTTTAATACAGCTTTGGATTATTCTTTTATTAAGAATAAAAATAGCCATAAAAATTCATTAAATAAAAGGCATCTTACACTTCAACCGGCTGCAGGCTCCCCACTGCGTGGTATAAAAAATTGGGCAGGATATGTGCATAGGTCACATGATCTTTTCAGGGTCATTCAAATGGTCGATCATGGATTGCCATTTTTCTTTTCCATAATTTTCAATAACCGTCTTTTTCTTGTCTTCTGTCTGTAAGTGCAGGCTCATACCGATGGCATCGGCTTCGGGATGAAACTGGGTACCGATCATATTTTCGTTGAACCGGATGGCCATAATGGCTCTTTCCAGCGGCACATGCGGCCTGTCTTTTTCTATGGCCAGTATGGAAGCACCCATATCGTGTAACTTATTGTGATTGGGTTCAATCACCTGGTAATCCCTGCTGTCAACCGAAAAAACGGGTCTCTTAAGCCATCAAAAATAACCTCGTTTTTGCCATCATCCAACAGGTGTGTAGGGAAGATACCGAAAGCAGTACTTTTTCTTTTGCTGATCGTGGCAATATTATAATGCCTGCAAACCAGTTGAAAGGAATGACATATAAAGAAAACATGCTTTTTTTTTACCATGCGCCGGGTTGCTGTTCCAGTGTTCCACTTTACTTAGCCAGCCAAAATATACCTGCTCCCATTCATTTCCTTCACTTTCAAGCGGACTGCCCGGGCCGCCGCTGGAAATATAGATGTCGTAACTGAGATCGGGGACCTGTTTTTCAAGGCGCACTTCAAATTCATCCCAGCTTAGATCCACATGACTGTTTTCACCGAACTGGTTCAGGATCTCGCGGATACAACGCATACCCTGATTGATAAAACCTTCATTCATATCCAAAATGGCAACACGGATGGGTTTCTTTTCGGTCCAATTCATATACAAAGATAACAGTTTTTAAAATCAGGCCTTGTGGCCTGCAGTTTACAATTTACTAACGTACTGTGAATTAAAAAAATTATGCAAATGGCTCATATCCGGATTAACTGACAAAATTCTTAACAGTATATGACAAAACTCATGAATAAATCCTGTTTTTATGAGCAACTTGTATATTCATAATTGGTATGCATATGCAAAATCATGACCTGGATATAAACCCTGACCGGTTATTCTTTAAGCATTGCAGAGACTGCAAACCCAAACCCGGTTCAGCAGCCGAGCTGGAAGAATTTGCTAAAATACAGCAGGACCTGAGCAACCAGTTTGAATTGTTTTTCCCGGATAACCTGGCACGTAAGACCATTGTTGTGATCCCAAGCCTTTCACTCGACCAGGAAGTGCTGGCAAAGGTTACCGGGGCCTTGCATTATGAAGAAAGGCTGCTCTGTTTGCTGATGTTGCTGCGCATGCCCAGGGCCAACGTGGTTTATGTGAGCAGCATGCCCATCGACCCGGTTATAATTGATTATTATTTACACCTGTTGCCCGGCATTACCGGTTTTCATGCAAGGGAGCGGTTAACCCTGATCAGTTGTTATGATTCTTCGCCCATGCCCCTTACAGAAAAAATATTGCAACGGCCAAGGTTGATCGAAAGAATAAAACAGGCTATCCCGGAATGTAATGTGGCCCATATCGCCTGTTTTAATACAACAGCACTGGAACGTACTTTAGCGGTTCACCTGGGTATCCCCATTTATGGCTGTGATCCATCATTAGTTTACCTGGGTACAAAAAGCGGCAGCCGCAGGGCTTTTATGAAAGCAGGTGTTCCCATGCCGCCCGGTGCAGAGAACCTTACCTGTTATGATGATATTGTACATGCCGTTTCGGCATTAAAGGATATGCATCCCGATATTAAAAAAGCGGTCATTAAATTAAATGACGGCTTTTCTGGAGATGGTAACGCGGTGATCAGGTATCCTGCAAAATTATCGGGTAAAAAAATGTTCGACTGGATACATCATAATCTTTATAAGGCCATGGTACCTGTTGCCAAGGACCTGAGTATTAAAATGTTCCTGGAAAAATTTGAACTGATGGAAGGCATTGTTGAGGCTTTTGTGGAAGGCGATGAAAAAACCTCGCCATCGGTACAGTGCCGGATCAATCCCAGGGGTGATGTGGATATCATATCTACGCATGACCAGGTTTTAAGTGGTGAAAACGGGCAGGTTTTTGTGGGTGCCCATTTCCCGGCTGATGAAAGTTACCGAACAGAAATAGCCATTATGGCTAAATCAATTGCTGAAGTGTTGAAGAACCAGGGAGTGCTGGGCAGGTTCAGTATTGATTTTATTTCGGTAAAGGAAAAGGATGCCTGGAAACACTACGCTATTGAGATCAACCTGCGGAAGGGAGGTACCACGCATCCGTTTTTGATGCTGCAGTTCTTAACAAACGGTCATTATGATGAGGCTACCGGTATTTTTGAAACGCCCAATAAACAGCAGCTTTATTATTTTGCATCCGACAATGTGCACAGTGATTCCTATAAAGGTTTAACCCCGCAGGACCTGATCGATATTGCCATGTTTCATGGACTGCATTTTGACGGGGCAGCACAAAAGGGCGTGATGTTTCATATGATCGGCGCTTTATCACAGTATGGAAAAATGGGCATGGTTTGCATTGGTACTTCCCGGGAAGAAGCCTATGCCTATTATAAAAGAACAATTGAAGTGCTGGATGCGGAAACGGGTGGGTGAATTCCGTAGGAGCCAAGACGGCTCTAAGCCGTCAGACACCTTACCATTATTATCTTACCAAAATAACCGTTCCTTTCATTTCTACCACAGCACCGTTTTTGTCTATACCTTTTATCATCCACACATAAGTGCCTAAGGATGCCGGTTTGCCTTTGAGCGTTCCATCCCAGCCCTGCATCCATTGCCTCGTTTCAAACATCATCGATCCGTAGCGGTCAAATATCCTGAAGTAATCGGTACTTTGTATACCAACAGGTGTAGGCCGGAAAATATCATTCAGCCCATCGCCGTTTGGTGTAAATGCATTGGGCACGTAATAGGTTGGCCCTTCATACACTTTTACAAATACATCATCATCATTGGTACAGCCGATGGCATCGGTTACGAGTACATGAAAATAAGTGTCGTTATACAGGGTTGCCAGCGGGTTTGCAATAAAGGGATTGTTTAAGGGGCCGGTTGGGCTCCAGACATAATTGGTACCGCCGCTGGCCTGCATCTGGTGCGGCCTGCCCAGGATGGCATTGGTATCATTACCGGCAAATACTACAAGCGGCGGCATCATGATCACCCACATACTGTCGGTCACCGAAAAATTACAGCCATAATTATCAGTAACGGTTAACGTAAATTTACGGGTGGTATCCATTCTAGCAATGGTACTGGCTGCATTGGGTGTATTCAATGAGTCAGGCGGGCTCCAGGCATAATTTACCGTGCCTGATAAATTGGAAGCGCTGCCGGATAATGTAGCGTTTGTTTTATAACAGATCGTGGTATCATTTCCTGCAAAGGGTACGGGTTTGTGTAAAACGTTTATGGTAACCGTATCTGTTCGCTGGCAGGTACCCCATTTGGCGGTTAAATAATAGGTGGTGGTATCTGTTGGCGATGCAATGGGATTCCTGGCGGTGTCGAAATTCAATGTGGCAGCCGGTGTCCATTTAAACGTATCGGTTAATGTATTGGTTTGCGGAATTAATGTAATGCTGCTGCCAAAACAGATGGTGCTGTCCGGCCCAAGTTCCAGGCGCATGGTGTCGATAACAGATATGATACCCGGAAAAAAATTCAAACAGTTATTGGCATCCCTTGCCCTGATGGTATAATTACCGCCAGGTAAATTATTAAATACATTTGAAGACTGCCAGGTTATACCTGCATCTATAGAAAATTCATAAGGTAATGTGCCGCCTGTAGAAGTAACAGTAATACTTCCATTATTATTGATGCAGGTAACATCTGCAGTTGTAGCAAATGATTGGAAAGGTGTTGGCTGTGTAACGGTAATGGTTTGTGAACTAGTGCATGTACTGCCAATTAACCTGGCAGTAATGGTATAGGTGCCTGCCAGAACATTAAATACATTAAAGGTCTGCCAGTTTATGCCTCCATCAATTGAGTATTCAAAATTTGGAGGATTGTATGGTGCAGCAACTGTAATTGTACCGAGATTTCCATTACATACCGGGTTAACGATATCAGTAACAACAGGTGCTAATGCTTTGTAAACAATGATGGTATCCGAACCTTCTGTTTCGATCGCCGGGTTATCACACTTTTGATAAAAAGCTCTTACCGTGTAGCTCATACTGTCTTCCGGCTGGCATATGTTTGTGAATAAAGCCTCCAGTTCGCCATTACCAACGGGTGTTGTGGTACCGGTTGAAACCAGTGCCCCGTTTTTATATAATTCAACACGGTTTAATAAGGTATTGGTACCACTTGGTACAAAACGCCATCCTTCCCTAACTGCACTCCAAACTGTATTATTTCTGCCGGGTACTGCAACAGCCTGATCCTGGTTCCAATTCTGAATGCCTAAAATGGCTGTGCCATTATTGGTACTTGCTCCACAGGCAAATGGCTTGTTTTCAATAAAAATATCTATGATCCCGGTGCCTTCATATAATACCATTTGCTGTGTGGTAACATTTGTGCTGTCGGTAATACATCCATAATAGGGAACCCGGTGAAAATTAAGAATAAATTTTCTGCATGGAGCTGTACCCGTAATGATATACTCCATTTTCCTGTTCCAGGGTTGAAGCCCGTTTTCAGGATCTATGTCATGGTATGGCCCCATGATAGAAGCCCTTGGATAATAAGAAATGTTGCCATCATCAGGAGCACCCCTGCATAAGGGATCATTTGATCAAGAATATATGCATTGTAGGTATTTGCATTAATGGGGTCAAAAGTTAAAATGCCATTTGTACCCACCACACAGCTTGAATAGTTTTGCCCGTAAAAACAAAAAATAAACGGAAGCGTAATTGCACTGGAGTAACGGTCGTCCTGGTAAATAGGGTTAAATTCGATGCCGGTTGCATTAATATATGGAAAGGGTGCATATGGTATTTGTACAACCTGGTAATCATCCGTTGTTCTTACATCGGGTATCCTTGCTTTAAGGTCAAGACATGATTGGGTACAGGCAATGGTTGTGTCATTTCCTGCAGCAACATTAAAACATGACTGGGCAGATGACTTGAAAAAGGAAAATAACAGTAAAACAGCACTTAGCAGTAATAATTTTTTCATCGTAATCCGGGTATGATAATAGTGTGGCTAAAGGTATATAAATTCCTTCAGATTATTACTAAACTTAACATGGGCCTGTTTGCAAAGCCGTTGTTTTACCTGATCAATATTACAGTTCCTTTCATTTCTACCACTGCGCCGTTTTTATCAATTCCTTTTATCATCCATACATAAGTACCGGAAGCTGCGGTTTTGCCTTTGAGTGTTCCATCCCAACCCTGCATCCATTGCCTGGTTTCGAAAAGCATGGCTCCGTAGCGGTCAAATATCCTGAAGTAATCGGTGCTTTTTATGCCAACAGGTATTGGCCGGAAGATATCATTCAGCCCGTCGCTGTTTGGTGTAAATGCATTGGGCAGGTAATAGGTTGGCCCTTCATATACTTTTACAAATACATCATCATCATCGGTACAGCCAATGGCATCGGTAACCGTTACATGAAAATAGGTATCATTAAAAATGGTAGCGAGCGGGTTTGCAATAAACGGATTGTTTAACGGGCCACTTGGGCTCCATACATAATTGGTACCGCCGCTGGCCAGCAACTGGTGTGGCCTGCCCAGTATGGCATTGGTATCATTACCGGCAAATACCACCAGTGGGGGCATCATGATCACCCACATGCTGTCGGTTACTGAAAAATTACAACCGTAATTATCGGTAACTGTGAGTATAAATTTGCGGGTGGTATCTATCCTTGCAATAGTAATGGCCGCATTGGGTGTGTTTAAAGAATCCGGCGGGCTCCATGCATAATTTACTGAACCTGATACATTGCCTGCACTTCCATGTAACTGTGCATTTGTTTTATAACAGATCGTGGTGTCATTTCCTGCAAAGGGTACCGGTTTATGTAAAATATTTACGGTAATACTGTCTGTACGCTGGCAAATTCCCCATTTGGCAGTCAGGTAATATTTGTGGTATCGGTTGGTGAGGCAATGGGTGTTCTTGCAGTATCATAATTTAAGGTGGCTCCCGGTGTCCATTTAAAAGTATCGGTCAGTACATTGGTTTGCGGTATCAAAGTAATACTGCTTCCAAAACAGATGGTACTGTCGGCACCAAGTTCAAGCCGCATGGTATCATTTAAAACTACAACAGCAGTAGTATTGGTAATACAACCATTAGCATCTCTTACCCTGATATTATTGTAATTACCTGATGGCAGGTTTGAGAAAACATTGCCGGTTTGATAGTTGATACCGTTATCAATGGAATATTCATAGGCAGGGGTACCTCCACCGGCAGTAACAACAATACTACCGTCGTTGTTGGGGCAGGTTGCAAAATTGGTTAAGGCAGATACTGCTAATGTAGCAGGCTCGGTCAATGAAAAACTGAAAGGGTAAATACAACCCAGCACATCCCTGATCAAAAAATTATAGGTGCCTGCTATTAGCCCGTTGAAGGTAGCACTCACCTGGTAAGTAGTGCCGCCATTGGCCGAGTATTGATAAGGGGCAATTCCACCCGATGCGTTTAAAGTGATACTTCCGTTGTTATTGCCATTGCATAGCGGGCTGGTTAATACAGCAGTTGCCGTGATGGCCGTATTACCCGTTAGTGTAACTGAATTGGTTCCTGTACAACCGTTGACATCCGTAAAAACAATGGTATAAGATCCGGGAGCTAATCCTGTAAATGTATTACCTGCCTGTGCCGGTCCGCCGTTCAGCGAATACATATAAGGAGCAGTACCGCTGGTAGGGGTAATGGTTATGGTTCCATCATTAACATTAAAGCAGGGCGGGTTGGCGGAGTTTATGGATGAAGTTAAACTTGATCCCATGGCTACAGTCACCGTGAAAGTTCCGGTACATCCAAATACATCTGTGACCAGCACGGTATGGGAGCCTGCTGCCACATTGGTAAATACATTGCTGCCCTGTGGTGGGCCACCATCGAGCCTGTATTGATAAGCTGCCGTTCCGCTGGTAGGCGTAACTGTTATAGTTCCGTCATTCAGGGTAGGGCAGGTGGTTGGGGTAGAGCTGACAGAGGCTGTTAAAGGCGTACTGCCTGCAACTACTGTTATACTGACTGTACCTGTACAACTGAAAGCATCGGTAAAAATAACTGTATGGGGACCGGCTGCAACATTGGTAAAAACATTACTTGCCTGCGATGGTCCTCCATCTAATGAATAAGTATATGGTGCGGTACCACTTGTGGGATTAACAGTAATTACAGCATCTGCCGAAAGCGGACAGGAAGTTTGTGTTGCAGAAATAGTGGCTGTTATGGTTGATGTGGTTGTAATGGTAACATTGATGGTACTGTCGCAGTTAAGTGCGTCTGCAACCACAACTACATAGGGCCCTGCAGCCAGGCCGGTAAATGTATATGCACCGGGAACGGTAACAGGTGCTCCCCCATTTAAGGTATAGGTATAAGGACTGGTACCTGCCGTAGGGGTAACGGTTATGGATCCTGTACTTGCACCGCAGGTTGTAGCAACTGTTGTAGTGGTGGCCGGGAGTGAGTTTAGCCTCAATACATTGATCGTATCCAGGCTGTAAAAAGTACCGGTGTTATCCATCTTCTGGTAGGTTGTTTTTACAACATATAGGGTAGGTACATTTGGCGGCGGGCAAACATTTGTAAAATTCCATTCAAATGTATTTGCATTTAACCGGCTTGTATCTCCTGTTGCTATAACTGCACCAACCGAATTCAATAATTCTACACTTCTGTATAAAGCAGCCCCGTTCTTTGGAATAAAACGCCAGGTCTCATTCATGTCAATGGCGCCCCAGGGTGGGTCTGATACTCTTCTACCGGGTGCCATGATCGCCATGTTCCGGTTATAATTCTGCATTCCTATCATGGATTTACCATTATTCCAGTTGAGGCAGATCTGTTTATCAAAAACAGAAACTTCAACAACACCTGAGGATTCATGTAAAATGATCTGGTGAGTATTCTCGATCAAATTCTGGCATGAGGTTAAAAATAAGGGAACCCTGTAAAAACTTAAAACCCATTTTCTGTTAGGGGCATTGCCATTTACCACATAATCTATTCTCTGTGTGGGAGAAGTTGTGTATGCAGGGTTCAGATCATGATATGGGCCCATGATCAAAGCCCGGTCATAGCCCGTTGTGGGCAGATCCCCGGCTGTGGTACTGTAATGGCTGAAAAGCCCGGCCCTGGTTATATCAAAACTAATATACCCGTTGGTGCTTACAACAAGGGAGTTATAATTAACCCCATAAAAAGGAAAAGTAAACGGGAGGTTGATAACTGACGAGTAGGTATCATCAATACTGATACTGGTTGGAATGCCCGGCACGCCCGGATCAACGGCCGGGTAACAGGCTGATGTAGTTGAAATATTGTTTATTGAATAATCATCAGCCAATGCCCTTAAGTCAGGAAACTGTGCATTAATAGTGATGCAGGCCGTACCGCATGATAGATTAATTGTACGCGGACAACTGTATGATAAATTCTGTGAACTGGAATTGTAAAAGCTTAAGGTTATAACAAAAGCAAGGAGTAAATTTTTTATCATGCAGCTGGCCGGTTAAAAGTTGAGCTTTCAAGGTAAATAATTTCCATTAGATTTAACATATATTAAAATCTCCACCTTACAAAAGCCTCCATTGCAGCGTATTGTGTTAAACCCAGGCGGGCATATAATTGGGCGGTATTTGCATTGCGTTCTTCGGCACGTTGCCAGAATTCGCGGTCATCACTACCCTGGAAAGGCACGCTGTCTTTTTGCGACTGGTGTATAAAAATACCATGGCGTTTCTTTACCACCTGGTCGGGGCTCATGGGTATGGCCATTTCAATTTCGGTGATATCCCATTCCTGCCAGGCACCTTTGTATAACCAGAGCCAACAGTCATTGATCCAGTGATTAGTGAGTCGTGAGTCGTGAGTCGGGAGTCGGGAGCCTGCCTGTCCGGTAGGCAGGTCGTGAGTGGCCTTAAGCCGCTTCAATGCTTCTATTACTACATCAAAGCAAACTTTATGCGTGCCATGTGGATCGGCAAAATCGCCGGCGCAATAAATTTGTTGTGGCTTCAATTCGTTCAGCAGGTCGATGGTTTGCTGTATATCCGCTTCACCCATCGGATTTTTTTCAATGGTACCGGTTTCGTAAAAGGGAAGGTTCATAAAATGGACCTGGTCTTCTGTTAAACCAACATATTTGCAGGTGGCTTTGGCTTCGCATCTCCTGATCAGTCCTTTAATTGCACGGATGGTTTCGGTATCTTTTTCGCTGCTCTTTTTTATTTTTAAAAAGGCAGTGGCTTCATCCAGTATTTTTTTGCTCCTGGTTTCATCAATATCGAACATGTTCTCAAAACCTACCGCAAAATCAATAAAGCGGGTAACAAATTCATCAGATACAGCAATATTACCACTGGTCTGGTAAGCCACATGAACCTCATGTCCCTGGTCGTGCAGCCGCATGAAAGTGCCGCCCATACTGATGATGTCATCATCGGGGTGGGGAGAGAAGAGTACCACCTTTTTAGGGTAGGGTTCATGCCTTTCAGGATGGGATAAACGTTTTTCTGAAGGTTTGCCACCGGGCCACCCGGTGATGCTGTCTCTCAATAAATAAAAAACCTGCAGGTTAATTTCATACGCATCTCCTTTTTCAACAAGCAGGTCACTGAGGCCATTGTCGTTGTAATCAATATTGGTTAAGCTTAAAACGGGTTTATTCAGTTTCAGGGCAAGGTTTACCACCGCCCGTTTCATCATGCCCGGGGTCCAATCACATTCGCCGGTGAGCCAGGGACTTTTAAACGGGTCAGTTCAGCAGCACCCGTTTCATCAATTACAAAAGTGCAGTCATCGTGGTTTTGTAAAAGCGATGCAGGTATGTCTTCGGTATCATCTTCTTCCACCGCTTTCTTTATTACCGGGGCCTTGGTTTGTCCCCAGGCCATTAAAATTATTTTTTTACTTTTTAAAATGGTATTGATGCCCATGGTAATGGCCATACGCGGCACCTGGCTCATGTGGCCAAATTCATAAGCATTGGCAATACGGGTACTGTTGTCCAGGCTGATCAGTCTTGTTTTTGAATGGATACCGCTGCCCGGTTCATTGAAACCGATATGACCGTTCACACCTATGCCCAGGATCTGCAGGTCAAGACCGCCTGCTTCTTCGATCTGTTTTTCATAATTCAAACAGTGCTCTTTCACTTTGTCTTTTGGTATCATGCCATCGGGCAGGTGGTAATTGGCAGGATCAATATCTGTATGCTCAAATAAATTCTTCCGCATAAAATAATGATAACTCTGCAGCGCATCCTTATCCATGGGGTAATACTGGTCGAGGTTGAAAGTGATCACATTTTTAAAGCTCAATCCTTCTTCTTTGTGCATGCGCACCAGTTCGGCGTATAATGTTTTGGGTGATGAACCGGTTGCCAGCCCAATAACGGTTTTCTTTCCTGCGGCTTCTTTTTGCCGGATGAGTGCTGCAATTTCCCTGGCAACAAAGGCAGAGCCGCTTTGTGGATCCGGGAAGATCTTTACCGGTATTTTTTCCAATGAATCGGTGAGGTCAATTTTGGTCATATGAGTTGGTTGCAGGTGTCAGGCCACTAAGAAAAGCACTTACTTAAAATAATATCAGCGTAAATCAGTGTATATAACTTAATAGCTGATTACAGTGGCCAGACACCTATTAGAACCTCTAAGTTAAAATATTTTTAAGGTATCAGGCTACTACAAATTATTTTTGCAATAAATAGTATAGCATGAATAGGGGTTTTTCTTTAAAATCTCACAGCAGTGGCCGGATACCTCCTAAGGTGCCGGGCCACTGGTAATTGTATTCCGGTTAAGTTGTTAATAGTTTTTAAGAGTATGGCAGGGTTGCCTCTTTTCGTAGTGGCCTGACACCTAAAACAATCTTTTAATAATATCATCTTTGAGTTCTGAGTTGTCTTCGCTTTTGAAATCAATTTCAGATAATTCCAGCAATTGCATTGTTAACGATTTATTGCAAATAGTTCCGTTTCTCTGATTATAGTAATCCAGATAAGATGAATAGGGCCATTCTGTTAAGCGTTTCACCAGCCCTGCCTTTAAAGGATTATGATGGATATAATGAAAACAGGTTAGTATATAATCCTTAATGGTATAAAGTTCATTTATTCTTGCAACTTCTGTCAATAATTTAGCTTTGGTTTTCTTCTGAAAAAGATTTCCGGTTGTTTTGTTTTGAATATTGATTGCTTGAGTATAGGAACTTAATGTTTTGCCGATGATTTTTGAAAGGTTCTGCATGTGGGTATCTTTGCCGGATAATATAATATTTTTGCAACCTTCTTCATTTGGTACCAGCATGAAATGAAAATGATTAGGCATTAAACAATAACAAAGTACATCACAATATTTTTTCCATTCGGTTTTTATTTTAGATAGAAAATAAATATAATTGGCTTCGGTAAAAAAGATGGGCTGTTTATCATTGCCGCGGTTGTAAACATGATAGATTTGATCGGGTTCAAAATGCATGGCAGTGTTGGTTTAGGTGTCTGGCCACTAAAAACATTATTCAAACTCAGTATTCATTTGTTATACAAGAATTTACCAAGGTAGGCTCTTTTCTTAGTGGCCTGACACCTAATGCACCTCAATCTCATCCACAAACAGCCATGCCTTATTACCGGCACCGGGTTTACCATCGGGGATGATACCATAATTTTTTGCATACAACCTTATATAGCGGCAGGTTTTGGGTGATGGCAATTGAATGGTTTGATCATTATTTTCATCTTTTACAATATGCGTTACCGATTCAATGGGTTGATGTTTTGTTATGATCGTGGTATCAATAAAGGGAATGAAAGAAATAGCAACCTGGCCGGGTAAATATATCCAGCTGCCCGGATGGTTTAAACTGTGCAATGTTATTTTCGACACTTCTGTTTCCTTTCCAAGGTCAATAGTTACTTCCATATCGGTTCCGTTAAAACCCAAAAACTCAGATGTTTTTGACATACCTTTTTCATTCTGTACGCCATTAACCAAAGTAAATGCGCCATCGCCGGGGTATTTTTTATCAGCTTCAGTTACAATAGTTATTTTTTTGCCTGTGGCTTTGTTGAAATGAAATGATTGTGTTATTCCACCTACAACTTTGCCGTCAACGCTTAATATAACACTCATATCATTAACGTTTTCCCTGATCAGTAATGGTTTTTCATAAGTTAAGAAAGATGAACTTAAGATTGACGGGAGATATTGAATTTTATAATTTTTTGTTTTAGTTTCTATTTTATATAGAATACCATTATGATCAGGAGTTGGGATAATGGTCGCCTTCAGATCATAATACGCCTTACTGTAATTAATTTTCTGTTTATCCAGTCTTTCAAAAATTGTTGGCAACCTTCTTTCAAAATCTTTCCAGTTCCTTTTTCCCTTAGGGCTCCATAAAACCTCGCTCAGTGCAGTTATGCGGGGGAATAAATGGTATTCAACTTTACTTGGGTATTTTATATATTCTGTCCACATATTGGCCTGTGCACCCAAAATATATTTTCCTTCTTCTGCACTCAGCTCTTTGGATACAGGTTCGTATGCATATACATTTTCAATGGGATTATAGCCGCCAATGGTCACGCTGTCTTCGTTTTTACTTTGTGTATGATCAAAATAAACCGGGTTGCCGGGCGTCATAATTACCTGGTGTTTTTGTTTTGCTGCTTCAATTCCGCCTTTTTCTCCACGCCAGCTCATTACCACGGCATTTGGAGCCAGGCCGCCTTCCAGGATCTCATCCCAGCCGATCAGGATCCTGCCTTTGCTGTTTACATATTTTTCAATGCGCTGCACAAACCAGCTTTGCAATTCATGCTCATCTTTAAGTTTATGATCTTTCATCCGTTTCTGGCAGGAAGGACATTTCTTCCAATGTGCCTTTGGTGCTTCATCGCCGCCCATATGAAAATATTTTGAAGGAAAGAGTGCAATAACTTCGTCGATCACATTTTCTAAAAATGTAAAAGTAGAATCCCTGCCTGCACAAAAGATATCATCAAATACGCCCCAGGTTTCCTGTACCAGTTTTATCCTTCCGTTCTTTTGCTCATCAATACTTTTTTGGGAGATCATTTTGGCCGGGATCTCGGTAGGTTTTTTCGGGAAACAACTTAACCATGGATATGCTGCAATGGCGGCACTGCCGTGCCCGGGCATTTCTATTTCGGGAACCACATCAATATATCTCTGGGCCGCATATTGTACCACTTCTTTTATTTCTTCCTGCGTGTAAAAACCGCCGTAGGGTTTGTTGTCACTGCCTTTGCCGGGATAACGCCCGATGATGGTACCATTTCTCCATGCGCCGGCCGTTGTTAACCCGGGATATTTTTTTATTTCTATCCGCCACCCCTGGTCATCGGTAAGGTGCCAGTGAAACGTATTAAATTTATAAGCAGCTAAATAATCAATATATTTTTTAACAAAGGAAACGGGAAAGAAATGACGGCATACATCGAGGTGCATACCGCGGTACAAAAAGCGGGGATGATCGGTTATGGAAACATAGGGAATAGATAATTTGTTTTTTGTGTTATAGAATTGATTGGAAGGTATAAGCTGCAGCAGTGTCTGGATACCATAAAATATGGTCCTGTTATTTCCGGATACGATAATATCTTTACCCGGCGTGATGATGCGGTAGTTTTCTGTTGGTTCGTCTTCATCGATCAGCATGATCTTTGATCTGTTCATATCAAAACTGTCATATGCAACCAAATTGCCCGTGATATTCCTTTCTTTTAATGCTTCCAGTAAATAAACCGCATTAAAGACGGCAGCTTCAGATTTAGTATGTACGATCTGGATGGGGAGGTCGTAGGTATACGATGTGTCAATAAATTGTAAGGATGCAGGAGCCGGCACAATATTGAAATTATTTTGTGCAGTACAAAACAGTACAGTAAAGTATAATAAACAGCATATTAATTTTTTCATAGAGAATATTATTACTTTAAAACAGGCAATACGATCTTACTCGCATTCACCGCATCATGATGAATTTTGATGGTTGCTTTTTGAAAATCGCTGTCATTGCAATGATAAATATCAACAAATTTTTGCGGGTTCCTGTCGGCCAGGGGGAACCAGCTGCTCTGGATCTGTATCATCAGCTTATGTCCTTTTTTAAAAGTATGCGCCACATCGGGTAAAGTATATTTCACCTGGGTTATTTTCCCTGGTACAAATGCTTCAGGTTTTACCCCGCCGGGTGCTGCTGAAAAACTGTTGCGGTACCTGCCCCTCATGATTTCGCCACGTACCAGCATCTGGTAACCGCCCATCGGGTAAAGCGAGCCATTACCTTTTCCAAATATTTTTCATCGTACTTAAACTCATCCGGAAAAACATCGATTAGTTTTACCACAAAATCAGCATCGGTTGTGGAGATGCTGGTCATCAGGTCGGCAACCAATGGACCGGCAAGTGTAAGGTCCTCCATTAATACCGCAGTGGTAAATGTTAATACATCGGTGCGGCGGCTGGCAAAGCGCTGGTCATCTGTCATATATTCACTGGTGCGCCCCATGTGCACATCTTCTGTATACGGCACCGGGTGTGCAGGGTCGCTGATGTAATCGCTGAATGCATTGTTTGCAGTATTTTTTTTCAAAAGATAATTTTCCATTGTTGACGATAAAAAGATTTGTATACTCCACATTTTTAGATGGCCATTCATTAAACCTTCTCCACTCATTTTCACCGGAGAAGAAAACGGTTGCTTCGGCAATATCACGTACCGTGCCTTTGAGCTTTAAATAAAAATTGAAAAACGGGAATTCGATATTCCGCTGGTAGTACTCACTTGTTTTTTTGCCAAAGCGTACATTACCCAGATAACTGCCGTCGCTGCGGCCGCCCCAGCCGCCATGAACCCAGGGACCCATGACCACACGATTATCAGTGTTGTTGTTTTTTTCTTCAATGGCCTTGTATAAATTCCAGGCGCCAAAGCAATCTTCAGCATCAAAATTGCCACCCACTACGAGTACAGCGGGTTTGATGTTGTTCACAAAATTGCGGGGGTTGCGGGCCTTCCACCATTCATCATGATCGGGATGTTTCATCATGTCTTTCCAGAAGGCAATACTGTCGCCCATGAGTTTGGTGAAATTTTTTATGGCACCTGTCTTTAAATAAAAATCATAATTATCCTGTGAAGGAATACGGAAGCCGGGGCTGCCCACTGTAGTTGGTTTTGGCCTTGGTTTGCCAAAGCCACTGTAAAAACCAAATGCATCCATTAAAAAGAAAGCGCCGTTGTGGTGAAAGTCATCACCCTGGAACCAGTCGGTAACCGGCGCCTGCGGGCTAACGGCTTTTAGTGCCGGGTGGCCGCTGAGCGCCGCCATGGTGGCATAAAATCCGGGATAGGATATCCCGAAAACACCAACCCTTTTGTTATTGGCGGGTAAATGATTTACCATCCATTCAATGGCATCGTAGGTATCACTGGCTTCGTCGATTTCTTTATTTTTTTTATTGGGATTGAAAGGTCGAACGTCCATAAATTCCCCTTCACTCATCCACCTGCCCCTTACATCCTGTATGGCAATGATATATCCTTCCTTTAAATAATTGATCCAGTATGTATCATGGATACGGGCATTGAATTTATCTGCACCGTAAGGAGAGCATGAATAAGGTGTGCGGTTTAACAGGATGGGATGTTTTACCGAACTGTCTTTGGGAATATAAAATGCGGTAAAGAGGCTGATGCCATCCCGCATGGGCAACATCTTTTCTACCTTATAATAATTTTCCCTTACCCAGAGCGAATCAATGTTTTGAGCCGAAAGGCCTGGTACAAAAAGTACAATAAAACAGAACCCGGTAAAATATTTTTTCATTTCATAATTATTTGAGTGTTAAATTTAGTGAAACTTAATTGTTTATGAGTACAAACAGGGATGAGCTGATCAATAAATTTTACAGTGCCTTTCAGCAGCTTGACCACAGGGGTATGAACAGTTGTTACAGTGAGGATATTGTTTTTTTTGACCCTGTATTCGGCTTTTTAAGGGGAGATGAAGTAAGATCCATGTGGGAAATGCTGTGCAAAAATGCAAAGGATTTTTCATTAACGTACTCCAATATCAAACACCTGGATGATGAATACAGTACCTGCGAATGGGTGGCCACCTATACTTTTTCAAAAACCGGTAAAAAAGTGGTGAACCGGATCAAAGCCAATATGCTTTTGCAGATGGCAAAATTATTGAACACAGCGATGCTTTCAGTTTACACCGTTGGAGCAGCCAGGCGCTGGGTTTTACAGGATGGCTGCTGGGCTGGAACCGTTTTTTTCAAAGGAAGATACAAAACGGGGCCAGGAAGAACCTGGTGAAGTTTATGGAAGGGAAACCTTAATCGTTAATACGTTAATCCGTTAATCCGTTAAATCGTTAATTGGTATGCAGTATGAAACAGTAATAGCTTTTACAGATTGTATACTCTCCACGGATTAACTAATAAACAGATTAACGGGATAAGTTGCAAATCAAATAAACAATTATTATTTTTCTTTTTTATTCATTTACCAAAACTGTATAATCATGGAAAATTTCGATTATTTAAACTGGATGGCCATCGCTGTGGCTGCACTTGCTTACTTTGCTTTGGGTGCATTGTGGTATTCAAAGGTTTTATTTGCCAAACGCTGGATAGCAGACCTGAAAATTGATGTGAACAGTCCTGATGCCAAAAAAGGTATGGGTATTATGTTTGGCGGTTCACTGTTACTCATGTTTGTACAAAGCCTGGCTATTGCCATTATAGCCAACCGGCTGGAACTGATAGGAGCTGGTTGGATGAGCGGCTTAAAATTAGGTGCACTCACCGGCGCCTGCTTTTGTGCAGCTTCTGTAGGTGTAAATTACCTCTATGAGAAAAAAACCTTTAGTTTATTCCTCATCAATGCAGGATATGCAGTTCTTGGAAATATTATTGCTGCCATTATTATTTGCAGTTGGGCGTAAAAGAAGACGCTGAAAGGTTTAAGTGTTTAATGCCCGCCCGGCTGAACGCCGTTCGGACGGGGTTTAAGGTCTTAAACGACTTAAACGTTTTTAAACCTTTAAACCTTTTAAACTGTATACCTAATCCACCGTCGTAATTTTTACAATATTAGTTGACAAATGAAGTTCAACAGGCGTACTGCCTGTATTGATCACTACATCACCTGTTTTTAAAAATCCACGTTCCTTCAGAATATTGATCTGGTCAAAAATGATATCATCCAGGCTGTCTTCCTCATCATAATAAAAAGCACGTACACCCCAGCTTAAGCTTAACTGGTGGATCAGTGTTTTTTCTTTACTGAAAATATACAGCGGCGACTGCGGCCGGTAACTGCTAAGCATAAATGCGGTGTACCCGCTCTGTGTCATGCCGATCAGTGCACTGGCATGGGTATCATTTGCCAGTTTGCAGGCACTGTAACAAATGGCATCACTTAAAAAAGAAGGGGAGTGGGGTTGTGGTGAAAGGATATCGTCGCGGTTATAATCATAGAATGTTTTTTCCACTTCCTGGATGATCTTTACCATGGTTTGTACTACCTGTACAGGGTAGCTGCCCATGGCCGTTTCACCGCTGAGCATCACTGCATCAGCACCCTCCAGTACGGCATTGGCAACATCACTTACTTCACTGCGGTTGGGTTTGGTACGGTCCATCATACTTTCCATCATCTGTGTGGCAACAATTACCGGTTTTGCACGGTGCATGCATTTTTTGATGAGTTCTTTCTGAATAATGGGAACCTGTTCCACCGGCAGTTCTACCCCAAGGTCGCCACGGGCCACCATGATGCCGTCGCTTTCTACAATAATGTCACGGATATTCTTTAAAGCTTCGGGCATTTCAATTTTGGCAATGACCTTGATCTTGCTTTTTTTGCTGCTATCTTTTTTTTAAGTTCAATGATGTCGGCTGTTTTGCGAACAAAGGAAAGTGCCACCCAGTCGAGGTCATTTTCAATGATAAAGTCAAGATCGGTATAATCTTTTCAGTCAATGAGGGCATGGTGAGTTCCGAGTCGGGCAGGTTAACCCCTTTTTTTGGGTTAGGGTACCTCCAATGGTAATGGTAACCAGGATCTCTTTTTCATTGAGAATGGATTTAACCTTTACTTCCATTTTGCCGTCATCTAAAAAGATCCGTTCGCCTTCTTTTACATCTTTGTTTAAGTTGGGATACGAAACATATACTTTTGACGTATTGCCAATCATTTTTTCTGTGGTGAAAATGATATCTGCACCTTCTGCCAGTTCTATCCAGCCATCAGTAAGTTCACCTACCCTTAATTTTGGGCCCTGCAGATCGCCCAGTATGGCAATATTATAAGGCTGGGTTTTATTGATATCCCGGATATGTTCAATCACTTCCTTTTTTATTTTCATGGGTGCCGTGCGAAAAATTAAGCCGGAATACATTCACCCCTGCTTTAGCCAGTTCGAGTAACTGCTCCGGTTTTTCACACGCCGGGCCAACTGTTGCAATGATCTTTGTTCTTTTCTGTGAATGGGAAATACCTGCAATTTTATCCATTTCTTTATGCAGGTACTTACTGATGTGTTTGCTCATGAATTTGTATTGGAAAGTATTTTTTTAGAAAACAGATACTTGATCCTGGATAAAAGAATGCACTGGTTGGTTTCATAATCCATTATCCAGCATCCAGTATCCAGTATCGCTTTTAAGTCGCCAGAATCTTTACGATATTCATCCATTCTTCACTGATGCGTTGTTTTTTCTTGATCGCTTCATCAAGCGGAATATAATTGATCTTATTATTTACAATTCCGACAAATACATTGTGTCTTCCTTCCATCAGGGATTCCACAGCATGATAACCCATGCGGCTGGCTATCAGCCTGTCCATACAGCTGGGCGATCCACCTCTTTGTATATGGCCCAGGATACAAACCCGTATTTCCAGTAACGGCATGCGTTCCCTGATTATTTTAGCGACTTCATTGCCACCGCCAAAATCATCACCTTCTGCTACAACGATCAGGTTCACCAGTTTATGCCGCCTTTCTTTTTCGGTCAATTGCATTATGATCTTGTCAATCTCTGTTTTTCTTTCAGGGATCAGTATGTTTTCTGCGCCGGTAGCAATGCCGCTGTGCAGCGCAATATATCCGGCATCCCGGCCCATCACTTCTATAATGAATAGCCGGTCGTGAGCTTCCGCGGTATCCCGGATCTTATCTATAGCTTCAACGGCGGTGTTTACTGCAGTGTCAAAGCCAATGGTAAAATCGGTGCCTGCAATATCTTTATCAATAGTGCCCGGTAAACCTATACAGGGAATGTCAAACTCATTACTGAAGATCTGTGCCCCACGGAAACTGCCATCACCGCCAATGATCACCAGTCCATCTATACCGCGTTTCTTTAAATTCTCATAGGCTATCTTCCTGCCTTCTGGTTCATAAAAATCCTTGCAGCGGGATGTTTTTAAAATGGTTCCCCCCCGCTGAATGATATTGGCAACGCTCCGGCTTTCCATGGGGATGATATCATCTTCCACCATGCCGCTGTATCCCCGCATGACACCAAAAACTTCCAGCCCGTGATGAATACCAGTGCGTACAACTGCCCTTACACAGGCGTTCATGCCCGGGCTGTCACCACCCGAAGTAAGTACGCCAATTTTTGTAACCTTTTTTTTCATCCTTCAAATTTATGAATAATAGCCTTAAATATGTAAAGTGTAAAAATAACACATTAAATAGTAAAAATGGTTGGGAAGAAATGAACCTTTGTTTATTAAGCTTTTACATTCTTTCCGGTACGGCAATACCCAATAAACCCATCCCGCTTTTCAGGATATTAGAGGTTAACCCGGATATTCGCAAACGCAGTTGTTTTTTCGATTCAGTTTCTGCATTGGCAACCGAATGTTCCGAATAGAAAGAATTGAATGTTTTGGCCAGGTGAAAAACATAATTGGCGATAACCGAAGGATTATGCTCTGCACATGCCTGATCAATAGCCGATGCATATTGTTCAGCTATTACCAGCACTTCTTTTTCAAGTTTTAATAAGTCATTGGTCATTGGGTCATCCTCAGGACGCTGTGCGTTGGTCATTTGCTTGCGCAAAATACTGTTTATCCTGGCATACGTATATTGTACAAAAGGCCCGGTAAACCCGTGAAAATCTATACTCTCAGCGGGGTTGAATACCATCGTTTTTTTAGGATCAACCCTTAATAAATAAAATTTCATAGCTCCCAGTCCAATGGTATTGTACAGGGTTTTCAATTCATCATCGGTAAAGTCTTTTACCTTACCCAATTCTTCGGTAAGCTGTTGTGAGGTGCTGACCATTTCATCTACAATATCATCTGCATCTACCACGGTGCCTTCCCTGCTTTTCATTTTGCCACTGGTAAGTTCCACCATGCCATAACTTAAATGGTAAATATTATCAGCATTGGGCATGCCCAGTTTCTGGCAGATCAGTTTCAGCACTTTCATGTGGTAATTCTGTTCATTTCCGATCACGTAAATGCTCCTGTCAATTTTAAACTGTTCGTGTTTTTGTAAGGCGAGGCCTATATCCTGCGTGATGTAAACAGATGTACCGTCACTCCGCTGAACAATTTTTTCATCCAACCCTTCAGCAGTAAGATCGATCCAGATACTGTTGTCCCCTTTCCGGTAAAATACTTTTTTATCCAAACCCTGTTGCACAATATCTTTTCCCAGCAGGTAGGTATCACTTTCGTAATAGGTCTTGTTGAAGTCGGCACCAATATTTTTATACGTAACATCAAAGCCTGCATAAACCCAGCTGTTCATGGTTTTCCAGAGTTCGATCACATCCGGTTTCCCGGCTTCCCAATCAAAAAGCATCTGTTTGGCTTCTTTCATGATACCCGTAGCACTTCTTCTTATTTCATTGATATCATCTTTTATCTTAAGTATCTTCTCCTTGTTTTTTCCGGGCTTTCTGTAAAAAGATCCTGCTGCAGTTTATTCAATTCAGTGACCTTTTTCAATTCATCAGCACTGTAATGCGACAGGTCATTGGCGTTTTCTTTCTCAACAAGGTCCAAAGACTGATTTTTTAATTCATTCTCAAATTTTACATAATATTTCCCAACCAGGTGATCTCCTTTTATCCCGGAACTTTCAGGCGTTTCACCATTGGCCCATTTTTTCCAGGCGATCATGCTTTTGCAGATATGAATACCCCGGTCGTTTACCATACAGCTTTTTATTACTTCGTAGCCATTGGCTTTTAAGATCTCAGCCACGCTCCATCCTAAAAAAATATTGCGTAAATGTCCCAGGTGCAAAGGTTTATTTGTATTGGGCGAGGCATATTCCACCATCACCTTGCTGCCATTCATTTCTTTTTTGCCATAGCATATATCGTTGTAATTTTTATTGAGCAGCTCAAGCCAATAGCTGTCTGCAACAGTTAAATTTAAAAATCCTTTAATAATATTGTAAGCAGTAAAAAGATGTGGATAATTTTAACCAGGTGCCCGCCCAACGTGTTGCCGATAATATCCGGTGAAAGTTTTAAGCTTTTTACCAGGGAAAACATCACCACGGTATAATCCCCTTCAAATTCGGGTTTGGTCTGGTTTACCTGGAAATCCTTATCTGTAAAGGATTGATCATATATTGCCGACAAACTCTCTATGGTACTTTTTTGTAAACTGCTGACTATTGACATGTCGCAAAGATAACAGGCAATGGGCAATGGGCAATGGGCAAGAGGATTCGGGTACCGGTGTGGATGCTGGATACTTTGTGGATACTGATCTGATACTGGATACTGCAGATCCAATAGTAATAGCTTTTACATAGACAAACTCTGATCACCAGTATCTGTCTTGTGCTATCCGTATTTTCTTAAAAGCTCTATCCCTTATCTTTGCACACTTTTTAATAATTATGATAAGTGCAAATAATATAACGCTTGCTTACGGAAAACGGGTTTTGTTTGATGAAGTGAATATCAGCTTCACCAAGGGGAATTGTTATGGCGTGATCGGCGCCAACGGTGCCGGTAAATCCACTTTTTTAAAGATCATCAGCGGTGAAATTGACCCCAATAAAGGAACGATAGATATTACGCCGGGCGAACGGATGGCTGTTTTAAACCAAAACCAGTTTGAGTTTGATGAAATAACCGTTTTAAATACGGTATTGATGGGCCACAAAAAAATGTGGAAAGTGATGCATGACCGGGATGCCATTTATGCCAAAGAGGATTTTACAGAAGCTGATGGATTAAAGGCCGGCGAACTGGAACACGACTTTGGTGAAATGGGCGGGTACACGGCTGAAAGCGATGCAGCAACCCTGTTGAGCGACCTGGGTGTAAAAGACGAACTGCACCAGGCTTTAATGAAAGATGTGGCAGCCAACATCAAAGTAAGGGTATTGCTGGCCCAGGCCATTTTTGGCAATCCTGATATTTTATTGCTGGATGAACCTACCAATAACCTGGATGTGGAAACCATCAGCTGGCTCGAAAACTTTTTAGCCGATTATGAAAATATTGTGTTGGTAGTGAGTCACGACCGTCACTTTTTAGATGCGGTTTGTACACACGTGGCCGATGTGGACCGGGGCAAAATAAAGATCTATACCGGAAACTATACTTTCTGGTACGAAAGCTCCCAGCTGGCTGCACGTCAGGCATCCGACAAGAATAAGAAAACAGAAGAGAAGAAGAAGGACCTGCTGGAATTTATTGCCCGGTTTAGCGCCAATGCTTCAAAAAGCAAGCAGGCCACATCCCGCAAAAAGGCCCTGGATAAACTGGTATTTGAAGACATTACCCCCAGTAACAGGAAATACCCCGGTATCATCTTTAAGCAGGACCGTGAGGTGGGTAACGAAATTTTAAAAGTTGATAATCTTTCATTGTCGATTGACGGTAAGGCCGTTTTCAGTAAAATAAAATTCGATATTCAAAAAGGCGATAAGATCGCTTTCATCAGCCGCGACCCGATAGCTCCAACCAGTTTTTTTGAGATGATAAACGGGAGGTTGAAAGCAGACAGCGGTACTTACGAATGGGGTACCACCGTTACAACAGCTTATTTACCAAATGACAACAGCGAATATTTTGAAGGCAGTACCTTAAACCTGATGGATTGGTTACGCCAGTATGTTCCGCCAACGACCAAGGATGTGGATGAGGATTTTTTACGCGGCTTCCTGGGTAAGATGCTTTTCAGCGGCGATGAAATTTTAAAGAAGACCAATGTATTAAGCGGTGGCGAAAAAGTTCGTTGTATGATCAGCAAGATGATGTTGCAGAACCCCAATGTGCTGATACTGGATGAACCAACCAACCATCTCGACCTGGAAAGTATCATTTCCTTTAACGACAATATGGTGGCTTATAACAGTGTGATCTTACTCACCACGCATGATCACCAGTTTATGCAAACGGTGGCCAACCGCATTATTGAACTTACACCAAAAGGAATGATAGACCGGTTGATGACCTACGATGAATACCTGGCAGATGCAAGGGTGAAGGAAGCGAGAGCGGAACTTTATAATTAATTCAAATAATTTAAAAGTCAAAAGTCAAAAAATTAGCATGCCGGATGCATATAGTTCCATGATTCTCAATTTTTGACTTTTGACTTTTTAATTTTTACTTTTTGCCAAAAGACAAGATCATAGCATTCATTGATTTTTTTTACCCGCCGTTCAGTAAATGGATGCCGGAACAGACTTTCCGTTATGCCGTTTGTGGTGGCAGCAATACCGTTCTGGGTCTGTTCATCTATTTCATCAGCTACCAGTATATTTTCGAAAAGGAGAATTTTGATTTTGGATTCTTTGCCTTTAAACCGCATATCGCATCACTGTTCGTTTCTTTCTGTATCAATTTTATAGTAGGTTTTTTATTGATGAAGTTTGTGGTGTTCGTAGATTCCAATTTAAGGGGACGGATACAACTGGTACGTTATTTTCTTTCCTTTTCATTCAATCTTGTACTCAATTATCTCTGCCTGAAATTACTGGTAGAGGTATTCTTCATGAATGCCATTCTCAGCCAGTTCATTACAACCTGTATCGTGGTTACCATCAGCTATCTCAGCCAGAAGCATTTTTCGTTCAGAACGCGGAAGGGAACGGGATACTAGATGCTGGATACTGGACGCTGGATTCTGGATAAAAAACTGCAAGCTAAGAGGACTTATCCAGTATCAAGGATCAAGTATCAAGTCTCAAATTTCAGTGACAATTCTTTCAGCTTCATTCTCCCAACGCCCTGTAATCTTCCCTCACCGGGGTAAAAACGTCGATCACTTTACAGGCAGTAACTGCTACAGCGCCGTGTAATACATCCGGTGCGATATAGGCACCCATGCCTGGCAGCAGCATTTGTTTTTCGCCGTTCAGTGTAAATTCCATTTGCCCTTCCAGCACATAGGTCCATTGTTCGTGTGGGTGGCTGTGAACCGGCACGGTAACACCTTTATCAAGGGTTACACAACCATAGCTGATCTGTGCCGAATGTTCCATGGCACTTTGCACACCGGGAAAAATGGTCACCTTGTTTTTGGTATTATAATCAATGAAGGCCATACATGTACTTTTAGATTTTCAAATCTAGCAAAAATTTAAACAGGCGCTGTTTGCTCTTTTTCACCAGCTATTCCCCTGCTTTTGCTAATTTCGTGTAAATTACAATTCAGCTATGCAAACTATCCTCTTATATATTGATCCGGGCAGCGGCAGTTATATCCTACAAATGATCATTGCCGCAGTACTCGGCATCAGTTTCTTTTTTAAGAATTTCTGGCTGGCCATCAAAACATTTTATTTGGTAAAAGACCGGGTAAGGATGAAGAAAAAGATAAGGCAGAATAATGCTGCCATAAAAACAATTCCTTAATTCATGCAACCACATCCTGCTTCATATAGAGATACTGAAGGTTTTATATTTAAGCATGATGGTAATATGTACCGTTACATACATCCCAATTATGAAGTTCACTATGCCCAATTAATGAACAGTGGTTTATATGAAGAACTGGTTAAAAAAAACATGCTTGTTGCACACCGGGAAATAAATGAAACCGGTTCTTTCCATTTTTCTGAAGGCAGGGTTTGATTACCCGAACAGATTCCCTTTATCAGTTATCCTTACGAATGGAGTTTTGATATGTGGAAGGATGCTGCATTGCTTACTTTACATATTGCACAGGCGGCTTTGCACAAAGGAATGATGCTGAAAGATGCAACCCCTTTCAATATCCAGTTTTTTAAAGGCAGGCCGATCTTTATTGATACCCTTTCTTTTGAAAATTATGTGGCAGGAAAACCCTGGATCGCCTATCGCCAGTTCTGCGAATGCTTTTTAGCGCCATTGCTGCTTATGCATTACTGCCATCCCGGAACCCATAAACTGTTTTCGGTTTATCCCAACGGGATTCCCATGGATGTATTGGCAAACTTATTACCCAACAGGTCAAAATGGAATATGAATACAATGCTTCATGTTCACCTGCAGGTAAAATTTGCGGGCAAACCAAACCCGGCCGAGGGCCCGCCGGCGGGGGGCCCCCGGGGGGGGGCCGCCCGGCGGGCGAAAAGCCGGGCAGCGAAAATAATTTTTCGAAACAAAAACTGGAGATCCTGTTAAAAGGGCTTGAAAGTTTTGTGCAGAAATTATCGCTCAAAAAAATAAAAACCACCTGGGATGATTATTATACCGGTACCATCCTGGGAGATGATTATTTAATAGCCAAGACTGCATTGGTTAAAACGTTTACCAGTGACCTGGAATATGGCCATGTAATTGACCTGGGCGCCAACGACGGACACTTCAGTTCCCTGTTTGCGCCAGGCATACAGGTCATTGCAACTGATGCCGACCCCAACTGTATCAATGATCTGTACCTCAGGAGCAGGCAGGATGGCCGGGCAAACATTTTACCACTGGTGATCGATTTTACCAGCCCTCACCCCATTGGCTGGAACAATACCGAAAGGAATCCATCACATCAAGACTGAAAGCCGACCTGGTATTGGCTTTGGCCCTGGTGCATCACCTGGCCATTGCCAAAAACGTTCCTTTACATTTAATTGCAGGATGGCTGCAGCCAATGGGAGAACACCTCATCATTGAGTTTGTGCCTAAAACAGATGAAAAAGTAAAACTGCTGCTGCAGAACCGGAAAGATATTTTTGACAAATACGACCTTGAAAATTTTAAAACTATTTTCGCAAATACATACCAGGTTGTAAAAGAAGAAAAAGTTGGTAACACAGACAGGGTGCTGTTTTTAATGAAAAGGAAATAATGAAGCTGCTGAAAAAAATACCTTTCTTTTTATTTTTACTGGTTGTGTTTTTTTGCCTGCATGGTAGTGTGGAAAATTATGGCTACCTGGAAATAAAAGAGGTTCTCCTTATTGGTGGGGTATTATTTTTAAGCATTTTGTTATGCTATGGCATTTTGTTCATGGTAACCGGGAATGCTGTACTGGCTTCAATAGTTTCATTTTTTATGGGTTTGTGGTATTTCTTTTTGGCGCTTTACATGACTGGTTCAAATCTGTTACTAGAATTTCATTCATCAGCAGTTATTCTTTTTTTGCCATTACTTTTGATTATTACAGTTTTATTATTTATTTTTTTAAAAGGAAAAAACAAATTGCCATAAAGTTGTTCTTTTATTTGAATGTATTATTGCTCATCTATTCTGCTATTGACACTGTATTGCTGATAACCAAAATTGCTTCACCAAAAGTATATCAACAAGAACAGTTCCATTTGATACAAATAAAGTGAATGCTAAGCCAAATGTTTATTTTTTAATGTTTGATGAATATGCGGGAAATAAAAGCCTTAAAGATAGTTTTTGGATTTGCAAACGACAGTTTATTCAATTACCTCAGCAAAAAGCAGTTCAAAAAACTACCGTTTTTTCAAATTATGATTTTACCCTGTTCAGTATGTCCGCCATTCTCAATATGCAATATGTTGATACAGGGTACAACCCTGGTAAAGTAACCCAACGGGATTTCCAGATACGGACTAATGAAATAAGGAATGGCGAAGTGTTCACCATATTTAAAAAAATGGGATACCAGGTCCGGAATTATTCTGTTTTTGATATCGGAGAAACACATAGTATTTCCAGGCAGAATGCATTTTTGCCTGTGCATTCCGTATTGCTCACAGATAAAATATTGCATAATCGCATTATAAGAACTTCCGGCTGGTTATTTCAAACAGGTAAACTGGCTTTACCTTCCTGGAGGAAAAAGTACCTGTACCAGCACGAAACCAACAACCTGTATGCACAGCAAATGCTGATTAAAAGTGCCGGTGAAAAAAAGACAGCGCCAGTATTTTGTTATGCTCATTTTATGTTACCGCATTGGCCTTATTACCGTGATAGTACCGGCGCACATAACAGCATAGAGATTATTGCCAGCAGTAATTTACTGCACGATAAGGCACTGTATCCTTTCTTATTTAAAATATACAAACCGGGTGATTGAACAATTAGTTGATGAAATTGCAGGAATGATCCTGCGATTATGATCATTAGGTGATCACGGGTTCAGGTATTATAAAAAACATCAGCATTTGAGCCCTTAAATTTCGATAATATTTGTGCAGTTCGTTTACCGGAAAAAATCACACATCCTATAAAGTGCAATGGAGTGCTGTTAATATTTTCCGGTATATTTTTAATACTGCATATAACCCGTGATATACCTTATCTGCCTGATAGTACCATTGTGTTGAGTTATTAATGAGGTATTTATGGGGTAACGGCTCAAAAAGTTATTTACAATTTCATTTTACAGAGTTCAAATGCTTCCTTTAATTCCGAACTGACGCTATGTTTTAAAGGCTTACATATATTTGCATAAACATTGTTGATGGCCAAATCCTTTATAAAAATACCTTATTTTCTTTTTTACTGGTACTGTTTTTTGCCTTCATGGCAGTGTTGAGAATTATGGGTTCCTCCATGTGAACGAGGTGATCCGCGTATTTGCGATTACCTCTGCCTGTGTTGCGCTCTTGTTTTTAGTGACCTGTTGGTCTAACAAAAAATTACCTGTTTGCTTCGCTTCTAACTTTTTTATCAGCCGCTGGTGGCTGTTCTTTTGGCGCTATTCATGACCTTATTAAAGCAACCTCCTTTCTTAGATTTTTAAGGTCTTATACGGTACATCATTCCTGTATTGCTTGTTTTTAATATTTTCATTATCCGGTGGATAAAAGCGAAATAAACAGCTTCATCCAAAACTTTTCCTATACCTCAATATTCTTTTCCTGGTTTTTGTTTAGCTGATGGCGTTGCTGTTAACGAACAGGTATTTTAATTTTAAAGAGATCCGGGTTGCCCAGGCAGTAAGTTCGATCAAACCAAAGTAAGGCAAAAGCCAAATGTTTACTTCCTGTTGTTTGATGAGTATGCAGGTTATAAAAGTCTGCAGGATAGTTTTGGATTTAAAAATGACAGCCTGTATAACTTACTGCAGCAGCAAAATTTTAAAATACTCCCTGGTTTTTCAAACTACGATTTTACGCCTTACAGCATGTCTTCCATTTTCAATATGCAGTATGTTCCCGGCACTTATGACAAACAACTACTGGCCCAACCTGATATCCAGCAACGTTTTGCTGAAATCAGGAATGGCCAGGTATTCGCATCTTTAAGATCGATGAGTTATAATATTGATAATTACTCTGTTTTGATATTAGGGATCACCCGGCATTATCTCAATCAAATGGATTGTTTCCCTATACATGCAACCTTGCTTACCAATAAAATATTTCATAAGCGCCTTGTAAAAAACGTCGGGTGGTGGTTTATCACCGGCAAGTTTGAACTGCCATTCCTAAAAAAAAATATCCTGTATAAGGTTGATGGGTATAATAAAAAAGTGGAGAAGAAAAGTTTTAGAAGTGTAACTTCTAAAAAGTGCACAGTTTCAGTTTTCTATGCACATTTCTTCTTACCACATGGCCAGTATTTCCGCGACAGTACAGGAGCTTTTAATAGGCCTGAACAAATTTCAGACCTCTATAATAAATCACTCTATCTCTCATATTTAAAATATACCAACACCATAATAAATGGGCTTGTAAAAAATATCAATGCTAACGATCCAGGTGCAATCGTTATCATCATGAGCGATCATGGTTTTTATGATTATCAAAACAAGGGGGTTACGAACCATATAATTTTGATAATATCTGCTTTCTGCGTTTACCCGGGGCTAAACCCGATAGCAGCAATTTACCCCGGAGCAATGTGAACTTTTTCCGCTACCTGTTCAATACGGGCTATGGGCAAAACCTGCCTTATGTAAAAGACAGTACCGTTTTTGTCATAGAAGACCCGGCGGTGCTACGCTGATAAATCTCCATTCTTTTTACCTGTTTTTATATTATCTGACAAAATTGCACATTTTCTCAAATGGCATAATCATTGCCATTTCCTCATTAATCAAATAAAATTTTATATCATGGGAAAGATAATAGGAATTGACCTCGGAACCACAAACAGTTGCGTTTCTGTAATGGAAGGCAACGAACCTGTAGTAATTGCCAATGAAGAAGGCCGCCGTACAACCCCGTCGGTAGTGGCTTTTCTTAAAAATGGCGAGCGTAAAGTGGGCGATCCTGCCAAGCGCCAGGCCATCACCAACAGCCAGAACACCATCAGCAGTGTGAAGCGTTTTATGGGTCGCCGTTTTGATGAAGTGACCGAAGAGATCAGCCATTGGAGCTATAAAGTAGTGAAAGGTGACAATAATACGGTTCGTATTGACATAGATGGCAGGCAATACACGCCACAGGAGATCAGTGCCATGGTACTTCAGAAAATGAAGAAAACTGCTGAGGATTACCTGGGAGCAGAAGTTACCGATGCCGTTATTACCGTACCGGCCTATTTTAATGATGCCCAGCGCCAGGCAACTAAAGAAGCCGGGGAAATTGCCGGCCTCAATGTACGCCGCGTGGTGAACGAACCAACCGCAGCCGCCCTGGCCTATGGCCTGGATAAAGGCGGCAAAGACCATAAAATTGCCGTGTTTGACCTTGGTGGAGGAACGTTCGATATCTCGGTTCTGGAACTGGGTGATGGGGTTTTTGAAGTGAAATCTACCAATGGAGATACCCACCTGGGTGGTGATGATTTTGATAAAGTGATCATGGACTGGCTGGCCGATGAGTTTAAAGCCGACGAAGCCATTGACCTGCGCAAGGACCCGATGGCCCTGCAGCGTTTAAAGGAAGCATCAGAAAAAGCAAAGGTTGAACTTTCGTCTTCAACCGAAACAGAGATCAACCTGCCTTATGTAACCGCAGTAGATGGTGTACCCAAACACCTGGTTAAAAACTTGACCCGTGCAAAATTTGAAGCGCTCGCCGATAAATTATTCGAGCGTTGCTTAAAGCCATGCGAACAGGCATTGAAAGATGCCGGCATGACCGCATCGGATATTGAAGAAGTGATCATGGTGGGTGGCAGCAGCCGTATCCCCAAAGTACTGGAAATTGTAGAGAAATTCTTTGGTAAAAAACCAAACCGTGGGGTAAACCCCGATGAGGTGGTAGCTATAGGAGCAGCCATACAGGGTGCAGTACTGAGCGGCGATATCAAGGATGTGTTGTTGCTTGATGTTACACCACTTTCTTTAGGTATTGAAACCATGGGTGGTGTAATGACCAGGCTGATCGACAGCAATACCACCATTCCAACCAAAAAATCAGAAGTGTTCTCGACCGCCAGCGATAACCAGCCCGGTGTACAGATACATGTATTGCAGGGCGAGCGCCCGATGGCCGGCCAGAACAAGAGCCTGGGCATGTTCAACCTTGATGGCATACCGCCTGCACCACGTGGTGTACCGCAGGTAGAAGTTATTTTTGACATTGATGCCAATGGTATCCTGCACGTAACGGCAAAGGACAAAGGCACCGGCAAAGAACAAAAGATACGTATTGAAAGCGGTAGCGGTTTAAGCAAGGAAGAAATTGAAAAGATGAAGAACGATGCAAAAGCCAATGAAGAAAGCGATAAAAAGAAAAAGAAAAGGTAGAAAAAATAAACGGCGCCGACAGTCTGATCTGCCGAAATGAATGCAGCCTGGACAGCAGCGAGTGAAGATATGTATAAGGCTACGCAGGAGCAGCCTGGCGGACAGGCACCAGGTGGCAATGGCCATGCAGAAGCGGAACCTCAACCCGGTGCCGCGAAAGTAAAGTGGAGGATGTGCCTTTTGAGGAGGTGAAATAAAGAAATAAAAAATAAAAAATACAAGCCTTGCAGAAATGCAGGGCTTTTTTTGCAACAACTATTATTTCAATTCAATTCCTAATTAATTTGCTTTAACCTCAGCTGGCTGCCCTCTTAATTCTAACGGTTTGTAACCGGGTTAATAGAAAAAAATATTTTTATAGTAATGTCCACCTGGTCAGTATGATGCTATGCCCAGATAGAATCCGGGCTTGATTGAATATCACAAGTAGTCATATACTTACCTAAAGACAATCGCAGATGCTTTAAAAATCGATGTAAGAGATTTCCTGTAATAAGTTCTATGCAAATACAGGCCGTTATATGCAGCCTTTTATATTATAATTGAGATAAATGAGTAAGCTATTATTTCCTGTTGTATTATTTGCTTTGCTTTTACTGTCCTGTAATAATAATAGCCTCATAATAGGCAAATGGCGTATGGTATCCTCTCAGGATATCACCATAAATTATATTGATGATTGTACAGGCTCAATAGAAAGTTTTAATAACACACCGGGAAAAGCAAGAATTTTAAATATAAGATCAAAATGATACACTATTTGAGCTTACTTCTACACACTTATATCAACCTAGAAAATGGAAAATTATTAAACTTGATAAGGATAGTTTAGTTATTTATTGGGAGTATGTAACTGCACGTTATTACCGATTACAATAATTTTTTACCCGTCATGTTCTAGCAGGTATGTAGTTATCTGTATTCACGAACCTAAATTTTCCAATAATAAATGATTCGTGAAGACACGAACCATGGCATAGGGAACTCGAGCTGAAAGGTATTTTTAACCACAGATAGCCACAGATCATCACAGATGAATCCGTGTAATCTGTGAAACTAATCTGTGGCTATCTGTGGTTAATATTTTTTTATTTTCACCAACTCTGTTGATCTCATCTGAAGCTCCGCCTTAAGATCTATTCCTTAACTGGCAAGTCTTCTGATAGGATTACTTCTTTTTGACGTCGCAGGTGTTCTCTGCTCTTCCTGTCGGTTTCCACTGGTGCCGGTCTTGGAGATTAAACTAAATTGATAAATCTTTAACTTGTGTACAATGAAACTGTCTTACCTGATTTTATTTTCCTTTTTACTGTGCGGAACTGGCGGTTGTTTTACTGTGTGCAGCAATAAAGATTTTTCGTATAGCAAACTAAGCCCGGATGAATATGCGGCTGTTTTAAGAGATAGCAGTAATTATTACCTGATTGACGTTCGCACGGCAGTTGAATACAATCGCTCTCATTTGGCAGGTGCCGTTAATTTCAGTTATTTAAATTTTCATATAGGGAGGGATGTTGACACATTGGACAGGAAGAAAACGGTTCTGGTTTACTGCCAGACCTGTCACCGCAGTCCATTGGCTGCCCGTAAAATGAAAAAGATGGGTTTCAGGAAAGTATATGATCTGAAGGGCGGTTATAAAAAATGGATGGCAAGCCGTTTTAATTCGTAGCCCGGTTTGCGCCATACCTCTCACAACTGGCGCAAGTGTTCCCGTCTCTAATTCTTTCGCCACTTTTGGTGTTTCCATTCACCCGCAAACCAACTGGCACCCCAGCATACTTCGCTGTTGGTCTTTGCTAACCTTCGCCTCAATTAATCTGAGGGTTAGCAATTATTTTGAAGCTTTAAAAATGATCGTACTGATTCGATCTTGTCCTGGAAACCTTAGTAAAAATTATCCATGTAGCGGAAACTGTCTGATTTGATTTGCAAGGAGCCAGTAATAAAATACCGGTAGATGTATTACCAATTTGTGAAACGACAAAATCGGTTACTTTATGAGTTGCAAAAAATTTCTGCATAATTAACGAAGTTTTTTGTGCGGAATAACGCTTATCTACGCCAGACACAAAAACCTTAACCGTTTTATCAAGATTACGACATAATTGCGCCGCATTGCCCCTTTTTAAGGCAGTGACTGTATTGTTTATTTCAACAGGATGTTGGAATGACGAAAGAGTGATTGCCAGAACCACTAAAATGGAACAAAAAAAAGGTTTCATAATATTTAAGAATTTTTATTCAACTTAGTTAATGATACTAAAAGTATTGCTTTTTTCCTCACTGACCCAGATATGCAATGCATTAACCCCCCATCACTGGCCCCATCACTGGCGCAAGTGTTCCCCTCTCCAATTCCTAATTTTTACAACGTAATAGCTTATGGGGGTCACTTGTTGCCTTCTTAAATCTACCGGTTTGTAACCAGTTAATAAACTACAATATTTTTATAGTAAAGTCCACCAGGTTAGTATGATGCTATGCCCTGATAGAATCCGGGCTGGATTGAATGTCACAAATTATCACGTGATCATTTCGGGCAGCATTTGGAAATATTTTTGGGGAACACATTCGCCAGTGAGGTGCGAATTTGGAATAAAATATTTCTATTAAAATCACTGTTGATTTTCCCAGGTATAACTGATGTTTTCCTCAGCATGTAACAATGGATTTCCATGTTGAATAATTTATTTTTGGAACTCTATAAGCGATCATGGCAAAATATTTGAGCATAGTAGACGAATTAATTGTAAACAAAATTTACTACATCCGTAAGCAAAAAGTAATGCTGGATAGGGACCTGGCAGAATTATATGGAGTTCAGGCAATAAGACTAAGAGAACAGGTAAAAAGGAACGAGGACAGGTTTCCGGCTAATTTTATGTTCAGGTTAACGGCAAAGGAAGTTGAAGCAATGGTATCGCAAAATGCGATACCATCAAAACAGCAGTTAGGTGGCTACCTGCCTTATGTTTTTACAGAGCATGGTGTATTGATGTTGGCAAGTATATTAAAAAGCAAACAGGCACTTGAAGTAAGTATCAGGGTAATTGAGATCTTTGTTAAAATGCGGGAAATGCTGGCAACCAATAAAGATATTTTATTGAAGATGCAAAAAGTAGAAAAGAAATTGACTGCACATGATGCAGATATACAATTGATCTTTGAGGCATTGAAACGATTGTTAAACCCGCCACCGGCACCCCGGAAAAGGATTGGTTTTAAACCTGATGACTGATATGTGCACCCAGGTCTTGTCTGCCCTGGCGCAAGTGTTCCTTTTCTTGAATGTCACAAGTGATCCCATGATCATTTCGGGCAGCATTTGGAAATATATTGGGGAACATGTGCGCTAATGAGGAGAACCGAAACTAATAGTCTATTATATGTTGCAAGGTATTTTTAACCACAGATTACCACAGATCAGCACAGATAAATCCGTGTTATCTGTGAAACTAATCTGTGGCCATCTGTGGTTAATATTTTAATTCCCACCCACCCTGTTGATCTCATCCGAAGCTCCGCCTTCAGATCTATTCACCGGTTTCATCGCTTTGCCAAACCGCCAGCTAAAACTTCAACCGCACAACCCTCGAATCCCATTTTATTTTAAAAGGCTCATACGAATTCTCAAAAGTGGAATAGCCGGAATAATTTTGGAAATAAGTGAGATCGCGGATATTCAGTCTCAATGTTCCTTTCTTCTTCAGTATTTGTTTGCCAACACCAAAATTCAATTCACCCTGTGGCTCCAGCCATTCCTGCAGGTCTATCTGGCTCTTCGTTTGGTAATATCCACTGAGTTCAAGGCTCCATCCTTTTTTAAGCTGGAACTGGTTATTGATGCTGATATTGAGTTGGTTCACCCGCGCTGTAAAAGGAGCCCATACCACACCTTTTATTACCTTATGATTATACACTGCTACTGCCGTGAGGCTCCACCATTTGGTGATGGAAGTCTGAAAGGTTTCTGAAATGCCGAAATTTGTAAAAGTTCCAACATTCCCCCGCGTATAGATCATGATGTTATTATTTGCATTGCCGCTGCCGGAGTCAAGGATGAATATCTGCGAAAAATAATCCTTGAGGTAACTGTATGAGACCTCGGTAGTAAGCTTTTGCTTATACGTATGGGCTACAGAAAAATTCCAGGTATACTGCGGTTTGATGAACGGGTTACCGGCTTCGTAAGTGTATTTATTCAGGATCGTCTGGAAAGGGTTCAGGTGTTGGAACGCAGGCCTGTCGATCCTTTTACCTGCACGGAGGGTGATCGTGTTATTACTGTCGGCCTGGTAAGAAACGAACGCAGTAGGGAATATACTCCCATAATTCCTTTTGAAAGCAGAATCTTTTACAACAGCATTACCCAACTGGTTGGCTTTGTAGTGTGTAAATTCATAACGTAGCCCGGCCTGCCAATGCCATTTGCCTTTCTCTGCATCAACACTTGCATAAGCAGCACTGATGGTTTCATTATATAAAAAATGATTACTGCGCCTCAGGTCAGGCTGCCAGGGGTTGTTGTTGGTAGCCAAATAATACTCGGCAAGATTATCTGTTTTGTTGTGCGCTGTTTTCAGGCCTGTTTCCAGCAGGAATTTTTTAAACTGTTTGCTGTAATCAGCTTTTGCTGAAAAGATATTGAGTTTAGCCGGGATATCTCCTTTTGTAAGTTCGATATCGCTGCCCGGCGCCACTAACCGGGTTTGGTATTGCTGATCGCCAATGATGGTAAAACTTACATAGTCAAGGTCAACTGTCAGTTCGCTGCCCTCACTGATCTTAAACCTGCCATATACATTCACGCCCCCTCTTTTGAACTTCCGGTTATTTTCACCCATTGTATTAATGGAAGAATCAATGTTGTAGTAAGGATCCATCCAGTTTATATCGGCAACGGTTGTTTGCCTCCTGTCGAAGATCCCCCCGGTAAATACAAGTCCCAATGTGGTGTTCCTGTTAAGAAAAAAGTCGAAGCCTGTTTTAATATTTTGTCCTACCTGTGAGCTCTTTTGGAAATTGGGTTGTTCCAGTAAAACAGAATCTTCGTTCTTGGTATTCACATATTTCCTGAGTGTCCACATATCCATCTTCTCCCTGCTGGCACGCATGCCATAGTTGAGGAACAGGTTTACTTTTCCATTCCGGTAATTCAGGTTGATCGAATTGCCTGTTTTGGTAAAGAAGCCTTGTCCCAGACTTAAATTCATCGAGCCGTTGAACCCCTTCAGGCGGTTAGCTTTCATTTTAATGTTGATGATACCGGCATTGCCCGCTGCATCATATTTTGCCCCGGGGTTTTCGATCAGTTCCACCACATCTACCTGTGAAGCCGGGATGCCCGAAAGATAAGCCTGCAGGCCTGTACCGCTTAGCTGTGTGGGCTTGCCATCGATCAACACCGTTACTGCGGGTTTCCCTTTCATGATAATGGATCCGTCTTTTGACACCGTTATGCCGGGTGATTTTTCCAATACATCCATAACCGAAGCGCCTGCATTAGAAATAGAGGCTTCGGGGTTTATGACTGTTTTATCAGGCAGGAACTGGATGGCCGGCTTTTGGAAACAACCGTTACTTCATTCAGCAGGCTGCTCCTGGATCTGAGTGTGATGATATCCGCAAATGCAGTTTTGGTCCCGAGGTCGATCAATGGGCTGTACCCATCAATATATCCTGTTTGGCTGGCCTTGACCAGGTATTTACCGGCTTCTAGATCCGTAAATTCGAAAATGCCGGATGCGCCGGCAGCACCTGAACGAATGACCGTTGAATCGGAGTTCAGTAAATAGATGGTGGAACCCGGCAGTGTATTTTTCTGTTCATTCGCTACAGTGATGCGGATGTTCCGCTTATCCTGTCCCTGGGCAAAAATACAGGTACCCGAAAACATTAAAACAAGAGGTAAAATTATTTTACGCATTGGCTATACGATTATCACCGAAACTATTGCGGATAATTCAGAATATCGCACATTTTTATTTCAATGGTACTAAACCTATATGAACTAACTGGAATACTCATATGTCGCAAGTGTTCTGCAGGATCACCTGGTGCTTATTAATTCCGCCAGATGATGTCCGAAGTTTACAAGACAGGTATTCAATTATGAACACCGTTGGCAGGGGAGGACGTGCGGCGGGAAAAGCTGATTTGATATTTCGCATTGTTTCGTATCTCACGAACCAAGGCATGGGGAGAATATTTTCTGATTTGAATATTTCCAATTTCACCCTTTCAGGGTTCTGTATTCTCTGTATGTAAATTTCTATAATAAAATCAGCCTTTCAGGCTTTGCTACTTTTTATTTCAGGCTTTGTTCCTTTTAATCCCGAAGGGATGTTATTTTTTTAGAATAAAAGTGGTGATAGTATTAAAACCCCGAAGGGGTGAAATATTTTGAAAAACCCATCTGGTGTAAGTGTTCTGCAGTATCATTTAAAGCTGATTCAATACCACAAACAGGCCAGGTGAGATACAATAGGTTCCTATTTCATGAACCATGGCTTACGGAAATTTTATTTTCATATTCATATCCCGTCTCCACAAACATCCCGTTCTTAACAATAAAACTATTCTTACCAACCTTTAAGATCTCTCCTTCCTTTAGACCCGAAAGGTTGTACAGGTCGCTCTCCATTAAATGAACAGAACCATTGGTTTTTCTTGCCAGGTTCAGATAATCAATATGTACATTGAACTCGGTGGCCCCGCACACTATGATCCTTACCGGCTTTGTAAGATGCTGCCAAAGTATTTTATCTTTTATTGCCGCCCAGTTATCGGCGATCATAACCTGGAATTCAGTTGCAGGAAAAGCTTTTTCTGCCTTTAAAAGGGCTTCGATATTATTCTCGGGATAGTCGCCGCCTGCGCCTTTAAGCATGGTTGATTTCATCAAATTTTCAACTTCAGTATAGCTATTGCAGCTTCTAAAATAAATGCCACCGGTGCTGCCTAATTTTTTATCCTTATCAGGCATATTATTTCCGTCGTTAAAAAATACAAAGTTCTTTGACAGGCTGCCAACAGGACTTGCTTTTATCCACAACAAAAGCTGTGCGGTGTATTTGTACATGCTGCCGGTAACATCAGCCACTATGGTGGCCTTTTCCCAGCCTGTCCTGTCCAGGATCTTTAAAATAGAGGAATCGGGTATTCCATTTGTTATGGTAACAACCTTCTTCGCTTTGTCAGTAACGCTAACCGGTTTATTGGGCATCAGCTTATCCAGTTCAACCCACCGCGGGTAATAGATCCTGATAGAAATGGATTTTTTAAATTCTTTATATTCATCTTTGTTTATCAAACCCTCATCCAGTGCTTCTTTTGGCTCACGTGTTATAAATGAATCAAGCGGTGACTTTTTTGGCATATCCTCATCTGCAGATGCAATACCACCCCTGCCCACCAGTACATACCACTTTCCATTTACAAATTTGCGTGGCCTTTGTGCATATAATTTTTCAGGATCGGTGACGGGCGGGTCTTTTTTCTTTGTTAGTTTTGCGGGCTTTACAGCAGTGCCTGGTGAACCTGTTTGTACAATTTCCTCCAGTTTTTCAACTTCCGCTTTTGCGTTTGCCGCATTCTGCCTGGGCCTGAAGGTTATGATCAAACCATGAAACATGGTTATCGCTTTTTCCCTTTGGGCACCATCAGTTTGCTGGAAAAAATTCACCTGCGCCAGTTGATCTTCTTCAATGAAGGGGAATTGTTTCAAAAAAGAGGCAACCCTGCTTTTATTCAGCACCTGTAAAGATGCATTGATGGGATAGTCGGTGCAGGCAACGTCAATAAAAATATCTCCGGCAGTTCTTAAACCTGCTGTGTCTCCAAAAATCTTCAGAATATTGGAATAACCAAAAGGCATTTCTACAATAACCTGTCCCGGTTTCTTTTCTGCAGGTAAGGTATATTTTTCAATAAAAACAGTTTTCTGCCCAACACTTTTAGTTGATAGATGGAGGATAAAAAGGAGGAGGATATATTTCTGCATACAGGCGATTGGTTCATAAGAATAAAGGCAGGCGATCAATTACGCTGCAAGATAATATTTTTATATAAACTCTTTCTAACCTTTTCAGACGGGTCTCACAGCATGATATTGAGCACAGCGTTGCCCCGTCGTTTTTTGATTTGATTGAACCTTCTTAGTACAGCGAGTCTGCCTGCCCGCTTTCGCATAGCCCTGTTTGCCAACCTTGCTCCGCAAAAGCTACGCTAAGTTGAGCAGGCAGGTACTGTACCAGCTACTCGCCTGGAAAATAGTTACATAATTATCAATATCATTTAAGCTGGACCAGTTTTTGCCTTTAAATAAATCTAAATAGTTCCCTATGAAAAAAATACTATTCATTGCCGGTATAGTTCTTTTAGCAATGGTTTCATGCAAAAAAGATAATACAAACGCTTCAACCGACACTTGTACTAAAGCTATGGTTTACTATGGCGGAGATCCCAATGTAGATGGACTGGGCTGGATCTTATTGACCGATACGGCTGCATTCAAATACCAGGTTCCTGATAATCTCGATGGCCAGTTTAAAATTGACAGCCTTATGGTAGATATCTGTTATGTGGTAACAGGTAAGGATTTTGTATGCTTCTGTTCAACCCCGCCACAAAAGATCGTGCATTTAACATCAATTAAAGTGCATTGATATTAGGAACTTACATAATTCTTCGTTTTGTCTGTACCGTTGTATTATTTTTTGCTGCCATGCAGTTATTTAATGTAACTTCATAAAAAACATTATTATGCGCTGGATCATTAATATACTGGTTACTGCTGTTGTAGTGTTTGCCCTGTCGGAGTTGCTTAAGCCACATGTTGTGATCCAGTCTTTCACTACCGCGGTTGTTTTTGCGTTGGTTCTTGCCGTTCTTAATTTCCTGGTAAAGCCCCTCATCGTCATACTCACCCTGCCGTTAACCATAATCACATTGGGTCTTTTTCTCCTGATCAATGTACTCATTATCCTGCTGGCAGATAAATTTGTATCCGGCATCTACATCGATGGCTTTCTGTGGGCATTTATTTTTGGTTTATTGTTATCTGTGGTATCAGCCATACTTAACAAAATGAAGAAAGAATGGACCTTGTGACCAGTAGTATAAAAAATTTGCAGCATTAAGCGGCTTACCTCAGAATTTATAATAGGCCTTCATCCTTTCCATCAGCAGATCTTTTTTTCTTCTTGATACTTCCACTTCATACCCGTTGGAGAGCATAACGCTGCCGCCTTCACCGCGTATATATTCTTTGATATGCTCCAGGTTTACCAAAAATGATTTATGGATACGTACAAAATTACTGTCACCCAGCAGGGTTTCATATTCATGTATGGGTTTGGAAGCACAGATCAGCGGGTGATTGAGGAAATGAAAGTTGGTATAATTACCGCTTGCCTCGCAATGAATGATATCCTGTATATCGATCACCTGGAAACCTTTTACCGAAGGGATACAGAGTTTCATTTTTTGAGAACCGTTCTTGTGCCCGATATTGTGCAGCAGTGTTTCAATGTGCCGCCTGCCGGTTTTTGCAGCAATATTTTTACCCGCTCTTTTTACAGCTTCTGCCAATAATTCTTCATCAACGGGTTTCAACAGGTAATCAACAGCGCTGAAATGAAAAGCCTGCGTCATATAATTATTGTGTGCGGTCACAAAAATGATCTCGAAGTTGATCTCAGGCAGTTCCCTCAACAGGTCAAAGCCGGTCTTGCCCGGCATGGCAATATCCAGGAATACCAATTGGGGGGCTAACTCTGCGATCTTTTCCTTTGCATCGGCTGCGCTGCCACACATGGCAATGATGTCCACTTCGGGACAGTTCATCTTCAGCAGTGACTGCAATGAACTTAAGCCCCTGGGCTCATCATCCAGCAGCAATGTTTTTATTGGTTTCATTTTTTTGTTATTTCAAGCGGTAAACGTAAAGTGACAATGGTACCGGTTTCGCCGTAACCGGGCAGGTTCAATTTATCCTCAACCGTAATACTGCTGTGCAGGTTATATTTTTCATTCAGCAGGTGTATACGGTTTTGAATATTGCTGATACCCACGGGTTGATGCCCGCCGGCATTGGTGCTTTTTAATTCAAGCGATTGATTAATTCCGATACCGTTGTCGTCTATGATGCAAACAAGCTGGTCATTCACTTTTTTAAAATCAACATTGATGTTGATGTTCTTTTTATTGCCGGATGTGCCGTGCCAGATCGCATTTTCAATAAAGGGTTGTATCAACATTGGCGGTAAAATGGTTTCATCAGGGTCCAGCTCATCATCGGCCAGTATCCTGCAGGTAAAATCGGCATTGCGTACCTGTTCCATTTCAACATAACGGTGCAGGTATTCCATGGTATTGCGTAAAGAAATGAATGACTGCCCCGAATGGTTGAGTGTCATCCTGATCAGTTGGGCAAACTTGCTGAGAAAATGTGACGCTTTTGTTTTTAGTGTGCAGGATCATTTCACGGATGCTGTTGAGGCTGTTGAATATAAAATGCGGGTTCATCTGTGCCCTGAGCGCCATCATTTCTGTTTCGTTATTTTTGTTTTTAAGGTAGCTTCCTTCGGATCACCTGTATCCTTCTGCGTACAAACCAGTAATGAGGGCCGAAATGCCAGTCAGAAATCCTGAACCACCAGGTTTGCCACCATGGCGGATGTATGAAAGCCCAGAGTGGCTACCTTACACCATTTCCCGTCACTGTTGGATGAACGGATCTCAAAAACATAATCGGGGGGCTGGTATAACTCACAAAATTACGGTTTCCACAGTTGGTCCAGTTTTCGGAAAGCCCTTTGAGCCGGTAAGCGAACTGGTTATTATTCTGGTTGGAAAAATTGGTTACTGCAAAATTAAATGTGATAAAATTCTGGTCATGTGTTAGTGAAATATGATCTAAACCGGCAGCAGCATTTTTCAGTTGCCGGTTAACGTCATTTACCTGCATGGCAGTGATCACTGGTACCGGGCTGAACTCATTTTCTTCCAGGTCAGCAGGGTTGAAACTGGTGATGCCACCGGTACCGCCAAACAAAAGTTACCATCATTTTCTTTAAGCGTACAGGATGTATTGTATTCAAGAAAGAGGCCGTTGCCGGTATTGTAATGTTGAACGGCATAATCTTTCTGTGGATTTATTTTATAGATCCACATATTGGTACTTACCCAAAAAAAACCTGCATTGTCTTTTTGAATGGCATAGCAAACATTCGACAGTCCGGTGGTATTCAGCCTCAGGTGTTTTACCACCATATTCTTTTGATGGTTGTACAGGATAATTCCGTTATCGGTAGCCAGCCAGAATAATTGCCCGTCGGGCAGCAGGTGCCTTAGATGGCATATTTTTTTACCGGTTCAATCACTTCAAAGGTTGATCTGCGGTAATCATATTTACCCAAACCGGCGCCAACCGTGCATACCCGATGATGGGTTGTCATCTTCATACATATACCTGCCGAGGTAACTGGAGGGGCCAGCGGATACCGGACGGTAAAGCGGCCCAGCGCTGATCTTTCAATGAAAAAAAAAGCAGATCCGTTCTCTCCTGTTATGAACAGGCTGTCGGCCTGTTTAAGTTTGATGATGCCATAGAGTTTTTTTGATGCTGGCAGTTCATTGTTCTCTTTATAAGTGATCAGTTTTCTTTTACGGTCCAATTGCATCAGTCCTCCCCAGCTTGCTATCCACAAATTATTATTATCATCTTCGGTGATGTCATAAATGGTATTGCTTACCACACCAATTTTAGAAGATGCAGAATATGTATGAAAGCGGTTGCAGGCAACATCCCATTCAGCTATTCCCTGGTTTTGAGTTCCAACATAATAATGGCCATCCCTTGTTTTGTACATATCAAAGATCATATTATCCGGCAGGGAGGCCGGGTTAGAGGGTTCATTTACAATGGCATGAAACTGGAATTTAAGCGGGTCAAATTTTGCAAGGCCGCTCCGCTTAGGCCGCCACATGATGCCCTGCCTGTCTTTAAAGGGATAAGACAAGTTCTTTCTGGGTACGGCTATCATAACGGTCATGGGCAGCTGTTTGTGCCATGCCGCTACCGGGTCATACACGATAATGCCATCGCCCCGGGTTCCAATCCACAGTTTACCCGCGCATCGGTCATAAAACATCCAATACCCCGGCCTTTATTTTAAAAGGATGAACTGCTGCTTCTTTACCCGGAGGTTCATCCAGGTAAAAACATCCGGAAGTGAGCGTTCCGATCCATAACGAACCGCGGTACGAGTACAGTTCCCTGATCTCGGTAAATGGATGCCCGGGCAACAGCGGTTTTGTTTTGTAATTCCTGCCATCAGGTATTAAATAAAAAAGATCTTCTAAAAGACCTGCGATGAGTTTACCATTATGCTCAACAATACTGTTAACCCTGTGTTTGTCCCCATCAAAAAAAGAACTCCAGCGTTCGGGCACGTGTTCAGCAGCATCAACCCGTGGTTGTAGGTTATGAACCAGTATTCATTTGCTTTAAAGGAAATGATCTTTTTAACTGGTGTGTTTTCCAGCCGGGCTGCAAAAGGAAAGAATTCGGATAATGCTGATAAAGAATCCTTCAGCGGGTTATACATACAGGTACCAAGCAGCGTGCCCACCCATAGCATGTTCTTTTGCTGATCAAAAAAAAGAGCCGAAATATAATTCGACGGAAGTTCTTTCCCGATATCATTCTGCGGTAAAAAAACTTTGAACTGTTTACCATCATAGCGGTTTAGCCCATCCTGTGTTCCAAACCACATGAACCCTTCATTGTCCTGTGCTATGGAATAGCAACTGTTTTGCGATAAGCCCTGCTCCGAAGAATAGTTTTCAAATAAAAGTGGCTGGCCATAAAGCGGTACCGAAAAACCAATTGCTATTTTCAGGCAAAACAGGAAACCTATATTTAAAAGGTATGTGCGCATATAAAAGTATTGCTGCGTGGCATTAAAGTTAATGTTATAAAGCAGAAAAAAAAATCTGCATGCATACCGGTTTTAAAGAACCCGCTTACCACGCAATATAAAGCTATACGCTACAGGTAGCTGTACCGAAAACACAATCAAAGCCGCCGTTAATGAAAAGTGGCCGGAAAGCTTTTATTCTTTGATTTATTTTGGTTCATCATTCTTGGAAGTGGTGCTTTACCGGATTTATTGATTTCGTCCTGGCCCGGAAACAGTTGTTTTTCAAAAATGGTAAGCAATAATCATAAACACATGAGTATGAAAATAGAGATGCAGCCCGGGGAAACAAAAATAGATACCTGGGCCATTTTGTATATTCCCCCAAATGGGGGTAAGTACAATGGAAAGTTAACCATCACCAATAAACGGCTTTTGTATGATGCCCGGTTAGATGTATCGGCCAGGGGTTTATTATCTGAGGCACTGTTTACAAAATGGGGAAGGGAGGGTTTCCTGGAGATCTGTAAATCTGATATCAGGGATGTACAGGTGGAGAAAAGTTTACTGTCCAAAAAAGCAATCGTCACTTGGCAGATGACTCAAAACACACATTTAATTATGGCGCACTGAATGTTGATAAAGTTGCTAAGCCATTTTGAGTAATTAGGCCGGATAGAAAATTTATTTTCAGCTGTATATTTTTTATAATTTATTTAAAGCCAAAGCGATGAAAAAAATCATTCTGCTTTTATTATCAGCCTTGTTTGTCTCAAACATGGTTTCTGCCCAGTCATTGGCCATTAATACGGATGGCAGCACGGCCAATGCAAGCGCCTTGCTGGATGTAAAAAGTACGAGTAAGGGTTTGCTGATTCCCCGAATGTCAAAAACAGACCGTACCGGTATCGCGGCACCGGCAACCGGGTTACTCGTTTTTCAAAATGCACCCGATAGTTTGGGTTTTTATTATTATGATGGTATTAAATGGAACTGGGTGGCAGCCATTAACGGCAATGCAGATACGCTGTCATGGAAAGAAGCGGCAATGCGCTAACAAACCCGGCCACCCATTTTATCGGCACCACCGATAACCGCGTTTTGAATTTTAAGGTAAATAATGTAAGTTCCGGTATCATTGATAATGTCAGTTATAATGCCGCATTCGGGTACTCAAGCCAATTGAACAATTTATCAGGTACACACAATACTTCCATGGGGTATGGGTCCCTGATCAGTAATTCCACCGGCAATTATAATACTTCAGTTGGAGCATTCAGTTCTTATAATAATGTTGCAGGCATCAGAATACGGCCATTGGAACATCTGCACTTTTTTTCAATAATGCCAATGACAACACAGCAGTTGGGTATGAAGCATTGAATCAGACTTCATCGGTTTCCGCCAGGAATAATACTGCAGTTGGAGCCAATGCATTGCGTCAAAACAGCTCCGGTACTTCCAATACAGCCGTTGGCGATTCGGCAGGCTTCATTTCAACCAGCCAGCTATAATGTTTCAATTGGTAAAAATGCCGGTATAAATAACATTGGTTCCTGGACAACCATCATAGGTAATGATGCCGGACGCACAAATCAATCAAGCGGAATTCTATTCATAGGTTCAGGTGCAGGTATGAAAAACACAACGGGTTCTTTAAACACTTTTGTTGGGGATAATGCAGGAAGAGATAACATTACAGGATCCGGTAATACTTTTTACGGAAGATTTACCGGCCAGTTATCCAATGGTAATGATAATAGTTTTTTCGGAAGGTCGGCAGGATTTAATAATACATCAGGTAATAATAATGTGTTTATGGGGTCGCAGGCAGGTGTTTCTAATACCACAGGTTCGGGCAATGCCGCTTTCGGAACCTGGGCTTTATTTAGTAACTCTAATGCAAGTGCCAACACTGCAGTAGGATCAAGTGCACTCTATTGGAATACAACAGGGATCAACAATACGGCCATAGGTTTTCATGCTGTATTCGAAAATAATACCGGTAGCTATAATGCCGCTCTTGGTTTTGAATCACTGGAATCTAACCTGGGAGGGAATAATAATATTGCAATTGGGTACCGGAACCTTTACCTTAATACTTATGGTAACAGTAATATTGCCATTGGGCGGGAGGCATTGAGAACCAATACGACCATCAGTAACCTGGTTGCCATAGGTGATTCGGCTTTGTACAGTAATTCCAGTGGTACGGGCAATACAGCTGTTGGCTCAAAATCTTTATTTGCAAATGTCAATGGCTTTTCTAATACTGCCATTGGATTCCAGTCCCTGTATTCCAATACCAGCGGTGGTATAATTCCGCAACCGGTTCACAATCCCTTTATTCAAATACAACAGGAATTTTTAATACGGCGAACGGGCACCAGGCACTTTATTCCAACACTACCGGTACCGGGAACACAGCGATTGGTCTGGTTGCTTTACAATCGAACACTACCGGCAGTGATAATACGGCAACCGGCCGGTCAGCATTAGTCAATAATACGACCGGTATTGACAATACTTCAGTTGGCAGCCAGTCACTTGTATATAATACTTCCGGCAATGGTAATACAGCAATTGGCAAAGCAGTCCTGAATAAAAACACAATAGGTGACCATAATACAGCGCTTGGCAATAATTCAATGAATAATAGTACAACCGGGTCTTTCAATACAGCCATTGGTTTGAATGCACTGTTTGGAAATTTAACAGGTTCAACCAATACTTCAATCGGGAGTAATTCAATGTTTTATAATACTGCGATATTCCAACACCGGCAATGGCCCGTTCCTGTATTTTAACACATCTGAAATTTTAACCTGGCTACTGGTTCGCAGTCGCTGTATGGTAATACAACCGAAACAATAATTCTGCTATTGGAAATCAATCTATGCTTTCCAATACAACCGGAGCTTTAATACGGCAATCGGGAATTCTGCTTTGTATAATAATGTAGCAGTTATGCAACGGCAGTAGGTACATATGCCATGTTTTATGCCAATAATACTGTTACACCTTTCACCAACAATAATGTTGCTTTTGGTTATGAGGCACTAAGAGGTTCTGCCAACAGTACTGTAAACACTGGTCTTAACAACACGGCTCTCGGATTTCAAACGTTATATAACAACAGCACCGGTTATTCCAATCATGCAAACGGGTACATTGCTTTGTACTCAAATACAACCGGGTACCTGAATGCAGCAACCGGGTTGGGCCACTTGCATCCAATACCACCCATTGCCATACCGGAAACGGTTCTTCCACACTTCGCCTGAATACCTCCGGGATATATAATACCGCCCGCGGGCATGCCGCTATATACAAATACCACCGGCAACTACAATACCGGTGTTGGATTCTATGCCGGGGCCAATAAACCTGCATCTACCAGTAACCACACAGCGATTGGTTATTATGCAGGCTGGATAGCCGGACAAAGTAACGAAATTGAAATAGGCAACAGCAGTGTTAGCTGGATAGGGGGCAGACAGGTTGGTTTAATTACAGTGATGAACGCATAAAAGATAATATACGCAGCAATGTACCCGGCCTTGCTTTCATTACAAGGCTTAACCCGGTAACCTATCATTTAAATATTCACAGGAAAAATGAAATGGGGTATAAAAATAACCAGGATTGGGAAGGAAAATATGACATGGAAAAGATCTTACAAACAGGATTTTTAGCACAGGAAGTAGAGCAGGCAGCAAAAGAAACTAATTTTGATTTTAACGGTGTAAGGGCTCCACATGGCAATTCAAAACTTTATAGTATTCAATATGCATCATTTGTTGTGCCGCTGGTTAAAGCCGTGCAGGAACAGCAGCAACAAATTGAGGAACTTAAAAACCAGGTTGCGGAATTGATTTCAATTATAAAAAAATAAAGTGATTTGAAATTTGTATTACGCATGTATACATCATCTGTCAAAAGTTTATTGTGCTGATATCACTGCCTGGGTATTCCTGGTTAATTTATATGTAGCATAGTTTTTGTTTGGTTATTACTTAAAAAAACCAGACATGAATAATGCTATCCACCTTGTTGGTATTTCCGGCAGTTTGCGAAAAGGATCTTATAATACCATGTTACTTAAAGCGGCAAGTGTATTGCTCCCCGCTGATGTAACGATCAAGTTTCTTTCTTTTGCTGATCTGCCGGTTTATAATGGCGATATGGATATACCAAACAGGGCTGCCAGGCCCGAATCCGTAAAAAAAAATTCAGGCAAGCATTGAGTGTAGCTGACGGCATTATAATCGCTTCGCCCGAATACAATTATTCTATTCCGGGAGGTTTAAAAACGCCATCGACTGCATCGAGAGGAGAAGATTCACCACCGATCGGTAAAAATGTTTCACTGATGGGGCCACTCAGGGGCAATGGGGTACGGTACGGGAGCAACTGGCATTTCTCCCGGTTTTCAATACTTTAAAAATGCTGCATATCAATAAATTTGTAGTGTGTGTATCTCTGGCCCAGAAAAAATTTGATGAAGACGGAAACCTTACAGATAATGATACCCGTGAAATTTTAAAAAAACACCTGGAAGTTTTCCACAAAATTATCATTCACCAGTAATTTCCTTTGTCTTTTTAAACCGGTTTGTTATTAACAAACAAGGTATTATACATAAGCCGTATAAACCACAAGTGTATTTACTTAAAAAAATCGGGCAGTTTCACTAATAAATTCGGGCAATTTTAAGTTTATTTTTATCCAGGCTTTGTTGTACATCCAAAATCCACCTTTTATGAAAAACCTGATTATTCTACTGGTCATTGTAAGTTTAATTGCATCATGCGCTCCTTCGATCACCATGAACCAGGCTGCAAACAGAAGTTATAAAAGTGCCAGGGCTGTCAGGTAAGATACCTCTTTCCTTTGTATCACTGTGCCGGGCTTTTTTACAGGACTCGTTAAAAAATAAAACCTGCCTTTCGTTTAATTCTTCACAGGCTGTTTGGCGGCAGCATGACCGTTACTTGTATGGGCATTTTATGATCTTCTGTTTCCACACTCTCCGGGAAAAACAACTAATAAAATCCCCGGCTACCTTTTAGCCGGGGTCTCATCATTCATTGATTATGACTGCATCAGTCTATTTTCATGTGGTTTTAATGTTTTTTACCATGCTTTTTATGTTTATTGTATTTCACCGGTTTATTTTTATAGTTTTTGTACCTGACCACATGCACCCGGTTATCTACCCAAACATCGGGACCCTGGTGATAAATTACATACCTGGGCGCACCAATCGTTATACTGATACCGGGAGGCAGTACCCGAACCCCGGTCCACGCAGAACCCTGATTGTAATAATATAACCCCGGGCCGGCATCATAATAAACATTGCTTGACGGGTAGTAATAATATTTGTGTTTTTGAGCTTCTGCAGTGTTTGCAGCAAATGCCATTAATAAAATGGCAGATATGAACATAACAACTGATTTTTTCATACAAATTCGTTTATTTAAGCAACCTGTTGAGAATATCATGCCAAAGACCCGGAATGTGATTTTTATGTAACTTTTTACAGAAAATGTAATCAATGTTTTTTTATATGAAACAAAAGAGCAATACTTCATAAACGGATCATTACAACATCAAACACCGTCTTTTCCATTCATTTCAATACCTTTATTCTTTTTATCCGGGCATTTCATGATGAATAAGCGCCTTTTTATATTTATTTTCTTTGTTGCTTTTTTTTGCCTTCAAAAAACAGTTGAGGCCCAGGAAAACCCGGGTAAGGCCGATACATTTTTTTTAGCAAAAAAAAAGGGATTTCTGGGAAGGTTTGGAAAAAGTATTGCAACCACACCGCCTGATGAAGCTCCGGTAAAACTGGTAAATCCTTATTTGAAATTCAAAGGGCTGATCATCCGTTCCATTGAAACCATCAGGTTGGGATTTGAATATGATATAGACGATACTACCTCCATAAAAAATAATTTTGGTACAAGGGTTGGGAAAGCGCTTCACAAAAACACAGCCGACAAGGTCATTAAGCGCAATCTTTTTTTTAATGAAGGGGATCCATTATATCCTTACCTGCTTGCTGATAACGAAAGGTACCTGAGGGAGTTGATCTTTATTAAAGACGCAAGGATCCTGGTTGACTTTGCAGAAGGATCTGCCGATTCTGTAGATGTGATCGTATTGACCAAAGATGTTTTTCGATTGGCGGGAATTTTTCATTCAGCGGGACCAACCGGGCCAGGTTAAGATTGCGGGATGAGAATTTCCTGGGCAGCGGCACAAACTGCAGCTGGGCGGTTATTATGAAAAGAACGGTTCCCGGGGAAACGGGTTTAGTGCAGAATTGGCCAGGCGGAATATTGGCGGGTCCTTTATAGACTGGGTTTCGGGTTATTCAGATTTCAATGAAGCCTTCACCAGCGGAAGGAAACAGGAAACGGTTATTTATACCAGGATCGAAAAACCACTTATAACTCCTTATATCCCCAGTACAGGCGCATTGGAATGGTCGTACCTCAGTACCAGGAATGTATATGATAATGATTCGGTGTACAGCAGTGATGTAAAATATGCCTATTACAAGATAGATGCCTGGTTTGGTTACAGCCTCGACAGTAAAAAATCCCTGTATGCAAATAAAGAGATCAAGGTACACCGGTTTGTTGCCATCAGGGGGTTCAAACAAAAGTTTATGGCTGTGCCGGCATTATATAAAACAGCTTCGGATTACCGCTTTAAGGACAATACCGGTATCCTCGCATCATTGAATATTTTCAGACAGCTTTTTTATAAAACAAATTTTGTGTACGGCTTTGGCCGTAACGAAGATATACCTGAAGGCTTCAGTGTTGTATTTACCGGTGGATATGTCATGACACAGAATATTAAAAGACCCTACAGCGGACTGGATCTGTCATTGGCCAATATTAAAAAGAGGGGTTTGTACTTCAATTATACATTCAGGGCAGGAGCCTATTATCATCAAAAGCGTTTTGAGGATATAGACCTGCTTTTTAATGTGGAGCATTTTACCCGTTTAAAAAGAATGAGCCAATCCTGGTACCAGCGTACATTCATCAATACAGGCATTGCAGTTCAGGTAAACCCGTTTTTAAATTCACCTTTATTTTTAAACAGTGATTTCGGGTTCAGGTATTTTAATAACAGCACATACAATTCCGATATCAGGATGACTTTAAAAACAGAATCAGTTTTTTATAATACCAAAAAAATACTGGGTTTCAGGTTTGCACCTTTTGTATTCGGTGATATCATTTTGATGAAACCTACAAAACAAGGGCTGATAAAAACGGATATCTTCAGTGCCATTGGAGCCGGTGTACGTACACGCAATGAGAATATGATATGGGGTACCATCGAATTGAAAGCCTACTATTTTCCCAGGGTTGTTGAAAATATGAGACCGTGGAAAATTGAATTAAAGAGCAATATCCGGTTCAGGTTCATCAGCCGTTTTATCAACCGCCCCGATTTTATCGTAGTTAATTAAAGAAGAACCACACGCCGCAGGACGAATGGTATAGATCAGGAATAAATGGTTACATCAGGTCCAGCGCCTTGGCAAAAAAAGTACAGTTAAAAGGCAGTACCATTGAGCAATATGCACCTATTGGAGACCATAATACTGCAAAAAAAGCAACAACAGAGATTAAAAATAATATCCAGTAAAGGCCGGTTTTCTTTTTGGTTGTTTCCATTTTAATTATTTTTTGCAAATATAAGGCAGAACTTAATATCCGGTGCATTTTACAGATTTGATGGTAAATTTTTTCTGTAAAGTGTTATATTGCCGGTTCTTAACCCTTTTGGATGATTTTACATTTTTATTTAAGGTATTCTACCAGGTTTGGTCAAAGCATTTTTGTGTCAGGTAATAACGTATTATTGGGAAACGACAATATTTCAAAAGCATTTCCGCTTACTTATTTAAACGATCACCTGTGGCATGGAAGCATAGAGATCCCTGAAAGCGGGCAGGCAGCACCTGTTTGTTATAAATATGTATTGCAGGAAGAAAATGGTGAGCGGGCCCCGGAGTTTGGCGATGACCGTATCATTGACTTTGATAAGGTAACTGCTTCAAAAGTGGTTGTTACAGATACCTGGAATCATGCCGGGGATTTTCAAAATGCCTTTTATACAGCACCTTTCAGGGATGTTTTGCTGAAAAGTAAAACAGGAAAAAAACGACAGCCGGAAAATCTGTGAAATCGGGTACACACGAGTTTAGGATCAAAGCCCCTGTTTTGCAGCAACATGAGGTCATCTGTATCAGCGGTTCATCTGATGCGTTAAATGACTGGGATAAGGAAAATGTTTTATTACTCAGCAAAAATGATAACTGGTGGTCGATAAAACTTAACCTGGGCAAAGCGGCTTTCCCGGTTGTATATAAATATGGTATTTATAACAGCCACGATAAAAAATTCACCCGGTTTGAAGATGGGAACAACCGGATCTTATTAAATGATGAGGGCAGAAATTCCTTTACGATCATTCACGACGGGTTTGCCATGCTCAATAATATTAACTGGAAGGCAGCCGGTGTAGCTATTCCTGTTTTTAGTTTGCGCAGTAAAAAAAGTTTTGGAACCGGCGAGTTTACTGACCTTAAACTGCTGGTTGACCTGGCAAAAGCAATCGGGCTTAAAATGATACAGTTGTTGCCGGTTAATGATACCACGGCAACCTATACCTGGAAAGACTCTTACCCGTACTCCGCCATTTCTGCCTTTGCCTTACATCCGTTACTGTTGAATCTTGAAATGGTTGCAGGCAAAGAACAGGCAGCAACGGTAACTGCACTGGCATCTCATAAAAAGCGGTTAAACCAGCTCGGTAAACTGGATTATGAGGAAGTGATGAAAATTAAAATGGCTGCTATCCGGGAATTGTTTACACTTAAAAAGGATAGTTTCCGGGATGACCTGAAGTATATCGCCTTTTTTGAATTAAACCGTCATTGGCTTGAGCCATATGCTGCTTTTGCCTATTTAAGGGATACTTATAAAACCGCCGACTTTAATGTATGGAAAATGTATGCTGTTTTCGATGAACATGAAGTGCAGGAACTGATCAGTCCTTCCCGGAAACAATATGATGAAATCTCATTGCATTATTTTACACAGTACCACCTGCACCTGCAGTTAAAAGAGGCTACTGAATACGCACATAAAAACGGGGTTATCATTAAAGGGGATATCCCCATTGGTATTTGCCGCAACAGTGTTGATGCCTGGATAGAGCCGGGCCTGTATCATATGGATGAACAGGCGGGTGCACCGCCCGATGCCTTTACTGCCAAAGGACAAAACTGGGGATTTCCCACCTACAACTGGGAAGCCATGCAAAAGGATAATTTCACCTGGTGGCGTAAACGCTTTGAGCAGATGAGTAATTATTTTGACGCTTTCAGGATCGATCATATACTTGGCTTTTTCCGCATCTGGAGTATTCCGGAACATGCCGTTGAAGGCATTATGGGCAGGTTCATACCAGCCATTCCCGTTTCCATCAATGAGTTATTTGCAAAGAATATCACTTTTGAAAGATACCGTTATACCGAACCCTATGTTACAGATGCCATCCTGATAGAACTGTTTGGAGATAAAAAAGATGCAGTCAAAAAAACATTTTTTACCGGTCTTAAACTCAAAGAAAAATTCAATACCCAGCGAAAGGTGGAAGCGTATTTTAAAACGGACAAAACCTTTGATAACAAAGTTAAACAGGGCCTGTACGACCTGATCACCAATGTGATCTTTTTTGAAGCAGAAGGTTCGCATGGACAGGAATTTCATTTCCGCATTTCCATGGAGGATACATCCTCATTTAAGAACCTCGACAAACATTCACAAAAAGAATTATCAGCGATCTATATCAATTATTTTTACCACCGGCAGGATGAATTATGGAAAAAGGAAGCGATGAAAAAACTGCCCGGGCTCAAAAGCAATACGGCCATGCTGGTTTGCGGTGAAGACCTGGGAATGGTGCCGCATTGTGTTCCCGAAGTGATGGAACAGCTTGGCATTTTAAGCCTGGAGATACAACGCATGCCTAAAAAAACGGGGATAGAATTTTTTCATCCTAAAGATGCACCTTACTTAAGTGTGGTTTCGCCTTCAACCCATGATATGAGTACCATACGTGCCTGGTGGGAAGAAGACAGTTTCAGAACCCGGCATTTTTATCAGCACCTGATGGGGCAGGCAGGAGATCCGCCTGTTTATTGTGAACCCTGGATCAATAAGGAAATAATTCTCCAGCACCTCTATTCACCGGCTATGTGGAGTATTTTTCAGTTGCAGGACCTGATGGGCATCGATGGCGAAATAAGGCGTGAAGACCCCAATGAAGAAAGGATCAATAACCCAGCAGAAGCTGAACATTACTGGAATTACAGGATGCACATTAACCTGGAAGATCTGCTGGAAGAGAAGAATTTCACTTCAGAATTAAAAAATTATATTGAGAAAAGCGGAAGATGACCCCCGGTTCAATGAAAATAAATTACAAAACATACAACCTTCCTTTCCGTTACCCGTTCACCATTTCCAGGGGAACAAAAACACATCAGCCCACACTGGTGGTAGAACTGGATTTTATGGGTATTAAAGGATATGGTGAAGCGCCGGAGATCACTTATTATCATATTCCAGTTGAAAAAATGGTGGAAGACCTGGAACGAAAAAAAATATTTATTGAAAAATTTGCTTTCTCCGACCCGGAAAGATACTGGCATTACCTCCATCATTTATTCCCGGAAAATCCTTTCCTGGTATGTGCTTTGGACATGGCTGGATGGGATATTTACGGAAAACTAAAAAGAAAGCAATTGCATGAATTATGGGAACTTGATATTGCATCAGCGCCGCTTACAGATTATACCATTGGAATTGATACCGTTGAAACCATGGTCGCCAAAATGAAAGAAAAACCATGGCCCGTTTATAAAATAAAAGTGGGGGTTGAGAATGATATTGAAATGGTAACCGAATTACGCAAACATACCGATGCTGTTTTCAGGGTTGATGCCAATGCAGGCTGGACATTGGAACAGGCCCTGCAAAAAATACCGGTATTAAAAGACCTGGGTGTTGAATTGGTGGAGCAGCCCCTGGCAAAAGAGGACTGGGATGGAATGAAAATTTTATTTGAAAGGTCACCATTACCTTTACTCGCAGATGAGAGTTGCGTGGTTGAGCAGGATGTTGAAAAATGCCACGGTCATTTTCATGGTATCAATATTAAATTAACAAAATGCAGCGGCATAACACCTGCACGCCGGATGATCACACGGGCAAAAGAACTGGGTTTGACTGTGATGATTGGCTGTATGAATGAAAGTTCGGTAGGCACCGCCGCCATTGCCCAACTGGCGCCCATGCTTGATTATGTGGATATGGATGGCCCATTGTTATTGGCTGAAGATATTGCGGAAGGGGTGAAATTTGATTTTGGTACAATTCTGTTTAATGATTTGCCCGGCCTGGGTATTAAAGTTCAATCATTATAAATTTATTTGGCAGATCAATGCATCGGTCCTTACTTTGTTTAACAAATGCAACAAATAATAAACATACATCATCATCATACATTACCACCAGGTAAGTTATGTTGATATGTATGCAATGAACATATTTCTCAAAAGGGCTTACTGAAAAGTAAGCCCTTTTTTATTGCACTAAACCCGGGTAAAAATTTAAAACATGTTAAAGATCGCTATTCAAAAATCAGGAAGATTGTACGAGGACTCTGTTAAACTTTTAAAGGAATGTGGCATCCAGCTAAACAACGGTCATAAACAGTTAAAGACCACCGCTGAAAATTTTCCGCTGGAAGTTTATTTTTTACGGGATGATGATATTCCGCAGTATGTATATGACGGTGTTGCTGATATCGGCATTGTTGGCGAAAATGTTCTGCTGGAGAAAGCAAAAGACATTGACCTTGTTTTTCGGCTGGGATTTGGCAAATGCAGGCTAAGCATTGCAGTGCCTAAGAGCATGCCTTATCAAACAGTGGCCGACCTGGATGGATTAAAGATCGCCACATCTTATTGCAGTATTCTTAAAAAATATTTACATGATAAGGGTATTACTGCTGAAATACATGAGATCAGCGGATCCGTTGAAATAGCGCCCGGCATTGGTCTGGCAGATGCCATCTGCGACCTGGTGAGCAGTGGCAGTACTTTATTCACCAATGGATTGAAAGAAGTTGAGGTTATTTTAAGGTCGGAAGCCGTATTAACTGCCAATAAAGATCTTTCTGAAGATAATACAGCATTGCTTGAAAAATTACTGCTGCGTATCAACTCGGTTAAAACAGCAAAAAATAATAAGTACATCATGTTAAATGCACCCAATATCCAGCTGCAAAATATCTTTCACTGTTACCGGGCATGAAAAGCCCAACCGTAGTGCCCCTTGCAGAGCCGGGCTGGAGCAGTGTGCAGAGTGTGGTTAACGAAAATGATTTTTGGGATGTAATAGAAAAACTCAAGCGATACGATGCCGAAGGTATTTTGGTACTCCCTATTGAAAAGATGATTGCATAAACGGTAAACACGAACCTGTATGAATAAAATATTTATAAACCCCCCGAAAAGTGACTGGCAAAAGATGTTGCAAAGGCCGGCCATCGATTATAAGCAGCTGGAGACACAGGTGGCTTCCGTTCTTGAAGATGTAAGATTGAATGGTGATTCAGCCGTTAAGAAATTCACCCAACTGTTTGATGGCGTATCCCTGGATGATTTAAAAGTATCCCGAATGGAAATAGCAGAAGCTGTTGCTGATATTGATGCTGACCTGAAAACTGCCATTGAAATGGCAAGAAGCAATATCACCAAATTTCACCAGGCGCAAAAGGAACCTGTTGTTAAAACTGAAACGGTTAATGGTGTTTTATGCTGGCGAAGATCTGTTGCCATTGAAAAAGTTGGTTTATATATCCCGGGAGGTTCTGCTCCTTTGTTTTCTACTTTGCTCATGTTGGGTATCCCGGCTTTGCTGGCAGGCTGTACCGAAATTATTGTTTGCACTCCACCGGGTAAAGCAGGAAAAATAGATCCTGCTATATTATATGTGGCTCAACTGATAGGCATAAAAAATATTTATAAGGCAGGAGGTATACAGGCTGTTGCGGCTATGGCTTACGGTACGCAAACAGTTTCAAAGGTCAATAAAATATTTGGACCCGGTAACCAGTATGTAACCTGTGCCAAACAACTGGTTAATGCTTCGGGCATTGCAATTGATATGCCGGCGGGGCCGAGTGAACTGGCCGTGTATGCAGATGAAACCTGCAATGCTGCTTTTGTAGCATCAGATCTTTTAAGCCAGGCAGAACATGGTGCAGACAGCCAGGTGGTATTGGTTGCATCTTCACTTTCGATCGTTGAAGCGGTGCAGTTAGCAATTGAAAAGCAATTGGCGGTTTTGCCCAGGAATGATATTGCAGAACTGGCATTGCAAAACAGCTTTGCTGTTGTTATACCAAATACTGCAGATGCTTTTGAGCTGCTAAATGAATATGCACCGGAGCATCTCATCATTGCCTCCGACAATGCTGAAGCACTTGCAGAAAATATTATCAATGCAGGAAGTGTTTTCCTGGGGCATTATGCTCCCGGTAGTGCCGGTGATTATGCATCGGGAACCAATCATACGCTGCCCACAAATGGTTTTGCAAAAGCATACAGTGGTGTGTCGCTGGATAGTTTCGTTAAAAAAATAACTTTTCAGCAGATCAATAAAACTGGAATAAAAAATATTGGGAAAGCAATTGAAATAATGGCCGCAGCTGAAGGACTGGAGGCACATAAAAAATGCGGTTACAGTAAGATTGACCAGTTTAAAAAATTGACTATGGAATTTAATTTGGAAAAAATGGTAAGAGAAAATATCAGGGACCTGAAACCTTATTCATCAGCCCGGCATGAGTTTTCCGGCAAGGCATCGGTTTTTTTAGATGCGAATGAAAATGCATACGGCTCTCCGCTCCCCTCACCTCCAGGAAAGGGGCTGGGGGTGAGGTTCAACCGTTATCCCGATCCCTTACAATGGCAACTGAAATTTAAACTGGCAGCAATAAAAGGGATACCTGCTGAAAATATCTGTATTGGCAACGGAAGTGATGAGATCATTGACCTGGCTTACCGCATATTCTGTGACCCAGGTAAAGACAATGTGATCATTTGCCCGCCAACCTATGGCATGTATGCAGTGAATGCTGATATCAACGATGTTGAAATACGGAAAGTGGATCTCACAGCTGCATTTCAACTGGATGTAGACGGGATCATGCAGGCCACAGGCAGCAATACAAAATTATTATTCATCTGTTCGCCCAACAACCCAACCGGTAATAATATGAACCGGGCCGACGTGGAATGGCTGCTGAATAATTTCCCGGGTATTGTCATCATTGACGAAGCCTATATCAATTATTCAAAGCAACGATCTTTTACACAGGAGCTGAAGGAATACCCAAACCTTATTGTAATGCAAACCTTATCCAAAGCATGGGGACTGGCGGCTTTGAGGCTCGGTTTATGTTATGCATCCATGGAAATCATAAACCTGTTTAACAAAGTAAAACCACCGTATAATATTAATGAAGCCTCTCAGCAAATGGCGCTGGAAGCATTGCATAATACGGAACTGGTAAATGTATGGATCAAAGAAGTGGTGCAGCAGAAAGAATCATTGGTAAACGAATTAAACCATTTTCCTTTTGTAAAAAGGGTTTATCATTCTGATGCCAATTTTATTTTGTTAAAGGTAGATGATGCAGACCTGCTGTATCAATACCTGGCAGCAAATGAAATTGTAGTTCGCAACCGCAGCAAAGAAACCGGCTGCGAAAACTGTTTGCGCATCAGCATCGGCACACCGGAAGAAAATGAAAATTTAGTATCAGCCTTAAAGAAATATAGCACATGAAAAAAGTATTATTTATCGACAGGGACGGCACTTTAATCAAAGAAGCACCACCAACATATCAACTGGATGATTTCAGTAAGCTGGAATTTTACCCCGATATGTTTTACTACCTGCGCAGGATCGCAGAAGACCTCGGTTATGAACTCGTGATGGTTACCAACCAGGATGGATTGGGTACCGCTTCTTTTCGGGAAGAAAGTTTTTGGCCATTACACAACCTGGTCATGAAAAGCCTGGAGAATGAAGCAATAAAATTTACTGAAGTGATCATTGACAGAACCTTACCGGCAGAAAATGCACCAACACGAAAACCCGGCACAGCCCTGCTCTCCAAATACATGAATGATCCGGGTTATGACCTGCAAAACTCATACGTGATCGGTGACCGCATTACTGATATGCAATTGGCAAAGAATTTAAACTGCAGGGGTTTGTGGTTAAATACAGGTGCAGCTTTGGGTCAAACTGGGATCTCTGAAACCATTGAAGATCTAAGAAAAAAAATAGTTGTTCTTGAAACATCCCGGTGGTCCGACATCTATCATTATTTGAAATTGCCACCCCGTATCGTTAATCATCAGCGTAATACCAATGAAACAAAAATAAGGATTGCATTGAACCTGGATGGAAGCGGAAAAGCAGATAATAATACCGGAATTCCATTCTTCGATCATATGCTTGACCAGGTTGCCAGGCATGGGATTATAGACCTGGCCATAACCTGTATTGGCGACCTGCACATTGATGAACATCACAGCATTGAAGACACCGGTATAGCTTTTGGAGAAGCCATGGTTAAAGCATTGGGCGATAAAAGGGGGATTGAACGTTATGGTTTTTCCGTGCCTTCCGGCAGGCAGGTATTGCCCATGGATGATTGCCTGGCACAGGTGGCCATTGATTTTGGGGGGAAGGAACTGGATCGTTTGGGAAACTTCATTTAAAAGAGAAAAGATAGGTGCGATGCCCACTGAAATGTTCTTTCATTTTTTTAAATCATTCAGTGATGCTGCCAAATGCAACCTGAACATTAAAGCTGAAGGAGAAAATGAGCATCATAAAATTGAAGCCATCTTTAAAGCTTTTGCCAAAACGATAAAGATGGCAGTTAAAAGAGATATCAATAATAATTCACTTCCATCAACAAAAGGAGTTTTATAAATGAAGATTGCTGTAATAAAATACAATTCTGGTAATGTGCAGAGTGTGAAGTATGCATTGCAAAGAATTGGGGTAACCGCGGAAGTTACTGATGATGCTGCTACAATTCAAATGTCTGATAAAGTTATTTTTCCGGGAGTAGGGCATGCAGGTCCGGCTATGAGTTATTTAAAGGAAAAAGGGCTGGATAAGATCATCGTCAGTTTAAAACAACCTGTTTTGGGTATTTGCCTGGGGATGCAGCTTATGTGCAGCCATTCAGCTGAAGGAGATACTGCATGTTTGGGCATATTTGACAGTGAGATAAAACTTTTTGGATCTTCTGCTTTTAAAGTCCCCCAGGTTGGCTGGAATAATATTTATGATTATCGGTCTGTTTTATTTGATGGACTGCATGAAGGTGATTTTGTGTACACAGTGAATAGTTACTATGCGGCATTATCTGCATATACTGTAGCAAAGACGGATTATATCTTTCCAAGATCTGCAATATGGCTGTTTTGGAGAACATTGCAGCAGCTGTCAATATGGTCATCGATTTTGGAGGAGGTGTAAAACAGGTCAGCGATGTACGATCTGTTCTTGATGCCGGTGCTTCAATAGTTACTATTGGAAGCCTTGCTGTAAAGCATCCCGAAATACTGAAAGAATGGTTGATGGAATTTGGTGCGGAACATTTTTTGATCGGCGCAGATGTGCTGGATGAAAATATTAAGATCAGCGGCTGGTTGGAAGACGGGGGTATCAATATTTTTGATTTTGTTGACAGGATGACCGGTCTGGGGGTAAACCAGATTTTCTGCACGGATATTTCGAGAGATGGAATGATGCAGGGACCATCAATAGATCTTTACAAAAAGATCATCTTACAACATCCTGAAATTAATTTAGTGGCCAGCGGTGGTGTAAGTAATATAGATGATGTAAAAAAACTGGAAGAGACCGGTTGTTCCGGAGTTATCATTGGTAAAGCGATCTACGAAAACCGGATAACACTGGATGAACTTATGACACTAAACCCGTAAAGCAATGCTTACAAAAAGAATTATACCCTGCCTGGATATTAAAGACGGGCGCACAGTTAAAGGAATAAACTTTGAAAATATCCGTGATGCCGGGGACCCGGTGGAACTGGCCATGCTGTATTCCCTGCAGGGTGCAGATGAACTGGTTTTCCTGGACATAACCGCAACAGTTGAAAAAAGAAAAACAATGGTTGAACTGGTGAAAAGAATTGCCTTCCACATCAATATACCTTTTACTGTTGGAGGAGGTATCAGTTCGGTGGATGATGTGGCTGTTCTTTTACAACATGGCGCTGATAAAATTGCGGTAAATACGGCAGCTTTTAAAGACCGGGCTTTAATAAGGGAACTGGGTAATGCATTTGGAAGTCAATGCGTGGTGCTGGCCATTGATACAAAAAAAGAAGCTGATGGTGAATGGTATGTGTATTTGAATGGTGGCAGAACAAGAACAGGGACCAAAGCAACCGACTGGGCAAAGCAGGCAGTTGATGAAGGGGCAGGTGAAATATTATTGACCAGCATGAATAATGATGGCACAAAAAATGGATTTGCATTGGATATAACTGCAACATTATCCGGAGCCTTGCCGGTGCCTGTTATTGCATCAGGCGGGGCAGGAACGTTATTGCATTTTAAAGAAGTATTTCAAACTGCCAATGCTGATGCAGCTTTGGCTGCAGGTGTTTTTCATTTCATGGAAATTGAAATTCCCCGTTTAAAACAATATTTATCACAGCAAAAAATACCGGTAAGATCATGACTGTCAATTTTAATAAATATTCCGATGGGCTTGTACCTGCTGTGATCCAGGATGCTGAAACCAATAAGGTATTAATGCTTGGCTTTATGAATGATGAAGCATTTGAAAAAACAAAGGCCTTGCAAAAAGTTACATTCTTCAGCCGAAGTAAAAACCGATTGTGGACCAAAGGTGAAGAAAGCGGTAATTATCTTTTTGTAAAAGAAATAAAAGTTGACTGCGATGAAGATACGTTATTGATCAAAGTAGATCCTGCAGGGGCAGTTTGTCATACCGGTGCTGATACCTGCTGGAACGAAAAAAATGCCCCTAATGATTTTTTAGCAGCACTTGAAAAAATAATTGCTGAAAGAAAAAGGAATCCCGGTGAAAGATCCTACACCAGTTCTTTATTTGCAAAAGGGATCAATAAAATTGCCCAAAAAGTGGGGGAGGAGGCTGTTGAACTGGTTATAGAAGCCAAGGACAACAATGATGATCTGTTCAAAGATGAAGCAGCCGATCTTTTATTTCATTATTTGATCCTGTTGCAGGCAAAGGGTTTTAAACTGGAAGATGTTATTACCATATTGAGAAGCAGGCATGTAAAATAATGTTTTCAACCCCTGAATACATAAGCAGTTTATTGAAGGAAAAGCAAGTTTATTTTATTAAAGATCCCTTTGGATGTTGATAAAAATATTACCTTTCAAATAAAAATATGCAAAAAAAATACCTGGCTTATATTTTATACCTGGCATGTATATTATGTGTACACGTAAGCTGCAATGATCAAAAGCAAAAGGAAACAACGGTTCCTGCAGATATAAGCGGGCATGCAGCCTGGAGTGCGCAAAGCAATATTTATGAAGTGAACCTGCGACAGTTCTCTGCAGCAGGTACCATTATGGAATTTGAAAAGCCCTGCCCAGGTTAAAGGAGATGGGCGTTGAAATTTTATGGTTCATGCCCATAACCCCCATTGGTGTTGAAGGAAGAAAAATGACTGAAAAAGAATTGGGCAGTTATTATGCCGTTAAGGATTATAAAGGGTTTAACCCGGAGTTTGGCACCATGGGTAACTGGAAAGCTTTTGTAAAACATGCACATGAAATGGGCTTTAAAGTAATTACCGATTGGGTAGCCAATCATTCGGCTCCGGATAATCACTGGATGACAGCACACCCGGATTTTTATGCTAAAGATTCAGCCGGGAAACTGATCGCTCCCTACGACTGGACCGATGTTCGGAAATTGGATTACAGCAACCGTGCATTGAGAGACAGTATGATCGATGCCATGAAATTTTGGGTAACCGAAACCGGTATTGATGGTTTCCGTTGCGATGTGGCTGATTATGTGCCTGTTGATTTCTGGAAGGAATGTATTGCTGAATTGCGGAAAATAAAACCGGTGTACATGCTGGCCGAAGGAGAAAACCTGGAATTATATGCTGCCGGTTTTGACCAGTTATATGCCTGGAATATGATGCGGGCCATGGCCGACGTCTATGCCGGGAAGAAAACAGTAAAGCAGTTTGATTCGGTTATACAGGCAGAAATTAAAAAGTATCCTGAAAATGCGTACCGATTATTTTTTACAACCAACCACGATGAGAACAGCTGGAACGGTACCGAGTTTGAAAAATACGGAGATGCTTTTAAAACATTTGCAGTGTTTTCCCAAACCATGTACCAGAGTGTTCCGCTGATCTATAACGGGCAGGAAGATATGAATAAAAAGCGCCTTAAATTTTTTGTAAAAGACACCATACCCTGGGAAGGTGAAATGGACCTGGCTGCTTTTTATAAAACACTGCTTACCCTGCGTAAGTCCACTGCAGCATTGTCTGCCGGGGCATCCTATAAAAAACTGGCCAGTACTGCTGATACAGCAGTTTTTGCCTATCAAAGAGAAAAGGCCGGCAATAAAATTATTGTGATCTTAAATTTATCAAAACTGCCCCAAAAATTCAGGGTTACGGATAAAACCATTACAGGCGAACCAATGAATGTATTTATGGGTGTAAAGGAAAAAGTAAACGAAACCCATGAATTCAGTATTGAACCCTGGGGTTATATTGTTTATGATTACCGGTAAGATCAGTTAATCCCCCGCTTTGATCCCCGGAATATTTTTTTGCCGGGTAATAATTTATTGTATTTTTTAGCAAAGTGTATTTTTTACACAATTCCCTTTCTTTAACCTAACGATTGCTATGTCTAAAGTAAAAATTGCTGAAGTTACCCCACACCCGCCATTGGTATCCAAACCCATGCTGAATTTCTGGCAAATATTCAATATGAGTTTTGGATTTTTCGGAATACAATTCGGCTGGGATCTGCAGAGGGCTAATATGGGCCCGATATATGAATATCTTAAAGCAAGCCCGGATGAAATCCCATTGTTATTTTTAGCAGCACCATTAACCGGGTTGATCGTACAGCCTATTATTGGCTACATGAGTGACCGCACCTGGCATCCATGGTGGGGAAGGAGAAGACCCTGTTTTTTCGTTGGCGCAGTTTTGAGTTCAATTTGTCTTTTTTTAATGCCTAATAGCGGCGTGTTATGGATGGCGGCAGGATTACTTTGGATTCTCGACACAGCCGGTAATATTGCTATGGAACCTTTCCGTGCATTTGTGGCAGATAAGCTTACAGAAAAGCAACGCACCCGTGGTTTTGCCATGCAAAGCCTGATGATCGGCCTGGGTGGCAGTATTGCTTCTGCTTTACCATGGCTTTTATCAAACTGGTTTGGCGTTTCAAGGGATAGTGTAGATGGGCAAATACCTGATTCCGTAAAATTTGCTTTTTATATCGGGGGTACCATTTTTTTTATTGCTGTGATGTACACCATATTTAGTACCAAAGAATACCCGCCTGAAGAGTAGGGTTCAAAGAAAAAATAAAAGAAAGTAACAAAGGTTTTGGCGGCGGGTTTAGAGAAATAATGGATTCTATAAAAAATATGCCGCCTAAAATGAAACAACTTGCCCTGGTACAATTCTTTACCTGGCCGGGATTATTCCTGATGTGGTTTTATTACAGTACTGCAGTTGCCAGGAATGTTTTTGGAGCAACAAGTGAAACTGATTCTGTTTATACAGAAGGTGTGGAATTTGCAGGCCTAACCCTTTCATTCTATAATGTAGTAGCATTTGCTTTTGCATTGATAATACCTTTTATCGCAAGAAAACTGGGCAGAAAATTAACGCATAGCTTTAGCCTGTTTTGTGGTGCAGCAGGCTTAATAGCAGTAGGATTTGTTACCAATAAATTAATGCTGTATGGTTGTATGGTTGGTGTTGGTATAGCCTGGTCAAGTATCCTGTCTATGCCCTACGCCATGCTTGCAGGAAGTTTACCTGAAAATAAAATTGGGCTTTATATGGGGATCTTTAACTTCTTTATTGTTTTGCCTGAGATCATTGCTTCTTTATTTTTCGGATGGATCATGACAAATCTTTTAGATAACGATCGGATGCTTGCAGTACAGATAGGCGGGGGGCTGATGGTGGTTGCAGGATTACTCTGTTACTTTATTGTAAAAGAAAAGAAAAATGATGAGGATATCACCATTATTCCTGATCCTAAACTTGTATAATATTTTATTATGAAAAGACTTTCTGTATTATTTGCAATATTGCTGGTACCATGCTTTGCATTTACACAAAATGAAAATTATGATTGTTATCCCACACACTGGTGGACCGGCATGAAATGGAACAGGGTGCAGGTAATGCTGCATGGTAAAAATGTGGCCGATAATTTCCCGATGATAAAAATGGGGCCCGGGGGCATAAAACTGGCTACCGGTGTGAAGCTGACAAAAATAAACCGGGTTGAAAACCCAAATTATATTTTTATTGACCTGGTCATTGAGGCAACGGCAAAGCCCGGCACGATAAAATTCCCTTTTGTAAGAAATATGGAATTTTCATATGAACTGAAAGCCCGCAGGAACGGTAATGGGGTTTCTTTTGCACAGGGCGTTACTTCAAAGGATTTTATGTACCTCATCATGCCCGACCGTTTCAGTAATGGTGATGAAAGCAATGACCGTGTTCCCGGAATGCGGGACCAGACATTAAGAAGAGACACCGTTTTCAACAGGCATGGCGGTGATCTGAAGGGAATACAAAATCACCTGGATTACCTGCAATCACTTGGTGTTACTGCATTGTGGCTGAACCCGGTTCTTGAAAATGATATGGATAACCGTACAGAACATGGGTATGCGTTTACCAATCATTATAAAGTAGATCCAAGGCTTGGTGGTGATAAAGCGTATCATGACCTGGTTGAAGCTGCACATAAGAAGGGCCTGAAGATCATCCAGGATGCAGTATACAATCATGTGGGCATTAAACACCACACCGTTTTGGATCCACCCATGAAAGAGTGGTTGCATCAATGGCCGGGTTTTACACAAACCAGTTATAAAGACCAGGTACTTTTGATCCATATGCAAGTAAGACAGATCAAAAGATCATGGCAGACGGTTGGTTCGTAACTCAGATGCCCGATCTGGATCAGAATAATCCATATGTTGCCAATTTTTTGATCCAGCATGCTTTATGGACCGTTGAAGAATTTGGTATTGATGGCTGGCGTATTGACACTTATGCCTATAATGACCTGGAATTTATGAACCGTTGTAATAAGGCACTGATGGATGAGTACCCAAAACTTACCCTGTTTGGCGAAACCTGGGTTCACGGTGTACCCAACCAGAGTTATTTTGTGCAGAACAATTACAATATTCCATACAGGCGCAACCTGCAGGCCGCTGCTGATTTTCAAACACTGTGGGGAATAACCGATGCGATGACAAAAGATTTTGGATGGAACGATGGTGTTAATAAATTATATACTGTTCTTGCACAGGATTTTGTTTATAAAGATCCCATGCGTAATGTGATCTTCCTGGATAATCATGATATAGCCAGGTTTTATTCAGTTGTTGGAGAGCATAGAGAAAAGTATAAAAGTGCAATCAATTGGTTACTTACCTGCAGGGGAATACCACAGTTTTATTATGGCGGAGAAATAGGTATGACGGGCACTACAAGTCCCAATGACGGTTATGTACGCCAGGATTTCCTGGGCGGCTGGAAGGAGGATAAGCTGAATAAATTTACAAGGACAGGGCGAAGTGTAACCGAAAATGAGATATGGGATCACGTTTCCACAGTAGCCAATTTCCGTAAACGTTCTTCAGCGGTCACTACGGGAAAAATGATGCAGTTTGTACCCCAGGATGGCGTATATGTTTACTTCAGGTATGATGATAAACAAACCATTATGGTGGTCATGAATACTGCCAAAGAAAAGAAAACCATTTCATTGAAAAGATTTACAGAAAGAACAGCCGGCTTTTCCAATATGAAAAATATTTTGACTGGTACTGTAACCGGCTTAAATGATTTTCAACTTGAGTCATATGGAAGTGCTGTATTTGAACTGTTGAAATAAAGATATTCCCGGTAATCAAAGAATCTTTTTTGGGCAAATCCAAATAATGTGTTTATTTTACACATTAAACGCCTGCTATATGAAAAAGATCCTTTTTTCAATTCTGACATTTTGTGTAGGATTTTCTCTGAATGCCCAGCGTTTACTGAGCTGGACCCTGAATTCCCGGTTGATAATTCAACTTTAAGTTTTACGGTAGATTGTAATAAAGGCAACCAGGGTTTGCTGAATTTTGAAGGAGGCAATTCAAATAATGTGTATGTGCCATTGGCGTTATCACCAATTTAAGTACCGGTCCCAATAACTGGCGGTATGTAAAATTCAGCTGGGGTACGGCTGATCCTGCTGCAAAGGCTACAGCACTTGGCGCTAATAAATATCAATACACGATAACGGATATACGTAGTTTTTATGGGTGTGCCTGGCGGCGAAACCATCCAGAAAGTTTGCATTGTTTTCAGAAATGAAAACGGTACGTTAAAGCAGGTTAATTCGGATGTGAGTGATATGTACCTGCCTGTTTATGGAAGTGCTGAATATGCTGTACGTATAAACCTTCCGCCTTTTGAACCCAGGTATATCCCGTGGCTGGAACCCTTAACGGTAGCAGTTGGCGGCAGCATCAATATAACAGGTGTTGCTTCGGCCAATTCAAATCTTACTTTAAAACTGGATGGCAATACAGTTAACACAGCATCCAATGCAATTACGATTTCAGCAAATCCAACAATTACAAGTGCCTGTTCTCACCAGGTTTTCCTGGAAGGAAATAATGGTTCTGTAACAGTTAAAGATTCATTCAGTTTTTATATTCCGCCGGCAACCACTGTAGCTGCATTGCCTTCGGGTGCAGTTGAAGGCATAAACTATAATACCAACAACACTGCAGTAACATTGGTATTATATGCGCCCGGTAAAAAACAATGTGGTGGTGGTTGGAGATTTTTCAAACTGGGCCAACCAGTGTGTTTACCAGATGAACCGTACGCCGGATGCAAATTATTACTGGATAACATTAACCGGGCTAACGCCCGGCCTGGAATACGGTTACCAGTATTTAATTGACAACAGTATCCGTATCGCTGATCCTTACACACAAAAAGTATTGGACCCCGGCAATGATCCATTTATCAATGCCACTACATATCCCAACCTTAAGCCTTACCCCACGGGATTAACAACAGGCCTCGTAGGTATTTTTCAAACGGCTGAACCGCAATACAGCTGGCAGGTAAATAATTTTTCAAAACCGGATAAAAAAAACCTGGTGGTGTATGAATTGCTCATCAGGGATTTTACTGCTGAACACAGCTACCAGTCTTTGATCGACTCTTTGCAATATTTAAAGAATATCGGTATCAACGCCATTGAATTGATGCCCGTAAATGAATTCGACGGAAATGAAAGCTGGGGTTATAACCCATCCTTCTATTTTGCACCTGATAAATATTATGGCACAAAAAACAAGCTGAAGGAATTTATTGATAAATGTCATTTGAACGGAATTGCAGTGATACTGGATGTTGTTTATAATCACTGTACCGGGAACGCGCCACAGGCAAAAATGTATTGGGATGCCGTCAATAACAGGCCGGCTGCAAACAATCCCTGGTTAAATCCTGTAGCGCCGCATGCGTATGCTTTTTTTAATGATTTTAACCATACTTCTGCAGCAACACAATACCTGGTTCAGCGGTCTTTAAATTTCTGGCTGTCGGAATACAGGATAGATGGATACCGGTTTGACCTGGCAAAAGGATTTACACAAACACCCAGCAACACCACTACCATTGAAAATTATGATGCTTCCAGGGTAGCCAATTTAAAAAGATATTATGATGCTACTTTGCCAACTTACCCGGGAACCTATATGATCCTGGAATTTTTGGGAACACTGCCCAGCCAGGAAGAACAGGAATATGCTGCACATGGATTTATGTTATGGGGAAACAGTAATGTAACCTACAATGAATGTACAATGGGTTTTGCAACCAATTCAAATATATCTGCAGTTGTTTACAACAGTGCACAACGTGGTTTTAATAACCCGGCATTGGTGGGATATATGGAAAGCCATGATGAAGAACGCAACATGTACCGTAATATAACTTTCGGTAATGCTTCGGGTAGTTATAATGTTCGCAACCTGAATACAGCACTGGCAAGGGCAGAAGCTGCCACAACGGTTTTCTTTACCGTACCGGGACCTAAAATGATCTGGCAGTTCGGCGAAAGGGGGTATGATATACCGCTTAATTTCGGCGGATCGAATGTAGCCAATAAACCACCGCATTGGGAATATATGCTGGTTCCGGAAAGGGTGCATTTGTATAATACCTATAAAAGTGTCATTCAATTGCGGTTAAGCAACCCGGCTGTTTTCAACAATACTTCTTTTTACCTATGATTTTAACAGCGGGCTGGTAAAAGTATTCCAGATCGCTGACCCCAATGCTGCCGGCAAAAAAGTAACAGTGATAGCCAATTTTGATGTAGTGACGCAAACAAAAACAATTACTTTCCAGGCAGCAGGTGACTGGACTAATTATATCAGCAATGGAACAGGCACAGGGTTAAATGGTATTACCGGAAATAATTTTAACCTTACATCAATATCCCAGTCAATAACACTTCAACCGGGTGAATATCATATTTATGTAAGTATACCTCCCTGTACAACAGCAGCGCCTACTGCTACAAGCCCGGTAAATTATTGCCAGAATGCTGTGGCGTCGCCGCTGCAGGCTACCGGGGTAAACCTGTTATGGTATACCACGGCAACGGGAGGTACAGGTAGTCCAACGGCTCCAACACCATCAACAGCAACAATAGGCAGTACCACATATTATGTTTCGCAAACCATTGGCTGTGAAAGTCCCCGTTTACCGGTCGTAGTGAATGTAACGGCAAATACACCAGCACCAACAGTTACAAGCCCGGTTAATTATTGCCAGAATGCAGCTGCAGTGCAACTAACAGCTACGGGTACCAATTTATTATGGTATACAACGCCAACCGGTGGTACAGGCAACCCGGTTGCGCCAACGCCATCAACAGCAATAACAGGCAGTACATCTTATTATGTAAGTCAAACCCAGAGTTGTGGTGAAAGCCCGAGGGCAGTTATAGTTGTAACTGTATCAGCTGTGCCCGCTGCACCAACGGTTACCAGCCCAGTAACCTATTGCCAGAACGCAACAGCGGTTCCATTAACTGCAACAGGCAATAATCTTTTGTGGTATACAGCTGCAACCGGCGGAACAGGCAGTGCAACAGCACCAACTCCATCAACTGCCACGGCAGGCAGTAACACATATTATGTCAGCCAGTCTAACACGGGTTGTGAAAGTCCACGTGCACCCATAACGGTAAATATCATTGCAACGCCTTTAGCCCCCACCGTTATAACACCGGTCAATTATTGCCAAAATGCTGCTGCAGTGCAGTTAACAGCTTCGGGTACTGCCTTATTGTGGTATACCGCTGCAACTGGCGGAACCGGGAATGCAACAGCACCCACACCGTCAACAGCAACAGCCGGGAGCACCAATTATTATGTGTCACAAACGGTTAATGGTTGTGAAAGCCCGCGTGCCGTTATCGCAGTAAATGTTACCCGGTTACCACCGGTACCGGTGGTAAATACTCCGGTCACCTATTGTCAGAACTCAGTGCCGGCTCCATTATCTGCCACAGGAAATAATCTTTTGTGGTACACAACAGCTACCGGTGGCACAGGAAGTACCACGGCACCAACGCCATCAACAGCTACTGCAGGCAGTACTGCTTATTATGTCAGCCAGTCTAATAGTTGTGGTGAAGGGCCAAGAACAGTTATTAATGTAAATATAACAGCAACTCCCGTGGCTCCATCCGGATTACTGGTTACCAATATCGGCATGCATTCAGCAATTCTCAACTGGTCAGTATCAGCAGGTAATTTTTACACAGTTGATTATAAAGCTGCTTCATCAGGCACGTGGATCAATGCAGCTTCGGGAATAAGTAATGGAAATATTTCTTTACAAAACCTCGTCCCATCTACAATATATGACTGGCGTGTAAGTGCAAACTGTTCTGCTGTATCCATTGCTAATTACAGTACCGGTCAATTCACGACCAGTTCGCACAATGATCAAATAACAGACCTGCGAGACGGGTATGGAATTAAAATATCACCCAATCCTGTAACCGGCCGGGCAATAGTTGATTATATCATTGCCGAAAGCGGTAATTACTCCATTGAAATTATAAATCCGCAGGGCCAGCGTTTACAATCACTTTTAAATTCGAGCCAGGTAGCCGGGCAATACCAGTTCATAATAACACAACAGCTGGATAAGTTGTCCAAGGGTGTTTATTTCCTGGTACTAACCCAGAACAACAGGGGCAATATTGTAAAATTTGTTAAGTATTAATTAAGGTAAACTATAGAAATATGCATATGTCGAAAATAATTCAAAACAGGCCGGCGATCAATATTAAAACACTTTCAGCCATCCAGTCAGAAGTTAAAAGCATCAACCGTATTGCATTATCCGTTGATTGTGTGATTTTTGGATTTGATGATAATAAACTTAAAGTATTACTGATCAGGAGTGATCTTAAAAAATTCCAGGGCCGCTGGTCTTTACTGGGCGACCTGGTTGATCCAAAGGAGGAACTGGATGCCGCCGCCAACCGTATTTTAAAACAACGTACCGGCCTGGATGATGTTTACCTGGAGCAGGTAAAAACCTTTGGCTGCCTTAACCGCCACCCGGCCGGAAGGGTTGTAACAGTTGCTTATTATTCACTGATCAATATTCAGCATCATAAATTAAAAATACTGGATAACGAACTGCATTGGCACGATGTACATGATATAGCCGAACTGGCATTTGACCACAAAAAGATCCTGGATAGCAGTTATGAACAGTTGCAAAGGCGGGTACAGGAGCATCCGCTGGCATTCAGCCTGTTACCCAAAAAATTCTCTTTGCGGGAATTGCAGAATGTGTATGAAGCCATCCTGGATACAAAATGGACAGGCGTAATTTCCGGAAGAAATTTTTTGCGATGGATTTCCTGGTCGACATCAATGAGATGGAACAGGATGTGCCACACCGCCCGGGCAAACTCTACACATTCAATTACAGTAAATACGAACGGAAGAAGAAGAAATGGGTGGGAATCGATTTTTAATTGAACGGGAACCCGTTTTTTAAAGGATTTGATTATTAAGGTCTTACAAACAGTGTGTTTACAGGTAATAATATTTTTAAAAAAAATTATTAACAAATAATTGTTAATTAAAAAAAAGACCTAATTTGTGTATAAAATACACATTTTAAATGTGTATATGGTACACACCAATTTTGCAATTGCTATTTTTTAAAAACTCAATGCTTGTTTTATGAGAAAAATCTCCAAAAAATTAATGCTGTCATGTACCATGATCCTGCTAACACTGGCGGCACTTTCTCAAAATGTAATCACAGGAAAAGTTACTGATGCAAAGGATGGAACTCCTGTAGCGGGAGCAACAATTACTGTAAAGGGTACTAAGACGCTTACACAAACTGCTAATGATGGAACATTTAAAATTAATGTTACCGGCAATGCACCACTTATTATCAGTTCTGTTGGATTTGACAGGCAGGAGGTAGCAACTACAGGATCTGCATCACTGGATATTAAGTTGGTTCAGAATAACCTGCAACTGAATGAGGTTGTTGTTGTTGGTTATGGTACCCAACGGCGCAGGGATGTAACCGGTGCTATATCAAAAGTGAGCAGTGAAAAATTAAATTCAATATCTGTTCCCAGTTTTGAAGCTGCATTGCAGGGTAAAGCACCTGGTGTGCAGATACTATCGGGTAATGGTCTTGCAGGCTCAGGCTCTGTTGTGCGTATCCGGGGGGTAGGTTCCATATCAGCTTCGGGCGATCCTTTATATGTTGTTGATGGAATTCCGATTATATCCGATCAGTTCTTGCGTGGAAACGGGGCGCTATGAATCAAAATCCGCTTTCATCCATCAACCCGGCAGATATAGAATCTGTTGAAATTTTGAAAGATGCAGGTGCCACCGGTATCTACGGATCAAGGGTGCAAACGGGGGTTATTCTTGATCACCACCAAAAGAGGGTAAGACAGGAAACCACAGTTTAATTTTAATACACGTGTAGGGATCGCAACTTATGCCAAAAACAAAATTTTGTAAATACAGATAAGTGGTTGCAATTGCGCCAGGGAGGCATGGACCAATGATGGTAAAACCGGTGAAGCACCTTTACCGGGTGGGTATACATTTGCTACTGCTGCTAATAACAATACAGATTGGTGGGATCAGCTTACTCAAACAGGGTTTATCAATGAGAACAACCTGAGCATGACCCAGGGAACTGATAAGTTTAAACATTTGCAAATATTACTTACAGCAATAACGAAGGGTATATTAAAACAAACAGTTACGAAAGATTAAGTGCCAGGTTAAATATTGATTATAAAATTTTAAAAACCTGAAACTGGCTTTTACATCAGGGTATAATAGGGGCGTTAATAAACGTGTGCCTGCAGCCTGGGATGGAGGCATTGGGAGGCCATGAGCAGTGCATTGCCGTTCTTTACAGTGTATAATGCAAACGGTACTTACTTTATGAATGGTGCAAATCCTGTAAGAAGAATACAGGAAACAAAAAGACGTGAAATTGACAGTAGGTTAATAGGTGGTTTGGGCCTGGAGTACGACCCTATTAAAAATTTATTTGTACGGGTCAATAGTTCTATTGAATACACCAATTCTTTTGATGACATTTATGAATCCAGCAACTGGATCAACCAGGCAAGCCCCGATTCCGGTTATGCAAAACGTAACCCTTACTGGGGTACAAATGTAAATGGAAATGTTACAGCCAACTACCTTACGGAAATTGGTGAAAAACATAAATTTAATTTTTGGGGGTGTAGAAATACAGTCCTATGTAAGAAAAAGGTTATTTATTTGAGATCGGAAATTTTTGCAGCAGAGCCCTACTGGAAAAACCCTTCTGCGTACAGGTCCAGGAGAGATGAGATCATAGATCAGCGAAATGCAGCAGGCCAGCCAACTACTAAAGCTCAGGAAGAATATACCTTCAACAGTTTTTTTGGCAGGGTAAATTATACGTTTGATAACCGTTTTGCACTGCAATTAACTGCAAGACTGGATGGTTCGTCAAAATTTGGTACCAACAACAAACATGGCTTCTTTCCTGCCATTTCGGGAGCCTGGACATTGAGCGAAGAGAAATTTATAAAAATATCCGTCAGATAAATTTCCTGAAATTACGTGCTTTATGGTATTGTGGGTAATGCAAATATTGGTTCAGGCAGGTATTTTGCCAATTACCAGGTTGGAGGTATTGGATACAATGGTGGCTCAACAATTTACCTGAATGGCGTGGGGAACCCGGATTTACAGTGGGAAACCTTAAAGAATACGGATGTTGCCATTGAGTTTGCTTTATTTAATAACAGGCTGACCGGTGAGGTTGCTTACTACCACAAATCCTCAACAAATTTGTTGTTGATGGAACCGGGTCTGGCAAGTTCAACAGGCACAGGTAATATTTACAGGAATTTACCTAACAGTGTTATTGAAAACCAGGGTTTGGAAGTAAGTCTGAATTATAAAGTTATCCAGGGAAAAGATTGGAAATGGACAGTAGGTGGTAATATAGCACGTAATCAGAATAAAGTTAAAAAATGGGAACTGGGCCCTGATGCAGTAAGTGGTGGTACCAATGATACGAGGGTAATTGAAGGCCTTCCTTTGGGTGTTAACTACCTGGTACGTTATTATGGCGTAGATTCTAAAGATGGGTTACCCATCTGGCTTGATGCCAATGGTAACCAGACCAAGACTTTTCTTTAAATCACCGTGTTTTTGCAGGAAGCGTGATGCCGGATTATATTGGTGGATTTAATACCAATATTGAATACAAAAATATTGAACTCTCTGCCTTATTCAGTTATGTAATCGGTGGAAGTATTTACGACAATTCGGGCAAATACCAGTTTATGGGTGTTTCAAAAAAGAACTGGAATTTCCGTGAAGATTTTGTAGACAGGTGGACACAGCCGGGTGACCAGGCTACATACCCACGCCTTACGTATGATGCTACAAATTACCTGGGTTTACCAAGTGAAGACCAGTTTAATTCAACCATGTTTTTACATGATGCCAGTTATTTACGTTTAAGGAATTAACAATCGGATACAGGTTTTCGCCCAATACACTTAAAAGATGGAAATTGAAAACACTGCGTATTTATGCAACGGGCAGCAACCTGTTAACGTTCAGTAAATACCCGGGTGGTGATCCTGAGATAACACGTGACTTTGAAAATCCCCAGGATAGAAATCTTAGTCCAAATGTCACTTATTTAACAGCGCCAACACAACGCACATTTATCTTTGGTATCAATCTTGGTTTTTAACTTTATTAACTTAAGCTATATGAAAAAATATATTTTATCAACACTTGCATTGGTTGTTATTTTAACCGGCACCATATCCTGCAAAAATTTCTTGAACGCCCGCCTGAAGGTCAGCTAACGGAAGAACAGGCACTTAAAACGGAAGCTGATCTGTCAGCATTTTCCAACGGAGTATACATTACTGGGCGATGGTGATTTTTTAAGCGGCAGGCACCAGATACTCAATGAACTTTTGGGGGATGAATACAAAGGCGATAGGTTTACGGGAGATTTCTCTGAGATCTTTCGCAGGCAAAATTCATTCTTTGGTGGAACAAGAGATGCCTATTACGGTAAAGGGTACCGGATTATTTTGGATGCCAACATAGTACTGAGAAACCTTTCACTGGCAACTACAGCTAAAAACAGGCTCGAGGGCGAAGCCAGGTTCTTCAGGGGATTGGCTCATTTTGAATTGGTAAGAATGTTTGCCCAGCCATGGGGATTCACAAATGATAACAGCCATTTGGGTATTCCGCTCAGAACAGAATACAGCCTGGAATCTTTGAACAGGTCAACCGTAAAACAGGTTTATGACCAGGTACTTGCTGATTTATCGGCTGCAGATACTTTACTGCCAGACGCACCTGCAAGTGGAAAATATTACACGGCTACTAAATGGGCTGCAAAAGCTTATTTAGCTAAAGTTTATTTTCAACAAAATAATTTTGCAAAAGCATATCAGTATGCCAATGAAGTTATTGCCAGCAATAAGTTTACACTGGATGCTACATTTGATAAAAGGTTTTCTAAGGCATTAAGTACCGAAGGCATTATTGCTATTGCAGATCAAACAACGCCCAATCAATACAACCCCGGTAGCGAATTAAGGGGTAATTTCCGGTCAGACCTGGGAATACCTGGTTTTACATTTACTTATCAGTATTATAATGTTGCAACTGCACGCCCGGCTGATCTGAGAAAAGCCTGGTATAGTAATTCTTTACAGGCAGGTTTCAATGTATTAACCAAATACAATAAAAACTTTTTTGATCTTCCCCTGGTACACCTTACCGAGATGAAATTAATCAGGGCAGAAGCCGGAGCAGAAGTTGGAGGTGCAAATTTAGCGGTTGCCATTGCTGATATAAATGAGTTGATGACACGTGCTTACGGAGGCACTACATTAATTTGCCACCTATTGCCAATGCTGCACTTGTAATTTCAACAACACGTGCCGAAAGGGAATTGGAAATGGTAGGAGAAGGAAACCGTACGCAGGAAATAAAAAGAATTGGTGCAAGGAACGGTACGAATATAGATCGCAGGAATTCCGTTTGGAACTGTCCGGGTTTCATACTTCAGTTTCCAAAAGCAGAGAAAGATGCGAATGCATCATTTGTACTGAACCCCGAAGGAGGTTGCTTCTAACAAAATAATATAAGTATCTAATTTTAAAAAAGATCGTATGAAATGTATAAACAAAATAGCAGTTGTTGTCATGCTGGCAACTATTGTATTTGCTGCCTGCAGGCCGGCCAGTTTTGAAGATATGGGTGTACAAAGGAATTTTCTTCAATCCGTAAACGGCACCTGGAAATTAACCAAATCAACACAGGTTGATGAAGATGCTACAAAAAATGGTTTTCCATATCAGCAGCTCTATATTACAAACCTGTTTCCTTACACAAGTTTTGTTTTAACGCTGAATGTTAGCAGTAATGCACCTACAACTTTTCTTGCTGTGCCGGGTACATCACCCAAAATTGTAAAACTTAACAGTGGTAACTGGACAGTAGATAATTTAAATTATCCAAAAAATATTTATTTGAGCAATGGAGCTTCAACAGATACTATTACCCTGGGTGGTTACCCGGTAGGTGCATCCAATACATTAAAACTTATTAAAGAAAAAAGAGACGCAACAACCGGAAAACTTTTGATCTCCTATAGTTATGAATTTGCTAAACAATAAAAATATTTGAAACATGAAGCAGTTATTTTATTTACTAATATTCGCATTTTTAGGTTTTGGGGCACTGGCACAAAATCCTTCGTTCTCACCTTCCAGTTTTACTGCCGAAGATGAAGTAACCATAACAATTGATGTTACAGGAACGGGCATGGCCGGCGTTGCTGATGCATACTTATGGATATTTTCTAACCCGGGATTGAGTGGTGGTGCAGATGGGATTACTAACGGAAGCTGGACTAATTCTTCTGAAGCAGCAAAGCTTACACCCGCCGGCCCCAATAAGTTCACGTATAAATTTACAGGTACAACCATGTTTGGACAAACGCCTGCCCAGTTAAAAAGTTTTGGTTTTTTATTGAAGAAAAAAGATGGCAGTGCTCAAACACAAGATTACAAACCATACTTTTTTGATCCGCTGATTTTTGTTCCGTCTTTAGCCAGGGTATTTCCTGCAAAAGTTGATGTGGATGATGTGGTTAGTGTAAATTTTGATCAGCGATATGCAGTATCAGTAAAACGACCAGCGTATGACGCCGGCAACTTTTACTATTACCATGTATGATGATTTGAATAATGCTGTAGGAGCTGCTGTTACATTACCGCTGCGTAAAACTGATGTAACAATCTGGAGCGGTTCTTTTATACCCAATGTTTCTTTTACGCCTGCAGCAGGAAGAAAGTTAATGAAATTTACTTATAGATTTAACGGCACTATGCTCGATATAAATGGTCTGCCTACAACTGTATCCAGTGCAGATACAGAAGTAACTTTTACATCCATGAAATAAAATTTGTAGAAAATCATTTAAAAATAATAAAATGAAAAAAATATTTTCCTTACTTACCATTTCAATGCTGCTGTTTCGGGCTGTAAAAAAGTAGAATTTGAAGGGAATAATCCAAACGGCGAAGGACTTGTAGACTTTACGATCAAAACACCTGAAACCGGTACCAGCATTATTTTAAATTCCGGTACTCCAAATTTTTTGGTTCCATTTAGCTGGAATGCAGCCGTGCCCGGTTTAGCCACAGTGCCAATATATAAAATTGTAATGGCGTTAAAAACCGGCGGTGATCTTAAAACTCCTTTTATCGAATTTGTTGCAGGTAATCTGACTTCAACCACTATAACTTATCAGGAGTTAGATGATGCCCTTAAAGCAAAAGGTATAGCCAATGGTGCCAAAACCGATCTTATCTGGAGCGTGCAGGCATCCAATGGTTCGGTTGCAATTTTAAGTCAAAGTATTTTCAACATCAGCATTACACGGATGAAGGATGGAGCATCAAATTTTGTTTTATTAGCTCCCGTTTCCAGTACATCGCCTGTAACGATTAACCCGGCAGTACAACTGAAAGTTTCCTTTTTCGGTGGACAAGATCAAAGGCTGCTACCGGTAGCCCTGCCATTACGTATAAAGTTGTTTTTAGTTTAACAGGCGATTTTACAAATCCCTTATTTACATTAAATCCCAATGCAGCACCTGCTGATTCAACAGCTACGATAACTTATAAGGCCATGAACGATAGCCTGATTGCCCATGGACTGACTTCATTAGCTACACCTGCAAACCTTAAATGGACTGTTATTGCAACTTCAGGCAACTGGAGTCAGCAGGCAGATTATGTTAACGACCTGGTTATCATACGAGAAGTAAAAGTTTATATCGTAGGTAGTGCAAGTCCAGGTGGATGGGATATCGCTCAGTCTACCAGAATGATAGAAGACCCCCGTTTCCCAGGTACTTATTATTCTTATATACAGCTTACCGGTGGTAATGAAATTAAATTTGTTAATGGCCAAAACTGGCCACCTTTCCCAGGTGCAGTTGATTGGGGACAGGATCCTGCAGGCCCTGCAGGTACAATTACTGATGTAAATGAAAACAATATAGCAGTTACAACGACCGGAGTATATAGGGTAACTTTTGACCTTGCCAATAAAAAATATTATTTACAAACAGCTGTATCAAATGGTATTGGCGGAATGGGTATGATTGGAGACTTCCAGGGTTGGTCGCAGCCTGCAACAAAGATGAGTTACATTGGAGTAAATAAATTTATTTTACTTGCCAATATGAATACAAACAATGAATTTAAATTTCATGATGGAAATGCCTGGGATAATTCCGCCAATAACTTAAACCGCTGGTTTGCCGTTGACAATGCCAATGGCGGAAAAATGGTTGTAGATCCGGGATCAGGATTTGATAATTTTAAATGGACTGGGGCAAGCGGAAGAACCAGGGCTATCTGGAACGGATCAAATACTACTGACCTAAAATATTTATTAAACTCAGCTGCCGAAATGAGGGTTGTTGGTAACGGTATGACCGGAGTGCCCGACTGGAACCCCGGTGCATCGCCTCAAATGACCTATACCGGCAATGGTACCTGGACAATTACTTTGCCTTTGGATGCCAATGAAGAAATTAAGTTCCTGGCCGGTAACGATTGGGGAGCATTTGATTATGAAGATAACAGCGGTCAAAGCCAGGCTACCGGAACTCCAAGACCGATCCAGTGGGATGGCGGACCTAATTTTAAAACGCCTGCAACTGCCGGGACGTACACGATCACCCTTAATGAAAATTTACAAACAGTAACTATTAATTAAACCGCATTCATGATCATAAATAAAATGCCATTTTTTTTAAAAATGGCATTTTATTTTCTCTTGTACCCGGACATTAGTTATTGTTTTCTCTTGTACCTGATTCCTTTCAGATCTTAAAACCGGTTATTATGCATTTTAAAAACTAGTTTTTCACTGCTCATTTTATTGTATGGTTCAGTAATTTTTGCCCAGGTAAAAACAACCGTATATTCTCCCAACAAAAACATACAGCTCAATTTCTGGCTGAATGATAACGGGGCACCCGTTTATGAACTTTCCTATAAGAACAGGGAAGTGATATTTCCGTCAACTATGGGTTTCCAGTTAAAACAAACCATGACCAATGAAGCATTGCCCGCTTTACAATCCAATTTAAAGATCACAGCATCCGGCCAAACTACGTACAATAACAAATGGAAACCGGTTTGGGGTGATGTAAAGGAGATCCGGGAAAATTATAACCAGTTACTGGTAAGCCTGAGCCAGCAGGGAGAAAACGCCATCGTATTCAACATCATTTTTAAAGTGTTTGACGATGGTATTGGTTTCCGGTATGAATTTCCAAAACAGAAAAACCTACACCATTTTATTGTATCGGCAGAAAAAACTGAATTCAGCCTGACCGGCGATCACAAGGCATTCTGGATCCCCGGGGATTATGACAGTAATGAATTTTCGCCCAACATAACCAATCTCAGTGAAGTGGATGCTCTTGATCCTAAATATGCGGCCAATATTTTTGCCCACCGTTTTTTGATAAAGATGCTGTGCAAACTCCATTGATGATGAAAACCAAAGAAGGTTTATACATCAATATACACGAAGCTGCCCTGGTGAATTACCCGGCCATGAACCTGCTCATTGATAAAAAGGATTTTACACTTTCATCAGCATTGGTACCCGATGCCCTGGGCAATAAAGCCTATTTGCAAACACCGGCAAAAACACCCTGGCGCACCATACTTGTTTCTGATAAAGCAACGGAAATACTGGCTTCACATACCATACTTAATTTAAACGATCCTTCTGTTATTAAAGACCCTTCCTGGATAAAGCCTACCAAATATGTGGGTATTTGGTGGGAGATGCATGTGGGTAAAGCCAGTTGGGACAGTGCCAGCGGCAAGCATGGTGCAAATACAGCTAATGTTAAACGTTATATCGATTTTGCAGCAAAGCACGGATTTAGCGGGGTGCTGGTTGAAGGCTGGAATGTGGGTTGGGAAGACTGGTTTGGCCAATACAAGGAAAATGTGTTTGACTTTGTAACACCGTATGGTGATTTTGATGTGAAAGGATTGCATAAATACGCAGCCTCAAAAAAAGTAAAACTCATCATGCACCATGAAACATCAGCATCGGTAACCAATTACGAACGCCAGATGGATACAGCTTACCGTTTTATGAAGAACAATGGATACGATGCAGTAAAGACGGGATATGTAGGCCATATCATTCCCCGCGGGGAACCCCCCGACGGGCAATGGATGGTGAACCATTATGTACGGGTGGCACAAAAAACTGCTGCTTATAAGATCATGCTGAATGCACATGAACCAGTTCGTCCAACAGGCCTTCACCGTACCTATCCAAACTGGCTTGCCTGTGAAGCAGCCAGGGGCATGGAGTTCAATGCATGGAGCGAAGGCAATAAACCCAACCATGATGTGATCCTGCCTTTCACCCGTTTTATGGGAGGGCCCATGGATTATACACCCGGTATCTTTCAACTGGAATTAAATTACTGGGATAAAAATAAAAAAGAGACCATTCATACTACGCTGGCCAAACAACTTGCCCTGTATGTTACCATTTGCAGTCCATTACAAATGGCTGCCGACCTGCCGGAGATCTATGAAAAGAAACTGGATGCTTTCCAGTTTATAAAAGATGTGGCCGTAGATTGGGATGACAGTAAATACCTGGAAGCTGAGCCGGGCGAATACATCACCGTTGCACGCAGGGCCAAGGGATCTTCCAACTGGTTCATTGGGGCCATTACCAATCAAAATGCACGCAATACATCCCTTAAACTTGATTTCCTGGATGCCAATAAAAAAATATACTGCGGTCATTTATGCCGATGCTCCCGGTGCAGATTTTGAAAAGAACCCGGCAGCTTATATCATCAGCAAACAGGTAGTTGACAGCAAAACAGTTTTAAATCTTGCCATGGCACGCGGGGGTGGAGTTGCCATCAGTGTGATGCCTGTAAAGTAAAAACTTAAAAAGGGTTACCGGCCTGAAAAGTATTTTTTTGACTTACATATTTTAAAAATATTCATAAAAGGGTTTGCTGAAAAGCAGGCCTTTTTTTATAGCCATACACCCAAATAAAAGAACATAACCCGGAGAAACAGATACCTGCCATGTAATAAACCCGGCTGGCCGTACCTGTTGTAAAGAATCGTAAATTACGGCATGCATATTTTATGGAAATACCTCAAACCTTATAAATGGCTGGCTTTTGTATCCATGCTGCTGGCCGCATTGGCACAGGCGCTTAATTTTTTAGACCCTGTTATTTTTGGCAAGATACTCGACAGTTTTGTGATTAACCCGGGCAGTAAAACTGAACAGGAACTGGTTACAGGAGTGCTTTGGCTGCTGGCGCTCGCTGTTGCCGTGTCCATTGCTGCAAAACTGGCAAAGGCTTTCCAGGAATATGTTTTAAGGATCGTTATTCAAAAATTCGGAAAAAATATTTTCGACGACGGGTTAAAGCAAACATTGCGTTTATCCTTTACGGAATTTGAAGACCAGCGTAGCGGCGAAACCCTGTCCATACTCCAGAAAACAAGGCGGGATACAGAAAATTTTTTGAATTCAACATGTCGGGCAATATCACTGAATCGCTCCGCAATATTGAACTGGTGAAAAGCCTGGGACTAACCTATCCTGAAATAAAAAGGCTCAAGGATTTTACGCAAAAGATATTCAACCTGGAAATGGTGAAGGTAAAAAAGGTACGTACCCTTAGTTTTTTGCAGGGTGTAACTTTAAATATCCTAAAACAGTCTATTCTCTTTATTTTACTCTGGCTTATTTTCCGGGATGTATTAACGGCGGGAGAACTCATATCCATGCAGATCATCATGAATTATATTTTTATTCCGCTGCAGGACCTGGGCACCATTATATTGGCCTACCGCGAAGCTGAAGCATCGCTCCAGAACTTTGATCTGCTGATGAAAAAACCGGTAGAGACCAGGCCCGAAGAGCCCATTGAATTGGGGCCGGTTGAAAAGCTAGAATTTAACCAGGTTGTTTAAACATAAAACAGCCATAGAAAATTCCATTGATGGTATTTCTTTCACTGTTAAAACAGGAGAGTCTATAGCATTTGTTGGTCCCAGTGGTTCGGGTAAATCTACTTTAATAAAATTGCTGGTGGGATTATATACACCGGTGCAGGGCAATATTTATTTTGATGATGTACCGGTAAAGGATATTCGCTATAATAAGATCCGAAGGCAGATCGGCCTGGTAACACAGGATACCCAGTTGTTTGCCGGAACAGTTCGCCAGAATCTCCAGTTCATCAAAGCCGGGGCAACAGAAGAAGAGATGAAAGCGGCCCTGCAAAAATCGGCATCGTATAAATTATTAAACAGCCCGCAGGGCCTGGATACGATACTCGGGGAAGGCGGGACCAAACTGGCGTGAAAAACAACGCCGTCTATCGCCAGGGCATTGCGCCGGAACCCCAGAGTCTTGATGAAGCAACGGCCCGCTCCCTTACTGAAGAATCGATCACCGGTACGTTAAAGGCAATTGCCGATGAAAAGAAGCAGATCATCATTACCATTGCACACCGGTTAAGTACCATCATGAATGCAGATACCATTTACGTACTCGAAAAAGGAAGGATATCAGAAACGTATTATGCCATGTGGCGGCAACAGGTTGGTGAAAGAGACACTAAAATAATCAGGCCGGTACCCGAAGCTATAATAGGCGATAAGTAAGGATCATGACAGTGGATTTATTTCCGGCAATACCCATCCGAAGTTTCAACCGGTTCCAGCGATTCCATGTTGATATTTTTAGCACTTTTTTATTCCCCCATCTAAAGACCTTTTCAAAAAAGGGCAATAATCTGTTGTTTTTGATCCTGCTTAAAAAATAAACTTCGTGTTCTTTTTCCTTAATTCCCATGTTATATAAAATGCGGTCGTGTTCAGTAATTCCCAGCCCGTTGAAATATTGTTTCATGCGGAAGTATTCACACACATTACCACTCTCGAGGCTGCCGGCAAAATAAAAAGGCATGAACCAGCCAATAATGTAACAACTGAAAGGAATTATTTTACCAATGATATGAAACCGTATTTCATAGTATGTAGAAACAGGTATGTCATATTGTTTCATGATATCCAGCACTTCCTTCCTGTGGTTCCATTCGTCTGTTTCAATTTGTTTGATGGCTATTTTCTGGTCTTTATCTTTAACAGAACCTGCATGGCCCTGGTATGCGAATGCAGCAGCTTTTTCGGCAGAGTACGCTCTTTGCAAAAAGGTCAGTAAGTGCTGTATGTTGTAATTTCACAGAAGGTATTTTAGTTTGTAAATATATGTGAACAAATGAAATGTACCGGTGTTTTCAGGATTTTCTATCCATTTAAATTGCTGATGTATTTTGTTTCATCCCAAATGAACATTGTTTTGTTTTTTAGGTTTAACTTACAGTTGCAATGATCAACATATTGCCTGGCAGTTTCAAATATGATGTTGCCTGCAATTGATTTTTAAAAACCTTGAATATGAAAAAACTGGTACTGTTACTCCTGCTTGTCATCAACATAGCTGCTGAAGCCCAGCAGATAACCGGCTGCGGATTCAAAGTGCCGCCACGTTCCCTTAAAACAAATTTCAGTTCAACTTACGAAGCAAAAGCTATTGTAAACAGCATGCTTGATAATATAAAGTGGGATGAAAACTTTAATATTCGTGAACAGAACGGCATACGCAATGCTTATGCAACGATCATCAACAATGCCCGCTGGATCGTTTATGATAATAATTTCCTGGAAGATATTGATGCTTATGCTGCTACCAAATGGGCTTCTGTAAGCATCCTTGCGCATGAGATGGGTCATCATTATTATAACCATGTGGTTAGCAGGTCGGGCAGTACGCCGCCCAAAGAAATTGAAGCCGATGCTTTTTCGGGATACGTGATGTATAAACAGGGGGCAACGCTCAATGAATCCATTGCCGCCATCAGTGCCATTGCATCAGACAGGGCAAGTTCTACACACCCGGCCAAAGCCGACAGGGTAGCTGCTATAACACGCGGCTGGAACAATGCCAAATCTGAAATGCCGGCCAATACCGGGGGTAATACAGGAGGTAACACCGGAGGGACTAATCCTACAAATCCTACAAACCCTGCCGGTAACCAGGGCGGAAACACAGGTGGATCGGGCAATACAAACCTGCCACCTGCAGATGATCCAAGCTGGATCAACCTTAGCATACAAAGCACAAAAAATGAAACTGTACTGTTGAGTGATGATGGCAAAACCTACCAGCAGGCCGAAATAAAAGCAGGAGAACCCTTTGTTTTCCTCTTTGAGATCTACAAATACGGGTGGCTTAAACTACCGTACTTTAACGGGTTCCGCACCTATAAATTAATGCATGGTAAAGATTACCATATTCTGTGGAACCGGCGATCAAAAAACTGGACGGTGGTGGAAGTGCCGAATTAAAATAATTTGAATGTTGACTAGCCGGTTCCAATTTGCTTTGGATTGAGACTCACTATTTCAATTCTTAATGCAGGTCTGAAAAAATTGTGTTTGCCTGGAAATAAAAATTATGTTGTTGTATTTTTTTTAAGGCCTTTGGGTAACAGGATGGTTATTAACACAACTATCAATAAGAAATTAAATTCAATTCCATTACGTCCGGCACCCACTACAAACCAACCTTCTTTGAAATGAACTAAAATGATCCCGGCAATAAGAATAAGGATAGTTAAGATGGCAGCCGGTTTCGTGAATTTGTTGAATAACAGGCATAAAGCACATAATACATGCGATAATTTAATAGCCCAGGCAAGTGGTACCCCTACCGGTGAAAAGCCGATCTCATCCAGGTAGAAATTCCCAAAGTCATTTATCCCGTTATTAAACATTCCGGGAATACTGTGCATCAGTAAAATGCCGGCGGTGGCAATGCGAAGCAGAAATGTATTGTTAAGCATATTCGTGTGATTTGGGTTTATAATGCCTGTTAAATGATTCAATGAGGTTGAGATGCAAATAACAAATTATTTACACAAGGTCTGCTGCAAATTTTTTTGCCGTTGGGAATGCGGTTATGTGGATAAGGTCAAACTTATTTATTGTGGTTTTCAATTTAAAGGTCAGGGCCGCCCGGTTGGGTAAATTTAAATAATGGCATTCGTTTCCAGGTTCATGGCTTCGCTCTTTTCCCGACTCCGCTCGTTTCTCGACTCCGCTCGTTTCTCGACTCCGCTCGAAACTTATCTCAACTTCCTTCGACTACGCTCAGGACAGTTTCAGAACCGTCCTACGATCTTAAAATTAACCAGCCTTGGTGTTAAGCGGTTGGGGATGCTGTATACATTGTTTGCAAAATCTTTGATGAGCTGAAAAGAGATGGTATTGCGGCGGTCGATCAGGTTAAATACTTCAAAGCTGGCCCAGATGTTTTCGAAACTGCGAAAGGGACTGTGACTTCGGCGCTTGCTTTTTTCACTGAGCAGTTGTGCACTAAAACCCACATCCACGCGTATGTATGGCTCTATGATGAGCGCATTTCGGTATTTTACACTATTGGGTATATTATAACTCATATTGCTGCCATACAGCAGGTTTAGATGAAACTTAAAATTCTTGTTGGTGGTCAGGTAGTCTTCCAGGTACAAACCGGCAGTTATTAAACGGTCGGTAGGCCTGCGCACGAACCCAACATTATTTTTAATGCTGTCAACCGCTACCTGGTCGGTGCTTTGTGCATTGATGATCTCACCGGCTGCATTTTTGTACTGGTAATAAAAATCATTGTCCAGGTCTTCTTTGGTTTGCATGATGCCGAAGCTCAACCAGCTTTCTGCATCTTTTACCAGCTCTCCAAAAAGCCGGGCTTCAAAACCGGTGGCATATGCTTTGGCACTGTTGTTACCGGCATAGCGGATCTTTACATTATCAATATCATAAACTGCAACCTGGCGCATACTTTTGTAGTATGCTTCGGTAGCCAGCCGGAAAGGGCGGTCCCCAAAGGCTTTAAAGTTATAATCCATGCCGGCAACCACCTGGTAGCTCCGTTGTGCTTTCATTTGTGTATTGAGCGTGCCATCGTACCTGCGCAGTTCGCGGTAAAAGGGAGGCTGGTGGTAAGCGCCGGCAGCTAATTTTAAAACAACATCTTTTTTCCAGTTGGGTTTTATACTAACCTGCATGCGTGGGCTCACTAAAAATTCTTTATTGAGCGAATTGTAATTGTAGCGCACACCCGCCTGCAGCATAATATCATTATTGTTTTTGCCCAGTCGTATATTATCCTGCACATATCCGCTGTATTTTTGAATGGAAAGGTCGGCTGTGGAGTTTAATGATTTAAATAAATTCAGTTGTGCAGGATTGTATGGGAGTGAATAACCGGCGCTGTCCTGGTATTCCCATTCTTTCAGCCGGTCGGTAATATTGGTTTGCTCTATGCTGTTGCCAAATTGTATAACATGTTTACCGGAAGTGAAACTACCTTTCAGAGTTGCATTATACACGTTTATGTTCAGTTCATTGCGGCCATAATTCTGGTAATACCCGGCGCCCAGTGGATTTATAATTTGGCCATAGGTGCTGCTGGTATTGTCAAAATCGCGGTCGCCGAATAAATAGCTGCCTGCAATATCAAAATTTTCGTTTTCTTTATTTTGAAAACGGCTAACCATCCACTTTAGCTTTAATTTTTTATTGGGTGTGTGCAGTACACTCAGCCCAACCAGGTTTGTTTTGTAATAATCCCTTTCCTGCCCTTCAAATAAAATATCCAGGCCAAGGTTTGCAGTAAAGAAGGGAGAGAAGACCGAAGTTGTTTTTTGCGCCGACTCCGGGAACAAAGTGAATTTGGTAACAGAGTAGGTGCCCAAAAATTCCAGTTGTATTTTTTCATTCAGTTTGTAACTGATGAAAGCCTGTGCGTCGGATGAAGAAGGAATGTAGGAACCAAAAGTTTCCTGGTTTTGCAGTAAATTTTTATTGCTGCGGTTGCGGACCCCGACCATGTAACTGAGTTTTCCTTTTTTTGCAGCGCCTTCCAGGTGCAGGCCCTGTTCCAGTAAACTTACATATGCCGAACCGCCAAATTTAACAGGCTTATTATATTGAATATCCAGCACACTGCTCATCTTATCGCCGTACTTTGCCTGGAAACCGCCCGTATAAAAATTCACATTCCTGGCCATCTCGGGATTGATAAAACTAAGGCCTTCCTGCTGACCGCTGCGCACCAGGTAGGGGCGAAAAATCTCGAAGTCGTTGATGTAAATTAAATTTTCATCGTAATTGCCGCCACGTACGCTATACTGTGATGTGAGTTCATTATTGCTGCCCACCAGTATTTTTATCATGGCCTCTACACCACCTGTTGTACTGGGCAATGTGATGGCCGTTTTGGGATTTATTTTGGTGAGCCCGGTTTCCGTCCGTTCTTTTTCGGTACTTACTTCAACCGTTTCAAGGGTTTTACTGCCTTTTCCATTTGCAGGGTAATCTTTTCTTCTTCGCCATCACTGAGGTAAAAATTCTTTTGTACCTGGTTGTAGCCGCTGAATGAAAATACCAGCGCAAAAGACCTGCCGGCAGTTGCTTTGATCCTGAAATAGCCGCTGTCGTTGGTTGTTATGCCGGTTGTTTTACCAAGGGTCACCACCGATACTTTTGCCATCGGGTTTTCATTTTCATCAATAACCCTGCCTCTGACCCATGCAGTTTTTGTTTGAGAAAAAGATGACAGTGAGACAAAAAGTAAAAGCAGGGAAAAAAGGGTTCTCATTATATGAAGATATCATTTTTTTGATTTGTAATGCCCTAAATTTACAACTCAAAAATATGCTATGATCAAATGTATTTTTACTGCTGTTATCTTATCGGTTATGATCATTTCCTGTAACAGCAGGGCCACTAAATCGTCAGAATCCGGCAAAACAGGCGGTGATTACCCGGAAAGCGGAAAAGAAAAAATATGAACCTGGTTTACCTGGATACTGCAGAAAATATGTATAATATTCTTTGCCAGGGCTGGGTGATGGAAGATGATGCTGATGCCCTGGAGGGAATGGATGAAAATTCGAAATTTGAAATCCCTTACCGGAGTTTTTATTTTTCAACAGAAGGCAGTTTTGTAAAAAATCCAAGAAATGCAATGGATTATGGCAAATGGAGTTTTGATGCATCCACAAAAACCATCACCATAAATAATACCATAGAACGTGAAATAAATAAATATACCATTGCCCTGCTTTCTGCAGATGAAATGATACTGGTGAATACGGGAATTAACAGTACAACCAATTTAAAATTCATTTCACCGGGCAGGCGGTTTAAAAATGCAGCAGATGATCCTTTTTTCTTGAAAACAACCGCTGGCGTATAAAACCAAAAGCCAAAGAACCTGATTCGCTCATTCACCAGCGGCTGAAAGACAATATTCATTTTTTTATTTTATTTTATAAGCGTGCACTGGCAATGGATGATAAGGTCATCTCTTTCTGGGGACTGCCTTCCTGCTTTAAATGGTATGGCGGTGGGGTTTTTTTAAAAAAGGAAACGGAACTTAAAGAAAATTGGATCAATTGTTATTACAATAAAGAACAGGCCATGCAGGCTTATGCACTTGCAGATAAGTTATTAAGCCAGAAATATAACTGGCCAAAGGGAGAGCAGAACTGGTTGAAACTTAACCTGGCTGTGCTGGAGCAGATGTATAAAAAATTAGATGATATTCATTAATAGTTAACATTGCAACATTGTTGTGATAATATTTACAGCCGGTATAATAAATGATTTTTTAAATCCGTTATTTTTGCAATGTGAAAATAATAGTCTTCATATTCAGTATCTACCTGTTGGTTTTACCAGGTTTGGCCTGTGCTGAAACCGGTATGTGTGCTGATGAACCGAAAAGTTCCGTTAACCAAACCGCCGGCCAATCCGGGCATGAGCAGGAAGACTGTGGCGCTTTTTGTACCTGTTCCTGCTGTGTACATATTGTTTCGGTGAATGTGCAATCTCCCCATTTTCTTCCTGGAAAAATCTCAGCAAAAAGAGCGCTTTTCTTTTTCTATAATAATATTTCTCTTCCATCCAATTGTTTTGGAAATATCTGGCAACCGCCAAAGATCAGTTAACACGACCTTACTTATTGCAGTAAGATATTTTGACTTATGACTAACAATGATGTTTAGCCGGGAGTCATCCGTAGATTTTAGTTGTTAACTGATCAATACATTTTCATGTTGAATAAAATAATTCACTTCAGTATAAAAAATAAACTCATCATTGGTGTTATGACCATTGCACTGGTGATCTGGGGTTTGTGGAGTGCTTCAAAATTACCTGTTGATGCATTGCCTGATGTTACCAACAACCAGGTGCAGGTTATTACCCGTGCCCCAACACTGGCTGCGCAGGAAGTAGAGCAGTTTATTACCTACCCGGTTGAAAGGGCCTTATCCAATATCCAGGGCGTAGAAGAGATGCGTTCATTTTCCCGTTTTGGATTAAGTGTAATAACGATCGTGTTCAAAGAAAATATGGATGTCTATTTTGCCAGGCAACTGATAGCCGAAAAATTAAAAATGGCTGAAGCGGAGATCCCTGCGGGATTAGGCACACCCGAAATGGGACCGGTTACTACAGGGCTGGGTGAAGTTTATCAATATGTTATCCATCCAAAAAAAGGCAGTGAACAAAAATATTCTGCCATGGACCTGCGCACCATGCAGGACTGGATCGTTGGACGCCAGTTAACAGGTATTGCCGGTGTGGCAGAGGTAACAGGTTTTGGAGGCATCAGCAAACAATATGAAGTAGCCATAAACCCCGACAGGCTGAAGGCGATGAATATAACCATCCCTGAAATATTTACGGCACTCCGGAAAAATAATGAGAACACAGGCGGCGCTTATATCGACAGGAAACCAAATGCCTATTTCATCCGTGGGGTGGGGTTGGTAAAAACATTTGCCGACATAGAGAACATCGTTATTAAACAGCAGAACAATATACCTGTTTTGATAAGGGATGTGGCAACAGTTCAATTTGGTTCGCCGCCACGGTACGGAGCACTTACGTACAATGGAGAGAAAGAAGTTGTTGGAGGCATCGTGCTCATGATGAAAGGTGCCAACAGTGCTTCTGTAGTGAAGTTGGTAAAAGAGCGGATGAAAACCATTCAGCAAACATTGCCGCAGGATGTGGAGATCGAAGCATTCCTTGATCGTACCAACCTGATTGACCGGGCCATTAATACGGTAAAGATAAATTTGATCGAAGGAGCTTTAATTGTAATCCTGGTATTGGTTTTATTTTTGGGAAACCTCCGGGCAGGTTTAATTGTGGCTTCTGCCATTCCTTTATCATTATTATTTGCACTTGCATTAATGAATTTGTTTGGCGTCAGTGCCAACCTCATGAGTTTGGGTGCCATCGATTTTGGTTTGATCGTAGATGGCGCTGTAATTATTGTAGAAGCGACCCTGCATTTTCTGTCAACAGGTAAATTAAAAGGAAAATTAACCCAGCAACAGATGGATAATGCGGTAGGAGGAAGTGCAAGGCGTATGATGAATTCAGCCGCTTTTGGGCAGATCATTATCCTCATTGTGTATTTACCCATTCTTTCCTTACAGGGTGTTGAAGGAAAAATGTTTCGCCCCATGGCAGAAACGGTTGCTTTTGCCATATTGGGCGCATTGATCCTTTCACTCACATACATACCCATGATGAGTGCCCTGTTCCTTTCTAAAAACATCAGCCATAAAAAAACTTTTGCAGACAGGATGATGGAGTTCTTTATGCGCATCTATACCCCGGTAATACAGGGAGCTGTAAAGATGAAATATGCAGTAACAGCCATTGCAGCCGGCTTACTGTTAATAAGCATAATCATTTTAAAAACATGGGTGGAGAGTTTATTCCCACACTTGAAGAAGGTGATTATGCCATTGAATTTGTTTTGCCACAGGGATCATCCTTAACACAAACTGTAGAAACCATGCTGATGGCGGAGAAGATGCTGTTAAAATATCCCGAAGTAAAAATGGTAGTTGGTAAAACAGGAGCTGCCGATATTGCAACTGATCCCATGCCGCCGGAAGCATCAGATCTGATGGTGATCCTGAAGCCTAAAAAAGAATGGACAACTACAAAAGATTTTTATGAGCTGGCAGATCTGATGCGGGACAAACTTTCCACTATACCTGGAGTTATTGCAGAGCCAAGCCAGCCGATCCAAATGCGGTTTAATGAATTGATGACGGGCATACGGCAGGATGTGGCCATAAAAATATTTGGCGAAAACCTCGATACACTTGTCGCATATGCAGATAAAGTAGCGAGGGTTATACGCCCGATAAAAGGAATAACCCAACCACAGGTAGAACGTGTAGATGGTCTGCCACAGATCACGATTGAATACGACCGGGCAAGGCTGGCAGGATATGGGTTGAATATTGAAGATATAAATCACGTTGTCAGTACGGCATTTGCAGGAGAAGTAGCAGGTGTAGTTTATGAAAATGAAAGAAAATTCGACCTGGCGTTGAGGCTCGACAGCAGTTACCGTACTTCACTGGATGATGTAAGTAATTTATATGTGCCACTGGCTAACGGTAACCAGGTACCGCTATCGCAGGTTGCCACTGTTGCCTTTAAATCGGGGCCAGCCCAGATAAGCCGTGAAGCCGGCAAGCGGAGGATCTATACAAGCTTTAATGTAAGCGGCCGGGATGTAGCCAGTGTGGTAAAAGAAGCACAGGAAAAATTAAGTGAAAAAGTAAAACTGCCAACCGGCTATTATTATACCTATGGCGGTACATTTGAAAACCTGCAGAAAGCAACTGCACGGTTAATGATCGTAGTGCCGCTGGCGCTGCTGCTTATCTTTTTTATGCTATACCTCACTTTCGGTTCTGTAAAAGAAGCCTTACTTATTTTTTCGGCTATCCCTATGAGTGCGATCGGTGGGGTATTTGCTTTACTCGCCAGGGGAATGCCTTTCAGTATTTCTGCCGGTATCGGCTTTATCGCTTTGTTTGGTGTTGCAGTATTAAACGGGATCGTATTGATCAGCACGTTCAATCAGCTGGAAAGAGACGGCATGAAGGATATTATGAAAAGGGTGCTGGAAGGAACAAAGATCCGTTTACGACCTGTGTTAATGACTGCCTCTGTGGCTGCTTTGGGATTTATTCCAATGGCTTTGTCAACCGGTTCAGGGGCCGAGGTGCAGAAACCGCTGGCAACAGTTGTTATCGGCGGATTGATAACAGCAACGATCTTAACGCTGATCGTGTTGCCCTGTTTATATATCATTTTTTCTAAAAAAAATATCCAAATGATGAAACCGGTTGTAACAGGTGTGGCAGGTATCATACTGTTGCTGTTTTCATTTAATGTACAGGCACAACAGCCCATTCAAAAAAGGATCGGGATCGATGAAATAATTACTTCAACAAAAAATAACCTGCAGTTTGGTATAAATATGCAGCAGATCAATAAAGGAAAAGCACAGGTGAGCACTGCAGCGGCATTGCCTAAAACAGGTGTGTTTGCAGAGAATGAAGACTTAAGGCCCAATGATCATAAAGGCATTTTAAAAATAGGGATATCACAAAGTATGGATTGGCCGGGATTGTACAGGGCTAAGAAAAACCTGTATACTGAACAGTTGAAATATTACCAGGCCAATGAATCTGTCATCGTTACAGACCTGAAAAGGATGTGCGGGTGGTGTATTACCAGCTTTGGTATTTACAGGATAAACAACAATTGTTTCAGCGCCTTGACAGTATTTACAGATCATTAAGTGCAGCGGCAATTTTGAAGGTTAAAACCGGTGACAGCCGGGGATTAGACAGTATTGCTGCCAATGTAAGGATGGCAGAATTACAGGCTTTGCTGCATCAAATCGGTAACGATATCATTATTCAGCAGCAATCATTGTCGCAACTGCTGAACAGTGCTGATCTGGTATTACCCATGTTGCAGCCACTGGAAAAATTGTCCATGCCTGTCTTTTCCCGTGATTCAATACACCCGTTACTGGCTTTGCAATCGCAAAATATAAATATTGCCAATGCCGGGGTTGCGGTTGTTAAAAATGAAAACAAGCCTGATTTCTCCGGCCGGTTTTTCAGTCAGCGTTTGTGGGGAGCAAGTGATCCGTTCACAGGCTTTTCCGTTACCGCATCATTTCCGTTATTCGGTGCATCGGCTTATCGCAGTAAAGTTAAAACTGCACAGGCTGAAGTTTTATTGCAACAAAGACAATTTGAATACGGGAAACAGTTATTCAATACTAAACAATTGCAGATGCAGCAGGAAATGCAAAGGAACAACAGCCTTTTATCTTTTTATGAAAAAAGTGGTTTGAGGCAGGCATCAGAGATCATTAATGCATCAACACTTGCATACAGGGCAGGGGAGATCAGTTTTGCCGAATTATCCCAATTCCTGGCACAGGCCATCGATATTCAAAAAAATTACCTGGAAGCACTGAATACCTATAACCAGTCAGTCATCCAATATAATTACTTTATCAATCAATAAACCCGTTTGAATATGAATAACAGATCAATCATCATCCTGGCTTTTTTTGTTGCAGCAGGTTTCTATATATCCTGTGGTGGAAATGAGAGTGCTGAACCGGCTGTGCCTGTAACAGAAACACCTAAGGAAGAACATGAAAACCCTGATGAAGCAACACTAACTGCTGAACAGTTAAAAACAATAGGTATTGAATTTGGTAAAATTGAGCAAAAACAATTAACGGCTTCTCTTAAAACAAATGGTGTGCTCAAAGTTCCAAACCAGAACAAGGCAGGCATTAATTCGGTTTACAGCGGCATCATAAGATCATTGTTGGTTCAGCCGGGAAATATTGTATCAAAGGGTCAAATGATTGCCAGTATAGCCAATCCTGAATTTATACAGGTACAGGGCGATTATCTTGGGATCAATTCAAGAATTGTTTTGGCTGAGCAGGAATACAGTCGCCAGAAAGAACTGAACGCAGGCAATGCAGGCGCATTAAAAAATCTGCAGGCAGCAGAGGCGGAATTAAAAGCGCTGCGTACAAGGCGTTCATCTTTGCAGCAGCAGATACAATTAATGGGAATCAATCCCGCTTCACTCTCCAATGGAAAATTGGTTTCTGTTTTATCTGTCCGCAGCCCCATCAGCGGTGTGGTAAGTAATGTACATGTAAAAATGGGCAGTTATGTTGATGTTACTACCGTGATCGCTGAAGTGGTTGACAACAGCCAACTGCATCTTGATCTGTTTGTGTACGAAAAAGATCTGCCAAAATTAAAAAATAAACAAACGATACATTTTACGGTAACCAATAACCCCGGTAAGGAATACGATGCGGAAATATTTTCTTTGGGTTCGTCTTTTGAAAATGAAAGTAAAGCGGTTTCTGTGCATGCTATGGTTAAGGGCGATAAAACGGGGTTGATTGATGGCATGAACATTACCGCCAACATCAGCCTGGATAAAGCCACTTTACCGGCAATCCCTACAGAAGCGATCATTAATTTCCAGGGGCAGGATTATATTTTTATTGTTGACCGTGTGGATACAAAAACCAATACAACTCATTTTAGAAGAATACCGGTAGTAAAGGGCACAAGCGATGTGGGTTACAGTGAAATTACTTTGTTGAAAGAAATTCCTGCCGGTGCCAAAGTAGTAACAAAGGGCTCATTTTTTATCCTGGCAAAACAAACAAATACAGAAGGCCACAACGATTAAATGGGGATGATGAAAATACATACGACCATGCCTGGATCTGTAAAGCCCTTTTACCGGGAAGAATTGTTGCAGGCAAAAAATGCATTTGATAAAAAGCTTTACAGGCAAAGCTGGCAGCACCTGGAGCGGGCCCATATCCTGGGTCAGCCATACCCCTTTGAACATACTGAAGTGCATTGGAAAATGTTGGGCTTTGGCATTAAAATAAAAAACGGGAAAGAGATACTTGGCCAGGTCCCCAGGTTATTGGTTGGCGGTGTAAAATCATTTGTTGGAAAAATTCCTGTTGGAAATACCGGTGGTGCAGATGTGCCACCATTAAAACCAATGGAAATACCGGAAGACCTTGCAGCCATTATTAACAAAACCAAAACTTTATAACCTGTATTTTTACAGTCATTAAAACAAATAAAAATGAACAGAACTTATTGTTGGAAATGTGTAGTGATGCTTGCATCTGTTTTGGGAACGATACAGGCCTTCTCCTGACAACAGCCTTTTAATTAATAAAAAAATTGCGGCAGTATTGTCGCAATTTTTTTATGGGCAGTTGTGTTTGACTTCAATTTTGCTCCAGGGAAGGCAAGTTTTCAAAGCTTGCCTTCCCTTACATGGATGGTTATAATTTTTTTAAAGCAGCAATCATGGCAATGGGATCGGCGGCTTTAAACACGGTATTGCCCGCTACCAGCACATCGGCGCCAGCATCAATGATCAACTTTGCATTTTCCAGGGTTACGCCTCCGTCAACTTCAATTTTTACATGAAGTGAATGTTCATCGATCATTTCACGCAGCAGTTTTATTTTATGTAACGTGTGAGGTATGAATGATTGTCCGCCAAATCCAGGGTTTACACTCATCAGGCAAACCAGGTCAATATCTGCCAGAATATCTTTTAACAATTCAACCGGGGTGTGCGGGTTAACGGCCACACCTGCCTGCATACCCAAACTTTTTATCTGCTGGATATTGCGGTGCAAATGCGGGCAGGCTTCAATGTGTACAGATAAAATATCGGCGCCTGCTTTTTTAAATGCTTCAGCATATTTGCCCGGATCTTCGATCATTAAGTGCACATCACAGATCTTGGTCGTTGCTTTTCTGAAAACTTCTACAAGCATTGGCCCATAACTGATATTGGGAACAAAGCGGCCATCCATTACATCCAGGTGAAACCAGTCTGCATTACTTTTGTTAAGCATGTTGCATTCAGATTGCAGGTTCAAAAAATCAGATGCTAATAAGGATGGGGCGATGATGGGCATGTTGGTTAATTGGTTAATTGGTTAATTGGTTAATTGGTTAATTGGTTAATTGGTTAATTGGTTAATTGGTTAATTGGTAATAAGAGCAAATGCAAATTTATTACTTATATGCCACAAAGTGCCTTTTGGGTAGCCTGGCTTCCGTGAGACAGTTTTAGGGGGCTTCCAACCGGGTCAAAGCTTCTTTAGCTTCGGTATAATCCGGCGAATACATCAACGCGGTCCTGTATTCTTCTATGGCATCATTAGGTTTATTCAGTTTTTCCAGGCAGCGGCCAAGCCAGTAATAACCTTCATCAAAATTATTACGGAGTGTTACGGCTTTATCCAGCACCGTAATGGCATCTTCATATTTGCCCATTTCATATAGCGCTATCCCTTTTTCACGATAGGCAAACATATGCATATGATCCAGTGACAGGGTTTTATCAAAAAAACCAATGGCCTGGCTGTAAGCCCCGGTATAATTATAATAAAGGCCTTTTATAAAATATGCTTCCTTTTCCGTTTCAGGCAGTTTTGAAAGGATCAATGCATCAGCCATTTTTAATGCGGCCCTGTTTTTTGTTTGTGCATACATGGAGCCAAGCAGAATGATATAACGGGGTGCTGGGTTTATTTTCAATGCGGTCTCAAACGACCTGATGGCATTCAAAGTATCTTCATTTTCAAACTGCAAGGTTCCGATGATATCCCAGGCCCTGGCTCCGGCGCTGTCTTTTTTTAATAATTCACGGGCCAGGCTGATCGCTTTATCCAGGTCATCATTGTCGCGGTAAAACTGGATCAAATTTTCTTTTAATAAAAACGAATCCGGAAAAGCCGCGATCGAATCTTTTAATTCTTTTTCACGGTTGAACTCCGGAACGGATTCTTCAGCTGCCTTTTTATCCTGATCCTGGTTATTACAGGCCATGATTGTTATCAGAAAAAAAAGGCAACATACTATTGATCTTATCATGCTGCAAAAATACATGCTCTGTTGTTCAGGCAGATGACAATTTCCTGACAAATGAAATTTTAACATAAATTATCTTTGCCGCACTAAATTGACGAAGTATGAAAAAAATGTTTTTTGTAACAGCCATTTTTGCAGCTGTAATGGTATTGGTTTCTTTTAAATACAACAGCGTTAAACCGGATCAAAGGATAGCCGTTAATGACACCACACATTTTGAAGGTGAAAAGCATTTTGCCAATGTGCAGCAGCTAACATTTGGCGGCGACAATGCAGAAGCGTATTTCAGTTTCGATGGCAAGTATATCGTTTTTCAGAAAACAAATCCCAAAGAGGGGATTCTTTGCGACCAGATCTGGATGGGAAAGATACCGGGCCCCGGAGAAAAATTTGAGCCTAAAATGGTTAGTACCGGAACCGGCAGAACGACCTGTGCCTATTTTTTTCCGGATAATAAACATATCGTTTACGGTTCTACCCACCTGGGAAGTAGTGAATGCCCGCCCGTACCGGACAGAAAAAAATACGGCAATAAATATATCTGGCCCATTTATGAAAGCTTCGATATTTTTAAGGCCGACCTGGATGGAAAAATTGTTAAGCGGCTGACCAAAACAAAAGGTTACGATGCCGAGGCAACCATTTCACCCAAAGGCGATAAAATATTATTTACATCCATGCGTGACGGTGACCTGGAATTATATACCATGAACCTGAACGGAAAAAAAGTAAAGCGTATCACGAATACTTTGGGTTATGATGGTGGTGCCTGGTTTAGCCCCGACGGGACAAAAATATTATGGCGGGCTTCAAGGCCCCAAACCCCCGAAGAGATAAAAGAGTACAAAGACCTGCTGAAAGAAAATTTAGTGGCACCTACCCATATGGAAGTATGGATCGCCAATGCCGATGGCAGCGATGCCCGCCAGGTAACTTTTTTAGAACAGGCAAACTGGGCTCCTAATTTTACACCTGACGGAAAACACATTATTTTCTGCAGCAACCATGAGTACAAGCGGGGTTTCCCCTTTAACATGTACCTCACAGATCTGGAAGGGAAGAAAATGGAAAAAATAAGCAGGGATAAGGGGTTTGATGCATTCCCGATGTTCAGTCCGGATGGGAAAAAAGTTATTTTCTGCAGCAATCGTAATAACGGCGGGACCCGAGATACCAATATTTTTATTGCAGATTGGGTGGAGTAGAAACGTTAATTAGTTAATCCGTTAATTGGTTAATCCGTTAATCCATAGTTGCGGGAATAAGCTTAATAATTGCGAAGTTCAATACTGTTATACTTATTCCCGTAACTACCGATTAACGTAATTAACGGATTAACTTTTATTCTTACCTGGGCCCCAGTTCAATCACTTCAGCATCTTTCATTTCTTTGCCATCGATCACGAACCGGATGATGGTCCTTACCTTGTGCCATCCCTGTTTACCGGCGGCGCCGGGGTTCATGTGCAGGCAGTTCAGCCGGTCATCATACATGATCTTCAAAATATGCGAATGGCCGCTGATGAACAATTGCGGGCGTTGTATCAGTAATTCCTTTTTTGTTTCGGGGTTGTAATTGGGTGGGTAACCACCAATATGTTTCATCATCACTTTTACGCCCTCGCACATAAAGACCAGCTGCTCCGGGAATTCAGACCTGATATCCTGACCGTCGATATTACCGTAAACACCCCTCAAAGTCTTATGGGCTTTGATCTTCCCGGCAATTTCTGCACTTCCAAAATCCCCTGCATGCCAAACCTCGTCGCATTTTTTAAAATGCTCAAAGATATTTTCATCGAGGTAATGATGCGTATCAGAAACTAATCCAATTCTTGTCACGTTTTTTATGATTATATCCTGTAAATTTACAGTAACAAGATCAGCCAATGCTATTTCACCGAAACTTTACCTATTATATTGACAAGCGCAGCTGGAAATATATTTTCCTCCTGGCATCCCTGGAACTTTGTGTCCGTTAATGCTGGTCAAATGCTGCAGCATTTTTCATTATTAATTTTTCATTTTAATTATTATTTATGTCACACTATTATACACTTGGAAAGATTCCACATAAGCGGCATACCCAGTTCAGGAAACCCGACGGAACCTTATATGCCGAACAACTCTTTTCAACCGAAGGATTTTCGGATGATTATGCTTTGCTGTACCATTGCTACCCGCCAACCATGATCACCAAAACGGATGAACCCATTGATGTTTCGCCGAAAGTAGCAGAAGAAAAAATGCTGAAACACCGCAGTTTTGAAGGATTTAACGTGAAGCCGGAAGCGGATTACCTGCAAAGCCGCAAAGCGGTGCTGGTAAATGGCGACTGTCATATCGTGCTGGCATCTCCCATGCAAAGCATGACAGATTATTTTTACAAGAATGCAGATGCCGATGAGATGATCTTTGTACATGAAGGAACAGGAAAAGTAAAAACACAGTATGGTGAATTGCCATTCAGTTATGGCGATTATATTGTTTTGCCGAGGGGAACGATCTATCAGATTGAATTCAATGATGAAAAGAACCGCTTATTTATTGTAGAATCATTTACGCCACTGCGTTTTCCCAAAAGATACATGAGCAGGTTTGGCCAGTTGATGGAGCATGCTCCTTTTTGCGAAAGGGATATCCGTACGCCACAGGATCTGAAAACACATGATGAGCAGGGCGACTTTTTGATCAAAACAAAAAAGAAAGGCATTTTATACGGACTGCATTATGGCACGCATCCATTTGATGTGATCGGCTGGGATGGTTGCTGTTACCCGTATATTTTTTCTATTCACGATTTTGAACCCATTACCGGTCGTGTACACCAGCCACCACCGGTACACCAGACATTTGAAACAGATACTTTTGTGGTTTGTTCCTTTGTCCCCCGGTTATATGATTATCATCCCGAAGCCATCCCGGCTCCCTATAACCACAGTAATATTGACAGTGATGAAGTGTTATATTATGTTGCCGGAGAATTTATGAGCCGTAAACATGTGACCAGGGGCATGATCACCTTGCATCCGGCAGGTATCCCGCATGGCCCGCATCCCGGTGCTGTTGAAAAAAGCATCGGAGCAAAGGAAACCGCTGAACTGGCGGTGATGGTAGATACCTTTCGTCCTTTACAAATAACGGTGCAGGCATTGGAAATTGAGAATGAAGGGTATGTTATGAGTTGGGCTGAGTAGGAACCCGCCTTGTGGCGTGTTCTGTTAACCCGCCGAAGGGTGTTCCGAAATCGCCAACAGGCGAATTCTTACGTTTTATAATTTAATTGCAGTTTTATAAAAAAATCATAAATTGGCCATATAAAAAACAAATTACCATGATACAATTCCATGAAATTAAAGTAGGCGATTATTTAATTGCAGATAACGACGGCGATAAAGTCCAGGGCGAGGTTACCAACCTCAATCACAATGAAAAGCAGGTTTGTGTAAATAACGGTGTACAGGATTTCTGGTACGAAACCGAACAGTTGAGTGCCATACCCCTGGATGATAACCAGCTTACCAAACTGAAATTTCACAAAGAGGTTCATGATGATGGTACCGTTAAATATATGAAGGGTGCTTTCCGGATGCAGCTTCCTGCAGCCGGAGATTTTTCAAAATTTGAGATATGGTACCGCGATGAACACCGCCATATTCTGCATCCCATCAATGTACACCAGTTACAAAATCATTTTTATGATATGACAAAGGTTCACCTGAATGATGAGTCATTTGATTAAAACCTGGAATTTTTAAATTATTCGGGCCCCGGGCACCTGCCTGGGGCTTTTTTTATAATTTATTGGAAATGATCCCGAAATATCATTTTTGCAATTTTAATATTTTGGGTTGGCATTTAAGCAAAACCCCGTTTTTTGACCTCCAGAATGGCTAAAACAGCATGGTTTCCGTTTTTTTGTGGAAAAACCCGGAATTGTTGGTAATTCTGTCTGTATTTTGCTGTTAATTAAATAATTCCTCCTATCTTTGCGCTCCAAAAATTATGGCTAAACAGGCACTTATTAAACAGGATGGAGTAATTATTGAAGCGTTGAGTAATGCTATGTTCAAGGTAAAACTGGAGAATGATCATGAGATTTTGGCCACCATTTCAGGTAAAATGAGGATGCACTATATCCGTATTTTACCAGGTGATAAAGTGGGCGTGGAAATGAGCCCTTATGATCTGACCAGGGGAAGGATCATTTTCAGATACAAGTAAAATACAAGCTGCCGGCGTTTAGCTGTTGGCCATTCGAAAAATAAAAAACAAAATAAGATGAAGGTAAGAGCTTCAATAAAAAAGCGCAGCACAGATTGTAAGATCGTAAGAAGAAAAGGCAGGCTGTATGTGATCAACAAAAAGAATCCACGCTTTAAGCAGAAGCAGGGATAAAATTTGTCATTAGTCATTAAGTCATTAATAATGACCAATGACTTAATGACTCAAGTGAAAATAAACTATAAAATAAAATAAACTGAATTATGGCTCGTATTGCCGGTATAGATTTACCAAAAAACAAAAGAGGCGAAGTTGGCCTTACTTACATTTACGGAATTGGCCGTTCAACTGCCCAGTACATCCTGGACAAAGCAGGAATTGATTACGGTAAAAAAGTGAATGAGTGGAACGATGATGAGCAAACTGCCATCCGTAATGTGATCAATAACGAGTTTAAAACCGAAGGTGCTTTGCGTAGTGAAACCCAGATGAACATCAAACGTTTACTGGATATCGCTTGTTACCGTGGTTTACGTCACCGTAAAGGTTTACCGGTTCGTGGGCAACGTACACGTACCAACAGCCGTCAAAGGAAAGGTAAGCGTAAGACAGTTGCGGGCAAAAAGAAAGTAACCAAGTAAACCAATTGGCAATTTGCAATAAGCAAGTTGGCAATTTGATAAGACTTCGATTATTTTGAAACAATACCAGATCGCTAAGAAGTCGGCAGGAGGGTTGGTTCAGTCCCGATAAAATACCGGGATACATTTTTTAAAGATTACCTATCTAGTACAAATTATGGCAAAAGCACAAGGCGCAAAAGCAGCCGCTAAAAAAAGAGTAGTAAAAGTTGACAGCTACGGAGATGCACACATTACTGCAAGTTTCAACAACATCATCATCAGTTTAACCAATAAGCAGGGCCAGGTAATCAGCTGGAGCAGTGCCGGTAAAATGGGATTCAGGGGTTCCAAGAAGAACACACCTTATGCAGCCCAGATGGCCGCAGCCGATGCAGCCAAAACAGCACTGGATGCAGGTTTAAAAAGAGTGGATGTATTTGTGAAAGGACCGGGATCAGGCCGTGAAGGTGCTATCCGTTCTTTATCTCAAAATGGTATCGAGATCAACATGATCAAAGATGTTACGCCGCTGCCACATAATGGTTGCAGGCCTCCTAAGAAAAGAAGAGTTTAATTCAATAAGCAATAAGCAATAGACAATGGGCAATTTGCCAATTGCATATTGCCAATTGCCAATTTTAAAAAGGGTGCATTATTCATTTTAAAGGTCTTTATAATGATGCATCGTCACTAAAAGACCACTATAACAATTATGGCACGTTACACAGGCCCCAAAACAAAAATCTCCAGGATCTTCGGAGAGCCCATTACAGGAAATGGAAAATGGTTAACCAAGAACAGCAATCCCCCGGGAATGCACGGTGCAAACCGCAAACGCAAAACTTTAGGCGAATATGCTTTACAGTTAAGAGAAAAGCAGAAAGCAAAGTATACCTACGGTTTGCTTGAAAAACAATTCCGCAAAACATTTGATGAAGCTGCACGCCGTAAAGGTGTTACCGGTGAAAACCTGATCAAATTGCTGGAAGCCCGTTTGGATAATGTTGTATTCCGCATGGGTATTGCCCCAAGCCGCCAGGCTGCACGCCAGCTGGTATCTCACAAGCACATTACCGTAAATGGTGAAGTACTTAATATACCTTCTTACAGTTGTGTTGCAGGTGATATGATCGGTTTAAAGAATAAAAGTGCGGCCAATGCATCCATCTCCGGTAATTTACGCGGGAAGAACGCCAAGTTTAACTGGTTGGAGTGGAATGAATCTGATTCTAAAGGTACTTTTATCACATATCCCGAAAGAGAAAGTGTTCCTGAAAATATCAAGGAGCAACTGATCGTGGAATTGTATTCTAAATAATGAAGCAGATGTAAACCACTTCAGGGAAGTACACATAAATTTTAAACAATAAAACAACAAAATACAAATGGGAATTTTAAATTTTGTTAAACCAGATAAAATCGTTCTTCAGAAAGCAACCGAGTTTGAAGCCATCTTCGAATTCCGCCCGCTTGAACCGGGATACGGTGTAACTATTGGTAACTCCCTGCGCAGGGTGTTGCTGAACTCACTGGAAGGTTATGCCATTATCGGGATCAACATTGCCGGTGCCGACCATGAGTTTGCTACCCTTAAAGGTGTAACTGAAGACGTAACCGAGATCATTTTAAACCTGAAGCAGGTACGTATCAAGAATAAAGCTGAGCATGATGCCAGTGTTGAGAAAGTTACCCTTTCTTTGAAAAACAAAACAGAATTCACAGCCGGTATGATCGGTGAGGCTTCTCCTACTTTTGAAGTAATGAACCCCGAGCTGCTGATCTGTACCATGGACAGCAGTGCCAAACTGGATATTGAGATCACCATCGGCAAGGGCCGTGGTTATGTTCCTGCAGAAGAGAATAAAGAAAAGAATTCACACTTTGGATATATCCCCGTTGATGCCATTTACACGCCCATCAAGAACGTGAAATACGCGATCGAGAATACCCGTGTGGAGCAGCGTACCGATTTTGAAAAGCTGATCATGGAAGTGGTTACCGATGGTACCATTCATCCCGAAGATGCTGTAAAGCAGGCCAGCCGTATCTTAATTCAGCACCTGATGATCATCACCGACGAGAACATCACTTTTGATACCAAAGAAGATAAGAAAGAAGACCTGGTTGATGAACAAACCTTACAGTTACGCAAAGTATTGAAAACACCACTGGAAGACCTGGATCTTTCTGTACGTGCCTTCAACTGCCTGAAAGCTGCAAAGATCAATTCATTGAGCGAACTGGTACAGTACGAGCAGGAAGACCTGATGAAGTTCAGGAACTTCGGCCAGAAATCATTAAGTGAAATTGAGCAGGTATTGCACGAAAGAGGATTGAGCTTTGGAATGGATCTGAGCAAACTTAAGCTGGACGACGAGTAAAACCAATAGGCAATAAGCAATTTGCAATTATTCAATAATAAGTAGCTTACAATTCCTGACACGGTGTAAGCGAAATAACCCTTCGACTCCACCCAGGATTATAAGCGGACGAGAAACAAAATAAAATGTCATGCGTCACGGAAAAAAAGGTAACAAACTGAGCAGAACCGCTTCACACAGGAAAGCCCTGTTTATGAATTTAGGATGCCAGTTAATTACACACAAAAGAATTACAACCACATTGGCAAAAGCCAAGGCTTTACGTACTTACATTGAGCCACTGATCACAAAAACAAAGAACACCGAAAGCAAGGAAGCCATTATGCACAATCACCGTATTGTGTTCAGCTACCTGAATGATAAAGCTGCCGTTAAAGAATTATTTACCGTTGTTGCACCAAAAGTTGCAGGCCGCCCAGGTGGTTATACCCGCATCATTAAATTGGGCGCCAGGACCGGTGATAATGCTGAAATTGCCATGATCGAACTGGTTGACTTTAATGAAGTTTACGGTAAAGGGATCGGTACAGCTGCTGAACCGGCTAAGAAAACACGTCGTGCCGGTGGAGCTAAGAAAAAAGCTGCTGCTGATACCGAAACTGATAGTTCGACTCAGCTCACTACAGAAGCTCCTGCAGCAGAAGCAACTGAAGATTCAGCGACTGAAGAAAAAGCATAGTTCGACTTCGCTCACTATTCGACTTCGCTCACTATTCGACTTCGCTCACTATTTTTAAAACTAACAGTTTATATAAGCTCCGATATTATTATCGGAGCTTTTTTTATGCGTCAGATGGTTTCAAACCGTCAAGACGCATAAAAAAGGGCTAAAATATGCATTGTGAGAAATTTTATTTGTTCAATACCCTTTTCTATCCGTTTCTTTGCAAAACCTTTATAATACATGCCTGATACAAAAACAGCCCCGGCCATTTTAATTTTAGAAGACGGTACCATTTTTAACGGTACTGCTTTTGGCAAGACCGGAACAGCTACCGGTGAAATTTGTTTTAATACCGGCATGACCGGTTACCAGGAAGTATTTACCGATCCCAGTTATTACGGCCAGGTGCTGATCATGAACAGTGTTCATATCGGCAACTATGGTGTAAAAGCGGCTGATGTGGAAAGTGACAGTGTTAAGGTGAAAGCCGTTATCGGCCGAAACCTGGAAGAAAAATACAGCCGGTTCATGGCCGATGCTTCTTTGCAGGAATATTTTGAAGCCCAGGGCGTGGTTGCCATTGACGGCATCGATACCCGGGCATTGGTTGCCCATATACGTACGCAGGGTGCTATGAACTGTATCATATCATCTGAAACCCTGGATGTTGAACAACTGAAGAAAACATTAAAGGCCGTGCCATCCATGGATGGGCTTGAACTGGCGTCAGCAGTAAGCACCAAAGAAGCCTATTTTATGGGCGATGAGAGAAGTGACCTGCGTATTGCAGTACTCGATTTTGGTATCAAGAAAAATATATTGAACTGTTTGGTGGAACGTGGCGCATATGTGAAAGTACATAATGCCAAAACTTCTTTTGAAGAACTGGAGCAGTTTAAACCAAAAGGTTATTTTATCAGCAATGGCCCCGGCGATCCTGCCCCAATGGATTATGCCGTTAAAACTGTAAAACAAATTTTAGCTGCTGATAAACCCTTGTTTGGTATTTGCCTGGGGCACCAGTTGCTGGCATTGGCAAACGATATCCCAACCTTTAAAATGCACCATGGCCACCGTGGCTTAAACCACCCGGTTAAAAATATCATCAGCGGTAAGTCTGAGATAACAACACAGAACCATGGTTTTGGTGTAGATCCCAAAGCCGTAAGGGCAAATGCAAATGTTGAGATCACCCATGTTAATTTGAATGACGACAGTATTGAAGGCATCCGCATAAAAGATAAAAAGCATTCTCTGTGCAGTACCATCCCGAAGCTACACCTGGCCCGCACGACAGCAGGTATTTGTTTGATGAGTTTATCGGAATGATTAATAATTGATCACTCATTGAAAATTGTACATTGAACATTGTATATTGAATATTATTCAGCCACATAAGATAATGTTCAATGATCAACGCTCAATATTCAATGCTCAATTAAAACACGCTGGTAATGAAAATCGCGATCATCAACGGACCTAACTTAAACCTCCTGGGCAAACGGGAAGTGGATATTTATGGAGGAACATCATTTGATGTTTTTTTTAAGCAATTGCAGGAAAAATATACAAATATTGAAATTTCTTATTTTCAAAGTAATGTAGAAGGTGAACTGATCAATGAAATTCAGCGGGTAGGGTTTAGTGCTGATGGCATTATTTTTAATCCCGGCGGCTATACCCATACATCAGTAGCCATTGGTGATGCAGTTGCTGCCATCACCACACCGGTAATTGAAGTACATATCTCCAATATTTTTGGCAGGGAAGATTTCAGGAAACTATCTCATGTTTCAGGGAAAGCCAAAGGCGTAATCAGCGGTTTGGGATTGAAGGGTTATGAACTGGCGTTGGAATATTTTATAAAATAACCCGCAGCAACAAAGCATAGCCAGTATCTTCTTTGGGATTATCAGCAATGTTTACAATGTGCAGTCCTGAAGATGACCAGACTTTAAATAATTCTCCTTTTTTTCTTTTTGTAAGCTCCTTATCAAGTTGCGGCAACATTACCCCTTTTATAAACCATCCCAGGTCGTCGCCTTTAGCTGCAGATTCATAGTCGCCACTGTAAATGCCTGCCTGTGCTGCAAATGTAGTGGTGCCTGCTTTTAATTAGCCAGGATGGTATCGGACAGTGATTCTGCAAAACCTTTGTCAAAAACGGATGTGTCGATCAAAATATGTTTTACGTGGTAAAAAGTATTGGGTGCTTTCATTAATATTTTTACGAGTATATTTTCTTTCTTAAAAGGCCCGTATGTCTTACCGGTTTTACCGTGATAGGCCAGGCTGTCGGCCTTGCCCATGAACTGGGCCGTGCTTACTACTGTAACGGTATCAATAAAAAATTTCTTCTTAAGCACAAATTTTACATAGCCAACGGGGTTTTGGGTGGTGTCCAGTATTTTTTAATCTGGGCTATGGATTGACTTTTGGCAGATAAATGGAACCTGTAAAAAGAAAAGAAAAAAAGTTTTTTCATGCTCGTATTTTGATCTGTAAAGATACGGAATGCAGGTGCAGCTGTTATCGCGATGATTCCTTCAGTGGTTTCATTTTTTTAACCATGGGTATTTTTTTCTTTTTGGCTTCTTCATTCCATAATGCTTACTCCATAGTATCGAATTTTCTGTAAAACCTGCCATTGTCACGTACCTCTTTTCTTACAATGTTCGGTAAGCGAATACAGCGCAAGCGGATGCAACAATGGCTTTTTCTTTTCTGTTCCGCCGATTTAAGATGTTTCGGAAATTTTTCAACTGCAGGTCTTACCATACTGCAAATTTTGTGCCTCATCGGTCAATTTTACCGCACAATATTGGGTTGGAATTTAATTTGATAATAACAGAACATGCTTTTCCGCGTTCCAGATAATGATAGAACGGCGAAATATTAAAACTGAGCTTCAACTGGCTAAAAAATCAGCCTTCGGTTTCGAGTTCAAATTTATTTTCACTTTTGTATTCCCCTTAAATCTCTGGTTTGCGATTCGGCACTTTGTTGTGGATCTGTAAGGGCTAAGCCCCGGTATGCAGGTTTTGTACATTCCTGAGGCATAGGCCGTTCATTAGTTGAGATTATAGTTTCCTGTGATTCATTAGGAATTTCATTTTAGTATCCTAAAGGTTACGAGTGTGACGGTTATTTTAACTTCCTCATAACAGCTTTACCTGATTCTTCATCGCTCAAAGCTGCTGTTGAATAAAACTGTTGTCTTCAAGCCGGCCAAGCACTTTGTCCATTTCTTCGTTGGTATCATAAACCATTTTGCGGAATGGGTTACTGTAATCTTTTGCCCGTGAATCGAAAATACCCTTGCACATCCATTCTTTGGTATCCAGTGCCTGCTGTAATAATTGTTTCAGCAGGGCGGCTGTAAACTGTTTGGGTGTGATCTGTAATATTTCGAGTAATGACGTGTAAGCATGGTTCAGTTTGTCGCCTGTATAAGCAATGCCCTGTTGCCTGTAAAAATCATGCAGTTCAACCCAGCTTTTCAATTTGCCCGATTTGATGTTTCGTTTAAGGTTATCCACTTCTGTTTTCTGTATCAGTTGCCCTCCAATATTCAGCCATTCACTCCGCTGTATTTTTGCAGAAAGGGATTTTTTAAGTGTGCCAAAATCGGCCATTTTATTCTGGAGAAAATGGTTTAATATTTCCATCGTTCCATAATATCGTACCAGTTCCTTAAAGATCAATATGGCCTGTGGTATTTTTTGTAATTCTGTTGTACGTTTGCTGTTTTCCCAGCCTTTTATTTCGGCCGAACCGTTTTCTGAAAGTTTCAGTTTTTCCAAAATTTTTAATGAATCAAATATTTCATTAATGGTATCCGGAGCCAGGAAACTGTATTCGATGTGCTGGATCTTTTCGGTACGCCGGTCACGGGCAATATACTTCCATTCATTGCGTGCCAGTGCATACATATTGTACATGAACCAGAAACCCGGCAGCACCACCAGTTTGTCATTGGATACATCATTGCTCACCAGGCAAAATGGAATGGGGATATTGATCTCAGCCGGGAAATCGCCTTTGGATATAATGGTAAAGGATGCAAATTTTGAATTGTGTTTTAAACTTACACAGAGCCCGGGCCAAAAGCCACGCCCGGCAACGATCTCACCATCAGCTGCCCGGCTGTTGTGATTGCTGCCGATGGTGGCGCCTGCAGCCATATTGCTTTGCCCCATGACAACGGCTGCACATAAAAATGAATTGTTATGATGCTGTTCGTGCGCAGGAAAGATGAGTGAATTCAATACTTCGCAGCAGGATATGGTGGAATTGTTACCGAGGTATGAGTTGATAAGCCGTGCGCCATATTTTAACTGGGAATGGGATGACATCACAAAACGAACCGCTTTAACGCCATAAAAGATGCGGCAGCCAAAACCCACAATGCCGTTCACCAGTTCGCAGCCTTCACCGATCTGTGAAGTACGGTTTTCATCACTGTTTACCGTCAGGTTCTTTAATTTATTGGCGCCTTTAAAATAGGCATCGGAACCTACCCAAACATCTTTTATGATCTTACAGTTTTTGATCACGGTACGGTCGCCAACCTGTCCATAATGACCCCGTTGTTTATCATGCCTTTTGTCTGTAAATTCTTTGAATTTTTTCATCAGGTTCCTATCATCCCTGTACTTGCTCCAGAGCCAGGCATCGCCTGCCAGCATACCGTTAAAGGGGATCACACTTCTGCCACCGGCTTCATTGCACAATTCCATCCAGGTCCTTAACTGCTCATCTTCGCCGTCCTTAATAATGCCGTTCCCGAATTTTGCGGTATCGGTGGTGGCCATTTCATTTACATTAACGATCACCACTTCATTGCCTATGATGTAATGGCTCAGGTAATTTACATTATCTATGCTCACATTATTTCCGAGGTCGCAGCTGATGATGGTACTGTTGTATAAACCAACGGGCAGGCGTATATGATGAAGCTCCAGGTATATGGGATCGAGTTTGCCAATGCGAACCAGGCCGTGAAATTTACAGTTTCGAACCAGTTCAGGATTAAAATGCCTGGAGACAAAGATCTTATTCCAGTCATCTGAAGTATTGCGGTTCCGGATGAGGGCTTCAATATCCTGTGCCGTGAGTTTACGGTAACCGATGCCGTTCTTATTGTGCAGGTTACGCAGGTGGTATTCGTCTTTACCGGCCGGTAAATATTTTTTGTCTACAAAATTGTAGCCCAGGTTATTGATCGGGTGCTTTTGAATGATGTTCATAATGCCCAAACCCCTAAAGGGGCTTTTAAGAGTTTTTAATTTAGTAAGTTATTGCAAAATAGGAAAGAGTTTTGAATATTAAACTTCAAAGTTTCTTAGCTATCGATTGTATTTTTTTAAACTTATAACTTAATTTCCGCATTGCAGCAAAGAGCCATGAATATTGAAATCCAAAGTTCCCCTTCCCTTCGACTATCGCTCAGGACAGGCGGAGGGGTTTATTCCACCGTAACACTTTTCGCCAGGTTGCGCGGTTTATCAACGTCCACACCCTTGGCAATACCAACATAGTAGCTTAACAGCTGCATGGGAATGGTGCTGAGTATGGGTGCAATAATTTCATCTGCTGCAGGCACATAAAAAACATCATCAGCCATGCCGGGTATCACATCATCGCCTTCAGTTATGATGGCAATTACTTTACCCTTACGGGCTTTTATTTCCTGTATATTGCTCACAATTTTCTCGTGATATGAATCTTTAGTGGCAATGAATACAACCGGCAGGTTTTCATCCACCAGTGCAATTGGGCCATGTTTCATTTCTGCAGCCGGATATCCTTCTGCATGTATATAAGAGATCTCTTTTAATTTCAGCGCCCCTTCAAGAGCTATCGGGAAATTATATCCCCTGCCTAAAAATAAGGCATCGGATGCCCCTTTATATTTTAAAGCGATCTTTTTAAGGTCTTCGGCATTTTTTAAGATGGCACTCACTTTTTCGGGTACGGCTTCCAGTTCCAGCAACAGGTTTTTATAACGGTCGTTACTGATGGTTCCTTTTTCCTTTGCAATTTTAAGGGCCATCATGGTTAACACGGCCAGCTGCCCGGTAAATGCTTTGGTTGAGGCTACACCGATCTCGGGGCCGGCATGTGTATAAGCACCGCCATCACTGATGCGGGCAATAGAAGAGCCCACCACATTTACAACACCGAATATGATCGCTCCGTTTTCTTTGGCTCGTTCAATGGCTACCAGTGTATCTGCCGTTTCGCCGCTTTGGGAAATGGCTACGATGATATCCCCTTTGTTGATGATGGGGTTGCGGTACCTGAATTCTGAAGCATATTCCACTTCTACCGGGATGCGGCAAAGTTCTTCAATGATATATTCGGCCAGGAGCGCCGCATGCCAGCTGGTACCGCAGGCAACCATGATGATGCGGTTTGCTTTTTTAAAATGTTCAATATTATCCTGGATCCCGCTCATGGTAATGGTGCCGGCATTTGCGTCCAACCTTCCCCTTAAACAATCATGTATGGTGCTGGGCTGTTCAACGATCTCTTTCAGCATAAAATGATCGTACCCGCCTTTTTCAATGGCTGCCAGTTCCATATCCAGCTTGGTTACAAATGGCGTAATTTTTTCATTGCCCAGGTTTTTTAAGATCAGTTCATTGGGCTTTACAATGGCCAGTTCGTAATCATTTACATATACAACTTCCTTGGTGTATTCCAGCATGGGTGATGCATCGGAACCCAAAAAATGTTCTCCTTTACCTACGCCAATTACCAAAGGGCTTCCTTTCCGGGCGGCAATGATCGTATCGGGGTTTTCTTCATCCAGCAATAAAATAACATAAGCCCCGGTTACACGTTTCAATGCTACCCGTACCGCTTCTTCCAGGTCGCATTTGTTATTTTCTTTTATGTCTTCAATAAAATTCAATAAAACTTCGGTATCTGTTTCACTGGAAAATGTATAACCTTTATTGGTGAGTTCTTTTTTTAGCTGGGCATAGTTTTCAATGATGCCATTGTGGATCATGGCCAGTTTTCCGCTGGCCGAAGTGTGTGGATGGGCATTGACATCACTCGGCTCGCCATGCGTTGCCCAGCGGGTATGGCCAATGCCGGTATGGGAATGCAGGTTTTTACCTACAATGGCATCTTCCAGTTCTGCCACACGGCCTTTCTTTTTATAAACTTTTAATCCGCCGTTAAGCAAAGCAACCCCGGTACTGTCGTAGCCCCGGTATTCCAGCCTTTTTAAACCGGTAATAACGATCGGGTAAGCTTCTTTTGGGCCTGTATAACCTACAATTCCGCACATATATTGATGATTTAGCCCCAATCACTTAGGTTGAGATCGGGGAGTTTTGTTGTAATTATTTTGATCCCTGCAAAAATACAAAGCTTTGCCGGGAAAATTTATCAACGCAATTTAATGAAAATGTACCCAAATGAGCATTTTTTGGGTAGCACCCGGGGGAGTATTTTAATAGTATTAACCTAATTTGCCTGTTTAAAATAATGGGTATGAAATTATTATTGATTTTTATCTGTTTTATGGGATTTCAAAACAACCCGTATGCACAGGCCAAAGCGGGCGAAACCCGGATATATATTGTGCGGCATGCCGAAAAATTAAGTGGCAAAGATCCACTTTTAACCCCGGAAGGCAATAAAAGGGCGGGCGACCTGATGCGAACTTTACAAAATGAGGGGATACAAAAAATATATGTGAGCCAGTACCGCCGTACGCAAAATACCGGCGACAGTATGCGCATCCGGTTAAAAATTGATACGGTACATTATACCGCAGATACTTTATGCGATAACCTCATCTATGCGATCATGGAACATTGGGATTTTGGCAAAACCATATTGATCATTGCACACAGCAATACGATACCGCAGATCATCAGGAAATTTGGAGTAACGGATTATCCTTATGGCGATATTCCTGATAATGATTATGATAATTTATTTCTTATTACTTATATGAAAGAAAAAGCAAAATTAAAGCTGGTGAAGTATGGTGCAAAGTCGGGTGTTTCGGCAGCTATGCAATAATTCCTGACTGGTCCTCGTCTCTGACGGGGATCCATTGGTTTAGAGACTGTGTCTCAAAATATAAAAATATAAAAGGATTTAAACAGCACAGCTGTATACAGCAGTCTGCTGTTACAACAAAACCCCACTCAAAAATAAATAGGCCACCGAAAAATAAATGATGATGCCGGTAACGTCAACCAGGGTTGCTACAAACGGTGCAGAGGAAGTGGCAGGGTCAAATTTCATTCGTTTTAAAAAGATGGGTAACATGGAACCTGCAAGTGTACCCCATAATACAACACCTAAAACAGAAATGCCGGTTACCATCGCCAGTAAAAATGTATGCGTTCCATACAGGTGGGGTTCTACATAACTCCACATATAGGTTCTTAAAAAGCCAACCAGTCCAAGAATGCCACCGAGTACGATACCACTTTTCACTTCCCTTTTTAAAATGGTCAACCAGTCTGCAATGGTTATTTCAGCTTTCGCCATGGCCTGAATGATAAGTGTGGATGCCTGGCTGCCGGTATTGCCCCCGCTGGAAATGATCAACGGTACCAGCATATTCAAAACAGCACTTTTTGATCTCATCCTCAAAAAAACTCATGGCGCTGGCGGTTAATAATTCGCCGGCAAACAGGATGATCAGCCAGGGGCACGCTTACCGATCAGTTTCCAGAATGGCATATCCAGGTAAGGCTGATCCAGCGCTTCGGTACCGCCGATCTTCTGTATGTCTTCACTGAACTCTTCTTCGGCTACCCACAGAATATCATCAATGGTTACAATGCCCAGCAGGATATTGTTGTTGTCAATTACGGGTAATGCTACCCGGTTATTCATTTTAAAAACTTCACTGGCACTTTCCTGGTCGTCGTTTACATTCAAAGCAATAAAACGGCCGTCCATGATCTCGTTTACTTTTGTTTCGGGCCGGGCCAGGATAAAATCACGTATCCTGATATGGTCAAGCAGTTCGCCTTTATCATTGATCACATAAATAACATCGATGGTCTCACTGCCTTTTGCATGTTTGCGAATGGTTTCAAAAACTTCGGCTACGGTGTTCTCTTCATACACATAAACATAATCGGGTGTCATGATCCTGCCCATGCTGTTTTCAGGATATCCCAGCAGTTCCAGCGTTACGATGCGTTCTTCGGGGTCCAGGGTTTTGATGAGGTCACGTACAATACTGGTTGGCAATTCTTCCAAAAAAGCAACACGGTCATCGGCCGGCAGTTCATTCAGTAATTCCGTGGTTTTAATTGCCGGTAAATTTTTGATGATCCTTTTCTGGGTTGATAATTCGAGGATCTTAAAAACACCGGATGCACGGTGAATGGAAAGTTGGGAAATGATCTGGCATTCGTACTCCTCATTTTCGTAAATGAGGTTGGCCACATCACTGATGTTCTGGTCATTCAGAAATTCCTGTATGGCCAGTTTATCTTCAGCAGCGATCAGTTCCTCGAACTGCTGTTGTAATGATATTTCGTCCAAATCTGACTGCATCGGCGCTTTGTTGTTAAATTGCAATACAATAGTGACGCAATTTAACCCATTTATCATTAACTGAATGTTATGCTGAAACCTTATTTATTTGTGGAAAAAACAGCTAAAAAGGGGAGAGGTGTTTACACGCATGAACGCATTCCTGCAAATACGGTTATTGAAATTGCCCCGGTTATTGTTATGCAGAAATCAGACAGGGAACATCTTGATAAAACATTATTACACGATTATATTTTTGAGTGGGGGAAGTTGAAGGATGCCTGTTGTATGGCGCTTGGACTTATACCCATCTATAATCACAGTTATAAAAGCAACTGCGAATATTTTATGGATTTTGAAGATGATTCCATCATGGTCAAAACAGTCCGCGTGGTTGAGCACGGCGAGGAACTTACCATTAACTACAACGGCGACTGGAATGATGGGAAGAAAGTTTGGTTTGATGTGAATGAAGTAGATAAGTTTAAGATGGAGGTGGGAGGTTAAAGGTTTAGGAGGTTTAAGAAGGTTTAGCAGTTGTGCAACCTAATCCTCCCTAAACTTCCCTAATCTTCCCTAAACTTCCCTCAACTTCCTTATGCCTGCTCTACCAATTGTATTTCTGCAGCGATCCTTACTTCATCCCCAACCACGCCACCTGCTTCTGTTACCGCACTCCAGGTAAGGCCAAAATCCTTACGGTTTATTTTTCCGTTGATGGTAAAGCCAGCCTTGGTATTGCCATAGGGATCTTTTACCACTCCTCCGAACTCAACGGATAATTTTACATTTTTGGTGATGTCACGGATGGTAAGGTCACCATATAAATCGTACGAACCGTCACTGTCCACATTTTCTGTTTTTGTGGCTTCAAACCTGATCTGCGGAAATTTTTCAACATCAAAAAAATCAGCGCTTTTCAAATGCCCGTCTCTTTGTTCGTTGTTTGTACTGATCGAATTCACGTCGGCCGTGAAGCTGACTTTCGCTTTTGTGAAATCTTCACCTTCGGTTTGGGCCGAAACGGTAAACATATCAAAACTGCCTGTTACATTGGTGATCATAAGGTGTTTGATCTTGAATTGTACTTCACTGTGTGTGGGGTCTAATGCCCAGGTTTTGGTTGCCATGATTTTTAATTTTGAGTGCAAGTTAGTAATTAATGTTTAAACATTGAAATTTATTTTATCAATAAAAAGTTAATAAAAAATCCCAAGACCTGGGAAGTTGGGGAGCATGCTAAACTAAACCGAAAACTTTTAAATGTTCTATTCTAAATTCCTGTCGCCTTCCCTGATGATATTCAGTGCTGCGCCGGCCTTAAACCATTCGATCTGTTGTTCATTATAGGTGTGGTTCACATAGATGGTATCAATGGTTCCATCGGCATGGTTTAATACCAGCTGCAGTTGTTTGCCCGGTGTAAAGCCGGTTAAACCAATGATGTCGATGCTGTCGTCTTCAAGGATCTTATTATAATCTTCCTTATCTGCAAAGGTTAAACCCAGCATACCCTGTTTTTTCAGGTTGGTTTCATGAATACGGGCAAATGATTTTACCAGCACGGCACGTACGCCTAAAAACCGGGGTTCCATAGCCGCATGTTCCCTGGAAGATCCTTCGCCATAATTTTCATCGCCCACCACAATACTGCCAACACCGGCTGCTTTGTAAGCCCTTTGTACAGCGGGTACTGAACCATATTCGCCGGTGAGCTGGTTTTTTACGGTATCCGTTTTTTCATTGAAAAAATTGAGTGCACCTATCAGCATATTGTTGCTGATATTATCAAGGTGACCGCGGAATTTCAACCAGGGACCGGCCATGGAAATATGATCGGTGGTACATTTTCCCTTGGCTTTTATCAGGAGTTTTAAACCTTTCAGATCGGTACCTTCCCATGCTTTAAAGGGTTCCAGTATCTGAAGCCTGTCGGATGTTGGTGACACAAGCACTTCAACCTTGGTTCCGTCTTCTGCCGGCGCCTGGAAACCGGCGTCTTCAACCGCAAAACCTTTTTGCGGCATTTCAATGCCCAATGGTTCTTCCAGTTTAAATTTTTCGCCTTTATCGTTGGTCAGGTAATCCGTAAGCGGGTTAAATGTCAATGATCCGGCAATGGCCAATGCGGTAGTTATTTCCGGAGAAGCCACAAAGGCGTGCGTATTGGGATTACCGTCATTTCTTTTTGAGAAATTCCTGTTATATGAAGTAACGATCGAGTTTTTCCGGTTTGGATCTGTTGAATGCCTTGCCCACTGTCCTATGCCGGGCCCGCAGGCATTTGCCAGTACCACGCCGCCCATTTTTTCAAAGGTATCCAGGTATCCATCCCTTTCAACGGTATATCTTACCTGCTCCGAGCCCGGTGTAATGGTAAATTCTGCACGTGCTTTAAAACCATTATCGGTAGCCTGTTTGGCAACAGAAGCAGCACGGGTAATATCTTCGTAGGATGAGTTGGTAAAACTGCCTATCAATCCAACTTCAAGGGTTTCAGGCCAGCCATTCACTTTTACTGCATCGGCAAATTTTGAAATGGGCCCAGGTCGGGCGTAAACGGCCCGTTGATATGGGGTTCCAGTTCTGATAAATTGATCTCGATCACCTGGTCAAAATATTGTTCAGGGTTTATATACACTTCCGGATCACCGGTCAGGTGTTCGGCTATGGCATCAGCGCCGTCTGCTACTTCGGCCCGGCCGGTACCTCTTAAATATTCCCCCATTTTGGCATCATATCCAAATATGGAAGTGGTAGCGCCGATCTCGGCACCCATATTACAGATGGTTCCTTTTCCCGTACAGGATAAAGAGGTAGCACCATCGCCAAAATATTCGAGTATGGCACCGGTACCACCTTTAACGGTAAGGATACCGGCCACTTTTAAAATAATATCTTTCGATGCGGTCCAGCCACTTAATTTACCGGTAAGTTTTACACCGATCAGTTTGGGGAATTTCAGTTCCCAGGGTAAGCCTGCCATCACATCACAGGCATCGGCACCGCCAACGCCAATGGCTATAATGCCCAGCCCTCCTGCATTTACGGTATGACTGTCGGTACCGATCATCATCCCGCCGGGAAAAGCATATTGTTCAAGTACCACCTGGTGAATGATACCGGCGCCGGGTTTCCAGAAACCGATACCGTATTTATTGGATACAGAGGCCAGGAAATCATAAACTTCTTTATTCTGTGTTTTTGCTTTTGAAAGGTCAGCTACAGCTCCCACTTCAGCCTGTATCAGGTGATCGCAATGCACTGTTGACGGAACTGCAACTTTTGTTCTTCCGGCCTGCATAAATTGTAACAGGGCCATTTGGGCGGTTGCATCCTGCATGGCTACCCGGTCGGGTGCAAATTCTACGTAATCCTCACCCCTTGCATATGCAGTTGTTGCATCTCCCTGCCAGAGATGGGCGTATAATATTTTTTCGGTTAAGGTAAGCGGTTTGCCGGTTGCCTGGCGGGCTGCAGCAATACGGCTGCCAAAGTTATTGTACAACTTTTTGATCATGTCAATGTCGAAGGCCATAGTAAAATTTTAATAATGCGCTAATGTGCTGATCTGCTAATGGATATATAAGTAAAAAAGGGCTGATAGCACCGGGTTCATTAGCAAATCAGCTAATTATTGAATCAACTGATTGATGAGTTGCGAAATTACGAAAACCGGATCATTTTTTAAAGCCTTTGTTTTTAGTTGAAATTGTGTTTAATTTAGCAGGATGAATCGCTTTAAACATTTTATTGAGTGGCATGTATTTGGGGTATGTTCCGCCATTGGCGAAAAAATGGGCATTGCCACAACTACCATCCGTAAGTATTTTATCTATATGTCGTTTATGACATTTGGCTCGCCGGTAATTGTTTATCTTTTTGTTGCTTTTTGGATGAACATCAAGCGTTATATTCTTAATGCCAGGAGGAATCCGTTGAAGTACCTGTGAAGTTAAAAGTAAAAAGTAAAAAATCAAAAACCTGAAAGTACCGGTCCTCTTTTGAATTTTGAATTTTGATTTTTCTGCCCTTATAAGGCTTTTCTCAACCTCACTAATTTTTCCAACAACGTTTCCAGCAGATCCAGTCTAAGCATATTGGCGCCATCACTTTTTGCTACGGCAGGATTGGGGTGCGTTTCAATAAATAATCCATCTGCGCCGGTAGCAATAGCAGCTTTGGCAATGGTTTCGATCAGTTCGGGATTGCCGCCGGTAACACCACCGGATTGATTGGGTTGTTGTAATGCATGTGTACAATCCATGATCACAGGTACTTTTATTTCCTTCATCCAGGTGATGTTGCGGTAATCAACTACCAGGTCGGTGTAGCCGAAACTGTTGCCTCTTTCGATCAAACCCACTTTATCATTGCCTGCAGCATTTATTTTTTCAACAGCAAATTTCATCGAAGGCCCGCTCAGGAACTGCCCTTTTTTTACATTAATGATCTTCCCGGTTTTTGCTGCAGCAACCAGCAGGTCGGTCTGCCGGCAAAGGAAGGCAGGGATCTGTAAAATATCAACGTATTCAGCCGCCATGGCAGCTTCTTCCGCGGTATGAATATCAGTAGTTGTTGGGATCGAAAATGCGGTACCGACTTTTTTTATCAGCTCCAGGGCATTCCGGTCGCCAATACCGGTAAATGAACTGGCAGAAGTGCGGTTTGCCTTGCGGTAAGAAGCCTTAAAAATATATGGGATCTCCAGCTTTTTACAGGTAGCAGCAACTTTTTCGCAATACCCATAACCATTTCTTCA
>JADJBP010000001.1:940000-1005498 GCA_016703625.1 Chitinophagaceae bacterium | reverse complement strand
GCAGGAGATCAGAATGGCGACCAGGTTATAGGTAATTGCCTTCAACATAAAGTAGCCGATATTTTCAAATCCGTTCAGTGAAAAATCGGAGCCCGAAGTGGCACCAAAGATCAAAGCCGTTACAATGACCACCCCGGTACTGGCCGCTGCAAAAATGAATGCCGTTGCCAATTTTACATTTAAAAACTGCATCCGGCTCCAGCCATCAATGATATTCTGCCGGTGTGTTTTATAACTGAATTCATTCGACATCAGGATCACCAGCAGCAGTGCAGGCAGCATTAAAAAGAAGCCGCTGTAATAACTCACGGTCTGCCATACCTTGTCAAAATCAAACGGTGAGCCTGAGAATAATAATTCGGAAGCCTTAACCTTATCCAGTACATTTTTTTTAAAAATATAAACGATATAGTTTGATACCACCACGCCAACGGTAAAAAAAGAAGCCAGTAAAATAAACCCTGTATACGTTTTTATTTTAAGCCACTCGGTTTTTAACAGATTGATCATTGTATGAAAGATGATAGTAAATGAATTTTATTTATCGCTTTGCCTGCCGGTGATTTCCAAAAATCTTGTTTCCAGTGATTTTCGTTTTACATTTAATTTGTTAAGCACAATACCCCTGTCGAAACAAAACCGGTTAATGGTTTCGCCCGTGATATTTTCAGCACAAAGCAGGTGAAGTTCCTTTTCCACTTCCGTGATGGTTTCTACCCCGGGCATTTGCTGCAACATATTTTTTAAAGCAATATTGTCAGCCGCACTTATTTCAATCACAATATGTACCCCGGTATCAACTGCAGCTGTATTCATCAGTTCGGCCACAGAGCCCACCGATTTTAAAACTCCTTTTTGAATGATGGCAACATGGGTACAAACCTTTTCCACTTCATCCAGGATATGACTGGCCATAATAATGGTCTTTCCCTGTTTATACAGGTCTTTGATCAATTCCCTGATCTCGGCAATGCCTGCGGGGTCGAGTCCATTGGTGGGTTCGTCAAAAACCAGGATCTCCGGGTCGCCCAGCAATGCCGATGCGATGGCAAGGCGCTGTTTCATACCCAGCGAAAAGGTATTGAATTTGGAATCCTTTCTTTCGTAGAGGTTAACGATCCTCAACACTTTTTCAATATCATCTTCCCCCCTGCCCTTGATCATGGCTGCGATCCTTAAATTTTTTTCAGCCGAGAGGTAATGATAAAAATTAGGGGTTTCGAGCAGGGTACCTATTTTTTTACGCAGGTCGTTTGCATGCTGTTCATCTCCAGACCAGCTGTAGGTTCCGCCGGATGCTTTTATTACATCCATGATAATGCCCAGCAACGTGGTTTTCCCGCTGCCATTGGGGCCAGGATACCAAATACTGTTTTAGGCGGAACCGAAAAGCTTACTTTATCCAATGCTTTTACTTTCCGGTAATTCTTTGTGAGGTTATCAATGCTGAGTATGGCCATAGTTCAAATTATAAAGGCAATGAAGATAAAAGAAATTTATTAATTGGATGTGGGTAATTGTTTTTCATGCCAGGCCGAAGTGAATTCGCCGAGGATGGCAAATCCTTTTTCATTAAACCGGAGTTTATCCAGTTGCAGGTCATCAATATCTTTTTGTAAAACCCTGCGGGTAAAAGGATTGAGTGTGCCACCCTTTTCACCCGGTGCCACTTCGGGATAATATTGATATGGCGGATCCACCCAGGTGCCGCGGGGATACATCATACCGGGCACGCCCTGCCCCCGTATATCCAGGTCATGCGGATGTTCCAGCCCGAGGGTATGCCCAAATTCATGTGCAGCCGTAGTAGAATTATGGAGCAGGTTATCCAGTAAAAAATACCCGGTATTGGAATGAAGCCCGTCAACAAATGAAATATTGCCGTGTGCATAATCTTCAATGCGGAAATAATTATTGCGGGGGTTTGTGTTTTCAAAAACCTGTTGCGGGGTTAGGGCAGTTTCATATTTCCCCGTGATGCTGAACTGTACATCATACATTTTTTTGGAAAACCAGCTATCGCTGATCAAGACTTTTCCACGGGGTTCATTCCAGGCATTTTCAATATCCCTGGCTACCTGAAAACTTAATTCTTCGCTGGCTGCATCGCCGTAAATAATAATTACGGCATGGATGATCAGTAATTTTTTTTCCGGAAGGAGTTCTACTTCGCCCATTTTATTTAAGGTTCTGCATAAAATAATCGGTCACTTTCCGGTACAAATGTGCCCTGTCTTTACCCAGTACATTATGTTCATGCCCGGGATAGATCATATAATCCACCTGCACACCCGCATCAACACATGCTTTTACAAAATTTACCGAATGCTGTTGTACCACCACCGGGTCCTGTAACCCATGGATCAATAATAATTTGTCCTTTAATTTTGCTGCCTGCTTAATTAAGTTTGTTGCTTCATACCCTTCCGGGTTTTCTGCCGGTGTATCCATATAACGTTCACCGTACATGATCTCGTAATATTTCCAATCCATAACCGGGCCACCGGCAACTGCCGCTTTAAAAACACCCGGGTGGTTAAGCACAAAATCTGTTGTCAGGAATCCGCCGTAACTCCAGCCAAATAATCCCATATTATTTTTATCAACATAAGGAAGGGCTGTTAAATAATTCACCGCACTCATCATATCTTCCATCTGCGCATCTCCCGCCCTGCGGAAAATACTTTGTTCAAATACTTTGCCACGGTTATCGCTTCCCCGGGTATCTATTGTAAAGACCACATAACCCCTTTCGGCCATGTACTGAAACCAGTAATCACCTGCACCGCCGTTCCATCCGTTTACGATCATTTGCGCATGGGGCCCGCCATACCAATATACAATGACCGGGTATTTTTTAGTATTGAGCGCAGCCGAAGTATCGAAACCTGTTGGCTTAAACATCCTGCAATACAGGTCAATCCCAATATTATTTTTTATGGTGAAGATGCTGAGCTTGCCCAATGCATAATCAGCAACCGGGTTTGCAGCCTGCAGTAATAATTTTTCATTGTAAACCTTCGAATGGGCCTGGTAAAGCAATATCTTCCTGGGAATATCTGTGTTGCTGTAATTGTCAATCACTGTTGCGCCATCTGTACTCAGCTGTATCGTATGCACACCGGCATATTTTGTAACCCTTGTAAAGCCTCCTGTTTTTATATGCAGCCGGTATAAATTTTTTGTAACGGGAGATTCTTCTGTAGCCATAAAATTCAGGTACGAGCCGGTTGCATCAAATCCTTTTACATCAATTACTTCCCAGTTGCCTTTGGTGAGTTGCCTGATCAAATTTCCGTTTATATCATACAGGTACAGGTGGTTCCAGCCATCCCGGTTGCTTTGCCAGATAAACTTACCGGGATCATTTTTTACAAATAACATGGGCACCAGGGGCTCTACATATTTATCGTCTTTTTCTTCAAACAAAGTTTTACAAATTCACCGGTAGCCACATCATACTGGTTCAGCTTCATGTGGTTTTGTGCCCTGTTGAGCACAGCTATGTAAATTGACCTGTCGTCCGGGGCCCAGGCAATATTGGTAAGGTATTGTTCTGCCGGTTCACCGGTTTTTAACCAAATGGCAGAATTGTTCACTGCATCATATATGCCAAGGGTTACATGGTGACTTTTACCACCGGCCATCGGGTATTTTATATTTTCATTTACGGCAGGGTATTTTGTCCAGTCAATGACCGGGTAATCTGTAACCATACTTTGGTCCATCCGGTAAAAGGCCAGCTGCTTACCATGATTACTCCAGAAAGTTCCTTTATTGATCCCGAATTCATCGCGGTGTACTGATTGGGCGTAAACAATGTCTTTACTACCGTCGGTGGTTACCTGTTTTGCAGCACCTGTTGCGGATAAAACAAACAGGTTGTAATTATCTACATAGGCTACATATCCTGCATCACCGGCTTCCACAGCTTCTTTTGCAGCAATATTTTTTGGTATGACCGTTTTTACCTGTCCGCTTGCAGGGTTAAATGCAATCCTGTTCCCGTCTACGGTAAATATCCAATCGGGTGATTTGCTGAACTGGATGGCAGGCATTGTTTTCAATGCAGCATATCCCGATGCTTTTATCTTATCATTCAATTGTTCCAGGGTTAGAAACGGGGTTTCGGGTGTTTTTAAATTTCCTTTTACCCAAACATCTTTGCCATCGATCTTTTTGACATATACATAATCACCGGTGCCGTAGATAAACTGCAGTTGCTTTAAATTTTCTATAGCCAGCGTGGTCCGGTTTTTTACCATGGCATCCTCCATGGTCAATAATTTTTGCTGGGCCGGAACCTGGAGAGCGGTGATAACGAATAGGAAGAAAATTAATTTTTCATGTTGTGTAATTGAGGGGCAAATGTAGCTTTTTTACATGGCCTGGCGGGAACGAAGGGCCATGTACTACCCCGCCAGGGATACGCCAATCAATTTCCCGATCCCAAAAGTAACAGCTGCAGCAGCAAGGCCAAATAATACCTGCCGGAAACCGGAGAACCAGATGCTTTTGCCGGTAAATAAAGTTATGGCCGAGCCGATCAGGAATAAACCGAGTGCACTGCCGGCAACACTGATAACAATGGCGGTAGTGCCGGTGGTAAAAAAGAATGGAATGACCGGTATCACTGCGCCAATGGCAAAAAGAATAAATGAATAGATTGCGGCTTCCATGGCTGACCCTTTCAGTTCTTCGGGATTGATCCCCAATTCTTCCCTGACCAGGATCTCATGCGCCAGGTCTTTGTTCAACATGATCTCTGCTGCCATGGTATGGGCCTGTTCTTCAGGAATACCCTTTGCCATATAGATCAATGCCAGTTCCTTTTGTTCGCCTTCAGGATTGTTTTCCAGCTCATCCATTTCCAGCTGCATCTGGTTTTCATGAAGCTCCTGCGAACTTTTTACCGAGATCCATTCGCCCAATGCCATGGATAATGCACCAGCCAGTAAACCGGCCACACCCGCCAGTAAAACACCGCTTTGCCCGGAGGTTGCGCCGGCGATGCCCATCACCAGGCTGAAATTTGAAACCAGCCCGTCGTTACCGCCCAAAACCGCTGCACGCAAAGCATTGCCGCCAACTGAACGGTGCCTGCTTTCAAATTTAGCGACACTGCTTCCCGTAACCTTTGCTTCACTTTCCATCAGCGTACGCAAAATAGTTACATGATTGGCTTCACTGCCGGTTACGGCTATATTACTTTTCTTTTTGGCTGCGATCACAGCGCCTGAAATATTTTTTTCAATATCCATCAACACACCCAGTACATAATCATAACCGAATATTTTTCCGATCGTATTTAATGTCCTGGCCCTGAAAGACGGTGGAGGCAATTCGGAGATATTTTGCTTCTGCAGAAAAGCTGCTGCATGTCCTTTTTCAATTTCGCTCATCTGCCTGAAAACATTGGCAACGTTTGGGTCGGTTTCAACTGCTGCCAGTTTTTCATATAAATAGCCGGCATCAACTTCTGTCTGAAGGTTTTTGTTTTTGGTTTTTTCAAAATAAACTAATTTTAAAAAAGATTAATAAAAACTAATTCCTTAACGGCTTCCCGGTTTTTAATACAGACTGTATCCTTTCCAGTGTTTTTTTCTCCCCGGTCAAACTTAAAAATGCTTCCCTTTCCAGGTCGAGTAAATATTGTTCACTCACGGGGGTTGGTTCACTGAGATCGCCGCCACACATAACATAAGCCAGTTTTTTGGCAACGGTAACATCATGGTCGGTAGCATATTTACCACGCCACATGCCGTTGATACCGGCATGCATGGCGCCGAGCATGGAACGGCCGAGTACTTTGATATCGGTGCGTTGTACCGGCATCACGTACACGTCATTGTACAATGTGATCACCGCCTGTTTGGCATCTGCAATTCTCCGTCCCTGGTTAATGCTTACTTCATCCTGCCCTTTGCGGTAAGTACCCATGTCATATGCTTCTTAAGCCGATGTGGCCACTTTTGCCGTGGCAATGGTCAGGAAACGGTTCTGTAACGGAATGGTATCCGGTTCGCCGCTATGCACTTCATCAGCGGCACGCAACACAAATTCCTTTTTGGTACCCGCCGCCGGGTATAACGCCAATGCCTACCTCACCAATCCGGTATAGGTCTCTCTGCAGCCGCGATCACTTTATCCGCATGCAGGCTCATTTCACAGGCACCACCCAGTGCAAGCCCGTGGGGAGCCACTACAACAGGTATACCCGAATAGCGTACACGCATCATTGTTTGCTGGAACTGGCGTATCGCCATATCGATCTCATCATAATCCTGTTCAATGGCCATCATGAATATCATGCCCACATTTGCACCGGCGCTGAAGTTGGAACCTTCATTGGCGATCACCAGCCCTTTGTATTTATCTTCGGCCAGGGCAATGGAACGCTGAATGCCTTCCAGCACTTCACCCCCGATGCTGCCCATTTTGGTATACCATTCCAGTCCCAGTACATCATCACCCAGGTGATAGGTGCGGCAGGCTGAATTTTTCCACACTGTTTCGTTCTCAAAATTCTTCATCACTATAAATGCTTCGGCTCCCGGCATTACTTTATACAACTTACTTTTTACATCATAACAGAGCCGCTTCCCGTTCTCTACTTTATAAAATGATGCGGCACCTCCGGCTAGCATCTCTTCAACCCAGGCTGCAACGGTATGGCCTTCTGCTTTCATGGCTTCAACTGTTTTCGCCACACCCAGCACATCCCAGCTTTCAAATGCGCCGATCTCCCAGCCGAAACCGGCCATCATACCATCATCAACACGGTACAGCTCATCTGTTATTTCAGGAATACGGTGAGAGATATAAGCAAACAGGTTATAATGAAACTGGCGGTAAAAAGCGCCTGCTTTATCTGTGCCGGCACATAAAATTTTCAATCTTGTTTTCAGGTCTTCAATGGTTTGGCCGTTTCCAGTGTTGCAAATTTTGGCTTTTGCCTGGGCCCATATTCCATGGTCTGCAAATTCAGCGTAAGGATCTCCTTTTCCCCGGAAGCTGATCTTACTTTTTTGAAAAAACCCTGCCCGGTCTTATCTCCAAGCCAGTTATTCTCCACCATTTTATGTAACCAGGCAGGAATACTGAACTGGTCTTTTGCTTCATCACCAGGACAGTTATCATGTACGCCCTTTGCCACTTTAACGAGTGTATCTATACCCACTACATCGCCTGTACGAAAAGTGGCAGACTTTGGCCGGCCAATGACCGGGCCGGTAAGGGCATCAATTTCGTCGACGTTCAACTGCAGTTTCTCCATCGCATTCATAATGGCCATCATGCCAAAAACACCAACACGGTTGGCGATGAAGGCAGGTGTGTCTTTACACAATACGGTTGTCTTGCCCAAAGTAAGATCACCGTAATGCATCAGGAAATCAACAACCTCCGGATCGGTATGCGGTGTAGGGATGATCTCCAGCAAACGCAGGTACCTGGGCGGGTTAAAAAGTGGGTACCGCAGAAATGCTTTTTAAAATCATCACTCCTGCCCTCCGTCATCATATGAATGGGTATTCCCGATGTATTGGATGTGATCAGTGTTCCGGGTTTCCGGTATTTTTCAACATCTGTAAAAACCAGTTGTTTGATATCGAGCCTTTCCACCACCACTTCTATCACCCAGTCGCAACCGGCAATATCTTTCATGTTGTCGGTAAAATTACCGGTGGTGATTTTTTTAATGACGTCCTTTGTATAAACAGGCGAAGGATTTGATTTAATGGCAGCAGCCAAAGCATCATTCACAATTTTATTTTTTCAGCAGGCCTGGCATCAGCCGGTAAATCCTTTGGTTGAATATCGAGCAGCAACACCTGCAAACCAACGCCTGCAAAATGACAGGCTATACGGCTGCCCATTACACCACTGCCTAACACGGCTACTTTTTTAATGATCCTTTTTGACATGGTAAAATTAGTTAGTTAAACAACTATTTGATAATTCGAAATTAAGACATTTGTATTTAAGCTGAAAATAAAAACCAAAATGAGATTTTGAAAAGGTTACCGGGCGATGCAGCAAATTGTATTCACACTGTTTTATTGATTCATTACCTGCTTACGCAGCCATTAAACTTGCCAGGTATTTCCTGCAATAAAAAATCTGCCGTTAAAAACAGCAGATTTGCCAGAATTTATATATATCATTATTTATTCTCGAAAAACTCAACCAGGGTATTGCTAATATATCCCCATTTACCTGATTGTGCTTTTACTTTAACATATTGTGTGCCCTTGATGGATAATATATCAGCATATTTAGGTTCTACAACAGCATTGTTTGGAAAAATATATCCCTTGGTCTGATCACTTCCTATTACAATAAATCCACCGTTTTCTGCAAGCCAGATATCATCATGAACCGCTTCTGCAATATTCTGGTACCGGGTATTTTTTAATCCTGTTTTACCATCCTTGGTATATATGAAAAAATTATTTCCGTCTTTTGCCTGCACATACTTTAACCTGCTGTTCTCCACGGCCAGGTAAGGAGATCCCGTTCCAAACAGTATACCTTTCAGGCTGTCTTTTTCTGCAAGCAGGTAAACCATAGCGCCGATATTTATCTTTTCGATCTTTGAATATTCAAAAGGTACGATCACATCAAATTTGTTGTTGAAAACCCCATAGTTGTTATTCCGGGTAGCAATATAATATGTTTCATCAGCCCCGGCAATGATCTTGTAATCGCCGGTGATCTTATCAAACAGGTCACTCTTTTAACAGTACTGTAGCTGGATACAGTTTCTGTTGTGGAAAGTGGCTTATTCAGTTCAGTTGCACTGCTTTCGCTGATGGCAGGGCATTTGGGCAATGTGACGCCCTTTGTATCAATACAGATCTCATAACCACTGGCAAGCAGCGATGCACCTGCAAACAGTACCTGTTTCTGTGCACTGATACTTCCATCGCCTGGTTTTTTATTCCCGGATTTATCAAAATAACCGTAACGGAAAGGTTTTGCCACAAAAAACTTTATGGGAATCACCACTTTGCCGGCCTTATTGATATAACCGTATTTGGTTCCTTTTTTTTACAACTGCAAAACCTTCATAAAAAAATTCTGCTTCGTCAAATTCGGGTTTTATAACTATATTTTTTCAGGGTCGGCATAACCCCAGAGATCACCCTGCCGGTATGGTATTAAAGACATGTCGGGATCCTGAGCAAAAACGGGTATTGAAATTACCAGGAATAAAATGAACATTAATTTTTTGCTTGTCATAATCGTAAATTTTGTTTTCATACAATAATCAAAAATGAGTCTAAACAGTTTAAGTTACAAAAAAAAATCTAACCGGGTGAATTAAAGCCCCGGCTGTAAAGCATTAGTATATGTTGACCTGCAATATGTTGCCTGCTTAACTCACACCACTCCCTGCATCAATTACCGTACCCGTATTGATAAAATGCAGTTTCCCCGACCTGTCTTCTGCCATTAAGATCATTCCCTGGCTTTCTATACCCCGCATTTTACGGGGTGCCAGGTTGGCAACAACCACTACCTGTTTGCCTATAATATCCTCCGCATTAAAATGTTGCGCAATTCCGCTGACGATGGTTCTTTTTTCGGTTCCCAGGTCAACTTCCAGTTTTAAAAGCTTATCGGCCTTTTCAACTTTTTCGGCAGCTGTTATGGTTCCAACTTTCAGGTCGATTTTTGCAAAGTCGCCAAATTCAATGCTACCCTTAACCACTGCTTCTTCCGGTGCAGGACTGACCATTTCTGCAGGAGCTTTCTCCTTTTCATTATTTTCCATTTGTGCTTTTTTATTTTTAAGTTTTTCTACCTGTTGCTTCACTTCTTCATCCTCTATTTTCCTGAATAATAATTCGGGTGCCCGTAAACTATAGCCTACACTTAACAGTTTAGGTTTACCTGCATTTTCCCAATCCAGCATTTTATCAACCACTTTCATCAGGTAACACATTTTTTTTGCAGCAAATGGCAGGAACGGGTTGATGAACACGGCGAGGTTTGCACATAACTGCAGGCTGATGTGTAGAGAATTGTCGATCAATTTTTGGTTACCCGGGTTTTCCCCGAGTGATTTTGCAACGATCCATGGTTCCTTATCCTGCATGTATTTATTTCCTTTCCTCGCCAGGTCGATCACTTCATATAAGGCATCCCTGAACTTATACCCTTCAACGAGGTTTTCAATGTTTGTTTTTGTTTGCAGAATTTCTTCAAACATTTTTTTATCCGCATCATCCAGTACATCAGCATGTAATGGCGGCACTTTACCTCCGCATAATTTATGCATGAGCACCATTGCCCTGTTCACAAAATTGCCGAAAATAGCCACCAGTTCGCTGTTTACTGCATCCTGGAAACCCTTCCAGGTAAATTCGCTGTCCTTGGTTTCGGGTGCTATCTGGGTTAAATAATACCGGAGTGCATCCACCATCTGGTCGCCGCCATTCTCTTTTTTTACAAAATCAGTAATGTAATCATCCATTTCAATACTCCATCCGCGGCTGGTACTCATCTTGTCTCCCTCCAGGTTCATGAACTCGTTGCTGGGTACATTATCGGGTAAGATATTTCCATGCAGCTTCAGCATCACCGGGAAAATAATGGCATGAAAAACAATATTGTCCTTGCCGATAAAATGTACCAGTTTGGTATCCTTATCTTCCCAATATGGTCTCCAGTCTTTGTTATTATCAATGGCCCATTGTTTGGTTGCACTGATATAGCCAATAGGAGCATCAAACCATACATAAAGTACTTTACCTTCTCCTCCCAAAACATCTTTGGGTAGCGGAACTCCCCAATCAAGATCACGGGTGACGGCCCTTCCCTGGAGGCCCAGATCCATCCAGCTTTTACATTGCCCCAACACATTTACCTTCCAGTCATCTTTATGTTCGGTTAAGATCCATTCCCTTAAAAATGTTTCATGTTTATCCAGTGGCAAAAACCAATGGGTGGTTAATTTTTTGGTGGGCACATTTCCGCTTAATGTACTGCGCGGGTTTATCAGTTGATCGGGACTTAAAGATGTACCACATTTTTCGCATTGGTCTCCATAAGCATTTTCATTTGCACAAACCGGGCACTGGTAATATAACGGTCGGCCAAAAAGGTTTTAGCTTCTTCATCATAAAACTGTTCCGTTTCTTTCTGTTCAAGGTCGCCTTTGTTATTCAATGCAGTAAAAAACTCCTGTGCCGTTTCATGGTGCAGGGCCGAAGAGGTACGGTGATAAATATCGAAAGAAATACCAAGGTCGGCCATATTGCTTTTAAGCATGGCATGGTATTTATCTACAATAGCACGGGGCGTGGTCTTTTCTTTCATGGCCTGTATGGTAATAGCAGCGCCATGTTCATCGCTGCCGCATACATAAACCACTTCTTCCTTTTTAGCACGCAGGTAGCGCACATAAATATCAGCCGGCAAATAAGCGCCCGCCAGGTGGCCTATATGTTTGGGGCCGTTGGCATAAGGAAGTGCTGATGTTATTAAATATCGTTTGGGTTTGTTCATTGCGGTGCAAAAATACCGTAAAGCTTGTCATTGCCCAAACTAAATGAAGTTAGTATAACCCTGACAGCGGCTATGAGCCCTGTCAGCGGTTAGTTGAAAAGTATTTTTTAGAATATTTATTCCTGTATCCTACGTCAGGGTTGAAAACCGCTGACGGGGTTAATAACCGATTACTTCATCTCTTTCTCCACTGCTGCGATCGCTTTGTAGGTTTTCACCACAGAATCGGGGTTACGGAAATACTGTCAATTCCCAATTCAACCAGGAACTGTGCAAAATCAGGGAAATCAGATGGCCCCTGTCCGCAGATACCGACTTTCACGTTCATTTCTTTGGCCGTGGTGATCAGCATGCGCAGCAGTTTTTTTTACGGCCGGGTTCCTCTCATCATACAAATGTGCAACCAGTGATGAATCCCTGTCGAGGCCCAGCGTTAATTGCGTGAGGTCGTTGGAGCCGATGGAAAACCCATCGATATGTTTGGCAAATTCTTCGGCCATGATGATGTTGGATGGTATTTCGGCCATGAGGAAAAGTTCCAGTCCTGCCTTGCCCCTTTCCAGACCATATTCCTTCATCACGTCGTGCACTTTGTGTAATTCTTCCACTGTTCTGCAGAAAGGTATCATCACCACTACATTGGCCAATCCCATTTCTTCCCTTACCCTTTTAATGGCCCTGCATTCCAGGCCAAATGCTGCTTTATATTTTTCTGAATAATAACGGCTGGCGCCCCTCCACCCGATCATCGGGTTTTCTTCATGGGGTTCAAAATATTTTCCGCCCAGTAAATTATAATATTCGTTGCTTTTAAAATCACTAAAGCGTACGATGACCTTATTGGGATAAAATGCCGCGGCGATTTTAGCAACGCCATAACTCAGTTTTTGGATAAAAAATCTTCCTCATTGGTAAAACCCAGGATCATTTTATGGATGGCATTGCTTAATTCCGCATCACCCAGGCTTTTGTGCTGCATCAATGCCAGCGGGTGTACCTGTATGAAATTATTAATGATGAACTCTTCCCTGGCCAAACCCACGCCTGCATTGGGTAAATGCGAAAACTTAAAAGCCAGGTTGGGTGATGCCACGTTGAGCATGATGGGGGTTTTAACCTTTGGCAGTTCAGCCAGGTTTGTTTCCAGGGTTTTAAAAGGAACAATACCTTCATAAACAATACCTTCATCACCTTCAGCACAGGATGCGGTAACCAGTTGCCCGGTATTTAATATTTCAGTTGCATCAACGCATCCCACAATAGCAGGCACGCCAAGCTCACGGGCAACAATAGCCGCATGACAGGTCCTTCCTCCTTTGTTGGTGATGATGGCCGAAGCTTTTTTCATGATGGGTTCCCAATCCGGATCGGTCATATCGGTTACCAATACATCCCCGTTCTCAAACACATGGCCTTCGGTGACCCGTTTATCCAGTGAAAATAAAATGGAAACTTTTCCGGCGCCGATCTTATCCCCGACCGCAATGCCTTTAAACAGTGTTTTCCTGTTGGCATCCGGTTCCATTACATATTCGGTGATCTTCGAAAAATCTTTCTGCGAATGAATGGTCTCGGGCCTTGCCTGTACAATAAATAATTCCTTCGATAACCCGTCAATGGCCCATTCTACATCCATGGGGCACCAATATCCCTTTAATTTGCTGTAATATTTTTCAATGCTGGTTATCCATTTAGCCAGCTGCACAATGCGGTCATCGGACAGGCAGTAACGTTGTTGTAATGGTTTTTCCACCTGGATGATCTTTACCCGTTCATCGGGATTATCGCCATACACCATCATGAGATCCTTCTTACCCAGTTTTTTTTCGATGATACTGCTGAAACCCTTTTCCAGCGTTGGTTTAAACACGATGTATTCATCCGGTGACACCGAGCCCTGCACGATCATTTCGCCCAGCCCGAAAGAAGCGTTGATCACCACTACATCTTTAAACCCACTTTCCGTATCCAGCGAAAAACCCACACCGGATGCACCCAGGTCGCTCCGCACCATTTTCTGGATACAAACAGAAAGGCCAATGCTGAAATGATCATAACCAAAACTCTGGCGGTAACTGATGGCACGGTCGGTAAATATGGATGCAAAGCAATTCCGTACCGCATTCATTAACGGTGCAGGGCCACGAACATTCAGGTAAGTTTCCTGCTGGCCTGCAAAAGAGGCATCGGGCAGGTCTTCTGCGGTGGCCGATGACCGGACAGCAACATCGGTAATTTCCTGTCCGTATACCTGGCTCAGCTCATGGTATTTTTCAATGATGGCATCACTGAGTTCCCGGGGAAATTTTGCATTCTTTAAAAGCTGCCTGGCCAGCAGGCCTCCCCGCCGGAGTGATTCGATATCATCCAGTTTTATATCATTGATCACTTTTCGTATCTCTTCATCCAGGTTATTGTAACGGATAAACTCACGGTAAGCAGCAACCGTAATTACAAAGCCACCCGGAATCTGTATGCCCAGCTGGCTGAGATTTTGAAGCATTTCACCCAGGGAGGCATTCTTTCCACCCACCTGTTCAATATCATTCATGCCAACTTTATGCAGATCGGCTAAATAAACGGAAGTGTTCATAATAGAAGGATTAAGCAGTTAAACAATCGTTCAGCTAAAGTAATCCAATATAATTATAACAAATAAAAATATATAACAATTTCTCTTAAATTTAATGTGGGGCGTTTTTTTTTAAAACAGCCAGGCAATAAAAAATGTATTTCTTAGTATCAATGATGCATTTGAAATAACTTTATCCCATGAAGCGAAAAGATTTTCTTTCTTCCATTGTACCGTTTGCGGCAACATTTTCCTCCGTTACCAACGGTAAAATGCTGACTGACCCTGAAAAGCCGGTATCCCTTCCCCCCTATTTAAGACCAGGAGAAACTGTTGGTATTTGCTGCCCGGCAGGTTTTATTGATCCGGAAGAACTGCAGCCGGCATTGCTTAAATTAAAAGAATGGGGTTTCCATGCAAAAATTGGCGAAAGCATTGGCAAAAAGGATTTCACATTTGGAGGTACCGATGATGAAAGGCTTAAAGACCTGCAACAAATGCTGGATGACCCGTCGGTAAAAGCCATCCTTTTTGCCCGCGGTGGTTATGGCGGCATCAGGATCATTGACCGCCTGGATTTTAAAAAATTCAAACGTGACCCTAAATGGATCATTGGTTTCAGCGATGCAACTGTTTTTCATGCCCATATCAATGAAAAATACAGGATCGCAACCATCCATTCAAAAATGTGCAATAGTTTTCCAACAGACTGGAGCCTGGCAGAACCCGTTCAAAAAGAGACCATTGAATCCATTCAAAAATGCCTGAAAGGGGAAAGGATGAAATACCTGTTTACCCTCATGAAAAAACAGGACCGGGCTTGCCGTAGGCGAACTGGTTGGGGGCAATTTAAAAACGCTGGAATCGCTGGCCGGCAGTGGATCGGATTTACATACAAAAGACAAGATCCTGTTTGTAGAAGATACCGGAGAATATGCGTACAGCATTGACCGTATGTTCTGGAATTTAAAACGCAGCGGCAAACTGGAAAAACTGAAAGGATTGATCATTGGCGGCTTTAAGCTTAAGCCCGACGACCCCGGTGAGGAATTTGGAAAAACACTACAGGACATCGTGTTTGAAAAAGTGAGTGAGTATTCATACCCGGTTTGTTTTGATTTCCCGGTGGGGCACCAAAAAAATAATTATGCATTAAAATGCGGGGCATTACATACATTGGGCGTACATTTAAACGAATGCAGACTAACTGAATCATGAAGATAAAAATTCCTCCATATTTAAAAAAAGGCGATACTATCGGCATTACCTGCCCGGCTGGCTATATGGCAACTGCCAAGGCACAAACATGCATAGAAACTCTGCAGAGCTGGGGCTTTCAGGTAATGGTGGGCAAAACCCTGGGCAGCAGGAGCAAAAACTATTTCAGCGCAAACGATGAAACACGCAGCAATGAAATGCAGGCCATGCTGGATGATGAGAACATTCACGCCATCCTCTGTGGCCGGGGCGGTTATGGCGTAACACGTATCATTGACGGGCTCGATTTTACCAGATTTAAAAAGAATCCCAAATGGATCATCGGTTTCAGTGATATCACCGTTTTGCATGTCCACCTGTACAGCAGGATAAAAGTGGCTTCGATGCATGCGCCCATGGCTGCGGCATTTAATGAAGGAGAAAATAAATACATCCTGGCGCTGCAGAAGGCACTCACAGGTAAAAAGGCAAAGTACGACTGTGCCGCACACCCTTTCAATAAAGCGGGTATTGCAAAAGCAGAACTGGTTGGCGGCAATCTTTCCTTACTGGTACACCTCATCGGAACCCCTTCGGATATCAAAACAAAAGACAAACTGCTGTTCATTGAGGATATCGGCGAACACATTTACAATATTGACCGGATGCTTTACCAGTTGAAACGCAGCGGTAAATTAGATAACCTCGCCGGCCTGGTTGTTGGCGGCTTTACCGATATGCATGATACCGAAAGGCCCTTCGGGAAAAAAGTATATAAACTAATAAAGGAAATTACTAACGGATATGATTACCCGGTTTGTTTTAATTTCCCGGTGAGCCACAATAAAGAGAATTATGCCTTAAAGATCGGCGTTCGGTATACCCCTACGATCAGCAAAAATAAGACCCGGTTAACGGAGGATCAATAAACTGTCGAGTTTTTGCCTGTATTGGTCAAAGTTTCCCAGGTTGTGATGTGTCCCATTTTCGATCGTTATGAATTCATCGGCCGGTTTCAAAATTTTCTTAAGTCTTGCTGCATTCCGGTAAGGTATCACGCCATCATCCGTACCATGAAAAATGGTGACCGGGTAATTTACATCCTGTAAAAACAGGTACACCGGAATTTTATAGTTACTCATTTTGCCGGTGGGATAAATGGGTGCATAACTGCTGAAGAGTGACGGAATGCTGTAATAAGGCGTTTCCAGTATCAGTCTTTGGTTATTGGTCTGGGCTGCAATATAGGAAGCAATCCCGGTTCCGAATGATTTTCCATAGATGATAATGCGATCCCTGCTATATTTTGACGCTGCCATCATTTGCACCTGTAAACCCTGTTCGTACATTTTTTTTTCGGTGCGTTCACCGGTACTTTTTCCAAATCCGGGATAATCCTCCATCCACACTTCGTAGCCATGCCTGGTAAAACTGCCTGCAAATTTTGCATAGCGCTCAATATTTTCCTTATTGCCATGAAAATAAAGCACCACTCCTTTTCGTACAGAATCCGGCGGTAAAAATTTGATCATGTTGAGTGTATCGGTATCGTTAAAAGGAATATTTATTTCTTCAAACGGTACATTAAACCTGAATACATGAGTACCTGATAATTTTTGGGGATGAAATAAAAATCTTTCCTGCAGGTAATACAAGGCAATGCCAATGCTGCAGTACAGGATGATGATGATCTTTAACCAGCGGAATATTAAACTTCTTTTCATGAAGCGGCAAAGGTATTGGTTAATATGTTAATCCGTTAATTGGTTAACTTGTTAATACGTTAATCCGTTAATTGGTTAATTGGTTAATTGGTTAATTGGTTGATCCGGGAAATGGTCATTACGTATTAACGTTTTTACGGATTAACGTTTATACGGATTAACGGATTAACATTGCTTTAGTACTGCAAAATATCCCTTACAAAATTATGGTACTCCGGGAATGATGGCAGGTTATTATGCCCGCCGCCGGGTATGCGGATGAGTGTTATTTTCCGAGGATTCAGCGCCTGCAGTTTTTCGCTGTTGTGAATGGGCAATATCCAGTCGCGGGTACCATGGAGGATGTAAGCATGGCAATTAACTTTGGTTATCCATTTATCGGTACGCATATGATAGCGCAACACAAAACGCACAGGCAGCATGGGCAAAAACCTTTCCACTGCTTTTTTAAAACTGTAATAAGGCGCATCCAGGATCAAATAACGGGGCGTGTTATCGCAGGCGATCTTGGCAGCAAAGCCACTGCCCATGCTGCGGCCGTAAACCAGTATATGATTCTCATGATATTTTGCTGCCAGCGTTTCATACACAAACTGCATATCGCCGAGCATATCTTTTTCGTTGCGCTTGCCGGTGCTTTTGCCAAAGCCTCGGTAATCTACCAGCACTACATCATAATTATACCGAGCAAAATCTTTTGCATATTTTGCCCAGCCTTTTATGCTGCGGCTGTTGCCATGAAAATAAAGTACCAGGCCCAATGGATCTGTAACAGTAAAATGAAGGCCATTGATACGCACACCGGGCTCTACATCAAAAAACAATTCCTCAAAGGGTACATCGTATTTATAAATAAAATCTTGCTTAAGTTTTTCGGGTTTGAAAATAAACCGCTCCTGCACAAAAAATGCAATAACAGATAATACTGCAATGCCAATGATGATATAGAGGGCAATTTGAAGCAAAAGTCAGTTTGTTGTTTGTAGTTTTTGGTTTATCGTTTTTTGTGCACTGTTAAATTAAGTATTCCCGGATTAACAACTAACTACAAACATCAAACATTAAACTGTTTCTTCCACGCTTCGGTGCCGCCAGTTAAATTGAAGAGATTTGTAAATGGAAACTTTTCCTGCAGCCGTTGAATCGCGATCTGGCTGCGTATACCTTTGCGGCAATAGATGATGACAGGTTTATCCGTTGATATTCCTGTAACCTGCTGTACTATTTCATGCAGGGGAATTAACTCACCACCGATATTAAACTCAGCATGTTCTTCTGGTTCACGTACATCGATCAGCTGAATATCTTCAGCGCTGTCTATTTTATCCTTTAATGCTATGGCGGTTATTGAATGCATACACATATCTACCTTTTCTTCGACTTCGCTCGAAAGGGACTTTTACAGTTTACAGGATTAACATCTTTCTAAATCCAAACTGCTGATCTTACTTATAAAAAAGTGACTGGCACCAAAAATACCAGGTTCCCCTTTAGGGGTTAAGGGGCATTATTCTTCCTCTTCAGGGTAAGTACGTTTAAGTTTTAAATTACTCACCGGTGCAATGATCAGCGGGAATTTTTCAACCAATACCGTACTCTGTTCAAGCCCAAATCCCTTTTCTTCGTTGAGCGAAATTGATTTTAACCAAAAATAAGAACGCATGACGATCCTTTCAAAGAACGGCAGTTCATTATCCTGGCTCAGGAATTTCTCCATCACGATAAATTTAAAATCGCCGGCCATATTATTCCGCTGCTGGCTGTCGTAACGGCTGGTCACATTCACTTCGCGGTTAACCACCAGGTCTTCCACCACTTTTTTGAACATCAGGTTTATGCGGGGCTGCATTCTGAAGCCAAGCCTGAACTCTACCCTGATGATGTCATTTGGAATAATATGTTCTACAGAATACTCGCAGGTATACGGGTCATCCATGGTATCCACATGTACAAACCAGAAAATATCAGCCCTTTTGGGTTTGCCGCTCAGGATCGAATAAATGATCTTATGTTCAATCTCCTTGGGATTATTGGCACTTGTTAAATACACCAGGTGTGTGGCATACTTAGGTACAGATGAATCATTGCTCAATTCTTCCAGTTTGGGCACATACTCATCCATACGTACAAATTCCACATACCGGTTCTTGATCTTGCGGCTGCGGTACCATACATACATAATAGAGAACAGGAAGAAACCGATCATCAGGGTGATATAACCGCCGTGTAAAAATTTATCCATCAAGGCTACCAGGAAGGATGATTCAATGATGATATATGCAGTGAGGAATATATAGATCCACAATGGTTTAACCCTGTGCAATACCATGTAATTGGCAAACAGGATGGTGGTCATAAACATGGTGGTGATAATGGCTAAACCGTAAGCAGCCTCCATTTTAGCCGACTCGCGGAAAAACAAAACGACTCCCACAACCTACAAAAAGGAGCAAATTAATGGCCGGAATAAAGATCTGGCCTTTTTGCTTCTGTAGGGTAATTGATCTTGAGTTTTGGCCAAAGGTTCAGGCGTATGGCTTCACTGATCAGCGTAAACGAACCCGATACCATGGCCTGGCTGGCAATGATGGCGGCACTGGTGGCAATAATAACACCCGGAACAATAAACCAGTTGGGCATGAGGTCGTAAAAAGCATTGATCCCTTCTACATTGACGGTTGCCTTATCCAGTAATTTTCCGCTATGGTGTTTTAAAATGCTTGCACCCTGTCCGAAATAATTTATCAGCAGGCAGGTTTTTACAAAGATCCAGGATATGCGGATATTTCCGCGTCCGCAATGCCCCAGGTCGCTGTACAGTGCCTCGGCACCTGTGGTACATAAAAAACTGCACCCAATAACCAAAAACCTTCGGGGTAAGTAAACAGGAAATGAATGGCATAATAGGGATTCAAAGCCCTGAATATGGAGAAGTCGTCGCTGATATGAATAAGCCCTAAAATAGCCAGCATGCCAAACCACAGCGACATGAACGGGCCAAATAATTTACCAATATTACTGGTTCCAAACTGCTGGGTAAAAAAGAATACGGCAATGATGCCGAGTACAATATAAACAATGGTATCCTGGCTCAGATCATGAAACCTGGGCAGTTCCTTTAAACCTTCAATGGCCGATGTAATGGAAATGGGTGGTGTTATGATACCATCCGATAAAAGGGCTGCACCACCGATCATGGCCGGTATGACCAGCCATTTTTTACGCCGCCGTACAAGGGCAAACAAAGAGAAAATACCGCCCTCACCACGGTTATCGGCCCTTAACACCATAACTACATACTTAATGGTAGTGAGTAAGGTGATCGTCCAGATGATCAGGGAAAGGGTACCCAGTATCAGCACTTCGTTAACGACCCTGCCTTTGATAATGGAATTAAAAACGTAAAGCGGGGAAGTTCCAATATCGCCGTAAATAATTCCTAAAGCAACCAGTAAGCCTGCTGCTGTAACCTTGTTAACATGTTTCGACACTCTGTAAATTTAAACCTTCGTCAGGGTAATTATAAATATTATAATCCTGCATCCTGTATTGAATATCATGATCAAAACAAAATGCAGGTACAAATGTAGAAGTAAACGTAAAAACAAAGAGAATTATTTTTTACAGGGTAAAATGGAAATGGCTGGCCCGATCTGAAGCTTAAATCCCTTACAACAGCTGATCTACCATTCTTTCACAAAGCCGGTAACCTTTTTTATCTTTTCTTAACCCCGGTTCATGAAATTGGCAGTAAAGGCCGTTACTTTTGCGTTTTGAAAAATAAAGTAACTAATTGCAGAGTTACCCGTTTTATGCAAAACAGTTTTAAAAACTCATACACCTGATCAACATCAAAATTATGGCGCTCAAATTGAATTCACAGACCGGTTATCTTAAAACAGGATTTATAATGCTGGTGTTTTTCTCCTGTAGCTATCCCCTTTATGCACAACCCGACAGTATTGATCTTTTTGTGGCAAAACAAATGCAGCAACGGAAAATCCCCGGATTACAGTTAGCCATAGTGAGAAACGGGAAAATTATCAAGACCGGTAACTACGGCCTTGCCAATGTACAGGATTCAATACCCGTAACTGACAAGACTGTTTTTACCATCAATTCCATTACCAAGGCCTTTACCGGGGTTGCCATCATGCAGCTGGCCGAAGCAGGTAAACTAACCCTGTCTTCACCGGTATCTGCCTATCTTACCAACATACCCGAAGCCTGGAAAGCTGTAACGATACAGCAATTACTGTCGCATACTTCCGGCATTCCTGATATTGTTGATGAAGAAGAATCGGTTTTAATTGCAGCCGGTGAAGCAGCATCCTGGAAGCAGGTACTGGCAGCACCTGTTGATTTTAAACCGGGCGAAAAATTCAGCTATAACCAAACCAATTATTTATTGCTTGGCCGCATCATTGATACATTAAGCGGAATGCCCTTTTCCGAATATATCACAAAAGAACAGTTGCAAAAAGCAGGAATGACCAAAACCATTAAGGCCGGTTTTGGCGCTACAAAAGAAGTGATTGCCAATGCTGCCGGCGGATACCGTTATTCAAAAGGAAAGCTCATCAATATGTTCTTCTCTTTTCCGGTATCGCTGCAAACCGCTGCAGGCATGAGTTCAACTGCAAAAGAAATGGCAAACTGGGTGATTGCATTGCAAAATAAACGCCTGCTTAAACAACAATCAAGTTTGGCCTCCCTTTGGGCTCCTGCAAAACTTAACACCGGTAAAACCGGTGGCTTCAACAGTTTATTGAACGGCTATGCAGCAGGCTGGCCAATTGTTGCAAGAGCGGAACATCCTGCTGCAGCAGCTGTAGGAGCGCTCAGTATTTTGTTTACCCGCAGGATGATCTTTCTATTATTGTACTCACGAATTTAGCCGGTGGCTCACCGGATGTATTCATCGATGAACTTGCAGGATTATTTATACCGGATATGAAAGAATCAAATGGGTTCGGGCTGTCGGCACCTGTTAAAAAATTAAGGACCGGGTTAGAGCAATCAGGATTTAAAAATGCAGTTGAATCCGTTAAGCAATTAAAAAGGAAAATGCCGGTTTTGTTTTAACAGAAAATGAAATAAACAGCTGGGGTTATAAACTCATTAATCAAAAAAGGATGGCCGATGCGCTGGAAATATTTAAGCTCAATGTATATCTGTACCCGTTAAGTGCAAATGCATTTGACAGCCTTGGCGAGATCTATGCAGAACTTGACAATATTCCGCTGGCTATTAAAAACTATGAACAGTCGCTGAAACTAAATCCACAGAACAATAATGCTGTGCAGGTATTAAAAAAACTCAGGCCAATACAGAAATGATAATTTAAATAACAGCCCGCATATTATAAACAATTGTTCCGGACTACTGCTGTTTATTTTCAGCCATAAAATCAAACATATCCTCATTCATTTCATCTGCACGGTCGCATTGTGTAATTTGGGCAAAAGCGCTGTAAGTTGTACCTATGACAAGCGGCAAACTGAACAGTAAACCGATACCACAGGGTATGGCGCTGATCAACACAATAAAACCCAAAACGATAAAAAGCCCGATCAAAGGCAGCAGGTTATGGGTAGCCAGCCTGCGGCTCATATCCATGGCAGGCCATGCCTGCATTTTATAAATAATGATAAAATGGGTTTTAAATGCCCAGATAACAGAGATCAGCATGAGGGCAAACATCAGTATCACAAACAAGATCACCGATTCCGGGTTGACCATCTGTATAAACAGATCCTTTATTTCTTCCTGGTTTGTAAATACATCTGAGCCCTGGCCCAGCCTGAACAGTTCAATGATCTGGTCCAGGTAATTTAAGAAAAACAAGATCATCAGGATCACAGTTATAGAGGTCTGGATAAGCGTACTGATCACGATGGGACCTAAAAAATTAAACCCTTTGAACATATCGCCAAAATCTGTCCAGCCAATTCCTTTTGAAATGCGCCAGGTTATATAAATGGCACCACCCATTAAACAGGGGCTTAGTACCAGGTTATTGGCTATACCGCCAACTATCGGTATGATACCAACGCCGATGCCAATGGCAAAAGTAAGTACAGCACCAAGTATATAATAGCCCAGGTATTTTGAAACCAAGCCCCAGCCGTCGGAAATGGCTTCACCGATAGAAAGTAGTTTTATCTGTTTTAAGTTCTTCCAGAGTTTTCATGCATTTTTTTTACTAAACTAAGCATAAAATAATTTTAAAGTGAAATAAAATCATATAAATACTTTAAGTACCGTTTAGTAAAAATAGAGATGCTGCACTGGTAAAGCAGCCTGGCCATTTCTTATTACGCTTGGGAGGTATCCCGGGGGTAAATATTGCTTTTAGTTTCAGATAAATTTCCGTTACTTTATCTTGATCTTGCATCAAAATCCTTTGTATGCCGGTCAGTATCTGTATATATTCAAAGAAGCCTGTTCAATTTAAAAAAAATGAAACTGAGCCTGGCCCAAAAAATTGTAAAATTATTTTCATCCGGATCAACATTTGAAAAAATGATGGCAGACTCTATGCGTTACCGTTTCACGTGTTCCTGCGGAAAAGAAACCAGTATTTGGGATATCGGCGGCATTCGTTATAAAGCTTTCGGAAACCCAAAAACAAGTGCCCGGTGCACACACTGCGGAAAGATTGCCATGCGCACCATTTACAAAGTGGAAAATTAAACAACAAGCTATCCCATTGTAAACTTACTGTTAAATGATGGTTGTATTTTTTCCCTGGAATCCATTTGGCGGTAATTCCAGGAAATTGCTTAAACCCTTTACCAACAGGCATTTCAACTTCACCTTTTTCATTTGGACAAATCAATTTACCCTACAGGTTGGTTTGCACCGGAAATAAAAGCAGCTTAGTTTTACTTCATCAACAGCAATTAACAACCTGTTCATTGCAACATGTACGGACCTGTTCCGCACCATTTTTAACCATTCCTGCTATTTGTAGATCCGGCTGCCTGCTTAATGATCATTTTTATTAACCATTAAATTAAACTTTATGAAACAGACCAGGATCATTTTTCTTCATTGTTATTTTTTCGGTAATGGGTTTGATGCAGGCAATTGCCGGCGATACCACTTCCCGAAATCATGCACTGCCGGTAGAACTGAAATATGCAGGCAGTTTTAAAAACCAGCCGCTGATACAGCTAAACTTTACCGGGACATCAGAAGACCGTGTATTCAGTATTTCCATTACCGATGAAACAGGCATTGAATTGTATAGCGGTGATGTAAAGGGTCATGTTTTCTCAAAACAATTTTTACTGAATACCGATGACCTGGGTGATGCCGTTTTACAATTTGTGATCACCGGCAAAAAAACAGGGAAAAAAGCGGTTTACAAAGTCAGCAGGCAACAGCAGGTGACTGAGCAGATGAACGTTGTTAAATTATAATATACCTGTATTTTATTCCGGGGCGTTTTTAACCCATACCTATACAAAGAGGCTGCCTTTGCAGGGCAGCCTCTGTTATTTCTATGATGATCATTTTAAGGGAAGATACCCAACTCGCTGTAGCTGTTGGCCACTTTATTGATGGCACTGATATAAGCAGCAGTACGCATATCAGGGATATCAGGATTGCTTTTCCAGATATCCATGATCTCTTTGGTAGCAGCGATCATCGTTTCTTCCAGTCCGCTGTGCACCAGGTCAACCTCATCGGGCCCGTGCATGATGAAAGTTCTTTCTGCATCGCTTACTTTTTTGCCACTCATTTCCTCTATCTGTCCTAAAATACGGGAATTGAGGTTTTCTGTAAATTTCTTTTCCATACGGCCATAACGCACATGGCTTAAGTTTTTCAGCCACTCAAAATAACTTACCGTAACACCACCTGCATTCAGGTACATATCCGGAACACATAAAATGCCGCGTTCCAGGAAAATATCATCGGCTTCCGGTGTACATGGACCATTAGCCGCTTCACCGATTATTTTTGCTTTAACCCTGCCCGCATTTTCGCCATTGATCACATTCTCCAATGCAGCAGGAATTAATATGTCGCATTCCAGTTCCAGCGCATCCGTATTCAAAGCCAGGTTTGTTGCACCCGGAAAATTTAAAATGGACCCGGTTGCTTTGCGGTGGTTGAACACATCCAGTTCATTGAGCCCGTCAGCATTGTAAATGGCGCCTTCGTATTCGGCAAGCCCGACCACCTTGGCACCATGCTGCCTGAAAAACTGTGCAGTATGAAATCCTACATTTCCCAAACCCTGCACCACAACTGTTTTTCCCTTGACACCGGTAGTTAAGCCCAGCTTTTTCATCTGGTCTTCCATATTGCATACTTCACGAATACCATAGAAAACACCAAGCCCGGTTGCTTCTTTTCTGCCACGCACTCCACCCTGTGTTATGGGTTTACCGGTTACATCCTGCAGCATCAATTTCGCCCGGCCTTAATGACGCATAGTATCCACGATCCAGGCCATTTCCCTTTCGCCGGTTCCGTAATCAGGCGCCGGAACATCAATACCGGGGCCGATAAAATTTTTCTTAACCAGTTCAGATGTATAACGGCGGGTGATCTTTTCCAGTTCATAAGTGCTGTATTTTCGCGGGTCGATCTTAATACCGCCTTTACCGCCACCAAAGGGTACATTCACAATGGCGCATTTGTAGGTCATTAAACTGGCAAGTGCCATTACTTCATCCTGGTTTACCTCATCACTGAAACGTATACCTCCTTTGCAGGGTGATTTGTGCTGGCTGTGCTGAACACGGTATGCTTCTATCACCTCAATACTGCCGTCATCACGCTTAATGGGGAAACGCATCCTGTAAACACTGTTACAGGCTTTGATCTGCTGCAAAATACCCAAATCCCATTTGGTGAATTTGGCTGCTTTGTCGAAACTTCTTTCTACGTTTTGAAAGAAAGTGTATTCGTGTAGAGAACTCATAAAATTGATTTTATTTTTAGCAATCGTTAATTGAAAGTTTAAGGGTTTAACGTTTAAATCGTTTACAGGTTTAACGTTAAACCGTTTAAGGGGAAGCGGGCCTGGTTAATTGTTTATATTACTAATCCTTTCCCTTTTCCAGCCTGCTTATTTTTCTGTCTAATAAAAAAACATAAATAAACAGGCCAATTAAAATTGTAAGACAAACCGCTACCACCACATATATTTTTCCGTTGCTCCGCATCAAATCTGCCATTTCGGGCTTCTCCTGTGCAAATGCTGCTATATGCAGTATCATACCAAAATTACCAGTAATATAGACGGGATTAGCTTATTCATTTAACAGTGATTTATCTTTAATTAATTGTAACCTGATCTTTAAAGTAGCGATCCAAACGCCCAATAAGGTCCAGCCAATTATAGCCGGGTAAAAGATCATACGCAGCCGGCTGTCAACATCTTTAAAGTTCAGGGCCGGGTTACCGCTGTCGCTGCCGGGTGCGCCCGGATGTAAACTGCCCACCAGCCTTGGAATGATCCAGATACTGGGAAACAACATGGCAAAGGCAAAAATATTATACACGGCACTGATGCGTGCTTTTTTATCCATATCGGTAAAAGACCCGCGCAATACAAAATAAGCCCCGTAGATCAATAAGGCAATGGCTGCCCCGATCAGTTTTGGTTCTTTTAAAATACTTCCCAGTGACTGGCTTTGATCAGAAACCCAGGTATAATTTGCCCAGATGGTACCGGTAGCATAACCCAGTATCCCAAAAAAAGAGCCAACCGCTGCAAAATTATGGGCAAAAATATCGTTGCGTAAACCAAAACCCCTGAGTTATTTAATGCTGTAAACAAAACTGGTACCAAAGAGGATCATCATACCAAACCACATGCATACATGAAAATACAGGTTGCGAATGGTTTCATTGAGGATAAACAAACGGGGAACTTCCATTAAAAAACCTCCTACTATCGTGTAGACCAGGATACAAAAGGATAATATTTTCCACCAGTTTTTTTGCAAGAAATCAAAAATTGATTAGGTGGCAAAGATAAGGAAGTTAAAAGTTAATTCTAAAGGGTTGGTGTTAGTTTTTCATTTTTGGAATTTCTGCCCTTTCTTTTCAGATCGATGCAGCTAAGCCAGATTTTCAAACCTTTTAATTTATTGAAGACTGCCGGTTTTAGATTGTAGCTTGAATCAGCTAATTCCCGACTCCCGACTCCCGACTCTTGACTCTTGTCTCCCGACTCCAGATCTCCCGACTCCAGATTCCCGACCGACTCCCAACCCCTCAATCTTTCCATAAATAAGGGAACAATATCACTGCCATGGCGATCACAAGGATATCCAACCCGGCAATTAATCCACATAATTGTAAAAGGGCGCCATCCCTGAAAACTTCTGAAAATGCAGCTTTACTGAGGCGCATAAGCAATAAAAGCTGTGGTAAAATGACCGGGAATCCCAGGATGGCGATCAGCGCTGCATTCTGCTGTGCCTTTGCCGCGATGGCACTCATTAAAGTAAATACAATACTGATGCTGGCGCCGCCCAAAACCACAATACCAATAAACTGCAGGCTGTTATCTACCGGGTTGCTTAATAATACAGAGAACAACAATAAACTCAGCAGGCTCATTAATACCATCAATATTAAATTATAGAGCATTTTTGCAATGATGAACTCTACCGGGGAAGCAATGGAATAAAAATACAGCATGCGCCCCCTGCTTTCCTGTAAAAAGCTTTTGGCCACTGCATTCACACATATAAATAACTGGATCACCCAAAATAAACCGTTCCATACATTGGCATCGGGCTTGTCGATGGATAAGTACAAAACAAAAATAGTAGATGCGATATACAGCAGGATACCATAAAATGTATGTTTTTGCCTGAATTCAAGCAGCATGTCTTTTTTCAGCAGTGTAATGATCCGGTGTACCATGTGGGGTTGTGAAAAATTTTAGTCCTTAAGCTGGGCGCAAATCCTGCACCTGGGTTCATAGATATCTTTTTCGCCCAACAACACCTGCGGACCTTCGGCTATCTTACGGTAACTGATGTTGGCAATATTGCCGCATTTCATACAAATGGCGTGCAGCTTGGTAATATAATCGGCCTTGGCCAGCAGGTTGGGCATTTGACCGAACGGGTTACCCAGGTAATCCATATCCAGCCCCGCCACTATAACCCGGATGCCCTTTTGAGCCAGTTGTTCGCAAACATTGGCGATCTCGGCATCAAAGAACTGGGCCTCATCTATACCCACAACATCTACATCACGCGCCAGCAGCAAAATGGATTGTGAATTATCAACCGGTGTGGAAATGATGGCATTGGTATCATGACTCACAATTTTTGTTTCATCATAACGTACATCTATAGCGGGTTTAAATATCTCCACTTTCAAGTTGGCAATTTTAACCCTTTTCAGTCGCCTTATCAGTTCTTCTGTTTTTCCGCTGAACATACTGCCACAGATCACTTCTATCCATCCGCGTCTTTCACCTTTTAAATTGGGTTCTATAAACATTTAAGTATTTTTTTTAAAAATCAGTTAGTAACTTACAGGTTATTAAAAAATGTAAGCCTAGTCTTTGCCAGGCATCAAAAGTATAATAATATCATGGAAAGAGTGGAGACACTCCTAAAAAAATTACAGGACCAGTTTGCACAAAAGGCTTCAACAGGGCAATTGCTGCTTACGGTTCAGATGTTACAGGCAGAATTACTGCACCTGCAGCAAACCAATGCCCCGGCCGCAGGTTATGAGAACGTGGCTGTAACAGCATCTGCCATAAATATCCCGGTTCAGGAGCCCGCAAAAAATAACCTGCCTGTAGAAATACCCGAAGAAAAAACAATCGAGGTTTTGCAGGTAGATGAGGCAGAAATTGAAGCAGAACTGGAAGAGATCAGGCGGAATGCCGAAGCCATGCAGCAAATAAGTGTACAGAACAAACCCCATATCATTTTTGAAACGGAAGATGATATACCTACACTTACCCATCAAAAACAACCTGTACCACATCCCAAACATACCGCAAAGGAGATCAATGAATCCGCAGCACCAAATATCACTTCACTGAATGAAAAACTGAAACAGTCGAAAATAGACCTGGGAGATACATTAACAGAAGTACCCATCAGGGACCTGCGTAAGGCAATTGGTGTTAACGACCGGTTCGTATTTATCAATGAATTATTCCGCGGCGATGAAGCCGCTTATGAAAGAAGTATTAAAACCATCAATAGTTTTTCCATTTTTGCCGAGGCAGAATACTGGATCCAGCGGGAACTAAAGGTAAAGAACGGGTGGGATGCCGGCCATGAACTGGTAAACCAGTTTTATCAATTGGTTAAAAGGCGTTTTTCCTGAATATACTGCATGATCGAACGGGTGGCACCCCCATTTTTCAAAACAAAAAGCCTGGCTGCATCCCCGGTATTTTTTCTTGCTTCATCATCCGTTAATAATTTATGTAAAACCTTTTCAAGAGAAACAGGTCCATCAACACTAACAGCACCCCCTGCCCGCAACAGTTCAACAGCTTCATTGAATTTAACATACTCGGGCCCAAAAACAACGGGTTTGCCATAAACTGCCGCTTCCAGTACATTGTGTACCCCGTCGGCGCCAAATCCGCCACCAACATAGGTTACCGTAGCATATTGGTATAACCGCGACAGCATTCCCATATTATCAATGATCAGTACATGAGGGAGTTGTTCGTTGAACGTTGAACGTTGTTCGCCTGACTGAAGGGATGTATTTTCAATGCCTTCCTTGTTAACCAGTTCTGAATAAAAGACAGAATCCGTGAATGCAGCTTTCACATCTGCCAGCCTGGCTGCACTGATATCGTGCGATGCAATGATAAATTTTATATGTGGATTCACTTTTACAAAATGGAGTAATTCTATTTCGTCTTCATCCCAGGTGCTGCCGGCCACAATAACGGGGCTGTTCCCGCAAAATGATTCTATGCCGGGAACATGCTTAAAATTTGCTGCGATCTCCAGCACCCGGTCAAACCTGGTATCCCCATTGACCTGTACATTTTCTGTAAACCCCAATGAAGCCAATAATTGTTTTGATGCTGTATTCTGTACAAAAAATTGGGTGAATGTTTCCAGCATTTTTTTCCAGATGCTGCCATACCATGCAAAGAAGGGCTGTCCCGGCCTGAAAATACCGGATACCAGGATGGCAGGTATTTGCCTTTGTTTTATTTCCGACAGGTAATAATACCAATATTCATACTTTACCCAAAGCACCAGTGCTGGATCAACTGCCTTTAAAAACTTTTTGGCATTTTCCTTTGAATCCATGGGCAGGTAAAAAACATGATCGGCGCCGCTGTAATCCTTCATCACTTCATAACCGCTGGGAGAAAAAAAAGTAAGAACAATTTTTAATTTTTCTGTAGAGCCTGCCGAAGCATTTTTTCTTAATTCCTCCAGCAGTGGCCTGCCCTGTTCAAATTCGCCCAGGCTGGCACAATGCATCCAGATGGTTTGGCCGCCCGTTCCCAGGGCACCCTGGGCAGGGCACTGTAGGTTGATCGTTTCGGAGATATTCCTGCGCCCGCTCAGCCATTTTTTAGCTTTGGGATTCCATACCGATGAAACCCTTATTCCAATTGAATATAAGAGCAGGAAAAGATTATATAAAAATTTGCTTACCATGAAGTTTGCAACAAAACTAACCGCAATTTCTTAATTGATGTTCAACACAGGTCAAATTCTTCTTTCTACCGGCAATCCCTATCTTTGCCACGCTAAAAATACCAGATATGAAGCCCTTGCAGATGGTTGACACCAAAACACAATATTTTAAAATAAAACCGGAAGTAGATGCTGCAGTTATGGAAGTGATGGAAAGTTCCATGTTCATTGGCGGAAAAGTGGTCAATGATTTTGCAGATAACCTGGCAAAATACCATGGCAGCAAACATTGCATTCCCTGTGCCAACGGTACCGATGCCTTACAGATAGCCATGATGGCGCTTGGCCTGCAGCCCGGCGATGAAGTGATCACACCCTCTTTTACCTACATCGCAACCGTGGAAGTGGCTGCCCTGCTTCACATCAAACCGATTTTTGCAGAAGTTAACCCACAAACATTTTGTATAGACCCTGAAGCGATCGAAAAAGCCATTACTCCCAAAACAAAAGCCATCATACCGGTACATTTATACGGCCATGCGGCAGATATGGAAAAGATTATGGCCATTGCAGCAAAGCATCATTTATTTGTAATTGAAGATAATGCACAGGCCATTGGCTGCGATTATACGTTCAGTGATGGAATGGTTAAAAAGACCGGAACGATTGGCCATATAGGCTGCACTTCTTTTTACCCGTCGAAGAACCTGGGAGCTTTTGGGGATGGCGGTGCCATGTTTACCGATGATGATGAACTGGCTGCCAGGCTGAGAATGATCGCATCGCACGGGCAAAGTAAACGGTATTACCATGATGTAGTTGGCTGTAACTCCAGGCTGGATGCCATACAGGCTGCCATCCTGAACATAAAACTAAAACACCTGGATGAATATATATCCGCACGCCGGAAAGCAGCCGGTTTTTACGACCGGGCATTTGCAGGAAATAAATCCATAACCGTTCCGTTCAGGGATGGCAATAACAAACACGTATTTCATCAATACACATTACTGTTGCATGGTGTTGACCGCGACGGCTTACACAAATTTTTAGCAGATGAGGGTGTACCATCCATGATCTATTACCCGGTTCCGGCGCACCGGCAAAAGATGTTTGATGCATTTGGCGGCAGTGATTTTCAATTACCCGTAACAGACTGGTTAACAGAAAGGGTGATCTCATTACCGATACATACTGAACTGGATGAAGAACAACAGCAGTTTATTGTTGATAAAGTTTTGGCGTTTTTAAATAAGTAAAATATTTTTAACCAACGGGTTTCCCCCTGCCTGGCATTAGCCGGTAAAACGGAATGGGGTTATATTAAATATGAAAATTGCAGTAATCGGAACAGGTTATGTTGGGTTGGTTACAGGTACCTGCTTTGCAGAAACGGGCAACACGGTTACCTGTGTTGATATTGATGAGAACAAGATCAATAAACTGGTTTCCGGCAAACTCACTATTTATGAACCCGGACTGGAAAAACTTTTTCTGCGCAACCAGAAAGAAGGCCGTTTGCATTTTACCACTTCCTTAAAAGATGGTATCAAAGATGCACAGGTCATTTTCCTGGCCCTGCCAACACCTCCCGGCGAAAATGGCAGTGCCGATCTGCAATACATACTTGGCGTTGCTGATGACCTGGGAAAGATCATAACCGGTTATGTGGTGATCATTGATAAAAGCACCGTACCTGTTGGCACCGCCGATAAAGTACAAAAAGCCATTGCTGAACATGCGTTAGGCGAATTTGATGTGGTATCCAATCCCGAATTTTTACGGGAAGGGGTAGCCGTAGATGATTTCATGAAACCCGACCGCGTGGTTATCGGTACTTCATCCGAAAGGGCAAAAAAGATTTTGAACGACCTGTACCTCCCGTTTGTACGCCAGGGCAACCCCATAATATATATGGATGAAAAAAGTGCAGAACTTACCAAGTATGCTGCCAATTCATTCCTGGCGGTAAAGATCACGTTCATGAACGAAATTGCAAACCTGTGCGAACGCTTTGGTGCAGATGTGGATATGGTGCGTAAAGGCATTGGCAGTGATGAAAGGATCGGTAAAAGGTTTTTGTTTCCCGGCATCGGTTATGGCGGTAGTTGTTTTCCCAAAGATGTGAAGGCACTGGCCAATTCGGCCACAGAAGTAAACTACGGTTTTAAAATACTGGAAGCAGTGATGGAAATAAACGACAAACAAAAACTGCACCTGATCCCAAAAATAAAAGCCTGGTTCAACAATGACCTCAAAGGCAAAAAGATCGCCATCTGGGGACTGTCTTTTAAACCCAATACCGATGATATACGGGAAGCCCCGGCATTGAGCATCATCAATTCACTACTGGATGCAGGCGCAGTGATAACAGCTTATGATCCCGAAGCGATGAACAATGTAAGAGACATACTTACCGGGAAGATCAACTTTGCCGAGCACCAGTATGATGCATTACAGGATGCAGAAGCATTGGTGATCGCCACAGAATGGAGTGAGTTCAGAACGCCCGATTTTGGTAAAATGATTTCCCTGCTGAAAAATAATGTAATTTTCGATGGCAGGAACCTGTTCGATCTTAACAAAATGGAAGAACTGGGATTTCATTATGAAAGCGTGGGAAGAAAAGTAGTTAATTAGTTTATCGGTATATATATTTCATTGAGTAAATCTGTATGATCTTGACAACAAAAAAAGTTTTAATTACCGGTGCTGCCGGTTTTTTGGGCAGCCATCTTTGCGACCGTTTTATAAAAGAGGGTTACCAGGTAATGGGTATGGATAATTTAATTACCGGCGACCTCAAAAATATTGAACACCTGTTTAAATTAAAAGAGTTTGAGTTTTATCACCATGATGTTTCCAAATTCATTCATGTAACCGGCAAACTCGATTATATTTTACACTTTGCATCACCTGCCAGCCCTATTGATTATTTAAAGATCCCCATACAAACATTAAAAGTAAGTTCATTGGGAACGCATAACTGCCTGGGACTTGCAAAAGCAAAAAATGCACGCATACTGGTTGCTTCAACCAGTGAAGTATATGGCGATCCGCTTGTACATCCACAAACAGAAGAATACTGGGGCAATGTAAATCCCGTTGGGCCTCGTGGGGTATATGATGAGGCCAAGCGCTTTATGGAAGCCATTACCATGGCCTATCATACTTTTCATGAAGTGGAAACCAGGATCGTAAGGATATTCAATACCTACGGTCCAAGAATGCGCCTGAACGACGGAAGGGCCTTACCGGCTTTTATAGGCCAGGCACTGCGTGGAGAAGACCTCACCGTTTTTGGAGATGGCAGCCAAACCCGGAGTTTTTGTTATGTTGATGACCTGGTGGAAGGCATTTACCGTTTGCTGATGAGCGATCATACACAACCGGTAAACATTGGCAATCCGGATGAAATTTCATTGCTGGATTTTGCTGAAGAGATCATCAGGCTGACCGGTACCAGCCAAAAAATTGTTTTTAAGGAATTACCGACAGATGATCCCAAACAACGGCAACCGGATATTACAAAGGCAAAAGAATTGCTGGGATGGGAACCAACAATCAGCAGGGCCGAAGGATTGAAGATCACGTATGATTATTTTAAAAGTTTACCAAAAGATGAACTTTATAAATTACCAAAGGAGTTTGAAAGCAAAAGCTGATTACCCATGCCTGATTGACATACAGCCGGGCGGGCATTTTACAATATCAATTATCAATTAAACAATGTACCAGGAATTATTAGATAAAAAAAAGACTTTGGCCGTGATCGGCCTGGGTTATGTAGGCCTCCCCATTGCCCTGGAGTTTGCCAAAAAAATTAAAGTGATCGGTTTTGATATCAATGCTGAACGCGTTGATATGATGCGTAACCGCATTGATCCCAGCCAGGAACTGGAAGCAGCAGATTTTGATGGCTGCGATATTGAATTTACCAATGACCTGGATGTTTTGCGCAAAGCAAACTTTTTTATTGTGGCTGTACCAACACCGGTTGATAAACACAATGTGCCTGACCTGGTCCCGGTTACCCGTGCCAGTGAAACCATCGGCAAAGTGATCAAGAAGGGCGATTATGTGGTGTATGAAAGCACGGTGTATCCCGGTTGCACTGAAGAAGATTGTGTGCCCATCATTGAAAAACTATCCGGGCTTAAAATGACAGAAGATTATATGATCGGGTATTCACCCGAACGGATCAACCCCGGGGATAAGGAACATACCATCAGCACCATCATAAAAGTGGTGAGTGGCTGCTGCGCCGAAAGCCTGGAAACCATTGCAAAAGTATATGAGCTTGTTGTAAAGGCGGGTGTACACAGGGCCTCTTCGATCAAGGTTGCCGAAGCAGCCAAGATCATTGAGAATACACAACGCGACCTGAACATTGCTTTGATGAATGAACTGTCCATCATTTTCGATAAAATGAATATCAATACCTACGAAGTGCTTGAAGCAGCCGGCACCAAATGGAATTTTTTAAAATTCCAGCCCGGTTTGGTTGGCGGGCATTGTATTGGTGTTGACCCCTATTACCTGACCTATAAATCAAAAAAACTGGGTTATAATTCGCAGGTGATATTGGCAGGACGTTTTATCAATGATGCGATGGCGGGTTATGTGGCCAGGAAGATCCTGCAGAACATCATACAAACCAACGGCAATGTAAAAGATGCCAAAGTGCTGGTAATGGGCGCCACCTTTAAAGAAAATGTAAGTGATATACGGAACAGTAAAGTGGCAGATGTGATCAAAGAACTGAAAGCCTTTTCACTGAATGTACATGTTACCGATCCGCATGCCGACAGCGCTGAACTGAAACATGAATATGGTTTTGAATTAACACCTGAAACCAGCAATGATTATGATGCCGTGCTGGTAACGGTACCGCATGATGCTTACAAAAAACTGGATGATGCTTATTTTGCATCCATAACCAAAGAACATGCAATTATTGCAGACCTGAAAGGAATTTACCGGAACAGGATCACATCCAGGAAATACTGGAGTTTGTAAAAAGGCAAAATTCAAAAGTAAAAAGTAAAAAAAATACGCTTTTGAATTTGTGTTTCAATTTTGACTTCTGAATTTTTACTTTTTAATTTTTTACTTTTGAGCAATACTTTTCATACAAGGGATTTAAGCGGGTCTTCATTTTTAATAACAGGAGGTGCAGGGTTCATCGGAAGCCATATTGCAGAATATTTATTGAAGCACGGGGCAAAAAAAGTACGGGTGCTTGATAACCTCTCTAACGGGTTTCAAAGCAATCTTGATATTTTGCAGCAATTTCCTGCATTTGAATTTTTAGAAGGAGATATCAGGAATGCAGAAACCTGCCAACAGGCCTGTGCAGGTATGGATTATGTAAGTCACCAGGCAGCGCTGGGCTCGGTACCCCGCAGCATTAAAGAGCCCGTTTATTTTACCGAAGTAAATGTGACCGGCTTTGCAAATATTTTGAAAGCAGCTGTAGATAACAATATCAAACAATTGGTATATGCATCTTCATCCTCAGTTTATGGCGATGACCCCGGTTTACCCAAACAGGAAAATAAAACCGGCAATTGCTTATCGCCTTATGCCGCCACCAAAAAGACCAATGAGCTCTATGCACAGGTATTTGCTGATGTGTATGGCATCAAACTGATGGGCTTCAGGTATTTCAATATTTTTGGGCCGAGGCAGGATCCCGACGGGGCATATGCTGCCGTGATCCCCCTGTTTGTAAAAAACATCCTGAACCGGACACCTGTTTTTATAAATGGTGATGGCGGGCAGACCCGTGATTTTACTTTTGTTGACAATGCAGTGCAGGTTAATATAAAAGGAATGCTTACCGGTAATCCGGAAGCTTTGAATAAATCATATAATGTGGCCATTGGTGAAAATTTTTCGGTCAATTATTTATACAGTGCCTGTACTGAATATTTACAGAGTGATTTTGCAGCCACCTACCGGGAGCCCAGGGAAGGTGATATCAGGGATTCGCTGGCCGATATTTCACTGGCAAAAGAGCTGCTCGGTTATCAACCCGGAAAAAAATTTAAAGACGGACTGGAGGAGACGATTGAGTTCTTTAAAAAAAAATATACCTGATTACCAAATAAAACTTGAACCACATAGCCACATAGTAAACATAGAAAAACACATAGTGAACTATGTGAAAACCTATGTTCCTATGTTTCTATGTGGTTCAAAAAATAATCAAAAATAAAAATGCCATTCATCAAAACAGATTTCCCCGGCCTCTTCGTTATTGAACCCACTGTTTATAAAGACAGCCGTGGATATTTTTTTGAGAGTTATAATCAACAGCAATTTAAAGCTGAAGGTATTGATATTGATTTTGTACAGGATAACCAATCCAAATCTTCTTACGGTGTAATACGCGGATTGCATTACCAGCTGAACCCACATGCCCAAACAAAACTGATGCGGGTTTTAAGCGGTAAAATTCTTGATATAGCCGTTGATATCCGGAAAGGCTCCCCGGCTTATGGAAAAGTTTTTGCGCTGGAATTATCTGCAGAAAATAACATACAGGTTTTGATACCAAAAGGTTTTGCGCATGGTTTTTCTGTATTAAGTGAAACCGCAGAAGTGATGTATAAATGTGATGCATTTTATAATAAAGAATCAGAAGCCGGTATCATGTATAATGATGCTGCTTTGAATATAGACTGGCAGGTACCCGCAGGCAAGGCCATCATTTCGGAAAAGGACCGTTTTCATCCATCCATTGAAAATTGTAAAAATAACTTTGTGTTTGAACGATAAATTATTGACCATATTGGTGACCGGCGCCAACAGCCAGTTGGGGAATGAACTGCATGTTATTGCCCCGCAATTTCCATACTGCCAGTTTTTATTTGTTACTAAAGCAGAACTTGATATTACCAACTTTAATTCCATTATCAAATATTTCAAAGGACATTCCGTTGATTATTGCATTAATTGTGCTGCGTATACTGCTGTTGATAAAGCAGAAACGGATGAGGACCAGGCTTATTTGATCCATGCCGATGCCGTTGCCATACTAGCAAAGATATGTTCGCAAAATAATGCGCAGCTGATCCATATCAGCACAGATTATGTTTTGACGGAACAGCCACACAACCTTACAAAGAAACCGATACCACCAACCCGGTAAGTGTTTACGGCCAATCAAAATTACATGGCGAAGAACTGGCCATAAAGCATTGCCCTAATGCCATCATCATCCGTACTTCCTGGTTATATTCATCCTTTAAAAACAATTTTGTAAAGACCATGTTGCGGTTGATGAAGGAAAAGGAAAGTATCCATGTGGTGAATGATCAGTTTGGTTGCCCAACCTATGCTGCCGACCTGGCATTGGCCATTATGCGGATCATTAGATCGAAAAAAAGTAAAGTGAACCCCGGCATTTATCATTACACCAATGCCGGCATTACCAACTGGTATGAATTTGCTGTTGCCATTAAAAAAATAACCGGGAGCAATTGTATTGTTAATCCAATTACTACTGCCCAGTATCCAACAGCCGCTAAACGTCCTGCCTATTCAGTTTTGGATACTGCAAAAATTGCTGCAACATTTCCTGTGGAAATTCCAAACTGGGAAATTAGCCTGGAGAAATGTTTAAGCCTGCTGAAATAACCCGCTCAGGGCCGGGATCCTGCTGTGGCTGGGGCCTGGATCGCAAAACGAAGATCATAATTTACATACAAACAACATTGCCAATATTTTCCGGTACACAACCCCAACGGGGTGATACGATCATAGAATTATACATATAGTTGAGATCAAAACCCCGGAAGGGTGACAGATTTAAAATACATTATCAATGGTGTCACCCCTTTGGGGTTTACATAACAATTCCCTTTTTTTTCTATAATAATTTCAACCCTGCCCGTTCCGTTCAGGCGGGCCTTCGGGTTTTCAGCAGCAAGCAGAAATTAAAATGAGCTTTAGCCACTAAAAAAATTGCCAAAGTTTTAAACTTTGGCAAAGCTGGTATGCTGTAATATTTTAAAACAGTTTATTTTAAAACAAACGTTTCCATAAACTTTGTGGTAAAATTTCCTTTCCTGAAATTCTCATCCTGCATCAGTTGCTGGTGAAAAGGAATGGTGGTCTTGATACCTTCAATTACATATTCGCTCAATGCACGGCTCATGGTATCAATGGCTTCCTCGCGGGTTTGTGCAATGGCAATCAGTTTACCGATCATGCTGTCGTAATAAGGTGGAATAACATAGCCAGCATACACATGGCTGTCTACCCGTACTCCATGCCCGCCGGGCTGGTGCAATACGGTTATTTTCCCGGGCGACGGGCGAAAATCATTGTAAGGATCTTCAGCATTGATGCGGCACTCGATAGCATGCATCTGCGGAAAATAGGCCTTGCCAACAATTTTTTCGCCGCAGGCAATTTTGATCTGTTCTTTAATTAAATCAAAATTGATCACTTCTTCCGTAACACAATGCTCCACCTGTATACGGGTGTTCATCTCCATAAAATAAAAGTTGCGGTGCTTATCAACCAAAAACTCAACCGTTCCCACACTTTCATAATTAATAGCCTGCGCCGCTTTAATAGCTGCATCTCCCATTCTTTGCCTCAGTTCATCGGTCATAAATGGTGATGGAGTTTCTTCCACCAGCTTCTGGTGCCGGCGCTGAATAGAACAATCCCTTTCGCTCAAATGACAGATATTGCCGTATTGGTCACCCGCTATCTGTATCTCAATATGTCGTGGCTCTTCCACAAATTTTTCCATGTAAATGCCGTCATTCTTAAAAGAAGCGGCGGCTTCTGTCTTGGCATTTTCAAATGCCTTTTCAATTTCAGTTTCGTTCCAAACCACACGCATGCCTTTACCTCCTCCACCGGCAGTAGCTTTTAAGATAACGGGATAACCCACTTCCTTAGCCGCAGTTTTGGCGTGGGCCACACTTTCCAAAAGCCCATCCACACCTGGTACCACCGGCACACCGGCTGCGATCATGGTATTTTTGGCGGTGATCTTATCGCCCATGGCATTGATCATAGCGGGTGTTGGGCCAATGAACTTAATACCATGATCGGCACAGATCTTGGCAAACTTTGCGTTCTCGGCCAAAAAGCCATATCCCGGGTGAATGGCATCCGCATTGGTGATCTCGGCTGCAGCCATGATATGAGCCATGTTCAGGTAACTATCCATGCTGGCAGGCTTACCAATACAAACGGCTTCATCAGCAAATTTTACATGCAGGCTGTCTTTATCGGCAGTGGAATAAACCGCAACTGTTTTTATACCCATCTCACGGCAGGTACGTATTACACGCAGTGCTATTTCTCCACGATTAGCTATTAGTATCTTTTTAAACACAATCGATTGAATTAAAAATTAAAAATTAAAAATTAAAAATTCTTTATCCAGGGTCTTCCCTTTTGACATTTGAATTTTTATTTTTATTTAAGATGGCTCAACCAAAAACAAAGGCTGATCATACTCCACCGGGCTGGCATCTTCAACCAATACCTTTACTATTTTTCCTTTTACTTCACTTTCTATTTCATTAAAGAGTTTCATGGCTTCAATGATACAAACCACTTTACCGGGTGTTACTTCATCTCCTACACCTGCAAAAATGGGTTTACCGGGACCAGCCTGCCGGTAAAATGTACCGATCATCGGGCTTTTTATTGTAAGCAGGTTATCGGCCTTTGGTTCGGCAGCAGGTTTGGCGGCGGGCGCAGTTTCAGCAGGAACCGGTGCAGCCGGGGCAGGCACATGAGAATACGTGGGGGCAGTAGCACCGGCAACAATATGTTGCACCGGGTCTTTCTTCTGTTTTACAGTAATTTTTACCCCTTCTTCTTCAATGGTAATTTCGCCTATATTGGTTTTGTTGATGAGCTTTACCAACTCCTGGATTTGCTTGATGTCCATGTGGATGTTTTAAGTAGTTAAGTAGATTCGAAACGGGCTGCTAAGATAGGGTAAGTATATTCATAACTGCAAGCTTAATTTTAAAAAAGACCCCAAAAACAGCCTTTTTTAGGCAAAAACCGGTGATTTTTGGCAAATTTCAGGCAAAATGGTATAAAAATGCAGAAATAAAAACCGGGTAGCTGATCACTCAATTACCCGGTTCTATAAAAAATTTCAGTTTACTCTTTTACCCTTTCCACATATTCACCCGATTTGGTGTTTACCCTGATCAGTTCACCTTCATTTACAAATAAAGGAACGTTAACCGTAGCGCCGGTTTCAACTGTGGCCGGCTTTAAGGTTCGTGTTGCCGTATCACCTTTCATACCCGGTTCGCTGTAAGTAACCAGTAATACGATCTTGTCGGGCAGTTCTACACCCATTGGCAGATCCGTTTCGCCATTGATCAAAACAGATACTTCCTGGCCGTCTTTTAAAAACCTAGGTGCATCGATCATGGCTTCAGGAACCGTGATCTGTTCAAAGGTTTCGGTATCCATAAAACTGTAGCCGGTATCATCCTTGTATAAATACTGGTATGGTTTCTTTTCAACCCTTACCGGGTGAATGGTTTCGCCACTGTTCCAGGTTACTTCAATGGTACGGTTATTATCCACGCCTTTTAATTTTGCCCACACTTTGGCGGCTGCACGGGCCGTTTTATTTTGCCCGAATTCTATAACGGTGTACAGGCTTCCATCTACTTTGATGATCAAACCTGAACGTACATCTGCTGTTGTTGCCATAATATCAATTTTTATCCCGGAAACTCCCGGGAGGCTGCAAAAGTAGGAATAGTAAGGCTAAATAAGAAATCCGGTATTATACATCAATTAGATTGTCAGGCTGACAGTTTTTAAAAATGAACCTCTCCTGATTCTATTAATAACATACCATTACCAAACTAAGCATTTAGTTTTACTTAAATTGAGATATATGAAGTTGCATTTTTTACTGCTGTGTTTTATCTGTTTTGGCAATTCAACCATGGCGCAGCCCGACAATACGCCCATTTATCTGCGTTTCCCCACTTTACCGCCATTCAGCATAACCAAAATACCTGACAGTTCCAGGTTCGTTAAAGATGACCTGTTGAAGAAAAGATCAACTTTGATATTCATTTTTAGTCCGGATTGTGATCATTGCCAGCAAAAACCAAAGAACTTACAGCCAATATACATTTGTTTAAAAAGCACAGGTCATCATGGCTTCACCGCTGGAGCACCTGATATTAAAGAAGTTTTACGAAGCCTATAAAATTGCTGATCATCCCAATATCATCCTGGGCCGCGACCCAACCTATTTTTTTGGAACCTTTTATAAGATACATTCCTTACCGTCCCTGTTCCTGTACGATAAAAAAGGAAATTTTGTAAAGGCATTTGATGGCCATGTCCCTGTTCAAAGAATTGCTGAATTTTTATAAGATGATCACTTAACAAACCGCTGGTTCCACACAACATTCCCTTCTACAATGATCCGGATATCATACATACCCTTACCCAAATGATCAACCGGTATCCGGATGAGCCGGTTCAGTGATGACAATCTCAGCTTTGTAATTATCCTGCCCGAACTTTGCTGTATAAATACATTGATAACCCCCGGGATCTTTTCAGTTCCCCTGTAATCGAGTGTTAGCAAGTCCTTTACAGGTACCGGGTACATAACCCAACCATTTTCGGGCGAAGTAATGACCACCTGTACAGAAAGGCTATACTCAATATTACCATTGAATGCATTGCTTTTTAAACGATAATAATTTTGGCCTGTTGATGGTTGCTTTTCTTCAAAATAAAACGATGCAGTAGCTGTTTGCTGATTATTTACCTGTTCAGCAATATCATCCCATGTTTTATTGTCGACACTCTTTTGAACAGAAAAAGATTTTATACCGGGTGTACTGTTTTGCCATTTTATAAGTACGGCATTATTCCTGCTGTTGTATGCTGCAGAAAATCCGGTACTGCTTTGATGGCTAAAACTATTGAATTGTGAAAATAACAGGACAATTACCGGCAGGGCTTTGATCATGGGGATTGGATTAGGTTACAACATTAAACCAAAATCGGGCTAAAGCTTCACAGTAAACAGTTAAAACTTAAGGGGAGAAAATTTTTAACGAATTAAAAGATTGACATATTTCTTCAGGCTGTAATTAATTATCTTTGCGGGGTAATTTTTCAACCTTAAATATTTATACATGAAAGTAACTGTAGTTGGAGCCGGGGCCGTAGGTGCAACCTGTGCCGACAATATTGCACGCAAAGAACTTTGCAGCGAACTGGTATTGGTGGATATCAAAGAAGGTGTTGCCGAAGGCAAGGCCATGGACCTGATGCAAACCGCTACCCTGCTGGGTTTTGATACCAAGGTTATTGGCAGTACCAATGATTATTCAAAAACTGCCGGCACCGATGTGGCTGTTATTACTTCGGGCATTCCGCGTAAACCGGGCATGACCAGGGAAGAACTGATCGGCATCAATGCAGGTATTGTAAGATCAGTAACTGAAAATATTTTAAAACATTCGCCCGATGCCATTATTGTGGTGATCAGCAACCCGATGGATACCATGACCTACCTCGCCTTAAAATCGAGCGGTTTGCCAAAGAACAGGATCATCGGTATGGGTGGCATTTTAGACAGCAGCCGTTTTAAATATTATTTATCAACAGCCATGGGCTGTACAGCAACTGACCTGCAGGCGGTGGTAGTTGGTGGCCACGGCGATACAACGATGATCCCATTGGCAAGACTGGCTACTTACCAGGGCACACCGGTAAGCAATTACCTGGATGCCGAAACTTTGAAAAAAGTGGTGGCTGATACCATGGTTGGCGGTGCCACACTTACGGGTTTATTAGGCACATCGGCCTGGTATGCACCAGGAGCAGCCGGCGCAGCACTGGTGGAAGCCATTGTAAGGGATGAGAAAAAATTATTCCCCTGCTGTGTTTACCTTGATGGTGAATACGGGCAAAAAGATATCTGCATTGGCGTACCGGTTGTGATCGGGCGCAAGGGCATTGAAAAGATCATTGATTATAAACTCAATGAAGAAGAACAGGCCGCCTTTAATAAAAGTGCTGAAGCCGTTCGAAGTATGAATGCAGCACTCGACAGTCTTTAATAAAAAAGCCCCTTCAGGAAAATGAAGGGGCTTTTTATGGCTACCGGCTTTCACTATTTATTTCTACCTTTAATGATACGTGAAAACAATCCTTAAAATATGGATGCTATTTTGCTGTTTCATAGCAGTTCAAAATACATTAAAGGCACAATTACAGATCGTTCCCGAAACAACAGCATTGGCTTTGGTACAAAAACTGCTTGGGCAGGGTGTTACTGTCACTAATGTAAGTATGGTAGCCGATCTGCGGGCTACCGGTTTTTTTAATAACCGCTCGGGTACAGCCATTGGTATCGACAGCGGCATTGTTTTATCAACCGGCAGGGTAAAAACAACCGGAACCTTTTGGGGCTTTGATGGTGATGGAACAACCGAGGCACAAAATGCAGAGGCTTCCTCAGGATTTGCTTTGCCGGGTGACCTGGATCTTGCCAATTCCATTTCGGTACCTCTTAACCAAACATTTGATGCCTGTGTACTCGAATTTGATTTTGTACCCTTGGCGATACCATCAAATTCAATTATGTTTTCAGCTCCGAAGAATATACGCCTGCTTTCGTATGTGATTTCAATGATGCCTTCGCTTTCTTCATTTCGGGCCCCGGAATTCCCGGCCTGAAAAATATTGCACTGGTTCCCAATACGACATTGCCGGTATCCATATTTAATGTGAATGATGTACCCGGTGGCGGATGCCCGAATAATACAGCATATTATACAGATAACAGGTTCAATAAGTTTTTTACGCATGATGGCCATACAACGGTTTTTACCGCAATATCCCAGGTTCAGCCATGCCAAACCTATCATTTAAAACTGGTGATCGCCGATGTTATTGATGATGAATATGACAGTGGTGTTTTTATTGAAGCAAGAAGCCTCAGTTCCAACGCCATTGCCCTCAATAATTTAACTCAAACAGATAACCAGGGAAATTCTTATTTGGTTGAAGGATGTATGACGGGTTCTTTCCAGATCAAAAGGCCATATATAACTCCAAACCCATTGATCGTAAATCTTAGTTATGGTGGTACAGCAATAAACGGGGTTGATGTTCAGTTATTACCCGCATCGGTGATCATCCCTGCAAATGACAGCATGGTTACCGTAAATGTTTTACCGGTTATTGACCTTGCCCCGGAAGGAATAGAGAATTTGATCATTTATGCTTTGGCCGGGTGTGCCAGCGGTAATCCTTCAGACAGCACGGAAATACAGGTAAGAGATTATGATACATTGGGCATCATACCAACTGATACAGCATTTTTTTGTAAAGGAGCTTCCATACCATTGACTGCATCGGCAGGTTACAGTGTTTATGTATGGGATGCCAATGCAACACTCAGCAGCACAATCATTCCAAACCCGGTGGCAACCCCGGTTGCTGATTTAACAACCTATTATTGTACTGCAACGCTGGGTAGCTGCAATGCAAGGGATTCTGTTACACTGATCCGGAAAAGACTTTTTTTGAATACGGTAAATGGGGTTAACTGTACAAATGATGCTACCGGTGAGATCAGGGTTTACGGCAGCGCCGGCTGGATAAGCCCGGTATTGTTTTCGGTCAACAACGGCCCATACCAGCCCGACAGTGTATTTATTAATTTACCCGCTGGTATGTATACCATAAAAATAAAAGATGCTACCGGTTGTATCGACAGCCTGGATATTGCGGTTACCCAGTTATTCCCCGATCTGCTGATCAGTAATATAGCAACCACACCTGCCGGTTGCTCCGGTACAGCAGACGGCTCCGTTACCATTACCGCTTCGGGTGGCAATGGCCCTTACATGTATTCAATTGACGGCATCAATTTCCAGGTCAGCAATTTTTTTAATGTTGCAGTTGGAAATATCATGGTATCAGTAAAAGATAATAATAATTGTGTAACCACTGCACCGGTTATTATTCCTTTAAACAATACCGTTACACTGGTTGCCGGAGCTGATACGGCCATCTGTGAAGGAAAGAATTACCAGTTAAATCCATCATCCAACGGAACAAGTTTTTTGTGGACACCTTCAGCAACACTGAGTAACGGCAATATCATAAACCCAATTGCAACGCCGGTGATCACTACAACATATTATATTACTGCTACAAACGGAATTTGTACGCAAACAGATTCCATTACTGTAATTGTAGATCCCGCCCCCATACCCGACGCCGGGGCAGATGCCACAATTTGTTTTAAAACCAACTACCAGCTAACGGGAACGGGTGGTGTAAATTATCTCTGGACTCCTTCAACCAATTTAAATGACCCTGCCATCTTTAACCCGGTGGTACAGGAACCCATTGCCTCCATCATTTATTATCTGGCCGTGGTTGATGCAAAGGCTGTAATTCCTTACAGGACGACAGTGTTTCCATTACCGTATCAGCTCCTGCCATTTTATATATTGGCAATGATACAACCATTGCTATCCGGCAACCGCTTCAGTTATTTTCAACTGATGTAAACAATACAGGATTTATTAATTACAACTGGTCGCCTGTTTATGGTTTGAACAATCCATTCGGTGCCAATCCAATTGCGGTGTTAGACAGGAATATCACTTATTATGTAACGGCCGTAAATGCAGTGGGATGCATGGCCATGGATACCATTAATATTAAAGTGTACCAGGGACCTGAGTTGTATGTACCCAATGCCTTTACACCCAATGGTGACGGGTTAAATGATGTGTTGAAAGTAATTGCCATCGGTATGAAGGAATTTCATTTCTTCAGGATCTATAACCGTTACGGGCAATTGATCTTCAGCACAACCGATCCCGGTCAAGGCTGGGATGGAAGGATGAGCGGGAAATTACAAAATATGGGTACCTATGTCTGGATGGCCGAAGCGGTTGATTACAGGGGGAATTTGATACAACGTAACGGTACCTCAACCATTGTACAGTAAATTAATTAACTCCATCGGTGATCATTTCCTTGTTGATCTTCAAAACCAATCCCTGCAACACTTTACCCGGCCCGATTCTGTAAAATGGGTGGCCCCACCTGCGATCATGGCTTCCACACTTTGTGCCCAAAGCACGGCACCTGTTAACTGTTCAATTAAATTTCTTTTGATAGTTACGGGATCAGTCACAGCTTTTCCGGAAACATTCTGGTAAACCGGGCAGTTGGGTTCGTTAAAATGGGTAGCTTCAATGGCAGCAGCCAACTCTTCTTTGCAGGCAACATCAACGGCGAATGAAATGCGCCACCAACCGGCAAAACCAGTGCACGTTTGGCTCCGGCCGCTTTCAGGCGTTCGCAGGCCACATCTATACCTTTTATGGAACCGCTGATGACCAGCTGGCCCGGACAATTGTAATTGGCGGGCACCACTACTTCCCGGTATCGCGCATAACTTCGTCGCAGATCTCTTCAACAATATGATCAGCCAGGTTTAAAATGGCGGCCATGGTAGATGGATTCATTTCACATGCCCGCTGCATGGCCTGCGCCCTGATAGATACCAGCATTAGAGCATTTTCAAAACTCAGGCAATCATTGGCAACCAATGCAGAGAACTCACCCAAAGAATGCCCGGCTACCATATCCGGCTTTGCAGCAGGTAAAGTTTTAAAGGCAATCACCGAATGTAAAAACACGGCAGGTTGCGTAACATTGGTTTGCTTCAGGTCCTCATCAGAGCCGCTGAACATGATATCAGAGATGCGGAAGCCTAAAATATCATTGGCCTGTTCAAACATTTCTTTTGATACCGGGTTGGAATCGTACAGGTTTTTTCCCATCCCGCTGAACTGAGATCCCTGTCCCGGAAAAACATAAGCATTTGCCATTGTTATCGATTTAAGAATACAAATAAAACAAAAAATCCCTTTTGTAAAGGGATTAATATTTTAAACTTAAAATCTGTTAATGCAACCTGGCAGAGATCAGTTTCACAAACTCACTCCTCGTTTCATTTTTTTCAAACTCTCCCCAGAATGCAGAAGTGGTGGTCACCGAATTTTGTTTTTCCACACCACGCATCATCATACACAGATGCGATGCTTCAATAACCACGGCAACACCCAATGGGTTTAAAGTTTCCTTTATCGAATTCAGTATCTGGTGTGTTAAGCGTTCCTGCACCTGCAGGCGGCGGCTATATGCATCCACTACCCTGGCAATTTTACTCAGTCCGGTAATGAAACCGTTGGGTATATAAGCTACATGAGCCTTACCGTAAAAGGGCAGCATATGATGCTCACACATGCTGTACAGTTCAATATCTTTTACAATGATCATTTCACTTACATCTTCATGAAATTTGGCCGAGTTTAAAATGGCATTGGCATCAATACCATAACCCTGGGTAAGAAACTGCATGGCCTGTGCCAGGCGTTCGGGCGTTTTTAATAACCCTTCCCTGTCCGGGTTTTCTCCAAGCAGTTGTAAAGTACTCCTGTAATTTTTCATGAGTCCGGATGTAACGTCCTCATCATACTGTTCAATTTTTTTATAAGCCATTATCGATTGTAGACCTGTCTGCCGACAGGCAGGTTTTAGATTTATGATTTTAGATTTGGTATCATGCAGGGTAATCCACAAAATTTCTTTCTGTTTCATACAGGCGTACCTGCACATCAAATTTTGGTTCGATCTTTTCCCGCAAAATATTATAGATCACAATGGCAATATTTTCTGCCGTTGGATTCAATGACCTGAATTCCGCAGTATCTTCATTCAGGTTCTTATGGTCAAAGCGTTCAATGATATTTTCCTGAACCAGGTCACTTAATACTTTCATATCCATAACAAAGCCGGTTGCGGCATCCGGCTCGCCGGTCAGTTTTACCACCAGTTCGTAATTATGCCCGTGAAAATGCGGATTACTGCATTTGCCAAATACGCGGTCATTGGTGGCTGCATCCCATGCCGGGTTGTGTAAACGGTGCGCTGCATTAAAATGTTCCTTGCGGTAAACGGCTACTCTGTTGCTCATGATAATAGGTATAACAAATTATAATTCAAATTTGTTCTAAAGACCGGTTGAAATTATTCAGAACAAAATTCAGTAATGGTTAAAACAGAAGTCTGCTGTTCAAACACATCAACTGTGCAGTAATCTGGTAATGAAGTTAGGATTTGTTTGGTTGATGGTGAAATTAAATACCTGTACTTAATAGCTCCTGCCGTAAATATATTGGTGGCTTACATCAGGGGAGCGACGAAGTACCGTAGTATTCTACAAATATCCTGGGTGTTTCAGATAATTTGAGGCAGTGCAACTGAACATCAGCCGGCAGGTGTGGTGTAAGTTCGTTCCAGATACCAATGACCAGGTTTTCGATGGAACACAGTTTCCCCTTCATAAAATCTACATCCACGTTCAGGTTTTTATGGTCAAGTTTGTCGATCACATGTTCTTTTACGATAATACTCAGTTTTTTAACATCGTACACAAACCCGGTGTCGGGGTTTGGATCACCCTTCAGGGTAACAAACAGTTCAAAATTATGCCCATGCCAGTTCTCATTGGCGCATTTGCCAAATACCTCCTCATTTTTCTCCCTGCTCCATGCCGGGTTGAATAATTTATGGGCAGCATTAAAATGTTCTATACGGGTGATGTAAACCATTCTGCGGTCAAAATTTCGGCAAAGGTAACTTCTAAATACTGAAATATGAAAGGTAAACACGAAATTTGCTGCATGCAAATACTGGTCATTGCTGCAACCGAACTCGAAATTGAGCCTTTTACTGCGGTGCATAAAAATATTGATGTATTGATCACCGGCGTAGGAGTACCCGCTGCCATCTACCATTTGCTAAAGCGGATGCACCAGATCGATTATGACCTGGTGATCCAGGCAGGTATTGCGGGTTCATTTGACGATACGCTTCAACCGGGACAAACCGTATTGGTAAGAAAAGATTGTTTTGCCGACCTGGGTTTTGAAGAAAAAGAAAAATATACACCTGTTTTTGAAACCGGTTTTGCCGATAAAAATGAATTCCCTTTTGAAAACGGATGGCTCAATAATACAGGCTCCATCCTTACAAATGCCGGCCTGCCATTGGTGAATGGAATAACAGTAAATAAAGTAAGCGACAATGCATTACAAAAGCAACAATTCGTAAAACAATTTAACCCTGGTATTGAGACCATGGAAGGAGCAGCTTTGCATTATGTTTGTTTGCAGGAAAACATTCCTTTTTTGCAGATCAGGTCCATATCCAATTATGTAGGTGAACGGGATAAAATAAAATGGAAACTGAAAGAAGCCATTGAAAATTTAAACATAGACCTCATTAAACTAATTAACAGATTAACCAATTAACGGATTAACGGATTAACGAATTAACGTTTTAACGTAACGAATTAACGTTTTAACGGATCAACCGATTAACAATAACCCATGCATGTAACCTTAGGATTCTCCCCTGCCCCAACGATACTTTTATTTTTGATGCCTTGGTGAATCATAAAATAGATACCGGCGGATTAACTTTTGATGTGATATTGGACGATGTGCAAACCCTTAACCAATGGGCACTTGAAGGCAGGCTTGACATCACGAAAATCAGTTATGGCGTATTACCACGGGTACTGGATAATTATTTACTGTTAAACAGCGGAAGTGCGTTGGGTAGCGGTGTTGGGCCTTTATTAATTAAAAATGAAAAATTAAAAACCTGCCTGTCCGGTAGGCAGGTTAAAAATATCGAAGATCTTTTGATAGCAATTCCGGGTGAGCATACTACGGCACATTTACTTTTTTCACTGGCTTATCCAAATGCAAAAAATAAAATATTTTTACGGTACAATGAAATTGAAGATTTTGTTTTGAAAGAGAAAGGATTAGGGGTGATCATTCATGAAAACCGGTTCACTTATGCAGACAAAGGTTTGCAAAAGATCACCGACCTGGGCGAATATTGGGAAAATACAACCGGGAAACCGATACCACTGGGAGGTATTGTGGCAAAGCGTACTGTTGATGCCTCCATAGCAGGGCAGGTTGATAAACTGATCAGGCAAAGTATTGAATACGCTTATAAGCATCACCACCAGGAATTATCAGCCTATGTAAAAAAACATGCCATGGAAATGAGTGAATCCGTGATGCGTAAGCATATTGACCTTTATGTAAATGATTATTCCCTTAACCTGGGTGAAGTTGGTAAAAATGCCGTGCAAAAATTATTGTCCGTATATCAAAGCAATTACCCGGCTACTAAAATTATACAGGAAAACACTTTTATCCAGCCGGGTTATTAATGCCTGCTTTCGACAATCCCTTTTTATATTGTTCGAGGCAACGGTTCCTGGCAAATTCATGATCAACTATTGGTTTTGGATAATGCAGTTCATTCAGTTCGGGTACCCACCTGTTTATATATTCCAGTTGTGGATCAAATTTTTTGGTTTGGAGGTAAGGATTGAAGATCCTGAAATAAGGTGCTGCATCACAACCGCTGCCGGCCGCCCATTGCCAGCCCCGTTATTGGCTGCCAGGTCAAAGTCGAGTAATTTCTCAGCAAAATAAGCTTCGCCCAGCCGCCAGTCGAGTAACAGGTGTTTGGTTAAAAAAGAAGCCACGATCATGCGTACACGGTTGTGCATAAAGCCTGTTGCATTCAGCTCACGCATACCGGCATCAACGATGGGGTAACCGGTTTGCCCTTTACACCATTTTTCAAATTCGCCTTCATCCCTGCGCCATTCAATATGATCATAGGCAGGCTTAAAAGCCTTCCCGTTTCCTACCTGCGGAAAATGCCAGAGTATCGCCTGGTAAAAATCCCGCCATATCAATTCATTGAGAAAAGTTTCACTTAAGCCAGTACATTGCCGAACCAGCCGGCGTATACTGATGGTACCAAAGCGCAGGTGTACACCCAGTTTTGAAGTACCTGCGATAGCCGGAAAATTTCTTTGTTCACCATATTTTTAACCAACTGTTCGTCCAGGTCTTTTGAAGGGAATGGTTGATCAACCTGTTTAAAGCCCATACTTTGCAGGGTTGGCAATGGAGTTGCCCGATATTGATAAAATTGATGCCCATATTTTTCGGAAGGGTATTCGCGGGTGTGATCATCTTTTATTAAAGCTTTCCATTTACGGCTGTACGGTGTAAAAACGGTATACGGTTTACCATCGTCTTTGATTACTTCATCCTTTTCAAAGATCACCTGGTCTTTAAAAGTATGCAGTGAGGTTCCTTTTGTTTGTAAATAAGCAGAAACCGTATTGTCACGTTCACGCGCATAAGGCTCATAGTCGTGATTGGTAAATACTTTATCAATGCGGTATGCTGAAAAAAGCTTTTCGAATGCTTCTGCAGGTGTAGTGTAAAAACAAAGCAGGGATGAACCCTGTTTTACCAAAGCAATTTGCATTTCTTCCAAAGCAGCGTGAATGAATTCCACCCGCCTGTCTGCTTTATCAGAAAGCCTGTCCAGTATATTTTTATCAAAGATAAATACAGGTAATACCGGGTTGCCTGATCTGAGGGCATGGTAAAGTCCTGTGTTATCGGTTAACCGCAGGTCGCGCCGGAACCAGAAAATATTTATTGTTTGCAAATAAAGTTCAGTTTAATGCAGGTGTATGAAGTGTAAACAGCAGTACTACAAATTTGTTGCGAAAACAGCATTATAAATTTTCTCAGCCCGGGCATGGGAATATATTTTATTGCCGATCGCCTGGACCCAACGCATATGATGGATGGAATTGGTTAAAATACTTCATCGGCAGCCAACAGGTCATCAACGGTAAGTTCTGTTTCAAAAACATGCTGGTTTATTTTGGCGAGCTGCTGTATCATATTTTTCCGCATGATACCGGCAATGCAGCCTTCGGCCAGCGCAGGAGTGCTTACCAGGTCATCTTTAATAATAAAAATATTGGCGATAGTGGAATCACAGATCCTGCCTGACGTATTCAATAAAACCGCATCATTCCATTTTTCATTTTTTGCATGCATGGCTGCCATTACATAAGGTAAAAAATTATTGTGTTTCAGGTTACTGAGAACATCGCAGCTTTTTTTAACATCCCCGTAAATTCCCAAAACCAGCCCGTTACTGTTCCATGCCCCGGATTCTTCCGGCAGTGGCCAGGTTTGAATAACATAATTGGGAGTATGGTTAACTGCATCATATAGTCCGCCATTGCCCCTGAAAAGGCGATACTGATCCGCGCCATTTGCTGATGGCCGTTCTTTAGCAATAAGGTTCAAGATCTCTTCCTTCAGGGAATCCGGCTGTAAAATGCCCGGTATATTAAACTGCAATACCTGCATGCCATGCCATAGCCTTGCAAAATGTTCATCTGTAAATTGCAGCCGGCCATGTATGCTTTTCATGGTTTCAAATAAGCCGTCTCCAAACCTTAGTCCACGGCTGGATGCCTGCAGTACAGCAGTTTGTTCTTTAAATGTTTTACCGTTATAGTTAAAATATTCCATCAGTCAAATATACCATTTACAAACCGCCGGGCAAATCCAAAGCAGTTACTAAAAATAAATGCCCCCCGAAGAACGGGAGGCAAATTTTCATTATAGTTTTAGAGAACAGAGATGATATATAGGATCAAAACTTAAAACTCTTCATTGAGAATATTATGTTTTACAGCGTACATGATCAGCCCGGCGGTGCTTTTTGCACCGGTTTTCACTTTCAGTTTATCCCGGATGGCTTCAACGGTACGTGGACTGAGATCAACGAGGTCAGCAATTTCCTTGGTACTTTTTTCTTCACACATTAATTTAAGGATCAGCATTTCCTTGTCATTCAAATGAGCCTCCTGTTGAATCATACGCTGAGGCGTAACATCATTGCGTTGTTTCAGGTTGGTAAGCAATGCCTTATTGGTTAAAGAATTAAAATAATATTCCTGTTCAAAACAGGTTTTAATAGCTTCATAAATAATTTCGCTGTCGCTGGTCTTGGTCAGGTAACTGTTTGCCCCGATCTCCATTAACTTGGTGATCATGCTGTGGTCATCCATCATGGTCAGCATGATGATCTTCACATTGGGATACAGCTTTTTAATTTCCGGGAGGGCAGCAATACCATCCATGATCGGCATCTGTATATCAAGCAGGATCACATCAACCGGGACCATTTTAAGCATATTCAGCAGGTGCATTCCATTATCAGCTTCCCCGATCACTTTTACATCTTTCTTGGTACTTAAGGCAGTTTTTACACCGGCCCGGTACAAAACATGATCATCTGCAATGATCACTTTTATAGGTTCGGTTATATTTTCATTTGGTATCATAATAGCATAATTATTACTTTATAGACAGGGATTAATACTTATTAAACGCAGGGTGCAAGTTCAAATTATATTCAAACAGAATAAAGCGTGTAATTACCCATTGTACTTCATGGGGTTTTTACGCAGTATCAAGCGGAAAATAACGTTTCCACGTATGCAAAAATAGAACATATTCTATTGGGGTATAATTATACATAGTTAATTTTTAAAGAATAATTAAATGAGAACTGGTAAATAGGAAATGAATAATCAAGTTCCGGCTGTTTTACATATTTATAATAAATTACTTTTATGTTGACCAGGTTATTGATCTCTACACCAAAGCCGATTGAATAACCATGGTAAAAACCCGTGGTCATGATATCGGGTAAAAAATCCATGATCTGTTTTGGATTGGAATAGCTGCTGATATACCTGGTTGCCAGCCAGCAAATACCTACATTTTTGGCCTGGTTACGTTCCCAGGCACCGGTTTGAAAGTACAAACCCAGGGTGCCAAAGCCATTTAAGAAATTTGTTGGTTTACCGGTTTGGGGGTTGGACGGTTCCCCGGTACGGTATCCTGTTAATATCCGTTCACCGATATGATACAGCAAACCCGTTTTGGTATAATTTTTGACCGGTTAAAATAAATGATACCATCAATTGAAATATTTATCAGGCCGCTTAAGGGGTTAATGTACTGGTTAACCAAATGATCATTGCTTCTTTGAAGGCCACCGGTATTGCTTTGATTCTGAAAATTATTGTTGGATACGCCGCCGTAAATAGAAAGCGGGATGGCAAATTTACCAGGCTCGCCGATAAATAAGCGGATAAAACGGGCTGAGGCATTGACCTGCCCGTTATTTACGATGTCGATGAAACCGGATGTGAAGATCTCCGGTTTATGAGATCTTATGTCGTTACTATCGGGCTTTACCTGGCTCATACAAAAATGACATGACAAATAAAGTATTATTGACAGGGTACATTTCATTTAATACAGTCTTCACCGGGGATAGATACAGATATACGAAAACCAGAAAAAACGCTGCAAAGAAAATTATTGCCGAATTATTTTTTTTATGCTTGAATTTAAAATTCATACCTGTTTTTCCAGAACAACCGATCCGGATATTTTATCATGCAGTATTTTTTTAGAAAAAATAAAGTAAACAAGATCAGGGATAAATAATGCCTTTACGAGGTTTCTTATAACCAGGTTTTTAAATTGGGGATATGAACGGTCATTGATATTAACCAATTGCAGTTTTAATATTCGCCTGGATACTGCATTGTTTTTTAAAACAATATCCTGGAACATCAGGAAAATGAAAAATGCCAGGTATGTATATAACTGATCCTGGAATGATGAAATACTGTTCAGGTATTTTTTCAGCTGCAGCGATACCCCCTGGTTAAGATCGAATAAGGATAAGGCTAACCCGGCAATCATAAATAACCCGAAATAGCATACAAATGAAATAACAAGGTCTAAAAAATAACCCGGTAATCGTTTTACAATCATTTTCATACATAAAGTTTTAAAAAAACCAGGCAGCCTGTAAAGACAAACTACCTGGTTTTTGCTGATTATTATTCGATGCATCCTAACAGGCATGCAATATTGCACCAATTTGTCTGGCATGCAACGGCACATGCTTTAACACAGGCACACCAGGAACAGTCATCACCTGCAATCAGAGATGATCTTCCGCCATCTTTAGTATAATTATCATACACAACAATGATATCCCTGGCAACACCCAGTTTATTGGTTGATGCATATGATAATTTATTATCGGTTCCATAGCCAATAACTGAATACTTGCCATTACTGTACTCATTTTTTACATAAGTAATTTTGCTGCTTTTTGTCTGCAGGTCTGCAGGAATGGTAAGTGAGATCACATCAAGGCCCAAACCGGCGGGATTAAAATTTGCAAGGATAGTTGTTTTGGTTTGCGCATTGGCAAAAGAAAATGCACCTGCTAAAATAAACGTTAATAAAAGTTTCATAAAAAATTATTTAAATAGGGTACGTTGAAGAAGCTTTCACACTTCATGCACAGTTCAACCCTGTGTCTTACCTTGTTATTTAAAGCAGTGTTCAGAAATTATTCTGCTTTTAAATACCTTACGGCGGGGGCTTGCACCGGATGGCCAGGTTTAACTGCTGCATAAAAAAATAGAGTACGGATTAAAATACCTGCATCAAAGATGATAACCTGGAAAGTTAAATGCAATGGGAAATCATCATAAAAAAGGGGGATTTTTCGGGAAAATTTTTAAAACGAAAAGTACAGGTGATTTTGCAGGTAAACAATATACTGCCTGTTGCTGCTGTATACAAACAGTGATACCTGCTGCACTTTTCAAACAGCAATAAATAATGCGAATACTATTTTACGGATGATTTTATAACCGGCCGGGTAAAAAGCAAATTATGGCGATTATCAATTACCCGGTAAACAAATTCTTCAGCTTACTTTTTTAGGAGGCAGGTCAAAAGCTACTGCATCATGTTCAAAATGGCCCTTGTGTGAGCCGTCGCAAAAAGGTTTATTCGCCGACAGGCCGCAGCGGCAGATGGAAACAATTTCCCTGCCCTGCAGGTTATAAACAGCACCGGTTTTATCAACGATCTCAAAATCGCCTTCAATTTTTAAAGAGCCATTGCTGTTAACTGTGATCTTTGCTTTTGACATGATGTAAGTTTATTTGATTTTTCTAAAATTAGTCAGTTCAAAGCAAACTACCCGTAATATTTAAAATAAAGCCCTTCAAAATATATGGAAGGGCTTTGTTTACCAATACTATATTTATTTAAGAATCTATTTTTGCTGGCTGCCATCAAAGCTGACCATCCAGTTTATCCCGAATTTATCGGTAAACATGCCAAAACAATCACTCCAGAAAGTTTTATTCAGCGGCATCGCTATTTTACCGCCACCGGATAAACCATTAAACAAGCGCTCAGCTTCTTCTTTGCTGCCGGCATTTATTGACAATGAAAAATTGGTTCCCTGTGCAAAATATTTTGCCCACTCTCCACCGGTATCACTGCCCATGATGACCGTTCCGTTTCCGACCGGCAGTGAAACATGCATGATCTTTTCACCATCGATCCCCTTCAAGTCGCTATTATCTGAAGGAGGTATATCTTTAAACCGGCCTATGTACTGAAACTCGCTGCCAAAGACAGTTTTATAAAAATTAAATGCTTCTTCGCAGTTGCCATTGAACTTAAGATAAGGATTTACTGATGCCATAGCAGTTAATTTATTTGTTCGATAATTACGGGCAATGAAGGTAGGAATTCTATTTTGAAAATTTCAAACAGGGATCAATGCAGGGCCTAAAAAAAACAGGAGGCTGTTTTAAACAACCCCCTGTAACATTGAAACCGGTATACTAATATTTATTATCTACTGTTTCACCACTTTTGTCCTGGCCGTTTTATCGCCCTGGCTTACTTCTATAAAATACATGCCTGATACAACCCCTTCACCCAATATATAGGTATCACCGGATGCGCCACGTTTAACCTGTACCTGTTTACCCGCCATATCATACATCCTAATTAGCACATTTTCTTTAGACTGGCTTGTAACTTTCAGGTTAAAATAATTGACCGATGGGTTTGGCCATGCAGTTATTGAAAGCCCAGGAACCACCGTTTCCGTAAATTTAGGATTATTGCCCTTTACTGTAAATGGAGGCGGTGTACATATTGGATTTGATGTAGCCACAACAGTAATCACTGTTGTACAGGTGGATATGTTTCCGTGTGAATCCTTAACCGTCCACAGGATCGTAGATACCCCCAGGTTAAATATACCGCTTGCGTTGGTACCAGAACCGGTTCTGCTGGTTGCACCAGTGATCTTAAATGTTGTACTTACAATGACACAATTATCACTTTGAACCAATGCTGGAATACTGTATGTGTTATTGGCAACTTTACAGAAGGTTTCTGCCGGAGGACAAACCAGTAACGGTGCTGTAACATCTTTTACAGTAACCCTGAATGTACAGGTCCTGGAATTACCCGCTTCATCAATAGCAGTATAAGTGATCGTACTTATTCCCACCAGGTAGTTCATAGTTGGAACATAATTAATTCCAGTGTTGCCTGGGGATCCATAAGTAACACCAACCATCGCCCAGGTTAAGGTTACCACACCACAGTTATCATTAAATACAGGAAGTGGTAAGCTGAGTTGGGCTTTGCCACAACCCGGACCGGGGTCTGCATTTACGATCAAACTTACCGGGCAGGTAATGGTTGGCCTTTCTGCATCATAAACAGTTACCTTTTGTACACAGGTACGAATATTACCACTCTTATCTGTAACCGTCCAGGTAACCAGGTTCTCTCCTTTTTGATAAACAGCAGGTGCATTATTGGTAACGGATGCTACGCCACAATTATCATTTACAACGGGTGTGCCCAGGCTTACGGGACCGGTCTTATAACATTTACCCACATCCGTAGTTACATTTTTGTCGAGCGGGCAATAGATATTTGGTGGTACAGTTTCTATTACCAGCACGGTGAATGAACAGGTTCTTACAATACTACCGGTAAAAGTAGCTGTGTAAGTAACTGTTGTGGTGCCTACATTCATATTCCGTAAACCCAGGTAGTTTATGCCTGAAGTAGGAGAACTCAGAACGGTTGCACCAGTCAGTTTCCAGGTAAGCTTTGTAAGCGTACCGCAGAAAACAGGGTTGGGGGTGTTTACTGCTTTGAAACAAGGGTTGTTTTCGTTGGTAATCGTCTCAACCATATTACCGGGGCAGGCAAAAATGGCTGCTGCATTTAAAACAACCGGGTTACCGGCATAGGCATTTGTACATGTTTGGTTGTTTTGGATGCGTACTTTAATATTATAATTGCCGGGAGCAAGTCCGCTGAATGTTGCAGATACTTGGTAAGTAGCACCATTGTCCACGCTGTACTCCAATGTGCTGTTGCCAGTTGCATTTACAACGATGGTTCCGGTAGGTGTTGCGCAGGTGGGTTGTGTAACAGTTGGGGCTGTTATTGTTGGCGGAACACAGCATCCTGTTGCTTCGGATAACACTACCGGGTTATTTGCATAAGCTGCCTCACATAAAGGACTTGACTGAATACGTACCGTGATATTATAATTGCCAGTTGCCAGTCCGCTGAAAGTTGCAGATGCCTGGTAAGTAGCACCATTGTCCACACTGTATTCCAATGTACTATTGCCTGTTGCATTTACAACAATGGTTCCGGTTGGCGTTGCGCAGGTTGGTTGTGTAACCGATGGGGCGGTTATTATTGGCGGAACACAGCATCCTGTTGCTTCGGATAACACTACCGGGTTATTTGCATAAGCCGCTTCACATGAAGGACTTGACTGAAGTCGTACTTTGATATTATAATTGCCAGTTACCAGTCCGCTAAAACTTGCAGATGCCTGGTAAGTAGCGCCATTGTCCACACTGTACTCCAATGTACTGTTACCCGTTGCATTTACCACAATGGTTCCTGTTGATAACTCGCAGGTTGGTTGAGTTACGGTTGGTGCTGTTATTAATATCGGATGTTGAACTGTAACCGTAAAGCTGCAGTTAGCTGTATTACCATTGACATCTGTTGCTACACTGTTAACTGTTGTTGTACCCACAGGGAAAAGGGAACCTGAAGGCGGAGTAGAAACAACAGTAGGGCCTACTTCTCCCTCGGCATTAAGTAATAAATGCACACCAGGGAAACCAATACCGGCTAGATCGGTGGGTTGAGTTACTCCACAATCAATAGCCCTGATATACGAAGGCGCCGACTGACCCAGGTTATTAGAGGCCACAAAGATACTTGTACCTGCTCCTGTTCCATCCGGTGTAAAGATCTCCAACACAATGGTTGAATTAGCCGGCACTGTAGGCGGACTGGTTAAAGTAGTTGAAATTAATGTTTGTGACTGTGTATTAATGGAAACTGTTTCGCTGGCTACTTGTGTTAAATTAGCCAATATAAACGGCCCCGTAAGTGTATACACTTTGAGGGTGACTGATTGTACAATAGAACTGGTGGGGTTATCGCCTTTGGCAAAACCACCACTATTAGTGCTTATACCGGAAGAAGTTGCCTGCTTATTAGCCGATTTACCAGCAAACGGAGCAGCCGTTTCTATACCCCAATTAATCTTCTTTATGGTATAAGGGCCGGTTATTCCCATGGCAGCTAAATCATATTTTCGATAATAACTGTTGTCTCTGTTTATGTAACCCGGTGCACCAGTATTACATGAAACAGTATTAAATTTGCACAATAGTATTAGAATTGGTTGACTGGGATATATTTCTGGGCGAAGGACAATTATCTGTTGCGGTAACATTAAAGTTAACTACAGCGCCGCAGATATTTGGATCGCTGGCCTGTGTTATATTAGCCGGGCAGGTAATTACCGGCGGCTGACCATCATTCACGGTAACGGTAAATGACTTAATATCATCACCACAGGTGTTAGACGCCTTAGCCCAAACGGTGGTTGTACCTACCGGGAATGTATAAGGATTTGATATTGTGGCCCCGAAATTTGTCAGACTGTAAGTAACTGTAATTGGCTGATCCCCGGTAATGACCAGATTTGTACCCATCGTTACTAAAGCGCCGCAGGTATTGGGAGCGTTGCTTACCGGGCCAATATTGCTGGCCGTTATAACCGGTGAGGTACAAGAAGGACCAAGGCAGCAGTTAACTACCGTATTGCCACCATTGGTTACGATCACATTATTAGATGTGCAATTGTTATAGCCACTGTTAGGTAATGAAATAACAACAGTATAACTGCCCGACGCAGCCAGGATCGAATACTGCCCGGCTGCATTTGTTTTTGTAAAGAAGCCATCCGGTGTAGTAACAACAGCATTTGCAATGGGTAGACCTGTTATACAATTTGTTACGGTTCCGCTTATAGTTCCCTGTTGGTAACCACACAGTTTGGGTTAACTTTAAAGCTACCGATACGGGTAAGCCATCCTACTGTACTGGTGGCCTGGCTTGCTGCAGTATAATATTCCTGGGTATACCAAAATGTACATTCATCTACAGGGTCAACCGACATGGAACTATAATCTCCCCAGCGGTTGGCAGTACCTAATTGTACTCCCGAGCCTGCAACCAATGTATTTTCACCTTGTCCCATGGTTCCGGGCGGGTCACTTGTGAGCCGGCCGGTATACAGAATGGATGGGTGCAATGTGGTACTTGAGGCGCTGAACCCCAATCCCAGGTTACCTTCACCATCCTGGGCAATACCTGCCATCCATATATTACGGCCAGATGCTCCGTTAGCAGCCCCCGGTGCATAGATCCCTTCATCATTAACACTCATGACACCTGCTGCACTCCTGCGCAGTTCAAACCATTTAATACCAGCCTGGTAAGATGCTGCAGATATAGGACTTACCCCACTCACATTAACGGTAAAGTTGCCAACAAATGATTGTACTCCGCCGGGTAATATGCGGTAGGGATAAACGATGCATCAGCCGGTCTGCAATGCCGTCTAAATATGTAGTAAGAGCTGAAGGCGCCGGCTGTTCTATATCAGCCCTGCTGGAAGGATTACGTGCATCAAATGCTCCAAGCGGAAGATCAGCTCCGCCAACCTGTGTAAAGGTTGAGTTGGCCGGAGTGGCAAAATCGGCATGGAATGCAAATATGCGTAGCCCGTCAACTGGGTCGCCATATTCAGTTGCCCTGAATTCCATAAAAAGGTTGGGTGTACCAATTGGGGGTGTAGCAAAACCCTCAATGTCGGTAGGCAATTGCCCGCCACAGGATGGGCAACTGGCAGCCTGGTCAAAATAAATATAGCTGGCAGTTGGGTCACCCACTAACATTTTAGCCCTGTCGAAGGCGAATGCCCCTGCACCGGAAAACTGGCTCCATTCGTAAATTGGTTGTCTGCCATGTAATATCCATCAGGCCATACACCAAAATGCGGATAATCGTTTAATTTATTATTGGGCATTAAAAAAGCATACACATAATAAGCACCTGTGGGGTCACCTGTTTGTGATATGGCTATCACCTGGTAATACACGCCACCTGAAACATTCGTAAACAGAAACTGGCTGATGAGCCACCTGTCGGCCAATTGATCATACAATACGATCGGGTCTCCATTATCTGTAGTAGAAAATGGAGGGCCTAAAGATGCAAACAGCGTACTCATTTTAAATTTGGGTATAACCAGGCACCGGTAGTTTTATTATTAAAGATGCCCACCAGCAGGTTTGTTGTTTGTTTACATAATGGTTAAGGGCCCACATCTCCGTTGGCATCAGGCGGGTAAACCCTGCCTCCATATGCTGCAAAATTATCAGCACTGCTATTGCCATCAAAACTGGTAATTGGAGCAGATACCAAATTTGTAAAATTTTCACTAACGGTACTTTGAATTTTACCTGTTTCACCTCCTAAACCCTGGATAATTTCCTTAATTCGTTTTTCATTCCCTTTATTTATCCCTTCGTTATCACCAACAAATTTTCTGCTGGTTGTTTTACCTGCTTCTGGTTTGGCAATGCCAAAATCCCTCGCAGGTGCGCTTACAGCAAAAGCGGCTGCTTTTGAAACAACTGGTTTTTGTGCCCAGGATGCACAGAAACTAAACAAAGCAACTAACATCAAAAGTGTTTTTTTCATAAAAGTGTTTTATCAGGTTGAAGAAAGTTTATAAATTGAATTGATTAAGATTAAAATGAGTATTATAAATTTCGAGGTGGAAGGAACAAGTTTTCTGCATATAATTATGTAAGCTGGGCAGGTTTGATGAGTTTATTTGCTGTTACAGTTTTTGAGAAATGCCGGGCTGCTGTACCTAAGGATACAAGAAGCTGGAAAAATAAAAACTTTACTTTGCGCATAACTTTTGCTGTTTGGGTTACTGTATGCATTTGTTTTGGTTTTGTTAGTGAATTCAATTTAAAAATGAACTACAGGGTCTACAGGGCATTACCATTACAGCAGAAGTTCTGCTGTACAGTTCTGCCATAAGAAACCGAATAACCCTTTGTCTTGAAAACTGTTATTGCATAACCTTTTCAAGGCCTGGTTATCCTTCTCCGATAATAATTGGTTTTGATATAATAATCCTGCAGGGCAGCTTATTGAAAAAAAAGCCGTGATCCTGTTGATCAGTGGATAAATTAAAAATGGATACTGTAATATATCATGTGAGAGGTGCCGAAATCGCTATGATTTCTTAGAGAACGGAAAGGGTCTTTATAAAAAATGTTTCTCTTTTTTATAAGGACATAAAAGTAATAATTAAAATCAAAAAACCAAATTAATTTTATAAACTGCTGAAGATTTTTAACCCATTCCCCGGAAAGCATTTACCATACAGGATTAGCGCAGGAAAATTTATTTTTTGAATAAGGTTTTTATCTTTTAAAATCGCAATTCCACAAACCTGTTCAGTTAAATTTTTGTTCAAAAAACAGTCAATGCAGTTATACATGACCGGAAGTTTCGGGTAAACCTGCCTGTTTGTTCTATTATATAATGTGAAAGCCTAAACGAAAACAGGTTCCTCAAAAAAGCATAGAAAAAAGCGGTGGTACATATATGACTTCCTGGCTGACCTGACAAAAACAAGGTCTCCTCCCAAAAACATTGTGGATTTTGCAGCACAATTCGTTCCTGCATTATGCAGGGTTTTTCAGCCGCGGCTGATCGGTATAGGAGAAGCGAATTAAAAATTATGAAAATAAAATCGGGATACCTACATGCATGGGCATAAAAAAAATCTGGCTAAATAAATAATCAAGGGGTTTTTAAAGAACCTGCCTGCTCGCCTTCGCGTAGCTTCTGCGGCAAGCCCGGCAGGCAGGTATGCAACTACCGGATTTAACCTGATCACATCGGACTCCCGTCTAAACTGTGTAGGATTTTGCAGTACCATCGGCCTGAAGGCAGCCCTTGAACATTGAGTGTTGAATATTGATGATTATAAAATATTCAAAAATCAATTCTCAATTTACAATGTACAAGTTGGACAGTATTCAAAATAAAAAAGCCTTCCAGAATTAACTGAAAGGCTTAAAAGATTTTGGCGGGATGCAGTACCATCGGCCCTGAAGGCGCTCTTGAACATTGAGTGTTGAACATTGGATGTTTATGATAATAAAATATTCAAAAATCAATTCTCAATATACCATGTACAAGTTGGGCAGTATGCAAAATAAAAAAGCCTTCCGGAATAAACTGAAAGGCTTTTTAAAAGAATATGGCAGCTACCTACTCTCCCGCATTGTTGTGCAGTACCATCGGCCATGAGGGGCTTAACTTCTCTGTTCGGTATGGGAAGAGGTGAACACCCTCGGCAAAACCACCATAAGAACTTAATAGAAGCAAGATGTAAGTATCAGGTAGCAAGAAAAGAAGACTTCCCGTCTTGATACTTGCTACTGATGTCTTGCGACTACAATAAGGTGACATATTGGAATAAGAAGTAAAGTAGAGTAAAAAAATATATCTATTTAGGCCTTGTCCCCCTTTAGGGGTTAGGGGCAAAAATATAAAAAAATAAAGCTTACGGGCAATTAGTACTACTCGGCTTTGATGTTACCACCTGTATACCTGTAGCCTATCAACGTCATAGTCTCTGACGACCCTTAAAAGTAAACTCATCTTGAGGTAGGCTTCACGCTTAGATGCTTTCAGCGTTTATCCTGTCCGTTCATAGCTACTCTGCATTGCACCTGGCGGCACAACAGATACACCAGCGGAACGTACGACTCGGTCCTCTCGTACTAAAGTCATATCCTCTCAATTTACTAGCGCCCATCACAGATAGGGACCGAACTGTCTTGCGACGTTCTGAACCCAGTTCACGTGCCACTTTAATCGGCGAACAGCCGAACCCTTGGGACCTTCTCCAGCCCCAGGATGTGACGAACCGACATCGAGGTGCCAAACCTCCCCGTCGATATGAGCTCTTGGGGGAGATCAGCCTGTTATCCCCAGAGTACCTTTTATCCTTTGAGCGACGGCCCTTCCATACAGAACCGCCGGATCACTTTAGCCGACTTTCGTCCCTGCTCGACATGTATGTCTCACAGTCAAGCTCCCTTATACTAATACGCTCTATGTACGATTACCAACCGTACTGAGGGAACCTTTGCAAGCCTCCGTTACACTTTAGGAGGCGACCACCCCAGTCAAACTACCCACCATGCACTGTTTCCCGTTAGGGATTAGATTCTAAATGTTTAAAGGTTGGTATTTCAACGACGACTCCACAATGCCTAGCGACACCGCTTCAAAGTCTCCCAACTATCCTACACATCAAAAATTCAAAATCAATGCAAAGTTGTAGTGAAGGTTCATGGGGTCTTTCCGTCCCGTGACGGGTAACCGGCATCTTCACCGATACTACAATTTCACCGGGCTCTTGGAGGAGACAGTGTACAACTCATTAGACCATTCGTGCAGGTCGGAACTTACCCGACAAGGAATTTCGCTACCTTAGGACCGTTATAGTTACGGCCGCCGTTTA
>JADJBP010000001.1:0-935000 GCA_016703625.1 Chitinophagaceae bacterium | reverse complement strand
TGACGCATGATCTCTTTTGCAGCCTGCTGCAGCAGGTCCACGTCAATGGTATAGGGAACATAATAAGCCCTGTCGGCCAAAAAAGGGTTCTTTTGATTGTATATACTGTAATGATACCCGCGGCTGATGGCATCAAAACGGCAGTGAGCCTTGTCTTCCACCGGGGTTATCCGCTTTACAACAATATCGCCGGGCAGTATGGCATTGAGGTTATAAGCATCATCCTTTATGACCAGGTCCGAATCAAAATGAAAAAAATTCTGCAGGGCATGTACCCCTGCATCCGTACGGGATGACCCGGTAAGTCCAAAACGCTGTTTGTAAAATATCTCCAGCGCCTTTTCCATTTCGGACTGAACAGAATTGGCATTCAATTGCACCTGGAAACCCGAATAGTTGGTGCCTTTGTAGGAAACTTCAATAAAATAACGTGGCATATATTAATGATTCGTAGTCACTTTATCAATGACTGCGCATAACTTTTAAACGTGATCTAAAATATTCGTCTGTTAACTGTTCTTCCAAAACCGCGATGTTTTCCGGGTCGGAAACAAAGGGGTAAGCGGTTACATAAAACCTGTATTTCTCTTCCTCTGAAATAAATAAAACACCCAGGTTCTTAACCTGCTCGGCTGTGAAACAGGTAACAGTAAACCTTTTTCCGGCAGCCCTGATCATATTCTTTTCATTTTCTTCGGCAGCCATTTGCTGGCGAAGCTTTAAAAAATCTTTTTGAGTGGCTGTTTTTTTGCAGGCGTGTTGCAGGGTATCTTTGCCGGGTATCAATGCCCGCATTAACGTGTCATTTGGGGTTTCCGGGTTACCTGTTAACCGTTTCTTCCTTTCAGTGATCACAAGATCATCTTTCTTTAATGAACCCGAATCTTTGGAAGCATTTGGATTTTGTAACTCCATATTTATAAACCGCGTACCGGTTCTTTCCTTATCTGATTTCAATGAATCAGCTGGTAGCGATGCGGTTATTGCCTCATTCTCAGGCAGGGATTCCGTTTTATTTACAGGTATAAAAACTTTTACCGAATCGGTACCGGTACCTGTATTATCAATATAGGTTATAAGCTGTCCAGCTGCGGTACTGTCAGCTTTCAACTTTGTAATGCCTGTATTTTCTGTAACTGCTTTATTATCCTTTGTTAAGCCTGCGGTATCCGGCGCCGTTCCGGTCACAGTAATTTCGGCAATGGTAGGATCATTGACCACTTCGGCCAATACCCTTGCAAATTCACCGGCGCCTGATTGAATCTCTACCCCCGGCTGAAATGACTTTGACCGCTGCATTTCAAGACGCTGATTGGTTTGTAAATTCACCAGGCTCCAGCCCTTATCCCCTTCATTTTTTAAAAGAAACCCTGCACTGGCATCCTGCACATTAATGGTAATATTCATTTCGGGCCATTCTTTTTGCAGAAACCCAATAACAACCGGGTATTCATTGCCTGAGAGCCCCGGAACGATCATGTATCCCGGATCTGAAGCAGTTAAAATTCGCTTATCAATTTTAACATAGAACGGCAGCTTATTTTCTGTTTGTAAATAAATAAACCGGGGATGCTGCGCCCAAACATATACAGGCAGCAGGATCACCAATAAAAGCATGAACCCGGATTTTACCATAACGCCATTCATTTCATATTGAATTAGTCCGCTAAAAATACTTATTAAACCTTATTTTACCATTTAAATAAAAAAGGTGTCGGCATTAACCATGCCATACTTATTTTTGCCTTCTAAAAATTATATATGAAAAAAACATTGTTTTTATTAACCCTGCTTGCCGGGCCTTTATTGATGATGGCCCAATTTGGTGCAGAGCCTAAAGATACCTCCTGGAAAAAGATATTCAGGGAATCGAACCCCAAGGTGAATGCATTGGTACATACCAGGCTGGATGTGAAATTTGACTATGCCAAATCACAACTGATCGGCAAAGCCTGGATCACACTGAAACCTCATTTTTACAGTACCGATTCGCTGCTGCTGGATGCAAAGGGCATGGATATAAAAGAAGTAGCTGTGATGAAAGGTGCTTTAAAGTCGAAACTGAAGTATACCTACGACGGTATGGAATTGAGGATCACGCTTGACCGGTTGTATAAAGGCGGTGAAAATTATATCATTTATATTGACTACATCAGTAAGCCCGATGAATTAAAAGTAAAAGGAAGTGCTGCCATTTCCAATGCCAAGGGATTGTATTTCATCAATCCAAAGGGAACGGAAAAAGATAAACCAACACAGATATGGACCCAGGGCGAAACAGAGGCCAGCAGTGCCTGGATGCCCACCATCGACAAACCAAACCAAAAGACCACGCAGGAAATTTACATGACCGTACCTGCCAAATATGTAACCCTCAGCAATGGTTTATTAATAAGCCAGAAAAAGAATGCCGACGGCACCCGGACCGATTACTGGAAAATGGACCTGCCGCATGCACCTTATTTATTTTTTATGGGTGTAGGTGAATTTTCGGTTATTAAAGACAGATATAAAGGCAAAGAAGTAAGTTATTATGTAGAAAAAGAGCAGGCACCTTATGCAAGGGGTGTGTTTGGAAATACGCCCGAAATGTTGAAATTCTTCTCCGAAAAATTAGGGGTTGAATATCCCTGGCAAAAATATGCGCAGATCGTTGGACGTGATTATGTAAGCGGCGCGATGGAGAATACAACAGCTACCCTGCACCAGGAAAGCGCTTACCAAAATTCCCGTGAACTGGTTGATGGCATTGGCTGGGAAAGCACCATTGCCCATGAATTGTTTCACCATTGGTTTGGCGACCTGGTGACTGCCGAAAGCTGGAGCCATATTACCGTAAATGAATCCATGGCCGATTACAGCCAGACGATGTGGGCAGAATATAAATACGGAAAAGATGCCGGTGATGAAGAAAATTACAAGGGATTGCAAAACTATTTGTCAAACCCCAATGAAGCTAAAAAAGACCTGGTACGTTTTAAGTACGCCGATAAAGAAGACGTATTTGACCTGGTGAGTTATCAAAAAGGCGGCCGTGTGCACCACATGCTGCGCAACTATGTGGGTGATGATGCGTATTATAAATCGCTGAACAATTATTTAACTACCAACAAATTCAAAGCCGGGGAAGCGGGGCAAATGCGCCTGTCTTTTGAGGAAGTTACCGGTAAGGATATGAACTGGTTCTGGAACCAGTGGTTTTACGGAAGCGGCCACCCCGTTGTAAAGATCGATTACAATTATGAAACACCCGGCATCGCCATGGTGATCATAGAACAGGTACAGAAAACGGATAAGATCTTTCGTTTACCCATTGCCGTAGATGTGTATACCGGCGCATCCAAAAAAAGACACCATGTATGGATCGAAAATAAAGTGGATACTTTCTATTTCAATTATAGCCAAAAACCCGACCTGGTCAATGTGGATGCTGATAAAGTGATGCTTTGGGTTAAAACAGACAATAAGACCAATGAAAATTTTATTCACCAGTATAAATTTGCACCCAACTATTTAGACCGTAAAGAGGCTTTGGATCATTTTGCAAAAAAAGGAATGCCTGAACTCGCCAGGGGCTTAACCGATAAATTTGCGCCATTGCGTCAAAGCACGATCCAGAAACTGGAGGCATCCAAAATAGCGGAAGATGCAAAAGTGCTTGAAGCCATTGAAAAGATCGCCAATACTGATAAGGACAGGAAGGCAAAAGCTGCCGCTATTTCTTACCTGGCAAAGACCAGCAATGCAAAATACCGGGCATTGTATGATAAGAATATCAACGACAGCAGTTATTCAGTTGCCGGTGCTTCGCTGGAAGGCATCATTGGCCTGGAACCCGGCAAAGCGTATGAACTTGCAAAAAAATACAGTAAAGATGCCAAAGGTACTTTGGGTGACGTGGTAAATGAAGTGATCATCCGGGATGGCACCGAGGCCGATTTTGATTTTATTGCTGACCGTTATGATCAAATGCCTTTGAGCCAGGAGAAACTGACAGCCACAGCTACATTTTCCGGTTACCTGGAAAAAGTGCAGAACATAACAAACGTAAAAAAAGGAATTGACCTGATCATCAAATTCAGGAATAAAGTACCCGAGCAGTTCAGGAGTTTTGTTGACCCCATGTTTAAAAGCGGGTTAAACAAATTGGGAAAGGCAAAGGGAAAAGAGATCGAAGATTATATTGAGCAGGGTTTTAAATAACCGCAGAACATGTTTTAAAAATGCCCCGCAAAATTGCGGGGCATTTTTTTGAATGGGACTAATGAATGTATATTATAATGATAAATTTTCGTGTATTTTTAGGTTAGCTGCAATTTTTTGAACAGCTTTATAATGGAAAGCTGACATGCTAAAAAAATCTGCAAAGAAGGAGATTTTTGAAATGGGTGTGTTGCTGCAACTGCCGCTCAACAATTCTTTTGCCATACCGCATACCAAAAAGCCCGGCAACAATGAAAAGATTTTTGTTGATGGAACAGAATTTCTCCAAAAGAGCCGGCCTCTGAAACGCGAAGGGAGATAATTTTCCAATGGAGGGTTGTAGAGGAACTGAAATAAATTTGCTGCCCTTTACTCCACACAACCCAGCAAACACAGCGGGTTAAATCTTATTACCACAGGAGATAATGCTGTTGATTTTTCTGTAAACGATGTGATACATATTGCAAACCAAACAAAAACGGGCAGGGTTGAAACAAGGTTAGGTGTCATTGCCGTTGAAACGCCTGTCCGGAGAAAGCAGGACCGCATTTTTAAATTTGAGAAAATCAAGCCGATAAGTGACTATGCTAAAAGCAATGGCATAAAAATGCATTTGGATGGGGCAAGATTATTTGTACAATCTGCACATACAAACATAGCACCGGCAAAATATGGAGAGTTGTTCGACACGGTTTATACCTCCATGTATAAATGTTTTAATGCCCCTTCCGGTGCAATATTGGCGGGAACCAGGCAATTTACTGAATCCCTTTATCATGAAAGAAGAATGTTTGGGGGAGGATTGCATGCAGCATGGCCATATGCAGCCATCGCACTTTATTATGCAGATAGCTTTATGAGCGATTACAAGACAGCATGGCAAAATGCTCAAACATTTTTTTCCATACTCAAAAAAGATGAAAGATTTACTATTTCCGAACTGGAGAATGGTACCCATGTTGTGAGGCTTGATGTAAAAACAAAAGACATCAACCGTTTTCGGGATTCACTTGCTAAAAAATATATCCAGTTAAATACCCCTGTTGAAAATGGTTTCTTTTTAAAAGTCAACCCAACTATTAACAGAATTCAACCCAGCTTTAGCTGAATTGTTCATGGATGCATTAAAGTAACAGGCTGACAATATAAACTATATGAAGGCACCGGCAACTATCCGGCACGACGTTTAATTTTAAGCTTTAGTTCATAACTTCAATAACATATTTTCTATTTGGCATTAATACCGGGCCGGGCAAATAATAAATTCCCTGCCTTTCCAAATAACCGAACGTTAGCTATAATTTAAAATAGAGCTTATGATGACTGTAATAAATCCTGAGAATAAAAAGAGATTGCCGTATTTGTCTTTTCTCTTTGCAACACTTATCTTGTTTAGCAACCTTTTAGCTGATGCTCAACTTAAATACCCCGTTGCCAGAACAGAACCTTTTGATACGGTGATCTATGGAAAAAAGATCAATGATCATTATTTCTGGATGAGCCGTGATCATAATGAAAAAGAAGTGACAGCATTCTGCAGGCAGCAGGGAAAACTGGCGCAAACGATATTAGACAGTATTCCGGGCAGTAATATAATAGAAAAAGAATGGAATGAAGCTTTTGCTGCATTGGATGATGAGATATGGAATGGCAAAACTGCAGGAGAATATATTTATTACAGCAGGTTTATCCCTAAAGAAGGCACATGGTATTGCAGGAGAAAAGGATTGAACGGAACAGAAGAAAAGATAATAAGCACTGTGAAAATAAATGGACAGCGGTATTCGATCCGTAAAAGGGCTTTTGCACATAACAAAGCATTGCTGGCATTGATGCTGACGCAACAGGGCGAGGCAAATCCCCATATACGGATCTTTGATATTGATAAAAAAGACTTTTTACCGGATAGTATCAGCCCGGTCATGTTCAATGATTCCCGGGGCGTTTCAATGACATGGCTGCCGGATGATAAGGGCCTTTTATATGCCCAGGCTCCGCCTGCAGCATTAGCAGAAGAAAAATATTACAATGGAAAGATAAAACTGCATTTGTTGGGTAATGCTGTTTCAACAGATGAGATCGTTTTCGGTATCGGTCAAGATCCGGGGATACAATTACAACCGCATGAAACACCTTATATCTACAGCTTTTCCAACTCTCCGTACCTCGTTGCCAGGATAAGATCAGGCGATAAGGATAATTATGCATTTGCAGTCCCCTACACAAAACTAAACGGAAAAAATACGCCCTGGAAAAAGCTGAAGGATTATATCAATCTTGGTGAAGGCTTTGATGCAAATGGTAAATATTTATATGCCGGCACGAAAGACAGGCCGGGCTACAATATCGTTAAGATCAACATGGAAACAGGAGCAAGTCCGCAGGCTTTCTGGCAACCGGACAGTACCATAATCTCAGTTACAGATGTAAACCACAGTTCCGGTATTATCGCAGGAAAGGATGTGCTTTATGTTTTAACGAGGAAAATTGGTGATATGCGGATCATGAAAATAAATTTGAAAACAAAAACTGTTTCCCCTTTACCAATTCCTGTAAAAGGTTCCATCAACGGGTTATCTCTTTCTGGTGACAATGACCTTTTATTTGCCGGTTTTTCAGCAACACGCAGTATTCAATATTTGCTGTATACAAACAACACGAATAAAGTATTACCACTTCCATTTGCCGGTAAAGTATACGATGCCGGTGAAATTTTACAAACTGAGATAGTTTGGGTGCCATCCCGTGATGGCAAAAAAATACCTGTTTCACTGGTATTTAAAAAAGGGCTTGAGCTTAAAAATAAAAACCCGTTACTGATCGATGGCTATGGCAACAGCGGTGCTGTAACAGACCTTACCTATGATCCTAATTTTATGCCATGGTTAAACCGGGGTGGTGTGTATGCTTATGCCCACGTGCGTGGTGGTGGTGAGCTTGGAGAAGACTGGGTAAGAGATGGCCAGTTTCCGAATAAGATGAATTCAATTAATGATGCAGTCGATATTGCCGAATATTTTGTAAAAAATAATTATACATCGCCTACCGGGCAATTGATCATGGGCGGAAGTGCCGGATCTTTTCTTGTTGGCAATGCAATTAATCAACGTCCTGATCTTTTTGCCGGGGGTCTTTTTCTTAGTGGCCTTCCCGACCTGGTAACAAACATGGATGCCGCCGGTGGCAGAGAACAAAAATCGACAGGGTTATTGGGTACTAAAGAAGGATTTGAATCAAGATACAGCATCAGTGCTTATTATCATATTCCACAAAACAGGAAACTTCCTGCCATGCTCATTTCCCATGGTGCAACAGATTATATACTCAGCATGCACCCTGTTGCGAGATATGCTGCAAAATTGCAGGAGATGCAAAAAGGCGAAAGGCCTGTTTTATTCCTGGTAGACTGGGAATCCGGACATTCGGGTTCGCAGAAAGAATTATTGTACATGCTAAAGTTTGCCTTCTGGCAAACAGGGCATCCTGATTTTCAACCTAAACAAATCGTTCATTAAAACTGCTGTCAAAAATAATCTAACATTCACTTGAACATTTTCATGTTTTTTATCAATTCAATTTTTTGGTTATGGTTGTTTTTTGTACCAACCGATTCCTGCGAAAAACAACAATATTTGCCCATCGGCGGATTTCTGGGAATAATTTTGCTGAGTATGTTAGAAAAATTATGGCTTAGACAATTTTTTTGGAAGAATATCAGCAAGTCCTGATGTTGAAGATAGAAACATTCCGGATAACAAAACTGAAGCAGATGAAAAGTCACCCAATTAAATAGCTATCTAATCATTGCTGCAGGCGAAGGCTTCATACAGCATATAAATAAATGATAACAAAATGACAACATCTAAATTTCCTGCAATAAAAACCGGGGAACTTTTATTAAGGCAATTTATTGAAACTGACCTGGAAAACGTTTTCAAAGGGCTTTCTCACCCCGACATCATCAAATACTATGGCGTTAGTTACAGTACCCTTGAAGAAACAAAAGCACAGATGAAGTTTTTTTCCGACCTGGAGAAAAATGAAACAGGGACCTGGTGGGCTGTTTGTTCACCCGACAACAAAACATTTTATGGTGCAGGCGGACTGAATAATGTAAGCAAAGCACATCAAAAAGCAGAAATTGGATTTTGGCTGCTTACCGATTTTTGGGGACAGGGAATCATGACAACGGCCATGCCCCTGATCTGCAATTATGGATTTGAAAACCTGGGGCTTCACCGGATCGAAGGGCTTGTAGAATCAGACAACCTCAATTGTAAAAAAGCAATGGCCAAACTTGATTTTCAATACGAAGGAACGATGAGAGACTGTGAGATCAAAAATGGGAAATTTATCAGTCTGGATATTTATTCAAAAATAAAAAATGGATGAGACTTAAATGCAGTATAAAAAGCTGAACTGTTCCTTATCCTAAAGACGGCGAGTCCATTTCAGGAGACTCGCCTGGAAATTCGGGATATCTAAAATTTAAAATGCCTCCAGGAACAGGAGGCATTTTAATATCAATATGTTTTTATTTACCAGCTTCCACTTGCACCGCCACCGCCAAAACTGCCACCGCCAAAACCGCCAAAGCCTCCGGAGCTTCCGCCACCACCACTCCAGCCACCACCTCCTCCACCTCGGCCAGCATTGCTGAGCATGTTGGCAATTGTCCAGGCAGCAAAACCACGGCGGCTCATAAACGAACCTCCTCCGCCACCCTTTCCGCCCGCAATGGCCAGGAACAGTACGATCAGTACAATGATAAAAATAATGCGGCCTATACCACCGCCACTGCTTTTTCCATAACCTTCCGGTGCAGAATATTCGCCTTTAACAGCCTGGATGATGGCATCCGTACCTTCTTCGATACCGCGGTAGTAATCATCACCTTTAAATTTGGGTACGATCACCTGGTCGATGATCTGTTTGGCTGTGATATCGGGCAAGGCGCCTTCCAAACCATAACCGGTACTGATATTCAGTTTCCGGTCGCCCTTGGCAATAAGTAATATAACCCCGTTGTTATTTTCTTTGCCGCCAACACCCCATGCCCTTCCCAGTTCAATATTATAATCTGCAACATCCCTGCCATTCAACGAAGGGATGATTACCACAGCGATCTGCGTAGATGTGGAATCGTCGAATGCAACCAGTTTATTTTCAAGCGCCTGGAGCTGGCCGGCTGTAAGGGTACCGGTATGATCATTAACCAGCTTTGTTGGTTTTTGTTTCAGTAATTTTTCCGGGTCAAAGGATTCCTGCGAAAAAACAAGAACCGAAACCAGCAGTAAAACAATTATGGAGAAAAATTTTTTCATTTCTTGAAACGGGTCCCTGTTTTTATTTTTATTTGCCAAAGACAATTTCGTCGGGCAATTCATTTTTATCTTCTGTGGGTATGTATGGAAATTTCTCTTTTAAGGTCTCGCCTATTTCCCTGACACACTGTGCAATTCCCTTACTGATATTGTCCCTGGTAAAATTGGCGATCATTCTTCTTACTTCTTCATCCCAGTATGCCTTACCTGCTTTTTGGTAAATGCCTTCATCGGCAAACAGGGCCAGTTCATGGTGATCCATGGCGATGTACAGCAGCACGGCATTGCGGTGATCGGTCTCCTGCATTTTCAGTTTAAAGAAAATTTCAGCAGCCCGGTCAATGGGATCCATATAAGCATTCTTGCTCTCTACATAGATCCGTATCTCCCCGCTTGTTTCTTTTTCAGCCAGTCGTATCGCTTCCACGATCTCTGCTTTATCATTGGCAGAAAAGAATTCACGCTGTTTAAAAAATGGAAATATGCCCATTAAAATTTTATTTCTATTGATTTATCGGCCCCGGTATCAGACTGGAAACCTTTTTTTTCTGTAAAACCAAACATGCCTGATACCAGTTTTGTTGGAAATGACCTTACTGTACTGTTATAACTGTTGATCGCTTCATTAAAATCCTTCCGGGCAACTTTTATCCTCCTTTCGGTTCCTTCCAGTTGTGTTTGCAAACCCGAATAGGCTGCAGTGCCTTTTAAGGTTGGATATTTTTCAATGCGGATGATGAGGTTATTGGTTACTGCAGCCAGTTCATCCTGTGCAGCAGCCTGTTTGTTAAACTCGTCTGCAGAAACAGCATTGGTATTTATATTTACAGATGCCGCTTTACTTCTTGCTTCGGTGATCTTCTCCAGGGTGGTTTGCTCAAATTCGGAAACACCCTTCACCACATTTACAATATTGGGAATGAGGCTTAACCTGCGTTGGTACGCATTTTGAACCTCATTCCACTGAAGTTTCACTTTTTCATCTTTTTTTACCAGGCCATTATAGGTGGTGATCAAAAAAATACCGATCACCAGTATGATACCTCCAATAATGAACCCCCCGGTCCTGTTTTTTTTAAGCGGTACCATGTTTAGAATTTAACTTCCGGCGCTTTTTCCGCACCTGCATCTGCTTTAAATCCTTCCTTGGCTTTAAAGCCAAATAATCCACCTAAAATATTCATCGGGAAAGACCTCACCTGGGTATTGTACACATTGATGGCATCATTAAAAACCTTACGTGAATTCTTGATATTGTTCTCGATCCCTTCCAGCTGTCCCTGTAACTGCAGGAAATTTTGTGTAGCTTTCAGGTCGGGATAATTTTCAACAACAGCGAGCAGGCGGCTTAATGCACCGGTCATCTGGCTTTGTGCTTCCTGGAATTTTGCAATGTTCTCAGGTGTTAACTGGTCGGCTGTAAAATTTACCGAAGTAGCTTTCGCCCTTGCTTCAACCAGCTTTGTCAGCGTTTCCTGCTCAAAATTGGCTGCTCCTTTAACGGTATTAACCAGGTTGCCCACCAGGTCGGACCGGTTTTGATATTCTGCCTCTACATTATTCCAGGCTTTTTTTACACTCTCATCCTGCTTTACCAGGCCATTATATCCACTGCAGCCCCAAAAGCCAAGGATAACAAGTATCCCGAGTATTACCAATAATCCAATACGTTTCATGATTTTTTGTTTTAGTGTTAAGAAGTTAAAAATAATATTTTAAATCAATATTTCAGATTAATTACGGGTTATTTAAAAAGTAACCCTTAAAACCTGTTAATCTTACCTCACCCCAACCCCTCTCCATCCTTCGACTACGCTCTGGAGAGAGGGGTTTTTAAGAGTATGCTATTCATTAATAGCTTTTATACCTGGTAAAGTTTTTCCTTCAAAATATTCAAGCATGGCGCCGCCACCGGTACTTACATAACTCACTTTATCGGCCAGGTTAAATTTATTGACCGCTGCCACACTGTCGCCACCACCTACTAAACTAAAGGCCCCGTTTGCAGTTGATGCTGCAACGGCTTCGGCCACTGCTTTTGTTCCTGCCTGGAATTTTTCCATTTCAAAAACACCCATCGGACCGTTCCATAAAATGGTTTTTGATTTGCCGATGATCTCGTTGAAGATTCCGGTAGCCTTGGGTCCAATATCAAGTCCCATCCATCCATCCGGTATGGCATCACTCGGGCGGGTATCCGTATTGGCATCTGCAGCAAACTTATCGGCAATCACCGAATCTTCGGGTAAATGAATACTTACATTTTTTGTTTGGCCATTTCCAGTATGTCCAAAGCGGTTTGCAAACGGTCATCTTCACAGAGTGATGAACCGATCTTACCGCCCTTGCTTTTAAAAAGGTATAGGCCATGCCGCCGCCAATGATGATATCGGTTGCCCGTTGCAGTAAATTCTCAATGATCAGTATCTTGTCTGAAACCTTTGCCCCGCCAATGATGGCACAGAAAGGTTTCTCGGCCTGGTGCAATACTTTTTCAGCGCTTGATACTTCGTCATTCATCAGCAACCCGAACATCCTGTTTGATGCCGGGAAGAATTTTGCGATCACTGCCGTTGAAGCGTGTGCCCGGTGTGCCGTACCAAAAGCATCGTTCACATACACATCGCCCAGTTTGCTTAATTTTTCAGCAAAGGCTTCGTCGCCTTTTTCTTCTTCCTTGTGAAAACGCAGGTTTTCCAGCAGCAACACTTCACCGGGCCTTAACATCGACGCCGTAAGTGCAGCCTGTTCGCCAATACAATCATCAGCAAAAAACACCCGGGTACTTCCGTCACCGATCGCAGGATTTGTATGGCCTGCATTCAGTAATTTATACAGCGGGTTCACCAAATGTTTTAAAGAAAATTTATTTTCCGGACCTGCCTTAGGCCGGCCAAAATGGCTCATTAAGATCACACTGCCCCCATCGGCCAGTACTTTTTTAATAGTAGGGATGGTGGCGGTCATCCGGTTGTCGTCGGTGATGTTAAGATCCGCATCCAGCGGTACATTAAAATCAACCCTGATAAGGGCTTTGTGGCCGGCAAAATTGAAGTCAGAAAATTTGCTCATGGTTAACTGGTTAATTTAAATAAAAACGCAGAGAAAAAGAGAAGCAGAGTTTACGCTGAGTATCTCTGCGAAATCTCCATTTACTCATTTTCTCTGCGGTAAAAAAAGTATCATTCTATTTCCCGTCTTAACTGTATGTAAGCAGACGATTGAAACGGTAGCTTATTTTATCAATCCTGCAAAATAATGAACTGTACGAACCAACTGACTTACATAGCTCATTTCATTATCGTACCAGCTAACGGTTTTCACCATTTGCTTATCGCCCATGCTCATCACTTTGGTTTGGGTGGCATCAAATAAAGAACCAAAGCTGATGCCGATCACATCTGTGCTAACGATCTCATCTTCGTTGTAACCAAAACTTTCGTTGCTGGCGGCTTTCATGGCTGCATTTACTTCATCAGCTGTAACCGTTTTTTCCAGTATGGAATACAATTCAGTAACCGAACCGGTTATCACCGGGATACGCTGAGCGCCACCATCCAGTTTTCCTTTCAGTTCGGGTAAAACCAAACCGATGGCCTTGGCAGCACCGGTACTGTTAGGTACAATATTGGCCGCAGCTGCACGGGCCCTTCTCAGGTCGCCTTTTGGATGAGGTGCATCCAGTGTATTCTGATCATTCGTATAAGCGTGTATGGTACTCATGATACCGGTAACAATACCAAAACTGTCATTCAGTGTTTTAGCCATTGGAGCCAGGCAGTTGGTGGTACAGCTTGCACAGCTGATGATGGTTTCGCTGCCGTCCAGGATCGCATGGTTTACATTGAATACGATCGTTTTCAGGTCGCCGGTTGCAGGTGCAGAAATTACTACCCTTTTTGCCCCGGCTGTAATATGTGCTTCGGCCTTAGCCTTATCGGTAAAGAAACCGGTACATTCAATAACCACATCCACATCATGTTTACCCCATGGGATCTGGGCAGGATCTTTTTGTGCATATACGGTAACATTATCACCGTTCACCACGATGGCGTTTTCGGTTGACTTAACATCCTGGCCAAAACGGCCCTGAGCACTGTCGTATTTAACAAATGCGCCAGTACTGCCGGGCTTGTAAGATCATTGATGGCCACAACATCAATCCCTTTCATATTATAGATCTGGCGGTAAACCAAACGGCCTATGCGGCCAAAACCATTGATAGCAACTTTAATCGTACTCATATCTGTTGTTTGAATTTAAAAATTGAGTTGCAAATTTACGAATATGTGATCGGTTTTTAATGAGAATATTTTTAATTATTATTTTGGATCCAAAAACTGGTGAAATGCAGCATCAGCCTGGTACTGGTGCAAGGGCAAAAACCGAATGCTTAATAAAACAGGCCCGTCTATTTAAATTATTTGGCTGAAAAACTGCCACACGTTATCTTTGCCGTCCTTTAACAGGAAATGCCGCGTTGGTCAAGAGGTTAAGACGCCTCCCTTTCACGGAGGAATCACGGGTTCGAATCCCGTACGTGGTACATAAAAACCAGTCATTGGTCATTAGTCATTAAAAAAGCCTCTCAAAAATTTTGAGAGGCCTTTTTATTTACATTTGACAGAACCAGTTTTATTTTTTCGCTTCTTCCTTCCTGTAAGTATAGGTTCGCTTGGTGATCTTTTTTGCCTTGCCTTTATCATCCCATTCTGTGCGCTGGGTCCAGTTGCCGTTCTCATCATGTGATTCGTAGGTATATTTGGTAACCTTGGTTGTTGTAGAATCTTTGGTGATGTTTGTATTGGTGTTTTCAACCTGCTCCCTTTATCATTATATTTTACAGCGGTGGTAGAAGTTACCTTGCCCACGCTGTCTTTTGAGGTAAACCCGGTAAATAAACTTTTGTCAAAGGTACTTGCACCTTCGCCCCTGAAAACACTGTCTTTATCATATTGCTTCCAGCCGGTAACCTGTCCAAAGTCATTTTGAGTGATGTTGGTATAATACATATCCGGTTTACCGGCAGAATCAGTTGTCTGTGCCAGGGTGTACATGCCTTTATCATCAACAGTTACTTTCATACCACCTGCAGGTTTGCCGTCTTTGGTATCGGAAGCGCCTGTCCATAATCCGTTTTCATGCCTGGTGAAAACAGATTCCTTTGTTACCGTTCCTTTGCTGTCTTTTGTAGTGACTTTAACGGCATTCCCGTTTTCATCAAACTGGGTTATTTCAATACAGCATGAATCCATGGCACCCGCTTTACCGGTACTGTCGGCCTGGTAAGGGGTATCCTCAATGGTTTCAATGGCTCCTTTAAGATTGTCATTGGCCAGGTCGCTGTACTTTACTTTTTTTTCCGCTGATTTGTCATCTGCATTGTTGCAGGCCGCCAGGAAAAACAGGGCCGCCGAGATCATTACGATTCTTTTCATGTTAGTTTGATTTAATAATTAATAAATGTTGGGGCAGGACCAGGCAGCTTCAAGAGGTAAACCGGGAACTAATATAACGTTTATTTATAACAGTTATAAAAAAAGGATATAAACCGGCAAAGATTGTACGTACCCTGCGAAGCTGCAATTGCAATGCAATCCAGGCCAGGCCTTATGCAAAAAGCCATCCCGTTTGGGATGACTTTTGCTGTATATAGTGCCTGTTGTATAATTTTATTTCCCGGCATCAAATTTCTTAAAGATCGTTTTAACGCTCCTGTCAATTTCCTTACCGGTGATCCTGCCGCCATTCAGTTCGCTGGTTGTCCAGCCCTGCCAAACCGTTTTGTCTGTTTTATTATCCACCAGGGTTATGGTAATGGTTGCTTCTTTAACCGTAGTTGCATAACTGTCGTAACCTACAAACTGACCGGGATAATAGAGGGTAACTACACGGCCCGTATAGCGGTTGTAATAACTGCGGGTATATGATGGTGAATAAACTGCGTCTTTCTGTTCTACCTGGTTTTTTTCAACCAGCAATTCAACATTCAGCATGATATCAGGTTGTGCGTTTACTTCTTTCCAGCCTTTCTTCATCAACTCACTATTTACTGAATTGCGGATATTGGCTTCGATGAGTTCATTGTTCCGGGTACCCTTTTCCCCTTCAACTGTTGGTTTTTCCATCCAGGCATAAGTTTGGTACCTGCTGAAATCAACTGCATTGTCTTTTTCGATTTGGGCCGTACCGGCACAGCCGGAAAGAAAAGCTACAGCTACAAATGCAGCGGCAGCTACCCAATTTATTGATCTGTATTTCATATTTAGTCCTTTTTAATGGTTTTAATCATCTTCTACAACCTATAGATGCAATAACTGTGCTTGAATTAAAAGCCAGTATGTGAAAGTTTAGTAAAAGAAAACCGGTAAGCAGGTAATGCCATTAAACCCTGTTCCATACTACCCTGTATAAAATGCGCTATAAAAAAAACCGCCCCAAATTGGGGCGGTTTATACAGATCCAAAGTTGTTCAGTTATTGAATGACCACTTTCCCTGATGCTACCCTTTTTCCGCTGCTGTTGAACAGGGCAACGATATAGGTACCCTTACCGGCATTTCTCATATCAACTGACATGCGCTGGTATGGCCCTGTGATCGGGTAATCATTACGGAAAGCCAATGCTCCTTTTGAATCAAAGATCCTTAATGAGTGCGTATTGGCCGAAGCACTGTGGTAGATCACATCAAACTGCCCCCTGTTTGGATTGGGCAGTATAAACAATTTAACAGATGCCGAGTCGGAAATACTTACAATAGAAGAAGTATTGCTGCAATTGCCTGCATTGGTAACCTGCACCGAGTAACTGCCCAACTGGTCAAGATGTACAGTTAACGTTGAACCCAAAGCACCGGGTATGATAACCCCGTTCTTCATCCATATATAATTATAGGTACCCGGCGGTGTAACATTTGCCGTAAGTGTTGTTGATAAACCTGGCAAAAGCCTGGTATAAGGTGCCGCTGAGATCTGGACAGCCGGCTGCGGGCTAACTGTTACGGGTATGGCTACAGACGGATCGGAAACACAACCACTGGCATTGGTAACAGTAACCGAATAGTTGCCGCTAGTTGAAACGGTGATTGACTGCGTAGTTGCACCGTTACTCCACAACCAGCTGCTGCCGGCCGATGCAGTAAGTACAACAGTATTTGGCTGGCACATCACGGTTGGCCCACCCGCTGTAACGGATGCAGCAGGTTTTGGATTAACCGTAACCGTTATTGCCGGCGTTGTGCTGGTACAGGTAGCCGTGGTTACTGCACAGGTATAATTACCGGTTGCAGTAACCGTTATGGATTGTGTAGTTGCACCATTACTCCAGAGATAAGATGTACCGCTGCTGGCAGTCAGCATCACGCTGCCTCCCTGGCAAAAAGTAGTTGGTCCGGCAGCAGATGATGTTGCACCGGGTACACTGTTTATGGTAAGTATCACGGCAGTGCGTGCTGCACTTTCGCATAAAGTTGTATTGTTAACACTGGCAGCATAATAAGTTACTGTGCCGATCGAATTTAATGTTGGAGATGGTACCACTGTTCCCCCTGTAGCTGCATTGTACCAAACAACCGAATGGCCTGCCGGAACAGTTGCTGTTGCAGTTAAGGTTGGAACTACACCTCCCTGGCAAACTGTTTGTAACTGGTCACCACCTGAAACCGGTGCTGCAACAGCCGAACTGCCAACCGTTACCGGCAACAGGGAAGGCGCTGTACTGCAACTGCCGTTACTGGCCGTAACACTTACATTTCCACTGGTACTGCCACCCGGGTAATTAACCGTGATGGCTGTTGTTCCCTGTCCGCCTGCAATATTTGCACCCGGCGGTACAGTCCAGGTATAACTGACTGCACCCGGAACCGCAGCAATAGAATATGGTACATTCACGGGAGTACCGCAAATGGTATTTTGACCGCTAATAGCCCCGGGAGCAGGAATGCCTCCACCCCCAACGGATACCGTTACATTAATGGCATTTGATCTTTCGCCCTGTGCACCGGTGGTATTATTTTTTGCCCGGATGTGGAACCACATACTCAGGCCGGGCGTTAAGCCGGTAGCCGTAAAGGTTGTGCCGGTAATATCAGCCTGCAGAATTTCAAAATTGCCTGTTGTTGCATTAAACCTGCTGATATCATAATGCGTGGCATCGGTAACCGTATTCCAGCTAAAGCTGATTTCGCCGGCATTACAGCTTACCCCTGAACCTGCAAATCCTGTTGCAGTTCCCAGTATCTTAAATGTGGCATCACTCTGGTCTGTTAAAGAGCCACTTGAAATTCTAACCAAAGCGGTTGACGTATTGGCAGCCGGAATTGACCATACCAGCCTTGTAGTTGTTGCCGGAACGGTTGATGAGATCGTTGTCCAGCTGCTTCCATTATTCAATGAATATTCAACGGTTTGGTTTGAAGTTACACCGGCATTGTTCCAGGTGATGGTTTCACTTGATCCTGGATTGAAATTTTCATTACCGTTTGGATAAAGTATTTCAATATAAGGCATCTCAACACTCCAGGTTAAAGCGTAAGCCTGGTTTGGGCCGGTAGGCACCGCTAAACCATTAACCCGTAATGTATAAGTGCCCGAAGTAGGGTTATCAATGGTTACCTGTTCAATATTGCTGACCACATCAACGCCGCGGGTAGCACTGTTTGCAGGGTTTACGGGATCCAGTATCCAGGGCAAAGTAGTTGTTGCGCCATTGATAACGGTGAGGTTTAAATTATTCACCAGTGCCGGGTTTGCATTGGCTGTACCTGCAGGATCATTCCAGGTAAGCATAACCCTTAAACGGGCAGCACCCGCAGGCACAGTTATAGACTGATCAATGGTAGCGCCGGTAGTAATGGTATTAAGCACATAGCGGTTTGTTTCCAGGATCTTTACTGCTTCCAGCGCGTTGATTCGGCCGTATCCAAAACGGTAATCAGGGCCCGGGTTTCCCAGGTCGTGCGCTGTGTTCAGGATCGTATTCTTAATTAAAGTAGATGGAGGCAGCACATTTGCATTTAACTGTTTGTAGCGTTGCACCAGTAACGTTACCGAGCCTGCAACTCCCGGTGTAGCCATGGATGTACCCGAAATGGTAGCATAAGCATTGTTGGGATAAGTGGACAAAACACTTGTACCAAATGCACTGATCTCAGGCTTTACCCTGCCGTCCTGCACCGGGCCGCAACTGCTGCTGCCTGATAATACTTCGGCTGTTGTGATGTTGGCAACAAGTATATTATTTTTAGCCGATTTCCCGCTGGCGGTAATGGTTGACCATCCGCCTGTACATGCCGCCTGCGAATTACCCGAAGAATGACAATGCAAATGAAAAGGGAAATTATTAAGATTGATATCTGTTGCCCGGCTGGTAGCCGAATAGGTTACACCGGCTCCGTTTAAACCACAGGTTTGCGTACTGCCGTAAGAGTGACTGCTCACTACCAGGTTATTTGCCGGTATCCCTGCGGCCATCTCATTCTGGATATTGCCGCTAAAATTATAGGAGAACAATTGTGCATTGGGAGCCATACCCCTCGCATTGGGGTTTATAAGTCCGCGGCCCAAAATTGTTCCCGAACAGTGGGTAGAATGTGTACTTACTCCACTGGTTTCAACCTGTGTTACTCGCCCTGCCGGACTAAAATCAAGATGTGCCCCTATTGCCCCTTCATCCCAGATACCAACATTTACATCTTCGCCTTTTAAATTTCTTACCCCGTCATTCAAAATATTTACCCGGTGCAAAGTTCTTCCCAAAGTATTTTCCAAAACATTTGGCGGGTCAATGAATTCAACCCATTGAATAAATGGCATGGCTACCAGCTGTACCATTTTATCCTGTGGCACACGCACTACAAAACTCCTGAACACAGGCATATCTTCAATAATGGCTGCTCCAAGCGTCTGCAATGAACTTCCGATGTCAAACTGCGAAAGTTTTTCGTATGTGATGATAGTAAGATCAACAAAACCTGCCTGTTTAATGGCATGCGGGGCAATGCTGCCTGCAAGGATAGCAGATACTGTTTTATCAGCTGGTTTAAACTGAAACACTGCCCTGAATAAGGATGACCGCAGTACTGCATTATTTACATTTTCTGAAACACTTGCTGTATAAGCGTTATTGGGTATGTAGTCTATTAACTCAATACCCGCTGCTTTCAGGTCATCTTTCTGCAACTGGGTTGGCAAAGCTTTAAACTGGATCACCACATAGTGTTTTCCTTTAAAAAGGCTTTGCTGAAAAACCGGTGCAGCTTTAGTGATATTAATGATATTTTCTTCAGGGATAAATTTTCCGGAATGCAGTAAAATATGGTAATCCTGGCCAACCTGCCCAAATAAAGCAACAGGCAAAAGGAGAAATATCAAAATTGTACAACGGGTAAAAAATTGCTTCATAAGTGTTTTTTAGCAGGTTAATTTTAAGAATGATAGAGCAAAATAATCAATAAAACTGTCATAATTCTAATTGACACCCCGCTATTTCTTTTTTTTAATGATAATCCCTTTAGGCACAGCGTATTTGTATAAAAAATATTCGATGGCAGCTGCCCTTCCGGGCAAAAAAATAAAACGCAAATGAACTTAATCATCTATGATTTATCTTTATCAAAAATCATTATGTATGAGCATTGACTGGAAAGGTGTATTTCCTGCACTCACCACAAAATTTACAGCTGATGACCAGCTGGATCTTTTATTGTTTGAGAAAAATTTACAGGCGCAACTGGATGCAGGCGTACATGGCCTTGTATTGGGCGGCACGTTAGGCGAAGCCAGTGTTTTAACGACTGCCGAAAAAGAGCAACTTATAAAATTTGCCGTATCAGCCTGTAACGGTAAAGTTCCGGTTGTGTTAAACATTGCCGAAGGAAGTACCAAAGAGGCTTTGCAGCAGGCTGCATATGCCAAAGCCTGGGGTGCCAAAGGGTTAATGATGCTGCCTCCCATGCGATATAAAAGCGACCACCGCGAAACAGTAACTTATTTTAAAACTGTGGCCGATGCAACTGACCTGCCCATCATGATCTATAATAACCCGGTTGATTATAAGATAGAGGTAACATTGGATATGTTTGATGAACTGCAGGCCTGTAAAAATATACAGGCAGTTAAGGAATCAACCAGGGATGTAAGCAATGTTACCCGTATGAAAAACCGATTTGGTGACCGGTATAAAATATTGTGTGGTGTTGATACCATTGCCATGGAAGAATTGTGCCTGGGTGCTGATGGATGGGTAGCGGGGTTGGTTTGTGCATTTCCAAAAGAAACCGTTGCCATATACAACCTGGTTAAAGCCGGGAAAATGGAAGAAGCCACAAAAATATACCGCTGGTTCATGCCCCTGCTGGAACTGGATATTCATCCCAAACTGGTTCAGTATATCAAGCTCGCAGAAACGCAGGTTGGCATCGGATCAGAAAATGTACGTCCACCAAGGTTAACACTCGAAGGAAAAGAAAGGGAGAAAATTTTAAAGATCATTAATGACGGAATTGCAAGCAGGCCGGTTCTCTAAAGAATATTCAATAATCAATTTTCAATAATCAATGTTCAACGACAGCAGTCCAAAAGAAATTGAAATGATCATGCAACAGGCATGGAATGCATTTCATATATACCGGAAATTTTCTTTACAACAGCGTGCTGCTTTTATGAAAGCCATCGCCATTGAACTGGAAAACTGCGGCGATGAACTGATACAAACTGCCATGCAGGAAACCCATTTACCGGAGGCAAGATTACGGGGTGAAAGGGCTAGAACCATTTTCCAGCTGAACAGTTATGCCGAAGCCTGTGAAAAAGGGGGTTGGCTGGAAGCAAGGATCGATACAGCCATTCCGGATAAGACCCCGCCAAAACCTGATATCAGGAAGATGCTGGTACCGCTTGGCCCCGTAGTGGTTTTTGGTGCAAGCAATTTTCCGTTTGCTTACTCCACCGCCGGTGGCGATACAGCCTCTGCCTTTGCTGCCGGTTGCCCGGTGATCGTAAAAGCACACCCGGCACATGCACAAACTTCAGAGATGGTTGCACAAGCCATTTTACTTGCTGCAGAAAAATGCAAAATGCCCAAAGGGATCTTTGCCCATGTATATGGTGCAGGTTTTGAAGTTGGCAAAGCCCTGGTATTGCACCCACATACCAAAGCTGTTGGTTTTACCGGCAGTTTTTCCGGCGGCAAACAGTTATTCGATTGGGGCAACCAGCGCAAAGAACCCATCCCGGTTTTTGCAGAAATGGGAAGTACCAACCCTGTTTTTTTATTGCCGCAAAAATTAGCCGCTTCTGCCCATGAGATTGCAGCGATGTATGCAGGTTCCATCCCCCTGGGTGTTGGACAGTTTTGTACCAACCCCGGAATTATTATCGGAATTGAAAGTGAAGCCCTGCAAACCTTTATGCATGACCTTGGTAAAGCCATTCAACAAATTGCCCCGGCGCCAATGTTGCATGAAGGAATAGTAGATGCGTATAAAAAAAATAAAGGCAATGCCTTATTGCAGGAAGATGTGCATTTGGTTGCTGAAAGTGAAACGGATGTAAAAGAAAATGAAGGTTTACCAACCATTGCTACTGCCAGCGGACAGGCATTTATAAACAACCCTGTTCTGCACCTGGAAGTTTTTGGCCCCTACTCTATTATCATCCGCTGCAAAGACATGCATGAAATGACTGAAGTGGCCAAACAACTGGAAGGGCAGTTAACGGCAACCTTAATGGCTACTGAAAATGACATCAAAGAAAATAATGAACTGGTGGAAGCAGTTAAAAATATTTGGTGCCGATGGCATCAAACGTTTTGCCAGGCCGATCGCCTTTCAAAACTGGAGCAATGACCTGTTGCCGGATGAACTGAAAAATGAAAATCCTTTGGGAATATGGAGAACGGTCAATAATGAGCTGACCCGTTCTGTAATTTAATTTATATGGCCAGCCTGTTCAACTGCTGGTCTTCTTTTTTATGTTTTACCACAAACCAGCCCGTTACCAAAACAGAGGCAATAAAATAAGCCCCAAGAATAAATTTCGCAGCCGGCAAATATGTACCTGCACCAAACCAATCGTTTTGTTCAAAAAGGATAGTGAGCCCGAAACTGCAACGGATACATTCCCAAATGATGGCCGAAGCATTCCTGTCCATCAGGTCGGTCAATGCATACACACTTAAAAATATAAAGCCGCCATACCAGAAGATATAATTTGTATCCAGGCTGTTGATGAGTGCAATATTTCCAAACAGGTAACTCACGAAAAGCAGGATCAGCAATAACTGTATCCAGCTCCATACATTCAGTGTTGGTGACGTTTGTGTATCGTATTTTTCAAAATGATATACATCGTCAATTTTATACACCGGGTATTTTGCGGCAACATCAGCCGGGCGGTAACCGGTATGCCTGAACCATAAAGTAAATTTCTCTTTCCAGTCATTCGTTCTCCAGGCATCTTTTATCAGCAGCCACACATGCTGAAAATTTATCCGGATCGGGTTCCAGGTCCTTACCGGCCTGGTGATCCCATAGACCGGCGGCACAGCGGGCATTTCTTCCTGGAAAGTGCCAAACCATTTATCCCAGAAAATAAAGATCTGCCCGTAATTTTTATCAAGGTATTCTTTGTTAATGGCATGATGCACCCGGTGATGCGATGGCGTAACGATGATCTTCTCCAGAAATCCCATCCTGCCGATATGCTGTGTATGGTACCAGAACTGTGCAAACAAATGAAGCGGGGCAACCACGGCGATCACGGGGTATGGAACGCCAAGCAGTGCAGCCGGCAACAGGAAAATGGCATAGATCTTTACAATGGCCGATATACTTTGCCGCAGCGCACAGGCCAGGTTATATTCTTCACTGCTGTGATGAACGATATGGCCGTTCCAGAAAAAATTGGTCACATGCTGCAGGCGGTGCACCCAGTAACCCGCAAAGTCAAGCGCAAAAAAAGCAATGATATAAACCAATACTGTATTGCTGATAGACGTTACTGCAAGATATTTCAGTAAAAACGGATAGGAAAGTATGACAAGATATAATCCTACCACATCTTTGGTAACATTGGTAACGCCGCTGCTGAGGCTGCTGATCATATCCATATTACGCACGGTATCTTTTCCCTTGCGCCAGCCATACCATTTTTCAAACAACACCAGCAATAAAAAAGCCGGCATGGCGATGAGCAGAATTTTTCCGTATTGTTCCATGGTATAAAATTAAAGCATGTAATAAACATAAAAGTTGCCACACTTCAAAACTTTCGAAAATTTTTCCAGGCCGGCTCCGGCTTACAACAAAAGCCATGTTAAATAAAACAGACGATCATTATGCCCATTAAACCTTCATAAATTAAATTTTGACCATACATTGGTTTTAACAAAATCAAAATCACCTGCTTCAGGTTCTGGCACAGTTTTTTGATTGGTATAATGTGAAAACATTTTTCAAATTTAAATTGAACCAACATGAAAAAATTATTTACCCTTTCAGCATCCATTATTCTTGCAATTATTTTATTAAGCAGTTGCAGAAAAAGCGACGTAGTTATTACAAACAATGAAAATTACTGGCTCAGCAAGGAAGAAGGAGAAGTTGTTTACAGTGATCCCAATTGCAGCTATATTGTAGTTGAAACGTATAATGGCTACAATATTGTACGTACCAGTGCAAGTGTGAAACCCTATGAAGGTGAACTCGTTTATGGCAATTTCAGCAGCCAGGGCACAAGGGATATGTATAATTATTCAGCAAACTTTGTCTTTACCGGCACGGTAACCGACTACTGGTTAACTTACAACGAAGCGCTGGATGCCCTTGACTTTTATTGCCCCTTTTATGGCAAAGGGGACGAAAAAAGAGTTTTCCAGGAAGCTGTAAAAATCAGGAAAAAATAAATCGAATTACCCGGGATTGAAGCCACTATCAAATAAATGATAGTGGCTTTTCAGTTTCTACTTTATATTAATGACAAGGAATAAAAATATATTTGTAAAAATGTACAGGAAGATAAATACTTGCCCTGCTCATACATAAAACAAGCAAAGTTTTGATTAAGTTGCAGAGCCAATTAAAACAAACTGCATTGAAGAAAACATTTATTTGCACAGACGCCCACACCTGCGGCAATCCCGTTAGGCTGGTAAAAGAAGGCGGGCCTGTGCTTATTGGTAATAACATGAGCGAAAAGCGGCAGCACTTTTTACAGGAATTCGACTGGATACGCCGTGGGCTTATGTTTGAACCCCGTGGCCACGACATGATGAGCGGAAGCATCTTATACCCGCCGCATGATCCGGAAAATGATGTAGCTGTATTATTTATTGAAACCAGCGGTTGCCTGCCCATGTGCGGTCATGGAACCATCGGCACCATCACCATAGCCATTGAGGAAGGATTGATAAAGCCAAAAGTACCCGGTGTAGTAAGAATGGAAGCCCCGGCCGGATTGGTAAAGATTGAATATACAAGTCATTCCGCCCATGGCGGAACAAAAGTTAAAACGGTAAAACTTACCAATGTCCCTTCCTTTTTGGCAGAAACAGCATTAACCGTTGTTTGCCCTGAATTGGGCGAACTGGTTGTTGATGTTTCCTATGGCGGAAATTTTTATGCCATTGTGGATGTACAGAAAAATTTTAAGGGGCTGGAACATTATACAGCCGGTAAATTGATAACCCTTTCTGGTGAATTGAGGAAAAGGATCAATGAGAAATATGTATTTGTTCATCCCGAAAACGAAACGATAAAAGGATGCAGCCATATTTTATGGACCGGTGCTGTGCTTGATAAAACATCCACAGCCCGTAATGCCGTTTTTTATGGCGATAAAGCAATCGACCGCAGCCCTTGTGGCACCGGCACTTCTGCACGCATGGCGCAATGGTATGCCAAAGGTTTGCTGAAGAAAGAGGATGCATTCATTCATGAAAGTATCATCGGCAGCAAATTCACCGGGCGAATTGAAGAAGAACTGGCGGTTGCCGGAAAACGGGCCATCAGGCCATCTATTGAAGGCTGGGCAAGGATTTACGGGCACAATACCATTACTATTGATGAAGAGGATGACCCGTATGCATTGGGGTTCCAGGTAATTTGAAAACATGCTATTACACGAATTGAATGAATAAAAACAGTTTTTTTTAACATCGTTGAGGAACGAAGTACAATGAAAGGCACTATGAAAATAAAAATGAAAGTAACCATTATCGGAGGCGGCGTAATCGGTTTATGCAGCGCATATTATTTACAGCAGGAAGGTCACGAAATAACAGTTATTGACAGGGGCGATATTACTGATGGCTGTTCATTCGGTAATATGGGATACATATCGCCAAGCCATTTTATACCATTGGCAAGTCCCGGGATCATTTCCGAAGGCTTTAAACACATGCTCAGCAGCAGCAGTCCGTTCTACATCAAACCAAGACTGAACTGGCAACTCATGCAGTGGGGTTATCATTTCTGGAAGAACAGTAATGCTGCCACCGTTAAAAAAAATGCGCCGCACCTGAATGATCTTTTACAGTTGAGCCGGCATTTGATAAACAACATGAGGGATGAAATTGGAGATGTTTTTGAAATGGAAGAAAAAGGTTGTTTGATGATGTGCAAACAGCAAAAAACACTTGACCATGAATTTCACCTGGCCGATGAAGCAGAAAAATTTGGTTTAACCGTTGAACGGCTGCAAAAAGATGCGGTACAGCAACTGGAACCCGATGTGGAACTGAATGTTGCTGGAGCCGTATTGTTTAAAGATGATTGTCATTTTAACCCGGGCAAAATGATGGTTGCACTGAAAAAATACCTGGAAACAAAAAATGTCCGCTTTCAACTCAATACAACTGTAACCGGTTTTGAAAAAGCAAACAATAAAATTTCGGCGGTGATAACGGACAAGGGAAAATTCAATACTGGAGAAATTGTTTTGTCGCCCGGAAGCTGGTTACCTGCTCTTGCAAAAATGATGGGTATTTCATTATTGTTACAACCGGGTAAAGGTTACAGTCATACCTATGCGCAGGTAGAAAAAAATATCAGGTACCCTGCGATACTGGTGGACGGAAGATGTGCTGTAACTCCCTGGGGGCAGTCGTTGCGTATCGGCGGAACCATGGAACTCAGCGGGATCAATCAAAATATATTGATCAGCCGCATGAAGGGTATTTATGATTCTGCAAAAGATTTTTACCCTGGATTGAAAATAGATTTCCCGCCGGCAGGTAAAATATGGAGCGGTTTAAGGCCGGTTACACCCGATGGTTTGCCTTACATTGGCAAAGCTGCAAATATTGATAATGTATTGATCGCCGGCGGACATGCCATGCTGGGTATTTCTATGGGCACCGGCACCGGGAAACTGGTAAGTGAAATTATTCAACGCAAAACAACCACTATAAATATCAGTGCATTTGATCCGGAAAGATTTTAGATTGTAGATCGACAATTTTAGATTGCCGATTTTAGATTGCAACTTGAGTTTCCTAATTAACTATGAACTATTAACTACTGCTTATTCGCCGTATCCTTTTGTTTTTTCTTTAATAAATTATCCAGCAATCCCTTCACAGATTCTTTGGTCTTATCTCCCTGTGTTTTTACAGGTGCTGTGCTGTCTTTAACAGCCGTTGTATCTTTATGCCTGATATTTTTTTCCGCAGTTCTTCCTTTGCCGCATCACCCAATTGCTTTTTAATGGAATTCAGCGAATCCCTTGCCGCATTTTTGGCACTGTCAATTTTTGCCTGGGCAAAATCCTTAACCTGTTCTTTCATTTGTTCAGCAAGGGTTTCACCGCTTTGCTTAAGGTCTACTTTCAGTGTAGGGGCTTTTATGGTACCGCCCATTGCCAGTTTAAGATTTACCGTTTCACTTAATTTAAAAGGGATGCCTTTTGCCTGCATAGCGCCGGCGAGGTTGTTCACCAGCTGGTTTCCCTGTGTACCCATCAATGCCCTGGGCAGTTTCAGGTTAATGGCATAATTGATCGTTTCATCAAAACCCTGCAGCCCGCCGATCTCCATCTCAATATCTTTTACTTTAACGGTAAATGGTTTCACCAGCAGTTTACCGTTAGAAAACTCAAAAAAAGTTTTTACCCCTTTTAATGAAAGCTGCTCCAGTTCTTTTACCTGCAGCATGGAAGCTATTTTATCAAGCGGTGCAAATTTGCTTAAAAAACCTTCGATCAAAAATAAATTACCGTTACCTGACAGGGTACTCATATCTATGCTCATGTTATCACCCAGCTTCCCGTTTGCCGATAAAACAGAAGTGAGTTTACCTGCCAGGAATTTCCCGACGGGCATCAGTTTTTGTACCGTATTAAAAGCGTAAAATGTTTTTGAATATCCACCTGGGCCACATCATAACTCATGGCTATGGCCGGTTTTGTTTTATTGGCTTTGGTACTGTACGATCCATTGATCTTAATGATGCCATCCAGTGCAAAACCATTTACATTGTTCAGTTTTACGGTTTCATCAGCCAACTGCATATTGCCGGTTACATTCTTTATTTCAATATTGTCGTATTTAAGTTCATCAATTTTTGTAGGTAAGCTGATATGCAGGTTACCGGGCACTGCAAAAGGCACTGTAGCAGGGTCTTTGGAGGCTGTATCTGCAGAAACACCTATCCAGTCGTTCAGGTTTACCTTATCCGCATTTACGGTAAAATCAGCACTCAATGGCTTGGCGTTTAACAGGTAACTCAGCAGGTTATTGATCTGTCCGCCGCCATTGAACCCGGAATTCATGTATTGCCCATCCAGGTTTGATACATCGATCCTGGTTGGGGTAAAAACGGTGTTCACCTTATTTATTTTGATGCCGGTTGGATAATCAGACGACCTGTAGTTGAAATTATTTACATCAACCGTACCCGCTGCATAAAAATTATTGTACTGCTGCTTTTCTAATTCCTTAACATTGCCTTTAATGTTCACATCGGCATTCATTAACCCGGAAATGGCTGTGCCCTTTTCCAGTTTTACATAATCAGCAACCTGCGACAGATCCAGCTTCCCTTTTGCAGCCCCGTCAACATACATATTACTCTCCGGATTTTTTACAAGCAACCTGAAATCAAAAGGTTCATTGTCCATCACCAGGTGGCCCTTTGAAATATCCACAACCATATTATCCGGTTTCCCGTCGGGATTATCAACCAGCGCTTTAAAATTGATCGCTGTAATTCCTTTGGGGAGATCGGTGTACTTAAATGATGCATCTTTTACTGCAGCATCAATATGATAAGCCGGCATAACAGAATCTTTATAAACCCCTTTTATAAACCCTTCAAATATGGCCGTGCCGCTTGCCGTTACTTTTCAAATTCTTTTTATAGATGGGAGTAACCAACGATAAAATATTTTTAAAATCTGATGATGGTGCATTAAAACTGATATCCAGGTCATAACCGCCATCTGCCAGGCTTTTAATATTGCCCTTACCGATGATCTTAAGTTCATTCAGCAAAATATCAATGGCATCAAAACTATAAACACCGTTTTTGTTGTCGATCTTAATATCCGCATTGATATTTGACCGCACTTTCGACAGGTATGGTATGGCACCATAATTAAATGAAACCGCATCCGCAGTACTCCTGGTGCTTAATGTAAACAGGTCGGCTGTAAAATCACCCGAACCGGAATGGTTCAGGTTTTCAGTAACCACGCTCATGTTGTTTTGAACATCCATATAATTCAGGTAACCGTTCTCAATGGAATAATAATTCAGCTGCAGCTTAAATGAACCGGCAGCTGTATCTTCACCACTATTTGCGTCATTCTTTTTTACAATATCCCAATTGGCCAGGCCATCTTTATTTACAATAGCATTGATGCGGGGCGATTCAAGTAAAACAGTATAAACGGACATGTCCTTCCCCCTGATAAAGCTCATGAAATTTACGGTGGCATCCATTCTTTTGGCAGATAACAGTGTGTCAGCCAAAAAATCACCGGTGCCGGTAACCTGCAGGCTATCCAGCGCTATACTCACTTTGGGGAAATGGCGGAAGAAAGAAATATCTACATCTTTAAAATCAACTTTAGCGGTTAGGTTATTATTCACTTCTCTTTTTACCAGCGAAACAATTTTACCTTTGAAAATATATGGGGCAGCAAAAACCAATCCTGCAAGGATAACGATCACGATCAAAAATATCTTTACGATCTTCTTAAATATTTTCATACAATATTCATTTAGGCCAATGCAGCCAAACTTTGGCTCTTTTACTTAACCAAAAACTATTCCAATATCCGGTTTACCAGGAAATGGCAGGTACGGTAAATTAAAGGAATATTCCAATGCTCAATTATTCCAGTGTTGTTTCATAGTGCATTTCCGGCACTTCCACATCTCCAAATCCCTTCCGCATCAGGCGGTACTGAAATTCTGTTTGTACATGGTATTCACCATGCACCACAAACATGCGCTTTACCTGGCGTGGATCCTGGCAGGCCAGGAACTGGCACAGGTCATCATAATCGCCGTGGGCGCTCATGCTGCGTATAGACCCGATCTCGGCATTTACTTCATGCTGCACACCATAAATATTTACTTCCTTTCTTCCGTCAAGCAATTTACCGCCCAGCGAACGTGGCTCGCAATAACCCGTGAACAGGATCGTGTTGCGGCTGTTCTCAATATTATTGCTGATATGATGTTTTACCCTGCCGGCATCGGCCATCCCGCTGGCCGAAATGACAACGAAAGGCCCGTTCCGGAAATTGAGCAATTTGGATTCATCAACCGACTGGATAAATTTTAATCCTTTAAAACCAAAAGGGTCATTATCTGATTGCAGGATCTTCTGAATGGTTTTATTAAAATACTGCGGGTAACGTTTTACGATACCGGTTGCTTTAACACTAAGCGGGCTGTCAACAAAATAATCCAGGTCGGGTAACCTTCTTTCCAATTCAAGCTGGTTCAGTGCAAACAATATCTCCTGGGTTCTGCCCACGCTAAAAGCGGGAATAATTAATTTTCCTTTTTTCTGCAGGCAGGCTTTTTCAATCCAGCGAAGCACTTCGTCGGGCGTGGTAGTGGCATTATCATGCAGGCTGTTGCCATAGGTTGATTCAATGATAATATGATCGGCCTGTGAAAAAGTTGCCGGCGATTTTAAGATCACGTCCCTGTAGCGGCCCACATCACCACTAAAAGTTAACCGGGTGACCTTTCCATCTTCCTTAATTTTTAAATGCACGGCAGCGCTGCCAATGATATGGCCGGCATCGGTGTATTGCACTTCAATATTTTCATCAATTGTAAGCCAAATGTCATATGGAACGGCCACAAAATGATCAACCGCGGCTAATGCATCAGCCGTATCATACAAAGGTTTCAGGTATGGCAATCCCTGCTGTGCCCTTCTTTTGTTTTCGTACTTAACTTCGTTTTCCTGTATCCCGGCAGAATCTTCCAGCATCACTGCTGCTAATTCCATGGTTGCAGGTGTACAAAATACTTTACCGTTAAAACCCTCGCTTACCAGTTTTGGGATCAGTCCGCAATGATCAATATGCGCATGCGACAAGATCAGGTGTGTTACTTCGGCAGGATCAAAACCAAAATGGCGGTTCATGGCATCTGTATCTTTTCCCATACCCTGAAACATACCACAGTCGAGTAAATATTTTTTGCCGTTCTTTAAAGTCAATAAGTGTTTTGATCCGGTTACTGTACGGGCTGCGCCGTGGAATGCTATTTTCATACGCCTGCCCTCCGCCGCGGCGGAGGAACCTTATTTCATTGTACTCTACTGCATAGCTTAGTGTCTTTTGAAATAAGTTTTAAAAATAAAAAATGATCTCTATGCAAATCAAAAACCTAATTGCCAAATAATTCTCTTGCCCTCAGTTACCCCTTTCCTTCGGTAATGAGCGTAGTCGAATTACGCTCAGGACTGGCGGAGGGGGTGTCAACCCCCAACCAAGCCATCATCCCCATACCTATCTCGATAGCTCTTTCATCAATATTAAAAGTTGGTGTGTGTACCCCGCTGCTTATCCCTTTTGCTTTATTGCCTGCACCCAACCTGAAAAAGCAGGCAGGTATCTGATGTGAGTAATAAGCAAAATCTTCTGCACCCATTCTTAATTCTGTTTCCTCAACATGTTCTTCCCCGATATATGCTGCTGCTTTTTTTCTGGCTTCGTTTCCCAACGCTTCATCATTCAGCACAAAGGGATAACCCACATCAATGTGTATGGTTGCTTCGGCACCCATGGCATGTACCAGTTCTATCGTTTGTTTTTTTATCAATTCATGTGCTGTAAAACGCCAGTCTTCATTCATGGCCCTGAAAGTGCCCATCAGCTTTACTTCACTGGGAATAACATTGGTGGTATTACCGCCCTGGAACGAGGTGATTGATAAAACAGAAGGATTGAACGGGCTGTTGTTCCTGCTAATGATCTGTTGTAAACTGATGATCAGGTGCGAAGCGATCAAAATAGTATCTGCTGTATACTGCGGTGCGGCTGCATGCCCACCCTTGCTTTTTATGCTGATATAAATTTCATCGGCACTGGCCATCACCATGCCATTCCTGAAACTCATCTTCCCAATCTCCAGTCCTGGGTGAACATGCAAAGCAAATATTTTTTCCGGCTTTGGATCTTCCAGTACACCTTCTTTGATGAGCAAACTGGCACCACCGGGATTTTTTTCTTCACCGGGCTGAAAGATCAGTTTGACAGTTCCCTCCCATTCTTCCTTTAGCTCATTTAAGATTTTTGCAGCACCCAGCAAACAGGTTGTGTGTACATCATGCCCGCAGGCATGCATGATACCCGGGTTCTTCGATCTGTACGGTACATCATTTTCTTCGCTGATCGGAAGTGCGTCCATATCGGCACGCAGGGCAACTGTTTTTTTACCGGGGTTTTTACCTTTAATTAAACCTACAACACCGGTTGTGGCTTTTACTTCAAAAGGAATTCCAAATGCTGTTAATTTTTCCTGTACAAATGCAGCCGTTTCAAATTCCTGGTAACTCAATTCCGGGTTGGCATGTATCCGGTGGCGGATATCAATAAACTCATCAGCATATTTTTTTGCCAGTTGCTGTATGTGTTGTTTTATCATTGTTTAAAAATAACGGTTAAGTGCGGGATAAAAAAAGAGTTCCTGGTGGAGAAACTCTTTATTGATAATACGTTTATTGCTCTTCTTCCAGTTTTATTTTGTCAGGTTTCAATTCAATGGTATCCGGTACCACATAAATGCCACCGGTAATGATCCCGTCCCTTAGGATCATATCGCGGTATCGTTCAGCGTCTTTTTATCCTCAAAATCGCCAAATTTCATTTTTATGAAGGGCGACTGGTAGGTCATGATCACTTTTTCTTCCGGGAAATTCTGTAGCAGGTATGATCTTACTTTCATGGCATATTCCCGGTTATTGCTTTTTAATACAAATAGCCGGTACCCTTTAACAAATCGGGCCGAAACGCTGTTTATTTCAGCTTCGGCCTTTGCCAGTATATCTAAACGGGGATCTTTATGAACCGTAACTTTTGTAACAACAACTGTATCGGCCGCATCAGTTTGTGCAAAACCGGCAGTTGATGATATAATAAAGAATAATAACCCGTATAATTTTTTCATGATCTGCAAATTTACAAAAACCGTTCCATCAATTTTGCTGAATTGTTTCCTGCTTAAGTTTTATACCATTATTACATGTCAAACGGTCTACCCCGGCATTTATCAGGCCCAGGGCAAAATGATAATTTTTTATGGAAACCCCCGTTTTAAGCTGAACGGCAGCTGCCAAATGCCTCCGGATTAGCCCGGCATGTTCTGTCACAGCTTTATCTTCAACATAACCGGTGCCGGCTTTAACAAAATCTACCCCGGCAGCACCATATATATCACAGGCGGTAATGATCTCAGTAGCGGTCAGTAACCCCGTTTCCAGGATCACCGTTATTTTTTTTCCCCTGCCACGTATGACCGGCATCACCGTATTGATCTCATTGGCCAGGAACTGCCAGTCATTATTTTTAATGGCCCCGGTATTCACCACCATTTCAACCTCATCGGCACCATCAATAACAGCCAACACTATTTCAGCAACCTTGGCTTCAATGGCACTGAACCCAAAGGGATAACCGATGACCGTGGAAACTTTTATGCCGGTTCCTGCAGTAAGTATTTTTGCCATTTTCACAAACAGCGGAGGAACACAAACTGTACCGAAATGATATGCAGCCGCTTCTGTGCAAATCCTTTCAATATCGACAATAACCGTATCCGGTTTTAAAACTGAATGTTCTATATATTCTTCAATATTCATATTATTATACAATTGCCATAAAATTAATGATTATGCAAAACATAATTTTAAAACCGGCCGTAATTACAGGTAATCATTTGTTATATTTATCGCCCAAACAAATAATCAAAACAAATCTGCATGCAAAAAATTAAATTTTTGTTGATGGCGCTTATTGTAACTGCAGGCGCAGGTCAACGCATTAATGCCCAGGAAACTTTCCCGGTAAATGATGTAGCCGATCCAAAAAACGGCAGTTATGCATTTACCAATGCCGTCATCGTAAAAGATGCCCAAACCATTTTACAAAATGCAACCATGGTGATCCGGAGGGGAAAAATTGAAATGGTTGGAACCAATATTGCCATACCAAAAGATGCGGTAGTAATTGATTGCCGGGGAAAATATATTTATCCTGCATTCATCGATATGTACAGTGATTATGGTATGCCGGCCCAGGAACGCCAGCAGGCCGCAGGAGGCGCAGCCGGTTTTTTCAGAACACAACAGATCAATTCAAACAACAAAGGTGCATATGGCTGGAACCAGGCCATTAAAAGTGAAACGCAGGCATATAAGATATTCAGCGCCGATGATTCCAAAGCAAAAGCTTTACGTGACAATGGTTTTGGCGCGGTACTTACCCACCAGAAAGACGGTATAGCCAGGGGAACCGGCTCATTTGTAACGCTGGCCAATAACGCCGACAATTTTGTTCTGGTAAAAGAAAAAGCATCGGCACATTATTCTTTCAGCCGCGGTAATTCGGCACAAAGTTATCCCAGTTCCCTGATGGGCAGTATTGCCCTGCTGCGCCAGACTTACCTGGACGCACAGTGGTATAAAATGGCTGCCCCTGTTACCGAAGGTGTGAACATTTCTTTAAAATACTGGAACGACAACCAGGCACTGCCACAGATCTTTGAAGCCAATGATAAATGGAACAGCCTGCGTGCAGATAAAATTGGTGATGAGTTTGGTGTACAATATATTATCAAGGCTGGCGGTAACGAATACCAGCGAATCAAAGAAATGGCAGAAACAAAAGCATCATTTATAGTGTCATTGAATTTCCCGGCTGCCATGGATGTGGATGATCCGAATGACCTGCGCTTTGTTGGCCTGGATGACCTGAAGCACTGGGAACTTGCCCCGGGCAATGCAGCCGCCTTTGAAAAAGCGGGTATTAATTTCTGCCTGACCACAGCAGATCTTACCAACAGTTCCGAATTTATGGCCAACCTGCGCAAAGCCATCGAATATGGCTTATCAGAGACCAAAGCACTTGATGCATTAACCAAAGCACCGGCCAGCCTGTTGGGGGTTTATGATAAGATCGGAAGCCTTGATGCCGGCAAAATTGCCAATTTTTTAATTACCTCCGGTCCTGTATTTGCTGATAAGACCGTGATCCTGCAAAACTGGACACAGGGTATTAAAAATGCAGTTAAAGATGAGAACTGGTACGACCTGAAAGGTTCCTATAAATTTTTAGCCAATACAGTTGGCGGCACAAAAGCTTTTACGCTTGATTTAAAAGATGCCGGTGTTGCCCAGTTCATCAGCAGGGATACCATTGCAGGCAAATACAGTTTTGATGGCAAACTTATTAAACTCAGTTATACCGAAGGCCGAGGGCCCAATGCAAAAGAAACCATCATGAGCGGCGCCACATCCGGCAATACGATCTCCGGTAGGGGAACAGATGCCCAGGGAAATGCTTTTAACTGGACAGCCGGTTTTGATAAAATGCCCGTGTCAAAAACGGATAGCGCAAGGCCAAAGCCCCCATTGGTAACCGGGAAAGTAACCTATCCATTTTTAAGTTATGGCTGGGAAGAAATGCCGAAAGCTGAGAATATACTGGTAAAAAATGCAACGGTCTGGACCAGTGAAAATGAAGGTAAACTGGAGAATACCGATGTTTTGATAAAAAACGGAAAGATAGCAGCTATTGGAAAAAACCTGGGCGATGCCACTGCCAGGATTATTGACGGAACCGGCAAACATGTTACCGCAGGCATCAACTATGAACATTCACACATTGCAGCCGCTTCCATCAACGAGGGCGGGCAAAGTGTTACTTCCGAAGTGAGGATCGCTGATAACATCAATCCCGATGACATCAATATTTACCGGCAGCTAAGCGGTGGCGTAACATCTTCGCATATCCTGCACGGATCGGCCAATACCATTGGCGGACAAACGCAATTGATAAAACTGCGCTGGGGCGCCAACGACCAGGACCTGAAATTTGCCGGTGCCGATCCGTTCATCAAATTTGCACTGGGCGAAAATGTAAAAAGAAGTTCAAGCACACAGGGCAATGCCCGTTTCCCCGACAGCAGGATGGGCGTTGACCAGGTATTGATGGATGCTTTTCAAAGGGCATCTGATTATCAAACAAGCCGGAAAACTGCCGAAGTAAACAACAGGAAAAAAGGCAGTACGCCGGTAACTGTACGCCGTGACCTGGAACTGGAAGCCCTGGTGGAGATCATGAATAAGAAAAGATTCATAACCTGCCACTCGTATGTACAAAGCGAGATCAATGCTGCCATGAAGGTGGCCGAAAAATTCGGATTTACCGTAAACACGTTCACCCATATCCTGGAAGGTTATAAAGTTGCCGACAAGATGAAGACACACGGTGCGGCTGTATCTACCTTCAGCGACTGGTGGAATTATAAAATGGAAGTGGTGGATGCCATTCCTTACAATGCATACATCATGCAAAAAGTTGGGTTGAATGTGGCCATCAATTCGGATGATGCAGAAATGGCCAGGCGCCTGAACCAGGAAGCTGCCAAGATCGTAAAATATGGCGGCATCAATGAACTGGATGCCTGGAAAATGGTAACCATCAACCCGGCAAAAATGCTGCACGTGGATGCAAAAGTGGGTAGTATAAAAGTGGGTAAGGACGCCGACCTGGTGATCTGGAGCGATAACCCCTTATCCATTTATGCCAAAGCAGAAAAAACAATGGTTGACGGAATTATTTATTTCGACCGGGATAAAGATGCGGCTATGCGTAAACTTAACCAGGCAGAAAAAGCAAGGCTGGTACAAAAATTAGCCGCTGCAAAAAGAACTGCCGGTCCGGGTGGAGCAGCAGGCATGCAAAGGGCCAGGCCCAGGCTTGAAGTGATACATGCATGCGGCGACCATAACCATGATCATGGTTTGCTCACCATTGATGCGGATGAACTGGAAGAAAATAATTAAACTGTAAAAACAATTCACATGAAAAAAATAATTTTTTATATAGCCTGTTTGCTGCCATTCACAAAAGGAGTAGCACAGGAAACCATTTCACCTGCTGCAGCACAAAAAGAAACCATTGCACTGACCAATGCCACCATTCATGTTGGCAACGGGCAGGTGATCAGTAACGGGACCGTTGTTTTAAAGGATGGAAAAATCACTGAAGTAAGCACAACTGCATCCACAACCGGGGCAAGGGTTATTAACTGTAATGGAAAACATATTTATCCCGGTTTGATCCTGGCATCATCGCAGTTGGGCCTTGTTGAAGTAAATAGTGTACGGGCAACTGTAGACGCAACAGAAATAGGCGACATGAACCCCAGCATCCGTTCAATAGTGGCTTACAACACCGATTCAAAAGTGATCAATACCCTGCGTACCAACGGGATCCTGCTGGCCAATATCATTCCTTCCGGCGGTATCATTTCCGGTTCTTCATCTGTTGTACCACTGGATGCCTGGAACTGGGAAGATGCAGCATACAAAACAGATGTAGCCATTCATTTTAGAATGCCCTCTTTACTAAACAGGACCCGTGGAGCAAGAGGCGGCGGGGCACAACCCGGGCAACAGGTTGCAGCAGACCCGGTAAAAAGGGGACTGGAGCAGATCGAAAACGTAAAAATATTCTTTCGTGAAGCAAAAGCTTACCTGGCAGAACCCGCACATGAACAAACCAACCTGAAATTTGAAGCAGTCAGAAATTTATTCAGCAAAAAACAAAAACTGTTCATCCATTGCAATCTTGTAAAGGAAATGCTGATTGCGGTTGATTTTGTAAAAGAATTCGGGTTTGATGTGGTACTTGCCGGCGCTGTTGACAGCTGGCAAATTGCAGATATATTAAAGCAGCACAATATGGCTGTTATCCTAAACCAGTTGCATAGTTTACCAACCATGGTTGATGATGATATAGACCAGCCGTATAAAACGCCGGCCATACTGCAAAAAGCAGGTGTTTTATTTACTTTTACGGATGATGATGTAAATAGCCGTTACCGTAACCTTTCGTTCAATGCCGGTACTGCTGTAGCATACGGCCTCACCAGGGAAGAAGCCCTTACTGCCATCACGCTAAATGCTGCAACCATATTGGGCATTGCTGATAAAACAGGTACCGTTGAAACCGGGAAAGATGCCAACATTATTGTGTGCGAAGGGGATATATTTGAAATGCGCACCAATATCATCAACCATGCGTTTATACAGGGCAGGTATGTTGACCTGGATAATAAACAAAAACAGCTGGCAGAAAAATATCAAAAGAAGTACGGGATAAAGTAAAAATTTTAAATGTTTTTTTTAATGCAGGATCAGTTTTACAATGATCCTGCATTTGTTTATAACAGGTATCAGCCCGGTTTCACAACAGATTATTTGTAACTTGTGCTAAATCAGGCAACAGCATGAAGCATTAATATTTACATGACAACAAAAAATTCCCGATACTATAAACCGGCAAACCTGATCAGGGTTTTAAGAAAAATACACAGAACCATCGCCATTTTTTTATTCGCTTTCTTTTTGGTTGTTTATGTGTCCGGTTTATTGCTTGGATGGAAAAAAAATTCCGGCGGGCTTATACTTCCGCCATCTGCAACAGGTATTTCAAAAGACCTTAAAACCTGGCTCCCGATCGACAGCCTCCGGGGCATTGCAGTTAAGGCTTTGCACGATTCCGTATCAGCAGGCCTTTCTGATGAACTGGAAAGGATCGATGCCAGGCCGCAAAAAGGAATGGTGAAATTTGTTTTTGCGGATGATTACTGGGAAATTCAGCTGGATGGCACCACAGGCAAGGTTTTGCTGGTTGAACGGAGAAGGTCGGATATCATTGAGAATATACATGACGGAACGATACTGGACGTATTATTCAATACTGAAAATGACCAGTTCAAATTATCCTATACAACCATTATGGGCCTTTCTTTACTCATGCTTACCATTTCCGGTTTCTGGCTTTGGTATGGGCCAAAACGGCTCCGGAAACAGAAAAGGATCGCCCAGTAAACCGGATTTATTGCGATCCCTGTTGTATTTATTATAAACAGATCTGCTACAGCCTTTCTTCAAACAGCATCTAAAAAAATGATTCAGGTTCATTTTTGGTATCTTTATTCAATAACGGTTAACTTATGCAACGAATCGCAGAATCTGAACTCATCATCAACAGCCGTGGTGCTATTTACCATTTGGATGTAAGGCCCGAAGAACTGGCCGACACCATTATTGTGGTTGGTGACCCGGAAAGAGTAAAAAAAGTAAGTGCTCATTTTGATAAGATAGAACACCGGTTACAACACCGTGAGTTCATCACCCATACCGGCTATATCGGCAATAAACATGTATCGGTTATTTCAACCGGTATCGGTCCCGATAATATTGATATCGTTTTTAACGAACCTGATGCACTCGCCAATATTGATTTTGAAACAAGAACAATAAAAGAAAAACTGGCCAAATTACATATCATCCGCTTTGGCACATCGGGTTCATTACAGGCCGATATCCCGGTTGACAGTTTTGTGGCATCAACACATGGATTGGGCCTGGATAACCTGCTTAATTTTTATAAGTATGAAAAAACGGCGGCTGATCAGGAAATGGCAAATGCATTTACAGAACAAACCGGTTTGGATATGAATATAACCAGGCCATACGCATTCAGTGGCAGTGACCTGTTGCTGCAAAAATTCGGTGACCATTTCCACAAAGGCATAACGGTAACCTGCCCTGGATTTTTTGGGCCGCAGGGAAGGGTATTGCGTTTGGGATTAAACAGCCCAGAACTGGTTGACAGGCTTACGCATTTCAATTTTAATAATCACCGAATCACTAACTTTGAAATGGAAACCTCGGCCATTTATGGTTTGGGAAAACTGATGGGGCATGAATGCCTGAGCGTAAATGCCATCATTGCAAACCGCGTGGTAAAGGAGTTTTCAAAAGACAGTGATGCGGCTGTTGAAAAAATGATCAAAAAAGCACTGGAAGCATTAACGGCTTCTTAGTTACCTACCCGGTGAGCCACCGTCTTGCGGTGGCTCACCGGGTAGGTACCAGGACAAAATAAAAATATAATGATCTTAACAAAAACGATTCCCGACTTTGCAACTCCTGTTCATGTTGACCAGGTGGGTATTGAAGAAAGAGCTTCCCGGTTCACCAAGCGCAGTATTAAAAATGAGACCAAGATAAATGGTTTGATGCTTGCCCTGAACATGATCGATCTTACCACGCTGGAAGGAAAAGATACAGAAGGCAAAGTGAAACAGCTTTGTTACAAGGCACAGCACCTCCATGATGCTTACCCTGGTTTACCGACTGTGGCAGCTATTTGCGTTTATCCGTCGATGGTAAAGACAGCAAAAACTGCTTTGGGCAATTCAGGAATAAAAGTGGCATCCGTTGCCACTGCATTCCCCAGCGGGCAGGCACCCCGTGATATCAAAATAAGAGATACCAAATTTGCCGTGCAGAACGGCGCTGATGAAGTGGACATGGTTATTTCCAGGGGAAAATTCCTGGAAGGCGAATACAATTTTGTATTTGATGAAATTGCAGCCATTAAAGAAGCCTGCGGTGAAGCCCGTTTAAAAGTGATATTGGAAACCGGGGAACTGGTTACTTATGATAAAGTACGCAAGGCAAGTGATATTGCCATGTATGCCGGTGCCGATTTCATTAAAACTTCCACCGGGAAAATTTCACCCGCTGCAACCATGCCCGTAACACTGGTCATGCTGGAAGCCATCCGTGATTTTTATTATAAGACCGGGAAAAAGATCGCCATGAAACCCGCCGGCGGCATTTCAAAATCGAAACTGGCTTTGCATTATTTGGTGATGCTGAATGAAACACTGGGCGAAGGCTGGATGAATAATGAGTGGTTCAGGTTTGGCGCAAGCAGCCTGGCCAATGATATACTGATGCAGTTGATGAAACAGAAGACAGGCGTTTATCAATCGGCAAATTATTTTACAATAGATTAGTTTCACACTGAGTAGCAAAGAACGCTTTTTTTCCTGCTTCCCCTGCTCCCCTGCGCCCTCTGCGTGAAACAAAAAAATACAGATAAAAAAATTACAATGGCAAAAGTTGCAAAAAAAAATACCCTTAAATTAAAATTCGACAGTGCAAGAAACCTTGCTCCTGCACCTGAAAGTAAGCGTGCTGCCAAAATTGATCCGCAGTACGACCTGTTCATCAATGGTAAGTTTGAGAAACCGGTCAGTAAAAAATATTTTGCTACTATCAACCCGGCAACCGAAGAAAAACTTTCCATGATCGCCGAAGCCAACACAGCAGATGTAAACAAAGCGGTGAAATCTGCCAGGACGGCATATGATAAGACCTGGAAAAAAATGCCGCCTGCAGAAAGGGCCAAATATATTTACCGCATTGCCCGCATGATCCAGGAACGTGCAAGAGAATTTGCCATCATTGAAACACTCGATGGCGGCAAACCTATCCGCGAGAGCAGGGATTTTGATGTACCCACAGCCGCCAATCATTTCTTTTATTATGCAGGCTGGGCCGATAAACTGGAATATGCATTTCCAAACCGCAAAACAGAACCATTGGGTGTAGCCGGCCAGATCATCCCCTGGAATTTCCCTTTGCTGATGGCTGCCTGGAAAATAGCGCCGGCACTGGCCTGTGGCAATACGGTTGTTTTAAAACCTGCCGAAAATACTTCACTCACGGCATTAAAACTTGCTGAGATCATACAGGAAGCAGACCTTCCACCGGGTGTTGTAAATATTATTACCGGTGCAGGGGCAACAGGTGCTGCCATTGTTAATCATGCTGATATCAATAAGATTGCTTTCACCGGCTCTACTGAAGTAGGAAAAATTATTCAGCGTGCCATTGCAGGCACCAATAAAAAAGCAACACTTGAACTGGGTGGTAAAGCCGCCAATATCATTTTTGATGATGCGCCGCTCGACCAGGCTGTGGAAGGGGTTATCAACGGTATCTTCTTTAACCAGGGCCATGTGTGTTGTGCCGGCTCCAGGTTGTATGTACAGGAATCGGTTTTTGCAGCAGTGGTTCGTAAATTAAAAGACAGGTTGGAAACTTTAATTGTTGGTGACCCGATGGATAAGAATACTGACATTGGCGCCATCAATTCAAAAGCACAACTGGATATCATTAATAAATACATTAAAATTGGCCAGCAGGAAGGTGCAGAAATGTACCAGAGTTCATGCGCCATTCCAAAGAAAGGATTCTATTGCAGGCCAACCATATTTACAAACGTTGCCCAAAGCAACCGCATTGCACAGGAAGAAATTTTCGGGCCCGTACTGGCTATACAGAGTTTCAGGACCGATGATGAAGTGATAGAAAAAGCAAACAATTCGCCATACGGACTTTCTGCAGGTGTTTGGACAGACAAGGGTTCCAAGATTTTCAATCTTACAACAAAATTAAGAGCCGGCGTTATCTGGGCCAATACATTTAATAAGTTTGACCCTACTTCACCGTTTGGTGGTTATAAAGAAAGTGGATATGGAAGAGAAGGCGGTTTGCATGGGTTATCTGCGTATATCAATTTGATAAAATAAAAATCGCCGGGAAGACGGAAAGGCGAAAAGGAAAATAAAACGCCTTCCCGACTTACCGGCAAAAAAAATACAACATGGCAAAAGCATTAGTTGAAAAAAAACGACTTGAAGTTTTAAAAACCTACAAAATATACATCGGCGGTCAATTTCCCCGTACCGAATCCGGCAGGTATTACATGGCAACCAACAGCAAAGGAGAATATCTTGCCAATGTATGCCTGGGTTCAAGAAAAGATTTCAGGGACGCCGTTGTTGCAGCCAGGAATGCTTTTGGCGGCTGGAGCGGAAGAGCAGCATTTAACCGCGGACAGATTTTATACCGCATTGCCGAAATGCTGGAAGGCAGAAAAGCACAGTTCATTGATGAACTTACAAGGCAGGATTCAAATAAAGTACAGGCAGAAAAAGAAGTGAACCTTTGTATTGACCGCCTGATCTATTACAGCGGATGGTGTGATAAATTTCAGCAGTTATACAGTTCCGTAAACCCCGTTGCTTCATCACATTTTAATTTTTCTGTTCCAGAGCCAACTGGTGTAGTAGCTGCTATTGCTCCGCAAAACGATTCTTTATTAGGATTGGTTTCTGTTATTGCGCCCATCATTGCCGGCGGAAATACGGGTATCGTTTTAGCTTCTGCTACCAAACCACTTTGTGCCGTAACATTTGCCGAAGTGCTTAACAGTTCTGATCTTCCGGGCGGCGTGGTAAATATTCTTACCGGTAAAGTGGCAGAATTGGTTACTTTCTTTGCCGATCATATGGATGTGAATGCAACTGTTTTTTGTGAAGCCGATGCAGCCACACAAAAAATGATCAAAGAAAAATCAGCGCTCAATGTAAAAAGGGTTGTGCTGTATGATAAAGTGAAATGGGCAGATGAAACAGGCCAATCTCCTTACTTTATCATGGACTTCCAGGAAATAAAAACCACCTGGCACCCGATCGAGAATATTGGCGGGGCTAAGGCGGGGTATTGATTTTTACTGAAAATACTCAACGATTGAAATTAACCAAACTCTTCACCGAATTCTTTGATAGTGAAAAAGCCGGGGGGCTGATCCTGGTTTTTGTTACCCTTATTTCTTTATTACTGGCAAACTCTGCCTGGCAGGATGGTTATATTCAATTCTGGCATATTGACCTGGGCGGCCATAGCCTGGTTCATTGGATCAATGACGGGTTAATGACCATTTTTTTCCTGCTGATCGGCCTCGAACTGGAAAGGGAAATATACCAGGGCGAACTCACAGATCTAAAAAGTGCAACCCTGCCCATACTGGCAGCAACCGGTGGCATCATTGTTCCGGCCGGCCTGTTTTTTTTATTGAACTACGGAACTACAACTCAGGCAGGTACCGGTATTCCCATGGCTACAGATATTGCATTTGCCATCGGCATCTTATCACTTTTAGGCAGCCGGGTTCCTGCTTCATTAAAAGTATTTTTAACTGCACTGGCCATTATTGATGACCTGGGTGCCATCATCATCATCGCGGTTTTTTATACTGCAACCATCGCTTATACAAACTTATTTATTGCGCTTGGTATCTTTGGTTTGCTGCTGGTATTGAACCGGCTTAAAGTACATAACTTAATTCCTTACATCATTGGCGGCATTGCCATGTGGTATTTTATGCTTAACTCAGGCGTGCATGCCACCATAACCGGTGTATTGCTGGCATTTGCCATTCCTTTTGGCAATGGTGGCGAAAGATCACCCTCATATATTCTTCAGCATATTTTACACAAACCGGTGGCGTTTGTTATCCTTCCCCTGTTTGCCATTGCCAATACGTGTATTGCCATTGGCGATGGCTGGCAAAATAACCTGGGCCATACAAACAGCCTGGGCATTATGCTTGGCCTCGTGATCGGCAAACCGCTGGGTATTTTTCTTTTTTCGTTTATTGGTGTGGGTTTGGGGCTATGTACTTTACCCGGCGACCTGAAATGGAAAAATATCATCGGTGCAGGTTTCTTAGGCGGTATCGGGTTTACGATGTCGATATTCATTACCCTGCTTGCATTTAAAGATGCTGACATTGTAAACGAATCAAAAATTGCCATTCTGATCGCCTCGGTGGTGGCCGGTACCATCGGTTTTTTATGGTTGAAGCTCACGCTTAAACCGTCTGCGATGAAAATATAAAGTCATTAAGTCATTAGTCATTATAATAAATCCTTTTTGAAAAGAATTTAACCATTGACTTAATAACTTAATGACCAATGACTTAATGACCAATGACTTAATAACTCAATGACCAATGACTTTAATTACAAAAACAAATAGTATAAAAAAAACCGCCATGCTAAAAAGCAGACGGTTATATTTTTTTATCCTTTAACTTTTACACATCCTTGCCATGGCAATGCTTATACTTTTTGCCGCTGCCGCAGGGACAAAGATCATTTCTACCCGGCGCTTTTTCTACGCGTATGGGTTCCTGTTTTATTTGCGATGACGGATCTATATAATCATTTTCTGCACTCAGGTGTTCGGGTCCACCGGCTCCGGCAAATTCTTCCTTACGCTGGCGCATCCTGCTCATATCTGTTTTGCGCTCCCTTCCTTCACGGATCTGCCCGGCATTGGTTTGCTCCATCGGTATCTGCGCATGGCAAAGGAAACTTACAATATCCTTATTCACCTGGTCATCCATTTGCTTAAAAGCACCGAAGGCTTCTATCTTATAGATCACCAGCGGATCTTTCTGTTCGTAACCTGCCGTCTGCACACTCTGGCGCAGGTCATCCATGGCACGCAGGTGTTCTTTCCAGGCATCGTCTATCAAAGCCAGGGTGATGTTGCGTTCCAGCGCATCATTCAGTTCCCTTCCTTCTGTGGCTAAATATTTATCCAGGTTGGCCAGTGCGTGGATCAGTTTTTTACCGTCGGTAAACGGTACCGATACATTTTCAATATGGTCCCCCTGTTCTTTACGGATGTTTTTAATGATGGGCAATGTTTGCTGCACCATCTTATCGGTTTTATGACGGTACTGCGTAACTGCTTCATGATATAACCGCTCAGACAATACATTCGCATCGTCTTTATCCAGTTCTTCGGGTGTGATGGACGTATCAATCCCGAAATTCACGATGGCAGCCAGTTTAAATTCATCATGGTTATTCAGTTCCTTGAAAGAAAGAATCAAACCATTGGCAACAGAATAAAAAGAATTATCCAGGTCCAGCGCCAGCCTTTCTCCAAACAGGGCATGGTTGCGTTTTTTATACACCACGTTACGCTGTTTGTTCATCACATCATCATACTCCAGCAAACGCTTGCGTATACCAAAGTTATTTTCCTCCACTTTCTTCTGTGCCCTTTCTATTGATTTGGTGATCATGCTGTGCTGGATCACTTCACCTTCCTTATAACCCATCCTGTCCATCAGCCCGGCAATACGTTCGCTGCCGAACATACGCATCAGGTCATCTTCCAGCGAAACAAAAAAGCTGGAACTACCGGGATCACCCTGCCTGCCCGCACGTCCACGCAACTGCCTGTCTACCCGGCGGCTTTCATGACGCTCGGTACCAATAATGGCCAAACCACCGGCTTCCTTAACACCGGCCCCCAGTTTAATATCGGTACCCCTACCCGCCATGTTGGTGGCAATGGTAACGGCCCCGGTCAAACCCGCTTCAGCAACCACCTGCGCTTCCTTGCTGTGCTGTTTGGCATTCAATACATTGTGCGGAATATTCTTTTGTTTCAGCATCCTTGCCAGCAATTCACTCACTTCAACCGAAGTGGTACCCACCAGGCAGGGCCTGCCGATACCGCGTAAACGCTCTATCTCGTCAATAACCGCTTTGTATTTTTCACGCTTGGTCTTGTACACATAATCCTGTTCATCTTTACGGATACATTTTACATTGGTGGGAATGGTTACCACATCCAGTTTATAAATGCTCCAGAACTCACCGGCTTCTGTTTCTGCAGTACCGGTCATACCGGCCAGCTTATGGTACATCCGGAAATAATTCTGCAGCGTTACCGTGGCATAGGTTTGTGTAGATGCTTCGATCTTTACATTCTCCTTGGCTTCAATGGCCTGGTGCAAACCATCGGAATACCGGCGTCCGTCGAGGATACGGCCGGTTTGTTCATCAACTATTTTTACCGCTTCATCCATCACCACATATTCCACATCTTTATCAAATAAAGTATAGGCCTTCAATAATTGCTGAACAGTATGAATACGGTCTGCTTTCAACGCATAATCGTTCAACAGCGATTCTTTCAGTTGTAATTTTTCTTCGGCACCTGCTGAGCTTTTTTCAATATCAGCCAGTTTGGTGGCAATATCGGGGATGATAAAGAATTCCGGGTCCTCCCCGCTTTTGGTAATTAACTGGATGCCCTGGTCAGTAAGATCTACCTGGTTGTTCTTTTCATCAATATTAAAAAACAGTTCCGCATCAACCTTGGGCATTTCTTTTTGCTGATCGGCCAGGTAATAATTTTCGCTCTTCTGCAACTTAACCCGGTTACCGGGCTCACTCAGGAATTTGATCAGTGCACTGTTCTTGGGCAGACCGCGGTGTGCACGCATCAAAGCAAGTCCGCCGTCTTTGGGATCGTCATTCCCTTCTGCAATTTTCTTTTTGGCTTCTATTAAAAACTGGTTAACTACTTTTTTCTGCGCTTCCACCAGCTTTTCGATCCTGGGTTTAAGATCGAAGAACTGTTGTGTATTATCACTGTGCCCTACCGGACCACTGATGATCAGCGGTGTACGGGCATCATCGATCAACACACTATCCACCTCATCCACCATGGCAAAATGATGTTTGCGCTGCACCATTTCATGGGGCGTATGTACCATATTATCACGCAGGTAATCAAAACCAAATTCATTGTTGGTACCATAAATGATATCGGCATTGTAGGCATGGCGGCGGGCATCACTGTTGGGTTCGTGTTTGTCGATACAATCCACGCGCAACCCTAAAAATTCAAATATCGGCCCGTTCCACTCACCATCCCTTCGTGCCAGGTAATCATTCACGGTAACAATATGTACGCCTTCGCCGGATAATGCATTTAAATATGCAGGCAAAGTACTCACCAGCGTTTTACCTTCACCGGTTGCCATTTCGGCGATCTTGCCGGAATGCAGAACCATACCGCCGATCAGCTGTACATCATAATGTACCATATTCCAGGTAACGGTTCCGCCGCCTGCTGTCCAGGTATTTTTATAAATGGCTTTATCTCCCTCAATAATGATATTGTCTTTTTTGGCAGCCAGTGTCCTGTCTAATTCAGTTGCCGTACTTTCCAAAGTTGTATTTTCCATAAAGCGGCGGCTGGTTTCCTTAACCGCGGCAAAGGCTTCGGGTAACAGTTCCTGCAGCACAACTTCCAGTTGCTTGTCTTTTTCTTTTTTCAGTTCATCGATCTCTTTATAAAAAATATCTTTTCCGTTTATGTCGTCAATCGGCAGGTCTTCGGCAGCCTTTTGCTTATTGGCTATTTCGGTACTTATGCTGTTGAGATGTGTTGCAATGCGTTGCTTAAACTCAGCCGTTTTGTTACGGAGTTCATCATTGGTCAGTGATCTGTATTCGTTGAAAAAGCGGTTGATCTGTTCAACCACCGGTCTGATTTTTTTTACGTCTTTTTCGCTTTTATTGCCGCCGAAAAGTTTAGAAATGGTGCCGATCATAAAATTCAGTATTGTTGGGTATGCTGTTTAATTAATATTGATAATGGTTATACGGTAGTCAAATTTGGTGCTTAAAAAAAATTAAAGCCAAAATGACAGTACGTCCCGCTTCTTCAGGGGGCGACAAAGGTAGGAAATAGTTATAAGTTGAGGGGGAGGAGTTTGAAGTGAGGGATAAGGAGGTTTATTCGCAGAACCCTGCGGGGAGGTTTAGAGGGTTTAGAGGGTTTAGTTAAGAGGTTTTCAAAAAAGCAGTCTCAAACAATCTGCCGGAAAAATTGTTACGTATTTTGTAAAAAACGATCTATGCTAAAATCAATGTTTTTAATAAGCCTGGTATGTGTTTCTTTAACTGTTTATCCGCAACAGGTTGACCTGCTTAAATTTGAAAAAGAACGTGTAGGTTACAGTAAAAATGCCATGAAGGTTTTAGCCGGATGGTCGGCTGCCAATATCATTGCTAGCGGCATTGCCACCAACACCAGCAATACGGAAATGCGCTATTTTCACCAGATGAATGTGATGTGGGGCGGTATTAACCTCGCCATTGCCGGCCTCGGTTATTGGGGTGCAGGCAGGGAAAAAATCGATAATCCCACTATAGCTTCTGTACTAAAACACCAGAATAAAAGTGAAAAGACCTTCCTGATCAATACCGGCCTGGATGTACTTTATATTGGCGGCGGTTTAGCTATGAATAAGCTGAGCGATAACCAAAAAAATCCTGCCAAATTCAAAGGCTACGGCAATTCCATTATGCTGCAGGGCGGCTTTTTACTGGTATTTGATGCCATTAATTATGCCATTCACCGTAAGCATGGTAAAAAACTGAATGGTTTGGTTGATAAGATCACTTTGAATGCCGGGCCGGGTTCGGTGTCTTTGGTGTATGCTTTTTAAATTCAGCTATTTGCCAAAATGTTAAGAAATCCCCAAAACACTACCATTCATAAAAATTAATTCATACTTATTAATTTCAAAGTCTACATTTACACGAAATTATTCGTATATTAACTCTATTTTATGGGCAAATTTTTACTCACTTGTATTGTAATTTTTACAGGATTAACTTCAACAGCACAGGTAAAGGGTACCCTTATTGATTCAGCATCACTGAAGCCCATTGAAAATGCGGTCATCGGTTTAGTGGTAAAATCAAACCCCGGAGATACCAGCTATGTGTTTACCAATGATAAAGGCCAGTTCAGGTTTGAGACAGTACCTGCTTCCAATTTTTCGATCATTATCCGCCACATGGGCTATTGGCCCAGGGCCAAATATGTTCCGGTAAACAAAGTTGAAAAAACCATTGATGTGGGCAGTTTTGTAATGGCACAGGATGCCAAACTGCTGAGCGAAGTAGTAGTGGAAGCCCCGGCCATTGTAGTTAAGGAAGATACCATTGAATATAATGCTTCTTCATTTCAAACAAAAGAAGGAGCCGTTGTGGAAGACCTCTTGAAAAAATTACCCGGTGTACAGGTTGATAAGGATGGCAATGTTACCGCACAGGGAAAAGCAGTCAGCCGGGTTAAAGTGAACGGCAAGGATTTTTTTGGCGGCGATGTAAAAACAGCCACCAAAGAATTACCCGCCAATATTGTAGATAAGATACAGATCATTGATGATTATGGCGACCAGGCCACTGTTTCGGGAATCAAGGATGGCGACCCGGATAAGATCATGAATATCCAGATCAAAAAAGACAAGAACAAAGGATTTTTTGGAAGGGCTACTGCAGGTTATGGTACCCAGGACCGTTACCAGGCTTCCTTTAACGGCAATTATTTTAATAACGACCGGCAGATATCTGTATTGGCCAACAGCAATAATACCAACACTTCCCTTTTTAATTTTGGAGGTGGCGGTAACCGTGGCGCTACCAGCATGATGCGCAGCGGCATGAGCGCTATGACCGATATGGGCGGCATGGGTGGTATGAACAACCTGATGCAGGGAGGCAATTCATCTGCATTCAGCGGAGCCGGCAACAGCGGCATATCAACTACCAATTCTTTTGGTTTTAATTACCGCGACCAATGGAGTAAAAGGATAAGCGTGTACGGTAGTTACTCCTATAATCACAGGAATACCAGCCAGCTGCAAAACTCATCATCACAAAACTTTTTTGAGAACAGCAGTTTTATCAATAACCAGGATGTAAATAACCTCACTAAAGGAAATTCGCACCGCTTTACCTTTAATTTTGAATACCAGATCGATTCTTTCAATTACCTGAAGATCAGTCCCAGCGTAAATTACAGCGGAAGCGATGCCAATAACCTCACCGTTTTTGATTACCTGGAAACCAATGGCACAAAAACCAGTGATGGCAGCAACAAGAATTTAAATAACTCGCAGGCGCCCAACCTGGCAGCTACCATTTTATACAATCATAAATTCCGTAAACGCGGCCGTAATTTTTCCAGCAGTATAACGCTGGGTACTTCGAATAACAATTCGGAACAGGATGTTACCAATTTAAGTTACCAGTATGTTCCGCCAGTAATTGGCCCGCGTAATAATTTCCAGTTCATTGACCAGGAAAACAACAACTACAATTATGGTGTTCGTTTTACCTACAGCGAACCTTTAAATAAAACCCAAAGCCTCGATTTCAGTTATTCGCACAATTTAAATTACAGCCGGAACGACCGGCAGACATTCAATGTGGATTCTCTTACGCAGGCAAAAACACTGAACAGTTTTTTAAGCAATGATTACGAAAATAATTTTTACAATAACCGGGTGGGGTTATCGCTGCGTACTACCAAAAAGAAATACAATTACACGGTTGGTTTAAGTTTACAGCCGGTAAACCTGCAGGGTAATTCCATTACCAGGGACAGCGCTTACAAAACCATCAGGCGTGCCAGCATTTTCCCAATAGCGAGGTTTGTGTATAATTTCTCCAGGACCAAAACTTTCAATTTCAGTTACAACGGAAACGCCACCCAGCCCAGTTTCAGCCAGTTACAGCCGGTACAGGATGTAAGCAACCAGCAGAGCATTACAGTGGGTAACCCCAACCTGAAACCTTCGATGAACCACAATATGAATTTCAGTTACAACAACTTTAATTTTGTGAGCGGCAAGGTATTATTCACCAACCTAACAGTGAGCACCATCAGGAACCAGATCGTTAACAATACCATCGACAAAGGTGCAGGCCGACAGTTAAGCATACCCGAAAATGTGAACGGTTACTACAACCTCCTTGGTTTTTATGTTTTTTCAAAACCATACAAGAACAGGAAATATGTGTTGTCGCTGAGAGGTACTGCCAATTACAACCACAATATCAACCTGGTTGACAGTATCCGCAACATCGGCAGTAACTGGATAGTAAGCCAGGGCTTTAATTTTGAGTATAATTATAAAGACATCCTGGAGTTTGGAACCGGTATCAATTACAGTTTAAATGATGTAAAATATAAGAACCCTTCGGGCAAAACGTCCACTTTACAAAATTCTTCCAGCAATGCCTGGACCATCAGCAGCAATATCAATGTGAACATTACCAAAACCCTTATCTTAAAATATGATTTTGATTATACCATCAACAGCGGTTTGGCCAGCAGCGTAAGCCGGAACCAGGTGATCATGAATGCTTCACTGGAAAAACAATTGTTCAAAAAGAAGAATGGTATCATCCGGATCGAGGCTTTTGATCTTTTTAAGCAAAACAGCAATATCAACCGTACGGTAACCGCCAATTCGATCATCGACAGCCGGACAAACAGGTTAACCCGCTATTTTATAGCCACTTTCACCTACCGTTTACAAAGGTTTGCAGGCCAAAGCACTACGGCGCCTGGTATGAATATGAGAAATATGGGGGTTCCGAGGGGACAATTTTAGGTATATAACCTGTTAGTTTAAAATTGCTCCGGGTCAATTGCAAATTGCCAATTTTCTTATACCTTTGCCCGCCTAAAAGCTGCTATGCAGCATATAGTTAATTTAACCAGGATATTACTATGAGTGGTGCTTTAAAAGAAGTCAGAAACCGGATAAAGAGTGTGCAGAGCACACAGCAGATCACAAAAGCCATGAAAATGGTGAGTGCCGCAAAACTCCGCCGTGCACAGGATGCCATAACACAAATGCGCCCTTATGCGCATAAATTGCAGGAAATGCTCAGCAATATCGTGAGCAACAGCGATGGTGATGTGAGCATGGCCCTGGCTGCCGAACGCCCGGTAGAAAATGTGATGATCATCGTGGTTACCAGCGACCGTGGTTTATGCGGAGGCTACAACAGTAACCTCATAAAACTGGCAAAACAGGTGATCGCCGAAAAATACCCCCAACAGCATGCCAAAGGGAAAGTGCAGATACTTCCGATCGGAAAAAAAGGATATGAGAATTTTACAAAACTGGGTTATAAGGTCGTAAACCAATACTGGGATATTTTTACCGGCCTGAATTTTGAAAAAGTACAGGCTGCTGCCAAACATGCCATGGATGCTTTTGCCAATAAGGAAATTGATGCCGTTGAACTGGTATTCAGCGAATTTAAAAATGCAGCTACCCAGCGCTTTGTGGCAGAATCCTTCTTACCCGTACAGAAAGTTGCAAAAGCTGAAGGACAGAAAAATGCTGATTTTATATTTGAACCGGGAAAAGATGTTTTGATCGCAGAGCTGATGCCGAAGATCTTAAACACCCAGTTGTTTAAAGCTACGCTGGATGCCAATGCCAGCGAGCATGGTGCCCGTATGACAGCCATGGACAAGGCAAGCGACAATGCCAACGAATTATTAAAATCATTAAAGATCAGCTATAACCGTGCAAGGCAGGCTGCCATTACAACCGAGTTAACGGAGATCGTGAGTGGTGCGGCTGCACTACAAGGTTAAAAGGTTTGCAGTTTTTAGTTTGTGGTTAAACCACCAACAACAAACCACAAACCACAAACATAAAAAATGGAACTTTCAGAAATCATTCCGCATATAGAGGCTTTAATTTTTGCCAGCGATAAACCGCTGGGCAATGATGAGATCCTTGAACTGGTAAACAGTGCCCTGGCTTTTATTGAAGACCGTGCCACAGCCGAACAGGTAGATGCCGCCATTGAAGGTATCAGCGAAAAATACAGTTCGGAGTTTTATGCATTTGAATTAAGACAGATCGGTGGCGGCTGGCAGTTCCTGACCAAAAAGAATATCATAAAACGGTTGCCCAGTTAAATGGCGATAAATTCTTAAAACGCCTTTCTACCGCAGCGCTTGAAACCCTTGCTATTATTGCTTACAAGCAACCGATAACCAAAAGTGAGATAGAATCGATCCGTGGGGTGAACTGCGATTATGCCGTGCAGAAACTGCTTGAAAAAGACCTTGTGATCATATCCGGAAGAAATGAAGATGCCGTTGGAAAACCACTCATCTATGCCACTTCAAAATCCTTTATGGATTATTTCGGCATCAACAGTGCCGAAGACCTTCCTAAAATTTCGGAAGTATTAATGGAAGAACTGATACAGGCTACCAATGTAAAAGAAGCCGAAGATCATATGGATGCAACAAATTCTATTGAAGATGAACCTTTAGCTGACAATACGGATGCCTTGTTCGCGACTGAAGAAACTGCCGGTGAAGAAATGTTGAACGGTGAAGAAGAAATAACAGAAAATGAGGGTAAAATACTGGCCGTTACTGAAACGGGTGAGATCATTGAAGAAGTAAACGGCGACAACAACCCGGATGAAGAAACCGGAAGTTAATATCAATTCAAAACAATTTACACTTAGGCATGATTATTTCATGCCTTTTGTATTATATGCAAACCTGTAAACCTATATTTTAAAAGAGATTAACTTTAAAGCATGATAAAGCAAAATAACCCAATCAAAAATATCAGACTGTTCAATTTATTTTTCATCATTCTTATATTCATATCCTGCTCGTCACCAAAAAAGAATACTTCCATGAATAAAGAACCCGAAAACACACCGCTTGGGGGTTGGGAGGCATTTGATAAACAGGGCCACCGGGGCTGCCGCGGTTTAATGCCCGAGAATACCATCCCTGCCATGATCAATGCCCTTGGCCTGGGTGTAACTACTTTAGAAATGGATATCTGCATCAGCAAAGACAAAAAGTGTTCCTCTCGCATGAAGCATTCTTTAATCATGAAATAACGACAAGGCCCAATGGAAGTTTTATTGAAGAAAAAGATCAGCGCAGCCTGAATATGTACAACATGAATTATACCGATATCATCACATATGATGTGGGTATGAAACCTCATCCGCGTTTCCCCGATCAGCAAAAATGAAAGCAGTAAAACCACTGTTGTCAGATGTATTTAATGCAGTTAAGGAATATATGATGACAGCCAGGCGGCCTTATCCCTTTTTTAATATTGAGACCAAGAGTTTACCGGTAACTGATAATATTTATCATCCTGCACCTGCTGCCTTTGTAGAACTGCTGATGAAAGAGATCAAAGACAGCAAAATGGAAGACCAGGTAATTATCCAGTCATTTGACATGCGTACCTTACAATACCTGCACAAACATTACCCCGCCATAAAAACAGCCCTGCTCATTGAAGCGGGTAACAACAACAGTTTTCGTAAACAAATGAAAGACCTGGGCTTTACCCCAACCATTTACAGCCCGGAAGCAGCATTGGTCATTCCAACCCTGATCAAGGATTGCCATGATCTTAATATGAAGATCATTCCCTGGACCGTGAATGAAAAAAGTAAAATAGAAGCATTAAAAAAGATGGGCGTAGACGGGATCATTTCGGATTATCCCAATTTGTTCAATGAGTAGTTTTTATATTCAGCCAGTCATGCGCATTTTTATACAATAATTTATTGGAAAGCTGTTTCGTGAAATTCATCCCTTCGATCAGTTTACCGGGATGATGTTCGCCTAACGGAAAAGGATAATCACTTCCCAGGCAGATCGTATCCTCCCCCATCACATCAATGATGTATTTCAATGCTTTTTCATCATGTACCAGGCTATCGATCCAGAATTTACCGATATGATCCCTGGGGTTTACCGGGTTATCAATAGCCACCAGGTCGGGACGCACATTAAACCCATGTTCGATCCTTCCGATGGTCAACGGAAACGAACCACCGCCATGTGCAAATGCAACCCGCAGTTTCGGGAACTTTTCGAATACCCCGCCAAAGATCATGGAACAGATGGCACGGGAAGTTTCGCCAGGCATCCCTACCAGCCAGGGCAGCCAGTATTTCTGCATCTGCTGCTCCCCCATCATTTCCCAGGGATGCACAAACAATGCACAGCCAAGCTTTTCAGCCGCTTCGTAAAAGGGAAAGAACTGTTCATCGCTTAAATTAATACCATTTATGTTACTGCCAATTTCAAGCCCCGGCATGTCCAGGTCCTCAACACATCGTTCCATTTCCTTAATGGCCAAGTCAATATCCTGCATTGGAACCGTACCAATTCCTATAAAACGTTTTGGGTTCTTTAAAACCGTATCAGTGATATGGTCATTAAAAAAGCGGGAGGTTTCATAACCGTCTTTTGCTGCTGCCCAGTAGTTAAATAAAACTGGTATGGTGGAAAGCACCTGTATGGTAACATCGGTTTCATCCATTTCCTTTAAACGGATGCCTGCATCAAAACAATTTTCATCCACCTCTCGGAAAACTTTATCCCCCTTCATCATGCAGGCCTTGCAGTTGCGGTGTTCCAGGTGTATAAATTCACCATAGCCGAATTTATGTACCCAGTTGGGCATGATCGCGGGCATGATGTGGGTGTGAATATCGATCTTCATGGAGAATAGAATAGTTAATTGGTTAATACGTTAACTGGTTAATTAGTTAATCCGTTTTCGTGTCAATACGAATTAACGTTTATACGGATTAACGTTTTTACGGATTAACCCTTCTTTTACCGGCGGCGCCATCACCGAACCGCATTTACTGCAGGTACGTTTATGTTCATCGGCATAAAACCCTTCCATCACCGGCGGGAGTTGTGTTACAATATCATTGATCACTTTATACTCTTCATACAATTTATTGCCGCAGTTTTCGCAGTACCACAAAAATCCGTCCTCTTCGGTTTCCCTTACCTTTTCTATCACCAGTCCTACCGTGCCGGGGCCACGCTGTGGTGAATGCGGTGTTCTTGGCGGTAGCAGGAAAATATCCCCTTCATTGATCGGGATATCCCGTGGTGCACCATTCTCAATGATCTTTAAAACAATATCCCCTTCTACCTGGTAATACAATTCCTCTGTTTCATTAAAATGATAATCTTTACGGGAGTTGGGGCCGCCTACGATCATCACTATAAAATTTTCCGCGTCTTTATAAATACATTGATTGCCTACCGGGGGTTTCAGCAGGCTGCGGTTATCATCGATCCATTTTTTTAAATTAAAAGGTGCTGCAATTGACATGATCTGAATTTTAGAATGGTTAAATTACAGCAATTTTTCGGGAATGAGAATTACCGGATAGAATTTTAATTTGAATTACCTTTAAGTATGCAACTGGATATTCCATATCACCTTGAAAATTTTATCGGCGGAAATTTTATCGGTCCGCTCAGCGGTAATTTTATTGACAATGTAAACCCGGCTACCGGTGAAGTTTACGGCCAGATCCCCGACAGCAATGCCAAAGACATCGACATTGCCGTGAAAGCCGCAAAAAAGCATTCCCTGCGTGGAGTGTTCTGCCGGTTGAAAAAGATTCATCATCCTCAATAAAATTGCTGAACTCATTGATGAAAACGGGGAAGCGCTGGCACTGGCAGAGACCAATGATAACGGCAAACCCTTATGGTTAAAGAAGGTGGTTGATATTCCCAGGGCCGCATCCAACTTCAGGTTTTTTGCAACAGGCATCATGCATTTTGCAAACGAGAGCCATCAAATGGAAGACAAAGCAGTGAACTATACCCTGCGGCAACCCATCGGTATTGTGGGCTGCATCTCTCCCTGGAACCTGCCTTTGTATTTATTCACCTGGAAAATTGCACCGGCATTGGCCGCCGGCAATTGTGTAATTGCAAAACCATCTGAAATAACCCCTGTTACAGCATTCCTGCTGGGAAAAATATGTAAGGAAGCCGGTTTGCCGGATGGGGTACTGAATATTATACATGGCGTAGGACAACATTGCGGCGAGGCCATTGTAAAACACCCCGACATAAAAGCAATTTCTTTTACCGGCAGTACAAAAGCAGGCGAACGCATAGCCGGCATTGCTGCCCCTATGTTTAAAAAATTATCCCTGGAACTGGGCGGTAAAAACCCCAACATTATTTTTAATGATTGTAACTGGGAAAAAATGCTCACAGAAACGATAAGGTCTTCATTCGGTAACCAGGGACAAATATGTTTATGTGGAAGCAGGATATTGCTGGAAAGAACAGCGTATGAAAATTTTAAAAAACATTTTATTCCCATTGCAAAAAAACTAACCGTTGGTGACCCGCTTGATGAAAACTCAAAACAGGGCGCCCTTGTAAGCAAAGTACATTTTGAAAAAATAATGAATTGTATAGCTGTTGCCAAAGATGAAGGCGGAACTGTTTTATGTGGTGGGCATGCAGTACAGTTAACCGGCAGGTGTGCAGGTGGTTATTTTGTAGAACCCACCATCATTGAAGGCCTGGATCAAAACTGCAAAACCAACCAGGAAGAAATTTTTGGCCCGGTAGTTACCATACAGCCTTTTGACACAGAAGAAGAAGCGATCGCGTTGGCCAATGCAACAAATTATGGCCTGGCTGCTACCATCTGGACACAGGATATCAGCAAAGCAAACCGCATGGCAGCAAAAATTGAATGTGGTATTGTTTGGGTGAACTGTTGGCTGGTGAGGGACCTGCGTACACCGTTTGGCGGTATGAAGAACAGCGGTGTAGGAAGAGAAGGCGGATGGGAAGCATTGCGTTTTTTTACAGAAGCGAAAAATGTTTGTATACAATATTAAAAACACCGTTTCTGGTTTCTCGTTATACGTTTTGTTGTTTCTCGTTTTTTTAAATTTATGATTTACTAATTTATGGCAACAATAAAAAAATTTACTGATCTGGAAGTATGGCAGTTGGCAAATGAACTGGAGAAAAAGATATTTGAACAACTGAGTAGCGGTACCCTCTCCAGAGACTATGCATTAAAAGACCAGATAAATAAATCAGCAGGTTCAATTCCTGACAATATAGCTGAAGGATTTGGCAGAGCGGGAAGATTGGAATTCATTCAATTTTTAAGTATTGCCAGGGCCTCGGCATCCGAACTTCAATCACAAATAATAAGATGTGTAAACAGAAATCACTTTTCAAAGGAAATTTTTGAAGAGCTTAACGAATTGGCAGACAAAACAGGTAAAAAGATTGGCGCATTAATTAAATATTTGAATACATCTGAAAAAACAGGGACTAAATTTCAGAACAGAGTCTCAACAAACGAGAAACGAGAAACGAACAATCGAGAAACGAGAAACGAAACTATACATACTGATGCTGCTGCAAAACCATTAGGGCTTACCCTCATGCAAGGCGTGTTGGGAATTTATTATTTCTTTCCGGCATTGGCAGCAGGAGCGCAAAAGACAATTCCATCCCTGGATTGGAACAGGATGCTGAAGGAAATATTGTTAAGTATGATATTGAGGCTGAATGTCACCAATGTTTCGCTAACGTGAAAGCTGTGCTGGAAGCAAGCGGCAGCAGTTGGGATAAGATCGTGGATGTAACGGTTTTTTTAACACATATGAAAAAGGATTTCCCGGTTTACAATAAGATCTATGGTGAATATTTTACCGATGTACAGGCCTGCCGAACTACAGTTGAAGTAAAAAGTTTGCCAACACCCATAGCCATTGAATTAAAAGTGGTCGCTACGATTGATTAAAAACAACATGAATGATATTTGAGAATAGTTTCGCTTTTGCAAAACAATTAGATGAACAGGATGCTTTAAATCATTTCAGGGATAAATTTTATATCCCCATCATCAACGGGAATGAATGCATCTACTTCACCGGCAACTCTCTTGGCCTGCAACCCAAAACCACGCAGGATTATGTGCTGAATGAACTGGAAGACTGGGCCAGCTTTGGCGTGGAAGGACATTTTCATGCCAGGCAACCCTGGTTCAGTTACCATGAGATGTTTCCACAACTGCTTACAAAGATCGTTGGTGCTTTACCCGAAGAGATCGTGGTGATGAACCAGCTTACCGTGAACCTGCATTTGCTGATGGCCAGTTTTTATCAACCCACAAAAGAACGTTATAAGATCATTTGCGAAGCAAAAGCATTTCCATCTGACCAGTATGCTTTTGAAACACAGGCAAAATTTCATGGGCTTGATCCTGGCCGGGTAATTATTGAAGTTGCACCCCGGGATGGTGAACCCGTGATCAGGACTGAAGATATACTGTCAACTATCAAACAACATGCTGATGAAACTGCGGTGGTCATTTTCAGCGGCGTAAATTATTACAACGGCCAGGTATTTGACATGGATGCGATCACCAAAGCAGCACATGAAGCCGGCGCTTATTGCGGGTTTGACCTGGCCCATGCTGCAGGAAATATTGAACTGCATTTACATGATTGGGATGTTGATTTTGCCTGCTGGTGCAGTTATAAATACCTGAACAGCGGGCCGGGCGGTGTTGCCGGTGCTTTCATTCATCAAAGACATATCACCAATACTGCTTTACCCCGGTTAGCCGGATGGTGGGGACATGATAAAGAAACCCGTTTCAAAATGGAAAAAGGTTTTAACCCCATTGCCACAGCCGAGGGATGGCAATTGAGCAACGCTCCCATTTTAAGCATGGCAGCCCATAAAGCTTCGCTTGATAATTTTGAAGAAGCCGGTATTGAAAATTTGATTGCCAAAGGAAAAATGCTGAGCGATTATTTATTTTTTATAATTGAAGAGATCAATGCCGGTTCGGCAGAAAAAAAGATCACGATCATTACCCCTAAAGAAAATAAAGGTTGCCAGGTATCCATGCTGATGCTGGAAAAAGGTAAGGAAGTCTTTGATACCTTAAAACAAAACGGGGTGCTGGCCGACTGGCGGGAACCGAATGTGATCAGGGTGGCACCGGTACCCTTATACAATACATTTGAAGATATCTGGAAGTTTGGAGAAATTGTAAAACTGATCTTAAATAAAGATTAATGGAAAAGAAGCAAACAATAATTATCGGTGCCGGGCTGGTTGGCTCATTGCTGTCCATCTATTTATCCAAACGCGGGTATCCTGTAAAAATCTTTGAACGGCGTTCAGATATGCGTAAAACAGATATGGTTGCCGGGCGCTCCATTAACCTTGCACTCAGTGATCGTGGTATCAAAGCGCTGGAAGAAGTTGGGCTGATGGATGATATCCGGAAGATATGTATTCCCATGCATGGCAGGTATATGCACAATGCCGATGGAACCACTGCGTATCAGCCCTATGGCAAAGAAGGGCAGTACATTAATTCAGTTTCACGCGGCGAACTAAATTGTAAGTTGATGGACCTTGCCGAACAGCATGGCGTTGAAATTAATTTCAATCAAAAATGTGAACACATTGACTGGAATAAAAATGATATCCTATTTGAGCATGTAGCTACCGGGCAACGAACAACAAATAACGGCCAACTTATTTTCGGCAGCGATGGCGCTTATTCTGCTGCCAGGCTTACACACCAGTTGCAACAGGACCGTTTCCAGTACAGCCAGTATTTTATCGACTTTGGCTATAAAGAACTAAACATACCTGCGGGAGAGAACGGATCATTTTTACTGGAGAAGCATGCTTTGCACATCTGGCCAAGGGGTAATTACATGATGATAGCCCTGCCCAATATGGATGGCAGTTTTACCTGCACACTTTTCTTTCCCTTTGATGGCGAAGTTTCTTTTGCCGCACTGGATACAAAAGAAAAAGTAAAAACTTTTTTTGAAAAGACTTTTTCAGATGCTTTGCCTTTGATGCCAACCCTGGAATCAGATTTTTTCAATAACCCCACATCTTCCCTGGTAACCGTAAAATGTTTTCCCTGGATACGGGAAGATAAATTTGCGCTGATCGGTGATGCAGCACATGCCATGGTTCCTTTTTTTGGGCAGGGTATGAACTGTGGCTTTGAAGACTGCTCAGTTTTAAACAGCCTGATCGGAAAACATGATGAGAACTGGACAAAGATCCTGGCCGAATACCAGCAGTTAAGAAAACCCGACGGCGATGCCATCTGCGACCTGGCACTGAATAATTTTGTAGAAATGCGTGATAAGGTTGCTGATCCCCGTTTTTTACTGCAGAAAAAAATTGAAGCGGCATTCAGCAAAAAATATCCCGATAAATGGATCCCGGCTTATGCACAGGTAACATTCAGTCCACATATCAGGTATAGCCAGGCATTGGTAAACGGACAAAAACAGGAAACCATTATGCAGGAGATCATGGCTTTGCCCGGCATTGAGAACAGGTGGGCCGATGAAGAAATAGAAAAAATGATCTTGGAAAAAATAAAGGGCTAAAGCCTATTAAATTTATTGTACACAATCTCCAGCCTGAATTGCCCCGGCCTTCTGAATTGCCCTGGCCTTCAGGCCAGGGATAAAAATAAAAAAAAACCGGGCTTTAGCCCATAAACAATATGTACAAATTCCCTTACTACACCGAACCTGATGAACAAAAGGTCATTGATTTTATGAAAGAAAATCCTTTTGCCCTGATCACCGGCATGGGAGAAAATTTTCCTGTAGCCACACAGATCCCGTTGGCAATTAAAATAACTGATCATAAAATATTTTTAGAAGGGCACCTGATGCGGAAAACAGACCATCACCTGGCCTTTGAAAAAAACAACAGCGTACTGGTAATTTTTCCCGGGCCGCATTGCTTTGTAAGCGCTGCCTGGTACACTGATCCGCAAATGGGTTCTACCTGGAATTATATGACGGTGCAGGCAAAAGGAAAAATTATTTTTACCGATGAAGCCGGTACACGAAATGCTGTAAAAGCTGTTTCTGATAAATATACCGGCACCGGGTCAGCCAGCTCTTATGATCAATTACCCGCAGCTTACATCGACCATATGGTAAAAGCCATCGTTGGATTCAGCATTGAGGTAGAAAGTATAGAAAACACATTCAAAATGAGCCAGAACAGGGATAAAGCCTCTCAAATAAATATTATTGAACAGTTGGAAAAAAGAGGCGATGCAAATTCAGCCGCAATTGCTGATGAAATGAAAAAGAGATTATAATTTTACCGCATGACAAGAAAACAACTCATTCAGCAAATACAATTAAAAAGATCATACCTCTGCGTTGGTTTAGATACCGATATCAATAAGATACCTGCATATTTACAAACGCATCCCGATGCTGTATTTGAATTCAATAAACAGATCATAGATGCCACACAGGATCTTTGTGTGGCGTATAAAATAAATACCGCTTTTTACGAAGCCATGGGGAAAAAGGGCTGGGAAGCCATGGAAAAAACCGTTGACTATATCCCCAAAGAACAATTCATCATTGCTGATGCCAAGCGTGGCGATATTGGCAATACATCCTCACAATATGCCAAAGCTTTTTTTGAAACACTGCACTTTGATGCCATAACAGTTGCACCCTACATGGGTGAGGATAGTGTTAAACCATTTTTAGCATTTGAACATAAATGGGCCATTGTTTTAGGGTTGACCAGTAATACCGGCAGTACCGATTTTGAACAGTTGAAACTGGTTAGCGGGGATGGTAACCAGGACAGTGAATTTTTATACGAGGCCGTTTTAAAAAAAGTAAGCAGTTGGGGAAATACCAATAACCTGATGTTTGTGATTGGCGCAACCAAAGCGAGTGACCTGGGAGAGATCCGGAAAATTATTCCCGGCCATTTTTTACTGGTGCCGGGCGTTGGATTCCAGGGTGGCAGTTTGAAGGAAGTAAGCAAATATGGACTGAATAATGACTGCGGACTTTTTGGTAAATGTTAGCCGTGCCATCATCTATGCCAGCGAGCGGGAAGATTTTGCAGCCGAAGCAAGGGCCATTGCACATCAATATCAATCAGAAATGGCGAGTTATCTAAAAATATAAAAAACTTTTTTATGCAACGCAGAAAATTTCTCCAAAACATTTCACTGATATCTGCTTCAGCAACTTTACCAAAACTAACCAGCGCCGAACCTCCTAAAAAGAAAAGGTCTTTTACAGCAGCATTCATCACCGATATTCATATAAAACCTTTGGATGTTGCAGAAGCAGGAATGAAAAAAGTGTTGCAACACATCAATCAATTAAAACAACAACCCGATTTTATAATTAATGGCGGCGACAGCATCATGGATGCATTGGCGGCCAATAAAGAAAATACCAGCACACAATGGGAGCTGTTCAATAAAATAATGCAGGCAGAAAATAAACTGCCGGTAAAGCATTGTCTTGGCAATCATGATATATGGGGCTGGCAACTGAAAGAAGATGTAAAACCGATGCATGGTATGGTAAAGCATGGTGGCTGCAACAGACAGGTTACCCCAAAACGTATTACAGCTTTACCCATAACAACTGGCATTTTATTTTTTTAGACAGTGTGCAGGAAAACAAAGGCGGTTATATTGCCTTGCTGGATGATGAACAGTTTAGCTGGCTGGAAAAAGAGTTAGATGCCAATAAGCAAAAATACATCTGTATTGTTTCCCATATCCCCATCATTTCTTTTTGCCCGGCCCTGTTTTACAAAGATATGCTGCCCAATGGCGACTGGAAACTTTCCAGGGCTTTGCTGCATACTGATGCAAGAAAGATAAAAGACCTTTTTAAAAAGCATCCCAATATTAAAACCTGCCTGAGCGGCCACATACATTTACAGGACGAAGTAAATTTCCTGGACATAAAATATTATTGCAATGGGGCTGTCAGCGGCAACTGGTGGAAAGGTGCTTTCCAGGATTTTGCACCGGCCTACGCCCTGTTCGATTTTTACAATGACGGATCTGTTGAAAGAAAAATGACAGCATATTAATCTGCTAAACTCTCCTGTTAATTTTACCCGATGCAATAACATCATCAATGATCAGTTTTATTTCACCAGGCCTGCTGGTACCGATCAATAAAAGTTTGCCGTTGTTAAACTGCAGTTGTAATCCCTTATCAGATGATGAGGAAGTGTTAATGGCTTTCCCGAACTTGATACCGCCTGTTCTCATCCCCCATCCGCCATATTCAAAATAGGAATTGTATTCCCGGATATAAGCATCTTTCAGTTCATGCCATTCAATGTATGTTTCTTTAAACTGGTAAGGATAAAACCGGTACCGGATGCCGGTACTATCTATGTGTGTTTTTAATTTTATGGAAAATAAGAAAAGCAGAAAAAGTAATAACAATGATTCAATGAAGATCAAAACCACATCAGGCGCAGGCTTTGGGCCGAACGGTTTTCCCAAAAAAACCTGTTGCATTACGGCATACATAAAAAGTACATTCAGTGCCGTTACGGCTATCCAGGCCCACCATATTTTAAAACGCTGTACTTCTGAAAAATCGATCGTCTTCATCTTATAATTGTTTCAAAACCGCATCGGCCAGTTTTGCAGCCCATTTTTTATATTCCAACCCTGAAGGATGCAAACCATCGGGTGCTAAAAATCCCGGTTTATTACCTTCTTCCCTTTGTGATGCGGTAATATTTATGAAATTGGTTAAGAACTGTTTTGCTGATGTTTCACATATATAATTGTAGGCATCTATCTCTTCAGCAACTTTTTGGGTGTCTGTTCCCTTTCCATCAATCAACAGGGTTGATGCAAAAGGCGTAATACCCCAATCCGGTATACTCAACACAAAAACACGGTAAGGTTTATTACCGGCAAACCCGATGGCCAGTTGCAGTAGCTGTTCAAATTCAATTTTAAATTCAGTTGCACTGCGGCCACGGTATTGATTATTTACACCGATCAGGAGCGAAACAATATCATAGGTCTCAAGCAATACCGTATTTTCAATGGCTTCGTTTAACTCATCAGTAGTCCACCCGGTTTTTGCAATGATCTCCGGCGCATAAAAACCAAAGCTGTCTTTGCGCAACAGTTGGATGGTTTGGTTTGGAAAGTTATCGGCAAAAGCTACCTGTTCGCCAATAGAATAGCTGTCACCCAGGGCTAAATAGGAATATGTTATCATGGCTTACTTATATACAGCATAAAGTTAATGAAGTAAACCCGGCTATCAAATGTTAAAATAATCTTACAAAATGTAAGATTATTTTGTCATATTGTAAGATTTTTTTTACATTTGCTAAAACTTTATATTATGCAACATCAACTTTTATTACCATCCAGGTTCAAAACCATTGGCTGGTTTATCCTGGTTCCTGCAACCATTGCAGGTATCATCCTCAGTATAACAGGCTTTGAGGCTGACTGGCTCAATACAACAGTATTTGCTTTTTTCAACGACGAAGTATTTGGTAAAAAGCAATATTTCAGTTTTATTCATACCAATATCACCAATACGTTTATTGCGGTATTATTCATCATTGGTGCCATGCTGGTCAGTTTTTCAAAAGAAAAAAATGAAGATGAATTCATTGCCAACATACGCTTATCATCACTGCTTTGGGCCGTTTTGGTAAGTTATATCCTGTTACTGCTTGCTTTTATATTTGTATATGGCATGGCTTTTTTTAACGTGATGATCTATAACATGTTTACCGTGCTGATCATTTTCATTACCCGGTTCAATTACCTGATGTACAAAAATGCTAAAACTGCTACCGATGAAAAATAATATCAAAGTACAAAGAGCCATAAAGGGATTAACGCAGGAACACCTGGCCAATAAAGTATCGTTGAGCAGGCAAACCATTAATGCCATGGAAGCAAATAAATATGTTCCCTCTACCGTTTTGGCGCTTAAAATAGCCCGGGAATTCGGCAAACCTGTTGAAGATATCTTCATACTTGAACAAACAGACTGATCCCTGAACAGGAAGAACCATTCCCAGGCTGCCACATTTTCTATTGCAAAAAAAGGCCTGTGAACAGATCACAGGCCTTTTATGATTCATGGCTATACTTTTACTAAGAGGTCTTTGTCTTGGTCTTCGATTTGCTTTTAATATCTTCCGGGCGGGGTTCTCCCAGGATCACATTTCCAAAACTGGTATTTACATGTATCCGGGTATTGCCGCTGCCGGATTTTCCATTATACTGGAAATCAAATTTTGGGCCTTTGTCCTGTTTGTCATTGTCATCCCCGTCAAATTTTACCTCAGTACGGTTCTTAAAACTGCCAAAACTGGTATTGATGGTATAGGATGCAGACATATCAGTGGCGGGTTTTAAATTTACAGTTGAGTAAGACGCTTTTATATCCAGGCCTGCGAGCCTGCTATCCAGGTCCATTTTTATCACGGTACTGAATTCTGCATTCAGCTTAATGGTACCCGTTAGTTTTCCCAATGTTGCATTTGAATATTTGATCACCAGGTTACCGTTATTGATACTTTCAATATTTGCTTTACCAAACTCTACCTGTACATTTTTTACATTCGACAGGTTCCCGGCTGTTAATGATCCAAACTTGCTCACCAGGTCCACTTCGCCCGCATGATCCGGAATGATGGTGGCACCGAATTCGTTCTTTACCTGCAAAGGATTTGAAGCCGGCATGGAAATCCTGTAATTGATCGTCATCCTGCTTTTCTCCCCTTTGGAATTATTCATATCCTTTATCGTTGTTTTAAAGGAGATCTCTTTTCCGTTTTTTTCATCCGATACAGAAATCCGGTCGATCATTTTCTGTGCAAGCGCATCGGTATTGGCAGATACTTCAATGTTCACATCAACTTTGATCTCGTTCTTATTCCAGGTATTCACTTCTACCTTACCAAAAGAATTCGAAATATTCAGCCGGTCGGTTGCGGACACATTGTATGTCCTGTTAACGGATTTACTTTTTTCAAATCCATACTTTTTGTTGTCATCGTTCTTATTGTCGTTGTCATTTTGTGCAAATGCATTGACCTGCAGCAGCATCAATAACGGCAATAATGTTTTAAATGGTCTGATCAATTTTTTCATGGTTATACTTTTTTGATTGTTTTATCTGGTTAATGATGTTTAATTGCTGATTCAGTACATTCAGCTGCAGCTGCAGATTTTGAATCATCGCTTCCAGCAGCATTTCCCGGTTGGGCGTACTGCCGAGCTGGTTTTTAAGGGTATGGTATGAACTATCCAGCTGGATTATGTCGGTGGTGAACTTCCGGTAAAGTTCAGGTTGCTCCCCGGCAAGCATTTTCAATTCTTCCTGCTTTGTGTCAATCATTTTTACAAAGAGATTCATCTGCGATTCATATTCCGGTGGCAGCTTACCCGTTTCTTTTTCGATGGCAGCAATGGGAGTTACCGTGTCTGTTCTTACGGCCAGGTAAAATATCCCCGATGCGATCACCAGCATGGCTGCCGCGGCCATGGCCCATTTGTACAGGAGTCCATATGATTTTCTCTTTTTGGGAACATCAGAAAAGAAGCATCAATTTGATCCCATATTTTACCGGGTGGCATTTCATCATCAAAAGCCCTGCGGTTATCCTGTATAAAATTTTTCAATTTATTACTCATGATATACCCTTTAATAGTTGCAATAATTTTTGTTTGGCCCGCATGTATTGTGTTCTTGTGGTTGATTCGGCCACATGCAGGATCTCCGCAATTTCTTCATGATCATAACCTTCCAGGAGGTACAGGTTCAAAACAGTTCGGTACCCATCCGGCAATTGCATGATCGCTGATTTTACCGTTTCCACCTTAAGATCGATGGCGGCTTCATCTACCGGCATTTCATCAACCGGGTCGTAACCGGTTACCCGTTCTATATCCACCCATTCCACTTTTCTTTTCCTGAGCTGGTTAATACTCCTGTTAATACAGATCTGTTTAAGCCAACCTCCAAAACTCGACCTGTATTCAAACTTATCGAGGTTTTTAAACGCCTCAATAAAACTTTCCTGCAGTACATCCTCGGCTTCCGTAGCATGATTCAGAATACGCAGGCATGTATTGTACATGGCCTTTGAATAACGGTCATATAATTCCCGGTAGCCCAGGCGGTCACCCTGCAGGCAGCGTTCTATCAGTTCATCCCTTTGCGGTAATACAGCTAATTCCAAAAATCCAGGTTTTTATAGTTAAGAGACATGGTTATTTGATCAATGTTGCATCCATTTAATTATTTTTTTAAAAAAATACAAACTCTGACAGCGGTTAAAAAACCCCGACAGCGGCTCTAGGCCCTGTCGGCGGTTATTTGGATTATTTACAATAACCGCCGACAAGGTTTGCAACCACTGTCGGGGTTCTAAAGCCGCTGTCGGGTTTTTAAATAATCCGGGGCAAAAAACAAAAAATTTGCTTCTGATTCAACGTATTTATATTTGCGGTACAGATACCAATCTGAATGGCAAGATCTGAGTCCACGTATTAACCACTTAACGGATTAACGGATTAACATTAACAGATTAACGGATTAACAGATTAACTAATTAACGAATTAACCAATAAACATTACAATGGCTGCTAAAACAGACAATTTTCAATCTCCCGATTATTTTAATGTTGATGAACTGCTGACGGATGAACATAAGCTCATTCGTGAATCTGTACGCAATTATGTAAAAAAAGAGATCTCCCCCATTATAGAAGATTATGCCCAGCGGGCCGAATTTCCGCAACAGATCATCAAACAGCTGGGCGACCTGGGCTGTTTTGGTCCTACCGTACCGGAACAATATGGCGGCGGCGGACTGGATTATATCAGTTATGGTTTGATGATGCAGGAACTGGAACGTGGCGATAGTGGTGTACGTTCAACAGCCAGCGTGCAGGGCAGCCTGGTGATGTTTCCCATTTATCAATATGGAAATGAGGAACAACGCAACAAATATTTACCAAAACTGGCCAGCGGTGAGTGGCTTGGTTGTTTTGGTTTAACCGAACCCAATCATGGCAGCGACCCCAGCGGAATGCTAACAACTATTAAAGACGCCGGTGACCATGTTTTACTGAATGGTGCAAAAATGTGGATCAGCAATGCGCCTTTTGCACAGGTGGCCGTGGTTTGGGCTAAAGATGAAACCGGAGATATAAAAGGCGTGATCGTGGAAAGGGGCATGGAAGGTTTCAGTACCCCAACCACACATGGTAAATGGAGCCTGCGTGCCAGTGCAACCGGGGAGCTGGTATTCGACAATGTAAAAATTCCCAAAGAAAATATATTACCCAATGTAAAAGGATTGAAAGGGCCATTGGGATGTTTAACCAAGGCAAGATATGGAATTGCCTGGGGTGCAATTGGCGCTGCTATGGATTGTTATGATACAGCATTAAACTACAGTAAAGAAAGGATCCAGTTTGGAAAACCTATCGGCAGTTTTCAGCTGCAGCAGAAAAAACTGGCAGAGATGGTAACCGAAATTACAAAGGCCCAGTTAATGAACTGGCGGCTTGGTGTGTTGATGAACGAAGGTAAAGTAACACCACAGCAGGTGAGTATGGCCAAGCGGAATGCCTGTGAAGTGGCAACAAATATTTGCAGGGATGCCCGCCAGATGCTGGGCGGTATGGGCATTACAGGCGAATACCCGGTAATGCGTCACATGATGAACCTGGAAAGTGTAATTACTTATGAGGGTACGCATGATATTCATTTGCTGATCACGGGAATGGATGTGACGGGGATTAATGCGTTTAAATAGGTTAATCCGTTTATTAGTTAATCCGTAAATTGGTAAGGATATTCATTACAATTCAGCTAATTCATTTTAATTAGAGTAATAAAAAAGCTATCATGATAAAGAATATTAGTGTAATTGGCGCCGGAACAATGGGAAACGGCATTGCCCATGTATTTGCCCAGTCTGGTTTTAAAGTAAGCCTGGTAGATGTGAATCCTTCACAACTGCAAAGAGCGATGGATACTATCCATAAAAATTTAGACAGGCAACTTGGTAAAGGAACCATCACCGAGGATCAAAAAAAAGCAACACTGGCAAATATTGAAGTATTCTCCATCATTGCAGAAGGTGTTAAGGATGCCCAACTGGTTGTGGAAGCAGCCACAGAAAATGTGGACCTTAAATTATCCATTTTTGAACAGATGGATACCTATGCGCCTGCAGGCTGTATCCTGGCTACCAACACATCTTCCATCTCCATAACAAAAATTGCCGCTGTTACACAAAGGCCGGGACTGGTGATCGGCATGCATTTTATGAATCCGGTGCCGGTGATGAAACTGGTGGAAATAATAAATGGCTATGCCACTAAAAAAGAAGTTACCGAAACCATCATTGAATTAAGTAAGCAGCTTGGTAAGATTCCCTGCGCTGTTAATGATTACCCGGGCTTTATTGCCAACCGCATTTTAATGCCCATGATCAACGAAGCTGTTCACAGTTTATATGAAGGCGTTGCGGGTGTGGAAGAAATTGATACCGTCATGAAACTTGGTATGGCCCACCCCATGGGACCCTTACAGTTAGCCGATTTTATTGGCCTGGATGTTTGCCTGAGCATTTTAAAGGTTTTACAGGATGGATTCGGCGATCCCAAATATGCACCCTGCCCATTATTGTTGAATATGGTTCTGGCCGGTAAACTGGGCGCAAAAAGCGGCGAAGGTTTTTATACATATACCGCGGGCAGCAAAGACCTGGTGGTGAGTGAACGGTTCAGAAAGTAATAAAAAACTTTGGCAAGGTTTTGACCTTTGCCAAAGTTATCATTACTACCAAACAAACCCCGGCATCACAAAATAAAATATCGTCCAAAAATTATCCCGGCGCTGCATGTACAGTTTATAGGGCCCTTCATAATGTAAGACCTCCCGTTTTCCATAACGGCATCATATTTCAACCTGCCTTCTGCGTGGCCCAACCCATGTTCCGGTTCCGGAAATTCAAAATGGATCTCATCAATGTTATAACCATCATCTGTAAAGGTTTCAAATGCATCAAAAAATAAATTCATTTTTTTTAATACGGCATCCCGGCTCAGCCGCCTGTCATCTGCAGTGAGGATCTCATAAGCCAATCCGGAACAGAATTCGTTAAAATCCCTGCTAAACCAGTGCAGCAAAAATTCATGGGTATTTTTTTCAATATCCCGCTTATCATTCGGGTGAAATTCTTCGTAAATGAAATGCCATGCACCTCCCGGAAGGATTTCTTTTTGGATCTCCTGGCTGAATAATTCTTCGGTGATGAATGTATAAATAATATCATCGGGATAAGGCCCCTGGCAGATATCCAGGCAAACACCCTGTTGCTCCATAAGGGCCGTAATTTTCTTAAGGGCAGCTGTAATTTCAACAGGATTCATCCCACCAGCCGGTTTATATGTTGGTTTCCCTATTTTTCATACACGGTAATATATTCCGCTTTTTCTGTGTTCGTTTCAAATGCGATGATATTCTTTAAAAACAGGTTTTCCATTTCCGGTGGCAGGTCAGCATTGCTTTCCATAAAGAAAGCATCACCATACTGTGCCTTTAATTTAAGTTTCAAAAAATCATTTTCAATTTTGATATTTTCGAGCGGGTTTTCCGAAAATTTTTCTTCGGGTATCATGTGTTTTAATTTTGAATCGAAAGTAGTTTTTCCGGGTAGTTTATTGTAGTGGTTTTTCACGAAAAAACAGGGAAAATTCCTTGGCAGGTAAAATGCCAATACGATCACGGCTTTGAAAATGGCATTATTTCCTGTAACTTTTGCTTGGCATTTCTTTGTACAATGATCGAAAAAATAGCATTATGGACAGAAAATACTGGGAAACGATCGCACCCAAATATGAAACGGAAATTTTTGATGTGCTGCAAAATGACAAGTCGGGCAGCATCATTGCCGCCATTGAAGCAATGGCTTCTCCTGAAAAAAGCATCATGGATATTGGCTGTGCTGTAGGCAAATGGATCCCCATACTGTCTCCAAAATTCAAACTGGTTATTGCTGCGGATATCTCTGCAAAGAACCTGCAGATCGCAAAAGAAAAATATACTGATTTTGATAACGTGGAATACCACAGGCTGGATATGTCGGCCGATGACCTTACCGTAACCCCCTGCGACACCGCCATCTGTATCAATGCCATCCTCACCCATTCACTTGAAAAAAGGATCAATTTTTTCCAGTCACTTTCGCTTTGTTTACACACCGGTGGAGAGCTGGTGCTTGTTGTTCCGTCGCTGGAATCGAAATTATATACCAACATCATTGCCGATCGCTGGAATGTTGATGATGCTGAACATGATAAAAACCCGGAGCCCAAAAAAGCCATTGACCAGGTGAAGAACATCAAACAGGGTGTTACCGATATTGATAATGTGCCCACCAAACATTATTTAAAGGAAGAACTGGAATTGCTGCTTACCCTGGAAGGTTTTGAAGTACAACTGATCAAAAAAATTAATTACGACTGGACCACCGAATTTCATAAGCCACCCAAGTGGCTGTCTGAGCCTTATCCCTGGGACTGGATGTGTACTGCAAAGAAAAAAAGTTAAAAAACGATATGGATTTCAGTTCACTATATTGTCAGCCTGAGCTTGCCTTGCTCCGCCGTAGCGGCTACGCAGAGGCGAGTCGAAGGCGGGTTCACCAAATATTCCGTTTAATATATACCGCTTTCGACAAGCTCAGGCTGACATCAATTATTTTTAAATGAATAATCATGGCAAAAAAAGAAAAAGCAATAGATGCCTACATCGCCAAATCAGCCGATTTTGCAAAACCCATTTTAAACCATATCCGTGAGCTGGTACACAAAGCATGCCCGGATGTGGAAGAAAAAATAAAATGGGGCATGCCTTTCTTTGATTATAAAAGGGAGATGTTGTGTCATATGGCTTCCTTTAAACAACATGCGGTAATGAGTTTCTGGAAAGCCGCATTGATGAAGGACCCCGCACTCAATGAAAAGGCAAAGTCAGAAACGGCCATGGGACACCTGGGAAAACTTACAAGTTTAAAAGACCTGCCATCCGATAAAAAAATAACGGCCTGGATCAAAGAAGCCATGATACTAACCGATAAGGGAATTAAGCTTCCGTCCAAAGCAAAAACCCCTGAGAAAAAAGAATTGACTGTGCCTGATTATTTTTTAAAAGCGCTGGCTAAAAATAAAAAAGCAAAACTGGTCTTCGAAAATTTCCCTTACTCCCATAAAAAAGAATACCTGGAATGGATCACAGAAGCAAAGACAGCGGAAACCAGGAACAAAAGAATGGCAACTGCTTTGGAATGGATAACTGAAGGAAAAGGAAGGAACTGGAAATATCAAATGAAGTAACTGAAACAAACTTTGCCAAAGTTTTGAACTTTGGCAAAGTTATTTTACACGGTTTTTTGAGCTACCAATGTATACGAATCATCGATCATCTCTTTTAATTGCTTTGCCGTTAACCTGCCATCAACAATAACCGTATTCCAATGCTTTTTATTCATATGGTAACCGGGTAAAACAGATTCGGGAAATTCTTCCCGTAATTCTATTGCTTTACCAGGATCGCATTTTACATTGAATTGTAACGGGGAACTGTCAAGCCCTGCCAGTAAGAATATCTTTTCTTTTACCTTAAACACCAGCGTATCTTCTCCAAAAGGAAATCCTTCTGTAACATAAGGTTTTTGTAAACAGTATTCCCGGAGGGTTTCAATATTCATGATTACCTGATCGTTTTTTTGGCTTCTTCCAGTTTTTTATCGATCTGCCCGGTAAGGATGTGCCAGAACATGACAAAATCACTGCCCAAACTGTATAAAGGATATGTAAAGGTTGCCGGCCTGTTCTTTTCAATAAAATAATGGCCTGCCCAGGCAAAACCATAACCACAAACCGGTATCAGTGCCAGCATCCACCATTTTTGTAAAACGACTATCCCGCTTTTTTTACAGTTACATGCTGCAGGTCTTCCAGGCGGTTCAAAACCCCATCCAGCCGGTTTTTGGGGATCCCTGCTTTTATATTGCAGAACAACTTCATTTCATTGGCGTGAATGGTACAATTGAATTGTTTCATTACCATCATCACATCATTCATCTGCGTATAATCAAACTCGATAGAATAATTTACCTCGATCTGCTTTTCCACAACCGGTGTTACCTGTAAAGCCAACGCTGCCGAAGTTTTATATGCATTGATCAAACCCGGCACGCCCAGCATGGTGCCGCCCCAGTACCTGACAACGATCACCGCCACATTGGTTATTCCTTTGCTGTCTACCTGGCCCAGTATGGGTTTACCGGCAGTTCCGGATGGCTCTCCATCATCAGAAGAACGGAAATTATTTCCATCGGTACCGATCCGGTAGGCAAAACAATGATGTACCGCTTTGGGATGTTCTTTCTTTAAAATCTGCAGCTGCTTTTTAAAATCATCAGCTGATTCGACCGGGAAAGCAAAGGCAATAAATTTACTGCCACGGTCCTTGAATTCGGCACTGGATGGCTTTTCAATGGTGGTATAAAAATCCTGGTCGTTCATGGGTTCACATTTTTGGCTCAGAATTCTTTTGAGCTGTCAGGCTGAGCTTGTCGAAGCCGGTAAGGATTCTTAGTTAAATCCGCCTTCGACTCGCCTCTGCGTAGCCGCTATGGCAGAGCAAGGCAAGCTCAGGCTGACATCCTTATTTATAATAAAATTCAATTTGAAATTATTTTCTTGTAAAATAAGAGATCACATCATTTTCTATCTTTTGTTCCGAAAGCTCCATTTCATTTTTTAACACCGGCGCATCCAACCCTTCGCCAATAACCATGGCCGAATTGGTAATTACCCTTGCCTCATCCCAAAGTCCTTCATCAATCAATGACTGTAATAGTTTTGAGCCACCTTCTACCATCACTGACTGTAACTGCATATTGTAAAGTGCGCTGAGGATCTGTACAGGTATACCTTCTTCTTTATTCAACCGGTGATAAACCAGGTTTTCGGTGGCGGATTGTTTAATGTAATTAAACACAATTGTTTTTACACTCCCGTCAAACAGTTTTAAATGTACAGGTAATTTTAATTCCTTATCAATGACCAGTCTTACCGGATCTTTACCCGGCCACAACCTTGCAGTTAACGCCGGATCATCAAGCAGCACTGTATTTGTTCCAACCAATATCGCAGCTTCCTCTGTTCTCCATTGATGAACAAGCCGGTTTGTTATTTCATTGCTTATAAATATCCGGTCAGCCCCCCGGGCGGCTATCTTTCCATCACTGCTTTGTGCCCATTTTAAAATGATATAAGGCCTATGCTTTTCATGAAATGTAAAAAAACGTTTGTTCAGTTCCCGGCATTCTTTTTCCAAAATACCTACATTTACCTGTATGCCGGCAGCCATTAAACGCTCAATTCCTTTTCCATCCACTGCTGCAAAACTATCCCGGCAGCCGATCACAACTTCGGGGATCTTATTGGCAATGACCAGGTCGGTACAGGGCGGTGTTTTTCCAAAATGTGAACAGGGCTCAAGTGAAACATATAATGTACTCTTTTCAATAAGATCCTTATCTGCATCCGCAACACTGTTTATACAATTCACTTCGGCATGTGGCCCTCCATATTGCTGGTGATAACCCTCCCCTATTATTTTACCGGCATGTACCAATACAGCGCCTACCATTGGATTAGGCGCAGTATTTCCTGCACCTAATATGGCCAGTTGAAGGCAGCGCTGCATATATAGTTCATGTTCTGACAAGCAACAAAAATACGCATCAAAAAACAAACTGCCTGTACAATATAACCGGGCAATTATTTCCTGAAGATTGCGTTAATCAAAATCCATATTACTTAATTCATTAAATCAATCAGCGAATCAGTATGTTTGCTGTCATGACGTTAAAAGAGCTATACCGGAATTTTTTAGTTCAACTGCAGAAAATATACAGCCTGGGTGAAGCTACGGCCATAACCGACTGGGTATTTGAAAAAACGGCATCGCTGAAACGTACAGATATCTTAAAGGACCCCGGGAAAATGATTACACCGGTTGCCGGCAACCTGGTACAAAAAACACTGCAGGAACTGCTGTTGCATAAACCTGTACAATATGTATTGGGCGAAGCCTGGTTTTACAATATGAAACTGAAAGTGAATGAACATGTACTGATCCCGCGGCCCGAAACCGAAGAACTGGTTGAACAACTGATCAAAGACCGGAAATCAAAGCTTACCGATCCTGCCATCCTGGATATTGGAACCGGCAGCGGATGCATTTCGATTGCCATTAAGAAAAATTTACCGGCATCCAAAATTTCCGGTATTGATATCAGCCGGGATGCGCTGTTACTGGCAACAGAAAATGCAGCCATGCATCATGCGCAGATCACATTTACAGAGCTCGATTTTTTAAATGAATCAAACTGGAAGTCGCTTCCCATGTACGACATCATCATCAGCAATCCTCCATACATACCGGTTCAGGAAAAAGATAAAATGGAAGAACGGGTTAAAGGCTTTGAACCGCACCTGGCGCTTTTTGTGCCTGACGGTTCACCATTGATCTTTTATGAAAAAATTGCTGCGTTCGGTAAAGACCATTTATTGTCCAATGGAAAAATATACCTCGAAACACACGAGGACCGTGCCCATGAAACGGCGGACCTGTTCCGGAAAGATTATCAAACGGTGATGATAAAAAAAGACCTATACGGTAAGGAACGGATGATACTGGTTACTGCTTGATATTGGCTGCCAGTTTTGCTTTTGCCCTTTTTGCCGCTTCCATGATCTTAAAGGCCTGGCCGTAGAAAGCAGCGGTATCAATATTGAGGACAACAGTTGGGGTATCTATATATTTTTTATTATTCTCTACTTCCTTTTTAAGCAATGAGTCAATGTACATCATATCGATCTGCTGCGTACCGATAAAAACTTTCTGATCTTTGGTAACCGTTACCACAATATTCTGGCTCACTTTTGTATCACTCTTACCCTTTGGATTTGAAACCTTGACCACGTTGGGGTTGGCCAAAGTGGATACCAGCAGGAAGAACATCAATAAAATAAACAGCACATCATTGAGCGGACCAGCATCCACTTCGTTATGATTATCCCGTAAACGTTTTTTTAAACTCATATTATAATTTCTACTTGTCTTACCAAAAAACCAATAAACCAATTAACGTATCAACGGATTAACGTATTAACATATTAACCAGTTACCTACCTCGTTGGTTCCTGTAAAATATCAATAAAATCAGCACTTGCCGATTCCATTTTATGCACCGTTTTATCGATCTGTGTATTCAGGTAACTGTATCCCAAAAACGAAAGCATACCAATGATAAGTCCTGTTGCAGAAGTGATCATCTTTACATACATGGCATCGGCAATATCGGTAATGGAAGGATTGGTTGCGGTAGCAAAATCCCGCAGCAACATTACCAGGCCAATGATGGTACCCACAAAACCAAACAAAGGGGCAATGCGTGCAATTACGGAGAGTACCGGCAGGTTCCTTTCCATTTTATAGATCTCCAGTTTGCCAATATTATCCATGCTTTTTTCAATGGCATCAATCGGTTTACCAATACGCTTGATCCCTTTGTCGATCATTTTGGCTACCGGGTGATGTGTATTCTTGGCCAGGCTGGCAGCTGCGGTAATATTACCGGAGATGATATGATCGCGGATGATGTTCATAAAATTATCCTCGATCTTACTGGCTTTGCGGATGGCGATCAACCTTTCAATAAAGAAAAAGATCGCCATGGCCATAAAAATAGCCAGGGGTATCATTAATACTCCTCCCTTTACCAATAATGAGAACAGGGATTCGTCTCCTGCCGGTGATGTGGTGATAGCTGTGCTGTCGAACTGTAATAAAATAGTAAACATGTATGCCGGGTTTGATTTGTAAAGTTAGCTGCGCTATAATTATGCCAAAACTATTCAGTTATGCAATGAAACGAAACAAATTTACAATAGCTGCATAACAAAATGTTAATCTTGCGATTTATAATTCCATAAAATAAAAAAGCCCCGGTAAACCGGGGCGGAAATTATGTTTTATCAACAGGCTATTTTTTCGATTCCAGTTGCTGCATGGCCATGATCTGTTTCATGGTTCTTTCCATACCATCGCTGCCGCCATCCAGGAAGATCACATTTCCCTTTCCATATTCGGCAAAATTCTTGATGGCTTCCACCCACATGCTGAAAAGGATCACATTGGTATCGAGGTTGGCCTGTTTCATTTCAGTTGCAGCCTGGCTCATACCCTTGGCCACTTCTTCCCGGAACAGCGCCACACCCTGTCCACGTAACTGGGCTGCCAGTCTTTCTGCTTCTGCTGCGATCTTGATGGCATTACCCTCTGCTTCGGCTGCCTTGGTTTTGGTAATTAAGAGTGCCTGGCCCTCATTTTCAGCCGCTGCCTTTAAGTTATTTGATGCAACCACTTTGCTCATACTGGTAATGATAGCTTCATCAAAAGTGATGTCATTGATCTGTAGATCCTGTAAGTGATAACCCCAGCCTTCCAGGGCTACGTCAACCTGTTCCTTTACATTTTCAACAATGTCCCGGCGTACGTTTAAAACCTCTGCCTGCCTTTTGGTAGAAACAAAAGCACGGATACTTCCCTCAACAGTACGTATCAAGGCCTGCATCAGGTCTTTATCGCTGATGAATTTAAACGCCACTTTCTGAATGGTTTCTTCCTGTTCGTTCTGTACCGAATACAAGAGCATCGATTTAAAATATACATTCGCCTGGTCAACGGTTACTGCCTGGAACTCCAGTTCTACCGAACGGTTCTGGATACTTACTTTTTTAAATATCTGCTCCAGGAAAGGGATCTTGAAATTCAGTCCCGGCCGCATGATACGACGGTATTTACCAAACATGGTTACCACGCCGATAAAACCCTGGTTAACGGTTACAAAGCACCCTAATAAGGCGAGCACCAAAACGATTACCCACCAGTATTGTTGTAAAAACTCCATATTTATTGGTTTAGTTGATGAAGATATAAAAAAAATAAGTTCCGGGCAGGAAATCTTTGAGTTGCTTTGTTCAGGCAAGCCGTTTTATGATCATAGCATTCAGGGGTTTAATAAATCTTTCGTTGAAAGTAGCCTGGGATTGGCTTAACAAATTGCCAATCTTATCCTTGTGGACATTTATAAAAATAATCGTATACCTTGTATCTTAAACCGGCTATACATTGTTACCTGCTATTTGCTGAATTCACTTAATGTGGATTGAGTATTGATCATCCATTTCTTTTCGAACAAATTAATAAATTCCCGATGAAAAAAAACATATTGTCCATTGCAGGGTTATTTATTTTTTCAATATGCAGTGCCCAAAACCAGGGCAGCATCAGATCCCTGGAGCCAAAACCGAAAGCAGGAGTTTCCAATATGTACCTGTATCAACCACCAAAAAATATTATGGTTCCCGGCATCATACAGGCGATGGTTGTGTATCAAACAAATGAGCAGTTTTTCACCAAAACCATCCGGGTAAATAAAGTGGCTGATTCATACCGGTTTACCTTTAAAGCGCCGGATTCTACATCGGTATTAATGTTCAGTATTATAGTACCCGGTAAAATAATACCGGTAAAAAACAGCCTGGTGATGGAAAAGAAAATAATATTTGACAACAATAACGAAAACGGATATATCATTTACTTACATAATAAAGAGGGTAAACGGTTTAATTACGAAAAAACAGACCTGGCCGGGTTACTGGATGATTATGCGGTTTATGAACTTGCCTTAAAAAGCAGATCCAGCCAGGCACTTATCAAAATGTATGAAGACAGTTATCAATTGCACCCGGAATTAAAAAAAGAAAATCCTTACCTCGAATATCTTTTTCTCCGGTATGCCGAAAACGAAAAAACCGGCAGGCAGCCTTTTGCTTGATCATGCCAACCTGTTACTGCAGGCTAAAAATGATGAAGTAAAAATGGACAAAAGCTGCACGTATTTACAGCAGGTTAAAATGGGTGATGAAAAAAAGTTGTTGATGATAAAATTGATATTGCCTTTCCCAATGGCAAAAGAGCCAAAGAAAATTCTGGAACAATTATTACCAAAAAAATGATAAAAGGAACAGAGCAATGCTTGCAGCTTTGGATGAGTATAGCAAAGGTTTAATGACAGTTCTTCAAAAACCAGGGACGTTTTTTACAATGCATTTATTTCTACCTGCATACAGGATTCAAACTGGGCTGCTGCTTTACCCTATGAACAATTGGTTACTGAAAAGATACGTACAGCATACCTGTACAATTTTTATACCTGGCGGGTGATCAGCAAGCAAAATGATATCTCAGAAAATTACCTGCAACATGCTAAAAAAAGCCATAGCAAGGTCGATACATTACAGTGGGGAGATGCTGAAAGATTCCGCGAATATGGATGTAAGTGCTTATGAAGGAATGAAAGATACCCATTTTAGTTTTTATGATACTTACGCATGCATCATGTATAAGCTGGGGCAAACCGATTCTGCTTTTTATTACCAGGACCTGGTGAGCAGGCAGGGCAAGGAATTGAATACAGGTGGCATGGAACGCTATGCTTCCCTATGCCGAAAAGCAAAGGCACTGCATTTACAAGGCAGTTCCTGAAACAAAATTACTATCGGGTGTAAAGTCGCCGGTAATGATGCAGCAATTGGGATCTATCTATAATCAATTAAACCTTCCCGAAGATGAGTTTAGCAGGCTGCAGGAAATATCGCTGATGCTTGCAAGGCAAAAAAATGAAGCGTCTATTAAGTCTGTTTATGGAACATTAAAGTCACCTGATTTTTCACTGAAAAATATGAAAGGCGAAACAGTAACACTGTCTGCATTAAAAAATAAAATCGTGGTTCTTGATTTTTGGGCAACCTGGTGTGCACCCTGCAAAGCTACGTTTCCGGCCATGCAGGATCTGGTGAATAAATATGCAAATGACCCGGATGTTGTTTTTCTTTTTATTGATACCTGGGAAAATGATCTGTCTGAAAAAAAGGAAAAGGAAATTGCTGTATATATGCAGGAAAATAAATACAGTTTTAATGTATTGTTTGATGTACATAATAAAACAGTAAAAGATTATAAAGTGGAGGGCATTCCCAGGAAATTTGTAATAGGTAAAAACGGTAATTTGATCTACGCTGCCGAAAACAGGGGAATCGTAGCTACTGATGAAGATATAGTAAAAGACATGAGTGCAGTTATTGAAGATGAAAAAAAAACAGCCATGAACCCAGCCAATAACAATACCCAACTCCCAGATCCAGTATTTTTAAATCCTAAAACCAAACAATAGGGCAGTATACAGGATACATCATGCGTGAGCCAGATAAATCAGCAGATATTTATTATTTACTCCCTTTTTTAAAAAATGTTAATTATATAAATAAAAAAAGAAACTATACAAATTGCCCTTAAAAAAGTCCGGTAAACCCGGTGCGCTGACCCAAAAATGTAAAAGAATAACTGTACTCAAAAATAATGTAAGTCATGTTGGCATGATATTTACCCCACAGGTATTATTAAATCAACATCTAACATTATGAAACAATTTATTACAGCACATGTAAAAAAAACGTGTGACAGGGCAGCAATGATATTGCCATGACCCTGTTTTCCCTGATCGGGTTTGCCCAGGAGAAAAAAAGTAGACAATCGACATCAATACCAACCCGGATAAAGGGCGGTAATTTCTTTGAGAAGTACTGGATATGGATTATTGTTGGCGGTGCTGTTTTCATTTTATTGCTGGTAGCACTGCTGCGTAATAACAGTTCTAAAAATTAAATAGAAATGAACAGCATTAAAAAAGCCTTGCAATGCAAGGCTTTTTTAATGCTCCGGATCAAATCTAATTTACATCAGATGAAGTTGTTTTGTGACCGTTACTTTATCTGTACGGCCGCTGCTGCTGCCGCCACTGTTTCCCCTTCACCAGTGCCACAATCACCAATATTAATACCAATCCGCCCACAGCCCATACCCATGGTTCGGCATACCAGGTAGTTGTTTCGGTTGTAGCTGTTGAAGTTTTAGCTGATGTAACGGTACTGTCCTGTGCCAGGGCTATTGCGCCTGTTACCATTAAAAAACACAGCATCGAAGCATGTTTAATAAAACGGGATTTAATTAAATGTTTCAAATTATTATTGTTTAGGTTAAAAAAAGTATCCAAATTCAGGCTTCCTCTTAAATAGTCAGACCATCAGAAATGAAAAACAGTTGCGTATTTACAAATTAAAAGACGGCTATTCTGCCGGCGCACTGTTGTAATAATGAGGAAAGATCGTTCACCATTTACCTCATCCTGCGTTTTTAAGTAACCGTTCCTTTATTATGTTTCGTAAATATTTATAAATCAATGAATTGCATATTTAATAATATTTTCCTATTTTGACCAGGCAAGTCCCCACCAAATACTATAAGATTTTTTAAGATCCGGTGTTATTAATGATTCGAAAACCAAGGGGTTGGAATTTAAAATAAGATTATCCGTAAAGGAAAATTCGCTTTTTCAAAATGAGTAAAACTGGCCAGATTGAAAACAGGCGTTTTACTTTTTAATTCACAGGTTACCTGGAGGAGAGCTTAAAAATTAAGTTACTGGAAATAAGCCGGGCACAGTTCACCAACAGGGTGCATTGTAGCTTTGTTATTTTCGGTTACAGATTTAATGTAATTTTATGCACTGGTTTACAGGTTCCGCTTTTTATAACATGTACTAAAATACCAAAAGTACAAGGTGAGCTTTACATTTTGTTGACCTGGTTTAAATCAATTGCCGGAATCAAATTATTGATCATGAATAAATTCTTATTTTTTATATGCTTTATTTTCTTCTATAAGACGGCTGTCTGCCAGACCGTTTATCCCTACCAGGATATTAAACTGGAAAAACCTTCTGATTACAGGGAAACAGAACCACTGGCCTTATCAGCAGCAACCTTTATACTCACCACGCCTTTTATTGAGATTGATGCAGGCAGGTCGGGGGCCCTGCAATTTTTATCAAACTGGGTAACGGGTACCAAAGATTACAGTTTTTATATGCAGGGTGTTGTTCTGGATATCAGTAATGACAGGAACCTGCTGAGTTTATTCGTAGCTGCCATGACAAAATACAGCCTGGAGAACAAAGCAGAAGCTGTTAACCCCATGCGTATTGAACATCAGGCCTGCAAATTGGTACTGGCCTATTGTGATGATCCTAAAAATAATTTTAAACTAAAGAAGAAATACAGGAAGTTTCTTGAAAAGAGTTTCCTTAAAACGTTTTAGAAAAAAGGTCGCATGAGAAAAACAATAACATTATTACTGCTTTGTATTTTACTGTATGCGGGTGTTTATGCACAGGAAGCCGCCATCACTGATCTTGTAAATAAGGGAATTGAATTACATGATAAAGGAGATTATGAAGGTGCAGTTGGATTATATAAAAAAGCATTGAAGTTAAACCCCGGATCGGCATTTGCAAATTATGAAATGGCCTCAACTTACCTTGCCCTGAAAAATTACCCCGGCGCCATTTCACACAGCAATAAAGTGATCGCAGCAAACTCGGATTTTGCCGACCAGGCATATATCGTTAAAGGCACTGCGCTGGATCATGCCGGAAAAAAGCAGGATGCCATACTGGTTTATAAAGCAGGATTAAAAAATGCCCGGACAACCATTTATTGTATTATAACCTTGCCTTAACCTTTGTCAATATAAAGGATCATACGGGTTCATACCGTGCCTGGAAAATCTTTGATCTTAAACCCGGCACACGCAAGCAGTCATTTATTAATCGGTAATGTAATGGCGCTGCAGGAGCAACGCGTAAAAAGTATACCGGCCCTGTACAATTTTTTAATGCTTGAAACAAAATCCAACCGGTCGGCCACAGCCTGGAGTTTATTGCAGGAACAATTAAAAACCGGCGTGAAGAAAGAAAATGAAAAATCAACATCCATTACGGTACCCGGTAAAAAAAAGGAAGATGATGAATTCTATACTGCTGAATTGATGCTGGGTATCCTGGAAGCCGGCAAGATGAATGAAGCCAATAAAAACAAGTCATACATGGAACTGTTTGCCGAAAACAGCCATTCGTTTTTTACCATTTTGGGGGAACTGAAAAAAAATAACCGTGGTTTTTGGTGGGATTTTTATGTGCCATTTTTTTATGACCTTGCAAAAAAGAACCATACGGCATCCTTTTGTTATTACATAGCCCAGTCAGCTTACCCCGAAGATTACAATGCCTGGTATACCAATAACCTTTCCAAACTGGAAGTTTTTTCCGAGTGGTATACCGGATATGACAGGAAGGGTAAAAAATAACTACCGGTGATCAACTCTTCTCCTCCCAGATCATCGCCAGGTGCACAATCGTTTCTGCCGCTTTGGCCATATCCTTTGTTCCGATCCATTCCAATTTGCTGTGTATATTCTGCATACCGGTAAAAATATTGGGGCAGGGCATCCCGATATAACTGAAGCGGCTGCCATCGGTTCCCCCACGGATACTTTCCTTTTTAACGGTTAACCCTGCACGCTGTATGGCTTCTTCGGCATATGCGGCAACCTGGGGGTATTTGTCCAGTACTTCTTTCATGTTGCGGTACTGTTCCTGTAAAACATATTCCATTACAGCCCCGGGGAATTTTGCAACCGTTTCTGCCGCTATTTTTTCCAGGCGTTCATGATGCTGTTGTAACCCGGCCAATGTAAAATCCCTTACAATAAATTGTATGGTTGCTTTTTCAGCAATCCCATTAACCGATGTAGGGTGCACAAAACCTTCTCTTTTTTCTGTTGTTTCCGGGCTCCATGCTGTTTTTGGTAAAGCATCCAGCACAGCACCTGCAACTTTCAATGCATTTACCAGTTTGTCTTTGGCATAACCGGGATGAGTAATAACACCGTTGATGGTTATTAATGCACCATCGGCGCTGAAGGTTTCATCTTCCAGGCTTCCTGCTTCACCGCCATCCAGGGTATAACCAAAATTGGCTCCCAGTTTTTTCATGTCCACTTTGACAGTACCCTGGCCTACTTCCTCATCAGGTGTAAATAAAATTTTAATTGCCCCATGTTTTATCGCCGGGTTCTGCACAAAAAATAAAGCAGCTTCCATAATAGCCGCCACACCCGCTTTTATCATCAGCTCCCAGTAAAGTGGTTCCGCTGGTGGTGATCACACCGCTGTTGATATGATTTTTCAAATAAGGCGAATCACTCATCCGCAATACCTGCGACGGATCATCAGGCAATACAATATCTTTACCATCATAATAGCGGTGCAGTATGGGCTTTACATTTGTACCGCTGCAATCAGGCGCTGTATCCACATGGGCGCAAAAACAAATGACCGGAATATTTTTTTTATCACTGTTGGAAGGAATAGTTGCATACACATATCCAAACTCATCGGTGCCGGCATCTGTTATACCCATACCGTACAATTCTTTCAGCAACAATTTAGCCAGGTCTTTCTGCTTTTCAGTTGTAGGATGTGCTGTACTGGTTGGGTCACTCTGCGTATCGATCTGTACATAACGCATAAAACGGTCGGCAATATTATCGGGGCTGATCTGGATCATGTTTTCAATTTATTACAAACTTAACTAAAATAGGCTAAGAGGTCAAAGGATAAAAAGAAGGAAAATAGTACAGTATACTAACGCACAACTCTATTTCTCCTTTTTTTCCCTTTGCCAAAAACAAACACTTGCATTTTAAAAACAAAGTTTCTATTTTTCACAACCTAAAACATTCAATATGAAAAAAATCATCATTGGTTCACTGGTTGGGGCCATATTACTATTTGGCTGGCAAGCTGCATCGTGGATGGTAATGGGAATTCACGAAAAAGCCATGAAACATACAACTGCCCAAGACAGTATACTAAGTGTTCTCAGCAACAGCCTAACTGAAGAAGGCCAGTATTTGTTACCCAATATGCCGGTTGGCACCCCGCACAGTGAAATGGAAGAATTCATGAAGAAGAATGAAGGCAAGCCCTGGGCTGTGATCAATTACCACAAAGCCCATAAAATAGATATGGTAATGCCTATCATTCGGGCATTTCTCATCTGCCTGGTCTGCATGTGGCTGTGCTGCCTGGTGATCGGGAAAATGACTGACCGGCGGTTTTATAATGTATTCACTACTACGCTTACTTTTGGCTTAATCAGTTTTTTATCTGTTTGGTATATGGGCCACAACTGGATGAGTATTGGCTGGGATGTGCTAACCGGGGAACTGATCGATAGTATTGCCGGGTGGGGATTGGCCGGTATCTGGCTGGGTTGGTGGTATGGGCAGAAGTAATTAGGAATTAGGAATTGGGAGTTTAAAATTGCTCAAACTCCCAACTCCTGACTCCTGACTCTTGACTCTCGACTCTCGACTCACAAAATCTCTACCAGTTCAATATCAAATATCAATTCCTGTCCTGCCAGGAAATGATTGGCATCCAAAATGATCACTTCTTCTTTTACTTCCACCACAATTACGGGTACGGGCTGTCCTGCCTGGTTGCTTAAGGTCAGCGGCATTCCGGGTTCCAGTACCATATCGGCAGGTACATTTTCTTTCGGGAACTCAATGATCGCCTCTTCACTTCTTTCACCATATGCATTTTCGGCTGCAATATTGATCGTTTTCTTTTCACCCAAACTCATTCCCGGCATCGCATCATCAAATCCTTTGATCATTTGCCCGGCTCCAACCGTAAACTCCAGCGGCTCCCTGCCGGTTGAAGAATCAAACTGCTCACCATTAACCAACTTACCTGTGTAATGTACTTTTACAACATCACCTTCTTTTACCTGTTTCATATTTTTATTTTTTATCTTGTTATCTGCCGGTGAATTGTTCTCCGGCAATATTTTAAGTACCTGTTTCTACCGGTTTAATTCTGCTGATCAAGTGAAGAAAAAAGGCAGGTTGTGTTAAAACGGGTGCAAATTACCATATAAATAATTTCAAATGAAAAGATTTTATGAAATTTGGCAAATGATTAAAGGATTAACCTGCTTAATATCGGTCCTGTTTACCTGTTGTTCGCCATCTGCACAAACTACGGTTAAACAAAGTGACAATAACCCGGTAAAACCCGGTGCCGAACGCATGGAAGGTATACCTGCCCATGCTGAAAGGCAAGTCCGTAGCTGTTTTTGCCAATCAAACCAGTATGGTAAAAAATACCCACCTGGTAGATACCCTGCTCAGCAGCGGCATAAAAGTTGTAAAAATTTTCGGGCCCGAACATGGTTTCAGGGGCGATGCCGGTGCAGGAGAACACGTAAAAAATGAAAAAGACAAAAAGACCGGTTTGCCGGTTATCAGCCTGTATGGCGATCATAAAAAACCTACCCCTGAAGACCTCAGGGATGTGGATGTGCTGATCTTTGATATCCAGGATGTAGGTGTAAGGTTCTATACATATATATCTTCTTTACAGTATTTTATTGAAGCTGCACTTGAAAACCATAAACCCTTAATGATACTCGACCGGCCCAATCCCAATGGGTTTTATGTTGACGGGCCTGTACTGGATATGAAATTTACCAGTTTTATCGGCATGCAGCCGGTACCCATTGTTTATGGGATGACGATCGGCGAATATGCGTTAATGCTTACAGGCGAAAACCGGTTATCCCCAAAAGCCAATGCCATCAATGCTTACAATATTACCACCAATCCAACCATTGATACGCCTTTTCATATGCAGGTGATCAAATGTAAAAATTACGACCATAACAGTAAATATATTTTGCCGGTAATGCCTTCGCCCAATTTAAAGGAAATGCAGGCTATTTACCTCTACCCTTCCACCTGTTTTTTTGAAGGTACCGTTTTGAGTGAAGGCAGGGGAACCGATAAGCCTTTCCGGATCTTCGGGCACCCAACATTACCGGAACATTTATACGCTTTTACACCCAAACCCAACGCAGGCGCCAAAAACAGCAAATGCTTTTACCAGCAATGTTATGGCTGGTATTTAAGTGGCAGTAATGAAGAGGTTTTAAAAATGGCAGATCAAAAAATTCAGTTGAAATACCTGCTCGAAGCTTACCGGTTATTCCCGGGCAAGGACAGTTTCTTTTTAAAGAATAATTTCATCAATAAACTGGCAGGCAATGATGAATTGATGCAACAGGTTAAAGATGGTATAACAGAAGCAGCGATCAGGAAAAGCTGGGAGCCAAAACTGGATGCATTTAAAGCGACCAGGAAGAAGTATTTATTGTATCCGGATTTTGAATAAACCGGTCATATGATCTTCAATTGAGCCGCAATCCTGATCAGCGAGGCCGTATTTTTTGCTTCAAATTTTGTCAACAGGTTTTTTCGGTGTGTATCAACTGTTGAAGAACTTATAAAAAGTTTTTGGGCAATCTCATTATTCGTCATTCCGTCTGCGATCAGTTCCAGCACTTCTTTTTCCCTGCGTGTGATCACAGGGCTGTCATTTTTATTATCCGGCTTTCTCATAGCCAGGGCAGCATCAAAACTCAAAAATGGTTTACCCTTTGCCACGGTATGAATGGCTTCCATCAATTCCTGTTGCGTAGCATTTTTTATCACATAACCCGATGCCCCGTTACCCATCATTTTTTCTATAAAGCTCTGCTGGTTAAAAGTACTGAGCCCCAGGATATTAACGGAAGGATATAATTCCTTTACTTCCCTGCACAGGTCAATACCGCTTTTATCCGGCAGGTTTATATCCATTAACAGCACATCCGGTTTTTGCTGTAGTAAAAATGCCAGGCAGGAAGCTGCATTGCCGGCATGGCCCATCCACTCGATATCTTTTTCATTTTGTAATAAAGAATGGATACCTTCTATCACCATATAATGATCATCCACAATAAATAATTTAATGGCCATTGTTTATTTGGTTAAACATTCATTTCAATATGCACAGAAGTTCCTTTATCTTTTTCTGAGCGTACATCTAAAGAACCTTTTAAAAATTCAACCCGGTTCTGGATATTACTCCAGCCAATTCCCTTTGACAGTGCCAACAAGGAAGTATCAAATCCTTTTCCATCATCTTCCACTGTTATTGTAAGATGACCACCTGATTTTGCAACCTGTATAATCGCGGTTTTTGCTGCAGCATGTTTCATGGTATTATTGATCAGCTCCTGTACAATGCGGTAAATAGTGATTGCAGTTGTTTGTTCCACAACTTCATGCTCAAGTCCGATGGATTGATAGGAAACCTGCAATGCACCGGATTGATTCACATCATTGCAGAAATCTTTCAGTGCCGTATCCAATCCAAATTTGACCAATGCTTCCGGCATCATATTGTGTGCTACCCGGCGCATTTCCTTAATGGAACTGTCCAGCATATCAATGCTGCGTTCAAAGGCCTGGCTATTCTCAGGCGTCATGATCAGGTTTCCTTTCATGGTATTTAATGAATATTTAATGCCCGACAACATACCTCCAAGGCCATCATGAAGGTCTTTTGCCAGGCGGGTTCGTTCCTGTTCTTCTCCTTTAAGTACAGCTCCGGTAGCTGTCAAGAGTTTTTCTGTCTCCAGTTCATTGATGCGTTGTTGCTGGAGTCTTTGTTTTTGTTTGAATGTACGGTAGGAAAGCAATGAAATGATAAGTATTGCAGCAGCGCTGCCGATCAGGATATAATTGAATGTGTTCTTTCGCTTAATTTCAGCCTGCTGTATTTTTATCTGGTCATCTTTTTTCACTGTTTCATATTTCTTTTCCAGGTCAGTTGTTGTTTTTAATACCTGGTTATTTAAAAAAGCGCTGTTTATGGAATCTGCCTTTTGCTTTGCAGTAATGGAAGTTATATAATCCCCGTCCTTTGCAGCAATATATGACAGCACTGTATAACTATTTTTTAGTTCGTCACTCAAACTGTCGGCAATGGCAATGGCAAGCGCTTCATCTATCGTTTTACGGGCTTCCTTATTATTATTGGTAAAAAAATATGCATATGCCAGGTTATACAGCGAACTGGCGAGCATCTGCCGGCTTTGCAATTCTTTTGACAGTACTAATGATTGTTGAGCTGCAGCCAGCATATCATCAAAACGGTTCATACCTGCCAGTAAATTGCATTTATATCCGTATATAGCGCCTTCCGCATATTTATCATTAAGCCGCACGGATTCCTTTATGGCTATATCATAATAATATAATGCACTATCGGCCATATGAAGACCATCATAACACTGCGCCAAAGTTGCATAGGCTCGATTGATATAATCATTTAGCAGTCCCAGTTTTGACCACAGGTAAACAGCATAACCTGCAGCCTCAATTCCTTTTTTGTATTGACCAAGATTATGATAAGAGTTGGATAAATTGTGATAAATACCGGACAACCTGGCTGAGTCTTTTAGTTTTTCAATGATACCCATCACCTGCAAAGTGTAATTCAACTGGTTGGCAAAATCACCGTAATAACCATGTATGATACCGATATTATTCAGCATCGAAACCACTTTTAATGAATCCTTCAGCTTCCTTGCCATGACAAGGCCTGCCTGGGATTCCTGCATAGCTTTATCGTAGTTGCCTTTTGTATATGCAAGTACAGAACTCTGCTGGTAAAAATAATAAATACCCCTATCGAATCTGAGTGACTGCGATAAGGCTTTTCCCTTTTGCAGGTAATATTCTGATGAATCCTGGTTATTGGTTTCATACCAGGATGCCAGCGTTAATAAAATCATGGCCTTGCCCGTATCTTCTTTGGAAACAGCCAGCAACTTTAAAAGGCTATCTACCTTTTGCGCTTGGTTTGTCCGCTGCGGAAAGACCGGGATCACCAGGTTCAAAAAAATGATAGTAGTTAAAAGCTTTCTCATACTGTTAAAATAACGCATTACTCCATAATTACAAATAAACAAACCCCTTTCAGGAATTCCGCTCCCTTTTTTCCATGATTTTTTACAGCAGGGTAAATATCCTGTTTTTCGGGGATGGTCAATAACCCGATTTTACAGCATATTTGATAAAATGAATAATATCCTTAGTTTTCTAAAAATTAAAATCATGAGAGTATTATTATACCTGATCATTATATTTATTGTGCCCCATTTTTCCCAGGCGCAATCTTTTGCCATAAACATTGATGGGTCCACTGCCAACAGCAGTGCCATGTTAGACATAAAAAGTACGACCAAGGGTTTACTGATACCCAGGTTAACCAAGGCAGAAAAAAATGCTGTTGCTGCACCGGCACCCGGGTTGCTTATTTATCAAACAGGCCCGGATAGTAGCGGTTTTTATTATTATCAAAACAGCCGGTGGAAGTGGTTAACAGATAATAACAAATCCGACAGCACGTATTGGGGTTTGCATGGTAACAGCAATACCAACCCGCCTTCATCAAATAATGCTGCGCCAATAAATTACCAGACCGATACTTACCTTGGAACTTTTGAACCAAAAGATGTTTCTTTCCTTGCCGGTGGTAATGAATTACTGAGACTTAAACAGGTTTCACAAGGTGGTATGATCGGCTTTTCAAACAGGAACCCCGAATATGGGTTAGACATGAGGCTGAGCGACCCCAATCCACTTTCTGATATAGAAGGTATGCGTATCATACCAAATCAATTATTCGACTTGGGAAACAGCAATCTGAATAAGGGATTGGTGATCGGCAATAACAGGTTAGATGCAAATGAAACGTATATCTGGAATTATGGGAATAATCTTAATGCTTCTATAAGAATAGGATTTGATTTGTTTGGCGGCTCAGTAAGGCCCGCCATTAATATCAATCAATACGGACAGGGGATATATCAAAGAAATCCAAGGTACCTGCTTGACATACATTCACGATCCCAGTTTGTTGGCATCACACCATCGAACAATAAAAACGGGGTAAGGATCACTTACTTTAACCAGGAGAATCAAAACTTTGAAGACAAGGGATTATTTATGGGTGTTGATCTTAATCCTGGTTCATTAAAAAGTTATTTATGGAATTTTTCTGATGGGCAGGACTCAAATACACCGGACAGGGCTATATATTTTGGCGTTGGTGCAGATATGGATCTTAGTGCCAACAGGGCCACTATGGAAATGCAAAACGGCAAGATCATCATCGGGCATCTTTTGTACCCAAACAATTTTTTTCCCAGCACACTCAATATCCATACAGATTATGACCCCAGTGTAGCGAAGAACGGGATATCAATAATGAAACATCTGAATACCCAGGAGTCGGTTTATTTTGGAACAGATGTAAGTGACAATTTGAACATTTTCAAATATGGCGGAGGCAATGTTTATATTGGCGCTCCTTTTGATAACCCGCTGACCATTAATTCCAATAATTATGTAGGTATTAAAACGGTTACCCCAAATGCGGAGTTACAGTTTGGCGATACCTATGCTAACAACAGGATCGTACTGCACAATAATTTTCACGGCAATATCCCGGGCAATGAACATGATTTTTATGGCTTTGGTGTAAATGATGGTTTGTTGCGATACCAGGTGCCACGAAATACCCGGTCACATGTTTTTTATGCAGGGGATATCAATGGTACAGCCTCTAATGAACTGATGCGTATTACGGGCAATGGTTATGTAGGTATAAACAACAATAATCCACAGGCACCGCTGGAGTTTAACAGTAGCCAGGAAAACAGGAAAATAGTACTGGCCGGTTTTGGCAATAACAACGATCATAATTTTTTTGGATTTGGAAGAAACAACAGCGAGTTGCGATACCAGGTGGCATATGGTTTGGATGATCATGTATTTTTTAAAGGAAATAATGATGGTTTCAGCTCCACTGAACTGTTGAGGATATTGGGCAGTGGCGATATTGGCGTTGGCACCAACTTTCCGGTAGCATATGGACATGCAGGTACCAACCGGATCGTGGAAATAAAAAATTCATTATCAGGAGCTGCTGATGTACAGTCACATCTGATACTCTCAACCTTTGGGCAAAGCGGTTCATTAGGTGGCGTTACCTGGGCCGGGCTAAACCTTACTGGTGAAAAACGTACCGGCTTCATTGGTAATATTTATGAAACCGCCAATCAAACCAAACTTTCATTTCACACCAGGAGTAATACCGGTGTACTTGCAGAACGTTTTTATATCCAGGGCGATGGCAATGCCTGGTTACAGGGTACGCTTACCCAGGCCAGCGATGCCCGGCTGAAAACAAATATTCAGCAGGTAAGAAACCCTGTAGAAAAATTAAACCGGTTAAACGGATACACGTACAACTGGATAGATCAGCAAATGGACAATACCACGCAAATGGGTTTGCTGGCACAGGAAGTTCAAAAAGTATATCCTGAATTGGTTAAAACAAATCCCGACGGAAATTTAAGTGTAAACTATACCGGTTTGATCCCGGTATTAATTGAAGCCATTAAAGAACAGCAAAAACAAATTGATAAACAAGGAAAAATGATTGAACAACTTTTAAAAAATAGTTTATGAAAAAAATAATATTTTTTGCCTGTTTAGCATCACATGTATTTTATGCAACTGCACAAAATGTAGGTATTGGAACCACTACACCCGGCTTCCCGTTAAACTTTGCAAATACAACTGGCGATAAAATTTCTTTATACGGAAATACCGGCAACCATTATGGTTTTGGTATCCAGGGTGGCCTTTTGCAAATTCATACTGACTTAGCGGTATCCAATATAGCATTTGGCCATGGTTCAAGCAGCAATTTTACTGAAAGAATGCGGGTATTGAATACCGGTTATGATGGTATGAGTTTAAACGGAAGATTGATATTAAAAAACGGTAGTACTGATCCGGTAGGCGGTGGTGCAGGTGTATGACTTTATAAAGCTGATAATACCGGCCAGCTTGGTTTTATGGGTACACAAAATAACCAGAACATTGGGTTTTATGGTGGTGCCGCCGGATGGGGTTTTACCTATAATGCCCTTAACAGCAGGGTTGGAATTGGAAATGAAAATCCCAATGCACCGCTTGCATTTGCACCATCATTAGGTAAAAAAATAACGCTCTACCCCGGTGCAACCGGCGATGTTGGTTTTGGGGTGGCGGGAAACCGGTTACAGATCTACTCTGATAACCCGAATGCCGATGTTGCAATTGGTTATGATGCAGCAGGAACTTTTAATGAGCGGTTTGCTGTAAAGCCAAATGGTGCACTGGCTGTAAATGGAAATACAGGTAACTATGGGGAACTTCTAATAAGCAATGGTTCAGGCAGCAGCGCAGGATGGGTATCTGCAGGTGCTGTTATTAAAACAGGGTTTTCGGGTATAACTAATGATCTGGCTTTAACAGGAACAAACTCTTATCCATTAAATGCTTCTGCCTATACTATTGTATTACCAGTGCCATCAAGAGTAATATTATATTACAAAATAAGAACTTTTAAAAATTGTCTCCTTGGACCATGCAATACGAAATGGTCCTTTACTGTTTACATAAATAGCACAGCTGACGATGATTATTATGTAGATGGAGTAACTTTTCCCAGTAGCTACTATACTAACCACACTTTTGGACCGGATTATTTTGATTTACCGGCTGGCACACACAATATTACTTTTTTATGCAATTAACAAGTTTAATGAACCAACAATTTCCAGCTTTCAGGCAGTAAGTACAATTATTCCGTTATAATTTCCGGAATTGCATGGAAAGAATAATGCTGAAATAAAATTAAAAGAATAGTTTATGAAAAAATAACTTGGATACTACTCCCTTCTATTTTAGCCATTACATGCTTACAGGCACAAAATGTATTGAAAGTTCAACCGGGTGCGGTTATTAAAACAACCGGCGGGGCTTTAATAACCCTGCAGAACATGAATTTAGACAATGACGGCACGATTAACCAAAGTGCAGGCGAAGGGAAATTTTTATTTACCGGCACATCTGATAATACAATTTCCGGCACCATTACCCCGCTTTTTGATATACTCGAAATTGGCAAAACAGGTACAGCTAAAATTTCCCTGCAACAAAATATCCAGGTTGGTTCGGGTATAACGTTTACTTCGGGTTTAATTGACCTTAACAACCGTAATATTCTTTTACAGCCAGCTGCCTTATTAAATGGCGAAAGCGAAACCAGCCGCATTACCGGAACAACAGGTGGTTATATTGAAATAACCAATGCTTTAAATGCCCCCGCTGCAGCCAACCCGGGTAATCTTGGTGCCATCATCACTACGGCACAAAACATGGGAAGCACGGCAATTCGACGGGGGCATCAGTCACAGGTAAACGGGTATGGCAATGGAAATACGATCTATCGTTATTATGATATTACGCCTGCCAATAACACCGCATTAAATGCAATACTTCGCTTACATTATTTTGATGCTGAATTAAACAGCCTTAATGAAAATACAATTACCCTGTGGAAAAGCAGTGACAATTCAACCTGGACCAACCAGGGTTTTGATACCAGGAATACAGGCAGCAATTATGTTGAAAAAACAGGGCTCGCCGGTTTTTCCAGGTGGACACTTACTTCCGCTCTTCACGCTTTGCCGTTATCCTGGGGATCCTTCAATACACAATGTGTAAACAATGCTGTTAAAATAAGCTGGCAAACATTCCACGAAAACAATACCCTGTCATTCACCATACAGCATAGCAGCAACGGGATCAACTGGAATGACATAACTTCAATACCTGCTGCGGGCAACAGCACTGCTTCAATAAATTATTCTTACACCGATCAGCAACCGAACAGCAGTATACATTTTTACAGGATCATTGAGCAGGATATTGATGGCCATAAAACTTATTCCCCGGTTTTGAAAAATGATTGCAGTGCAGGGATAGAAACATTTTTTGTATATCCCAACCCTGCACATAGCAGTTTATGGGTAAGTCTGCAAACAGGAAAAAGCGGAACAGTTACCATACAGATGTTGGACAGTAAAGGCGATTTGGTAAAGCAACAAACAGGAAATATACAGGCCGGTAATAATCTTTTGGGAATGCAATTGAATACGCTTGCCCCCGGCATGTATTCATTATTGGTAAGATTTGACGATGGGAAAATAAAAGTGGTGAAAATAGTGAAGCAATAGAAACAAATGAAAGTGAAATATAGGTTACACATGGAGGATAAAATATTTAAAGCGATTGAGAATATTTTTAAAGAACCTGCATTTAATAAAATGACAACATGAAAACATACTTTCTTACTTCAGTCCTGGTATTGGCAACAGCAGCAATATTTGCACAGGCTAAACCCAAACAAAAGTCTTCTGAAAAACCACCCACCCAAAAAGAAATGGCGGAGATGATGAAGGAAATGCAGCAGGCACTGGATGAAATGAGCCCGGAAGACAAAAGAATGATGGACAGTATGGGCATAAAAATGCCCGATGTGAAAAACATGCAGAAAACCGTTTCGGGCATAAGCGATGCCCAGCTGAAAAAAAGCATACGAAGACGATAACAGGATCGTACCTCAACAAGATGCGGCCAGGATAAATGCTGCATTGGCTGTAAGCCTCTCCAATGCCGAAATGAGTGCATTTATTAATAAAACGCACCAGGCGGTAATGCTAAAGTTATCGCCGGCCGCTAAAACAAAAGCAGCAGTAATATACCAGCAAATAAAAAGTGTAAATAAGTCTGTGGCCAATACGGCAGTAGGATTGTGGATGGATGGCAAACCCACATTGGCACTCTATATTATTAGCGAAGCGTGTAAAGCAGATCCTTCCAATGCCATTAACTTAAATAACTATGCTGCCTTTTTATCCATGTGCGGTGCCGAGCAACTGGCATTGCCCATTTTAAATAACCTCAATAAGCGTTATCCCAAAAACAGCAGTATTCTCAATAACATCACACAGGCATGGCTGGGATTGGGCGATATCCCAAGGGCAGAAAAATATGCCGACAGTGCCATACGCATGTACGCCTATCATCCGCAGGCCAATATGGCTAAATGTTTGATCGAGGAAAGCAAAGGCAATATCCCGGCAGCCATTGCCGCAGCAAAAAAAAGTATCAGTAAAGCTTACAGTTCCGAAAAGGATAACAAGCTGAAAAAACTGGGCTACGAATTAAAGAGTGATGACATTAACTGGGACAGGCCCATGCCGCAGGATGCACTGGGCCTGGGGAAATTTACCTGGCCCGATTATCCACTTGATGTGGAACAGAATAAATTACTGGAATTGGAATGGAAAGCATTTAAAAATGAATGCCAGCAGAAGATAAATGAGCTGAAAATAAAACAGCAGGCATTGGAAGAAAAAAATGAAACGGTAAGTGCAAACCGCACAAAACTTATTTTAAGTGAAGCACAGAAAGGGAACTATGTACAACCCATACCCGGCTATGCAGCCAAAGCCATAAAAAAACTGGGGCCCGGGGTTAATGATATAAATGGGAACATGTCGTTTATGTTTGTCAATGCATTAGAGCCCGTAACTAAATCATTATTGGCTGTGGGAGGTTATGAAAATACATTGCGTGAAAAACAGGAATTGCTGGACAAAAATATGAAGACCAGATCGGGGAAGGAAAATCCAATCCCCTGGAAGCCATTTGCAAGGATGAAAATGCCATCCGCACTGAATTTTTAAAGGCAGCCAATGGCAAATTACAAAGTGCATACAGGAACTACTTCAATTATGTACGCCGCAGGAGCAGCGACTTGTTATATTTTTACCAGTATACCATGTGGCCCGAACAGTTTGAACTGGTACAAGTGATGGCACAGATCTCCTGGCTCACACAAATAAAAGACCAGGGCGTAAGTTTTAAAAATAAAAGCAGCTGGTGCAATTCGGTTCCAAAAAATAAAAAGTTCGGTGAGTTACAAAATTTTGATGATGTGCATTGCGAATATGTAAGTACCATGAATCTGGGTGTTTATAAGATCACATCCAGCTGCAGCAACCTGGTTGGTGAATTTGATTTTGGCGGCGTAAAGATCAATTTGTCTGATAATGTGGAAACTGGCCGCTATTCAGGCTCTGCCCTGGTTGGTACCAGTAAAGGCTTTGACGGGCCTGCAGGCTCTGAAGTAGAAGCATCCATAGCAGCCCTGGTTGAATGGGACAATACCGGCATTACCGATGTTGGTGCCATTGCCGGTGTATCTGCAAATGCAGGAGGCCAGACTATTGCAGGCGCCGATGTTAAAGTTACTGTCAACAGTGGTGTAAGTACAACAGGTAAAGGAATTTTACAGGGTATCAAATAAATGATCAAAATAAAAATGCTGAACATGAAATATGTAATACCGGGTGCCCTGTTATTTTTTCATTACCTGTTTTTTCGCAGGATTGCAGTAAAGAATTATTACTTAAAAAACCCGGTACCTGGAAAGCGGGGCAACAGGGTTCTATTCAACATGTTAGTGCAACAGACCTGGGCAGGGAAAAATCGGTGATAGCTTCCATTCAAAAAATGGTGAATACAAACTACAGCCCAAAAGGATGCCAGGTCAGTTACAGCACAGTGTACGGCAAACACATGGCCGTGGGATTAAACTGGATAGCAGACCCTTACTACTATGCCATGTACATACTCAGGTTTCTTTGTGATGACAACAGTAAGGACAGATCAAAATATTATGTTGATATTTCTACCCCAACAACCGTTAACATCACTGCCAATGTGATCTTCTCTTTAAATAACCTGTATGCTGCAAACATACCTGCAGATGATTTCAGGGGTTATTTAAAGCTTACCAAAAGACCGGTAAAAAAAGATGGCTTTTATTTTATGGGAGAAGAAAAAGTAGATTACAACTCACCGGTATATGAATACCGGTGGTTAATTACATACAATGACACACTTCCATTTTCCTATCTCAGCCGTAAAGAATATTTATTGATACAAAAGAAAAGATTGGATAAGGCAGTAAAAGACAACCCCGGCGAAAAGATTTATCTCGATAAATACTAAAAAATATAAACGATTACCTGGCTAAATCTGAAACCGAATTGAATGAGATTGCAATATGTATGTGGAATGATGAGGAAAGATTTGAAAAATTTGTGGAAGAAGGCACCCGTGGATCTTTTATTGCCATAAAGCCCAATTTAAATTACTACAATAAAAAGCTGCCGAAATCTGCCCCGCAATTTTTCTCAGTAGTATATAAAATATCAAAGGGAGACCCGGTTTTTGAAGAGAATATCGCAGCAATAAAAAAAGCCGTTGATTTTGCAACACTTAAAAATATGCTGGGGAAATAAAAATATATAAACCAATCCATCAACAATGAAAAATATAATCCTGGTCTGCTGTGTTTTTTTCCCGGTGTCAGTTTTATTTGCACAAGGTGTCTCCAAACAATCAATTGAAGACAGTGTGATCGGCTGGATGAAAGTATACAATTTCAAAGGTGTTAAAACCGGGATGAAGGTTGATGACAAACTGTACTCAGCAAACCAGGTCTCCATCTGCGATTCTTTTGCCAACTGGATACAGGCCAGCTATATTCCAAAAGGAGGTTTAGGCGATGTAAAAAAAACAGTTTCAGAAAAGCTGGGTTTATATAATCAACATACGGCTTCGTTGCCACAGAGTTATGGCGCTTATGCAAAAATTTATGTTTTCCTGAAATACAACAACAGCCATAAACTGGTACCTGAAAATAACCTGGGCGCTTTCTGGAATGTAATTGCCAACCAGGTTCCGGGTTGGCCGATCAGGGATATCAGCAATGCCACGCAATACTATTTTACCATGCCCTCTTATGAATCTGCCAGCAGGGCAACCAAAAGAGCATCACCTATTTCATGAAATACCTGGATGAAAAAACTGAACGTTTCAACACCGGTTTAAAAAAGGCCCGGGAAAGATACAGGAGCCGCCTGGGTGAAATTGCATTGACCAGCAGGCAACCTTCCCTGTATGACCTGGAATTTGGAGATGTGTTCAGCAATGGAACCCTAAATGATCCCGAGTCAACTTCTGGCAGGGTGCCTGTTTACAAAGTTGACCCGGTGATGGCTGAACTATGTAAAAAAGATAAACCGCAATGGATCCTGGTTAGCTGGTGGTGGAGCCCCAACGATGCCGTTGAAAAACACCTGCATGAATCCATCATCAACAATTTTAATTTTGATTACGTGTATAATTTTTTCTTTGATCCGGAGAAAGTAAAAGGCACGACATATAAACCGCTTCGTTCACCTTACAGCAAAGAGGCCGTAGTTGTTACCCAGTCATCGGAAACCAGTAAAAAAAATATGGCTGATAAAAACATTCATTTCTTTGAAGATTTTTCTACCACAGGCATCGGCAAAAAACCAATTGGCTGGAAAACCACGTTGGGTGCAGATGGTAGTACCAGTATTATTACCAACCTTGATGGTTTGGCAGGCAACTGGGCCGTTATGAGCGATTATATACTGACTCCCGGCCAGCTTAAAAAACCATTGCCCCAAAATTTTACATTGTCATACGACCTGGTTGCTGCCCAAAATTTTACCTGGGGAGCAAAAGGACTCACCTTTCAATTGTCAAAGGAAACATCTCCAGGCAATGCAGAATCATTTTTAAAACTGAAACTACGCCCGGGTTACGATGGTAAAGACGGGGAGGCAACCCTCGAAACAAAATTCCCGGCACCGCCGGGTTATGCCAACGGTACCAAATGGTTTGTTGCCACCGGTTTTTCCAACAACAAAAAAAATAACCGTATTACAGTAACCATAAAAAAGAAAGAAGAAATGCTGCTGGTATTTATTGATAAAATTAAAATCGCAGAATACGAAAAAGCAATTCCTGCAGCACTGCTGTTCAATGCCATGTCATTTTTTGTATCGGGCAATACAGCCGAACCTGATAAAATGTATATCAGCAATATTACGATCAGCAAAGATTAACCCAGCAATATGAAAACATATATTACCACTATTTTCACTATACTGGCTTGTACAGCGTTTGGCCAAAAAGAAATATACGACCTTGTTATTTATGCTCCGCCGCCGGGAGGTGGATGGAAAAAAGAAGTGAAGGCAAACACGTATACCAGCTATACCAGCACCAATGAACAAACAAAAAGTTATTGCCAGGTCTTCATCATGTTGAGTACAGCCAGTAAAGGCAACATTCAACAGGATTTTGAAAGTGAATGGCAGAACCTGGTAGCCAAACAATACCATGTTACTGAAGCACCACAGGTAACGGAGCCAACAACGGAAGAAAGCTCCCCCACAGGGTCCGGTGGACAGGGCGCTACGGGCTGGCAGATGAAAAGCGGGCTGGCATCCTTTACGTTTAATAATGGCACATCAAGTGTTATGCTGGTCACCATGAGCGGCTATAACAAAACAGTAAGCATTGTAACAGTTACCAATAGTGGTGATTATACCACAGCTATTCAGCAACTTTTAGAATCCGTGGAAATGAAAAGACCATTAATGGAAGATCCGGTTAAACAACAAACCGCACCAAATACCAGCCAGCCAGCAGGAAACAGCAAGTTTGCTTTTACCACTACCAATTTTGATGATGGTTGGGTAGCCACCGAACAGGCCGGTTGGGTGCAGGTTACCAAAGGAAATATTAAAGTACTGATACATTACCCGAACAGAAATGCAGATGCTTACAATTCCGTGGTTATGGATGGTTTAAAAAATGCCTGGAACATACTGGTAGCACCACGGTACAGCTCAGCCGCCAATTTTGAATGTAAGCCAATAACTGGTTGGCAAACCATTGAATTTGCTGAAGCAGATATGGTGGAAAAATAACCGGCAAATCTGTTCATGTTGTATTGTTTAAAATGAATTATTCAAACGGCAGCGGGAAATATTTAGAATTCATTACGCCGGATAAAAATTTGTTCGAACAGGAATTTGGCGCTTATCATCAAACTTCTTCAGGTTGGGAAAAATGGAAAAAATGGCAAACTATAACAAATTCGCAATCGCTGCCTCCGATCTCGGGGGAAAATGGACCAGTGATTTTTCGGGAGCCATTCAGTATGTAAATGCTTATACCGGTTTTGATGCAGGAATGGATACCCATGCTTCTGTAGAAAATTTTAAAATAGGTCCGGGTAATACATACCATTGGGACCTGGGTGTTGCCAGCGGACAGGTTGGGAATATTAAATTTCAAAGCAGGAAATCAACCGGAAAATTTTCAATGAATGGCAACTGGCAGGTAAGTTTTTCCGACATTGAAGGTAAGCCCAGAACCTACAATGCACATTTCTCCTGTATTAAAGGATTACGGGTATTATGGTTAGACAATAAGGCTTTTGCACGGATCAACTGATGTATGAATAAGATTTATTGAGTTAAAATGAAAGCACGCTAACCTGCATACGATTCCTTGCCAGAAGAACCCGTTATCGGACAATACCTGTTCCTTTATATGAATTAATTAACTTCGCAGCAATGAAAGATTTTCAAACACTGCGGATCGTTTTTATGGGTACCCCCGAATTTGCCGTTGAATCGCTGGATGCACTGGTAAAAGCCGGTTGCCGGATAGTGGGTGTAATAACTGCACCGGATAAACCTGCAGGGCGTGGCTTACAGTTACAGCAAAGCGCCGTTAAAAAATATGCTCTTGAAAATCATCTCCGGGTGCTTCAGCCCGAAAAATTAAAGAACCCTGTTTTTTTACAGGAATTACAATCATTACAGGCCGACCTGCAGGTTGTAGTTGCATTTCGGATGCTGCCTGAAGTGGTCTGGAATATGCCCCCCATGGGATCTGTTAACCTGCATGGCAGCCTGTTACCACAATACCGCGGTGCTGCACCCATCAACTGGGCCGTTATCAACGGAGAAAAAGAAACCGGGGTAACCACCTTTAAACTGAAACATGAAATTGATACCGGTGATATTTTAATGCAGGAAAGATTTCCGATCGGTGAAGATGAAAATGCCGGAGAAGTGCATGATAAAATGAAAATAATTGGTGCACAGCTTTTAGTTAAAACAGTAAAAGCTTTGGCTGATGGAAGTTTACATGAAACACCACAATCTTCAAACCTGAATCCAGATTCATCAGACCCGCCACCCACAACTCACGACTCACGACTCACGACTGTTGAAGCATGCACCCAAAATCTTTACCGAAACCTGCAAAATTGACTGGAGCAAACCGGTTGATGAAGTATATAACCTGGTCCGTGGCCTGGCGCCCTATCCAGCTGCCTTCACGATATTGAACGGAAAAAAAATAAAAATATTCAAAGCAGAAAAGATTAACAGTGTGCCCGGTATCGATCCCGGCAATTTTGAGACCGATCACAAAACATATTTACATTTCGCCTGCAGCAATGGATTTATTTCCATTCTTGAATTACAGCCCGAAGGAAAAAAACGTATGCCCGTTGCTGATTTTTTAAGAGGTTACCGTTTTGAATAACCGGTAAAATTCCGGAAAAAGGATTCCGCAGGATTTTTGTTTTACCAGGCAGTTATCCTGCTAAACAGTCAACTCGGTTTTTATTTGGCATAAGCGATCAAACAATTAAAATTCATATCAGAAACCCCAAGTGCACCGGCTGCAGCACTGCTCATACAAACCAGTAATCCTTCATTCTTTTTAATATCGGGTATAAGGTCAAGCACTTTTGCAAAAACAAATTTGCCATTGGCCGGGTTTGTTATTTTTATGATACTGCCCTGCGATGCATTGTTGTACAGGCAATAATATTTTTGATCGGCCCAGCCGCTCGTGCTTTTAAAAATGCCTGCTTTGCCTTCGTTCTCCACTGTTTCATTGTTTCTCACCTGCATATCATAAAGGGGTTTAAAAATGCCCCCATTGCCATTCACTTCAGCTTTCGATCTTTCTATGGCCTTTTTTTCTGTATCAGCACTTTTTGCTATGGGCGCCGCCTGGCCGTTCCCTGCAGGAGTTGTTACTTCTGTTGCCGGTTGTTTTTTTTCAGGCTTTGGTTCATCAGCCTTTTTTATTTCAGTTTTTGCCAGGTCCTGCCCATGTATAGATGTCCCGATCCCGTTTTTAGCCAACACCGATTGATCCTTTTTCACTTTAAGATAACCAACAATAAGAGTAGTGCCGTTTTTAACGGCATCCCCTTTAATATTATTCCATTGCTTCAACTTTTCAAGCGGAAGATTATTATGATTCAGTGCAACACGGTACAGTCCTTCTTTATTTTTTACTTTGTAATACACCGGCACAAATGTTTCATCCGGTTCTGCCTGTCCGCTTTGAAAAAAATTACTGCTGTTCAATGGTATCTTTAATTGCTGGCCAAGATTTAATCCATTTTCCAGCTGCAGGTTATTAAATGGGGCAATATCCCTGGGACTGACGTTATAGATCCTGCCGATACTGTAGTAATTTTCCTTAGGTGCAACCTTATGATTTACATACAGCCCCGTAGAATTACTTTCAACCAGCAGTGATTTTTCCTGTGCAAAAGATAAGAAAGGTATACATAAGAAGAGTAACAGGTATTTTTTCATATTGGATAAGTTTTCATTACAAAGAAACGTAAATTAGTTGGTTAACATTGTGTTCATTTGTTAAGAATACGCCACGATGCAGGATAATAATTATTGATGCGGTTGGTAATAACTTGTATCCAGCCCATCGGTAATTGCATGTGTGTCAGTAATATCCATCCCTTTTTTCCGGGTGTTGTTGTAATTTCTTCACGCCGCAGGTATTGCAGGGCCGTTTCCTTTTCAATATCCAGGCGCGGGATGGAATCGCTAATGATATTACTCACCGCCAGTTCATGATCCGGTATTAATTCATTGCGGATCAATGTACCCATTTTTACACCGGCCTTTTTTAGGTATAATGCAGATTGTATAACAGGGAGCTCATTTTCCAGATGCAAAGGCATGGCTATCACTTCTTCATTTTGTTTGATGAAGAAAAAATCATCAGCATGAATTATATAAGACTTTAGTATTTCAATTTCTTTTGCTGTAAAAACTGCTGTCTTCTTTTTTGATCTTTGTCCTGCCCTGGACGGGATGGTTTCATTATTTATTCCGTTACCGGAAGCTGCTTTTTAAAAGCTGCAATAAAAAAACCTTCTCCTTTAACTTTATCCGGGTAAAAACGATAACCGTAAGCTTTTTCTTTTTCAGAAACCGTTTCAACAATGCCCCAATCATCATGTACTGCCAACTGCAAACTGTTTACTGCCAACTGTTCTACCATCCAATCAACAATTGCCTCATCCTCTTCCTTCGAATAAGAACAGGTAGAATAGATCAAAATGCCCCCGTCTTTTAATGCGGGAATGACATGCTCCAGGATCCGCTGTTGTCTTTGTGCACAATGCAAAACATTATTTTCGCTCCACTCATCAATAGCTGCCGGATCTTTTCTAAACAATCCACTGCCGCTGCAGGGCGCATCCACCACGATCACATCAAAATAACCCGGCAACCGTTGAAAATCCGATGGGTCGTTGTTGGTAACGATCACATTGGCTGCTCCCCATTTGGTTATATTCTCGGCAAGGATATGAACCCGCGTTTTTATAACTTCATTACTTACCAGTAAACTTGCTGCGCTGATGATGGACTGTATCAAAGTAGATTTTCCACCCGGTGCTGCACAGAGGTCCAGCACTTTTAATGGTTTTGCCAGGTCAACTGTTTGTTTTAAGGCTTCTTCCAAAAACATGCTGCTGGCTTCCTGTACGTAATAGGCCCCTGCATGAAAGAGCGGATCGAGGGTAAAGGAAGGGCGCTCTGGAAGATAGTAACCGTTGAATTCCAGGGAACTTTTTCTAATTGAACATTGCAGATTGCAGATTGCCGATTGCCCGATTGTCGGCTTTTTTATTCAAGCTAAGTCTTACTGAAGTTATTTGTGCTCCTGATTCATGCACTGCTTTAAAAGTTTCTTCATTAAAACTTTCTATATTACGCAACGATTGGATCAATTCCGGTGGAAGGCTATTCAACTTTTTTATTTTAACGGATGAAGTTAGCTGATAATTTTTATTTTCGTTTACACTTAATTAAATAACCCTTATGTCTTTATTATTAAACCGATCCGTATTTGGCGATCCTGCAAATGCAGGCAATGTATTAACCCGGGAAGCAGCAAATCAATTGTTCCATGACTGGGTAAAAAATGAAAGGCTGAAACTGCACATGAAACAGGTTGCGCATTTGATGAAATGCTGGGCAGCCGAAAAAGAAGGCCTGGATGAAGCCGGCCAGTGGCGCTGGGAGCTGGCAGGTTTACTGCATGATGCCGATTGGGACCAATGGCCAGACCAGCATTGCAAAAAGATCATTGAAGAACTGGAGAACCGCAATATTGACCCGGAGATCATCAGGGCTATAGCCAGCCATGGGCCCAACCATTTTGGCGTGGAGCCTGAAACCAACATGGACAAAATGCTGTTTGCCTTTGATGAGCTGAGCGGACTAACACATGCCTACAGCCTGATGCGGCCCGAAGGATATTCCGGCATGGAATTAAAAGGTATTAAAAAACGTTTTAAAGAAAAAGCTTTTGCTGCCGCTGTGAACAGGGATGAAATTATGGATGCCATGCAAAGGGCAGGTGTAGAGCTGGAAACAATTATGCAGTTTATTATTGAGAAGCAGGGAGAGGTAAATTGAAAGCAATTTACTTCGCAGCTCCCGACATAGAGAACCCCGGGCAAAACACAGAAATACAAATGCCGGGAAACAAAAACAACAACCCTCAAATACAAAACTCCGATCCCTAAACCATCTTCACCTCCGCACAGATATCCTGCAGTACCTTTTTAGCATCGCCAAACAGCATGCTTGTTTTGGGTTGAAAGAAAAGATCATTTTCGATACCGGCATAACCGGGTTTCATGCTGCGTTTGTTTACGATCACATTTTTTGCAAATTCAACTTCCAGGATGGGCATGCCGTAAATAGGAGAAGCAGGATCATTTTTGGCAGCGGGGTTTACCACGTCATTGGCGCCCAGGATCAAAACCACATCGCAGGTCTTGAATTCATCATTGGCATTTTCCATTTCGAGTAATTTTTCATAACTCACATCCGATTCAGCCAGCAATACATTCATGTGGCCGGGCATGCGTCCGGCTACAGGGTGAATGGCATATTTTACTTCCACGCCTTTTTCTTCCAGTATTTTTTCCAGTTCATGGCAAACATGCTGTGCCTGTGCTACCGCCAGGCCGTAACCGGGAACGATCATCACTTTATTGGCATAACTCATCAGCATGGCCGTATCAGCTAAACTGATTTCTTTATAAAGACCCTGGCTTGTGCTGCCTGCTGCACCCGCAGTTTTACTGCCACCAAATGACCCGATCAACACATTTTGTAAAGAACGGTTCATGGCCTTGCACATCAATATGGTGAGCAGGGTTCCGGCTGCACCAACCAGTATTCCACCCGTAAGCATTACTTTGTTATCGTATAAAAATCCGCCGCAGGCCGCAGCCACACCGGTAAAAGAGTTGAGTAAAGAAATTACAACGGGCATATCGGCGCCGCCTATGGGCATTACAAAAAATACACCATATACCAGGGCCAGGGCCAGGATGCCATACAATAAAAAATGTTGCGTGGGGTCGTATACCAGGTATGCACCTGCAGACAAAGCAACAGCCAGTATCAAAAGATTGAGGATATTCTGCCCGGTAAAACTAAAATCCTTCACCTTGCCGTTCAGTTTTCCCCAGGCGATCATGCTGCCTGCAAAAGAAACGGAGCCGATGATGAGACCTAATACGATGATAAGTACTTTACCGGTATGGCCTGTTGTGATGCCTGAAATTTCCATTTCATGAGACAGGTGATTAAACTCTACAATGGAGATCAACGCCGCACAGGCACCGCCCATGCCGTTGAACATACTTACCATTTCGGGCATGGCCGTCATCTTTATTTTTTTGGCAGCCAGTGTACCGATGATGCCGCCGATCAATAAGCCGCCAAATATCCATACATAATTTCCCAAACGCTTTCCATCAGATTCATATAAAAAGATGGTTCCAAGAATGGCAATCGTCATACCCGCTGCTGCCAGTAAATTCCCTTTGCGTGCGCTTGCGGGATTCGATAACATTTTAAGGCCAAGGATAAAAGTTACCGAGGCAATTAGATAGCAAACTGTAAGTATGTTTAATTCCATCTGGTTCGTTAATACGTTAATTAGTTAATCCGTTTATACGTTAATCCGTGTTATTTCTTCTTCTTAAACATTTCCAGCATCCGGTCTGTTACCACAAATCCGCCAACCACATTTAGGGTGCCCAGGATAACTGCTAAAAATCCAAGACCCAGTGCCAGGTAATTGCTGGCTTCTGCCTGTCCCATAATGATGATGGCCCCGATCACCACCACACCATGTATGGCATTGGCACCGCTCATTAATGGTGTATGCAACACACTGGGCACACGGCCGATCACTTCAATACCCACAAATACCATCAGGATAACAATGTAGATGATCTGCTGATTTTCTGTAATAAAATTGAGGATATTTTCCATTCACCGTTTTTTTTAAATAATATTTACAAAATAAATTGAACAACACAAAATAATTGGGCAGGCCCAAATATTTGAACACGCCGGGAGGCGTGTTCCTACCGCACTCTTTCATTGGTTATGGCTCCACCATGCACCACACAGGTCCCTTTCACTAAATCATCTTCAAAATTCAAATTGAAATTGCCTTCCTTGTTGATCATTAGTTGTAAAAAATTCAGGATATTTTTTCCATATAATTTGCTGGCATCACTTGGCATGCCGGATGCCAGTGCAGAATTGCCTACAATGCGAACACCATTATGAAATACGGTCTCATCATTTTTGGTAAGCTCTGTATTGCCACCGGTTGCAGCGGCCAGGTCAATAATGACCGAACCGTTCTTCATGGCTTCCATCATTTCGGTTGTGATCAATACGGGCGCTTTCTTGCCGGGTATTTGTGCAGTTGTGATCACGATATCTGCCTTGGCAACACTCTCTGCGATTTTTGCTTTCTGACGTTTCATAAAATCCTCGCTCTGCTCTACCGCATAACCTCCGGCTTTGCTGGCATCGGCAGCACCTTCCACTTCAATGAATTTTGCACCAAGGCTCATCACTTCTTCCTTCACTGCAGGCCGGGTGTCAAACACTTCAACAACTGCACCCAATCTTTTACTGGTTGCTATGGCCTGTAAACCCGCAACCCCTGCTCCCAATATCAGCATTTTTGCAGGCGGAATACTTCCGGCTGCTGTCATGAACATGGGGAAATATTTCGGGAATAAATTAGCTGCCAACAACACGGCTTTGTAACCGGCAATATTGGCCTGGCTGCTTAATATGTCCATGCTTTGTGCACGGGTTGTACGTGGCAGCATATCCATACTGAATACCGTTAACCCTTTTTCAGCCAGTTCTTTCATCAGTCCGGCATTGAATAAGGGCTGGTAAACGCCTAAAATTATTTTAGATTGCAGGTTGGCAGTTTCAGCTTGCTGAAGCGCATTTATTGACAGGATAAAATCACTGTTTTGCAACACCTCATTTCTTGATTTTATTAACGCCCCGGCTTCAGTGTATTTATCATCATTTGCAAAAGCATGTTTACCCGCATTGGATTCCACATAAACTTCTACATTCCATTTTTTAAGGATTGCTACATGCTCGGGAAGTAAGGAAACCCTGGTTTCGGGTGATGGTTCCTGTAAAACGCCTATGATCATAGTTGGTTAATTGAAACAAATGTAAGAAAAATTAAAATCGGATGCTGTAGTGCTGTTTATGATTAATATCAGTATTAAAGAAAACGATACCGATAAAAAACAGGTCGATCGATAAAGTTACGGAAGAATGATGCATGATCTTAGCCCAGGCTTCTTCCATTTCTGCACTCCAGTGTATATCATCAAAGATCAATATGGATGAAGATCCACAACTGCTGAGAAGCTGATGAAAATAATCCAGTGTTGGCGCTTTACGGTGATTGCCGTCAATAAAGGCCAGCCCGGTGTGACCGATCTTTTTCAGTATGCCCGCTAATGTATCATTAAAATTTCCTGTTATGAGTTCTACCTGGCCGGGCCCGGATCGTTCAAGATATTTGCGGGCAATTTCAGCAATGGCTTCCGACCCTTCAATGGTATAGACTTTTGCATGCGTATTTCCCGCTGCCAGGTAAGCTGTGGTGATCCCAAATGAAGTGCCCAGCTCAATGATCGTTTCGGGTTTATAATATTGTACGATCCTGAATAAAAGCTGTGCATATTTTTTTGGCTTGAGTGATGATGCCGCCATATCGGCAACAACCCTTTGTTGCTTTTAATAACAGATGACCCTGCACCAAAATCTTCAACCCCGATCTCTGTTTTCTGCATCAGCAACTGTTGCCGCATTTTTTCTATAACCGGGTAACAACCATAATCGGTTTTATCCTGCAGAATATTTTTAATAAAATCAAATACAAAAGGGGAATGAATGCCGTGGCCTTTTCCGCTGGATGCGGTAAAGTAGTAGTGAAGGTATTTTTTTGCTAATTGAAATTTGGAATACAAGATTGGTTTAGAGGTTTAGGAGTTTAATGTTTAGCTTCCCAGGTTTGAAAGGAATAGGCGAATGCATGTTTTTCATCTGCTGTAAATTCCTGAATGGAATCCTGCTGCCATTTACTTTCATCAATGACCGGGAAAAAAGTATCGCCTTCAATATTTGCATGCACCCTGGTGAGGTATATTTTTTGGGCCTTATCAAAAGCCTGCTGGTAAATTTCGCCGCCACCAATGATGAAGATCTCCTTACAATTTGTTTCAGCCGCTTTTTGCAATGCATCTTCCAGGTCGGCTGCAACAATTACCCCATCAGTATGCCAACCGCTTTGCCTGGTAATTACAATATTGAACCGGCCGGGGAGGGTTTATTGACCGCTTAAAAAGTTTTACGGTCCATGATCACGGGCATAACTCAGGTGGTGTTCTTAAAAAATTTAAGGTCATTGGGTAAATGCCAGAGTAACTGGTTGTTTTTACCAATGGAATTGTTTTCTGCAGCAGCTACTATTAAACTTATTGTCATGGAAGTAAAAAGTCAAAATTAAAAAGTAAAAATAAGGAACTTCCCTGCTCCCGCAACTTTTGAATTTTTCCACAGGATCCTGCGGAGAATTTTGACTTTTGAATTTTGACTTTTGCCTTTTTTAATTCTTCAATATCTTAAACTCCACCCGCCTGTTCAGTTGCCTTCCTTCCGGGTTATCAGTGCCATCTGCATGGCTGTTACCGGCAACAGGTTTGGTTTCGCCATATCCCTGCGATATGATCCTGGTTTTGGCAATACCTCTTGAAATGATATAATCCATAACAGACCTGGCCCGGTTATCACTCAATGTCATATTATAATCATCAGCACCCTTGCTGTCGGTATGGGCACTCATTTCAATTTCGATATTTGGGTATTCATTCAGGAAGCCCACCACCCTGTCCAGTTCCAGATATGATTCAGGCCGCAGGTCATATTTATCAAAATCAAAGAATACATTGTTTAACCGGAACACCTGCCCGATCTCGATCGGCACCAGGTACAGGTCCTTGTGAATTTCTTTATACCCTGCCTTGATCAGAGAATCTAATTTCAGGTTCTCGGATATCGCAAAAAATTTATCAGCCGATGCCCTGATACTGTAATTCTTATCATAAGGCAATACCATTTTAAAAGAACCATCCACCGGGCTGGAAACCCCTTTGCCCGCTTCTGTCCCGTCGGGCAGGGTTTCCATAAACCAGTGATGCCGTTAAAGGTTCTTTGGTTTTTGCATTATACACATTGCCGCTAACCAGTACTACCGGGTCGGGCATTTCTTTCTCCAGTAATTTTACCCGCACAATATCACTGGCTCCAAATGCGCCGTCGCTGGAAGTTAAATACGCATATTCGCCACCGGCATCCAGGGTAAAAAATGCTTCGGAACCTTCGGTATTGATGGGCCTGCCCAGGTTTACAGGCTCACTCCATTTGGTCCAGCTGTCATCAAGGCGTTTACTCATCCAGATATCATTTTCACCAATGCCCCCGGGCCTGTCGCTGCTGAAGTAAAGCGTTACACCATCAGCAGCAATAAAAGGGCTCATTTCATTATAGTCGGGCAGGTTTATTTTTTTTCCAAGACTTTTGGGTGCGGTCCATATATCATTACCTTCTGCAAAAAGAAACATAAAGGTCATTGTCAAAACTTCCTTTTTTATCTGTCATATAAAACAACAGCGTTTTCCCGTCCTGCCCCATCGATGCGCCCATTTGCGGCGTGGTACTGAACTTATTGAAATTCCGGATCTTCAGCATCTCTGCATTCGTCCAGCTGTTGTCGCGGCGTTTATGGATCATGCTTACGCCCATACCATAATACTGCCCGTCGATAAATGAACCTTTCAGCAGGATCGTATTCAGGTCGGGCGATATCCAGAAAACAGCATTATAGTGCGAAGCATTCACCTTTGCACTTAAATGTTTTGCGGCAGACCATTTGCCCGTACTGTCTCTCCTGGAATACCAGATATCCTGTGAGTTGGGAACCGTTGCATATTGAATATTGGCAGGATCATTTTGCCGGATAAAGAACAACAGGTTTCCATCGGCTGAAATGGTAGGGCGCATTTCGGGGTTTTCTGAATTGATGCCTTCTCCCAGGTTTTCGATCTTGATGATCGTTGTTTCTTTAATAACATTTTCGGCCTGCTCTTTTAATGTAGTATCCAGAACGGGTTGTGCTGTGGTAACCGAAATGCATAAAATAAACAGGCAAAAAGTAAACAGTTTTTCTCATGGGACATTGTTATCTGGCATAACAACGAAAAAAACCGGGAAATAATGTGTTTAAGGCTAAAAATTAAGGGGAAAGAAGTGTTAGTTGCGCTTACACTATCCCTCATACCGCTGAGTGCAGTAAGACAATTACTTTGTGGCCTCCGTGTCTTTGTGGGAAATTATTGCGTTTTATTTGTTTACACCGCAACAGGAGCCTTTATTGCCGGGTGGGATTCATAATTCAGTAATTCAAAATCCTCAAATGTAAAATTGAAAATATCTTTTACTGCCGGGTTGATCTTCATCTGCGGTAATGGAAAGGGTCTCCTGGTCAATTGCAGGTTGGCCTGTTCAAAATGATTATTGTACAAATGCACATCTCCAAATGAATGCACAAACTCACCCGGCTCCATATCACAAACCTGTGCGATCATCATGGTTAATAATGCATAAGAAGCAATATTAAAAGGCACACCCAAAAACACATCAGCAGAGCGTTGGTATAGTTGACATGAGAGGCTGCCTTTAACTCCTCTCCTTTTGGAGAGGATTTGGGGGTGAGGTATAAAATTGAAACAAACAGTGACAGGGCATCAGTTTCATCTTCGGCAGATCAGCCACATTCCATGCACTGATGATCATGCGCCTGCTGTCGGGATTTGTTTTTAAAGTGTGAATGAGTTCCTTTACCTGGTCCACTTCTACCCCATCGGCACCTTGCCAGCTACGCCATTGTTTCCCGTACACCGGGCCAAGGTCGCCGTTCTCATCGGCCCACTCATCCCATATTTTTACATTATGTTCTTTTAAATATTGGATATTGGTATCGCCCTGTAAAAACCAAAGCAGTTCGTAAATAATACTGTTAAGATGGCATTTTTTTGTGGTCACCAACGGAAACCCTTCTGCCAGGTTGAACCGCATCTGGTAGCCAAAAACGCTTCTTGTACCGGTGCCGGTGCGGTCACTTTTATTGGTACCGGTTTCAATAATATGTTTAACCAGGTCAAGATATTGCTGCATGGGTGCAAATTAATGCAAAGTTAAAGGTCAAATTAAATGGTTCAGAGCTAATAATCAATAACTAACAGGAAATTGTATAAATTCCCAAATTCAAGTTTTGTTTTTTGACTTTATAACCTGACTTTATAACCTCCTATCTTTCGCCCCTTGCAGACACATGAGCAAAAAAGGAAAAGTATTAATGGCCATGAGCGGCGGTATCGACAGTACCGTGGCTGCTTTGATGCTTCATAAGCAGGGTTATGAAGTTGTGGGCATTACTATGAAAACATGGGACTATGCGGCAAGTGTTGGCACCACCGGCAAAAAAGAGACCGGCTGCTGTAACCTCGACAGTTTTAATGATGCCCGCCAGGCAGCGGTACAGCATGGTTTCCCGCATTTTATTTTAGACATCCGGGAAGAGTTTGGCGATTTTGTGATCGAGAATTTTATTGATGAATATATTGCCGGCCGCACACCCAATCCCTGTGTGATGTGCAATACGCATATCAAATGGCGGGCGCTCATGAAAAGAGCCGATGCACTGAACTGTGATTTTATATCAACCGGGCACTATGCCCAGGTACACCAGCATACCAACGGCAGGTATTTTATCCGTAAAGGTATTGACGATACCAAGGACCAAAGCTATGCCCTCTGGGGATTACAGCAGGACCTGCTGAGCCGCACCATTCTGCCTTTGGGCACCTATCACAAAAAAGATATCCGCCAGATGGCACATGATTTTGGTTACCCGGAACTGGCAAAAAAAAATGAGAGCTACGAAATTTGTTTTGTTCCTGATAATGATTACCGTGGTTTTTTAAAACGCAAAGTGCCCGGGCTGGAAGAACGTTTGGCCGGCGGGAATTTTATTGATAAAACCGGTAAAATTCTTGGTAAACATAAGGGTTACCCGTTTTATACAGTTGGCCAAAGAAAAGGATTGGATATTGCCCTTGGCCGGCCTGCATTTGTTACCGAGATCTTACCGGAGACCAATACGGTTGTTTTGGGCGAAGAGACAGACCTGAACCGCACTGAAATGAAAGTCACCGGTTTAAACTGGCTCAAATATGAAGGCATTTCCGAAGGTATGGAAGCAGTAACTAAAATAAGATATAAAGATAAAGGTGCCTTAAGTAACCTGTTTACATACGAAAAAGGTATAAATGTGCGTTTTTATGAAGATGTAAAGGGCGTTGCCCCAGGCCAGAGTGCGGTTTTTTATGAAGGAGACGATGTAATTGGCGGCGGGATCATTCAACGGGCAGAGCAGCCTTTTATCGTTTAATTGTATCTATATTTGTAAATATCCCGAAATATGAGAAAGGTTTTACTGTTAACGGTCTTTATTACTGCATTAATTTTCAGTGCCTGTACAAAAAGTACAGAAGAATTAGAAACCATCTCTGTAAGTGATTATTTCCCTTTAGAACCAGGCAGGTATATTACCTATAATTTAGATTCCACTGTTTTTATCAATTTTGGTACCGCCCAGGCTGTGGTAAGTTACCAGGTTAAACATGAAGTGGATGCATTGATCACCGATAACCTGGGAAGACCTGCATACCGCATCATTCGTTATATCCGTAATTCACCCGCCGGTGCCTGGACAGCAGATAATACATTTATGGCCGTACAGACCGGATCTACTGTTGAGTTCATAGAAAACAATATGCGTTTTCTTAAATTGAAATGGCCGGTAAGAAATGGGGATAGCTGGAAAGGAAATTCTTATATAGATACCTACTCTTTAAATTCCAATGTTAAATATTTAGCTGACTGGGATTATACATACGACAGCGTGAACGTACAGCAAACCCTCGGTGCATTTACACTCGACAGCACTTTAAAAGTGGCACAGCGTGATGAGATCATCGGGAATATTACCGATCCCAATTCGTACCACGAAATTAATTTTGGCGAAGAAAAATATGCCAAAGGTATTGGAATGGTGTACCGTAATTTTTTACACATCGAATACCAGCCGCCAACTCCCGGCCGTGGCGGTTACCGGATCGGTTATGGTGTGAAACTTACAATGATAGATCATAACTAAACAATTAAAACCTAATGAACGGACTACGTTATTGTAGATTTTAGATTGCCGATTTTAGATTGTAGCTTAAATCCAAAAAACTCACGACTCACGACTCACGACTCACTTCTTCCTGCAAAAAGTACTAAAATCCGTAGAAGGTATTTTATCTGCACCCAATTGCCTTAACATGGTTACCAGTTGCCCGCGGTGGTAGGTTGCATGGTTAAATACATGATGTAACATCTGGTAAACGGGCATTTTAACCTGTTCTTTATTTCGTATAAAAGCAAATACATGTACTAACTGGTTTTCTGTGGCATTGTCAACCCAGTCTTTGAATTGCTGGCTTTGCTTGTATAATATGGCCGCCATTTCACTAAAACTGCCTGTAAATTCACTGCTTTCCAAAACAATATTTTCTGTGAGCTTTAAGCGCTGCCACCATACTTCTTCGGCCAGCCACATGTGTTGCAAAGTTTTATATAAAGAAGGAAAACTGCTGGCGATCTCCCGGTTGATCTCTTCATCACTTAAATTATTTATCCGGTCAACCAGTAATTTGTTGCCCAAATATTATAAGCAGCATATTGTTGCAATAATTCCTTCATGGTTTTATGTACTTTTGATTTTTACATGTCATTGACACCAGGTAAAATTATCAATTATTAATTACACAATTATCAATTAAACATATGCCGGTTAAAAAATTTCCATTCAGCGGTTTCAGTTCTGTTGCCATTCATGCTGGCCATGAAGCTGATCCCAATTATGCGCACCTCACCCCCATTTATGCCAGCAGCACTTATGTGTTTGATGAAGCCGAACAGGGAATGCGCCGGTTCAGCGGGGAAGAAAAGGGTTATATCTACGGCCGCTGGGGCAATCCTACCATTACCGAAACCGAAGAAAAAATAGCGGCGCTGGAAAGTTTTGGTATTGCCGGAGAAACGGGTAATCCAATTGAACTGAAAGCCATTTTACATGCCAGCGGCATGGCGGCATTAAGCACTTTAGTGATCGGCACCTTAAAAGCCGGTGATAAAATTTTAACGCATTACTCTTTATACGGCGGCACGCAGGAACTGTTTGAAAAAGTATTACCGCCATTGGGCATTGAAGCGATCATTGTTGATCTGCGCGACCTGCATGCAGCAGCCAATGCCATGAAGGCAGCCAGCAATATAAAAATGCTGTACCTCGAAACGCCCGCCAATCCTACAATACAGTGTGTTGATATTGAAGAACTCACTTTGCTTGCAAAAGCCAATAACCTGATCGTAGCAGTTGATAATACTTTTGCAACCCCATACCTGCAACAGCCTTTTCAATATGGCGTTGATTATGTATTTCATTCCACCACAAAATTTTTAAACGGCCATGGCACAGCCATTGGTGGTGTTTTACTTGGAAAGGACCTGGCGCACATGAACGGCCATATTACAAAAGTGCATCGCTTACTCGGTGGCAACAGCAATCCTTTTGATGCCTTTTTATTAACACAGGGCATGAAAACCCTGGAAGTACGCATGGAGCGCCATTGCCACAATGCTATGGAAGTGGCAGGTTTTTTAGAGCAGCATCCTGCCGTAAGCAAAGTGAATTACCTGGGGTTGGCTTCTCATCCCGATCATTATACAGCCACCAAACAAATGCGCCATCCCGGCGCCATGCTGAGCTTTGAAATGAAGGACGGGCTTGAAGCTGCGAAAAATTTTATTGATAAACTTCAGATGTGCATCCGTGCGGTTTCACTGGGTACCTGTGATACGTTGATCTCTCACCCGGCCAGTATGACACACTACAGTGTACCCAAAGAAAAAAGAGAACAGTATGGCATAACCGATGGATTGATCCGCATGAGTGTGGGGATAGAAAATGTACAGGATATCATCATGGATCTGGAACAGGCATTGAAGTAAAAAAAGTTAAAAATAAAAAGTCAAAAATGGAGATCATTATCCGAAAAGCCATAAAAGAAGATTGTTTAAGGATGTTAGAACTCATCCAGGAACTGGCCGTGTATGAAAAAGAACCCGATGCTGTAACGGTATCGTTTGATCATTTTGTAGAAAGTGGTTTTGGAGAAAACCCGGTTTGGTTTGCTTTTGTAGCAGAAGTTGACGGAAAGGTGGAAGGTTTTGCTTTATGGTATATCCGCTACAGTACATGGAAAGGGCAACGCCTTTACCTGGAAGACCTGTTGGTTACAGAAAAATGCGTGGCAAAGGAATTGGTAAATTATTATTCGATAAGCTCATCGAAGAAGGTAAATCAAAGAAATACAGCGGCATGGCCTGGCAGGTACTGGACTGGAATGAACCTGCGATCAATTTTTATAAAAAATATGATGGCGTAAGTATTGATAAAGGTTGGTTGAATTGTATGATCAATTTTTAATCATAGGCCTTACCTTTGCAGCCTCAAATATTGAACATTATGGCTGAAAAGATCACAATGGGTTCTGAGGGCAAATTATCTGTACCCAACCACCCTATCATCCCTTTTATTGAAGGCGACGGCATTGGCCCCGAGATATGGGCAGTGGCCCAAAAAGTATTTGACACCGCAGTGGAAAAAGCGTACAACGGTACCCGAAAAATTGAATGGAAGGAAATGCTGGCCGGTGAAAAAGCATTCAAACTAACCGGCGAATGGCTTCCGGCTGAAACCTTACAGGTTGCTAAAGATCACCTGGTTTCCATCAAAGGGCCTTTAACCACACCTACCGGCGGCGGCATCCGTTCGCTGAATGTGGCCATGCGGCAGGACCTTGACCTCTTTGCCTGCGTGCGGCCCGTAAAATGGTTCAGGGAGTTCCTTCTCCCGTGGTGCATCCCGAAAATGTGGATATGATCATCTTTCGTGAGAACACTGAAGATATTTATGCAGGTATTGAATGGAAAGCAGGCACTGCGGAAGCGCAAAAATTTGAGAAATTCTTAATGGAGGAAATGGGCGTTAAAAATATCCGTTTCCCGGGCGATAGCAGCTATGGGGTAAAACCCGTTTCTTCAACAGGAAGCAAACGCCTGGTAAGAGCTGCCATCAAACATGCACTGGAACACGATCTGCCATCAGTTACCCTGGTACACAAAGGCAATATCATGAAATTTACCGAAGGCGGTTTTAAAACCTGGGGATACGAAGTGGCCCGCCAGGAATTTGGCGACAAAACATTTACATGGGACGAATGGGACCAGCTTAAAAAAGAACATGGCGAAGCACATGCCAATGAAGTTCAGCGCAAAGCCCTGCACGATGGTAAACTGCTGGTGAAAGATATGATCGCAGATAATTTTTTACAACAGATACTCATAGCACCAAAAGATTTCTCAGTGGTAGCCACCCTGAACCTGAACGGAGATTATATTTCGGATGCATTGGCTGCAGAAGTTGGCGGCATTGGCATTGCACCGGGAGGAAATATCAATTATAATACCGGTTATGCGGTGTTTGAAGCCACACACGGAACAGCACCTAAATTTGCAGGTACCAACAGCATGAACCCCTCTTCGGTAATATTAAGCGGCTGCATGCTGCTTGAATATATTGGCTGGAAAGAAGCGGCAGACCTGATCACTTCTGCCTTACAAGCTGCCATCATGCGCAAAAGGGTTACCATTGATTTTTATAACTTAATGACCGGAGCCACACTTTTAAAAACAACTGAATTTGGTGACGAAATTATTTCCGATATAGGCGTGTTTACCGGTGATGCACAGTTAAAGAAAAGTAGCAGTTTATAATACAGATTCTCTTAATCTAAGTTAAAGATTCTTCGCTATCGCTCAGAATGACAGTCAAAAAATAAATACTTTCGCATAAATTAAAATTGAACCATGGCAAAAATTAAAGTAACTAACCCGGTTGTTGAGTTAGACGGTGATGAAATGACCCGTATCATCTGGAAATTCATTAAAGACAAACTGATACTGCCTTACCTGGAAGTGCCCATCCAGTATTACGACCTGGGTATGGAACACCGGGATGAGACCAACGACCAGGTTACCATTGATGCAGCCAATGCCATTAAAGCCTGTGGTGTAGGAATCAAATGTGCAACTATTACTCCTGATGAACAAAGGGTGGAAGAATTCAAATTGAAACAGATGTGGAAGAGCCCTAACGGAACCATCCGTAATATTTTAGATGGCACCGTTTTTCGTGAACCGATCGTGATGCAAAATGTACCACGCCTGGTCACCAACTGGACGGCACCCATCATTGTTGGCCGTCATGCTTTTGGCGACCAGTACCGGGCAACCGATACCGTAATAAAAGGCAAGGGCAAATTAACCATGACCTTTACTCCTGAATCAGGTGAACCACAAACTTTTGAAGTATATAATTACAAAGGCGATGGCGTTGCTTTATGTATGTACAATACTGATGAAAGTATTTATGGTTTTGCACGCAGTTGTTTTAATATGGCACTTAGCAAAAAATGGCCACTGTATCTTTCTACAAAAAATACCATCCTTAAAAAATACGACGGGCGTTTTAAAGATATTTTTGAAGAAGTGTATCAAAATGAATTTAAAGTTGCATACACGGCTGCCGGCATTACCTACGAACACCGCCTGATCGATGACATGGTTGCCAGCGCCTTAAAATGGAACGGCAATTTTGTATGGGCCTGTAAAAATTATGATGGCGATGTACAGAGCGATACAGTTGCTCAGGGATTTGGTTCTCTGGGTTTAATGACTTCCGTGCTGGTTACGCCCGACGGAAGCACCATGGAAGCAGAAGCAGCACACGGTACCGTTACCCGTCACTATAGAGAACACCAGGCAGGCAGGCCAACTTCCACCAATCCCATTGCATCCATTTTTGCATGGACAAGAGGTTTGGCTTTTCGCGGAAAATTAGACAGTAACCAGCCACTGATCGATTTTTGCAACGCACTGGAAACGGTTTGCATTGAAACCGTTGAAAGCGGTAAAATGACAAAGGACCTGGCTGTTTGTATTCATGGCAATAAAGTAAAGCATGGTGATCATTATTTATATACGGAAGAATTTTTAGATGCCATTGATGAGAACCTGAAAAAGAAAATGGGATTATAAAAAGAATAATATAACAATTATATTAAATGCCCTGTCCTGGTACAGGGCGTTTTTATTTACCTTTACTTATGACCATTGCCATACTGATCGTTATCTGCAGTTTACTTTTGTTTGCATACATCTTCGACCTTACGGCATCCCGTACAAGAATACCTTCTGTGATCCTGTTATTGATCCTGGGATGGGCATTGCGGCAGCAAACCAATATGCTGGAATCCTTTATTCCGGATCTTGCCAAACTGTTACCCATTTTAGGAACACTGGGTTTAATATTGATCGTACTGGATGGAACACTGGAACTTGAACTCAACAACAGTAAAAAAAACCTGATAGCCAGGTCGGTCTTTGCTTCCCTGGTACCCATACTTCTATTGTCTTTTTTGCTGGCATTTGCATTCATATATTTATACCGGGACTTTCATTGACAGACGCTTTGACCAACGCACTGCCCTTTTCGGTTATCAGCAGCGCCATTGCCATTCCCAGTGCCAGGCATTTAAGTACGGCAAACCGGGAATTTATCACGTATGAAAGCAGCCTTTCGGATATATTCGGGGTGATCCTGTTTAATTTTATTGCACTCAACCAGCTCAACCAGTCCACTTCATTCCTGCAATCGGGTTTACAGTTGCTGATCATGATCGCTGTTTCATTTTTGGCAACCGTTTTACTTGCTTTTTTATTAGGCAGGATCGATCATAAGATAAAATTCATTCCCATCATTTTACTGGTGCTGCTCATTTACAGTGTTGCAAAACTGTATCACCTGCCGGCACTTATTTTTATATTGATCTTTGGGGTGATCCTGGGCAATATTGATGAACTTAAAAAATTCAGGTGGATGAATAAACTCAATCTGTATTCGCTCAATACAGAGGTCATTAAATTTAAGGAGATCACCGGGGAAGCCACTTTTTTGATCAGGGCACTGTTTTTTTTACTCTTTGGTTTTTTAATTGAAACCAGTGAATTACTGAACACAGATACACTGGTATGGGCTTTGGGAATTGTTGTTACCGCGTTGATCATACGGGCAGTCATTTTCAAACTGGCCAAAATAGAATTATTCCCGATGTTATTTATCGCACCCCGGGGATTGATCAATATCCTGCTTTTTTTATCCATTGTTCCGGCCCAGAATATACCTTTGGTAAATAAATCACTGATGCTGCAGGTGATCCTGTTGTCTGCAGCCGTGCTCATGTTTGGGCTGATATTCACTAAAAAGAACAAGGCTGAAATAACTGATGAAAAAGTAATAACCACAACCGATGAACCCGCAACCATCCAATGACCCCCTGCACGGCAAAACACTCGAAATGATCGTAAAACATCTCGTAGAGATGTATGGCTGGGAAGAACTGGCTAAGATCATTCCCATCAATTGTTTTAAAAGCAATCCAAGTATTAATTCCAGCTTGAAATTTTACGTAAAACGCCATGGGCAAGGAAGAAGGTGGAAGAGCTTTATATAAATGGATAAACTCAATCACGACCGCTTCCGGTAATTAATAACAGCCCAGCCGGTAAACACAATACCCAATCCCAGTACTGCATAAAATTGACCTTTAACATCCGAAAATCCACTGCCTTTTAAAACGATCATCCGCATCACTTCAATAAAATAAGCAACCGGGTTTATTTTGGTGATCCACTTTGCCCACTCCGGCATACTTTCAATAGGCGTGTATAATCCGCCAAGCAACATAAACAGCATCATCACAAAAAAACTTACAAAGGTTGCCTGTGTTTGTGTCTCGGCATAGGTAGAGATCAGTAAACCAATTCCCAACAGCGTAAACAGGAACACCATGCCAAACAAATAGATTAAAGCAATGCTGCCAATGGGAATAATATGATAAAGAGCCAGGATACAATGAGTCCCAATGTGAGTGTTACCAGTCCCAGTACCCAAAACGGAATGAGTTTACCCAAAATAAACTGCAATTTTGGTATGGGTGAAACATTGATCTGCTCAATGGTGCCCACTTCCTTTTCATGCACAATATTTAAAGCAGCCATTAAACTGCCGATGATGGTGAGCAGGGTTACCAAAATACCGGGCACCATAAATAATTTATAATTCATGGTTGGATTATACCAGTTGGAAGAAGTTATTTCTATTGATGGTGCTGCATTAAACCTGGGAAAACTGATCCATTCCATTTGGATCTCTGCATTAAATTCGCGGATGATATTGGCAGCGTAAGCCCCGCCCAAATTGGCTTTTGTACCGTTCACTGCATTCACGGCGATGAGCATGGTACTTTTATTTTCTTTAACCAGGTTACGTTCAAATCCTGCCGGTATTTCAATGACCAGGTCTGCTTTATCCGATTCGATAGATTCCATCGCCTTGTTAAAGGAAGGAGAAAAATCCGTCAGGTTAAAATATCCCGAGCCGGTAATTTTAGAAATGAATTTTTGTGAATAGGATGAATGATCATGATCTACAACCGAAAGCAAAACATTTTTTACCTCGTAATTGGCTGCAAAAGGAAAAACGATCAATTGTATAACCGGCATGATCAGTACCATCCTCAGGATGGCAGGATTCCTGAAAACCTGCCTGAATTCCTTCTCCAGTATAACCAGCAGTTTTTTCATGACAGTCGGATTTTAAATTTTTTAAAACTGATCGTCAGCAGCAATACAGACATCCCCAGCAGGACCAGCGATTCTTTCCACACATCTGAAAATCCTAACCCTTTTATCATTACATCTTTTACAATGAGGAAATACCATTTGGATGGAACTATATTCGACATGAACTGCAGCGGCAGCGGCATGCTCTCAATAGGAAACATAAAACCACCCAGTAATAATGTAGGTAACATTAAAGCCATCAATGAAAACATTTGTGCTTCCTGTTGTGTTTTGGTAAATGTGGAGATCATTAATCCCAGTGAAACAGCAGTGATGATAAACAACAATGATTCAGCCAGCAGCAGCAGCAAACTGCCGTTTATCGGCACATCCAGTATGGTATAACTCACGATCAGGATCGTTATCACATTCACCAGCGATAAAAAGATATAAGGAATGGCTTTGCTTATAATGAACAACAATGGCCTTAATGGCGATACCAGTATTACTTCCATGGTATTGATCTCTTTTTCCCGTACGATAGCAACTGAGGTCATCATGGCAGCGATCAATATCAGTATCATGGCCATTACGCCCGGCACAAAATTGAAAGTTCCTTTTAACTGCGGATTATAAAGCATCCTGATCTCCGGGGTGACCAGGTAAGAGGTTTCAGTTCCGGCATTCATTTCTTTTTGATAATCACGAATGATACTGGATGCATAGTTAATAACTGTTGTAGCGGTGTTGGGATCTGATGCATCGGCGATCAACTGCACCTGTGCATGATTGGTATGAAGTAATGACTGCCTGAACCCGGGTTGAAAAACAACTACAAGCCTGATGGTACCGGACTTAAATGCTGCTTCAATATCCCGTTGTGTGCTGATGTTCCGGGAAATATTAAAATACCTGCTTGCATCCAGTCGCTGAATGATGGCCCTGCTGGATTCATCTTTTGCATTATCCAGTACGGCAACATTAGAGTTTTTAATTTCATTGGTGAGTGCAAATCCAAATAAGATGATCTGCACAATGGGCATCATGATAATAATGAGCAGGGATTTACGGTCACGGAAAATGTGATAGAACTCCTTTTTAACGAATATGATAAATTGTTTCATCTTTTTTAATCTGCGGTTCTTTTTGCTCCCCGGGCCAGTTGCAAAAACACTTCATCCATAGATACTGCGTTGAATGTTGTTTTCAAATTATGGGGAGTATCCAATGCCTCTATTTTCCCATCTACCATTATTGACACCCTGTTGCAGTACTCCGCTTCATCCATATAATGCGTGGTCACAAAAACAGTAATGCCTTTTTCAGCTGCCTGGTAAATTAAATTCCAAAACTCTCTCCTGGTAACCGGATCAACACCGCCTGTTGGTTCATCTAAAAAACGATCCTGGGTTCATGCAAAATGGCAACTGAAAAAGCCAGTTTTTGTTTCCAGCCAAGCGGCAATGACCTTACCAGGCTGTTCTTTTCACCTGTTAATTGTAATTGCTCCAGTAAGACAGTCATTTTTTCCTGTATGGCTGATCTGCTCATGCCATATATGCCTGCATAAAAGCGGATGTTCTCTTTAACTGTCAGGTCTTCGTAAAGCGAAAATTTCTGGCTCATATAGCCAATGTTCTGTTTGATATGCTCCGTTTCTTTATACACATCAAAACCAGCTACCGTAGCAGATCCCGATGTGGGTATCAATAATCCGCAAAGCATCCGCATGGCGGTTGTTTTACCGGCTCCGTTGGCACCCAGGAAACCAAATATTTCTCCCTGCGCTACTTCAAAAGAGATCTGGTTGGTAGCAATGAAGTCGCCAAATTTTTTGGTCAGGTTATCAACTTTTATAACGGTCTCTTTCATATCGGTATTTAATGATGCTCCATCAGTTGCATAAAACAATCTTCAATATTGGGTTTCGTTGTTTTTATGCTGATGTTTTTATGTTCATGCTCCTCCAGGTAATTCAATATTTTATGTTGATCCGGGTCATCATTTTTTAAAACCAGGTGATGAAATTCGCCAAAGCTGTTGCAGCTTTCGGTGTTGGGATATTGTTTCAGGTCATTCAATAAGCGGTACATTTCATCTGCGCGGACAGACCATATCGGCTTTTTAAAATTTCTGATGATATTTTCCGGTGTATCAATGCTCATGATCTTACCTGACTGCATCAGGGCAACCCTGTCGCACATGGAAGCTTCATCCATATACGGTGTTGAAACCAGGATGGTGATGCCCTGCTTTTTCAGATCTTTCAGCATCACCCAGAATTCTTTTCTTGACACGGCATCCACACCGGTAGTAGGTTCATCCAAAAACAAAACAGCAGGTTTATGAATGAGTGCACAACACAATGCCAGTTTCTGTTTCATACCACCCGATAATTTTCCTGCACGCCTGTCTTTAAAAGGTTCTATCTGTATATAAATATCTTTTACCAGGTCATAATTCGCTTTGATACTGGTATTGAAAATAGTTGCAAAAAATTCCAGGTTTTCTTCCACGGTCAGATCCTGGTACCCGGAAAATTTTCCGGGCATATAACCAGCCCGCTTACGGATCTCTTTATAATCCTTAACCACATCAAATCCTTCAACAGAGGCACTGCCCTGTTCCGGTAAAAGCAAGGTGGTCAATATCCTGAACAGGGAAGTCTTACCGGCTCCATCTGGCCCTATGATGCCAAATAACTCTCCCTGCTGTACATTAAAAGAAACGTCATCCAGCGCCTTTATCATTTCCTTTTTGGCACCGTAGGTCTTTACAATATTATTCACAACAATTGCATGCATGAGGGTATATTTTAAAATACGACTTCGCCGTACATTCCAATTTTTAAATACCCGTCATTCAGTACATTTACTTTCATGGCATAAACCAGGTTGGCCCGTTCATCTTTTGTCTGAATGGTTTTAGGGGTGAACTCTGCTTTATCTGATATCCAGCTGATGGTTCCCTTCAATTCCCTGGATCTTCCTTTGCCGTCATCAACCAAAACTTTTACCGGCTGGTTTAATTTTACCTGCGCCAGCTGATCACCGGTGATATAGGCCCTCAGCTTCATGGTTGATAGATCTGCAATTTTGTATAAAGCTTTTCCGGTTGCTGTAAATTCATTTTCATCCGCATATTTTGTAAGTACTGTACCGGTAACAGGATTAATAATGACCGTTTTGTTCAGCTGATCCTGGATCTGTGCGATCTTTTTTTCCATAGGATCTTTTTCACTGAGAATTCCGCGGTTTTGTATGGCTACAACCTGCCGCTGTGCACTGATCTGGCTTTGCAAGACCAGCAACTGGGTTTTCGCTGCTGCGATCTGTTCTTTTAAAACATTTACCTGCCCGTTTATATCATCAAGTTGTTTGGCAGGTACGGCATCTGCCGCAACCAGTTTTTGAAAACGCTGCTGTTCTTTTTGCAGGGTTTTCAATTGCTCATTGTACACAGCGATCTGTTTTTCCTGCAACCGCAGTTGCGATTGCAGGATATTTACCTGCGGAGCTGCATCATTTTTTTTTTGCTGTAATGCTTCTACGGATGCAGATGCCTGGTCTTTCTGCAATTCAATGGCAGACGGATCGATCTTGCCTACAACTGAATCCTTGACAAGATTTGCACCCTCTTCTACATGTAACATCAATATTTTACCGGTTGCCTCTGCCGAAACAATGATCTCATCGGCTTCAAAAGTTCCGGTGGCATCATATTTGCCATTTCCGTTATTACAGGAAATAAATCCGCTGACAGCAATTGGCAGCAGTAATTTTTTAAAAATGGATCTCATGTTTTTTATTTTGAAGTATTTTATTTTCCGAGAATGAGTTGATAATTATATTGGGCCTGCAACCATTGTATCTCATGCAGCTTTTGATTCAGCATGGATTGGTTTTCGGCATTCAGTTCGATGATGTAATCTGTGGAAGTAATAATTCCGTTTTCCAGTTTAAAAGAAGCATTTTTCTTGATCTTTTTCCGCAATAAAACGATCTCGGCATCAGTGGCAACCAATTGCCGGTATTTTTCAACTTCGTTCTTTTGCTGAACCAGTAACTGCCGGTTACTGTTTAAAAAGTTTTCTTTTTGTATATCTACAATCTGTTCCTGTATTTTAACCAGGTTTTTTTCTTTCTGTTTGGTAAAATGGCTCATAATGGGAATGCTGAGTTTTACACCACCCATATAAAACCACTGGAATTCGTTTTTTAACTGGTTCAGCCCGGGCCTGCCGTATCCTCCATTGGTAAACAATGAAAATTTTGGGTTCGTCCTGGCACTGATCAGTTTGCTTTGCTGCTGAAACTGTTGTTTTTGAAAGTCGAATAACTTCAATTCAGGACGTACGCTTGTTACTTCTGCCACATCTGCAGCGCCGGATGGTCTTATAAAAGACGTATTTTCAGCAATCGCAGTACCGGTAAGTATTTCCAGCATTTGAACGGCTCCTTTTTTAACCGCATTAAATTCAACGATCTTTTGCGATGCCTTCAATAGTTCGGCCTGTAAAACATCCACCTGGCTGTTTGTAGCAATGCCGTTTGCCACCTGTGCCGAAACTTTTTTTATGTTATTATTGAGATCTTCCTTTACAATATTCATTAAAGCCGTGTTTTCTTCCATCAGTAAAGCGGTGAAAAAATAACTGTTCACTTTTGATCTCAGTTGATACAGGTCAACTTCTACTTTCTGGTTTTCAATACCGGTTATGATCTGTTGTAGTTTTTTTTGTCTGCTGATCAAACCCCCGTCATAAATTGGCTGAACAATTTCAAGGGTTCCTTTATACTGGTCCTTACTCAGCTCATCCACGGTAACACCCGGCAGTTTTACCGGAAACGATGTTACTTCCGACTGGTAAGTTGCCTGCGCATTCAGGTCAACCTGTGGCAGCCATTTCAGGTTTTGATTTTTTTCTGCCAGGTTACCTGCAGTGATGGTCAAAGCCTTTTGCTGTGCCATTGGTGAGTTGGTGGCAGCAAGTGCATAACACTGTTCCAGTGTTAGCAGCGGTTTATTCTGTGCCATAACCTGTAAGCTGCAAAACAGCAAACAGAAAATGATGAAGAATTTATTATTCATAAAAAATAATTTTATACTTAAAGTATCTCTACGTCAGACTTCCAGTTTATTGAAATAACAATGATTCATAACAAACAATAGTTAAACTTTAATGGCACTGATAAACTAAGGATTGAAAAACTTCTGTTTTCCGCTTTTCTATCATGGCCAGGTAAGCTTTATCATCAAGCTGCAATAAGCCTTTGATCATAGGCCGTGCTATAAAAGGAAAAATGCAGAGTGACTGAATATTGATAAATAACTGGTCTGCCGTTATCTTTTTAATGGTGCCTTTTTTTATTTCGCTGTTTATCTGTTTTTGAAAACCGTTCATAACTTTTTGAACAGGTATTTTTTTAACCCTTTTTAATATCACATCAGGATTGCGGCTCATTTCATTCAGTACAAAAATGGGCAGACCCGGAAACTGGGTTAACCGGTCAATATCCAGCGATACAATGTTTTCAATTTTTTCAAACAGGGGCAGGTCGGCAGACATGATGGCTACCAGGTTACTGAATAAATTACTCATCTCATGCTCAAAAACCAGGTCAAACAGTTTGTCCTTTGACGTAAAATAATAATGCACCAATGCTTTGTTGAAACCTGCCTGGTCGGCTATATCCTGCATACGGGCACCAGCCAGCCCTTTTTGTATGAATATCTTCCGGGCTGTTTGTAATATTACCTGCTCTGTATTCTTATCTTTTCGCTTCATAGAAATATTTAACCATTTGGTTAATTTCTACAAATGTATGGCAGGATTTTGAATCGGCAAATTATTTTTAACCAAATGGTTAAAATTTAAGGTGGATTATTTTTTTGCAGGTGTGAATGGTAATTTCACTAAAATACCTGCTGTGCTGGTGATGAAAAAAGATTTATCTTGTGTACAACAAGAATAACGATATGGAAATACAGAAAGATATCCGCCTGGCAGCTTTAATAGATGCCGACAATGTGCCGTACAGCAATGTAAAAGGCGTAATGGAAGAAATTACCAAATACGGCACACCCACTTTTAAAAGAATTTACGGCGACTGGACCAGGCCCACCGTCAGCGGCTGGAAGAATGTGCTGCTGGAAAATGCCATCACTCCCATTCAGCAATACAGTTATACCAGCGGAAAAAACAGCAGCGACAGTGCCCTCATCATTGATGCCATGGATATTCTGTATTCGGGCAAGGTAGACGGGTTTTGCATCATCAGCAGCGACAGTGATTTTACCCGCCTGGCAACCAGGTTACGCGAAGCAGGTATGAAAGTATTTGGCATCGGCCAGAAAAAAACACCCAACCCCTTTATCGTGGCCTGTGATAAATTCATTTACATGGAGATCATCCCGGTTTTTGAAGCAGAAGAAGCAAATATTGTAAAAACTAAGACCAGCAAACCAACAACCAAACCTGCTGTTGATAAGCTTAATAAAGAAACCCTGAAGTTAATTGCGCATACCATCAATGATCTGGCAGATGAAAATGGTTGGGCATTTTTAGGGGATGTGGGAAACCTCATTCTGAAAAAACAACCAAACTTTGACCCCAGGAATTATGGGTTTCAAAAATTAACTCCCCTGATCAAATCCTCAGCACAATTTGAAATTGATAAAAGGGAAACGGATAAAGCAGGGATAAAACTGGTGTATATCAGGAATAAGGAATCGTGAATTATGAGTCGGGAGTCGGGAGTCAGGAGTCTTGAGTCGGGAGTATGAACCGGATTAATTATTAGTTTCTGTTTCTTAATAAAAGTTCTACTCACGACTTACGCTTCTCCCTGCTCCCACTGTACAATTCATACTCCAGCAAACGGCAATCAATTTTACTGGTATAAAATTCGATCCGGCGGTTTGGTTTCAGTCCTATCTTTTTGGCAAGTTCTAAATTACCGGTAAAAATATAGCCGAAGTAACCCTTGCATTTTTTCTTTAAAAAATCACCGATACGGCCATAGGTAATTTCCAGTTCGGCTTCCACACCCAAACGGTCACCATATTCCGGGTTAAAATAAACTACCCCATTTTCTGTTTCAGGTATTGTGGTCTCTTCAAAATCGCAAACGGTAAATTCAATAAATTCTTCCACACCTGCAATGCCTGCATTTATTTTTGAAATGTTGATCGCATCTTCACTGATATCGGTAGCGATCACTTTTAAACCCGGCACTTCAATGACCTGCTGTTCCAGTTTTTTAAATTCGATATTGTACATTGCTTCCTGGTATCCATTCAGGTGCATAAAAGCATAATTAAAACGCAGCAGTCCCGGCTTGCGGTTGGTAGCCAGCAATACCGCTTCAATAGCTACAGTTGCCGAACCACACATGGGATTTATAAATGCAGATTTCGGTCCCATTTTGTTGCCAGCAAAGTTGCAGCAGCCAATGATTCCAGCATGGGGGCCTTACCGGGTATTTTCCGGTAACCGTGTTTGGATAATGTTTCGCCGCTGGTATCAATAAAAATTTCGGCCAGCGATTCTTTCCAGTATAAATGAATAACCGTTTTATCCAGTTCCGGGCCTGAGTTGGGACGTTCACCGGTTTTATTCCGGAAACGGTCAACAATGGCGTCCTTCACTTTTACATTGGCAAACAGTGAATTATTGATGGTAGGATTATCAACATTGCTGCTGATGGAAAAATAGCCATCTACCGTTAATATATTTTCCCAGGGATATTCGATCAGAGTACTATACAGGTCATCAGCATTACCGGCATTAAATTCCTTTAAGAAAACAATACCTGGCTGGCGCATCTCAGGTTCAGGTTCAGGCGGATACAATCCTGCAAAGTCCCTTTCAGCTCAACACCTGTTTTAAAGATCCTTTCGGGTTTAAAGCCCAGTGCCGCCACTTCCAGTTGAAGCCAGGGCGATAAACGGTTGCTGCAGGTAATGATGATCCGGCTTTCGGTTGTAAAGAGTTTCATATAGCCGCAAAATTAGTCAATTACAATTTGGTGCTGTTATCTGCACATTTATTCCGCTGTTATTGTCATGCTTGATCCCGATAATTATCGGGATCAAGCATGACAGAAATCGCTTTATATTTGCAGCATGTTAACAATCAGTAACCGCGGCATCCAAATGCCTGCATCCCCTATTCGTAAATTAGTGCCCTATGCAGAGGCTGCAAAAAAAAGAGGCACCAAAGTATACCATTTAAATATCGGGCAACCCGATATTGAAACACCGCCTCAGTGCCTGGATGCCGTTCGCCACAGTGATTTTAAAGTGCTTGAATACAGCCACAGTGCCGGTAATGAAAGCTACCGTAAAAAACTGGTGCAGTATTACAAAACGGTTGGTATCAATATCACCGCTGAACAAATAATTGTTACAACCGGTGGAAGCGAAGCCATCATCTTTGGTTTTATGGCCTGCATGGATGCCGGTGATGAAGTGATCATTCCTGAGCCATTTTATGCCAACTACAATGGTTTTGCAGTGGAAGCAGGTGTTACAGTGATCCCCATCACATCATCTATTGAAACGGGTTTTGCGTTGCCCGCCATTGAGGAATTTGAAAAGGCCATCACTTCCAAAACAAAAGCAATTGTTATCTGCAATCCAAATAACCCTACCGGGTACCTGTACAGCGCTGCCGAAATGGAAGTGCTGAAACAACTCATCAGTAAACACAACCTCTATTTATTTGCCGATGAAGCCTACCGCGAATTTTGTTATGAAGGCACCCATACCAGCGCCATGCATTTGACCGGGGTAGATGACCATGTGGTGCTGATGGATACCATCAGCAAGCGTTACAGCGCCTGTGGCGGGCGCATTGGCGCATTTGTTACAAAGAATAAAACATTGCTTGATGCCACTATGAAATTTGCACAGGCCAGGTTAAGCCCGCCTTCCTTTGCACAAATTTTAGGAGAAGCTGCTGTTGATCTGCCGGCTGATTATTTTAAAACTGCCAAAGCCGAATATAAACTCCGCCGTGATACAATTGTAAATAGACTGAATGCCATGCCCGGTGTATTTTGTCCCAACCCCGGCGGCGCCTTTTATGCCATGGCCAAATTGCCCATTGATGATTCGGATAGATTCTGCCAGTGGCTGCTGGAATCCTTTAATTACAATAACCAAACCGTAATGCTGGCCCCGGCCACCGGCTTTTACAGTACCCCGGGCCTGGGTAAACAGGAAGTGCGTTTAGCCTATGTGATCAATGTGGATGCCATAAACCTGGCGATGGACTGTTTGGAAAAGGCATTGGAAGAATACCCGGGAAGAGTTTGATCTTTTATAATTTAAAAAAGGCTGTTTTTATAATTGCCTTTTTTAATGTCTAGACAATTATCTTAAATGGCTTTTTAAAAAAGCCACAGCCTTATTCATCGCGTCATCAGTATTACCGCTATTAAAACCATGACCGTCAAAATATTCATAATACTCATTCAGCACACCCAATGTGTTTAACCTGGCCCTGAACTGCTGGCTTTGATACAGCGGCACAATTACATCCAGTGTTCCGTGAAAGATGATGGTAGGTTTTGATTGTGCAGTTGCAACAACATGCGGGCTGTTGGAATCATATAAAGGAACATCCCAGGGACTGCCATTATATTTTATTAAAATTTCGCTGATCGGTTTACCCAGGAAAATGTTATAACTGCTGTACCAGCTCCAGTCGCTCAGCTTTGCCGGGCCATAAAAATCGGCCACTGCTTTTACATAATTGTTTGTGTTGTGTGCATAGGTATATAACATGGCCAGGTGTGCCCCTGCACTTGCACCAACCATCGTGAGGGTATCTGAAACAACAAAATTGCTTTTATTAATGACCAGCATACTCACTGCTGCTTTGATATCATTCATGATCTCTGTATGATGAATATTGCCGGTATTGCTCGCAAGCCGGTAATTGATATTGGCAATGGCTGCTTCGGGCCATTTTAGCCTGAGGATATTTTTATAATAATTCATATCGGCTTTGTCGCCTGCTTCCCAGGCACCGCCATGTATGAGTACAATCAGTTTTGTGGCATTGGTGCGGCCCGCCGGTAAATAAATATCCATTTTTTGTTTTGGATCGGTACCGAATGCCGTATCCATGATTATCCTTTCCGGAAGCGGGTTGGTGCCGCCCCCGCCCCCTGTTCCACCACCTCCCGGTAATGGTTCTTTTACACAGGACATAAAAACCACCGTGATCAAAAACAGGTAAACAAAATAATTTTTAAGAACCCGTGTACCGGTTATTCCTTTCATAAAATATTATTTGGTAAACAATCATTTTCCAGCCGGGAAAATATGGTACAAGATATATGATTTCAATATTAAGCATACGCCTAAATCTGTTCATGCAGGTATAATTTAACAGTTAGGCCCCGGCCAACAGCATTTGTTCATATGCGTGAGCTGGAATAGAATGCTGTTTTTTTAACAAATAGAAACAACATGTTTATTCCCTTTAAACGTTCATTTATCTTGCTCCCGGCGGGCAATGCATCCTTAAATAAGTGGTGTACAGGGTTGATAAATGCAGGAAAGTGCCTTCCCCTTCAGAAATATTGTGGGAGCGGTTTGGATAAGGCATATACTGAAACTGCTTATTGTGTCTTATCAATTCATTCACCAAAACTTCGGCATTGCTGAAATGCACGTTAGCATCACCGGTACCATGTATGTACAGTAAATTTCCCTGCAGGTTTTTAGCATAGGTAACCGTTGATCCGTTGATAAAATCTTCCATATTCTCCTGTGGCAACCCCATGTAACGCTCCTGGTAAATATTATCATAGAACAACTGGTTGGAAACCGCTGCAATGGAAATACCGGTTTTAAACAGTTCTGGGTACCTGAACATCAGGTGTAAGGTAGCTGATCCGCCGCCACTCCATCCCCAAACGGCCACACGTTCTGCATCAAAATAAGGGTTCAATTCCATTAGCTTTTTAAATCCACTGGCCATATCCACAATATTGATATCGCCAACTTTCCTGTAAATGGATTTTCGCCATGCAGCTCCTTTTAGCATGGGTGTGCCCCTGTTATCTATTGCAACCTGTACATAACCATCTGCCCTGATATCTCCATGGTACAAAAAATTGGTATGGTTGCCATAGCTGTCCTGCACTGTTGAAGCCGCAGGTTCACCATACACATAAAATACAACCGGGTATTTTTTACCGGGATCAAATTCCTTTGGCTTATTGATCCAGGCATCTAATATGATACTGTCAGCCGTTATGATGCGTACATATTCAACATCATTCTTATCATCCTTTTTCAGTGTTGCTGCAATACTCTTAGCCGCATTCACCGGTTTTTTATCCGGCAATGTGATCCATTCTGTAACTGTGGGTGTGTTGTGGTTTGAAAAACTATGCATGGCATATTTCCCTTTGGGAGATATCGAATATCCATGGGTTCCAACAAGGTTCGCGGAACTAACAGGTTCGGGATCGTCCTTTACATTGGCGACCACATCTATCACTTTTTGAACAATGTTCACCACTTTTTGTACAATATTGCCCTTATCCAGGCTGACCCTGTACAAATAAAGCTGGGTGGCATTTACCGGCGATGCCGTAAAATAAACAAAGTTGCGTTCTTCATCTATGCATTTTATTTCGCCAATGTCATAATCTCCTTTTGTCAACAGGGTTTCTGTTTTACCATCCCTGCTTATCCGGTAAATATGCCGCCATCCGTCTTTTTCACTTATCCATAAAAATTCTGTTCCGTTATTTACCCACTGCCAGCCACCGGGGTCATCTGCATTCAGGTCAACCCATGCCGTACTGCTCTCAGCCCAAAAAGTTCTGCTGCTGCCATCAGAAGCATTGCAGTAGATCAATTTACTTTCCTGTTGTTTGCGGTTAAGGCGTTGAATGACCAGTTCATTGGTTCCCGACCATTCCATCCTGGGGATATAATGTTGCCGGGGATCGCCTTCAATATCCATCCATTTTACAAAACGGTTAGCCAGGTTTACCACACCGATCCTTACCGGGGAAGGTGCTTCCCCTACTTTTGGATATTCAACCGGTATTACACGTGAATAAATACTGTCAGTAGTATTCAGCATATAATAATCCCGGGTTAAAGCAGCATCTACCTGCCAGAATGCGATCTTATTGCCATCGGGGCTCCACCTGAAACCATCCCTGCACCCAAACTCTTCTTCATAAACCCAGTCAAATGTTCCGTTGATCAGTTTTTTGCTTCCGTCAAGTGTTATTTTAGTAAGGGTGCCAGAACTGATCTCTTCAACATAAATATTATGTTCACTTACATAAGCAACTTTTTTTCCATCCGGTGAAAACTTGGCAAACATCAGGGATTGTGTAGGAAGGCCTTTGCCAAGCTTTACCAGTTTGTTGGCGATAATATCCAGTATCCAGTAATCGCCCCGGGTATTATATCGCCACACTTTTTTTGTATTGGTAAAAACCAGCAGCCGGGTATAATTGTTATTAAAAGTATAGGATTGAGGTGTTAAATAGGCTTTTGTAACCGGGTCTGTAAGCTGTGCTTTTTTTGATCAGTACAGATTCTTCATCGCTTCCGGGGTCTACCTGTACAATATTGCCTTCTTTAACCTGGGTATAATAATTCCCATCTGCAGTCCAGTTGATCTTACCCTGTTTTGCGCAGCAGCCAAATCAACAAAACAGGTAAAAAATGAGGAGTATCCTGATTATTTTAAAAGTCATAACTATCCGTTTTAATAATAAAAATACATAATTAGTTCAACCTTTAAACAGCTTTGCCCTAAAAGGATTTATTTTTGAACCCATGGAAAAGGACAAACTGCGGCTGGATAAATACCTGTGGGCCATACGCCTGTTTAAAACCCGCAGCCAGGCAGGCGATGCCTGTGATAACAATAAGGTAAAATTCAATAAGGATAATGCCAGGGCCAGCCGTACAGTGCATGTGGGTGATGAATATGAAGTGAAGACAGAAAATAAACACTGGGTAATAAAAGTAACTGGCTTATTGTATAAAAGGGTGCAATACAGCGATGCCATAAAATATTACCAGGACATTACGCCCGCCGAAGAACTGGACCGGGTTAAATTCCAGGCAGCTGTTTTTCATACCGGCAAGCGAATGAGCAAACAGGGAAGGCCAACCAAAAAGGATAAACGAGACCTGGAAGGTTTTATGGATTTTTAACTTCCCTATTCAAAATTCCTTGTTCCCTGTTCAATATTCATTTCCTTTGTAAAATGAAGATCGACATCATCTCTGTGGTTCCCGACCTGCTGCAAAGCCCTTTTTCCCATTCCATATTAAAAAGGGCGGGAGATAAAGGTTTGCTGGAAGTGAATGTGATCAACCTGAGAGACCATACAAATTATGCCCGTGCCCAGGTGGATGATTATGCATTTGGCGGTGGCGCCGGCATGGTGATGATGATTGAACCGCTGGTAAATGCAATTGAATCATTACAAAAGGAAACTACCTACGATGAGATCATTTTTTTAACCCCCGATGGTGAGACCTTTAACCAGCAAATGGCGAACCAGCTCTCTTTAAAAAATAACCTCCTGCTGATCTGCGGCCATTATAAAGGAATTGACCAGCGTGTGCGTGACCATTTTATAACCCGGGAAATTTCTATCGGCGATTATGTACTCAGCGGCGGCGAACTGGCAGCGGCAGTTTTAACGGATGCCATCGGCAGGCTGATACCCGGCGTATTGAATGATGAAACCTCTGCATTAACAGATTCATTCCAGGATAACCTGCTGGCTCCCCCGGTTTACACCAGGCCCGAAGAATTCCGTGGATGGAAAGTACCCGAAATCTTAATGAGCGGTAACCATAAACTAATTGATGAATGGCGCCATGACCAGGCTGTTAAGCGAACAGAAGAAAGAAGGCCGGACCTTCTTCAATAAATAAGCAATGGGCAATGGGCAATAGGCAAAATAAAACGAGCGGTATTGACTTATACATATTGCTTATTGCCAATTGCATATTGCCTATTAATCCTTCCGCGCCCACACAAACTCTGCAAATCCCATAATATCCCAAAAAATATTGCCCTGCAATTTTTTACCGCTTGCCAGGCATTTTATGATCCTGAATGGCATGGCCATGATGAACCAGCCATTCCTGCGCATGCCGGATCTTAAAACTTTACAACCATTTGCTTCCAGTAAGGCAGATAATTCTTTAACCGAATAAACACGTACATGGGTTGCATCATCCTTAAAATTCAGGGTTCCTTCCATGGATGGCAGCCGGGTACTTTTTTCTCCGGGGTATTCCAGGTAAATATACCCGCCGCTTTTAAGTTTAGGCAGCAACCCTTTCACCACTTCATCGCCGTTGTATAAATGTTCAATAACATGTGCCATGAGTATAGCATCAAAATAATCATTTGGAATGGATGTGAGATCAAGCTTTGTAAGATCCATTTCATAAAAAGCATCCATCAGCTTAAAATCCGATTCACTGTTGTTGTAACCCCTTTCCATATCCACACCATGGTATTCGCAGGCAGGAAAAACACGTTTTGCTTTGGTAGCAGAATGGTTTCCGGCACCGATATCAAGCAGTCGAAAAGGTTTTTTTCCAAATGCCCGGTTTAAAAAAATAAACTTGGTAATAAAGGAAGAAGAGAATGCTTTAAAATTCATACACAAAGATAGGAAACCATTTTTTTGAAAAATACACTGAACAATTCAACAAAAAACCCGGTTGCTAAAACCGGGTTTCAAAACATTTTTTACAGATCGTGCTTATATAAGCCCGGTGGAATTACCTGGTTTACTTTGATACCTGATATAATTACCGTTCCAAATTGCTGGGTAATGCTATGTGCCATTTTTACGCCTTCCACTGCTTTATAATCGCCCAGGTCGGTTTGCAGGTCAGTTTCTGCACCGTTAATTTTTCTTTTATCCATTGTTCTGCTGATCATGTGGGTAGCAGCATCAATAAAAAAGGTTATTTTTTTACCGCTGGCCAGTGATGCATTTATTTTATAACATGGTTTGCCGTCAATATCCTCTTTTCCCAATAACTCCAGTTTATGTCCCTTGGCCGCATAATCAACCAGCGGTCCGGCCACATCGAGGTCGCCCTGGTTTTCCTTTACTTCTTCAGCTGGTTTGGGTTCGGGATTTTGCATACCCTGGAATGGCATATAGGTCCAGCCTTCCTTATCGGTCAGCAGGTCAAAACCATTCATCCCCATAACACTGATATCCTGGCGGTTTAATTTATTGTTAACCTGTGTCATGGTTAATGCGATCGTTGCACCCTGGAAATCAAGGCTCCCTGTCATCACCACATTCTCTATCTTGCTGATCTTTTCCATTCCCCCAAGTGCTTCAATATGTTTACTGATCACTTCGTCAACAGATTGTGCCTGTGTAAAGGATGTAAAAACAGTGGCCATTAAAAAGAACAGGAAACTGATTGATTTTTTCATAGATTGATTTTGTTATAAAGATTTTACTTGAATATATTTTCATCTACCGGAATATTGGTCTCAATTTTATCGTAAACCATTTCCCCCTGCATACTGTTGCTGTTATAGGCAAACCAGTATCCGCCGGCATTTTGCTTATAATTGGAGAAGGTTGATTCCACGTCAGTATCTGTACCATTGATATTTCTTTTACTTGAGGTTTTATTAAGCCGGTAATCATTTTTACCTATAAAATAAGTGCTTACAATACCATTCTTATAAGTCAGTTTCAATTTATAATTATCCACCCCGTCAATCATTTCAGATCCCAGCAGTTCAACAGTTGTGCCCTTTTCTTTATAGTTAAGTAATGAACTCTGCACATCAAGCTGCAGTTGTCCTGCCTTTAATTGTTCATCAGTCATATCTGTTGGAGTTGACATCCCCTGGATCGGCATGAATATAATGCCCTTTTCAGGGGTAATTATCTGGTAATTATCAACACCCGCTACAACAATATCACTTCTCATACCTTTCATATGCAGCCTGGTTGTTGTGATACTTACATCATAACCCTGTACATTCATGCTGCCCTCCATTTTTACCGAATTAAGGGCCAGCAGCTTTTCTTTACCTCCCATGGCAGCAATATATTTATCTACCACATCGTCAACCGTTTGTGCCTGTGCAAACTGGACAAAAACAAGTGAAAGGATAAAGAAGCCGAAGATGATTAAATTTTTCATTTTTTTATTTTTTTAGGCTGTAAATATATGACAAAAATATACTGCATTTCTTTTTTTCGTTCCCATTTATCCTGTAACTTAAGCCTTTCATACTTTTCAGATCCGGTATCAAATAATTGAATGATGAACAGTTTCAAAATACAGGGAAATATTGTTGATATCCCTTCAAAAAATATTTTTTCGGTGAAATTACTTTTGCAGACGGAAAGATCATTTCTGTAACAGAAATGCCTGCAGGCAACGTGCAAACGGCAAACCGCAAATTTCTCCTACCTGGTTTTATCGACAGCCATGTACATATTGAAAGTTCCATGCTGGTACCGGCTGAATTTGCAAAGCTGGCAGTAGTGCATGGAACGGTGGGCACCATCAGCGATCCGCATGAAATAGCCAATGTATGTGGAATGGAAGGTGTTGAATTCATGATCAATAACGGGAAAACGGTACCATTCAAATTTCATTTTGGCGCTCCAAGCTGTGTGCCTGCCACCATTTTTGAAACGGCCGGCGCTGCTTTACTTTCACCAGATGTAGACGCATTACTGCAAAATGGGGATATCCATTACCTGAGTGAGATGATGAATTTTCCGGGGGTATTGCATGGTGATGAGGAAGTGTACAAAAAAATTGCATCTGCCAAAAAATACGGTAAACCTGTTGATGGCCATGCCCCGGGCCTGCGGGGCGATGATGCAAAAAAATATATTGAAGCCGGCATCAGTACCGACCATGAATGTTTTACGGCAGCAGAAGCGCTCGACAAATTAAAATATGGCATGAAGATCCTGGTAAGAGAAGGAAGCGCCGCCAAAAATTTTGATGCGCTGATCGGGTTGATGCATGAACATTTTGAAATGATGATGTTTTGCAGTGATGACAAACACCCCGACAGCCTTGCCGATGGGCATATCAATCAACTTTGTGCCAGGGCCGTTGCCAAAGGCATTGATGTATTTAAAGTATTGCAGGCAGCCTGTATAAACCCGGTGCAGCATTATAAGATGAATATTGGATTATTAAAAGAAGGCGATGCGGCTGATCTTATTGTAGTGGAAGACCTGGTAAACTTTAAAGTACTTCAGACTTATATTGATGGAAAACTGGTGGCTGAAAATGGACGGTCACTGGTCGTTGGTCATGCATCGCGGCTGTTGAATAATTTTGATTGCGCCGAAAAACAAATCGCTGATTTTGCTTTTGATGTTTCAGCTTTTGGAGAACCGGTTTATGCCATTGAAGCGCTGGACGGGCAACTGATCACCAATAAAATTTTATGCAATCCCATTGTAAAAAAACGGTTTTTATGAAGCTGATGTAACTACAGATATTTTAAAAATAGTAGTGGTGAACCGCTATAAAAATGCACCCGTTGCAAAAGCATTCATTAAAAATTTTGGATTAAAAAAAGGGGCTATTGCCTCTTCCGTTGCACACGACAGCCACAATATTGTAGCCGTTGGTGTTGATGATGAAAGTTTAATGCATGCCGTGAACGGGGTCATAAAAGAAAGAGGTGGTATATCTGCAGTAATAGCCACACCTTTAAAGGTGGCCGTTCTTGGCTTACCTGTTGCCGGGCTGATGAGCAATGAAGATGGATACAAAGTGGCAGCAGCTTATACAGCCATTGATAAAATGGTAAAGGATGAAATGGGCTCAACACTGGCTGCCCCATTTATGACCTTATCTTTTATGGCATTACTCGTAATACCCCATTTAAAACTGAGCGACCTGGGATTGTTTGACGGAGATGGATTTTCGCTTTTGCCATAATGCTTATTCTGTTTTTGCCGCTACAATTTTCATCGCCACACTATCCGTACCTTTGGGTGCAAAATATTTGGTTTTAAAATTGGTGCTGTTGCCCGGTTCAATGGTTTCATAAATCACTTCATGGTCTTTTTCGAGTAGGGCGCCGGTCTTGCTGTAGAATGAAAGTTCAATATCTATATCTTTATACCTGGCTACGGTTGCACTATTACTCACCGTTCCTTTTATCACCCTTTGGCCGATCAGGTTTTTCCGGTCATTCCCAACAACACTCAAAAAACGTTTCGGGTTTTTCTGTTCGGTTTGTTCCAGGCTTACTTTGGTTTGCTCGTATTTGTCCTTTTCTTTTGAATCATCTGCATTTTCATCAGGGTTACAGGCAGCAAAAACAAAGCTCAGCAGTAATAAAGCCGGTATTATCTTTTTCATTTGTTCTTAATTTTGAGTACAATAAAAATACATTTTTGTGAAATAGTTTGTTAAAATAAAATCATGCGCTAGTATTTTTTATTTTAGTTTTGTTAAAGGCACAACAGGCGGGTGTTTGGAAAAATAAATATAAATCAATAAAATGGTAGTCAATCTCAGCGAACAACATTCATTGATCAGTAATTGGGTAAGCGAACTAAGGGATACCGAAGTGCAGCAGGACCGCATGCGCTTCAGGAGCAACCTGGAACGCATTGCAGAAGTGATTGGCTACGAGATCAGCAAAACAATGCCCTGGGAAGAAAAAGAGATCACCACACCCCTGGGTATCAGTAAATGCAGGGTGTTGGCGCAGCAACCCGTGTTGGCCACCATTTTAAGGGCAGGGCTGGCTATGCATTCCGGGGTGCTTAAATATTTTGACAGGGCCGACAATGCCTTTATCAGCGCATACCGAAAACACAACCCCGACGGTAGTTTTGACATACACATGGAATACATGAGTTGCCCCGAAATTGAAAACCGCATCGTGATCATCAGCGATCCCATGATCGCAACCGGTTCCTCCCTGGTAAAATCCATTGAATTTTTAAAAGCAGAAGGCGCCATTAAAGAACTGCATATCGTTTGTGCAATAGCCTGTACAGTAGGTATAGAGTATGTTACCAGGGCATTCCCAAAAGCCACGATCTGGTGCGGTGATGTAGATGATGAAATTACAGCGAAAGGCTATATAGTACCGGGACTGGGAGATGCCGGGGACCTGGCATTTGGAGCAAAACTTCAGGGGTAAGAAATGTCGCGGATGCCTGCCCGGGGGATATACATGGGCAATTTTAATAAAATGGATCTCAATTTTTTAATATACTGCCTTTCTTTTCAGGATATTAGCGACCAAAATCCCGCATCCGAAATTATTCTATGCAGCTTTTTACCGTAAATGCCTATCTTTATTGTTCTGAACATTATATAGAAAATGAGAAAATTAATCGTTTGTATCTGTGCCCTGTTTGCAAGCCAGTTGGTAAAAGCCCAGGACCCACATTTTTCGCAGTTTTTTGCATCGCCGTTAACCCTAAACCCGGCATTTACCGGAAAGTTTAGCGGCACCTGGCGTTTAGCTGCAAATCACCGTGACCAATGGCCTTCAATACCAAAGGCTTATGTAACAACAAGCGCTTCCCTGGATTTTCCGATCCTAAAAAGTAAAATACCTGAAAAGGATGTGTTCGGGGTAGGTATATCCGGTTTAACCGATGCCAGTGCAAACAATATTCTTAAGTTAAATTATGGTTCAGTATCCGCGTCTTACCATAAGGCATTGGATGAAAATGGGTACAGCACCATTGGAGCCGGTTTCCAGGCAACATATTCAAGTCTCAGCCTGGATGTCAGCAAACTTACCTTTGAAGATATGCTGACACAGAATGGGTTTACAGGAACTACTTCAGATATCATTACCAATGGCAATAATCAGAGTTATTTTGACATCAATGCAGGGTTATTATATTCCGGTTCTACCGACGGGCAAAATAATTTTTACCTGGGTGCATCCATGTATCATATTAACCGCCCAAAGGTTGGTTTTAAAGATAAGAACTGGTACCTGGCCGGGCGTATTTCATTACACGGAGGCGGTTCATTACCACTTTCAGATCTCTTAACACTGCATGCATCAGTGATACATCAAATGCAAAATAAGGCCAGCGAAACCACTTTGGGTGCAGCCATTTCTGCTAACTTAAGCCAGGATGCAGAAAAACCAAGTGCCATATACCTGGGTAGTTGGGTACGGCTGAATGATGCCATCGTTCCATATGTAGGACTGGAGTTTGGCGGTTTACGGATCGGTGTAAGTTACGATTTCAATATTTCCAATTTAAAAGCGGCTACTGCTTCACGTGGTGGATCTGAGTTTTCGGTCATCTTTATAAAAGGCCACCGGATTACCAGGGTATCCCCTGTCCCAAGTTTTAATTGTATTCAAAATTATATATTACCCCCATTGCCTGGCAACGGGGGATTTTTTTTGGTATACCGGTCATTTATTTATTGGGATAACTGCTTACAAACTGATTTCCCTTTACATAAAAACGATATGGTTTTAAAGCTGCCTCACCCGAACTTTCAACACCTATACGCCTGCTTGCGCCAATTAATGTACCGGGTATTTCAAATCCGTCATCAGCAATATACACTTCAGATGCTGTTAAATGAATGCCTGAATGTTTTTTGAAATACCCAGTGCCTTTGCTGCATTACCGGGGCCCCTGGTTAAACTGTTGCCAGGTTTTATTTTCCCGGTACGTTTCAGCATGGTTGCTATTCCTGTCAAAGGCTCCAATGCCCTGATCAGTACCGCATCTGGAATATCCTTTGCATTGGTTACCACATTAAATAAATGGTGCATGCCATAACAGATGTACACATACGCAGTTCCGGCCGGTGCATACATGTGTTCATTACGGGCAGTGCGTTTACCGCCATATGAATGAGATGCCCTGTCCGTCAGCCCGATATAGGCTTCTGTTTCTACAATTCTGCCGGATGTGATCTCACCATTAAAATTAGTAACAATAATTTTCCCGATCAATTGCCTTGCTATGCTAACCACATCAGGGCCTTTATAAAATTGTACCCGCAACTTCTTCATTATAGTATTAACTTTAAAGCTAAAATACGATATACTGCCAATTCAAATAATACATGCTTAAAGAGATCATTACTTCCTTCCAGGCTTATTACCAAACCCACCGCTTTATCATTAAGCACCGGTTGTGGAAATGGATATTGATACCTGGTTTTATTTATGCGGTCCTTTTTTGCCTGGGCATTTACCTGTTTGTTGTTTCCAGTAACAGCGCCATCGAATTTATGCTGCAAAAATCGGGGGTGGCCGAATGGATGGAGAAAATGCAGAACAGCTGGCTGAGTTTTTTACTCATTTTCGGCCAGATCATTCTGAACCTGGTACTGCTGTTATTCTACTTTTCACTTTTCAAATACCTGTTCCTGATCATTGGCTCGCCTTTATTTGCCTACCTGAGTGAAAAAACAGCATCCATTATGGAAGGAAAAGATTACCCGTTCAATTTTAAACAACTGATGAAGGATATTATGCGGGGCATCAGGCTGGCCCTGCGAAACATGCTCTGGCAAACAGTTTACACGGTCTCTATTTTAATTTTGTCTTTTATACCGCTGATCGGTTGGGTTACCCCTTTGCTGGCATTGCTGGTTGAATGTTATTACCTGGGATTTTCCATGCTGGATTACAGCTGCGAACGGAATAAATTGTCAACATCACAAAGCATTACCTTTATCGGGCGTCACAAAGGCCTGGCCATTGGCAACGGCATGGTTTTTTACCTGATGCATTTTATACCTGTACTGGGATGGTTACTGGCACCCAGTTATGCAGTAATTGCAGCCACCATCAGCTTATACAAAGCCAGGAACGAAGGTTTGATCAATGTTGCCGGCAAGGTCAATTTATAATTATGAGCGTACTTGTTTATCTTATTCCCACTGTGCTGGAAGAAAAGGCTACTGAAACCATCCCGCTTTATATCATGGATGCTGTAAAAAACTGCCGGGTAATATTTGCAGAAAATGAAAGAACAGCAAGGCGGTTCTTAAAAACCATGAGTAAAGACATCGTGATCGATGATTATGAATGGTTCACCATACACAAAGCAGAAACTGAACTGGTCAATACATTCAGGCAAAAGATCAGTGAAGGAAAAAATATTGCCATCATCAGCGAAGCGGGTTGCCCCGGTATTGCTGACCCGGGACAGATATTAATTGCTGCAGCACAGGAAATGAATGTTACCATTAAACCACTGGTGGGACCAAGTTCTATCCTGCTGGCCTTAATGGCAAGCGGCATGAACGGGCAACAGTTTGAATTTGTTGGATACCTGCCCATTGATAACCTGGAACGCAATAAAGCCATTACGGCACTGGAAGCAAACTCTCAAAAGAAAAGCAGCACCCAAATATTCATAGAAACGCCTTACCGGAACAACCAACTGCTGGAAACCTTATTGAAAACATGCAGGCCTGCAACCAAACTCTGTATTGCAGCTGAATTGACCGGCGCCAATGAATTTATAAAAACAAAGACCATTGCCGGGTGGAGGCAGGAAAAAACCGACTTTCATAAAAAGCCGGTGATATTTTTACTGTATGCCGGCAGTTAACGTTCCACTGCTTTCATACTGATGATCTTGTCTACAATATAAGGACTAAAACCCCGCCAGGGCAGTGTTCCCTTATACTCCCTGTAATGCAGGTCAAAATAATTGCCGCTGTTGTTCATCAAAATGTTTGCAATGCTGTCGTCGGCCACCGAGAATTCAAATTCATAAGAACTGATTGCCCCCGGTGATTTGGAACGGATACCCGACTGGATAAGCTTGCCTTCATAGGTTTTAAAAAGATTGCCTTTTTAACCACATAGTTCAGTTCGCCTGATTTTACACCTCGCCAAAAACAAAAAAATATTTCCACCAGAATCCTACGGCAAGGCATAGTAGCACAACAAAAACAAACCATCTTAAAAATTTGCGGAAACCACTTTTCTTTTTTCGGTTGCACGCCGGCAACCTCATTTAATGTTACATCACTCATGATACTGTTATTTCAATAAATTATTATAAGCCATACTTATCTACAAGGTAAACCATTGTTGCCATTACTACGCTGCCTAAATTCAATTCCTGGGCATGCACTTTTTCAAATACATCCGAAGCGGCATGGTGTACATCAAAATACCTTTGACCGGTTGTGTTTAACCCGAATTGCGCGGTTTTAAACATTGTTTGCAGCGGCCCGATGTCGGCACCTCCACCACCGCCTTCATGAAATGAAAATTTTGCAGCATCAAATGGCTCAAAGTATTTTAACCAGCCCTGTACTTTTTCAAACTGCGCCCTGGTCATTCCGCAACTGAATCCACGCGGGTACTCTCCACCACCATCACTTTCCATGGCCATCACATGCTTTTCATTTTTCAATTTTGCTTCGCCGGCATATTTGTTGCCGCCGCGCAAACCATTTTCTTCATTGGCAAACAGCACGATCCGGATCGTACGTTTGGGTTTATAGCCAATCGTTCTCAACACCCTTAATACTTCAATGCTTTGAACGATCCCGGTTCCGTCATCATGGGCGCCTTCACCCTGGTCCCAGCTGTCGAGGTGCCCGCCAATGGTTATTATTTCATCCGGGAATTCAGAACCCCTGATCTCCCCGATCACATTATGCCCGATGGTATCCGGTAACATCATACAGTTTGTCCTGATAAATAAATTTTCGTTTTTATAAGCACCTTTGATCAAAGCACTCAGTTTTTCGGCTCCTTTGGTACTGATGGCTACGGCCGGGATCTTTGGCAATGTATCATTATACCTCAGGGCACCTGTATGCGGGTGATCATCCATGGCACCGGTAACAGAACGAACGATAACAGCTACTGCACCATACTTTGCTGCCGCAGAAGCACCATTGCTGCGGTATTTTACGGCATCCCCATAAGCGCCCCTCAACAGGGTTTTATTGAAAGGGTAATTATAAAAAACAATTTTTCCTTTTACTTCATCCTTTCTTTTTTCCAGTTCCTCAAAATTTTTCACTTCTATCACATTTGCCAAAACACCCTTGTCGCCTGTTCCAACAGCATTTCCAAGGGCAACCACATCAAAAACCGGGTCGGTACTGCGTTGTTGGGTACGGAAACCGGCAAATTCTTTTTGGCCCCGCACCCAGTGTGGAACCATACATTGCTGCAGCCAGGTATTTTCGGCTCCGGCTTCCTTTAAGGTTTTAACGCCCCAGGCCTCGGCCTTATACATACCGGCACTGCCACTTAACCGGTGCCCCACTGATTTACATAAAGTATACAGGTCATTCATACCTTTACCATTCAGTAAGACCTCATCGGCAATTTTCCTGATCATTGCAGAATCATCTGGCTGGGCGAATCCGGGAAAACCGGTGACTATAAAAAACAATAAAGGGGATACAATTCTTCTGAACATAGGTGAAGTTTATGAACAAACTTACAGATTTAAACCGAATACATGAATGGATTGAACAGTGAAATATATTTCGGTAAATTGCATCTTTATCAATTTTTAATAAATGGCTTCATATGAATATAGGCATTGTTTGTTACCCTACTTTTGGCGGTAGTGGCGTATTGGCAACCGAACTGGGTAAAGCTTTGGCTGATAAGGGCCACAATATCCATTTTATAACTTACCAGCAACCGGTACGGCTGAGCGGTTTTCATGCCAATATTTTTTACCACGAGGTTAGGGTGCCAACCTACCCGCTGTTTGATTACCCGCCATATGAAACCGCGCTGGCCAGTACCATGGTTGATGTAATTTTGAATAATGATGTTGAATTACTCCATGTACATTATGCTATTCCGCATGCAGCCGCAGCATATATGGCCAAGCAGATCCTGGCCAAACAGGGAATAAGAATACCTGTGATCACCACGTTACACGGAACTGATATCACCCTTGTAGGCCGCGACAAGACCTACAGCCCGGTGGTCACTTTTTCGATGAATGAAAGTGATATCCTGACTGCTGTTTCGCATAACCTTAAAGAAGAAACGTATAAAAATTTCAGTATAGATAAGGAAATTGAAGTGATTCACAATTTCGTGGATATACAGCGTTTTCACAAAAAACCGGTTGATGCATTCAGGAAACTGATCTCCCCCAATGGTGAAAAAATCATTGTGCATGCTTCCAATTTCAGAAAATTAAAACGGGTGGAGGATGTGGTTGCCACTTTTTTGCTGATCCAGGAAAAAATGCCTGCAACACTGTTACTGCTGGGCGATGGACCCGAAAGAACCCATATTGAAGCCAGTGCCCGCAAATGCGAGTCGCACAATACGATCAAATTTTTGGGTAAGCAGGAACAGATGGAAGATATATTGCCCATCGCCGACCTGTTTTTATTAACCAGCGAATATGAAAGTTTTGGTTTGGCAGCACTGGAAGCCATGGCTGCTTCGGTACCCGTAATATCTACCAATGCAGGCGGCCTGCCCGAAATAAATATCAATGGTTTCAGTGGTTATATGAGTAATGTAGGCGACGTGGAAGACATGAGCAAAAATGCATTGCTCATTTTAAAGGACAATGCCACTTTACAGCAATTTAAATCCAATGCGCTGGCGCAGGCAAAAAAATTCGGTATTGAGAATATTGTGCCGCTTTATGAAGCGCTTTATAAAAAAGTGATCTGACAAATTACCTTTTCAGCCATTTTTCAGGATCAATATTATTCTTTTCATCATTGATATAAAAATCAATGGCACCAATGCCGTCCAGGTTGGCTGCAGCTTTACCGATCACCTGCCCCGTCTTTACATTGTCGCCGGCCTTAACAGTAACATTGCCTAAATTGCTGTACGTACTGAAATATTTACCATGCTGTATGATGACCACCTGCATGTCTTCTATAAATACGATCTTTGAAACCACCCCGTCGAAAACAGATTTTACATTACTGCCGATCTCAGTTGCTACGGTTACCCCGGTTACATCAATTGATCTGCCGCTGGGTAACTGGTTTCTGCCATAATGCATTATGGTTACCCCCTTATCTACCGGCCAGGGAAGCTGTCCCCTGTTTTTGATAAAATTCTCATTCAACGCAATATTACCGGCATTCAGCAAAACACTTTCCGGTGCTTTATAGGCTTCTGTTTTTTTTGTTGTTGCAGCAGCTGATTTCGTTTCTGTATTGCTGTTGGTATTCTCTTTGGCTACGGCAGTATTTTCCTTAGCCTTTTTTATAGCAGCTTTTCTTGCATCATCCCTTGCCTTATTAATGGCAGCTGCAATGGCCCGTTCAACTTTTGCATTTTGTTTTTTATAGGCTGATAGCTGGTCATTCAGTTGTTTTCCTTCCTTTTTCAGTTCATTCACGATCTTGTCTTTCTCACTCTTTTGATTTGCCAGTACATTAACCTCTTTATCTTTTATCTTAAGCACTTCACTTTTCTTTTCCTTGATACTGCCCAGTTCATTTAACCGCTGTTTGCGCAACTCCTGTGTACGGATAATATTTTCACCCTGCTTTTCACGGTAAGATCTGTAGTATTTTAAATAAGCTACCCGCTTAATGGCATCGTTAAAACTGGCTGCAGAAAAAATAAAACTCAGGAAATCATAATTGTTCCTGTTTTTATAGGCATACACCATGCTTTTGGCATATTCTTCCTTTAAGGTATCCAGCAGTTTATTATAGCGGGTTATTTCACGCTGGTTGGTGTAGATATTATTATCCAGGATATTGATGTCCTTGCTGATATTGTCTATGAGCCTGTTTTGCAGGTTCAGTTTATCATTGATGAGTTTCCACTGCACCAGGTTCTGTTTGGTTTTGGATTTATTACTGTTGAGCAGTCTCTGAGTCTGCTCCATTTCTTTTTTCAACTGTGCCCGCTGCTTTTCGAGATCTTCACGGGTTTCCTGTGCATGTACAGAAAAACCGAGTACAGAAAATAGGATAATACTAAAGATCAATTTAATCATACCGGAAATTAAGATATTTCAAAAATACAATTCAAAATGCAATAAAAGAAAATGTAAGCGTCACCGTTGCCGGATATTACAAATAACGCTTACCTGGTTGTATAATTTTTGGGGATGTAAAAAGAAACTGATAATTCTTTGTTAAACTCATACTGTTTAAAGTTGAGCCGTATATCGAGTTTATTTTTTTCTGAAACCGATATTTCACGGTATGTTGAAAAATTGAAGCCTGATTTATTTTCATAATCGCCATAGGTCAGGTCTGCGGTGCGGCTCCTGGTAATATCCACATCATCCAGTTTACTGTGGGTTAAATAATAATTAGCCGAAGAAAGTGTGAGCAGGTGTTTAAAATAAATGCCTGCCATGGAAAAAAAGATCTGGTTATCTGTTTTTTATAATACCAATATTACTGTCAGTAAATACCGGGTTTCCGATCAGCAGGTCCTGCAGGGTTTTATAATCAAACGGGATCTCTGTTACTTCCTGTAAATAATCCAGCGAGCGGTATTGCACTTCCTTATCCTGTTTATTCAGTAAAATAACGCTGTCCATGGTAATGAGTACCCGGTATATTTCAATATTCAAAAAGGAAGCAGTAAGAGATATCCAGATGGCGCTGTCTTTAATGATCCTTACGATCGCCGTAACATCAGGCTGCCTGCCTTTGTTATCCTGGTAATCTACCTTGATCTTTGCATTAAAGGTTTTAAAGTCAATATAATTTCGATTCATGTTTTCAATTGTTTCCCGGATCATCAGCAATGAATCTACTTTAGATTGATCCAGGATGACAACAGCCGAAGAATCCTTTGGTGAAATGGCTTTATTGATCTGCTTTACCGTTTTGCAGCCGGATGCCGAAAAGATCAGGATCGTTACAATAAAAGGGGTGCTGATATAATTCATTATGTTTTGCTTGTTCATCATATTTATTAATGCCTGTGCAAAACCTCCTTCACCCTACAGATTCATTTAATTGTTCAACCAGGATCAATGATGCCTGTTCAGTTTTTAGCAATGATGACCTGGGCAATCCTGTCGCCATGATTGATCACCTGCTGTTCATTGCTGAGATTGATCAGTATCACTTTAAGTTCTCCTCGGTAATCTGCATCCACGGTACCGGGCGAATTTAAACAGGTAATACCCTGCTTAATGGCCATACCGCTCCTTGGCCTTACCTGTGCCTCATACCCGGAGGGTAATTCTATAAATAAACCTGTGGGGATCAATGTGCGTTCCAATGGCTGTAAAATGACCGGTTCATCCAGGCTGGCTCTTATATCCATCCCGGATGATCCGGAAGTAGCATAGGCAGGTATGGGATTGGAAGACCTGTTTATGATATTAACCTGGACTGTTTGCATGCGGGCAAAGTTACACAATGTAAAAAGGAAATACCGCAGGAAGGTTGATTAAGTAATATTTTTAACGAATAAGCATCACAGTACCCTGTTCATAGAATTTTCTGCCGCTCCGGTTCACATAGGTCATCATCCATATGTATGCCCCGTTGGGTACCTGTTTTCCTTTGTAGGTTCCGTCCCATTTTTTGGCAATATCGTTACTGATAAAGATCAATTGTCCCCATTTATTGTAGATCTGCATGGAGAAATACTGAACTGCAACATTATCAATAACACCAAAAGTTTCATTTACATTATCACCGTTTGGTGTAAAGGCCGATGGAATATATACATCACAATCACCTGGAGAAACCCGGATGCTGTCGGTTGCCTCACATGAATTTTGCAAAACAGTAACTGAATAAGTTCCTGCCTGGTTCACCAAAATTGTAGGAGTGGTTTCGCCTGTACTCCACAAATAGCTATCGTAGTTTGAACTGGCCGTACTTAAAACAACCGGTTTATACCTGCAGATACTGGTATCGGCACCGAGTCCAACTGTTGGTTTTGGCCTTGGTGAAACTTTAATGGTATCCCGCACTTTACAACCATTCTGTTCCATTTCGAGCCAATAATCTCCAAACCCGGTTGTAGTGATCTTACTTCCGGTAAAACCGGTGTTCCATAAATAATTTACACCAATGATCACATCCACACCAATTTCCATCGTTAACAGGTTACAACTGGATGTATCTGCGCCTAAAAATTCCCCGGAATCAGCTATCCATATTTTACGGTTGATGGTATCATATAAACCGGAGCAGTCAATTTTATAAACGATGAGGTTAACATCATAAAAACCGGGTGCTGTGTATGTATGTGTAGGTTGTAAAACCTGTGATTGCTGCCCGTCGCCAAAATCCCATTTTACCGAATCAATGCCGCTGAGCCTGCTCAGCAAAAAGCTTACTGACAGGTCTGTGCAGTTACCTGTACGGCCAAAGTCATAGGGGTTTGATGTGCTGTCGAAATAACTTTGCAAAAAAGTAGGCAGCCCAAACTGAACCGGGTTGCTGTTCTCAGGGCCAAGGTATATTTTATTAAAAATGAAATTACAGCCAGGGCCAATGGTATTGGGATTTTCAATTACAGAAATTGATGTATCCTTCCACATGGCAAAATATATTTTTTGATCAGGAGCCAATTGCAGGTCACCGGCAAACCAGGGTGCAGTTTGTGCAATAATTTGTTTTGATGCCAGTATGGTGGCTGCATTATTTGAAGTGATATCAAACTGGTAAAGCGTGCTGGGATCAGTAACTGAATTGTTTGCAGATATGTATAACAACCTGCCATCGGGCGAAAACTCGGCGCCATATACACCGGTATATGAATTCTGGTGAGGTATGGCATTTGGATAAAAAACCAGGGAGTTGGAAATGACCCCGGTTGTATTGTCAAAATCCATGAGTTGTACAGCATCGTTATCAAAAGCATGGCATGCTGCAAGTTTATTTCCTTTACTCGAAAATTTTAAAGTGCCTATCGAATTCAGTACCGTACCGCTTAAAATAAACCCGGTAGAACTGATGACAGGTGAATTTAAACCCGATGGGGTTAATAAATAAGCATAGTATTCATCAGTTTTCCAATGCTGGATCACGATCCAGGTATCTCTTTTATTGCAATGCCTGATGGCCGCCATCTTTTCAAGTACACTGTCTTTGATCAGTATGTTTTTAACAATAACGTCACCGTATCCGCCATCAGCCTTCATATCCACAATGCTGTAACAAAAGACCGGTTCTTCCTCCATCGCAGACCCTATTGTAAAAATATAATACATGCTGTCGTTGCCGGGCATGGGTACAATTACTGCATTGTCTGTACTGCTGATATCGCCCCGTAACCCGATGCCGTTAGGCATTGCATCATGCCTTCGGTTCTGAACAGTATTGCCGTTGGTATAAAAAAGCAATTTCCCGTTATTATCACTTATTGATGCAGTACCCTCAAACGAATTTGCCTCTCCGTTATTAAGAGCAAGCGGGGGTGAGTAATTAAAATCAAGCCCAACGCGGTTTCCAAAATACCAGGTATTGGCCTGCTTTTGAGCAAGAACACAAAGGGTAGAGATCAGTAACAGGTATGTAATTATATATCTTTTCAAGTTCCTTTTATATTAAACCAAGTAAAACTGTTGCATAGGCTTTTAATCCTTCTTCCCGCCCGATGAACCCCATCTGTTCGGTAGTGGTTGCCTTTACCGAAACATCAGCCGTTGTAACATGAGTGATTTCAGCAATGATCTGCTGCATTTGCGGTATATACAGTTTTATTTTGGGAGATTGCAAACAAAGGGTACTGTCAATATTAATAACCCGGTATCCTTTTTCATGAATCAGGTCAAAACATTTTTTCAATAAGATCCTGCTGTCTATATTTTTGTACGAATCATCCGTATCCGGAAAATGAACACCAATATCCCCAAAGCCAATGCGCCCAACAAAGCATCGCAAACAGCATGTAACAATACATCTGCATCACTGTGCCCCAAAGCGCCCTTATGATGCGGTATTTTAACGCCCCCGATCCATAAATCCCTTCCACCTGTTAACTGGTGATAATCCACCCCTGAACCTATTCTATATGACATTGCTTAATTTATCCGGTAAATATCCGGATTTTTTGTTTGATTATAAAAACAAAAAAGCGTCGAACCATTTGGCTTGACGCTTTTTTTACATGAAAAAAATGAAATTATTTTCCTGGCATTTCAAATACTAAACCAAAACGATAAGTATTAGATAAAGGAATACGGCTTATTCCGCTTCCGGTTGGGAAAACATAAGAGAAGTTTAATGCAGCAACACTGTATTTAATCCCTGCTCCTACTGTAAAATATTTTCTGTTACCCTTATTTGGATTCTCGTAGAAATAACCTGCCCTGAAACCAAACTGGTTGTTGTACCAGTATTCGGCGCCAATTGCTATGTTGATTTCCTGAATTTCGTTGTTAATTCCCTGTCCGTCACCAAATGACCTGATCCAACTGCTTGCCACACTGCGGTCGCGGTATTTAACCAGGGCTGCTGAATCAGCTGAAGGATCTGCTCCTGTTAAAACCGGTGGAGTTGGAACCAGTAATTTATTCAGATCCAAAGCAAATGTAATTTTATTTGCCTCGTCAAATACCTTGGTATAAGCAATACCCAAACCAATGTTTGCAGGTATGTAATCTTTTTGAGTTGCATCACTGGAGTAAGATATCTTGGAACCCAGGTTGCTTAAGGTTAAACCCCAGTTTAAACCCTGGCCATTTTCTTTGGCACCATGATAGTATAAATGCAGGTCACCGGCTACAGAAGAACCAGCTTTGTAGTTCTGGCCTCCAAAATTACCACTGGCTAAATTAGAATTGATATACCTGATGGCGATACCTAAACCTAATTTGCTGCTTAATTTCCTGGAATATCCGATATCAACTGCCATTTCTCTTGGGTTATATTGCTGAAGATCATTACCCAATGCATCAGTAAACTGAATGCTTCCCAGTTTAAAATACCTTAATGATGCAGAAATAGCCTGAACATCATCAATTTTATAGTACCCGGCCAAAGATGCCAGGAAAACATCATTTACTGAAAGATCCCTTAACCATGGTGTATAGTTAATAGCTACCCCGGCTTTACTTGTACTGAATGGAGTTCTGGCTATGTTGGCAAAAGCTGCGTTTGCATCAGGAGCAGTTGCAATACCTACATCTCCCATACCACCGCTGCGGGCATCAGGTGAAATACGTAAAAACGGAACAGCAGATGTTACAACGTTTATTTTGTTCTGGGCATAAGATACAGTTATTGTTCCTCCCAGTAACATAACTAAGGCAGTTAGTTTCAAAGTTACTTTTTTCATGCGTTTGTATTTGTCTTGGTTAGGTAGACTTACCTCTATAAGCGTTAAGTTTAATGGTTGTATTATGTTGTAAAAATAATAGTTTTATTTAAATGAACAACTAAATTATAAAATCTTGTTAAAAAAACTAAAAAAATTGTACCAATTCCAAAGATAAAGGGTTTTTATTTCAGAACAATAGCCTAAAGTGGTAATTTTTAGCAATTAACCTGATTTATCTGCAGAATTTCATTTTTTGTTCACCGGCACTCCCATAAACGAGTTGATGTATTGTTTATTGCGGATAATGCCACTTTACCAGGTCACGCTGCTTTTTAAAATAAGATCTGCCTGTAAACACTTTGGAAATTACATAACCGGCTTCCCCGGGTTAATATTAAAATGAAAATTTCAAAGTTTCTGCAATAATCGTTTGTTCTTTATTGTATGCAAGATTAAAACTCTTGTTCATATTATCCAAAAAAAAACTAAAAAAATATTTAAAAAAGTTATTTCAAAAACAGGCAGGTCAGCAACAGGGAAACATAAATTCCGGAACTAAAATACGGCATGCCCCTTTACCATTCAATGCTGTATAGCGTTTCATGGATATTTAAAAACCAACCCGTGTAAATAATACACATTTTAAAAGCATGAAAACATCATAGTTAAAAGCGAATTACCCGGCAGCTTTTAATTCATTTTACCGTTTTAAAAGGTATTGCAGTAACATATTTTATGACATCCGCAAGATTTAACCTGGCCCGGGTTCAGTATTTTTTTTCAATTAACCGGTAAGATGATCCTGCACAAGGCAAACACAGCCAGGGAAGGAATTTTAAAATAAAATAAAGTGAATTGCGATGGCCTTCCGGTATATTTAATTAATTTTCATTGATGCTAATTCCATGATTAAAAACATCACAAAAACAGGAAGTACCATTTCAATTTGTTTATGATAAAACCGGCTAAAATCTGTTCATGCAATATTTAACTTTAAAAAAAGACATAGAATTATTCCTATTTCACCTAAAGTCTTTATATTCGCAGCCAGTGTAACCTCATATACAATAATTAAGAAAACCTTTCGTTAAACAATACGATAAACGAATGAACATGATTAAACTACTTTCCGGAAAAAATGCGATGATCCTTGTAATTGCGGCACTTTCACTCAGCGCCTGTAAAAAAGGGGGTCTTTTTGGCAAAAAACAAACCAAGTCTTCAGCTACGGGCTGGAACTATGATGACAAAAACATGGGTAATTTTCATGTGGCCAAGGTGAAATATCCGAAAGCCGGTCCGGGCCTGGTATTTGTCCAGGGCGGTTCTTTTGTAATGGGCGCCAAGGATGAAGATGTAATGGGCGACTGGAACAATATCCCCGCAGGATCACGGTTCCCTCTTTTTTATAGATGAAACTGAAGTAGCCAACGTTCATTACCGTGAATATTTATACTGGCTGGAAAATACATTTTCAAATGATACCGCCATTCTTAATAAAGCCCTGCCGGATACACTGGTATGGCGTGAAGAATTGGCCTATAATGAGCCTTACGTAGAATATTATTTCCGTTTTCCTTCTTATAATTATTACCCTGTAGTAGGTGTAAGCTGGCGCCAGGCCCATGATTTTTGTATCTGGAGAACTGACCGCGTGAATGAATTAAACCTGCAAAAGACCGGTTATCTGAAAAAGATGCCATCAAAAAGGAAATGAAAGGCGCCGGAGCCGACGGTTCATTCAATACAGAAACTTATTTAATGGCGCCTGATATGATACAGGGAAAAGGAAAGCCAAAATCAAAGAACGCACCTAAGGATGTTAATGGTAAACCCAGGGCCACACTCCGTATGGAAGATGGTATTTTAAACATGGGATACCGTTTACCAACAGAAGCAGAGTGGGAATATGCTGCATATGGTATGCTGGCACAAAACCCAAATCCTCGTAAAAGTGAGAAAAAGAGCGGAGAAGAATTATTCTCAAACCAGCAGATCTATTCATGGAGCAATAATCCAAACGGGTTAAGGGATAACCGCCGTGGAAGCTGGCAGGGTAAATTCCTCGCTAACTTTAAGCGTGGCAGTGGTGATAATATGGGTATTGCCGGTGGTTTAAATGACCGTGCCGCTATTCCGGGTAACATCAAATCTTTCTATCCAAATGCTTTTGGGCTATATAATATGAGTGGTAATGTAAGTGAGTGGGTTGGTGATGTGTACAGGCCAATGACACCTTCTGATGGTGAGGATTTCAACTATTTCCGGGGTAACAAGTTCCAGAAGTATTTTAAAAATTCAGGTGGCGAATACGAAAGAGACAGTATGGGCCGTTTGAAAAAGGTTGACATTTCTGATGAAGAAGTGAAGAACCGTTCAAATTATCAAAAGAATGACGTGATCAATTACCTGGATGGTGATTCATCAAGTGGTGTTAGTTATGGATATGGTATCACTTCCCTGATCAGTGATGAATCAAGGGTGATCAAAGGAGGAAGCTGGAATGACAGGCCATACTGGTTATCTCCCGGAACCCGCAGGTTCATGCAGGAAGACCAGTCTGCCAGCACAGTTGGTTTCCGTTGCGCCCAAACCTATTTAGGCCCGCCTGAAGGTCCAGGATTTAAAGAGGGTAATATTTTTGGCAAACGCAAACAGAATTCCCGTAAGAAAAAGAAATAAAAAGATCAATATATTTAAAAAGCCTCCTGGTAAAACAGGAGGTTTTTTAATGTCATTTATTAAGCAGTTCCTTTTAATTTTGAGATATGCAGATAAACGAATTATATAAAAGATTCAGCAGCTACCCTTCCATTCAAACAGACAGCCGGAAGATAAAAGAGGGCGACCTGTTTTTTGCATTGAAAGGCCCCAACTTCAATGGTAATCAATATGCGCAACAGGCATTGCTGGCCGGCGCCGCATTTGTGATCGCCGATGAATCAGCAGGTGCATCAAACGAAAGGATCATACTGGTTGATGATGTTTTAACAACCCTGCAAAACCTGGCGCTGCATCACCGTTTACAATTTACAGTACCGGGTGCAGATCACCAGGTTCCGTTCATTGCAATCACCGGCAGTAATGGCAAAACCACTTCCAAGGAATTAATGCATGCTGTTTTATCATCAACCTATAAAACCTATACAACTGCAGGAAACCTCAATAATCATATCGGCATACCCCTCACCATTTTAAAAATAAAAACCGATGCAGAAATGGTGATCATAGAAATGGGTGCAAACCACCTGCACGAAATTGCCGGCTATTGCAGGTATGCCATGCCCACACACGGCATCATTACAAACTGCGGCAAGGCCCATTTGGAAGGTTTTGGCAGCGAGGAAGCCATTCGTAAAGGCAAGGGCGAATTGTTTGACTATTTAAGGCAAAACAACGGAACCGCATTTATAATGCAGGATCTTGATTATTTACAGGATATGGCTAAAGGAATAAAAAATATAGTTACATACGGAACGCATCATGCAACGGTTTGTGGCCAGGTAAAAAACAGCAGTGGCCTGCTGGAAGTTTCCATAAATGCTGGGGCCAACATCAATTCCATTCAAACAAATTTAGTTGGTGCCTATAATCTTTCCAATGTTTTACTGGCAGTGGCTGTAGGAAAACATTTTTCCGTTCCCGACGAAAAGATCAAACAGTCCCTGGAGAATTATGAGCCTACAAACAGCCGCTCCCAGTTACTGGAAAAAGATGGCAATAAAATTATACTGGATGCATATAATGCCAATCCAACCAGTATGAAGGCTGCCATTGAAAATTTTGCAGCAATGGATGTTACAGAAAAGATACTGATCCTGGGAGGCATGATGGAACTTGGAAAAGAAAGTGTACATGAACACCAGCACTTAATTGACCTGATCAATAATTATACCTGGAAACAGGTTGTACTGGTGGGTGGTGATTTTAATAAAACAAACCACCATTATCAATATTTCGATAATGCTGCTTTGGCCGGCCTGTGGTTAAAGGATCAGCATTTTACAAATACCGGCATGCTGATAAAAGGATCACGCAGTACGCAAATGGAAAAAGTACTGGAATAAAATTCCGTTTTACTTAAAAGAAAAACCCTCCGTCGCTAAACCTGCCTGACGGCAGACAGGGCTATGGAGGGTAAAGCGGAGACTGAGGGATTCGAACCCTCGGTAGAGTTACCCCTACACACGCTTTCCAAGCGTGCTCCTTCAGCCACTCGGACAAGTCTCCCTTTTTAATGGGTGGCAAAAATACAGTTTCAATGTTTATAAGCCGAATATTTTTTCAGCATTTGCCGTTGTAACTCCTTCAATTTCTTCAACCGGAACATTTTTTACCAAAGCCAGCCTGGCGGCTATATATTTTAAATAACTGCTTTCATTGCGCTTTCCCCTGAAAGGCTCCGGTGTTAAATATGGTGCATCCGTTTCAAGAACCATGTATTGCAGGTCAATTTTTTCAAGTACTTCGGCCAGCCCCGATTTTTTATAGGTAAGCACACCCCCGATCCCGAGGTAAAACCCGGCATCAATGATTGCTTCTGCCTGTTCAATGGTTCCGCCAAAGCAATGAAAAATCCCCCTTATTCCCATTGGTACATATTCTTTTACCACATCAATGGTTTCGTTGATGGCATTCCTGGTATGGATAACAATGGGCAGTTTATATTCCAGCGATAATTCGATCTGGGCCCTGAATGCTTCATACTGCTGTTTGGTAAAAGTTTTATCCCAATAAAAATCCAGACCGATTTCTCCAACTGCAGCAAATTTTCTTTTGGCCATCCGGTCTTTTATAATAGCCAGTTCATCCTGGTAATTTTCTTTAACTGAACAGGGATGCAATCCCATCATGGCTATACATTTTCCCGGGAATTTACTTTCCAGTAAAAACAAATTTTCCATTTCGGAACTGTCGATTGCCGGTAAATAAAATTTTTGTACGCCCTCCGCTTCTGCCCTGCTGATCACGGTGGCGATATCATTTTTAAACGCATCCAGGTATAAATGGCAATGTGTATCTACAAGCATATTTCAGTTTTACATGCAAAAATGCTTAAAAAAAATTTAACCTTTCTTTAAACTATACTTTTCAGGGGAGGTCTTATAACCGTTCGTATTATTCACCTTTATTTAAATTTTTACTTTTATGAAAAAGACTTTAAACCTCACCACAATGCTCCTGGCATTCAGCCTTATCGGTGCATTAACCATCACAAGCTGTAAAAAAGAGGACAGCTTAAATTCAGCTCCGGAAACGGAAACAACAGAACAGGCAGTAACGCAGGAAGCAACCGTGCAGGAAACGGAAGCCGAAGCCCAGTTTGACGATGTTTTTAATATTACTGCCAGTATGAACAGAAGCGAAGTAGGCGAAGACCTTGGAGTCAGTGCAAATGTTTCCGGGTTATTTGAACTCGGCAGTACCACCACCACAAATACCATTCCCTGTTTTACCATTACAGTGGTTCCAAACATTCCACATGTTTTTCCAAAAACAGTAACGATCGATTTTGGAAACGGTTGCCTTGGCCGGGACGGAAAATTCAGGAAAGGAAAAATTGTTTCTATTTACACCAATCCAATGGTTGTACCGGGAGCAAAAGTATCCACTACATTTATCCATTACCAGGTAGACAGCCTGAAAATTGAAGGCACGCACATTACCGAAAATACAAGTAATTCCAATATGCAGGGCTGGATGGTAAAAGTAATAGAAGGTAAGATCACCAACGTTACTACCAACAGGTGGATCCTTTGGAACAGTACAAAAAATGTTTTACAGATAACCGGTAACGGTACGCCCCATTTCCCGCTGGATGATATCTATAAAATTACGGGCAATGCCAGGAGTATCAATTCAGGAGGCCATACCTGGACTGCCCTGGTCATTGATCCTTTAATTAAGAAATTTACATGCCGCTGGATAGTACAGGGATCGATAAAATTTGTAAGAAATGGCCGTGAAGCTTTACTGGTTTTTGGAGATGGCCGGTGCGACAACCAGGCAATACTTTACATTAATGGAGTACCTCATATTATAACCCTGTAAAAAACTGTTAAAAAAATTGTTGCTAATTTAATAACAACAATGTACATTTAACCCAGTTTTCATAGGGTACGGATTAAAAACGGGCCAGGGTTTCTACCCCGGCCCAATTTTTTTTGGACTGTCAATTAAACAGCTATTTTCAGGCATCACCTGTAATTTTTTTAAATACATATCCCTTTTCTGAAAAATATTTTAAAACAACCGGCAATGCAAAACGCATCCTTTCATTCGCTTTATCACTATCGTGAAATACAACAACAGAGCCACTTTTCGTATTTTTTAACACATTTTTACAACATTGCTCAGGTGTGATCCGCACATCAAAATCTCCGCTTAATACACTCCACATAACAATTTTAAATGGTACATGCTGCCCGGTTAATTCTTTATGCTGATTTCGGGTAATGCGTCCGTATGGGGGCCTGAACAGGTTTGAATCAATATATTTCTTTGCCTTTTCAATATTTGCCAGGTATAGTTCATTCTCAGTTTTCCAGCCATCCAGGTGGTCATAAGTATGGTTGCCAACGGCATGTCCTTCTTCCAGTATCCTGTTGTATAATAAGGGGTTTTCCACCACGTTTTTACCAACACAGAAAAAGGTGGCTTTGGCATTGTATTTGCCCAATTCCTCCAGTACAAATGGGGTTACCTGTTGATGGGGCCCATCATCAAAAGTCAGGTATATGGCTTTTTCCGCCTGGGGCATATCCCAAATACTGTGCACAAACAATTTCTTTACCCATTTGGGCGTTTTGGTAATGTAAAACATGAGGCAAATTAAATTTTATAACTGATTAAACCATTCAATAACGCAATAGTCTTACCTAATCAAAACTCAAAATTTATGAAAATTACGCAGTATCTGATTGCATTTGCAATTGTTTCCCTCACTATTGGCTTTAATTCCTGTAAAAAATCGGAAGATGTTAAAGAAGAATTTGAAACCACTTTTGAATTAAGTGGTGACCAGGCCATGGCCGATAATATTGCTGAAGATGCCAATGATATGTTCCTGCAGGTAGCTTCAGAAAATAATGTGGCCGGTAATTTTGTACCGGGTTCGGGCACTACCAATGATTTTATTCCCTGCGCAACGGTTACCATTACAACGGCATCAGGCTTTCCAAAAACTATTGTAATTGATTTTGGCACATCCTGCACCTTCAACGGTAATACCCGTAGCGGTAAGATCAATATTGTGATCTCCGATTCAGTAAGAAGGCCGGGAAGTACTGCTGTTATGACCTTTGATAACTATTTTATAAATTTTTATAAGGTAGAAGGAACGTATACCTGGACCAATACCAGTACGGTTGGAACCAGGAGCTGGAGCAGGAGAACAGAAAACGGTAAGATCACCGCACCCAATGCAAGATACTGGTTGCACAGTGGTATGAGATACATTACTCAAACTGCAGGAGTGGGAACATACACTATCATTGATGATGTGTTTTCCATTACCGGTACACATACTGTTTCAAATGCTGCAGCAGCAACAAGAGAAATAACTGTACTGGATGCCTTACAAAAGAAAAATGCCTGTGCCAATATTGATAAGGGTATTTTAAAAGTACAGGGGCCAAACCATTTTGCCACGATCAACTTTGGCGATGGTACCTGCGATAACCTGGCAACCATCTCGATCGATGGCAGGGCGCCAAGAACGATCATTTTACGGTAATTATCGAAAACTAAATTATTAGTAACCGTCCCTGCACAATGCAGGGACGGTTTTTTTATGCCCTGCTTTTAAATTAATATCCAACTTATCTTTGCCGCATGAGTAAAATAAGAGTCCGGTTTGCACCCAGCCCAACCGGTGGTTTACATTTAGGTGGCGTACGCACCGTATTATTCAATTACCTGTTTGCCAAAAAACGGGGTGGTGATTTTATTGTGCGCATTGAGGATACCGACCAAACCCGTTTTGTGCCCGGTGCCGAACAATATATTTTTGACTGCCTGGCCTGGTGCGGCATCGAACCGGACGAAAGTCCCGTGCACGGAGGTTCATACGGCCCCTACCGTCAAAGTGAGCGGAAAGCCATTTACCGGCAATATGCCGAACAACTGGTAAACGACGGCTTTGCCTATTATGCTTTTGATACCCCTGCTGAACTGGAAAAAATGAGGGATGATCATAAAACTGCTGAAAACCCATCGCCGCAATATGATGGAAAAATAAGGATGCAGATGAAAAATTCGCTGACATTACCTGCAGATGAAGTGAAAAAACTATTGGATGAAAATACCCGTCATGTGGTGCGTATCAAAATGCCTGCAAATGAAACCATTTCATTTACCGACATGATCCATCACGAAGTAAGTTTTGATTCATCGCTTGTAGATGATAAGGTTTTATTGAAAGCAGACGGAATGCCCACTTATCATTTAGCCGTAGTGGTAGATGATCATTTAATGAAGATCACCCATGCCTTTCGTGGCGAGGAATGGCTGAGCAGCGCTCCGGTACATGTACTGCTCTGGAAATATCTTTTTGGCCTGGATAACATGCCGCAATGGGCACACCTGCCGCTGATCCTTGGCCCCAGTGGTAAACTCAGCAAACGCGACGGGGCAAAATATGGTTTCCGGTCTTTGCCATGAACTGGCCACAGGCCACTTTGGGGGGGACCGATCCCAAAACAAATGAACTTACCGAAGGATTTAAGGAAAAAGGTTTTTTACCGGAAGCCTTCATCAACCTGCTGGCAGTACTGGGTTGGAATGACGGAACAGAACAGGAAATTTACAGCCTGGAGGAACTGATCGAACATTTCAGCATGGACCGGGTGCATGCAGCCGGCGCCAAATTCGATTATGAAAAAGCAAAATGGTTCAACCATGAATGGATAAAGAAGTTAAACGCAGAAAGATTAAGGTTTAATGTTAAAGAGCTTCTCACAGCTGCGCATATTATTATCAGTGATGATGCTTTACTGGATAAAGTAATTGAACTGGTAAAGGACCGTTGTACATTATTACCCGATTTTGTACAGCATGCCGGTTTCTTTTTTAAAACCCCGGAGACCCTGGATGCAGATGCTGTAAAGCCAAAATGGAATGAAGAGAAGGTTTTATTTTTTGAAGCTTATTGTAAACAGTTGCCGGAGATCACGAATTGGGAATTGGTGGAGATTGAAGGTTTATTTAAAACACTGGTTGCAGAAAAAAATATCAAACCCGGTGATCTGCTGTTACCGCTGCGCATCATGCTGGTGGGTGGCAAATTTGGCCCGGCCGTTTTCCAGGTTGCCGAACTGATCGGTAAGGAAGAAACGATAAAAAGAATACAGCATGCAATGAAAGTATTTGGTTAATTTTAAAATATGAACAGACCCGTAAGAGTTTTAGTTGCCAAGGTTGGCCTGGATGGCCACGACCGCGGCGCCAAAGTGATTGCCACTGCCCTGCGTGATGCAGGCATGGAAGTGATCTATACAGGCCTGCGCCAGACCCCCGAAATGGTAGTGAATGCTGCCTTACAGGAAGATGTGGATGCCATTGGCGTAAGCATTCTCAGCGGCGCACACAATACCATATTTCCAAAGATCATTGCTTTGATGAAAGAGAAAGAAATGAACGATGTACTGCTTACCGGCGGCGGCATTATCCCGGAGGGGGATATGGAGGAGTTGAATAAAATGGGCGTGGGTAAACTTTTTGCACCCGGTGCCACCACATCCGAAATTGCAGATTATATAAAGGGATGGGTGAAAGCAAACAGGGATTTTTAACCAGGATATTAAAAAGAAATTTTTTTATGTACAATACACTTATAACAGATTTAGAGAACGGCATCCTCACTATTACCATCAACCGCCCCGATAAATTAAACGCACTCAATAAAACAGTCATTGAAGAATTATCAAACGCCATTGATGAAGTGATCAACAACCCGGAGATCAGATCGGCCATCATTACCGGTGCCGGTCCCAAAGCTTTTGTTGCCGGTGCCGATATCACCGAATTTTTAACCCTGGATGCTGCCGGCGGAAAAGCACTGGCGCAAAAAGGGCAGGATATGGTTTTTACAAAAATTGAAAATGCACCCAAACCCATTGTGGCTGCAGTAAATGGTTTTGCATTGGGTGGTGGCTGCGAGCTGGCCATGGCCTGTCATTTCAGGCTTGCCAGCGAAAATGCAAAGTTTGGACAGCCGGAAGTTAACCTGGGATTGATACCAGGGTATGGCGGAACCCAGCGACTGGTTCATTTGATCGGCAAAGGAAAGGCGATGGAACTGCTGATGTCGGCACATATGATCGATGCCAATGAAGCTAAACAACTGGGCCTGGTGAATTATGTAACAACTTCCGAAACTTTACTGGACCATACCAAAAAGATCCTGGAGATCATCAATTCCAAAGCCCCGCTGGCTGTTGCTGCCTGTATCAAATCAGTAAATGCCGTTTTTGATGAAACAAAAAATGGCTACCAGACCGAAATTGATGCTTTTGGAGAATGTTTTGTTACTGAGGATATGAAAGAAGGAACCACGGCATTTTTAGAAAAAAGAAAAGCTGAATTTAAAGGAAAGTGATACTATTTTTCAATCAACCTTTCATCAATATTATAAGCTTCAATTTCAGTTATAAGAGTTGATGATTTCTGTCCCTGAATTGAAATTATTATACTGGTAACTTCTGTTTGAGGAAAAGTAATAATTTTTTTTCTGCCGATCGTTGTTCCTTTTATTGTGGTTACAGCTTTATACTTCCGGTTAGTTAAATAGGCTATAAAACCTGCACAAGCCTGGCCCGCTGATAAATCTTCACTAAGTATAATACAGTTAATCCTTTCGGGTTTTTTAAATTTTATTTCAACAGTCTGCAAATTATTCAATGTGATCATTTCGCCTGTTGACAGGTCATCATCATTTAGTGCCCGCGTAACCCTGTTGGCATTGTACCTTAGAAAGTATCCTTTCCCTCCTTTCGCAAGGTTATTTTTAAAACTTTCAGCTTTCAGTTTATTAAACCCCACCAATGCAGCCGAATCATTCTCATGTATCAATCCCCTCCCGTCCGGCGGCACATTCAACAACAAATTTGCCCCACGCCCAACACTTTTTAAATACAACTCAAATAATTGTTCCGGCGTTTTTACTTTGCTGTCTTCTGCTTTGTGATAAAACCAGCCCGGCCTGATGCTTACATCACATTCAGCCGGTATCCAGTTCTTTCCATGTACATTCCCGGTGTTCAAAGTATCCAGTGGCGGGCTACCTGCACCCCTTGTAAAACCTGCAGTATCCAGGGTATTCCAGTTTGTTTTTCCTGCAAAGCCTTGCTCATTTCCCACCCAGCGGATATCGGGGCCAATATCACTGAACACAACCGTATTTGGAGAAAGATCACGAACTGTTTTTTCAAATCGCTTCCAGTCGTACACCTGTCTTTTTCCATTTGGCCCTTCACCATTGGCGCCATCCCACCACAGTTCCCAAATGGGACCATAATTTGTAAATATTTCGGTCATCATATTTACAAATACATCATTGTATGCTGCAGTTCCATAATCAGGGTGGTTCCTGTCCCAGGGAGAGATATACACGCCGAATTTTAATCCGAATTTTTCACAGGCCGCTGATAATTCTTTCAACACATCTCCTTTGCCTTCCTTCCATTTGCTTTCCCTTACGGTATGTTTACTGAATTTGCTTGGCCACAAACAAAACCCATCATGGTGCTTGGCCGTGATGATGATCGCTTTTGCGCCGGCAGCCTTTGCAATGCGGCACCATTGTTCACAATCCAGACTGGCTGGGTTGAATACTTCCTCATGCTCATTCCCATGCCCCCATTCAAGGCCGGTAAAAGTATTGGGGCCAAAATGCATGAACAGGTAAAACTCCATATCATGCCATGCCAACTGTGCTTTGGTGGGTTTTGGCTGCAGGGTTTGTGCCTGCAAAAACCAGGGTGTAATTGCAAATATGAAGATCAATACCGTTTTTAAAATACGCATCAATTATTTTTTATTAAAAAAGCAGATCTCAACTTTATATCCTGCGAGGAAGCGCCGATCATCAGTTCTACTTTGCCCGGCAAAATTGCTAACCCGTCCTTTGCTGCACTGTAATGTAACAGGTCTCCCGGCTTTAATGCAAAGGTTATTTGTTTTGATGCTCCTTTTTTCAAATGTACCCGTTGGTAACCTTTGAGTTCTTTGATAGCCTGCTGCCCCTGCTGGTGAATATATAACTGAACCACTTCATCTCCTTCCATCTTGCCGGTGTTTTTAACAGTAAACATTATTTCTATTTTTTCACTCAATACCGCAGAAGACAGTTTCAGATCACTGTAAGCAAATTTTGTATAGCTCAATCCATATCCAAATGGATACAAAACCGGTTTTTCGCAATAACGATATGTTTTACCTTTCATGGCATAATCATCAAATGCAGGGATATCATTGATAGACCTGTAAAAACTAACCGGCAACCTGCCGGCTGGATTATGATCACCAAACAAAACTTCGGCAATGGCCTGCCCCGCTGCCTCTCCGCCATACCATGCTTCAATGATGGCATCCATATTTTCATTTTCCCAGTTAATGGAAAGGGCGCTGCCGTTCATCAATACGAGTACAATGGGTTTGCCGGTTTTTTTTAACTCTTTTAATAAAGCTGTTTGTACAGCAGGAAGATCAAGGTTGGTTTTATCACCTCCATCAAATCCATCTACCTTAACCTGCAGTGCCTCACCTTCAAGTCTTGGCGAAATACCGCCCACAAAAACAATAACATCAGCGGCGGCAGCGGCTTCTATTGCCGGTTTAAAATCTGGCTCCCTGTTATAATGCATGGTATCGGTAATGTAACAGCCTTTCTGAAATTTGACCTGCACATTTTTTCCCAGCACATTTTTTATTCCTTCCAGTACAGTGATTATATGTGCAGGTTCGCCATTATAATTTCCCAAAGAGACCTCTGCATCATTTGCATTGGGGCCGATAACCGCAATCGTTTTGACCTTTTTTGATAAGGGTAAAATACTATTCCTGTTCTTCAGCAAAACGATCGATTGTTTTGCCAGTTCCAAAGCATATTCCCGGTGTGCTTTATTATTCACAACATTATATGGTATCGATGAATACCGGTTCAAAGAAGTGTCATCAAACATCCCCAGCTTAAACCTGGCCCTTAACAACCTGGCCACAGCCGTATCCAGTTCCGATCCCTTAAGCAAACCCTGTTCAATAGCCGGAATTACAGCACCAACATAACCCATACAATGATTATCAACACCAGCCCTGATGGCCTTTGCCATACCATCAACAGAATCTTTTGCTGTGTGGTGAGAAATAAACATATCATAAACCGCACCGCAATCTGTTGCCACAAATCCATTAAAGCCCCATTGCTTTCTCAATATCTCCGTTAATAAAAAAGGATCACTGCAGCATGGCTCTCCATACAGCCTGTTGTAGGCACACATAAAAGAATACACTTTTCCTTCCTGTGCCAGCATTTTAAAAGCAGGTAAATAAGTTTCCCAAAGATCCCGTTTGGAAGGTTCGGCATTAAATTCATGGCGAACAGGTTCAGGACCACTGTGCACCGCATAATGTTTGGCCGTACAAATGGTTTTAAAATATGCCGGGTCATCTCCCTGCATAGCTTTTACAAAAGCAACACCCATGGTACCGGTAAGGTATGGGTCTTCGCCAAAAGTTTCATGGCCCCGGCCCCAGCGTGGGTCTCTAAAAATATTGATATTGGGCGAATAAAAGGTCAACCCTTCATACAAGCCATGTTTTCCTTCACGTTGAAACCGGTTATATTTTGCCCTTGCTTCATCGCTGATGATCTCTCCCATTGTAAAAATGGCCTTATCATTGAACGTAGCTGCAAGCCCGATGGGTTGCGGAAAAGAAGTTGCCAGACCAGCCCTTGCAACCCCATGCAGAGCCTCGTTCCACCAGTTATAAGCAGGAATTTTTAAACGTTGAATTGCAGGTGAAGTATTATTGACCTGTGATGCTTTTTCGGCCAGTGTCATTCGGCCAAGCAGGTCCTGCACTCGGGTTTCGAGTGGTAAAGAAGCATTGAGATAAGCAGGTGACTGCGCAGTTGATCCCAACACAAAAAACAAGAGCAGAAAAAAAATACTATTCGGTTTCAAGAGGATTATTTTTATCAATTAGATGTAACCTTTAATACCCATACATGATCAGTTGTTGTTTTTAATGCAGGCGGAAGACTTATCACAACGCCCTGCCCGGCTTGTTTCCAAATAATATTTTTATTGCTGCCCAGCAACTGTACTTTTTCATTTTTAAAAAATGGGATTTTTTTTAGCAAAATTTTACTTTCCGGAAATTCGAACAGAAAAATATACCTGGTCTTACCATCTTTCGTTTGTGTGAACCGGATCTTTTCTCCTTCGCTGAAAACAGCAAACATCCTGCTTCCATAAATCGCTTCTCCGTTTGTTTTCATCCAGGTACCAATTTCTGCCAGGCGGTGGTATGCAGCTGTATCCAGTTCACCATCTGGCCCCGGGCCAATATTCAGGAGGTAATTGCCGCCTTTACTTACTATGTCAACTAATTTTTCAATGATCTCATTGGTTGGTTTATATACATCGTTGGGTACATAGCTCCAGCTGGTAGCCATGGTCATACAGGTTTCCCAGGGATAGGGCAAACCGGTATCGGGTATATGCTGTTCGGGAGTAAGATAATTTTGTTGCTCACCGGGTACAGCCCTGTCAACTACCAATAGATCCGGTTGTTTTGTCCTTATTTCTTTAACCAACCGGGGCATATCAATATCCTGGCTTTGCGGGTTGCGTGCCCAGCGGCTTCCTTCATAGGTTTCCAGCAATTCATGTTTAACTTCTTCACCTGTTTTTTTACGCACCCATCCCCCATCCAGCCAAAGGATATCGATCTTTCCATAATCACTGACCAGCTCATTAACCTGGTTGTGTGTGTAATCGGTAAATTTTTTCCATTGCTCCGGGTATTTTTGAATAGCGTAGTTGGCATTGCGGTCACTTACGGGGAATTTTTTCCACCAGTATGCATCCGAATGCCAGTCGGGTTTTGAGAAGTATGCACCTATCCAGAAATTTTTGTTGCGGAAAGCAGTAAAGATCTCGTTGGTAATGTTCGCTTTTGGGTTGGTTGAATAAGGACAATCCTTATCAGTGATCTTATAATCGGTGTATTTGCTGTCAAACATACAAAACCCGTCATGGTGCTTGGTAGTGAACACCAGGTATTTCATACCGGCATCTTTGGCTGCAGCAGCCCACTTCCCGGGATCAAATTTTACCGGGTTAAAATTTGTTTTAAGCTTTTCGTATGCTTTTACATAATCAGTATAATTATCGGCAACACCTGCTTTTCTTGCACCGGTGGCCCAGCTCAGGTCTTCGGGGCAAATGCTCCAGCTTTCCACAATGCCCCACTGGCTGTATGTTCCCCAATGGATGAGCAGGCCAAATTTCAGGTCTTTCCATTCTTCCAGCCTGTGCTGTATGGCGGGATCGGGATCGGGAAAATAAACCTGCTGCTGTGCAGTTGTTTTTTCAATGCCCCAAACAAAAAGTATTGAGATCAAAAAGATGATCGGCCGCATTCCGTTTTTTTTAAAATGAAACTAAATATACTATGGAACCATCATTAAACCCAATTGAATTTAGTGCTGCTTTTGTTTTAATTTTGTAAAACATTTTAAAGCAACAATTATGGAATACCGGATAGAAAAAGACACCATGGGCGAAGTTAAAGTACCGTCAGATGCCTATTACGGCGCACAAACCCAGCGCAGCATTGATAATTTTAAAATTGCACAGGACATTAACAGGATGCCCAAAGAAATTATCCGTGCATTTGCTTATTTAAAACAGGCAGCCGCCATCACCAATTTTGAAGCAGGTATATTAACAAAGAAAAAAACAGACCTGGTCAGTAAAGTCTGTAAAGAGATCCTGGAAGGAAAACTGGATGATTATTTTCCATTGGTGGTTTGGCAAACCGGCAGCGGTACACAAAGTAATATGAATGTGAATGAAGTGATCGCTTACCGTGGCCATGTATTGAATGGCGGAAAGCTGGGCGATAAAGAAAAATATTTACACCCCAATGATGATGTAAACAAATCTCAAAGCAGTAATGATACATTTCCTACTGCCATGCATATTGCAGCGTATAAGATTTTAATGGAGACCACCATACCGGGCATTACCAAACTCCGCAACACCCTGGATAAAAAAGCAAAAGCATTTAAGAAAGTAGTGAAGATCGGCCGTACCCATTTTATGGATGCCACGCCGCTCACCGTAGGACAGGAATTCAGCGGGTATGTATCCCAGCTTGATCATGGATTAAAAGCCATTAAAAATACATTGGCCCATTTAAGTGAACTTGCATTGGGCGGTACCGCAGTAGGCACCGGTATTAATACGCCTCCAAAATATGATGTGAACGTTGCAAAGCATATTGCCAAACTCACCAAACTGCCTTTTAAAACGGCTGAAAATAAGTTTGAAGCACTGGCAGCACATGATGCCATTGTGGAAGCACATGGCGCCTTAAAAACTGTTGCGGTAAGTTTAATGAAGATCGGTAATGATATCCGTATGTTATCATCTGGCCCACGCAGCGGCATAGGCGAAATTTTTATCCCGGATAATGAACCGGGCTCATCCATCATGCCGGGTAAGGTAAACCCAACACAATGCGAAGCTTTGACCATGATCGCCGCCCAGGTCATGGGCAATGATGTTACCATCGGCATCGGTGGCAGCAACGGGCACTTTCAACTGAATGTATTTAAGCCGGTGATGATCTATAATTTCCTGCACAGTGCCAGGTTGATCGGTGATGGTTGTGTTTCATTCAATGATAAGTGTGCTGTTGGTATTGAACCGATCAAAGCAAATATTAAAAAACACCTGGATAATTCTTTGATGCTGGTAACCGCATTAAATACAAAGATCGGGTACTACAAATCTGCGGAGATCGCACAGAAAGCACACAAGGAAGGAACAACTTTAAAGCAGATGGCGGTTAAACTGGGATATGTTACCGAAAAGGAATTTGATGCCTGGGTGATACCGGCGAATATGGTCGGAAAGATCTGAATAAAAATGGCTGTCAAAAAATTGACAGCCATTTTTCTACTGTTCAGCTTTTACAGTTCCAGTAAACTTTTTACCGGGTCTTTTCCAAACAATAACAGGCCGGGGTTTTCAAGCAGTTCTTTTACCCTTACCAGGAAACCTACGGACTCCCTGCCGTCAATGATCCGGTGATCGTAACTCAATGCCAGGTACATCATGGGTTTTATAACTACCTGCCCGTTTACAGCCATGGGCCTTTCCAGAATATTATGCATGCCTAAAATAGCAGATTGCGGGATATTAATGATGGGAGTACTCATCATCGAGCCAAAAATTCCTCCATTGGTGATTGTAAAAGTTCCCCCGGTCATTTCCTCTATCGTTAATTTATTTTCCTTTGCCTTTACTGCCAGTTCCACAACCTTTGCTTCAATACCCGCCATGCTTAAACTTTCGGCATTGCGTATCACCGGCACCACCAAACCTTTTGGGGCACTTACAGCAATGGATATATCACAGTAATCGTGGTACAGGATATTTTCACCGTCAATATATGCATTAACCGAAGGCCACTCCATCAGGGCATAGGTACAGGCCTTGGTGAAAAAACTCATAAAGCCCAGGTTAACGCCGTGTGTTTCTTTAAATGTATCCTTGTATTTTTTCCGGATCTCCATGATGGCGCTCATATCCACTTCATTAAAAGTGGTGAGCATGGCCGTTGTGTTTTTTGCTTCCACCAGCCGCCTGCTGATCGTTTTACGCAGGTTGCTCATTTTCTGTACCCGGTCATTGCGCTCAAATAAAACTGTACCCGGCCTTCTGCCCGGGCTATTGAGGGCATCCATAACATCCTGCTTTACAATTTTTCCGTTACTGCCTGATGGGGTTACCCCTTTCACATCAACTTTTTTATCAGCAATGATAGCGGCTGCAACAGGGGTTGCTTTTACATCTGCAGGTACTTTTGGATTCTCCTTTGCTGCACTTTCAGCAGATGGGCCGGCTGCCTGTAGTTGAGCTTCGGTCTCTGTAGAAGCTGCTGCCAATTCTCCCTTGGGTGGAGGGGCTGCTTCTGTATCAATTGAACATACTATATCACCAATATTCAGCGTATCGCCCTCTTTGGCAATGGTTTTAATGGTGCCTGCCTGTTCGGCATTGAGCTCAAAAGTGGCCTTTTCACTTTCCAGCTCTGCGATCACTTCGTCGCGGTTGGCCCATTCCCCATCCTTCTTGTGCCATTTAACAAGGGTTACTTCACTGATACTTTCACCAACAGTTGGAACTTTTATTTCAATTGACATTTATGATAATTTATTGTTGTGCAAATTTCGGGGAAAATTAAGGATAATTAAAATTGATTTCAGGGACTAAATCCTTGAAATGGGATTATGCTGCACAAAAAGTAATGGCATAAAAAAACAGCACTGCAAGAGGCTGTATATTATGAATAAAAAGCAGGATTAACCCAGGTATGCTTTCAACAGTTTACAGCGGGAAGCTGAACGGAGTTTAGTGATGGCCTTATCCTTGATCTGCCTTACTCTTTCGCGGGTGAGGTTAAAATGCTCACCGATATCTTCCAGGCTTAAAGCGTGATCTACACCAATTCCAAAAAGAAACGGATCACATCTTTCTGCCTTTCAGTTAATGTACTCAGGGAACGGTCAATTTCAGTTTTAAGGGATGCCCTGAAAGCCAGTTCATCATCCGTATTGGGTGCATTGTGATTGATCAGCACATCGATCAGGGTACTGTCCTCACCATCAGAAAGCGGCTGGTCCATACTCACATGTCGTGCTGCAACGCCAAGGGTAGCGGCTATTTCTTCTGTATCCATATCCAGTAAAAAAGCAAGTTCTTCGGGTGTAGGTTCTCTTTCAAATTCCTGCTCCAGCTGCGAGTAGGCTTTACTGATACGGTTTGTTAATCCGACTTTATTCAATGGTAACCGAACGATCCTTGATTGTTCGGCCAATGCCTGCAAAATACTCTGGCGTATCCACCATACGGCGTAAGAGATAAATTTAAATCCACGGGTTTCATCAAAGCGCTGTGCGGCTTTTATAAGGCCAAGGTTGCCTTCATTGATCAGGTCGGGTAATGTTAAACCCTGGTTTTGATATTGTTTGGCAACAGATACCACAAACCTAAGGTTTGCCTTGGTCAATTTTTCCAGTGCAAACTGGTCGCCCTGTTTTATCCTGATGGCTAATTTTACTTCTTCCTCCGGAGTTATCAATTCTACTTTCCCGATCTCCTGCAGGTATTTCTCTAAACTCTGGCTCTCACGATTTGTGATGGACTTAGTGATTTTTAGCTGACGCATACTCATAAGCCTGTGGTTTAAAGGTTATGTCTAAAATATTTTGTAGGTTAACAATATGTTAAAAATGTCCGCAGTTATTAACGTAATTTATACTTTTTATGATATGTTACCAAAAAAAAAATTCTAAATCGCTGGATTTCAGAAGCTTAAAATCAATTTTGTTTAAAGTTTGATGTTAATAAATAAAACAAAAAAAATTAAATAAATAATTTGTACTGTGGTTTATTTTGTTATTATTGCACCAAATGGTTTGTTATTTAAATAAAAAGAATGAGTAAGAAAGTTTTATATACACTTGAATACCCCGTTAGATGTTCGCCGGGCATTTTGTATGAATTTTTAATAACCCCTGCAGGTCTGCAGGAGTGGTTCGCTGATAAAGTTGATGAGCGTGACGGACAATTTAGTTTTTCCTGGAATGGTACCGAAGAAAAAGCAGAATTGATAGACAGTGAAGAAGATAAATTTGTGCGCTTCCGCTGGGACCATATGGGCAAAGATGAATATTTTGAATGGCGCATCGATAAATCGGAAGTCACCAACCAGACAATCCTTGTGATCAGCGATTTTGCCGACAAAAAAGAAATTAAAGACCAGAGCCAGTTGTGGGAATACCAGGTGAAAGAATTATTTCACCGCCTCGGAAGCTGATCCTTTCAGCAGTTCAATGATCTTCCTGAAAGTAAAGTCCATCCTTTCCGTTACATGATCCCATTCAGGTAACGGAAAATGTACAGCCAGTTTTATAAATGGTTTTGCTGCAATGATCTCATTTATTTCATGGCGCTTTAATTGATCAAGCGGTTTATAATTATCCTCCTCAAAGTGATGATGCCACTGGCTTTCATGAACACAGATAAAAAAATCCTGTTTAACGGATACCAGGTTATCCATGATGTTTTGCTGAAACTGGTTTTTGTATATCCCCGATATATGTAAGGTGATGCTGAAAAAATTTCCCCACCAGAACATGGTTCTTACTGCAAAAATATTCTCCCCTTCAAAACAGCGGGGGTAATCCAGCAACAGGTAAGGAAGCAATAAATAATTTTCCCCTTTTGCAATTTTAGGGGATGACCGTACAACGGCTGCGGGCAACCAGTTCTTTTCTTTTTCAATGACGGCCTGCATATTATGACTCACCATTCCAAACAACGCCATCGCCTTTTCAATAATGATGCGTTTCGTTAAAATCCATTCCCGGTTATTTACCAGTTGCGGTTCCTCATCAGAAAGCATTAATTTTGATCCAGGGTTCATAGTGCGTCAATTTACTACAATTAATTTTCATTTCATCTCCAGGCTGCATGATCAAGAAATTAGATAAGCTCATTCTTAAATCCTTTATCGGGCCGTTTATCGTAACGTTCTTCATCGCTTTTTTTGTGTTGATGATGCAGGGCCTCTGGAAATACCTGGATGACCTGGTGGGCAAAGGACTCGACTTTATCACCATCGGAAAATTTTTATGGTATGTAAGCGCCTCCATGCTCACACTGGCCATGCCCATCGCCATTCTTATTTCTTCCATCATGACCTTTGGCAACCTGGGCGAAAGTTTTGAACTGGTTGCCATAAAATCTTCCGGCATTTCTTTACTGCGGTTCATGCGGCCTTTAATGTTTATGGCCGTTTTATTCAGTTGCATCACGTTTATGTTTGCCAATTATGTGATCCCCTATGCCAATTTAAAATTTGTTACCCTGTACAATGATATATTTTACAAAAAACCCGCATTCGAACTAAAAGAAGGGGTTTTCTTTACCCACATCCCAAACTATGCCATAAAAGCCGGCAAAAAAGATCCCGACGGGAAAACCATCCGCAATGTTTTAATTTATGAACAAACCAATTACCTGCAAAACAATACGATCATTGCAGAAACAGGCGTAATGACAACCTCGGCAGATAAAAAATTCCTGGAATTCAATCTTACAAACGGCTACCGTTACCAGGAAAACGGGAACATCGCCGATACGGCCACAGAATATATAAGGCTTGGCTTTACCTCATTTAAAAAATTGTTTGATCTGAGTGCTTTACAAAAGCAAACAACCAGCGACACAGTTTACCGGGGTAATTTTAAAATGTTAACTGCCGGGCAGATAAGCCGTACACTCGATTCACTGTACAAACTGAATGATAGCCTTTCGGTCCGCATGAACAGGACCATGGCCACTTCTTTACCCTATGCTTCCGGGCAGGATACTGTACGCCAAACGATCCCGGCAGTAAAAACCAGTTACAGCAGATTTGATTCCATCATTCCGGATTCGGCACGTTACCAGGTAACAGAATCTGCCATTAATATTGCCAATAATTTAAAATACAATATAGAAAATGCCGGCACTGAACTGGAAAACCGCAAAACCGAGATCAGGTATAATAAAATAGAATGGCACCGGAAGTTCTCCTTATCCATGGCCTGCTTTGTGTTATTTTTTATAGGTGCACCGCTTGGTTCTATCATCCGAAAAGGCGGACTGGGCATGCCGCTGGTGGTAGCCATCATTTTCTTCCTGATCTTCCACCTGCTGATCATGTTTGGCGAAAAATTTGTAAAGGAAAGCATCATGTCGCCATTTTTGGGCATGTGGCTGGGTGTATTGGTGCTTACCCCTGTAGGTATATTTCTTACCTACAAAGCCATGCACGACTCACAGCTTTTTAATAAAGAGTTTTATAACCGTACCATCACCCGGGTAAAACGTTTTTTTAATAAACCAAAAGATCCATTGACCACTTAAAATTATTTTTATGGCAACCCAACCTACCAACAACCGCAGGGCATTTATTGTAAAAACAGTAAAAGGCAGCCTGGCTGTCAGCATTGGCATGAGCGCAGCTGCTCCCTTGCTTCAATCCTGTGCTTCAGCAAAGAGCATCACAGCTGCTTCTTCTATAAAAACAGGATTTGACCAGCTGCCGCTCCCGTATAAATACAATGAACTGGAAAATGTTATTGATGCCATGACCATGGAAATACATTACAGCAAACATGCGGCGGCATATGCCAAAAATGTAAAAGAAGCAGCAACTGCAGAAGCTGTTGATATGAATAAGCCTTTGGAAGATGTGCTGGCCAACATTTCGAAATACTCCGCCAAAATGCGCAATAATGGCGGCGGGCATTATAACCATGAAATGTTCTGGCATTGCATGAGGCCGAAACAAAATGAAAATGCGCCAACAGGCAAATTGATGGAAGCTATTATAAAACAGTTCGGTTCCTTTGACCAATTTAAAAAGCAATTCGGTGATGCCGGTAAAAACCGCTTTGGCAGCGGATGGGCATGGTTGTATATCGATAAGGATAATAACCTGAAAACAGGATCTACACCCAACCAGGATAATCCATTGATGAACATTTCAGAAGTAAAAGGTTTTCCATTACTGGCACTGGATGTTTGGGAACATGCATACTATTTAAAATACCAGAACAAAAGAGCCGAATATGTAGATAACTGGTGGAATGTAGTGAACTGGAATTATGTGCAGGAAAGAATGGACAGTTATAAAATATAACCACCAAATTTTTAAATGAAAAGATACCTGCTCTCCTTTTTTTTATTGGGTACCCTGGTCATGATGGTAGTAATGGCTAAAACAGGCGCCACATTAAAAACTGCCGCCACACCCCTGGGTATATTAAACCTGGAAATTGCATACAATATTTCAAAAACAACAGCCGTCATCAATGCTTGGTCCCCGTCAAAAGAGCTGGATAATATCTCTATAGCGAAAGTCAACACCTACTGGGATTTTTTATTCCTTTTCTTTTACGCCGGGTTTTTATTCATTGCCTGTAAAAAAATAGCTGCAAATAGTACAGGCCCTGTTGCCAGTGCAGGTAACATAATTGCCAAAGCCGCTTTAGGGGCAGGCTTTTTAGACATACTTGAAAATGCGGGTATGCTCATTACGCTCAACGGGTACCCTTCTTCAGCTGTTTCTTTTTGTACAACTTTCATTTCAATGATTAAATGGGGGTTGGCGATCATTGCCGTGATCTATGTGCTTACAGGCTTGCTGGTATTGGGTTACCGGAAAATAAAACAATTAAAATAACCACAGCAATACAATGGATCTGTATGTAATTGCAGGTCTTTCCGCCTCCGAATGTATGCCGGTAAAATCCCCGGGGTTACGCTGCAACCAGCTTTCACCAGTTCCTGAAATTGACTCAGCCTTTGTATTAGACAGAACCAAATGCGATCCAACTAAAACAAAGGCTGATAAACCTGCCTGATCTCAGAAAGGCTGAAAAACAATCTGGTGCAAATGTATAAGCAACCGCATCAATAAAAAAATCATTACCGGTTATTTGGGTAACTTTTTATCTTTTTTAACATTACAAAAAATGCAGACAAAAAAATGTATTTTAGCAACCCGCTTTTTATTACATTAATACACAAACAATACACATTATGCAAGTTTGGAAAGATTACCAGGAAAAAAATAAAGACCGTTTTTTAAACGAACTGCTTGAACTGTTACGTATACCCAGTGTGAGTGCAAAGGCCGAACACAAACCCGATATGATCGCCTGCGCCGAAGCGGTAAAGCAACGCCTGGTTGAAGCCGGTGTTGATAAAGCTGAGATACACGAAACAGCCGGTCACCCCGTGGTATATGCCGAAAAAATGATCGATCCCGCCAAACCAACCGTGCTCGTGTATGGCCATTATGATGTACAACCCGCCGAGCCGCTGGAGCTCTGGAAAAGCGGGCCATTTGACCCAACCATTATTGACGGCAAAATATTTGCCCGAGGCAGTTGCGATGACAAGGGCCAGATGTATATGCATGTAAAAGCTTTGGAAATGCTGATACAAACAAATACGCTGGAGAATAATATCAAGTTTTGTATTGAAGGAGAAGAAGAAGTAGGCTCGCCCAACCTGGGGAAATTCGTCAGCGCCAATAAAGAACTTTTGAAAGCAGATTGCGTGCTCATCAGCGACAGTGCGATGATCAGTCTCGAAACACCCAGCCTGGATATTGGCCTGCGCGGACTCAGTTATATTGAAGTGGAAGTAACCGGGCCCAACCGCGACCTGCACAGCGGGGTTTATGGAGGTGCAGTAGCAAACCCCATAACCATACTGGCACAAATGATCGCATCACTGCATGATGCAAACCACCACATTACCATACCCGGTTTTTATGCCGATGTACTTGAATCATCTGATGAAGAAAGAAAACTCATGGCTGAAGCCCCCTTTAATGAAGCCGAATACAAGGCCGACCTGGGTATTGTGGAACTTTGGGGCGAAAAAGGTTACAGCACCAATGAGCGTACCGGCATACGGCCAACCCTTGAGCTTAACGGTATTTGGGGCGGTTATACCGGCGAAGGCGCCAAAACGGTGCTGCCTTCAAAAGCCTTTGCAAAAATTTCGGCCAGGCTGGTACCCAACCAAAATTCGAAAAAAATTGCTGACCTTTTAATAAACCACTTTCATACCATTGCACCACCCTATGTAACAATTAAGGCTACCCTGCATCATGGCGGCGAACCATACCTTACCCCCATCGACAGCAAGGCATACCAGGCTGCATCCAAAGCCATGGAAACAACCTTTGGCAAAATACCCATTCCGGTTCGTGGCGGTGGAAGTATTCCCATCTGCAGTTTGTTTGAAAAAGAATTGGGGGTAAAAGTTGTGCTGATGGGTTTTGGATTAGACAGCGATAACCTGCATAGCCCCAATGAAAAATTTGACCTGGCTAATTTTTATAAAGGCATTGAGACGATCCCATATTTTCATAAGTATTTTACAACACCCTGAGCGAAGTCGAAGGGGCTTTACGAAGTCCTGAGCGGAGTCGAAGGACGAGTTTATTGTCGAGAAACGATTTTAAGATAATATTTACATCCCGGTAATTCAGTTTACCGGGATTTTTCTTTGTTCACTGAAAATTTACCCCGGGAGAATTGGTTTACACAGCCCTGTCTGTCGCAATTCAGTATAACGTAGTAATTTGTCAACCTGGATCCAAAAAAAACCTTTCCGGTATAAACAATTCATTTTTTTAATCTTCTGCAAATAGCGAAATTTAATTCACATATACATTTTTGGATCAAAAAAACAAAAGGCCGCGGTTCCCCCCCGCGCCCCCCCCCCCCCCCCCCCCCCCCCGCCCGGCCCCCCCGGGGAAAAATACAACCATTTTTATCCCGGCCATCACCCCCCTGAATAACGGAAAAAAATAACCACAAAGGCATTGGCGAAATAGCCCTGGTAGGTGTAGCGCCTGCTATCGCCAATGCAGTGTATAATGCCACCGGCAAAAGGATCAGGCAATTGCCGATAACTCCTGATAAACTTTTGTAAACAGCAGCCGGCATTACAAGCATATTCAAAACTCATTGTCATTTACTGTGGTTCTATACAATTATATAACATAATACGCGAATAGTATAACAACCCGTGCGTATTATCCGGTTACTTTTGTTCAAGTTATTCATGGGATATTGGAACATAACTGGGGCTGGATCTTTATCCTGGCCCCTTTTTATGTTTTTTAAAATTGCTGGTCCATTTGTAAACAAGAACATCATATACATATTCCAACCTCATTGGCATAAAGGCTATTACCAGGCTGCCATTTTAACCTGTTGCGCTGTGTATTACATAAATAATTAAACCATTGGTTATTTAAGCATAAAAACGTGGGTTTTACCCATTAAATAATTAAATTGCTGTAAACAAAGGGCATGTCAAAAAATCTGAGCGAATTATCGGGCAGGAAAGGGTTGAAGACCAATCTTTTTGAAGCCCTGGGTATTGCCGCTGCTGAGACAGGGACACCATCAAAAGAAAGGATGGAAAAACTGGCCGGGGAATTTTTAATGGGCACTGCCAATGTTTTTGGAACCGCCGGTTTTTATGATTTTTTAAAAGAAGAAAACAAAGGCAAAAAAATATTTATATGCAATGGCAGCGCCTGCATGACAGCAGGTACCCAGGAAGTACTGAAAGAAGAAATTGGCCATCATTTTAAAACCGAAGAAATTGGTGAAATGTGCTGCCTGGGCAGGTGCCATGAGAACAGCGCCTTTAACTGCAATGGAAAAAACTATTCCGGAACTGCAGCAGCAGACATTGAAAAAATAAAATCCGGTCAATCTGCAGCAGTTGATACATACCATGTTGGCCATTACGGTACTGCTGTTTTAACTGAATCCTTTACCGGTATCAATGAATATTACAAAACACTTTCGCTTGCAGTATCCAGGTCACCGGAAGAATTATTATCCGAACTTAAAACCTCCGGCTTAAGAGGCAGGGGTGGTGCAGGTTTCCCGATCGCATTCAAACTGGATTCATGCAGGAACACTGACGGCAACCAAAAATTCATTGTTTGCAATGCCGATGAAGGCGACCCGGGGGCTTACAGCGACCGTTACCTGATGGAGCATCAGCCCCATTCCGTTTTATTGGGTATGATGATCGCAGGGTATATAGCCGGTGCCGATACCGGTGTATTGTACATCCGTGCAGAATATCCCGAATCGCAGGAGATCATGCAACAGGCAATCAATCATTTACTGGATGAAAATTTACTGGGAGAAAATATATTAGGCACCGGTTTCCATTTTAATTTTAAAATGATAAAGGCCATGGGTGCCTATATCTGTGGTGAAGAAACGGCGCTGCTTTCCTCTATTGAAGGACAACGGCCCGAAGTAAGGGTGCGCCCACCCTACCCAACGCAGCAGGGCCTGTTCAACAAGCCTACCGTGGTAAACAATGTTGAAACACTTGCCTGTATTCCCTATATCATTAAAAAAGGCGGGACTGCATTTGCAGCTATCGGTAAGGGTAAGTCAACCGGTACAAAATTAATTTCACTGGATGGTTTTTTTAATAAACCGGGAATGTATGAAGTGGATATGGGAACCCCACTTGATATTGTCATCAATAACCTGGGCGGCGGTTTCAGGTCAGCCATAAAAGCCATGCACATTGGCGGACCGCTTGGCGGGTTGGTACCGGTAGAAAAAATAAATAACCTGACGGTAGATTTTGAATCCTTTTCCGAAAACGGATTCTTACTGGGGCATGCTTCCATCGTCTGCATCCCGGAAAAATTTCCCATCATAAAATACCTCGAACATTTATTTGCATTCACCGCACACGAAAGTTGTGGTAAATGTTTCCCCTGCCGCATTGGATCCACAAGAGGATATGAAATGCTGAAGAAAGCACAGGATACTGATTATAAAATTGACAGGAACTTACTGGATGACCTGGTTGAAACTTTAGAGGTTGGATCTCTTTGTGCCCTGGGTGGTGGTTTGCCATTACCCGTTAAAAATGCATTGCAGTATTTTGAAAATGAACTTTCACCTTATTTTAAAAAATCCTGACGATGGGTATCATTTACAGAAAAGAAGATAAGCATGAGCAGGCGGCAAAAGGCGCTACGGTTACTTTTGGTTCAACAAACGGTAATCCAAAAGCCGGCATTGCCTATATTGATAACAAACCGTTTGAAATAAATGAGGGAGAAACATTGCTTACATTTATCAGGAGAAATTTCGGAAAGGATCATGTACCCACCTTATGTGATGCCCCAAACCTTGACCCTTTCGGCTCCTGCAGGGTTTGCAGTGTTGATGTGGCGCTTACTGAAAATGGTACGGCAAAAGCACAGGCAAGTTGCCACATACCGGTAATGGCCGGTTCGTACATTTATCCCAACTCCACACGCATACAAAAACTCCGGAAAAATATTATAGAGCTGGTACTTACAGATCATCCACTTGATTGCCTGACCTGCGAAGTAAATAATAACTGCGAACTGCAAACTGTTGCAGCACGGGTAGGCATACGCGATGTGCGTTACCCGGCAGGGAAGAATCACCTGGATAAACCGAAAGACCTGAGTCACCCCTACATGACCTCTGATTTTTCGAAGTGCATAAACTGCTACCGCTGTGTACGTGCCTGTGATGAAGTACAGGGCGAATTTGTACTGAGTATGGCAGGCAGAGGCTTCAACAGCCATATCATCAAAAGCATGGATGTTAATTTTGAAGACTCAGATTGTGTCAGCTGCGGAGCATGTGCACAGGCGTGTCCTACTTCAGCCATTTCTGATGTGTTCGAATCCAAATCCATTGCAGTTGATACCAGGGTGCGAACAGTGTGTACTTACTGCGGCGTAGGTTGTAACCTGGATGTGGCCGTAAAGGAAAATAAAGTACATTCAATCCAGGCACCTTATAATGCCGAATCTAACCAGGGGCATACCTGCCTGAAAGGCCGTTTTGCTTTTTCATTTTACAATCATACCGACCGGATAACAACACCACTGATCAAAAAGAATGGTGCATTTGTTGAAGCCACCTGGGATGAAGCCTATGATTTTATTGCCGGTAAACTGACGGAAATAAAAACCAATTTCGGTCCCGATTATATTGCAGGCATTTCCAGCGCACGCTGTACCAATGAAGAAAATTACCTGATGCAGAAATTTCTCCGTGCAGTGATCGGTACCAATAATATTGACAGTTGTGCCCGTGTTTGCCATTCGCCTACCGCCCTGGGTTTGCAACGCACTTTAGGAACAGGTGCTGCTACCAATTCTATCAAAGACATTCAATTTACTGATTGCATGATGGTGATCGGCGCCAACCCAACCGATGCACACCCGGTTACCGGGGCCAAAATAAAGCAGGCTGCCATGAAGGGAAAAACACTCATCGTGATCGATCCCCGAAAAATTGAACTGGCCAGGTATGCTGATTTTCATTTGCAGTTAAAACCGGGCACCAATGTGGCATTGCTCAATATGATGCTGTACTATATCATAAAGGAACAACTGGAAGACAAGGAATTTATAAACAACCGTACCGAAGGTTACGAAGATTTTAAACAGCATATCCTTAACCAGGATATTGATGAACTGGAAAAAATAACCGGTGTTGATAAAGAACTGGTGAAACAGGCTGCCATCGCTTATGCCACGGCAGGTAATGCCATGTCGTTTCATGGATTGGGTGTAACAGAACATACCCAGGGCACTTTCACGGTAATGCTCATTGCCGACCTGGCCATGATAACGGGAAATATTGGACGCAGGGGCGTTGGTGTAAACCCGCTGCGGGGGCAAAATAATGTGCAGGGTGCGGCAGATATGGGATGCCAGCCACACCAGGGTGCAGGATACCTGGATGTCACCAATCGGGAATACCATCAAATGTATGAATCCTTTTATCATGCAAAACTGCCCATTCATGCAGGTTATAAAATTCCGCAGATGTATGAGGCATCCCTCAGCAACAAATTAAAAGCCATTTGGGTTGTTGGCGAAGACATGGCACAAACAGATCCAAACACGCACAAGGTGGTTGCTGCATTAAAAAACCTGGAATTGTTTGTTGTTCAGGAACTCTTCATGACTGAAACAGCTAAGCTGGCAACAGTAATTTTGCCCGGTGCGTCATTTCTTGAAAAAAGCGGCACATTTACCAATGGCGAAAGAAGAATTCAAAGGGTAAACAAAGTGGTAGAACCATTGGAAGGAACCAAAACCGACGGGCAGATCATTGTGGACATTATGAACCGCATGGGATATGCACAGCCGGATTATGATCCCCAGACATTACTGGAAGAAATTTCACAGATCGTTCCCTTCTTTGCCGGTGTAAAATGGAACGAACTTGGCGATAACGGCAAACAGTGGCCGGTTGCCAAAGACGGAACGGGCTCTGATATGCTGCACGTTGACAGTTTCAAAGGCGGGCGTGGAAAATTTATACACAACCACTTTAAAGAATCTGCAGAATTAACACAGCATGGAAAAGAATATCCTTATATCATCACTACCAACCGTGAACTGGAACATTATAACTGCGGTACCATGACCCGCAGGACCCGCAATAATAAAATACTCACGGAAGATTATTTACTCATCAACCCGGCTGATGCAGCAAAACATTTGATTGAAGAAGGCGATATGGTTTGTATAGAATCTGCCAGGGGTAAGGTAGATGTGAAAGCAAAAATCACAGATGATGTAAAACCAGGTATATTGAGTTCCACTTTTCATTTTCCGGAGATCATGATGAACAATATCACATCGGATATATCCGACAGTGAAGCCATGTGCCCAGAATATAAAGTGGTAGCCGTTAATATCAGGAAGAGCAGGGGAAAGTATAAAAAAGCAGTGCAGTAATATTCCAGGGGACTTTTATTAAAGATACCCCGATCATGCCACTTGTTTCCCGCACCTTAACCAAATCAAATGAACCTTGAAGAAGTGTATTCTTTTTTTATTGTTGATCTTAAACCTGCAGTCAATGTCACAAATGAAGGTAGTTGGCGAATATTATTTCAGAAAAACAGAAATGGTTGCCGGATTTAATTTTTCGGCAGATGGTACATTCAGGTTCTTTTTCAGCTACGGTGCCGTAGACCGCAATGCATCCGGGACCTTCCAGGCAGATGGCGATACCCTGAGACTTACAAGTGATAAAGTGGCAGGCAGGGATTTTACCATAACCAGCCAGGAAAAAAAGGGCAAGGGTTACAGCATTGTTTTCAGCCATCCAAACAAATATTTACTCACAAATATCAGATGCCAGTTTTTCACGGATGGCAAAATGGAAGACGCCTTTTCGGACCCTGAAGGTAAAATACATATTGATCTTGCACATTGCGACAGCATTTATGTGCAGCACCTTTTATATCCTGATATAGCAACCCTGGTAAAAGATGCAGCCAATGAAAATAACAGTTTTACACTTACACTCAATGACACCATGGAGCAGGTAAGTTTTAAAGGCATTGATTTTAAAATTGAAAATGATAAAACGATCTCCTGTATCCCCAATTATTTTTTACCCATGAAGGACATTAAATTTGTAAAACAATGACCGGGCGGCCTGCAGTATTTTTAATATTCCCGGGCCTTTTATACCCAACATAGGGTATTGTTAAAAAAACCGGTTACTTTATTTTTGAAAACCATTTATTATACTCAAAAATAAAAAACATGAAAAAATATTTTTCCTGCTGCTGTTGTTCAATGCATCGCATGTATACGCACAGACTGAATTAAAGCTGGCAGAAACATTTTTAAAATCTGTACAGGAAAAAAAATTCTCCCTGATGAAACCCTGGCTGGGAGCAAATCCCCGAAATATGGAAGAAAAATGGAAACGGGTGGTGGAACAGTCACACCGGGAATGATTTAATATCGCCTCAGTTACAATAAAAAAAATTATACCCGGAGAGCAACTTCCGGGATTACCCCTGAAAAGCATCATTGCTGTTTATGAATATGATAATAAAGAATGGGACGACCTTATGCTGATGATAACCCTGGATAAAACCATAAAACTGGCGGAGATCCCGGTCACGTCGTATATGTTTATGCTGAATGATGAGAGGCGGGGCAAAAATATCCGGGATGCTGCAAAAAATTAATTCCGGGTACATACATAGCCGGTAAAAACCAATTTCATGAAACAAAAACTGACATGCACCATTGCACTGCTGGTATTGACAATCAGCCTGCAGGCACAGCAATTATTCTGGTTTATTGAAAACAGTAAGATCGGGTATAAAAACCTGACAGGCGCTACCATCATTCAACCAAAATATGGCATGGCCGGAAATTTTACAAATGGCATTACATATGCCAGTGCCGGGCATAGTACAATTTCAGGCAAATTTGGTTTTATAGATAAAAAAGGGAATTGGGTGATCCAGCCGGATTTTGATGCTGCCGATGATTTTACAGAAGGGCTTGCCCGGGTTTTGAAAAATGGTAAATGGGGATTTATCAATACAAAGGGAAAAATGATCATTGCCCCGCAATTCAGGCTTTGCTTTTCTTTTATAAATGGTCATGCCAAAGCTTCAAATGAAAATAATAACTGGGGATTAATTGACACGGAGGGTAAGTATGTGATAGAACCGGTATATTACGATATAACCGACATGGGAAAGGAAAAGGTTCTTGCTGTAAAAAAAACAATAGGCAGCAAATGGCAAATCATCAACATATTAAAAGACCCTGTAAGTGAAAAGGAATTTTCACTGGTTAGAAATTTTGCTGAAGGCCTGGCCCCTGCCCGTGATGAAACTGATAAATGGGGATTTATCAATGCCAAAGGCGAGTGGGTGATCGAACCGGTATATACAAATGCTGCTTCATTTTCAGGGGGCCTTGCAGCAGTTGAGACCGACTATGCCAAATGGGGGTTTATTGATAAGTTCAATACATTTTTAATAAAGCCAGAATATGACCGGCAATCTGCTTTTAAACAGGGGTTTGCCCTGGTTGAAAAAGGCAAATACTATATGTATATCAATAAAACGGGCGAAGTTGTATTGCAGTTTGAAAAATAATTCATAAAACATATTATTAATAAGATTGTTAAAACTGTTTCAGCTTTTGGCGATGATTTGCATTTTACACAAATAACCTTAAATTGCAGTCACTAAAAAAGTATAACTATGAGATTTAAATTATATGTTGCGGTTGCAGGACTTACCCTTGGTACCCTTGTTTCATGTGGTGGAAATGAAAAAGCAGATTATGTTGATCAGTCATTGATCACACCAGGATCAGAAAATAAGGATACTGTACCGCCATCAACAATACAAACTACCAATGTGGTTCCTAATACCGTACCTGTTACCATTCCCGGCACAGCCCCCGCTATTCCCGGAACACAAACAGCACCGGTAAACCTGATGCCACAGCAAAATAACATGCAGGTAACTCAGCCAACTACTATTACAAACACTGCTGCACCTGCAACAACAGCGCCGGGTATGAATCCGCCGCATGGCCAGCCGGGTCACCGCTGCGATATCAATGTTGGTGCACCTTTAAACAGCAAACCCGCACCAGTCAATGTTCAGCAACAACCGGCAGCTGCAAATGCCCAACCAAATCCGGTATCAATTAGCCAGGTTCCCAATACACAAAAACCGCACCCGGAATGAACCCTCCTCACGGAGAACCAGGCCACCGTTGCGATATTGCTGTAGGAGCTCCTTTAAACAGTAAACCGGCTGCACCTGCAACTACACAAACCAGTGTGCCGCCACTTTCGATCACACCTGCAAAAAACGACAGTTCTAAAAATTAATTTTTTGATTGCCGGTTCATGCAACTAATATTTCGGGAGTTATGTAATCTTTACTGATCCGGTTTTACTTTTTCAAACCGGGTTTAAAAGGCAGGTAATGCAATCTTAAAAAAAATCCCATTTCTTTACTATTTAAAAAGCAGTCATTTTTTCAATTTGCCTGTTTTTTTGCTGTCAGCCATTTTCACTTTTAATTTTATAAAAATAAATAACCGCTTAGTGCTTAAGCAATTGCAACAACGCACCTGTTCCAATACATAACTTATCACCATTTTTTGATTTCTTCGGGCATATGGCTTACATTTACATTACCTTACAACACAGATCTACTACATTTACTACATATCCTCTGCACAACCATTTCACAATTGTGGCTATTCCCTTAACATTTAACCATTTCGGCATTATCCTTTGAATTTCCTTCAGTTCACAGCACTGATCACATTTTAATTCGTGATTTATTGCAATGAACGATCCATTTCCTGGTACCTGTAGGTACAAAACCATCCTTTTGAAAAAACTGTATGTATTCATGTATTAAAAAGCAGGATGAATACTTCAATTTTTAAAAAATGGATAAGTTTAATATAAAGGGATAATAATACTCACCTCAAAACACAGGAAATGGAACATGTTTACACCGTACAAACAAAAATAATACATGATAAAACGTATTATTTTGTAAAGAAAATACTGGCGTTACCCGAATTCCCCGGGTTGGCCGAACTTGTAGTTGGTTATGGCATGCATACTGACTTTGATAAAGCGTGCAACATTGCTGGTATAAAGGACATTGCAAGCCGGCAAAAACTTTTATTTGACCTGGAAAAGCATGTTTTACCCGCACAAAGCCTGCAGGAAACAAAACCGGCTGTCGCCCCAAAGCAGGCGGTAAGGCACCCGATAAAAATTACTGATATGATAAACAACTGGCTGGCTCTACGTGGTGCGGAAATGCTGAATTGAGGTCATCCCGGTTAAACAAATTCAGATACATTATTAAAAATTAAAGCCCCGCTTTTTCAGCAGGGCTTCTATTCATAAAACCAAACACAAACAAACATAAATGCCAATCCCGTTTACTGCGGAATTGGCATCATTATTTTAATCAGGTTTTTTACCTTCGAGGAAACTGTTCAGTGTACTTATTGTAGCCTGGTTATTATCGTCGGATTTAACGGTGTAGTTACTGTAAAAACTTTCCACATCAGCAATGGAATTATGCAATTCCATATTGCGGCGAAGGTAAGCAGGCACCGTTTCGAACTCATTGTTAGGATCAGCTGCGTTAATGTTGAACGACAAGTTACGCAGTTTTGCAATCCGATCCATGGCCCTGCGCCTAAGATCCTCTGTTTCGTCCTGCATGGCAGGTTCCTCAACATTGGAAATCATGATGGGCTGAGTTGTTTGTACATGTTGCTCCTCCTCCGCCGCTTGATGGGTTTTAACTACCAACTGCATTTCAATCACAGGTTCGTCTTCCTGTTCTCTCTCTTGCACCGGCAGTAGCTCATCAGTCGAATTGGATTCTGGTTTTGGCTGCTCCTCCACATAGATCTGTGAAGGTTTAGCCAGGTACCCTCCAGACGAAGGAGGGGTGCTAGCATTTTTATGATCGGTAATTATTTCGTTTTGAAATTCAGGTTTTGCTGTTGGTTTTTCAGCAGGAGGAGGATTTTGTGGAATTACAAATTCTATTACTGGAACCTGATCCGGTGCCGAAGATATTTCAAAATACACCGGGTTTTCATTCAACTTATCCCCAGTAGTTTTACTAAGTATTTCCACTACAGGCAGCTCTTCCGTTGTATCTTTTAAGACGGGCATCATCAGGTCTTCTGCCAACTGCAATACCGGCTGTTCGGTAATTTCGGCAATCGCTTCTTCCTCATCTTTTTCTTCAAACTGTAATGAGGGTTGCTTCATAATTTTCGTTTCTTCCCTGGCCGGCATCTCCAGTGTCATTACGATCTTTTCATCTTTCTGTTCTTTTTGCTTCAGGTTTTTTCTCAAAAGGGTCCTTGTGATCGAAGCCCGTTGCGATAAGTGTAATGCCGATCTGTGCACCCAGGCTGTTATCATATCCCAATCCAAGTATCACATCGGTATCATCACCTGCCTGGCTCAATAAATAATTCTGAATGATCTCCACTTCATCCATGGTAAACTCATGTTCTCCTTCTGATGAATTGATATTGATCAGTATCCACTTGGCACCCCGTATATCATTGTCATTCAGCAACGGAGAATTGATGGCGTTTTCAATAGCTGACTGAGCCCTGTTTTCGCCTTCTGCAGCAGCACTGCCTAAAATGGCAACTCCGCCGTTGGTCATTACAGTACATACATCCGCAAAATCCACATTGATCTGCCCGGTACTGTTGATCACATCGGTTATACATTTGGCAGCCGTTGCCAGCACATTATCGGCCTTGGCAAAAGCTTCTTTCATTTTTAAATTGCCAAACTGGTGGCGCAGCTTATCATTGCTGATCACCAGTAAAGTGTCAACATGATTTTTCAAAAGCATCACACCTTCTTCTGCCTGGGCAATTCTTTTTTTCCCTTCATAGGCAAAAGGTGTGGTAACAATACCAACGGTAAGTATACCCAGGTCTTTGCAGATCTTTGCAAGGATGGGAGCCCCGCCGGTACCCGTACCACCACCCATACCTGCAGTAATGAATGCCATTTTGGTATTCACTTCCAGGATGCGTTTAATTTCTTCCAGGCTTTCTTCTGTTGCCTGCCTGCCAATTTCAGGGTTGGCACCGGCTCCAAGGCCCTGCGTTAAATGTGGCCCGAGCTGAATTTTATTAGGCACTTTGCTTTGTGCAATTGCCTGTGCATCTGTATTGCAGATGATGAAATTTACGCCTTCGATATTTTGCGAAAACATGTGGTTTACTGCATTGCTTCCGCCACCGCCAACACCAATTACTTTGATGATGGAGGATTGATCTTTAGGCAAATCAAAATGTATCATATTTTTTTTTTACAACGCCTGCATATTGTCATGCTGCGTTTATTAATTAATGGGTTAGTAGTATCTAAATCTTTATTTTTTTACGAACTTTTGTTTTTCATAGCATCATTGTTGTTAACTTGGTCTGTTCTTCTTTTCCTTTAGTAAGAGAAAAGAAGAATCTCACTTGTACAGTTATTTCTTTATTCATCAATCCAGCATCTCCTTTTCATTTCAACTTTAGCGATCCTGTTGAGCAGATTGCTTTGTTGTACCTCCTCGCAATGACATTACAATTTTGCGTCTTCTTCCTCCTTGAACAGGTCGATCAGGCCATTCTTAAATCCATCCATAAATGTTTTCAGCGATTTGCGCTGTTTCACTTTTACCTGTGGATTTTCATTGGGAGTATCCAGCGTTTCATCAACCGGCTGCTGTTTTAAAGAACCGGGTACTTCTACTTTCCTGAATTGTTCTTCGAACAGTTTATTCTTATTTTCATAATCATTATATCCTTTCAGGATCAAACCGATACAGGTACTGTACATGGGCTTGGCCAGTTCATCGATATGCCCGGCGGCCAGGTGTTCATTGGGGTAACCGATCCTTGCATTTAACCCGGTAACATATTCTGTTAACTGGATCAGGTGTTTCAGTTGTGACCCGCCACCGGTGAGTATCACGCCCCCGTTCAGCATACGCGTATCCAGGCCTACCTGTTTTAAATGATAGGTAACAAAATCCATGATCTCGCTCATACGTGCCTGTATGATTCCGGCCAGGTTTTTTACCGATATCTCTTTGGGCGCCATACCGCGTAAACCCGGGATGGTGATAAATGCATTGGTTTTTGCTTCATCACTCAATGCACTGCCAAACTGGATCTTCATTTGCTCGGCCTGTGTTTTTAAAACACCCAAACCATTTTTAATATCGTTGGTAATGTTCTCACCTCCGAACGGTATCACGGCCGTATGCTTTAATATGCCTTCATAAAAAACAGCCAGGTCGGTGGTGCCGCCACCAATATCTACAATGGCGACACCCGCTTCCAGGTCCTGGTCACACATAACAGCGGCTGCAGAGGCAAGTGGTTGCAGAACTAAATCCTTTGTAATAAGCCCGGCTTTATCAACACTGCGGTTAATATTCCTGATCGCGTTTTTATCGCCCGTAATAATGTGAAAATTAGCACCCACTTTTACACCACTGTACCCGATGGGGTTTGGTATATTCTGAAAATTATCTACAGTAAATTCCTGCGGGATCACATCAATGATCTGGTCGCCTGCCGGGATATAGGTCCGGTACTGGTCTGCAACCAGCCTGTCTATCTCTTCCTGCCTGATCTCTTCTTCAATACTCTGCCTCACAATATCACCGCGTGTTTGCAGACTTTTAATATGATGGCCGGCAATGCCAACATACACTTCACCGATCTCCAGGTTAGGATTGGAGTCGTAACAGTTTTTTAAAGCCATTTCTATGGCTTTGATGGTTTGATCGATGTTCAACACCATACCATGTTGTACACCATTACTGTTGGCACGGCCAAAGCCAAGAATTTCCAGCTTGCCGTACTCATTTTTTCGACCGGCAATGGCAGCAATTTTTGTGGTGCCGATATCCAGGCCTACGATGATGGGTTGTTCCTGATTCATATGTGTTTGTTTTGTGTTTGTATTATAAATTATTTTTTAGACTTTGTTTTTGATGCGCCCCGCAATTGTACTTCAGGGAACAGGGTCATAGTCGTTCTTCTTTCCCATCACAGCTTTGGGCTCTTTTACAACTTTTTTTGCCACTGCCATTTTTTGGACCGGTTTTACAGCCGGTTTGGTATCTTTCTTCACTGTCGGCAGAACACTCTGCGTTACCGGTTTTACGCTGCTCAATTCAGCCTGGTTGTTTTGCAACACGGCATTCCCAGTTGATACAGCTGTTTCATCACTTTCATCCCGTTGAATGGATTGTTGTATCATAGTGCTGTCAGCCTCGTTACGGTCATTGCCCTGCTGCATGATCTTTAATGAATCACCTGCTGCCCTTTGTGACCGCTCGGCAATAATTTGCATAAGCTGCAGTGTTCGCAACGAATCTGCTGCAACATCCTCTGCTCCTTTTCTTTTTGCCACAACCTGGTTCTTATACTGCACGTTTATTATACTGTAGTGATCCCAGCCTGCTTTTACCATGATCTCTTTATAGAATAGTTTCAGTTTCACGAGTTTGGTTTCTGTATCGGTTGCATCTCCAAAAACGATCAGCTGGTTACCGATCTTCGGGATCATTTCAAATGTGCGTTGTGCGGTTATATCCACCTGCTCGATCATCGCCATACAGAAAGAATCTTTTTGAATGGCAAGACTGATCGTTTTAATATCCATCAGCAAACTGCTGTCGGCCCCGGAAAGTATTTTTTTACCCGATGGAAAATTGGTGAATACCGGTAACCTTGCCGAAAATTTTTCACTCAGCGGCAACATGGCCAGTTCATCATCAATGTAAAATGTTTCTCCCGAAGCTGCGAACACCCGGGCAACAGGTTCCCTTTCCTGCACAATTACCTGGAGAATATCATTATTATCAAAGAACAGTTCAGCCGATTTTATCCAGACATCCTTATCGAGCTGATCTTCCAGGTGCTTTAAATTAAAGGCACCCATGGCTTTACCAACCGGGTTTGTTTTTTCCAGGGAAGCAATGGTATTCAGGATATCATTTTTATCAACAAAAAAGTTATTGCTTACACCGTGGATACTGATCTCAATACCTTTACACAGCCTTTCCGGTTTGGTTTTGATGGCTGCAACCAGTAAAAAGACCGTGGCTCCGCCCAGGGCGATCCAAAGGGTTGCCAAAAGGATATTTTTAATACTGTATCGTTGTATATTTTCCAAATTATGTTATCAATATTCCTTTTATCGGTTCAACCAATGTATCAATATCACCTGCACCTGCCGTGATCAATAAAGCTGTTTTATTATTTTTTATCCATTCAATCAATTCCTCTTTTTCCAAAACCATTTTATGAGCGCATTTCATTTTATCTAAAATCATGTAACTGCTTACCCCTTCTATTGGCAATTCCCTGGCCGGGTAAATGGGCAGTAAGATCACTTCATCAGCCAGGTCAAGTGTTTCTGCAAATCCATCAGCCAGGTCATTCGTCCTGCTGAACAGGTGCGGCTGAAAAACCACGGTGCATTTTTTACCCGGGAATAATTCTTTTGCACCGCTGATCAATGCCCTTAATTCTTCAGGATGATGAGCATAATCATCCACCATTACCTGCTCTTCATTCTTCAAAATATATTCAAACCTTCTTTTTACACCCCTGAATGCTTCAACTGCATCTCTTATTTTATCATTATCAATTCCCAGGTAATGTGCCACCGATATGGCTGCTATCATATTTTCAATGTTATGCAGTCCGCCCATGTGTAAAACCACATCCTTTAATTCCCAATACTGCATCAATACATCAAACCGGTAGCTGCCATTGATCATTTTTATATTGGCAGCATACACACTGGCATTTTCATTGTGCAAATGAAAAGTAAGGTGCTCACCTCCTTCCAGGTCATCGGTTCTTTTAAGCCCGTATTTACTCAGCAACAATCCACCAGGTTTTATCCTGGCCGAAAAATCGATGAAGGCCTGTTCCATATTTTCGGCAGTACCGTAAATATCCAGGTGATCAGGATCCATAGAACTGATGATGGCTATATCCGGGCTTAATTTCAAAAAACTCCTGTCATATTCATCTGCTTCCACCACCGATACATTTTTTTTACTTTCCCGGCTGCTGGCCTGCGGCCAGAAATTGGTATCATAGTTTACCGATATACCACCCAGGAAAGCATTGCATCCGTAACCGCTTTGCCGAAGTATATGTGCCACCATGGTGCTGGTCGTTGTTTTACCATGTGTGCCGGCAATACATATATTATAAGAACTGTTGGTGATGGCACCCAGTACTTCACTCCGCTTTGCCATCGGGTAATTATTCTGTAAAAAATAATTCAGCTCTTTATGGTCTTTGGGTATCGCGGGTGTATAAACCACCAGTTCTGCCCTTGTGTCAATGAACTCAATGTTATCTTCAAAATGGATCGCTATCCCCTCTGCTTCCAGTTTCTTAGTTAAAGCTGTTTCTGTTTTATCATAACCGCTAACCCGTACTCCTCCTGCATTAAAATACCTGGCCAATGCACTCATACCGATTCCCCCGATTCCCAAAAAATATATGCGCTTTATATCCCGGATCTCCATCATTAAATACTTTTCAAAATTTCTGTTGCTATAATTTCATCAGCATTTGAAATTCCCAGTTTTCCAATATTTGTTTTTAATTCCAGTTGTTTATGTACATCTTTTGACAGATCAATAATTGCAGGGACCAATTGTGCTAACGCCTCATTATCTTTTATCATTATGCCTGCATTTTTATTAACTAAATTTTGTGCATTCACCGTTTGATGATCTTCGGCTGCAAATGGAAATGGTACAAAAACAACAGCTTTTTTCATCACACATAATTCCGCGATCGCCATGGCACCGCTCCTGCTGATCACCAGGTCGGCCGCTGCATAGGCATATTCCATCTTATTGATAAAATCATCGGTCCATACATTGGTTTTACCTTTGGCCCTTGCCTTGCCTGCAGCAGCGTAAGGTTTACCTGTTTGCCATACCAGTTGCAGGTTATTGGCTTCAAACAGATCAAGGTCTTTATCCATTGCTTCGTTTATGCTTTTTGCGCCAAGGCTTCCTCCAACAGACAATACCGTTTTTTTTGCAGCATCCAAACCAAAAAAACCGATCCCTTCTTCCCTGCTCACTGTACTTTGTACAATGCTTTCCCTTACCGGGTTCCCGGTTATATATATTTTATTTGCCGGAAAGAATTTTTCCATACCCCCACCGGCCACAAAGATCTTTGCAGCTTTTTTTCCCAGCATGATATTGCTTTTACCGGCAAATGAATTACTCTCATGAATGAAAGAAGGGATCCGCTTTGCCTGCGCATACCGCAATACCGGGAAACTGGAATACCCGCCAACACCGATAACTGCATGGGGCCTGAAAGCATTGAAAATACGGTCAACCTGTAAAAAACTTCTTACGAGTTTAAACGGTAATCCAATATTTTTTATCAAAGAACTTCTGTCTAACCCGGCTATATTTAAACCTTCGATCCGAAAACCTGCCTGCGGTATTTTTTCCATTTCCATTTTACCTTTGGCCCCAACAAATAATATTTCAGTTGCCGGCTCCTGTTTTAAAATGGCATTGGCAATGGCAATGGCCGGAAAAATATGCCCTCCTGTTCCGCCTCCTGCTATGATTATTTTTTTGGTCATTGGTTATTAAGTCATTTGTCATTAGTCATTGAGTCATTTATTAAAAAAGTATCGGTACAATGACCAATGACTTAATGACTATAGACTTATTCTGTTTCAACAACTGCCGTCTTTACACCTTCAAGCTGCTCTACGTTTCTTGCCACACTTAAAATGATTCCGATAGACAGGCAGGTAAATAAAAAACTGCTGCCACCCATGCTTACCAGGGGTAATGTAACACCGGTATTTGGAAAAATATTTACATTAACGCCCATATTGGCAATAGCCTGTATCACCAGCATAAAGCTTAATGCCAGTGCCAGGAATGCTCCAAATGCATACGGGCATTTCCGATACAAACGGATACACCGGTACAGGAAAAGCAAATAAATAAATACCATGAATGTACCTCCCAGCAATCCGTATTCTTCCAGTATAATGGCAAAAATATAATCGCTGTAAGAGTGCGGTAAAAAATTACGTGCCTGGCTGTTGCCCGGCCCAAGGCCAAACCAGCTGCCTTTGGCAATGGCAATTTTAGCCTGGTTTATCTGGTACATTTTTTCATTTACGTCTTCCTTATTACTGTACATGAAAGTTTGTATGCGTCCAATCCAGGTTGGTACACGCCCAGCAGAAAAAACAGCAGGTAATTCTGTTGCCCTGTTTTCCTTTTTATCATACGTACTTACTGCAACAGCAAATAAAACAGCCACGGGTATTAACAGGATAAGCATGGTAAATAAAAGATGCCTTGTATTTACCCTGCCGATAAACATGATGAGTATACTTGTGCCACCGATGAGTAAAGCGGTTGACAGGTTTGATGGTGCGATCAATAAACAAATAATGATCACCGGGATGATGATGGGTAAAAAGCCTTTTTTAAAATCCTTGATCACATTCTGTTTTCGGCTTAACTGCCTGCTCATATACATAAAGAGTGCAAGCTTTGCCAGGTCGGATGTCTGGAAAGTCATGTTGATCAACGGGAGTTTTATCCAGCGGGTACCTTCATTTAATGTTTCACCAAAAAAATAAGTATAGATCAATAACAAAACAGATACAATGAATAAAACAGATGCCACCCTGGAATAAATGGTATAATTAACCCGGTGTGCAAAATAAATGACCATTACCCCAAGAATAATAAAACCAAATTGTTTGAAGAGATAACTTTCAGTACTGCGGCTGTATTTATAGGCCAGCGACCCGGTACTGCTGTATACAACAAGCAAACTTACCAGTGTAAGAATGATCACGATGCCCCATATCACACGGTCGCCCCTCGTTTTACTAACCAGGTTGCCACCCATGGTACCGATGTTGGGCGTAAAGAAATTTTTTATGTTTACTGGTTCTGACATACTCGCACACTTAGGAGTTATTTTTTATTTTTTACTATGAGGAGAAAAGAGAAAATGAGCTTTATTCATTTTATTTTATTAACTTTTCCATTGCCGAATTTTATTTTGCCCTACACTCTTTTACCTCTTTTTCTCTTTTATACTCTTAGCCTATATTTTAAATTTCCCGTCTTGTTTCTCCCGCTCTCTTTTAATCTCTCAGCCTACAATTCCTTCACCGCCTGCTTAAACTGGTTTCCCCGGTCCTCATAATTTTTAAACAGGTCGAAACTGGCGCAGGCCGGGCTTAATAAAACCACATCACCTTTGCTGGCAAAATGAAATGCCGTTTGTACTGCATCCCTTGCATTATCGGTATTCACCATCAAAGGCATGATATCACCGAAAGCTTCATGAATTTTCCTGTTCTCTGTTCCCATACATACGATCGCTTTCACTTTTTCCTTCACCAGTTCAGTTAGCAGCGTATAATCATTGCCTTTATCCACGCCTCCAAGAATTAAGATCACCGGTTTTTCCATACTCTCCAGAGCAAACCAGGTACTGTTTACATTGGTTGCTTTACTGTCGTTGATGAATTCAACATTCCTGATCGTTGCTACTGTTTCCATCCGGTGTTCCAGGCTTTCAAATGTTTGAAGCGCCTCCCTGATCTTTTCCTTGCGGATATCAACCGCCGATGCAGCCAGGCTGGCAGCCATACTGTTGTATTGATTGGGTTTACCCTGTATGGCAAAATCTTCAATACTCATCTGCATCTCTTCGTTTTTCCATTTTAAGTGCATTTTTGCGTTCTGCAGGTAGGCACCTTGTGGCAGTTGTTTACTCATGGTAATGGGGGCTAGTGTTGATTTAATGGGATAGTTGTTTATTGTTTTCACAGTTACTGCATCATCGAGATTATAAATAAAAACGTCTTCGGGCTGTTGATTCATTGTAACCCGGTACTTGCTGTTAATATAATTTTCAAATTTATAATCATACCTGTCCAGGTGATCTTCCGTGATATTGGTCATCACCGCCACATCCGGCCTGAATGTTTTAATATCATCCAGTTGAAAAGAACTGATCTCTGCTACATACAATGCTTTTGGGTGAACAGCCACCTGTTTTGCAAATGAATAACCGATATTTCCTACCATGGCACAATCGGCGCCGCCGGTTTTACAGATATGGTAGGTTAAAGCGGTTGTTGTTGTTTTTCCATTGCTGCCGGTGATGGCAATGATCCTGCTGTTTCCTTTATAGCGGTATGCAAATTCTATTTCACTGATAATATCAATTCCCTTTGCACGAATTTGCTTTACCAGGTCATTTTTTTCCGGGATACCGGGGCTTTTCATCACTTCATCGGCATTCAGTATTTTATCTGTTGAATGCTGATTTTCCTCAAATTCAATTTCATTGGCAACCAGTTCTGCTCTGTACTGGTCTTTAATGGCACCACCATCACTTACAAACACATCATACCCCTGTTGCCTGGCCAGCAGGGCTGTGCCAACCCCGCTTTCGCCTCCTCCAAGTATGATCAGTCTTTTTTTCATTTTAATGCACAACATTTCATCCGTAAATAAAAATTGGTTCTTCTACAGGATAGAACTTAACAGGTTTCGTTTTCAATCAGTCTGGTTTGTTCGTCTTACAAAGGATATTGACCAAATTGAAAAACTTAGCTTTTACAATTTGTAAATTGCCAGTTTGGTTTTTCAAAACTTTTTTAACGCAACTTCAGCGTTACGATGGCCAAAACCACCGTTAATATTGTTATGATCCAGAAACGCACTGCAATTTTACTTTCATGATACCCCAATTTCTGGTAATGGTGATGAAGCGGGCTCATTAAAAACTCGCCGCCCCTCGCCATATTTTCGTTTGGTGTATTTAAAATATCCCACCTGTATCATCACACTTAAATTTTCGATTAAAAACACAAAACAAAAAATGGGTATCAGTAATTCTTTACGTACAATAATGGCCAGTGCCGCAATAATGCCTCCCAATGCAAGGCTTCCGGTATCGCCCATGAATACCTGTGCCGGGAAAGCATTATACCAGAGAAAGCCAATACAGGCTCCAACAAATGCTGCAATAAAAATGGACAGTTCACCCAGGTTGGGTATGTACATGATGTTGAGGTATTCGGCAAATTTTATATTACCGCTCACGTATGCAAATATGCCCAGGCAAATACCGATAATGGCACTCACACCTGTTGCCAGTCCATCAAGCCCATCGGTAATATTTGCCCCGTTGCTAACAGCCGTTACAATAATAATCACAATGATGATGTACAGGATGTATGCATAATCCTGCCAGGCTTTGGGCAACAATTTTGCATAATTGAACTCATGATTCTTTACAAATGGGATCGTTGTAATAATGGTCCTGGTTGCATCAACGAATACCCTGGGTTTTCCATCAACAATAATAGTATCAAACTTAGCATTTGGATTTGTTGGAATGTGAACTGTATTGTCTGCCGATTTCACGATCTCCCTTTTTACCACAACACTTGGATTAAAATATAATGTTGCTCCAACAATGATCCCCAGCATTACCTGGCCGAATATTTTAAACCTGCCTGCCAAGCCATCACTGTCACTTTTTTTGTAATCAATGCCCCCGGCCTGGGCCCTTCTTTTTGATCTGATTTTTAAATAGTCATCAATAAAACCAATGGTGCCCAGCCAAACGGTACACAATAACATCAGTCGGATATACACTTTGTCCAGGTTGGCCAATAAAATGGTTGGTATTAAAATGGCCAGCAAAATAATGATCCCGCCCATGGTGGGTGTTCCTTTCTTTTCATTTTGACCCTGCAAACCCAGGATCCCTCACCGATTCGCCTAATTGCTTTTTCTGTAAATACCTGATCAGTTTTTTGCCATACACCGTTGTGATCACGAGGCTCAATATCATGGCCAGCAGCACCCTGAAAGTGATGAACTGAAAAAGCCCCAGTCCCGGGAACCGGAAACCTTCTTTTGCAAGCCAATCAAAAATGTGATACAACATATATTCAATTTGTCGTTTGCAGTTAGCAGTTTACAGCCGGGCTATACCAACTGTTGACTGAAAACTGCCAACTTTTTTTATTTCTCTAACAGTTCAAACATTTCATTCAGGATCTTCTTATCATCAAAATCATATTTCACGCCTTTTATTTCCTGGTATTTCTCATGTCCCTTGCCGGCTATCAAAACAATATCATCGTTATTGGCCAGGCTCACGGCTGTTTTAATGGCCTCCTTCCTGTCGGCAATGGAAATCACTTTTTTTTTTGCCGCCGCATTTACGCCGGCCTGCATGTCTTTTAAAATTTCCAACGGGTCTTCACTTCTTGGATTATCAGCCGTGAAGATCACTTTATCACTATACTCACAGGCCACTTCTGCCATTACCGGGCGCTTGGTTTTATCCCTGTCGCCACCACAGCCAACTACGGTTATGATCTGCTCATTACCCTGTCGTAATTTTTTTATGGTTGCCAGCACATTTAATAATGCATCGGGCGTATGTGCATAATCAATGATCCCTTTTATTTTATCTTTTGGGCTCACCATGTAATCAAACCTGCCTTCAGCTCCATCCAGGCTGCTTAACACCTGCAACGCGGTATCGGTATCCACCTGTAAACAAACAGCAGCACCATAAACAGCCAGTAAATTGTATGCATTAAATTCACCGATCAGCCGGAAGTAAACTTCTTTTTCATTTACTGTCATGTGCAATCCATCCAGGCTGTTATCCAGGATCTTTCCTTTAAAACCGGCCATGGTTTTAAGACTGTAGTAATATTTTTTTGCTTTGGTATTCTGCAACATCACGGTCCCTCTTTTGTCATCTGCATTGCTGATGGCAAAAGCTGTGGAAGGAAGTTTATCAAACCACGATTTTTTTACATTGATGTATTCGTCAAATGTTTTGTGATAATCCAGGTGATCATGGGTGATATTGCTGAACAGGGCGCCGGTGAACTGCAGGCCGGTTATCCTGCCCTGGTGAATGGCGTGGCTGCTGCACTCCATAAAAACATAATTACACCCTTCATCAACCATTTGTTTCAGCAATGCATTAATGGTAACTGCATCCGGTGTGGTATGTGTGGCAACAATTATTTTTTCGCCGATCCGGTTCTCCACGGTACTGATCAAACCACATTGGTAACCCATGGCTGTAAACAGTTTCCACAACAGTGTAACGATGGTGGTTTTACCGTTTGTACCGGTTACGCCAACCAGTTTTAATTTCAAAGAAGGTTCGCCGTAAAAAAGATGGCTCATATAGCCCGCCGCCTCGGCGGCGTTTTCAACCTGCACATAGGTAATATGCGCATCGATCTTTGAAGGAAGGGTTTCACATATAATGGCCACGGCACCATTTTCAATAGCAGTTTCAATATATTCCTGTCCATCAGTTTTCGTGCCTTTAAGTGCAATAAAACAATTACCTGCCTTTACCAGGCGGGAATCGATCTGCAGGCCATTAACATCCATGCCGGTATCTCCCTTTACAGAGCGGATGGAAACCTTATATAGTATATCCTGCAGTATCAATTCAGTATTAAAGCAATGTTTTGTGTTTTTCTGAAATTTGTTCCGGCTGCCAGGGACTGGTTCAGCACCTTACCCCTGCCGGTAGCTGTAACTTTAAGTCCCATGTTTTCTAGTAAATACACCGCATCTTTCAAGCCCATTCCGACAACGTTAGGGGTTACAGAACCGGATGTTGAATTTGAAACAGACGGTGTATTTAGTATACCTGCATTATTTTTTAATTGCATGGTTCTCCAGTATCCTGAACCGGCAGAATCGGTATAAGGCATTTGTAAAGAAGTGAATATTGAACTCAATTCACTTTTCATTCCAAAATAATTATACTGGTTACTGTCGGGCTTATGCGCCACCATATATTTTTCAGTACTCAGGAAGCTGCTGTAGATCCTGTCGCTGATCTCTTTAAAAACTGTACCTGAAACATCTGCACCATAGATCTTTTTTGATTCCTTGCTGTTTTGAATGACAACGGCCACTGTATATTTTGGCTGGTTGGCCGGGAAATACCCGATGAAAGAAGCCTGGTATATTTTATTGCCCTTGTTGTATCCCCTGTTATCCAGTGCCGTAACGGCGGTTCCGGTTTTACCGGCAATGCGGTAGGCTGAATCTTTTATTTTACGGGCAGTGCCATGGTCTCCTTCCACAACAGCAAGTAAACATTCCTTAAGCTGGGCAAGGGTTTCATCGCTGCATATTTTTTCAACCAATACAGTTGGTTTAATTGTTCTCACTTCCACGCCATATTGTTTGATCGAACTCACTAAATACGGTTTCATCATTTTACCATTATTGGCAACCGCATTGTAGAGCATCAGCAAATGCAGGGGCGTAACCAATTCTTCGTAACCATGTGCCATATACGGAATGGTAGTTTTGGACCAGCTGCGGTTGGTTGGTTTCTTAATGGTGGGTTTGCCTGATGAGGCTGTCAGGTCAATGCCGGTCAACGTATCCAGCCTGAGCCGGTGCAAATGATTGATGAATTTCGCAGGCTGTGCATGATAATACTGGTCGGCTAACTTGGCAAATGCCACATTGCTGCTTCTTTCAAATGCGTCTTTAACTGTGATCGCACCATACCCCAAATGAGAATCGCGGATGGTTAAACCATAAAAATTTTTCTTGCCGCCTTCGCAATCCACAACCGAGTTAATGGTAACATGTTTATCTTCCAGTAAACTCATCAGGGTGGCCAGTTTAAATACTGAGCCGGGTTCGGTTGCCTTTCCAATACCGTAATTCAGGTCTTCGGTATAGGATCCGTCAGGTTGCTTACCCAGGTTTGCAATGGCTTTTATTTTACCGGTAGCGGTTTCCATCACAATGGCAGTACCGTGTACCGAGTTGTTGCCGGTCATCATCCGCATCAGGGCAGATTCTGCAATATCCTGTATGTAGGTATCCAGTGTTGAAATGATATCTTTCCCGTTTTCCGGATCCACATCGCCACCATCAACAGGCATGTAGTTGCCGGATACATAACGTACCAGCTGTTGCCCTGCTTTGCCTTTGAGCAAACTGTCATACCGGTGTTCCAGTCCTACATTGCTGGCATTGTTCCTCGATAAACCAATGGTACGGTTAGCCAGCAGGACATACGGGTTTATGCGTTTATCTTTAGCCGTGATGATAAAACCGCTTTTATTTTTTCCCATCTTCACCAGCGGGAAATCGCGTAATTCTTTATACTGTGTGAATGATATTTTCTTTTTTAATGGATAGTACCTGTCTTTATTCTTATAAGCCAGTTTCATTTCCTTCAGGTATGCTTCCGGTGTTTTATCATTAAACAGGTTCGACAGGCAAATGGTTAATGTATCAATATGATCTTTAAATCTTTTTCCGTCTTTTTCCCTTAAACCTGCTGCAGCAAAATCCACGTACACATCAAATACCGGGACAGAAGTGCTGAGCATGTTGCCATCTTCGCTGTAGATGGTTCCCCGTTCTGCTTCTATGGGTTTGTATTTTAAATGCATACTGCTGTCCATGCTTGTCCAGAATTTACCTTCAACCTGCTGTATATAAAAAGTTTTTCCGACCACAAAAAGCCCAAGGATGACCATCCCCAGAAAACTGAGGTAAACCCGCCATAATATGTCATTTTTAATTTCCAATGATGGTTAACTTTTTTCTTTGACCTGTTGTTTTTTATTGCTTTTCTGTTTCTCCCAAAATCACCGGCGGTTTTGTTAATTCCTTTAACCCAAGGGGTTTTACCGCTTCTATTAATTCACTGGCCTTGCTCCTGAAGATCACATCACTTTTGATGGTCTTGTACTGGTACTCCAGTTCTTTGATCTGCTTTTCTGTTGTATTTATTTTTAAGTTCAGCTTATCTGTATAATGGCCGTTATAGATATACAATACCGCCAAAACCGTTAAGAACAGAAAAAATGGGATATTCCTGACAACCCATTTATGGCTGATCATTTTTTTCCAGTCCATTTTCTGGCCGGTTGCCGGCTGTTCCTTTATTTCTTTATCTTCTGTCATTTATATTATTGCTATATATTTTATGTAAACCCTGCCTGCCTTCAGGCATTTACTTCATTTCTGCCACCCGCAGTTTTGCACTTCGTGATCTTGCATTTTCCTTTAATTCCAGTTCTGTTGCAGTGATTGGTTTTTTGGTGATCACTTTAAATGGATTATCAAAACGATGTCCGTACACATCATCAATCGCTGTATTTTCAAAAGTGCCATCCCGGAAAAAACTTTTTACGATCCTGTCTTCCAGCGAATGAAAAGTGATGATGGCTACCCTTCCGCCCGGATGCAAAAGGTTCACTGTTTGCTCCAGCAATTCTTTCAGCGCCCCCAGTTCATCATTAACTTCAATTCTTAATGCCTGGAAAACCTGGGCAAAATATTTTTGAGGATTGCCTTTTACCACTGCATGAACTGCAGTTTTAAATTCATTGATGGTACGGATGGGAGCCAGTGACCGCTGTGCAACAATTGTTTTTGCCAGTGTTTTTGCATTGGTTACTTCACCATACTGTTCAAACATTTTGTGCAGCTGTAATTCAGAAAAATTTTTAAGTATATCTGCTGCAGTGTTCTTTTGGCGCTGGTCCATCCGCATGTCAAGCGCAGCATCAAACCTGGTGGAAAATCCACGGCCCGCTTCATCAAACTGGTGACTGGAAACACCGAGATCGGCGAGGATGCCGTTTACCTTCGTAATTTTATGTAACCGTAGAAATCTTTGCAGGTGCCTGAAATTCTGTGGTACAAATATTACCCGTTCATCGCCGGGCAGGTTTTTCCTGGCATCTTCATCCTGGTCAAAAGCAACCAGCTTTCCGTGTTCATTCAATAGCTGCAATATGGCACTGCTATGCCCGCCGCCGCCAAATGTGCAATCTACATAAACGCCGCCTGGCTGAATATTCAAACCATCCATGCATTCATTCAGTAAAACAGGCTTGTGATAATCAAAACGTATATCCGTTAATCCCTGCCCGGCTTTATCGCCCAGGCTGGTGTTAATTGGTTTTGTTTGTTTCTGATCTTTCATAATACGTATTAACCAATTACCGGGTTAACAAATTAACCCACTGTTTTATTCATCACTTCATTTGCCAGGTCACTGAATGACTGTGGTGTAAAAGTTTCAAAGAACTGCATATACTTAACTTTATCCCAGATCTCAATTTTATTCACCGCCGAAACCAGTACTATTTCTTTTTCCAGCCCTGCGTGTTCGGTGAGGTTTTTGGGTACCAGCAACCGGCCGGCGCTATCCAGCTCCAGTTGTGTGGCCCCGTTCAAAAAATACCGCCTGAATTCTCTTACCTTAGGGTCAAAATCATTCAGTTTGCTGATCTCAGAAAAAATAGGATCCCAGCTTTGCTGCGGGTATAATGTGAGGCATTTTTCAAAACCCCTGTTGATGATAAAATGCGAAGCACCCTCTTCCGGCATTTGCTTTTTAAAGCCTGCCGGTAAAAGAAAGCGCCCTTTAGCATCTAAAGTGGCCTCATATTCACCGAGGAAACCTATCATTTTCAAGTATTTATACAATTAAATTACATAGACTCCCACAAAATAACACTTTTTCCCACTTTATAATCAATTTTCAGGGAAAGTTTTTTATCCACAGCCCCGTATTGCTTAATTGGCGGACTTATAAGCCCAAAACAAGAGAAATTGATGTGGATTGTATGTGGATTACTGTGGATTACTGTGGATTATGCATTAATTATTACAAAACCCAATCATACTGGTTGTATCAGGATCAAAACAATATGCTGCACCAAACAGAACACCTGGTTATTTGCTTCTTTTTGCATAAAGCACAATTTCATTTATAAAACAAATGAGGACTGATGAATAGCTAAGTAAATAGGGCAGCGTGTTGATTGCCTGGTTACCCTGGTAAAAAGAAAGTTAAGGAGTGGCACTTGACATTGCAGATAAGCTTACAGGGAATTTACAGTACAGAATTACCCGGTTGTTGAAATGTTTGTGTTTTGAGCAATAAATGGATTGCTGAAATTTTAAGTACTGTTTGCTAAAAGAAAATATTTATTTTGCAAGAGGAATTAACACGCTAAAGCTGCTGCCTTTCCCCAACACACTTTCGGCTTTAATGCTGCCATGATGTGCCTCCACCATGGTTTTAACGTAACTGAGTCCCAGCCCAAATCCTTTTACATTGTGTACATTACCGGTATGGGCCCGGTAAAATTTTTCGAATATGCGGTGCAGTGTTTCCTTGTTCATGCCAATGCCGTTATCCTCTATAATAATTTTAAGTTTATTGCCGGTGTTTTTTGTACTGAGCTTGATGAGCAGGTTTTCTTTTGAATATTTCACCGCATTATCGAGCAGGCTGTTGATGACATTGGTAAAGTGAACTTCATCAGCCAGTACCAGGTCATTTTCGGCACCCAGTTCCACTTCCAGTTTACCGCCTTTTTCTTCTACCTGTAAATTGATATTGTTGAGGGTATTGATGATGAGATCATGTGCCAGCAACCTTTTCAGGTTCAGTTGTATTTCCTGCTTATCCAGCAAAGCCGCCTGCAGGATGGTTTCCACCTGCTTGTTCATGCGCTTGTTCTCTTCTTTGATGATGCCTGTAAAATAGGCAGTTTTTTCCCTGTTGCCACTCACTTTTTCATTTTTTAAAGCATCCACAGCCAGCGAAATGGTGGCCAGGGGAGTTTTAAATTCATGCGTCATGTTATTGATAAAATCAGATTTTATCTCACTGAGTTTTTTCTGTTTTAATAAAGTACGAATGGTAATGAAAAATGCAGTGGTAATGATGAGTGTAAAAAGGATAGAACCCAGGATGAACCAGATCACTTCTTTCCAGATCAGGCTTTGATGGTTGGGTACCACAACTGAAAGCAGTTCTTCACTCACCAGGTTTTCAAAGCTGCTGCCGCTGGCCGGTTCAAGCGCATAAACCACTTTAAGGCTGTTAACTGTATCGGCATAATACTTAAAAAATTGTTCACTGTAAACCTGGTCGCCATTAAGCGTATTTACCATCACATTAAATTCAAAAGGATAATCCTTCAGGTTATTTTTATTAAACCCCAGCCGGATGATATCAGAAATCTCATCTTTTGAAAATCGTTTTATCACCGATGGTTTAAAATACTGCATCTGCAACCTGTCGCCCGGGAAAAGCAGGTCACTTTTACGCGGGGCGGGCATCAGGGAACTTTTTTGGATTTTTTTTCCTGAAAAATACCGGCGGTAATGGTTTTTTTTGCAATTAAAGTTTATTTTAGAAATATGATTGAACCCGCTGCAGGCATATTGCTGATCGCTGATCCTTTTTTAAAGGACCCCAATTTTTTACGTACCGTTGTTCTTTTATGCGAACACCGCGAACAGGGCAGTTTTGGTTTTGTATTGAATAAACAGATCGAACAAACCCTGGATGAACTGGTATCAGACCTGGATGGTGTTGACTTACCGGTTTATTATGGCGGGCCTGTGCAAATGAATACCATTCATTTCATACATCAATACCCGGATCTGATCCCGGAATCTGTTAAAGTGAACAATGATATTTACTGGGGAGGTAATTTTGAAACGGTTACTGCACTTTTAAAGAATAAACATATTGATCATCATAAAATCAAATTCTTTGTTGGCTACAGTGGCTGGGGCGATGGCCAGCTGGCTGTAGAAATGAAAGAAAAAAGCTGGCTCACTGTTTCTGCAAACCGCAAACTGGTATTTAATACCGATCATGCCGAAATATGGAAGGGCAGCCTGCAGGAACTTGGCGGTGATTATGAAATGATGATCAACTACCCCATAGACCCGCAGCTAAACTGACCGGGTTATTATTCCCGTTCCTTTTCATCCGTACATTTACTTTTTTGACCGAATAATAATTATCTTCCCTGATTAAACCAACAACCAATTGCTGTATTCATTTGTAAAGATCATTGCCCGGCTTGCCTTACCCTTGTATTGCAGGGATATTGCCATTAACAAAAAAAAATACTTACAACATAAAGGGCCTTTACTCCTTGCCGTTAATCATCCCAATTCATTTTTAGATGCCATTATACTTTGTACTTTATTTGATGGCACTGTGTACTCACTTGCCCGGGGAGATGCTTTTAAAAATAAACTCGCTGCAAAATTCTTATACCTGTTTAACATGTTCCCGGTATACCGCGTAAGTGAGGGTGTGGAGAATATGGATGAAAATTATAAAACCTTTGAACTTTGCAAGGATATCTTTAAAAAGAACGGCATCGTTTTAATTTTCAGTGAAGGCAGGTGCATTAATGAATGGCATTTACGACCTTTGAAAAAAGGAACGGCCCGCCTGGCTATCAGCAGCTGGGAAGATGGCATTGACCTGGAAGTATTGCCAGTTGCCATCAATTACAGTTCGTTTAAAAAATTCGGAAAAAATATCAAATTGTATTTTGGCGATATCATTACCAAAGATGATATTGATTATAAAAACAGTCATGGCAATGCCATAAAACAGTTCAACGAAACACTCAGATCCCAATTGGGTAAATATGTTTTTGAAATTGACAGTAATGACAAATCTGCCCTGCATAAAGCTTTTTATGTACAGCAGTCTCCTTTAAAAAAAATAATGTTGTTTATTCCTGCCTTAACCGGTTTAATTATTCATGCCCCTTTATTTTATTTTACCAAATGGCTTGGCGATACTTTAATTAAAGAAAATGGGCATGATGATTCCAAAATGGTTGGATTTTTATTCGTGTTTTACCCGGTATTTCTATTAACGCTGACAGTGGTTGTTTTTTTGACAACCCGGAACTTGCTTTCCTTCCTGGCTTTGCCGGTATTGCCCTTTACGGCATGGAGCTTTGTACAGTTAAAGAAACAACTGGATTAACAGTTAGTCACTCCGCCGTGGCGGATGGCTCACCCAATAAAAATGCCCACACAATTGTATGGGCTTTAACTATATAAATATTTTGCTTTAAACTTCTACAGCACCTTCAACCAACACGGTTGTTTTATTATGAAGCACTTCTACAAAACCACTTTTTATTGTGTACGAAGTTGTCTGTGTTTTATCATTTAAAATCTTCAGGTTACCTGCCTTTAATGCACTTACAAGCGGCGCATGTTTGTCCAGGACTTCAAACAAGCCTGCAATGCCCGGCAACTGTACGCCATACACATCGCCGCTGAAAATTTTTTGTTCGGGTGTTAAAATTTCAAGAACCATGTATCATGATTTTAAGTAGCAAGTATCAAGACTACACCTGCTTTTATTTTTGTAAACTATTATATAAACCAAATGACATTTTTTGAACAGGCCTTACCATTTCATCAAATTCTTTCATTTGCTCTTCATTAATATATTTAAATCTAAATGCCAGTATAACCTGCGTTTCTAATTCAAATGAAGACCCCATTGCAATGCTGATAAAATGTTGAAACTCTTTATCAGAAACCCTTCCACTGCCTTCAGCTAAATTAGATGGAATTTAAACTGCACATCTTTGTATCTGAGAAATCAAACCATATTTCTCTTCTTTAGGAAAATAACCGGTAAGTTGATAAGTAAAAACAGCAAGGTCCATTGCTTTTTGCCAAACCTGTAGCTCTTTAAAATTATGAATTTTCATAAACGGAAGTTTTTAATTAAGTAAACGGATTTATAAAAATAAAAAAATAATCCAAATACTTTACTACTTCTTCCCTGCTACTTGCTTCTTGCTACCTGCTACTTGCTTAAGCTTTTGCTGCTTCCATTAATTTCTTACCTTTTTCAACCGCATCTTCCAGTGTTCCAACCAGGTTGAATGCTGCTTCGGGATACTCATCCACTTCGCCGTCCATAATAGAATTAAAACCACGGATGGTATCTTCGATAGGAACCAACACTCCTTTTAAACCGGTGAACTGCTCGGCCACAAAGAAAGGCTGGCTTAAGAAACGCTGCACCTTACGTGCACGGGAAACCACCAGTTTATCTTCATCACTCAATTCATCCAGACCAAGAATGGCGATGATATCCTGTAATTCTTTATAGCGTTGTAAAATTAATTTTACACGGTTTGCTGTATTATAATGTTCATCTCCTACGATCAACGGCGTTAAGATACGTGAAGTACTATCCAGTGGATCAACCGCAGGATAGATACCCAGATCCGCGATCTTACGGCTTAATACTGTTGTAGCATCCAGGTGGGCAAATGTTGTTGCCGGCGCCGGATCGGTCAGATCATCCGCAGGTACATAAACAGCCTGTACCGAAGTAATTGAACCATTTTTTGTAGAAGTGATCCTTTCCTGCATCAATCCCATCTCGGTTGCCAGTGTTGGCTGGTAACCCACGGCTGATGGCATACGACCCAATAAAGCCGATACCTCAGAACCTGCCTGTGTAAAACGGAAGATGTTATCTACGAAAAATAAAATGTCTTTTCCCTGGCCGGTTCCATCTCCATCACGGAAATATTCGGCAATGGTCAGTCCGCTCAAAGCCACACGAGCCCTTGCTCCCGGTGGTTCGTTCATCTGACCAAAAACGAAAGTTGCTTTTGATTCTTTCAGGTCTTCCATATTCACAGCGCTCAGGTCCCATCCGCCTTCTTCCATACTGTGTTTAAACTTTTCGCCATAATTCATGATACCTGCTTCGATCATTTCTCTCATCAGGTCATTTCCTTCCCTCGTTCTTTCACCCACACCTGCAAATACCGAAACACCACTATATGCTTTTGCAATATTGTTGATCAGTTCCTGGATCAATACGGTTTTACCCACACCTGCTCCGCCAAACAAACCGATCTTACCCCCTTTTGCATAAGGTTCGATCAGGTCAATTACTTTAATACCGGTGTACAGGATCTCATTGGCTGTACTCAGGTTTTCGAATAATTGAGGCTTGGCATGAATTGGGCGGCCACCTACTTTGCTGACCTGGGGCAGACCATCAATGGCATCGCCGGTTACATTAAACAAACGGCCTTTAATAGCATCACCAACCGGCATGGCGATCGGCTTACCGGTATCAATTACAACGGTACCCCTTACCAGGCCTTCGGTTCCGTCCATGGCAATGGTACGAACACTGTCTTCACCAAGGTGCTGTTGCACTTCCAACACCAGCGTATCGCCGTTTTCACGTTTTAACTCCAACGCATTTAAAATTTCGGGAAGTTTGCTGTCGCTGTCAAACTGAACGTCAACCACAGCGCCGATGATCGATTTAATTTTACCGGTATTGGCCATAAGAATTATTTAATTATATATGTATTCTATTTCAGGGCGCAAAGGTAAGGGATCAAGTTTGAAATTTGAAATTTCTGGTTTGCCATTTTAAGGGGAATTTTTGAACTAATTATATTGCCTTACCGTTGGTCAGATCCAAATCAAATACTATATGCCGGGGGTTTCCGTTAAGTGAGAAATTGCTTAGTTTCATTTTAAATTTGATATATGTTGCCCCGAATCAGGAAAATAATACGGATATCTTTCAGCGTTGCAAATATCATGGCCATATTATGTTATTTCATGGCCTGCCTGGTTCCGTTTATCAGTTCAGGAAAGTCGTGGTTAATAGCCATGCTTGGACTGGCATTTCCCCTGTTATTCATAGTGTTGCTCGGGTTTTTTACATATTGGCTGATCCGGAGATCAAAATGGGCATTTGTTTGCCTTGCCTCCATGCTCCTGGGCTGGCAACAGGTTTCTGTGATGTTTGGTTTTCATTTTCCAAAAAAGATACAGGCTTCCAGAGAACCGGGCATTTTAAGGGTGATGAGCTGGAACTTATCGATGTGGGGACAGTCGAACACAACCCAATAAAAGCAAGCCGGATTATGAGACTGAAATGATAGACCTGATAAAAAAGAACGGATGCGGATGTATTGTGTTTCCAGGAATACCTGTATTTCAAAGATTCAAAATACAGGGATTCCATACCAGCGGCTTTGATGGAAAAAGGTTACAGGTACAGTTATTTCAAGCAGGTGAGGTACCATGCCCGTATTTATCAAACTACCATTTTAACAGCTTCGGTGATCATCTCCAAATACCCGATCACTGATACCGGGCATATTTTTTTCAGTGAAGAAGACCTGGCTGATCCGCTTATGTATGCAGATATCAAATTTAATGAACATACAATCAGGGTTTTTACCACGCACCTGCAATCGGTTATGTTTGAAGGATGGCATTACAATGCCATGCGTAATTTGAATGGGGGGGTTAAAAAAACATATGGTGATAGCAAAGCCATTGCATACAGGCTGCGGAATGCATATATAAAAAGGTCATCGCAGGCAGAAGCTGTACGTCAAAAAATAAAGGAAAGTCCTTACCCCGTTATCATTTGCGGCGATTTTAATGATGTCCCCAATTCCTATACCTATTTTACTTTAAAAGGAAATTTACAGGATGCTTTTTTAAAAAAGGGATCGGGTTTTGGAAGAACGCTCAATTTTATATCGCCAACCCTGAGAATAGATTATATACTTGCTGATAAAAAACTGGAAATTGACCGTTTCCATGTTATAAAAGTTCCTTATTCCGATCATTATCCTGTTGTTGCTGATATGCGTTTCCCCGGGGATCACTGAACCAGGTGATAAACCCATGCAGCGATCAGGCCACCGGTTACAGGGCCGGCAACGGGTATCCAGCTATAACCCCAATCACTACCCGCTTTTCCCTTTATTGGAAGTATGAAATGGATGAAACGCGGTCCCAGGTCCCGCAGGGTTAATGGCATAACCGGTTGGACCACCCAGGCTCAAGCCGATACCGAGCACCAGCAAAGCAACAGGCAATGCATCCAGTGCACCCAGTTTTACATCGGCACCGGTAATAAAAAATACGCCAAACACCAGTGCGAATGTGCCGATGATCTCCGTTGCTAAATTATACGGTGTATTTTTTATGGCAGGCGCTGTACAAAATACTGCCTTTATCAAACCGGCATCATCGGTTTCATCAAAATGTTTTTTATAGGTTACCCATACCAGTAAGGCTCCGGTCATGGCTCCGCAGAATTGACCTGCTATGTGAACCGGCACCAATGCCCAGTCAAATTTACCGGCAGCAGCCAGTGCAATACTTACAGCAGGGTTTAAATGAGCGCCGCTTTTTGCAGCAGCAATATAAACTGCTACAAAAACGGCTATGGCCCAGCCAAAAGCAATAACGATCCAGCCGCTGTTTTTGCCATATGTTTTATTTAAAACAACATTTGCAACAACGCCATCACCAAGCAATATTAAAAATGCAGTTCCGATCAGTTCGAACAGGAAATTATTCATAAGCAGTTAATTGATATTGAAATGTAGTAAAATTATTTGAACTCACTCCCAACGCTGCTCTCCTTGCAAGGAACCAGGAGAGGGGCTTCGAGAACCCTTAGAAATTATTGAGTTCCCAATTTTAACTGTAACCTGAAAATTCTATTACCTTCATTTATCATCCGCCCAGGCAATGGCAGATTTTATGGCCCGCTGCCAACCTTTTTTTAATTCAGCCTGCTTTGCTTCGGGCATCCTTGATTCAAATTGTACATCAACCTGCCACTGGTCCTGTATATGATCAATACTTTTCCAATAACCAACGGCCAGGCCTGCAAGGTATGCCGCACCCAGCGCTGTTGTTTCCGTTACTTTAGGCCGGACAACTTTGGTATTTAAAATATCTGCCTGGAACTGCATCAGCAAATTATTGATCGTTGCACCGCCATCAACCCTTAATTCTTTAATAGAAATCCCGGAGTCGGCTTCCATGGCATTTAAAACATCCATGGTTTGGTAGGCAATACTTTCCAGTGATGCCCTGGCAATATGTGCAGCAGTTGTACCTCTTGTAATGCCCACCATGGTACCTTTGGCATACTGGTTCCAGTGAGGCGCACCCAGGCCGGCAAAAGCCGGAACAAAATAAACCCCTTCCGTATCCTGTACAGAAGCTGCCAGTGCTTCAACATCACCAGATCTTTTAATGACCTCCAATCCATCCCTTAACCATTGTACCACGGCACCGGCAATAAAAACGCTGCCTTCCAAAGCATAATGGGTAATGCCGTTTACTTTCCAGGCAATGGTTGTTAATAAATTATTGTTGGATATTACCGGCTGTTCCCCGGTATTCATCAGCATAAAACAACCTGTACCATAGGTATTTTTAACCATGCCGGGTTTAGTGCACATTTGCCCGAACAATGCGGCCTGCTGATCACCGGCTATACCTGCAATCGGGATATTATGCGATGTTAAAATATTCTGAGTGGTGCCGTATACTTCGCTGCTGCTGCGTATTTGCGGAAGCATGTTGCCCGGTATATCAAATATTTTCTCCAGTTCCCCATCCCACTGCCCGGTATGAATATTGCAGAGCATGGTACGGGATGCATTGGACACATCGGTTACGTGTACCTGCCCTTTGGTTAAGTTCCATACCAGCCAGGTATCAATGGTACCAAAACACAATTCGCCCTTTACCGCTTTTTCCCTGGCGCCTTCAACTTGATCCAGTAACAATTTTATTTTACTGGCCGAAAAATATGCATCAACGATCAATCCAGTTTTTGCCGGATCGTTTTATCGAGGCCTTTGCCCGCAGTTCATCACAAAAAGATGCCGTTCTCCGGTCCTGCCAAACGATGGCATTGTAGATGGGTTTCCCGGTTGCCCTTTCCCAAACAACGGTTGTCTCCCTTTGATTGGTGATCCCGATAGCTGCAATATTTTCGGGAGATAACCCGGCCTTGGTAATAGCTTCTGCTGCCACGCCCAACTGGGTACTCCATATTTCACCGGCATCATGTTCAACCCAGCCTGGCTGCGGAAAAATCTGTGTAAATTCTTTTTGTACAGTGGTTATCATGGCTCCTTTTTCATCAAAAATAATTGCACGGGAACTGGTGGTACCCTGGTCGAGTGCCAATATATATTGAGCCATAATTGAAATTTTGTTTTGAAGTTAGCTGAAAAAAAAGAAATGGAAGTTTGAATTTATTAAAATCAATTTTTTGCCGGCAAGACGGTAAGACGTTTAAATTTATTGAACGAAGCTTTAAAAAACTATTATTATTTGTGATGAAATACAATAATAAAAAAGCTGCAGTTTAAATCCTGCAGCTTTGCGTTAATATTTTAATCAGATTATATTAATATCTATCCCCTTCTTCCTTTTTTCCTTACCGTAGTTTTTACCCTGGTATTTCCCCTTGGCCCTGTTACTTTGGTACGGGTAACTCTATAATTATTGCGGGCAACGGTTGTTCTAGTTCTTACGGTAACTGAACTTACCCGGTGAGGCATATAAACCCGGTGAGCACCTGCAACCCGGTGTGTGCGTACAATGGCATAATGCCTGTTATAATGTAAACGCCGGGGATGAAATACATGCCATGACAGCGGCCGCCAGGGCTTCCACCAGCCCGGGTAATGACGCCACCTCCAGGGAGAAACCCAGGGAACATAAGCCGGGCGGTAAACGTAACGGACAGCGGGCCAGTAAAAAACATTCACAACAAAACGGTATGTTTCAAAGTCCTCTGCATAAGGACCATTTCCGGGGCTGCTGTTACCGTTATCATCATTTACTTCATCTCCTTCTTCGGATGCCTCTGCAATAACTTTTTCGCCATAAATTTCTTCATCGCCAATAATTTGAAGTACGGCAGTTGTATCGCCTGTTTTTTCCAGTTCAATAACTGCTATATCCTGGTTCTCTGTTTCGGAAACGGCTACCTGCAGCACAAATGCATGCATGCTGTTTGCTGTTTTGTCAATTACTTTTATGTAATCAACCTCTCCATCCCCGTTCAGATCAAGATTATTTACATTTTTACCCGGCGAATTGATCAGTTTCTCAAATTCTTCCGGGGAAGATGCCTGTTTAAACATATCCAACGCACCCTGTAAACTGAAATGATCGCCCGGCAATCCTGTAGAATCATTTTGTGGAGCTGCATAAACAGGTACTGCAGTAAAACACATCATGATGATCAGCAGTTGTTTTAATTTTTTCATAATAATAATTTTAGTTTGAGTATGACTTTAACAATTTATAAAAGTTTATTAACCGGTATATTTTTTTAACGGGTTCCCTTACAAAATAGTGAAAATCTGAACTTATTTATAATTCCCCTGCAGTATTACTCCTGAAATGCACTGTTAAACACTATTGTACAATAGATTCCGAAGCCGGGCCCCCGGAGAAAAATATTCCTTTTTTTCAGAAGAATGGCTATATTTGCAACATTGTAGCAAAAAAATAATCATTGATCAAAAGCCTTATCATAAAAAAAATTATAGCCGCTGTTTTCCTGATCGTATTTGCCTTCAGTATCACACCTACCATTGTTTTTCATAACTGGCTGGCTGATCATGCAGATACGGTTAAACAACCGGCCTGCAGCAATGGGGAAAATCTTGGCAAAAAAACTTTTAACTGCCACTGCGATAATATTGTTGCCGAATCGCCCTTTACAGATATCAGCAAAGAAATTCAGTTTGCCGTTAACCGGTTGTTTTCGCCTGAAAAGGTTGAAAAACCAATTCACTTTCTTTCTTCCCCGCATACTTTCTTTTTATTACGTGGCCCGCCATTGGTTTAATAAGCATTTGTAAAACCGGGTTTGCTGCCTTCATTTTTTTTCAAGGATCATCCACGGATCAACTCTTCCTTTTATTAAATCAAGATCAATGCGTACAATTTCAATAACCGTTTTCATATTCTTCCTGTTTTTCAACAGCACAACTGCCATAGCGCAGGGCAATGCCTTTGCTGAGCCGGGTAAAAAATTCATAACAGGCATAAAAGGAACATTTTCAGGCAGGGTGACCGATGCTGCTACCGGCGCTGCCATTGCAGGCGCAACGGTTTATATTTCGGATATCAGGTCGGGTACAGCATCTGATGCGGCCGGGCATTTCAAGATCAGCAATATTCCACAGGGCATTCACCTCGTTGAAATATCACATATCGGCTACAGCAGTATTGTTGAAAATATTGACATATCAACTGATGTTACAAAAGATTATGCACTCAGTGAATCCATCATAGAAAACAATGCCGTGGTTGTAACTGGAGTAACCGGCGCTACGCAGTTAAAAAAAGTTCCATTTGCAGTCAGTGTTCTTCGCAGGGAGGATTTCTTCAGGAATACCTCTTCCAATATTATTGAATCGCTTACTAAAATTTCAGGCGTATCTACATTGGCAACAGGCCCTGCCATTTCAAAACCGGTGATACGGGGTTTAAGTTATAACCGGGTGCTCACCATCAATGATGGTGTTCGGCAGGAGGGGCAGCAATGGGGCGACGAGCACGGTATTGAAATTGATGAAGCCAGTGTACATAAAATTGAATTACTGAAAGGTCCGGCTTCCATCATTTACGGCAGTGATGCCATGGCCGGTGTGGTGAATATCATAACCAATGTACCGGTACCGGTAAATACGATCAAAGCCAATCTATCCAGTAATTACCAAACCAATAATCATTTAAGTACCATCAACCTGAATATGGGTGGCAATAAAAATGGATTTAACTGGAACCTGTACACATCCAATAAAGCCGCCGGTGATTATAAAAATAAATATGATGGCCGGGTATTCAATTCAAAATTCACCGAAAACAATATTGGCGGATATGCAGGTTATAATGGTAAATGGGGTTTCAGCCATTTAATAATCAGCAACTTTAATTTAAAAGCCGGGTTGATAGAGGGCGAACGTGACGGGGATGGTTTTTTTATAAAAAACCTGGCCGGTGGCATAACAGAAAGGGCCAATAACCAGGACTTCAAAACTTCAACTCCTTTCATTCCTTACCAGCATATCAGGCATTTTAAAATCGCAACCGACAATAATATTAAACTGGGTAAAAACCAGCTCACCTTCAATATTGGTTACCAGCAAAACCAGCGTGAAGAGTTTGGCAACCCGGATAATACCGGGGAACGTGCTTTGTTTTTTAACCTGAAGACCATTACCTACACTGCCCAATACCGCCTGGCCGAAATGAAGGGATGGAAAACTTCTTTTGGAATTAATGGCATGCAGCAAAAAAATACCAATAAAGGTGAGGAGCAACTGATACCGGATTATTCACTTTTCGATCTTGGCGTTTATGCGTTTACTCAAAAAACCATTAAGCATATTACGCTGAGCGGTGGCGTACGATTTGATAACAGGAATGTACATGCTTCTGCTTTACTGGATGGCAGTGCCATCAAAGGGAATGCTTTTAAAAGATCCTTTTCGAATTTTTCTGGAAGTATTGGCATGGCAGCGCAGGTTACCGATGCCGTAAACCTTAAATTCAACATTGCCCGTGGTTTCAGGGCGCCCAGTATTCCGGAAATGGCAAGCAATGGCGCACATGAAGGAACCATACGTTATGAATATGGCAATACCCGTTTAAAAAGTGAAACCAGTTTACAACTGGATGCAGGAATAGATTACAATACGGAACATATTTCGGTTGGTTTGTCTGCATTTTATAACAGCTTCGATAATTTTATTTTTTACAGGAAGCTGCAATCGGCGATGGGCAGCGATTCAATTGTAAATTACAATGGCGAAGATCTAACCGCTTTTCAATTTGACCAGACCAAAGCCGCCTTAACCGGCCTGGAAGCTACTGTAGATATTCATCCGCACCCGCTGGACTGGCTGCATATCTTAAATACTTTTTCTGTGGTGAGCGGGCAGTTGCGCAACCCGGTTGAAGGCAATACATATTTACCGTTTATTCCTGCTTCAAAACTGGTAACAGAATTCAAAGGCAGTTTTAACAGGCTCACCAAACAGGTGCAGAATTTTTATATAAAGTTTGAAGTGGATAATACGTTCAGCAAAAAAAATGTGTTTACAGCTTATAATACTGAAACGGTTACAACCGGTTACACTTTACTGAATGCAGGCATTGGAACTGATTTTGTCAATAAAAAGAACCAAACCATTTTCAGCCTTGGATTTAGTGCATTGAATATTGGCGATGTGGCTTATCAAAATCATTTAAGCCGCTTAAAATATGCCGAAGAGAACCAGGCAACCGGAAGAATGGGTGTTTTTAATATGGGCAGAAATTTCAGTATTAAACTGAATATACCATTAACCGTTAATTTAAATAAGTAAAACCTGCTTTATTTTTTGCCGGGAAGGCCGTAAGACGTAACTAAGAAAAAATAAGTCGGGGGTTCAGCAAAGCAGAACCCCCGACTTATTTAAGTTTTCCGTCTTACCATCTTCCCGGCTATTTTTTTTCTTTTCTTCTTCGTAACCACAATAAAAACCCTGTTATACTCAGCAACCCACCGGTTAGCCCAAAAACAAAATAAATGATCTTTATACCGGCACCGCCAAACCTGCCCATGTGCAGTTGCGAGTTGATGATATCATATTTATCCGAAGGTGTATTTTCTTCAATTAATCTTGTACCGGAAATCTTTCCCGCACTGTCTAACAGAATCAGATCCGCAAATTTTTTGGAATGAATAAATGCATTGGAAGCTCGGCTGCCATACACAGCGGTTTTACCGGCACTGCTTTGGGCAAAATAAATAACCCAGGCTGTAAAATCCGGGTATTGTTTTTTTATTTTTTTATAAGCTGAATCGAAATGAAAAGTTAATGCAGGTGATGTTTTTAAAACCGGGGTGTAATTACCGGCCGTATAAAATTCCTTTTTAAACACATAGCGTTGCATCCAGAAACCGGTTCCCGCGATCATGAGGTTAAACAACAATGCATACACGCCTATCACGGTTGTCTCTCTTATACGCTGCTTTCCTGAATAATAAAACAGCCGGTAAATTTTTCCTGAACAGGATAAGCCCGGTAATGATACACAGTAAAAAGACAAGTGCAAATAAACCAAGCAGCCACTCGCCTGTTTTGCCCAGGTGAAAACTGTTGTGGAATTTTGACAACCAGCTCATGAAATTATTTTGGGTATCATCACTGCCACCCCTTTTCCCAATGATGGCACCTGTTTGGGTATGTAAAAAAACTTCCATTACTTTTTCTCCATTTTTATAAGACGGATCATAAATGAAAAAAGAAAAAGCCCCCTTGTTTCCGGGTAGTTCACAATTGCTGATCTGCGCTTGAGGATATGTTTTTTGTATAACCCGGTAAATACTATCAACCGGGATTCGGTAGCCTCCGGGGTCAAAAAAAGAAAGCCGGGCCGAATCCACATCCTCATGAAAAACCAACACGGCGCCTGATAAGGACATCAGCAAAATAAATATGCCAGAAACCAGGCCGGTTATGGAATGTATATAAAAAATAAAGTTCCTTTTCATTAAACGGAATTTACGGGAGGTTCAATTATCTTGCAATATTAATAATTCAATGCATCAAATGAAGAATAATAAAAGGTTGATCGGGTTCATCTTGCTCCTGTTTACATACCATGCTTCATTTGCTCAAAATATTGATATAAATATTTTGAAACAGATCAATAAGAATGAAACCGGTTTTAAGAATACATATGCTGAAATAAATTCAGCTTCGGTAGATGTTGTCATCATAGCGGCACCGGTTGGTATAGCCATTGCCGGGTTGATCAGCCACGATAAAAAATTATTACAGGACGCCCTGTACATGGGAGGTTCCGTTTTACTGACTACCGGCCTTACCTATACTATAAAAAATATCGTGAACCGGAAAAGGCCTTTTTATGAATATCCTTTTATTGTTAAAAGAGATAAAGCAAGTTACTGGTTATCTTTTCCCTCCGGCCATACTTCTGCTGCATTCTGTACTGCCACAACTTTGGCAATACGATACCGCAAATGGTATGTAATTGCGCCTGCTTATATCTATGCCGCAGGTGTTGGTTGGGCCAGAATGTACCAGGGTGTTCATTATCCAAGCGATGTATTGGCTGGTGCAATTATAGGCACCGGATGTGCCTGGCTGGGATATAAGGCACAAAAATGGATCGCTGGTAAAAAAGAACGGAAAAAGAAAGTTACTTTGTAACATGATAGATATCAACATCAACACCCCTGCCTTATTGTTTCCTGCCATCACGTTAATGATGCTGGCCTATACCAACCGCTTTTTGTCGCTGGCCACCCTGGTACGTAAGCTGCATGCCGAATATGCCAGTGGCGGAAAAGAAAGGAATATTTTGAGCCAGTTAAAAAATCTCCGCAGCAGGATAAACCTGATACGCTACATGCAGGGATTGAGTGTTGTGAGTTTTTTATGCTGTATCCTGTGTATGTACACGATTTTCCGTAACTGGATGATGCTTGCGCACTGGATATTTGCAGCGAGCCTGGTGTTTTTATTTTTATCAATTCTGTTGTCGCTGCTGGAGATCTATAAAAGCACCAAAGCCCTTGAACTGGTACTGAGCGACATTGAAGAACTGGACAAGGAAAATATTTTTACGGATATTTTTAAAAAGAGTGAAGATTAATGTAAGGTAACCGGTTCTGTTTGCTCATAATTTTCATCATACTTCACAAAAAATCGGATGTACAATACACGGCTCAAGCGCATCAGCCAGGGTTGTGTAATTACCAGTACCACGGTATTGGTACCCAGCCACCAGAATATCCGGTTATCATCAGTAGAAACGCCGATAAAAACAAGCCATGCAATAAATGTTGCCACTGAAACGGCCACCGCCAATGCATAACTGACATAACCGGTTCCAAACCAAAAACCGGCTTCCAGGTCAAATTTCTGCCTGCAAACCGGGCATTTTTCCGGCATATCAAAAATATGGGAAAGCTTCAGGCTTTTAAATGGATTGCTGTTTGTAAACATGGGTCCACGCCTGCAACGGGGACATTTCATCGTTAGAATACTCCAGTAATAATTGGGCCTTGGTTTTTTCAACATGGAGGCAAAGGTACAAAAGCCCTAATTGTTTTCTGTAACAAATGATACAGCCTACTTATATTTTAGTTTAAAAAAGAGGAGGATCAATGTCATGATCAACACCATACTGTTGGTATAAATAATGGCGCCATCCATAATAACCAGGCCATAAACCAGCCATAAAGAAACGCCGGCCATTAATAAAACCAACATAACCAATGAAAGGTCCTTTGCCGATCTTGATTTCCAGACCTTGATAACCTGGGGTAAAAAAGTGATGGATGTAATGGTACCGGCCAACATTCCTAAAATTTGAATTCCTGTCATTTGAATCAGTTTAATAAGGGTGATGAGGATAGATGTCTTTTTCTTTCGCCGATCTGCTGGCGCCACATGGCAAAGTACAAGCCTTTTTCTTCCAGTAATTTTTCGTGAGAACCGGTTTCCACCACATCCCCTTTTTCCAGCACATAAATGCGGTCTGCATGCATGATGGTACTCAGCCTGTGTGCAATTAAAATCGTGATCTGGTCTTTTTGTGAAGACAGGTCCCTGATGGTATTGGTGATCTCTTCTTCCGTTATCGAATCCAGCGCCGAAGTAGCTTCATCAAATATGAGTAAATGCGGGTTGCGCAACAGGGCACGGGCAATGGAAATACGTTGTTTTTCGCCGCCAGATAATTTTAAGCCGCCTTCACCGATCATGGTATCCAGTCCTTTTTCGGCCCTGGACAATAAACCCGTACAACTGGCCTTTACCAATACATCATTAAGTTCAGCTTCGGTAGCAGCGGGGTTTACAAACATCAGGTTTTCGCGGATGGTGCCGCTGAACAGGTTGGTATCCTGGGTTACAAAACCGATCTGTTTGCGCAGGTCATCAAAACGAATTTCGGTCTCATCTAATTTATTGTATAAAATTTTTCCCTCCAGCGGGCGGTATAAACCTACCAGCAATTTCATCAGGGTAGATTTTCCGGACCCGGATGGCCCAACAAAGGCAATGGTTTCCCCGATCTTTGCATCAAAGCTGATATTGTTAATGGCTTTATGTGATGCCGTCTGGTGCTTAAAAGAAACTGATTTAAAAGAAAGTGTTTCAATATTATTCAATGCTTTTGGATTAGCCGGTTCCTGCTCAGGTGTCTTCTTCATCAGGTTATCAAAATTATTCAGTGATGCTTCGGCTTCACGGTAAGACAGCAGGATGTTCCCGATCTCCTGCAGCGGGCCAAATACAAAGAAGGAGAATATCTGCATGGTTACCAGCTGGCCCGCATTCATCTCATCTTTAAAAATGAGGTACATTAAAATGAACAGGATCACCTGGCGCAGCGTATTTACAAAAGTGCCCTGTACAAAACTGATACTGCGTATACGTTTTACTTTTTTTAATTCGAGGCCGAGTATCTTATAGGTATTTTTATTCAACCTTACCACTTCCTGTTCGGTAAGTCCCAGGCTTTTAACCAGCTCAATATTGCGGAGCGATTCGGTAGTAGAGCCCGCCAGCGCCGTGGTTTCACCAACAATATTTTTTTGTATGATCTTGATCTTTTTGCTGAGGAAATTGGTGATCACTGTTAAACACAAAATCCCTACCAGGTAGGCCACCGGAATACTCCAGTGAATGTAAACCGCAGCATACACAAATACAAATACAACGCCGATGATCACGCCAAACAAAATATTGATGAAGTTGATCATGAACTTTTCAACATCTGCCCTTACCTTGGTTAGTATTGAAAGCGTTTCTCCGCTACGCTGGTCCTCAAACTGCTGGTATGGCAGTTTCATGGCGTGTTGCAGGCCATCGGTAAAAACCCTGGCGCCAAATTTCTGGATCACCACATTTAAAAAATAATCCTGGAAGGCTTTGGCAATACGGCTGATCATGGCCACCGTTATTGATGCAATAACAATAAACCACACCCCGGGTTTTTCCCAGGAAACGGCATTAAAAAACCGGTTGGCATCAAATCGGGTGCCTGCCTGGTGTTCACTGGCCAGGTTGATAAGCTTTCCCAAAAGAATGGGATCAACCAAAGAAAACCAATATTGATGGCAGCTAAAGTTAAGGTGAGTACTACCAGCCATTTATGGGGCTTGAGGTAGTGTAATAAAATTTTCATTCAGTAGTTTGTTTCTGATTATACATTGAAAAGCTTCAATGTATCAAATATCGTACAAGATCGGAAAAAATGACGGAAAGGCAGAAAAGAGTTGGCAGTGGGCAGGGGCAGCCCACAGGGTCCTTCGATTGGCAGTCTTTGAAATAAAAGATTTTATTTCCTGTAAACTGCATATTGTAGATAAAAGCTTGCTGAATGGCCCCATGTACATGCTTACTTGTTGCGGTTCCATTACTGTATCGCCACAGACAAATGCACCGGTTTTATATTTTCAATCATCTTCCTCATTTCTCCTGAATCCTATCCTCCTTCTCGGCGCTGCCGGTGGGCTTAATAACTGCTTTAGCGCCTGAAAAATCATATGAATATTTTCGTCATGGCCTGTAACTTTCTTTTCCAACAATTCCAGCTTTAACAAGATGTCCTTGTGTGCAGTAACCATTTCCCGGAGCCTGGTAAAAATCCGGATGATCTGAATATTGATTGCAATAGCACTTGTACTATTTAAAATACAGGACAACATCGTTACTCCCTGTTCAGTAAAGCAAAACGGGGCATACCGTAAACCCATCATACTGCTATTATTGGAGGTCACAAATTGTGACCTCCAATCTTCAAATTCTCTTTTACTCATTTCAAACATAAAGTCATCCGGAAACCTGTGCGCATTTCTTCTCACCGCCTGTTTTAATACCTTTGTTTCCACACCATACAATGCTGCGAGATCACGGTCTAGCATTACTTTTTGACCACTCACCATATAAATTTTACTCATGATCACTTCATCTGCCAATATAATTGATTTCTTTATTGCCTTTTTCATCATTGTGCTTTTATTTGTTGAATATCAGATCACCCCGTCCACCCCTCCCTGTCCAAACTCCGGTACTGTATCGCTTCTGCCAAATGCTCCGGTTTTATTTGCTCACTGGCTGCCAGGTCGGCAATGGTTCGGCTCACTTTTAAGATACGGTCGTAGGCACGGGCGCTGAGGTTTAATTTTTCCATGGCTACTTTTAATAAGTTTTGTCCGGCAGCACTGATGGCACAGATCTCTTTCAGTTGTTTACTGCTCATTTGTGCATTGGCATAAACCCCTTCATTATTTTTATACCGGTCTTCCTGTATTTTTCTTGCCTTAATAACCCGTTCCCGTACACTGCTGCTTTTTTCAAATTGCTGAGCCGATGATAATTCATTAAATGCAACCGGTGTTACTTCAACATGCAGGTCGATGCGGTCTAACAATGGGCCTGATATTTTATTCAGGTATTTCTGTACTGCACCAGGCGGACAGGTACATTCTTTTTCGGGGTGATTAAAAAATCCGCAGGGACAGGGGTTCATACTGGCGATCAGCATAAAGGAAGCAGGAAAATCCAGCGCAACCTTTGCCCTTGAAATGGTTACTCTTCTTTCTTCCATCGGCTGGCGCATTACTTCCAGAACCTGCCTTTTAAATTCGGGCAGTTCATCTAAAAATAAAACACCATTATGCGCCAATGAAATTTCACCGGGTTGCGGAATACCACCGCCACCAACTAAAGCTACATCAGAAATTGTGTGATGCGGGCTTCTGAAAGGCCGTTTCGAGATCAGGGTAGAATTTTCGGGAAGCTTGCCTGCCACAGAATGTATCTTGGTTGTTTCCAGCGCTTCCTGTAAACTTAATGGAGGCAGTATGGTTGGCAAACGCTTTGCCAGCATGGTCTTTCCGGCTCCGGGCGGACCAATTAAAATGGCATTGTGACCACCCGCAGCTGCGATCTCCAATGCCCGCTTGATATTTTCCTGTCCCTTCACATCGCTGAAATCAATTTCAAAATCACTTTGTGCATTGGCAAATTCTTCGCTGGTATTTACGATGGTCGGTTTAATGGATCCTTCTTCTTTAAAAAATCCGATCACATCTTTAATGTGTTCCACTGCAAAAACATCCAGGTTATTTACCATGGCTGCTTCCCTTGCATTTTGTTTGGGAACGATCAATCCTTTAAAACCCTCCTTACGTGCCTGTATGGCAATGGGCAATGCACCGGTGATGGGGCGTATCTCTCCATCCAGGCTTAACTCGCCCATGATCACATAGTCGGCAAATTTTTCCGGATTTTCAATTTGCTCGGTAGCGCCTAATGTTCCGATGGCGATTGGAAGATCAAAAGCGGTACCTGATTTTTTTATATTGGCCGGCGCCAGGTTAACCACCAGCTTGGTACGTGGCATGTACAGTTTATTGCTTTTGATAGCGCTCTCCACGCGCTGCAAGCTTTCTTTAACGGCATTATCGGGCAGGCCAACAATAAAATAATTTTTGCCCTGGTTGTTTACGCTTACTTCTACAGTAATGCTGATCGCTTCTACTCCATAAACGGCACTGCCAAAAGTTTTGACTAGCATGAATAGGACAATAATAAAATAATATTTAAAGAATAGAAAGGGAAAAACCTCAGGAAACCGGGGAAAAAACCGTGAAATTAAGAAACGTAGTAGTATTTATGATTGGATGAAAAGTTGTTGGCCAGGAGGCCGACAACGGTGAAAAAATGCTCAATTAAAATTTATGGAGTATATTTTCTTGTTCCCGGATGAAAACTTCTCCAGCTATGCCAAAACTCCTGGTAGGCCTGTATTGCAGAAAGCCGGGATCCTTTTAAAATGCCTTCCACACATTCTCCGTTCATAGTCCATTGAGAATTGGTTGCAGTATCTTTTAAAGTTTGTGAAGAAGCATCAAAGGTAAAATGCAGCAACTTATCATTCACCTGCCTGTTCCATACATGAAAAGAACGGCTGTCATTTTCCAACACCAGCACTAAAGCTGTATTCTGAAAAGTATCATTGATCACCCTTTGCTTCACCAGCTCATTCCAGTCGTATGCTTTTGCATGTCCATTATTTTGCACACCAATCACCCATGATTTGAATTGCCAGGAAGCGCTGTCTCTTTTTTCGAGGCCGCTTTGTATAGTGCCATCATCAAATCCCTGCAAACCTTTGTATTGATCTGCAAATACAGGATCAGGCTGCAGGATGGTTGTATTCGGGTACTTCCGTATCCAGGCGCCAAGTGTCAGTTGTTCTGATTCCATTTCTTTTAATGCCGTTCCTTTTAACTGTCCTGCTACAGCTATACCGGTTGCCTGCCGCCACCAGCTTTTTGTTTCCGCATCTTCAAACATGGCATTAAAATGATCCATACCCACCAACCGGAATTTTTCAAGCTTACCATTTACAAACGGACTGAAAACCCGTCCCGTTCTGCAAACGGTGCAATAGGTAACCATTACCGGTTCACCGCCAATACTGTCTGTAACCTGGTGATGATACCCGATTATTTCAACGGGATATGCTTTTGCCTGTCCGTTTATGGCCACGCCTATAACAAGTTTAGTGTTGTCTATCTTATTATCAGCTGCCGTTGCCAGTATTTTATTAGACGGCTGGATAAACATTTTATCGGCCAGGAATTTAAAATTGAAAAAGTAAAAAACGGTTGCATAGATCAACACAAAAAAAGCAAGGAATATTTTTTTCCACCACCTGCTGTTACGAAAAATATAGATCATTGGCAGCAGGATCAGGATCAATCCCAATATCCTGAACCACCATATATTGTTGTTGAGGAAATAAGCTATTTGAATGGTATCTGCTTTCTGGCTGCCAGGGAAGGGCATGATGAAATAAACACGGAGGATTTCAATGGCAAACAGGATTAAAAATCCTGCAATAAGCAGCATTGTTCTTTTCATGGAAAAATTATTATTAAAGTAAGATATAAAAAATAAAAAAAACTACATCTTCGCACATTTGACAACAGCAATAAAGCGATCCTGATATTTTTAATCATAAAAGTTCCAAACATGGCTTTCACCATTATTTATAAAACTACTACCGTCAAAGTGATTAAAATATAGCCTGTAACTTGTATCTGTACAATAATAGTCAAAATTATATTTTATTAATCCTATACTATACTTAGGGACCTTTGATTTCTTATACATTTCTTTTAAACTTTCAGGATAAACATTATGGACTACTTTGTAATCCTGCAGATCAGATTTTATAATATCTCCCTTAGAAATTGTTCTTTGAAAATGATAGTCTTCAATATGACGTAGAGAAAGTTTAACAGACATGAAAGCAATCATGAATATTGCAGTAGATACAAAAAGAAGGTTAATCTTCTTTTTATATGAAGCAATAAGAATCCATAACATTGAAAATAAAATACAGTAAAAAAAGAAGGTTGAAAAGAAATCAAAAAACTCATTCGTAATAGCAGTAAAAACTGTACACATCCAATGAATAAGACAATCATACAAAACGGGATGATTATGGAAATATATTTCCGCATAAAAAAATTACATTTTTTCCAGCATCTCCACCACGCCTTCCCGCTTTAATATTAAATAACCCAGCCTGTCATTGCTGATACCGTCTTTTAAATGATACGGGAAATGAAGCTGGCCGTCGACCACCGATGTTTCAAAATATTTAAAATCAATATTGGGGTATTTTTTTAATTCCTCTCCTATTTCATACAAATGTGTAGAAAGTATGAAAAGCGAATTTTTCATTTTAAGCAGCCCTTCTATCACTGTGCTGCTGCATTTCATGGCGTCCTGCACATTGGTGCCTTTAAACAGTTCGTCGATCAGTATCAGCCACTTTTTGCCATTGCTTATTTTGTTGATGGTGGCTTTTATGCGCTGCACTTCATTATAAAAATAGCTTTCGCCTTTGGCAATATTATCCACCACGTTGATATTGCTGAGCATACCATCGAACAGCGTAAGCGTCATTTGCTTTGCCGGAACTCCCATGCCGATATGTGCCAGGAAAACAGAAGCGCCTACTGATTTGATGAAGGTACTTTTACCCGCCATATTGGCGCCGGTTAAGAACAGGAAATTTGTTTTCCGGTTCAGTTGCACATCATAAGCCACCGGCTCCTGTACAAGCAGGTGATACAGTCCCTTTGCCGCAATGACGGGTTCATTATGCTCAACAAATTCAGGGAATACCAGCCCGAATTCCTGAACTGCCTTTGCCATGCCATACCAGGCATCGAGCTGTGCATACAGGATCACCAGGCCCATCATATTGTGTTTGAAATTGTACCTGATAAAATGAGCAAACTCCAGTAATTGTGCTTTTGTCAACTGCTCACTTTTCAAAGACTTATTAACAATGTCAAATTGCGGTTTGCCGGTGATCTGCGCAATTTCATTCATTACTTTTTTAAACGGAGCAGGGAGGTCTTCATTGGCAAACAGGCCCAGCAAATGCTGGAACCCTTTGATAAAATCGAAACAATGTTTGGCCGAATAAGTAACCAGCGCAAAGTCGGGGCCATGCAGCAACTTATAACTGTAGGTTTCCATGGCTGATGGATGAGCAGGTATCAGGCTGATGGGTGTATCATAGAATTTTTCAACCACCATCACCGTACCATTGCTGATATGCGCCGGCCACTGCTGTTGTTTTTTGATGATGAGCTGCAGGGTTTGCTGCACTGCCACGATCTCTTCACGGGTTTTGAGGGGTGTGCTGAAATTGATCCGCAATTGCTCGCTGCCGTGCGTGGTACTGCAAAGATCCAGTTTACCAAACACCGACATATCTTCGCCACTGTTGAACATTAAAAGGTCGGCAAGTGTTGTTTTGTCGATATCCATACCCCTGGTCCGCCAGCTGGCGGAGAATTTTTATGTTTTACCTGTTAAATAATAGTCTTTGTCCTTTAGTTGTCTCATCAAATTTGCCATTATCATAAACCATATGGCCGTTCACAAAAGTGTTTTGTATAGATGCAGGAAATGTAAAATTCTCTAAAGGGCTCCAGCCACATTTGTATAAAATATTTTCTTTGGTGACGGTTGAGGGTAAATTATTGTCAACCACTACCAGGTCGGCAAAGTATCCTTCCCGTATATATCCCCTGTTTTCAATTCCAAAACAATCGGCCACTGCATGACTCATTTTTTGGGCAATTTTTTCCATACTGATCCTTCCCTGTTTATGATAATGTAACATTAATGATAAAGCATGCTGCACCAGCGGCAAACCGGCATGGGCCTGTTCATAAAGCCCCTGTTTTTCTTCCAGCGTATGCGGTGCATGGTCCGGGGCAATCACATCAAGCCGGTCATCCATCAGTGCTTTCCACAGGGCTTCTTTATTGCGTGCAGCTTTAATGGCCGGGTTGCATTTTATTTTATAGCCCAGTGATTCATAATCATTAGCTGTAAAATGCAGGTGGTGCACACAAACCTCGGCTGTAATTCTTTTGTCCTTTAGCGGCATCATATTGCTGAAAAGCTGCAGTTCTTTTTCGGTGCTGATGTGCAGGATGTGTAAACGGCTGCCGTATTTCTGTGCAAACTTTATGGCTACCAGTGAAGATTCAAAGCAGGCTTCTTCATTTCTAACCAGGGGATGATCAGCAGCTGTTAACACTCCTTTTTCATTTTTCAGCCGCTCATAATTGGATTTAATGATCCTTTCGTCTTCGCAATGAGTGGCGATCAGCATTTCGCTCTCCCTGAAAACCCTGTCCAGGGCGCTATGGCTGTCAACCAGCATATTGCCGGTACTGGCGCCCATGAATATTTTTACTCCGCAAACATCTTTTTTATGGTCGTTCATTCTTAATACTTCCTCAGCATTATTATTGCTGGTACCCATAAAAAATGAATAGTTGGCCAGCGAGGTATTTGCAGCAATAGTGTACTTATCTTCCAGCAGTTGCGGCGTTAATGCATTGGGGATGGTATTTGGCATTTCCATAAAAGCGGTAACACCGCCTGCCACAGCGGCTTTGCTTTCGGTATATATGGTAGCCTTATGCGTAAGGCCGGGTTCCCGAAAATGAACCTGGTCATCAATAACACCGGGAAAAAGATGCTTCCCTTCGCCATTGATCTCCACAACCCTGTATTTGGTTTCAATGCTACCCGCAATTTTTTCTATCCGTTCGCCATTAGTTAAAACATCCAATGAACGGATTTTTCCTTCATTTACAACGGGTATGTTCTTAAAAAGGTATTTTTGCATAACTTGAATCAAGTAACCTGTTAAACTAAAATTATCTGATGCAATTTATTAAAAGCTTAACCAAACTGCTGTTTTTTATTTGTCCTGCTATAGCCACAGCACAATCCACCTTTTTAACGCCCGGATCAAAAGACATACATTTTGTTGACCGTATGGAGATCAAACAGCAAAAGAATACCCATCTCAATTTTTCTTCAGTACGGCCGTTCAACCGGAAATATATTGTGGATCAGACCGAATTTATCGACAGTGCCCGCCTTGGATATGTAAACACGCTGACCGGCAGGGATAAATACGAAGAGTGGAACAGCCAGGCATTAACATCTATAGATGAATACAACCTGAACAGTTTTTTAATGAATAACAGTGAATGGGTAACCGGTTCAAAAAAAGAATTTTTAAGTAAAAGGCCGGTATTGAAGAATTTTTATACCACGAAGCCTAATTTTTTAGAAGTGAATACCAAAAACTTTTTCCTGGCGCTTAACCCGGTTTTTCAATATGTACATGGTGTGGAAACGGGTTATAATAAATCTATTTTTTTAAACAGCAAGGGAATTACTTTACGGGGAACCATTGGCCGAAAGATCGGGTTCTCTACTTTTTTAACGGATAACCAGGAACGCGGGCCCCAATTCTTTCAGCAGCAGGTCAACCATTTCAGGGCTGTACCCGGGGTTGGTTTTTATAAACCGTTTAAAACTACCGGTGTTGATTATTTTGATGCCCGGGGATACATTACGTTCAAGGCTGCCGGGGCCATTGACATACAGTTTGGGTACGACAAGAACTTTATCGGCAACGGTTACCGCAGTTTATTATTAAGCGACTGGGGCAACAGTAATTTATTTTTAAAGCTCAATACCCGCATCTGGAAGCTCAATTACCAGAATATATTTATGGAACTGATGCCACAGTTTAAAAAAGCCGGCGATACCTTACTCGACCGTAAATATGCCGCCATGCACCACCTGAGTATGAACGTTACTAAATGGCTGAACATCGGTGTTTTTGAAGGTGTTATTTTTGGCCGTAAGAACCATTTCGATTTTCAATATTTAAATCCCATCATTTTTTACCGGCACATTGAAGGCACTGTTGGCAGCCCCGATAACGCTGTTGCAGGAATTGATTTCAAGGCAAATATCGGGCATAGGGCACAGTTATACGGACAGTTCCTGCTGGATGAATTTATTCTATCTGAGATCAAGAACAACCCGACAAGCTGGGTTAATAAATGGGGCTTACAGGTTGGTGTAAAATATGTGGATGCATTTGGAGTGCCTAACCTGGATATACAACTGGAAACGAACCGTGTAAGGCCTTTCACCTATACACATAGTGATACCATTTCCAATTACACCCATTACAACCAGCCATTGGCACACCCGCTGGGAGCCAATTTCCAGGAGTTTTTGGGCATCATACGCTACCAGCCCGCACCTAAATGGCATGTATACCTGCAGGGCATTTTTTATACCCAGGGACTTGACAGCGCCGGTAAAAATTTTGGGGGAAATATCTTCAGGGATTATACCACACGAACCATGAACAGCGGGTTTAAGATCGGAAGCGGCGACAAAGCCACCGTATTAAATACATACTTACAGGTATCTTACGAAATAAGGGAGAATATCTTTTTTGAAGTAACCGGTTTATACCGACATTTTAAAACGTTGAACAACCCGGCTGCGCAAACCACAACCTTATTTACCGGGGGCGTTCGGATAAATATGTTTAACAGGAGATACGATTATTAACCGTATACTTTTTATTCCACTGTTAAAGAAAATGAGATCATCCGTGAATTGATCTTATCGATCACTTTTGAATATTTCAGGCTTTCATCCCTGCTGTGTAAATTACCAATACCCCATCCCATTTTTACTTCGGGTGTTAAAACAAACATGGGAAAATAAAAATGGAAACCAAGTCCTGCTTCCACGCCATAATCGAGGCGTTTCAGTTTGATCTTGTCTTCCGCTTTTTTAGCTCCGGCATTTGATGCCAGGTCATATTCTGCCCTGCCTCCGCCAATCATATACACTTTAAAATTATTGATTCGGTCGCTGCTGAATTTTATCTGAACCGGTATGCTGAGCGAAATAGACTGCACTTTTTTTGAGGTTACAAAATCCTCACCGGCCGGCCTGTCGGGGTAAGGCAGATTGTATTCAAAGTTTTTTTCTGTGAAAGTCAGGTTAACCGGGTATGTTCTCAGGTCAAAATGCTCATTCAGCCTGATATTTACGAGCCAGGCAAGGTTGATCCCGGTACTGTTTAAACTTTCAATTACAGTAATACTGTCGAATGGTGACTGCTGCAGGAACTGTGGATGATGGGTAAATGCAAAATGCGCACGGTTGGTACCCAGGTGAATACCAAAACGGATCTTTTTATCATCATGATCCGGCTGATTATATTTTTCCCTGATCTGCGTAAAGCCGATCATCGGAAAAAATAAAAGTGCAATTCCTGTATTAATTATTTTTCTCCGCAATAAATACTGCATATGCCAAAGCTCAGTGGTTTAGAATAAGTGTTTCTGTATCCCAGGTTATCCAGGATAGCTGTAAAATTTTTTCCTTCCGGAAATTTGTTAATTGATTCGTCGAGATATTGGTATGCGATGCGGTGTTTAGAGAATAATTTACCCACGTTGGGGCAGATATACTTCATGTACAGGTTATACATGGTTTTTACAACTGCCGGCCTTGGTTTACTGAACTCGAGCACTACCAGTTTACCGCCTGGTTTCAGTACCCGTATTATTTCAGAAAGCCCTTTTTCCAGGTTTTCGAAATTGCGTACCCCAAAAGCTACAGTTACCGCATCAAACGAATCATTTTCAAATTTTATTGTTTCACAATCGCCATTTAACAGTTCTATATTATTTTGCAAACCCAGCTTTTTTATCTTCTCCCTCCCGATCTCAAGCATACCATCACTGATATCAATTCCGGTGATCTTTACCGGCTTTAATATACCGGATGCCATAATGGCCACATCTGCTGTCCCGGTGGCCACATCCAGCAGGGTTTCGGGTTTAATATCCTTTAATTGCCGGATCGCCTTTTTTCTCCATCCAATATCTATGCCGGCACTCAGAAAACGGTTTAAAAAATCATAGCGGAAAGCGATATCATTGAACATACCGGCAACCTGCTGTTTTTTACCCATTTCAGAATCCTTGTAAGGAACTACCGTATCGTGTGCATAATTTGACATGAACGGCAAAGATACAGTTCAATAGGCAATTGGCAATTGGCAATAGGTACAAGCGCATGTTAAAAGTATCAAGTTTGAAGTATTCAGATAAGGAGCAATAACAAACGATGAGCTAAATCAATCCATATCTTTGCCTGATGCAGATCAAGTCAGCCAAATACATCATCAGCAGCCCCGGTTATGAGAAATGCCCGGTACCCGACAAGCCCGAATATGCTTTCATTGGCCGCAGTAATGTGGGAAAATCATCACTGATCAATATGCTTTGCAATAATGATAAACTGGCTAAAACATCGGGCTCGCCGGGGAAAACACAATTATTGAATCATTTTGAGATATCCTCTTCACCCACTCCAAAAGCAAATCAAAAAGCACCGGCGGCTTCCGAAACAAAGCGTAAACAATGGTACCTGGTTGACCTTCCCGGTTATGGTTTTGCCAAAGTAAGTATATTACTATGGTTTTTGTGTTGATAGATGCCCGGCATTCACCGCAAAAAATTGACCTGGAGTTCCTGGATCAGCTGCGTACCTGGCAGGTACCCTTTTGCCTGGTATTTACAAAAAGCGATAAGGAAAACCAGCGGATGGTGAGTAAAAATGTAAAAGCCTTTTTAGAAGCCATGAAAAAAACCTGGCAGTTCTTACCACAGCATTTTGTAAGCAGCGCCGTAAAGAAAACAGGGAAAGAAAAAATACTGTCATTTATAGAAGAAACAAATAATAGCCTGGAAAATACAGCGGGTTAGTTTTTACTACCTGCATTTTCACAAACACAAATATCCATAAGTTTTAACCGCTCAATAATCAATTCACCGCCTTATTGGCACAACTGCTGCTGGCAAAGGCTTCGGGCTTGGCTTTAAAGGCAAAACCCATTCCCAGAATGTAGCCCATGGCTTCCCGTAAGGCCTCGTTGCTTTTAAATTGCGGGTTGGTGTTGATGTCGGCATGTACTTCCATATCCACATCATACAATGTAAACAGGTCGCAGAGCTCGTAAGCAATTTCAATACTCTTGGCCACTTCAACCAGCATCCTTTCCTTTATGCTGTATTTCTGCAATGTTTTTTCATTGTGAATAAACATAAAACCGCCATGGCCTTCGCGTAAAAAAACAATGACGGTGGCAAATTCTGTTTCCTTGCCTTTTACCTGGCTGTCGGTACCAATACAAACTTTTAAGTGAAAGCCGGCTGCTGTTTCCCGGGTGATAGCCTGTTCTACGGCATCTTTGATGTGCAGTTGGATGGGGTCTCCGTTAAATTTTCTCCATAACATAAAAATGGGTTTTTTAAAGTTACGGATAATTTAATATACGATCCATTAATTTACAATTAATTAATGGTTACTAAAAAAGGGAGCAGCTCCTAACGCTACTCCCCACACTTATACATAAATCTTTCTTACTGTTTTATGAACCGTTCGGTTTGTGTTCCGCCGGATCCTGTGGATTGATCGTTGCTGAAAAGCCGGATGACGTACATGCCTTTTGCCCGGCTGGAAATATTGATCCGGTTAATTCCTTTTAACCCGGTTCCGGAAGACAGCATACTGCCGTTCATATCGAGTAACTGGTACCGGTAGCTGCCCGATGCATTGATATTGATCTCATTTTGTACCAATGTGGATACATTGAATAGTTTTTCAGCAATGCCGGTTCCCTTCAGTGCAATGGTATTTGAATACACGGTTTGGTTTATTTCCGAAGTAACTTTTAAACGGTAAAAAACGGTGGTGCCTGTAAAAGTCTGGTATGAAAAATTGGTTGATGAAGGAGTTACTGATGTTAAAGCACTGAAATTGCTGCCATCGCCCGATGTTTCCACTACAATGGTCTTTATGGGTTCATCGGCAATGATGCGCCAGTTCAGGCTATGCCTGTTCTTATCAATGACCGTTCCACCAAGACTTACATCATGGATTGGAAGTGAACCAAGGTTACCGCTAATTGTATATGCGCCCAGGCTGCCATATGCCCCGATATTGCTGTTACCGGTACCATAGATCTTCAGGTAATAGGTGCCGGCATTTAAAATAGTATCGATGCTCACGCTTAATGATCCCAGCGGGTTATAGTCGCGAATTAAAGTTGTTGGTGAACTGTATAATTCGATCCGGGTATCCAGGTTGGCACCGATCCAGTTTCCCTGTACATTAAAGGGGATGGCTGATAAAATAAAATTAGAATTGGCCGGTAAGGTAAATGTAAAGGCATCCTTATCGGTATTGGTAGTTATAATACCATTTACGTTAAAATTATTTCCCTGGAGTAATTGCGTTGCCGCATTAAGTGTTTCGGTATATTCATCAGTGCGGTAACCAAACCCGTTTTGTGAGGTGATGATGGACAGGTTATCCTGCATGTTGGTACAACCATAAGGTGTAGGACCGTTATTCCAGTTACTCATATTGCGGTTATAGCTGTTTCCCATGATGGGTGCCCATGCATCCTCACCGGAACCAATACCTGAATTATACTGCTCAATTGGTGTACTGCAACTGGCACCGTATTTCGATTGGTGCGCTAAACCAACTGTGTGGCCGCTTTCATGAGAGATGCATTCCCCAACCATTTTGGGGCTGTAAGGACCTAGCTTATTACTAAAAACAAAAGCAGGTGTATCATCTCCCCATTTAAATGAACCAATATAAGCTACACCACCAACGCCCGCTACCCAGGATGTTGTGGTAATGATCACCCGCATACGCATGTTTAAAGGCGCTGCTAAAAAAACGGTTGAGTCGGTGGTTATATTAATATTAAAGGGGCGGTAATCTTCTGCAGCACGGTAAAAGGCTTCTGTGATCTGCGGATCGGTCATCCCCGAAGCAGCACAATTAAAAGGCAGACCGTTATTCCAGACTGAGCTTTGTACATAGTGACCGTCAAAATCAAGAAATAGGGTTGCAATGGCCGTGGGGTAGCTGTTTAATTTCGGTATACTGAAAGCATTGAATGATATGAATAAAAATGCTGCTAAAAATACTGGTGTAAAAAATTTTTTCATGTTAGGATAATTTTGCAGGATACATATATTACAGGCATTTGAAAATTTCAGATTATTGCTGGCTGCAGTCGGGCATCACCCGGTCTGTTTCCATTTTTACCAGTTGATAGGTTCCCGCCACATTTTGTTTCAGTTCAAACCCGTCGAAATATTTTTTATTGATGATGCGGCCCAGGTAACTGATACTGCCGTCTGTATTGATGATCTTTGACACGCTGAAGATCGTATTGTAATAATCCGGTGATACCACTACTGCCGTTTGCAGGTTGGCGTATTTAACCATATTACTGGTTACATTACCCGAAAAATAAAATTATCGGAAAAGGAAAGGCTCACAAACTGCCCGGCAGTTGAATTAAATATCCTGCCCAATTCTGTTTCTGAACAGTTGATCACATCAGGAAAAGCACTGAACTGTTTTGGTTTGGAGGTATTGCTTTGTGAAAAGCCGGTAAGCGTATTCAAAAACAGAGCAAAAACAATGCATAGGGTACATTTCGTTTCATTGGATCGGATTAAGGTTTCACAGGTATTTGCACAAAGGGTTCTGTAAAAGCAAACGGATTGCAGCAAAATGTTATTACAATTACCCTCATAACTACAATTCCAACTACCCGGCAATTGTTATTTATTCTACAGCGGCATAGAATAAATATTTGCGGGTGCTGATCAAACAAATGATTTGTACCTGATGGCGTGGTAATGCTATACCAAATAAATACAAATGGCCCTTTTTTGCTGAAGCCGGATTTTGAATAAAGGCAATGGGTGCTGAACTAAGAAGAGATGGATCTGGCAGGGAACGGAATGGATAAAACAGGCAACAGCGTAAAAATCTGGTAAAGCCCGTGATCATGTTCAGGCAAAAAAAAGGGGGAGCAGCCCCTAACGCTACTCCCCAGACTTACACATGAATCTACCTTACTGTTTTATAATTCGTTCTGTTTGTTGTGTGTTATTTCCTGTGGATGGATCATTGTTTATAAGCTGTATGATATACATGCCCTTAGAACGGTTGGCCATTCCCAACCGGTTTATTCCGGGTAAACCGCTACCTGATGCAAGCTTACTGCCGTTCATATCCAGTAACTGGTACCGGTAGCTGCCCGATGCATTGATAATGATCTCATTTTGTACCAATGTTGATACATTGAATGGTTTTTCAGCAATGCCGGTTCCCTTCAGTGCTATGGTATTTGAATACACGGTTTGGTTTATTTCCGAAGTAACTTTTAAACGGTAAAAAACGGTGGTGCCTGTAAAAGGCTGGTATGAAAATTTTGTTGCAGACGGGGTTACTGTTGTTAAGGCTTTGAAATTGCTGCCATCGCCCGATGTTTCCACTTCAATGGTCTTTATGGGTTCATCGGCAATGATGCGCCAGTTCAGGCTGTGCCTGTTCTTATCAATGACCGTTCCACCAAGATGTACATCATGGATTGGAAGTGAACCAAGGTTACCGCTAATTGTATATGCGCCCAGGCTGCCATATGCCCCGATATTGCTGTTCCCGGTACCATAGATCTTCAGGTAATAGGTGCCGGCATTTAAAATAGTATCGATGCTCACGCTTAATGATCCCAGCGGGTTATAGTCGCGAATTAAAGTTGTTGGCGAACTGTATAATTCGATCCTGGTATCCAGGTTGGCGCCTATCCAGTTTCCCTGTACATTAAACGGGATGACTGATAAAATAAAATTAGAATTGGCCGGTAAGGTAAATGTAAAGGCATCCTTATCGGTATTGGTAGTTATAATACCATTTACGTTAAAATTATTTCCCTGGAGTGTATGCGTTGACGTGTTGAGTGCTTCGGCATAGTCATCAGTGCGGTAACCAAACCCGTTTTGTGAAGCGATGATGGACAGGTTATCCTGCACACTGTTACATCCATAAGGTGTTGGGCCGTTATTCCAGTTACTCATATTGCGGTTATAGCTATTTCCCATGATGGGTGCCCACCCGGTTTCTCCTGTACCTATACCGGAGTTATACTGTTCAATTGGAGAGTAGCAGTTGGTTTCTGTATATTTTGACTGGTGTGACAGACCAACTGTATGGCCGCTTTCATGAGAGATGCACTCCCCAATCATTTTGGGGCTGTAAGGACCTAAACGGTCGCTGAAAACAAACGCTGGTGTATCATCGCCCCAGTTAAATGAACCAATAAATGCAACCCCGCCAACACCCGGAGACCAGCTGCTGGTAGTAGTGATGATGATACGCATACGCCTGTTCAATGGTGCAGCTAAAAAAACGGTTGAGTCGGTGGTAATATTAATATTAAAGGGGCGGTAATCTTCTGCAACACGGTAAAATGCTTCTGTGATCTGCGGATCGGTCATCCCTGAAGCAGCACAATTAAACGGCATACCGCTGTTCCATACTGAACTTTGTACATTGTGACCGTCAAAATCAAGAAATAGGGTTGCAATGGCCGTGGGGTAGCTGTTTAATTTTGGAATGCTGAAAGCCGTATTGGAAAACAATAAAGCTGTAGTTAATATCAATAAGGTAAAAAATTTTTTCATTCTCAAGGGATTTAGGTGGATTCTGCGATATGGTAAGTTTAAGGCATTGTAAATTATTGCTGGCTGCAGTCGGGTATCACCCGGTCTGTTTCCATTTTTACCAGTTGATAGGTTCCCGCCACATTTTGTTTCAGTTCAAACCCATCGAAATATTTTTTATTGATGATGCGGCCCAGGTAGCTGATACTGCCGTCTGTATTGATGATCTTTGACACGCTGAAGATCGTATTGTAATAATCCGGTGATACCACTACTGCCGTTTGCAGGTTGGCGTATTTAACCATATTACTGGTTACATTACCCGAAAAAATAAAATTATCGGAAAAGGAAAGGCTCACAAACTGCCCGGCCGGTGAATTAAATATCCTGCTCAATTCTGTTTCTGAACAGTTGATCACAGCAGGAAAAGCACTGAACTGTTTTCGTTTGGAGGTATTGTTTTGTGAAAAGCCGGTAAGGGTAATCAGGAACAACAGTGCAAACAATGCATAGGGCGCACAGCGTTTCATTGTATTCGTTTTTGGTTTCTAAGATATTTGGATATAAAATACTACTTAAGAAAACGATACAATGGCGCTTTTATTATCCCAGCTGTAATAAATAAAAACAACAGGAAAAACTATGGTAGAACTACGATAAACGAAAGGTATATTTACCCATTCCGGCCGGAATTAATATTGCCCGGTACTTAACATCACCAGGGTACAGGCTTCCACCGGCCTGATCCCGTTTTTTAGGGCAAGCTCTGCCAATTCATCATTTTCGGTTCCGGGATTAAAAATGATCCTTTTGGGATGAAGGGATAAGATATACTCGTAGTATTCCTGCTGATGCCGGGAATTTAAATAAAGGGTAACGGTATCAATATCATCCCAGGGTATCTTTTCAGTTTCTATAGGTATACCTGCAACCAATCCTTTTTTCCGGCCAATGGCAACTACGGGATGCTCGTTATTTGTTAACCTGTTTATGGCCAGGTTACTGTAGCGTGCCGGATTTTCCGAAGCACCCAATACCAACGTTTTTTTCTTTTCCATTTAATTTAAAAATCTTGATCTTATTTCCGGTGTGGGTATCATGCATTGTTGCCTAACGCCAAACCATTTGTAGCGGTTTTTAGCCACCCAGTTGTAGATACCATCCCTGATGAATTTTGGAATGATGATAAACCCATAACACAAAGGCCACAATCCTTTTAAATGCCTGCAGACTTTTAAAGCACTGCTATGGTTTATTCTTTAAAACCAAATCCCATTTTCAATACTAATACAAATGATTGCAAAATATCCAATGGCAGCTCTTAATGCAACAATAATTGCAAATGCCATCACATTGATGGTGTCATTCACAAAATACAAATTTTTAAGTCAGGGGCTAACTGGTATTCTGATCTTCTTTTCTTTGATGGTACTATCCGAATATAAAACTTAAGTAGGCCATAAGAAAATAAATAAATTAGTTCAAACTACCCGTGTGCAAAAATGAACAACAGTCTAACAGAATGCAGCCTAAAGGTCTGTGTTATGACTTCCCAGATTGTTAAACAAAGCAACCCCATCAGAAAAACAGTCAAGAAAATAAAGTATGAAAGGTCACAACAAAAAAATCTTTGTTCCATTTAAATACTTGGAAAGGTAATCAAGCTAAACAATTAATAAAACACCAATTATTTTTAGATGAATTGCATTTTTATAAAAATTGGGCGCAGCGGGATAAAGTAAACCGAAAATGCAAATTGGACCGTAATTTCACCATTTACATTTCCATTTCGCATAACCTGTGCATTCTTAAATCTGATAATAAGAAAATGTCACTTTTTTTTAACCTTTTTCTTTAAAAAAAATCAAACACCTTTAATTTAAATATTTAAAAAAACCAATCCGGCATTAATATTTAAATCTGTTCGCCTCAGAATCTTCAATATATCCAATTTTTAACCAGTTAAAATTATATACCCGGAGATATCAAAACATAACCGAAACCATTAAAGGCATTATAAGGCCCTATTAGCAGTATGATTATCCAATTAAAGACCAGCCTGAATATCAAATTGCAACGACCAAAGACAATGCCAATATACCCAATACATAAAAGTGCCGGTTAAAGCTTAAAATATTGATAACCCCTTGAAATTTTCGTCTCTTTATTTCCATGTTTGATTGTTCTTTTACAGTATCCGGATTATCAATGTTTATTCCATTTAAAAATTCAAAGTCTAATCATTACTCGCAGTGTCCAGTTTTGCTGACCCTTCAATAATTAAAACTTCTTTGGCGAGTGGATTACAGGTAAAAGGCAATGGACCAGCTCTCCGGCTTCTTCCGATCAGTAAATGGTGAATTTTCCAAAGTTCTTCTTAATGATTTAAATTGCGGATTTTATTTATTTTTTTGAACTAATTTAGGCCATTACTGCATTCTCTTTTTATCGGTCTCAGTTAAAATGATATCCCGTCTTTCCGGCTTATTTGTGTAACGTACAAATTCCATAATACTTTGGAACCCAATCTTTGCCTTCCAGCACACGCAGGCCGATATCAGTATACGTAGTTACTTTTTTTAGCGGCCCCTGCATTTTATAATCCAATAACTGAATGCTGCCATCCGGAAAATATTTTTTTCCAAAAAAAATAAACTTAAATTCAACCGTTTTCATTTTGCAATAATTATTTGTTGGTAAATGTTAACTTCTCCTAATCCAAATAAAATTTTTATAATGGTTTGTGCAGTAACCCCCGAAAAAGAAATTACACAACAAATGGCAAGCATTATTTTTTTCATACCTCTTTTTAATTAAGTAGCGCACAGTCACTAAAAAATAAAAGCACTGAAATATTCCAGTGCTCTTTTATCGTATTATACTTTATACATTTTTACAGTAACATCATTACCGGGTTCTCTAAATATTTTTTGAGCGTTTGAAGGAAAGCAGCTCCCACAGCTCCATCAACCGTTCTGTGATCACAGCTCATGGTGAGTTTCATGATATTGGCTGTGCCAAAACCGGCATCTTTTTACAACTACTTCTTTAATGGTTCCAACAGCCAGTATCGCACTGTCGGGCGGGTTGATGATGGCCGTAAATTCTTCAATGTCCATCATACCCAAATTGGATATGGTGAATGTGTTTCCGCTGAATTCATTTGGCTGCAGTTTTTTATCCTTTGCTTTACCATATAATTCTTTGGCTTCTGCCGCAATTTGTGATAAGGTCTTCTGGTCGGCAAAACGGATCACCGGTACGATCAATCCTTCGGGGGTTGCCACCGCACTGCCGATATGGATGTGGTGATTTAAGCGGATAAAATCAGACATCCAGCTGCTGTTTACATTGGGATGCTGGCGCAACGACAATGCCACTGCTTTAATGATAAGATCGTTGAAAGAAATTTTAACCGGGCTCAGTTCATTTAGTTGTGTGCGCACATTGATGGCATTGTCCATGTTTATTTCCATGGTCAGGTAAAAATGCGGCGCACCAAATTTACTTTCGCCCAGGCGGCGTGCAATGGTTTTACGCATTTGGGTCAATGGCACATCGGTATGGCCTTCAACTCCTGTTACTGAACCGCCGACAGGGTTTGAAACCGCTGTCGGGGCTTTAACCGCTTCCGGTTTTTTTGCAACAACGGGCACATAACCATCAACATCTTTTTTAGTAACCCTGCCGCCATCACCACTGCCACTTACTTTTCTGATATCAATGCCTTTATCGGCAGCCAGTTTCTTTGCTAATGGAGAAGCTTTTACTCTTCCGTTAGTAGAAGCCGCAGTTTGATCGTCGTTAACAGCTGATTGTTCGGGTGCTGTTTCTTCAGCAGGTTGACTGCCTTCTGCCAACTGCACATCCGCAGGACGCTGTGCCCTATTCCCTCCTGCTTTTTCTGCTGCTACATAAGCACTCACATCGGTGCCTGCTTTGCCAACAATGGCAATGATCTCATTTATTTTTGCGGCTTTACCGGCCTCCACACCTACATATAATAAAGTGCCTTCTTCATATCCTACCACTTCCATAGTTGCTTTATCGGTTTCCACATCGGCTAGTACATCATCAGCTTTTACAAAATCTCCTACTTTTTTATTCCAGGAAATAATTTTTCCTTCGGTCATTGTATCGCTCAATAAAGGCATACGTATTTCTTTTGCGCCTTCGGGTAGTGAAACAGTTTGGGTTTTTGGGTCCACCTTCGCTGTACCGGCCTGTCCGGCAGCCAGGGTTTCGGTGGATACATTTTGAGTTTGAGGTTTGCTGACTTCTGTTTGCTGAGTGGCCGTTGTTGGTAGCTTGTCCGCAATACCCTCTGGATTTGCGGTTGCAGCTGTTTTAGCTGCACCTCCTTCTTTATCCAACAGGCTCTTATAATCTTCTCCTTCTTTTCCTACAATGGCAATGATCTGGTTGATCTGTGCAGCTTCGCCGGCAGGTACGCCAATGTATAATAAAGTACCGTCCACATAGCCATTTACCTCCATGGTTGCCTTATCGGTTTCTACATCTGCAAGCACATCATCTGCTTTTACGGTATCCCCTACCTTTTTGTTCCAGGATATAATTTTCCCCTCGGTCATCGTATCGCTTAAAAGCGGCATGCGTATCACTTCTGCCATAATATGAATAGCTATTTTTATCCGCCCGTATCGTTCGGACGGGGATTGAGGTTCGAAATTAAGGCAAAATGAGGAAATGCAGGTCAGTTTGGCTTAATAATCGAGTTCTAACCTGAGCCTGTCTTTTAATTCTTTTACCAGGGGATATGCTTCAACGATCTTCAGGTATTGATCACGGCTGCTCAATGGTTTTTCGGTTTCAATGCCTGTTCCTTCCTTTTCTAAAATGGTAACCGAATATGTTAACTGCCGGTTGCAAAAATACTGCTGCAGGTCATCAACCAGTTCGGCACGCTCCTGCTCAATGAATTTTTGCTGGATATTATTTTCAGTAACGATCTCGATGGTATTATTGTCAATGATTTTTAATTCCGCCATCTTAAAATTCGTAACGGCCGAATGGTTTTTTTTGGCAATGAGTTTTTCGATGAATATTTCCCAGCATAGCTTCAGTGCTTCTTCGGTAAGTTCTTTAACTGTATTTCCGTTTGCATTATTTTTAGCGGTTACTTTTTTGCGAATGGCATCCAGTGAACCGAGGGATTTTTTGGGTTCTGTATTCAGTACAACTTCCTGCCTTGTTACTGTTTGCTGAATTTGTTGTAAAGGTTCTTCAATGATCAGTGTTGCCTGTCCTTCCCCTGAAGTGCTGCTTCATTTTTTAATGGCCGTTTGCAGGGCAACCGGTATTTCCTGCTCTTTTACCCGGGTAAGCCGGATCGATCTAAAGGCAACGGGTTTTGCAGTTTCAACTACTTTTTTTTTAGCAACCGTACCTTCATTATTCACCAGTTCAACCGCCTGCAACAAATAGCATAGTTTAATGATGGCCAGTTCTACATGCAGCCGCTTGTTGCGGGCCTGCTTGTAATTTATTTCTGCTTCGTTCAGTAAATTCAGTGCTGCTATAAGCCAGCCGGAGGAGATCTGCTGGGCAGCCTGTAAATATTTTTGTTTGAAATCATCTGCCACTTCCAGTAAAATGGCGGCTTTGGCATCTTTACTTACCAGCAGGTTTCGTATAAATTCACTGTACCCTTCCAGTAACGTATCTCCCTCAAAACCTTTACGGTTTATTTCATCATACAACAACATGGCATTGCTCAATTGCTGTTGCTGCATATACTCCATCAGTTTAAAATAATAATCCTCATCGAGGATATTCAGGTGCTCCAGTGTATTGCTGTAGGTAAGTTCGCCATTGGTAAAACTTACGATCTTATCCAGGATACTCAATGCATCCCTTAAACAACCTTCACTCTTTTGGGCGATCACATGCAGTGCCGCTTTTTCAGCCTTGATTTTTTCTTTATCACATATTTCCTGTAAATGATCAATGGTATCGTGATTGGTAATTCTTTTAAAATCGAATATCTGGCAGCGGCTGAGTATGGTTGGTATGATCTTATGCTTTTCGGTGGTAGCCAGGATAAAAATGGCGAAAGGCGGAGGCTCTTCCAGCGTTTTTAAAAATGCATTGAAGGCATTGGAACTTAACATATGAACCTCATCCACGATATACACTTTGTATTTACCGGCCTGCGGTGCAAAACGCACCTGTTCCACCAGGGTTCTGATATCATCTACCGAATTATTACTGGCAGCATCCAGTTCATGTATGTTTAATGAAATGCCTGCATCAAAAGATACACAACTGTTACAGGTATTGCAGGCTTCGCCATCGGGAGTTTGATTTTCGCAGTTAATGGTTTTGGCCAATATCCTGGCACAGGTTGTTTTTCCCACACCCCTTGGTCCGCAAAATAAAAAAGCATGTGCCAGTTGATTATTGGTAATAGCATTTTTCAGTGTGGTAGTGATATGCGCCTGCCCTACCACCGTTGAAAAATTCTGTGGCCTGTATTTCCTGGCTGATACGATAAACTTATCCATGAACTGCTAATTTCGTTATTCTGATCTGTAAAATAGAATTTGTTTTTACCCCTTATGTTAAAATCGGGTGCCGTTTGAACTCTTTGGTACGGTCGAATAAATACCGGTAAGTGACCAGGTTCCTGCTTCGGTAAGTGTCGCCAAAATTCTCTGCCACATTGATCATTTTGGGGTTGAAGTCGCCGATCCATTGTATCTCGTATTCCTGGTACAGGTATGGGGGTACCTGCACCAGTTTCTGGCATTCGCCGATAATGTAAGAATCAATTCCCTTTCCCTGCCACTCGGGTACAATGCCAAATACCAGCCCTACAAATTTCCGGGCCGGCCTGAATTTTTGCCGCCATAAAAATTCCAGTTTCTGCAGCAGGCCGAATTTACCGTTCATGTGTTTAAAATACTGGTTGATATCGGGCAGGTTGATGAACATGCCGATGGCTGTTCCTTTGTAATAGGCAAAATAGGTGATGATTTCATCCATCACCGGTTTCATCTTTTTAAACATCAGCATCACCTGGTCCTTATTCATCTGTTTTAACCCGCCATGGCCGGCCCAGGCTTTATTATACACTTCCACAAAATCATTCGCATATTTTTCCAGGTTATTTTTTTTGATGGTCTCGCAACTGATGTCGGGATCTGCGTCAAGCACTTTATGGCGATCACGCGTTTTTTGTGCGATTTGTTTTTGTGCTTCCAGGGCAAAACAAACCTGGTTGTAAAACAGTTTGAACCCGTAATTCTCAAAAAGGGTAACATAATACGGCGGGTTATAATTCATGCAGTACAGCGGTGGTGTAAACCCTTTGGTGATTAATCCCCACCAGCGGTCGCGTTCGCCAAAGTTGATTGGCCCATCCATGGCTTCCATGCCCTTTTGTATCAGCCAGTGTTTGGCATTGTCGAACAAGAGGTCTGCCGCATCCTGGTTATTGATGCATTCAAAAAAACCAATACCACCTACAGGCACATCATCACCCTTACTCTTATATTTTTTATTGATGAATGCTGCGATCCGGCCAATAAGATTCCCGCTATCATCTTTTAAGATCCAGCGGGTAATTTCTCCAAACCGAAAGGCTTTATTCTTGGTTTTATCAAAAACCTCGTTTATATCCTTATCCAGCGGGCGTACCCAGTTGGGGTCGTTTTTAAGTATAACAACTGATGTTTGTATAAATTCCGTGGCAGTAATGTTGTCGGTTACAGGTATTATTTGCATGTTCATTGTAATGCTGCAAATATACTAAAGCTATTGTACTTAAACAGGGAGTGGTTCTCTGCAATATGGTTATACAACACAAAAAAGCCTGTGAAAATACACAGGCAGTTAATAAAATACTTTATGCGGTTGCTACCTCACTTTTATCATCGCCTTTACCTGCTGCACCGGACCGTTTTGTAAACGAACATAATATACACCTGCAGGCAATGGTCCACTGTCGTAAGGATATGTATATGACCCTGCCGGCATTTCAGCATCTACGGGTGTTTTAACCAAACGGCCCATGGTATCAAATATCTGAATCAGCGTATGCCCGCCATCGGTTTTATATTTAATGGTAGTGGATTGGGTAAATGGTGTTCCCCAGATCTCGAGATAACTGGTACCTGAAGTACTTGGCGGAACTACAATACAGCCGGGATTTTGCACCAATGCCAGGTTCTGAAAATCCTTAAGCATGATCTGCTGCAGGTCGCTGTTTTTAACACACAGCCAATTCTCCAGCAGTGACGCATAAACGCTCCTGAAATCGTACTGCATGGGAATATTATCATTGACATTTACAACAGCAGGAATAGTTGGATTATCGCCCCACAATTTAGATACCACCGGTTTGCCAAATAAAAACATCGGTGCGGCTGCACCATGATCGGTACCGGTACTGCTGTTGCTTTTAATGCGGCGGCCAAATTCCGAAAAGGTCATACCCATCACCCTGTCTTCGATCTGCAAAAATTTCAGGTCATCCTGGAATGCTTTAATGGCATCGCTTACATTTTTTAATAAGTTGGCATGGGCACCTGTTGTTGGGTCGGTTGTAGTGGTTTGTAATGAATGGGTATCAAAACCACCATAACTCACCATATAGATCTTTGTTTTTAATCCACCCTTTACCAGCCTGGCTACGATCTTAAGCTGGTCGGCCAGCGGGTTGGGAGTTGGATAAGGTGCCTGCTGGGTTACTGCATCTGCTGCAGCTTTTACAACCGTGTTATAGGCCGAAGTTTGTTTGGCAACAAGCCTGATATATTTCAGTTCCTTTCCTGCATTGTTATTCGGTGCCGGATCCTCAATACCGGCGAGCAGGTTATAAAAACTGGTTGGGTTGCTGATACTCATCCCCATACTAACTGATGGCCCCTGGAAAGTTAAAGATGTGGTAGAGCCGATTTGAATACCCAACGGATCGGGCATGGTACTGTTTGGATAACCAACCGGGTAATTGGGATACTCATAATTTAAAAACCTGCCACCCCAGCCATTTACGATCACCTGGTTGCTGTCTGATGCACTCATCCAGATATCGGTTGCCCTGAAGTGTGAGAAATTGGGAGCCGGGTAACCTGCAGCCTGTATAACACTTAATTTTCCTTCATCAAACAGGGCTTTCATGCCCGTCATGGCCGGGTTTAAACCTGTTTTGGGTGTCAACTGTAATATCCTGTTTTCAGGAATGGCAATGTTGCTCCTGGCATTAAAATAATTAGAATAAAACTCAATGGGAATAACTGTGTTTAAACCGTCATTTCCACCATTCAACTGTACAATAACCAGTACATGGTCGTTTGGTGTACTTCCGTTTAATAATTGGGCAAGTGGAGATTCGGCACCAAAGGCTTTTAAAGAAAACCCATTGATCACAGTTGGCAAAATGGTTGCCGGTACCGTAGTGCGTAAAAATTCTCTGCGTTTCATTAAATAAGTTTTGGCCCCTCCAGCACTCCACCGCGGCGGAGAAGAACTATCGAAGCGATTATTAAACGGTTTTTAAAAATCATACTCACTAAATTATTATTGCCCGGTTCTCTGGTTCTAAGCCAATTGATATTCGGCCAGTTTCATTAAATATTGATACAGGTCTCTTAACCTTGTTCTTACAATGGTAGCATTGTTCGTGTCGTTTGGATTGGCGATGTATGCGTTCCAGGCATTTGTCCAGTAAAAATCTGATGTTTGTCCGCTTAAAATAATATCCCTCTTTAACTGGTCTCTGGATGCCTGTGTTAACGGCAGGCGGAATAAATAGGTTATAGAATCTGATATCAGCAAATTCGGATCGCCCGGGTTGGGCAATGATTTTGCAAAAATGGTAGGATCTATCCTTATGTTTTTTCCACTGCGGGTATATCCGGTCAGTAACATCTGGTCGGTAAACTGGTTTCGTTTTGGATATGTATCAGAGTTTATCCATAATTCATTGAACTGGGGCAGCTGGTAATATGCCGGCCATCCGGCAACATTGGGCGGATCACCAATGTATTGCTGAAAAATAAAGGACAGCGAGTTCAGTAAAAACCAGGTATTATAGGCCCCGGCATAATCGGTTGCCACAGGCGGAAATACAACACTGAATTCACGGCATAATCCTACGATCATATCAACCGGGCTTTTGATATAGCAACCCTGGTTCAATACATCAAAAAAATGTTCACTTTTTAATAAGGCTTCCAGTACAGGTTTTATTTCGTAATTGTTTGCCCGGAAGATCTGTGCCAGCGGGGCAATTACATTGGCCTCGGCAGCAGCATCAATTTCGTAATACACAAACCACCGGTAAAGCTTACGGCAAATATGCAGTGATGGATCATTGATGGAAAAAAGCATATTCAACAAGTCGTCTAATTCCAATCCGCCTGCTGTTGGCCCGGTTCGCCCGGTTATAACTGTATTGTTGTAAAAAGCAGAAAACTGTTTGTTGGTAGGATCGTGACGGTTGGAATTGAAGAAGGAAGTATTCGTTGTTCCGTTTATCTGCCAGCCGGGTAACACTTTTGCGGCAGCTTTTACGTCAGCTTCGGCAAATCCCTGGGTTGCATTATGGGCACCTTTGCCCACAACAACGAGTTCCTGCAGTTCCCGTCCATAATTTTCATCAGGTGCTGCATTGGTGTTAAGATAACCATTCTGGTAAAACAGCATGCCGGTATCCAAAGTTATTTCCCTGGTAAACTGTTTAAAATTTCCCAGGGCATTTTTACGCAGTATAGTATTATTCTGGTAGGCCCAAATGGCCCTGTTGATCACTTCTGTTTCGGTGGCAAAATGATTGTGCCACATCATGGTTAACTTCTCCAGTATATTCCTGTCCTGGTTAACCAATTGACCCATCCACCAGTTTTAAAAGATAAAACCCTTGCACCATTCACACCGCCATCATTGGTATTGGTATTCACCCAGGTTTGACCGGCCGGAATGGCATTGTCGGGATCGGCGGGGTTAACAGAATTTGCATAGTTTTTTAATGGCGGCGGCGGGGTTAACTGGGCTGCAGGCACATTCAATATGGCAGCCACGGCCTGGTCCATGGTCATGCTTTTAAAAAAATCCACATCGGCTTTGGTGGCCCCAAACATGGTTCTTTTTAACAGGTGAATGACTTCATTGGTTGTCCAGGGGCCCGTATAGGGATTAATACCGCTTAATGTTCTGGATGGTGATGCTCCGAAGGACGCCGGTTTGACAGTGGCTGCTTTTTTAGCTTTACCCGCTGTAAGAAAGTCTCTTCTGTCCATAGCAGTTGTTTTGTTGACTATGATATAAATAAAAAGTTACGACTTAATTGGCTTACTAAAGTTTAATCAGGGAGGGTATTTATTTAAAAAGATTCCATGCAGGGGTATAACGATGCCCGCAATTTTTTATTTTACCGGTTTATGAAGATTTATTACTGAATATTTTCAATGATCCCCGCAATGCCCTGGCCACCACCAACACAGGCTGTTACAATGCCGTATTTTTTATTCAGTCTTTTCATGTCATTGGTTATCTGTATGGTAAGCTTACAACCGGTACATCCCAGCGGATGGCCCAATGCTATGGCGCCGCCGTTAATATTTACAATATCGGGGTTTAAGTTTAAGGTTCTGATCACGGCCAGGGATTGAGATGCAAAAGCCTCATTCAGTTCAAACAGGTCAATATCAGACAAATTCATGCCCGCCTGTTTTAAAACTTTGGGGACCGCTTCAACCGGGCCTATACCCATGATGCGGGGATGAACACCGGCACTGGCACAATTCACCAAACGGGCGATGGGTTTCAGTCCCAGTTCATTCACCATCTTCTCACCCATTACAATCACAAAAGCAGCGCCATCACTTGTTTGGGAAGAATTACCGGCAGTTACCGATCCGTCCAGTGCAAAGGCAGGTTTTAATTTTGCCAGGCCATCGGGTGATGTATCTGCACGAACGCCTTCATCGGTATCAACTATAAAATCACGTTTTTGTTTTTTGCCTTTTCCATCTACATAGATCTCATTTACGGTGATGGGTAAGATACCTGATTTAAAGTATCCTTCCTTAATGGCGTTTCCAGCCTTAAGATGACTGTTATAACTGAAAGCATCCTGGTCTTCCCGGCTTACTTCATATTCTTTAGCCACCGCTTCGGCGGTTAAGCCCATACTTAAATAATAATCTGGTTCGGTTTCTGCAATGGCAAAAGACGGAACTGTTTTCCAGCCCGCGGTTGGCACCATACTCATACTTTCGGTTCCGCCTGGCAATGATACATTCGGCCATGCCTGTACGGATTTTAGCGGTGGCCATGGCAATACTTTCCAGTCCGCTGGCGCAATACCTGTTAATGGTAATACCCGGCGCATGTATACCAACAGCTCTTGCAGAGATCATTCTTCCCACCTGCAGGCCTTGCTCAGCCTCGGGTACAGCGTTACCTACAATCACATCATCCACTCTTTTTACATCCAGTTGAGGTACAGATGCCAGTAAACCTTTAATTACATCAACGGCCAGGTCATCCGGCCTGGTAAAACGAAAGCCGCCTTTTTTACTTTTGGTAATGGCTGTTCTGAATCCGGCTACTATGTATGCTTCCTGCATGATTAAAAAGTTTGTGGTTTAAGTTTGGTTTAAGTTTGTGGTTTGTAGTTTATGAAATTTGAAGGCTTCTTTTAATTTAACGGGCTTAACCGCAAACGACAAACTTCAAACAACAAACCGAAAAAGGTTGTTTATGCAACTTTATATACCAAAGTTATAATTTCTGCATGAAAACAAAAAACTGATTCCCAAACTGTAATTTTGCGCCACATGTATAAGTTACTCCGTTCAGTTTTGTTCTTATTTGATCCCGAGGGGGTTCATTATTTTTCGATGAATGGATTAAGGTTATTGTGTAAGATCCCCGTTATAAAAACACTGATCACAAACCAATTGACCCCACAACAGGAAAAAAATCTTCGATCTTCAGCACCTGCCCGTCCGGCAGGCGGGTTCAATATTCAATTCCCCAATAGGGTCGGCCTGGGTGCCGGCTTTGATAAAAATGCAAAATATTTAAATGAACTGGAAGCCCTGGGTTTTGGTTTTGTGGAAATTGGAACGGTTACTCCCCTCCCGCAATCCGGCAATGATAAACCCAGGTTATTCCGTTTGCCAAAAGATAAAGCACTCATCAACCGGATGGGTTTTAATAATGATGGGGTGGATGTGGTTGCTGAAAGACTTAAGAAAATTAAAAATCAAAAATCAAAAATCAAAATTGTTATAGGTGGGAATATTGGGAAAAACAAGGTTACACCAAATGAAGATGCCTGGAAGGATTATGAAAAATGTTTTTTGGCATTGCATGATGTTGTAGATTATTTTGTTGTGAATGTGAGCAGTCCAAACACACCCGGCCTGAGGGCATTGCAGGAAAAAGATGTTTTACATAAAATATTGTCGAACCTGCAAATTCAAAATTCAAAATTCAAAATTCAAAAACCTATACTGCTGAAAATTGCACCCGATCTTACAACTGAACAGATTGATGATGTTATTGACCTGGCGCTTGAAATAAAATTAGACGGCCTTGTTGCATCAAACACTACCATCAGCAGGGACAAACTCACCACCCACCAATCACGAATCAAAAAGATCGGAGCCGGGGGACTGAGCGGGTTGCCGCTAAAGAACAGAAGCACGGAGATCGTAAAATACATTCATGAAAAAACAAACGGGCAAATACCGATCATTGCAAGTGGTGGTATATTTACCGGGGCCGATGCTACAGAAAAAATGGATGCCGGAGCATCATTGGTACAGGTGTGGACAGGACTTATCTATGAAGGGCCGGTAATTGTAAAGCGGATTTGTAATATAATTTCAGAAAAAACTTAAAGTACTGCATTATTATCAGCACTTTTGCACTTCAGTAAACCAGCACATTGGCATTATGGAACATTTATTTACCTCAGAAAGTATCATCAGCTTTTTACTTGTTGAAAAAAGATAAAAAAAATATCATTGGCAAATGCTATCGGGCAGATCATGCTGATCGATGCGGTTTTTTCTTTCGACAGCATCATCACTGCTGGTGGCACGGCAAAGTATGTAGAGATCATGATCGCTGCTGTGGTGATCGCCATGACCGTTATGTTCTTATTCAGTCCTGCCATCTCTGGTTTTATTCATAAACATCCCACTTTAAAAATGCTGGCGCTTTCTTTCCTTGTAATGATCGGTCTCAGTCTCATTATGGAAGGCTGGAATGCAGAAGCAGCACATGAACTCAACCTGAAAAATTATATCTATTTCGGTATGGCATTCTCTTTTTCTGTGGAAATGCTGAACATGGTGATGCGGAAAAGGATGGCGAAGAACAGGGTGGTTGAATTAAATGAACCAATTATAAAAGAAGAAAAGGCGAATGGTTATTCCGATATGGCTAAGTAAAAAACATCGGGTGTAATTTTTTAATTTATACCCGATGTCCAAAATTTTGAATTAATCTTTGATTTATATTACCACTTTACAATTTTATATGTTTTATTTTCTGAAGCCAGTCTTACATAATATATTCCAGACGGATACTTTCTCATATCAAAGCTTGCATTACGGTTTACTGCCAACGTTTGTAGTTTTATTCCGCTGGCATTAAATAACTCGGCTGTTAATGACTTGAATGATTGTACAAAAACCATGTCACTTGTAACTGTTGGAAAAACCAGTATTTCATCTTTATCTTCAAACCGTATAATGCATATTGGACTTAATTTAGAAAATGCATCCAGATCCACCATACGAAGCCGGCAATAATTCACTTTTGGCAAAGGTTTACATCCTGCCAGGTATATGTTGCTCCAACCGGTTTGTTTTGTGCCGGTATATTGGCTATTACAACATAATTAATACCGTCATCACTTCGTTGTAATTCAAAATGTGATACATTCTGTTCATTAGCTGTAGTCCAAACCAGGTCTACCTTTTTCTGATCTGTTGTTTTCCTGGCAATAAAACTTAATAAATTCAATGGCAAAGCTATCTCCAAAGTGGTTATGGCATCCGGGTTTGCATACGCGTCAGGTGGAGCATCTTCATAATTTCCTGCACTATCCGATGCCACTAAAGAATTTATAGGTTTTAGTAAAATGGCCATGGAACGTATCAGATACTGCGTTTGTAAATTTTTTCCATCGCTTAAAAATGCTGTCATTTACAGATACATACACAGCATATTTATCTATTCCTGAATGTGCATCATTGCCACTCCAGTTTACCACAAAACCTGTTGTGTTGATTACTGAAGGTAAAGCAGCCACGTTGCTTTGCGGTTTTGTGGTATCTACAATGTGTTGCCAAACAGGTGTGAGGATAGCTGCATTCTGATCAAATACGATAGCGGCGTTATTATTAATAACTGTTCCGGAAGTAACCCCAGCTTTTGGTTTAATACTGAAGGAAATAAATCCAACACCCTGTTTGCCATCTGTATTCGGGGGCAGGAAACCCTGTGCCGGGTCTTCGGTCAGTTGCAAAGTAGCCGTATCCAGCGTAAAGAATTTCCACTTCATTATTCCTGTTGCAGTATCAATCCGTATATCAATCCTTAATTTGTTAGGATGCAAAGGACGAAGATCTTGTAATAATGAATAATCTCCCCTGTTTGCATCAGTCAGCACCACACTATCTCCCCAGCCAAAACCACTTATCTGAAAAGTGGCGATATCCATTTTTGTCTTATCCAGCGTATCGGTAACTTCCACATAAGCTGCGGGAGCCGTGGCTGTGGCAAGGTTTTCAAAGAAAATTGTGTAACCATAATTGGCGAGGAAATTCACATGTTTCAAATTGCCATTGTTACCCGGTCCAAATTTTACGTTTGGATCAACAGATGTTTGTTCACATAATTTTTCACAAAAAGCAGATCCTGAATTGACCTTGCAGAAATTATCCAGGGCACCCGTTAATTTTGAAAATATCTTTTTCCCAAATTGTAAAAATATCAACTCATCGGCTTTACCCAAATTATCATTGGAAGCACATGTCTTCAAAAAAGGTTCACACAACTCAGCCAGTTCAGGGAAAATTTCTGCACCCGGACAGTCATTATTTACTATGTTTTGTCCTGCAACCTGTTCATCCTTGTTCTCCATCTTTCCCAATGCCAGCTGTCTGAATACGATGGTTTCCGTTGTATCAAAACAGGGCCTTCCGATTGAATCCAGATTTTCAAGAAATAACCAATTGTAGGTTACATCTTTTATGATTTTTTGAAAATTATCTGTGTTGATAATTGCTGGCATTCCGCTGCTGCCACACTGTGCCATTTGCACCAACAGGGTTGAAAAAACTGCTTTCATTGGCACTGATTGTTCCTGCAATGAAATATCCCTTGTCATATCCCTTATTGTTTTTGCCAGTGTATCAAATGCGGTATTAAAACAGGTGGTCCATGCTGCATCATTCAGCGTAACAGTTAAATTGTTCCTAACCGCTTTCTTTAAAAACGAATTCATACAATCTTTGAATGGCGATGAGATATCATTAAGCACAATTTCTGATTTAAATAACGGCGGATGTACCAACGCCCCATTGCCGTACTGAAGCAGACCATAGGTGTTATTTATCCTTACATAGTTCGGTATATAACTTTGAGCAGGCACCTTTAGCCGGTAGATGGCTATTAATTGTTTCTTACGACTTGTATCCAGGTCATTTGTACTCATTACATCATTACTGATACCATTGCTGCCCAGGTATTGATATGTATTTTGAAAAATGCCTTTATTGGTTAAGTCAGCTATAGGTTGTATAAAAGAAAGCTGGGGATTGACAATGCCCGGCTTGTACCCGATTAAAGTGGCAAACGGAGTCATGATGGCGTCTTCATTGCCTGTGTTCTGGAGGTTGAACTGACGGTACATAAAACCAAAACGGGCAGGATTTCTTCCCCCTTTAACTATTGAAACAGAGGGTATTCTTGCAGTTGTTATCAAGAACCCATTTTTCAGGGTATCCAACGGGCCGCCGCCAAGGTTGGCTACCACATGATATGTGCCGGTATCAGCACCAGTAAGATTAAAATAACCGATTACCCTGTTGGTTGAAATGAATCGTTTATCTGATGGCAGAATAATTGTGGTACCCCGTTCTAATTTTAGAGGTGTTGCAGCTGTAAAACCGTTACCGTCAAATATGACTGTAGCCACCCCGTTATTGCCGGCTTTTGCGGCATTAATGCGGTGAATGCCATTGATGCGTATTAATGCAGTTAGCGTGTCATTGGCACAGATATTTTTACTGATCAATTGCAAATTATAATTACCAGCAACAGCGTAGGTTTTTATGGGATCCAATACAGTATCCGTAGTAGCATCTCCAAATTTCCAAAGCGTAGTATCATTATCAGAAGATAAATTGGTAAAGAATACCTGGTTGTTTTCAATCTGAAAATTCATTTTTGAAATAGGACCATACCTCGTGCAAATATTAAATAGCCTGTTTTCCAACAGGCTCCATTGGCCGTCAGCATTTTTTACCCGGATGACAATACGATGGTTGCCCACTGGCAACTGCCAAGCGGCAATACCAACGAATCTGTATAGGTTGATATTGGTAAAGGAATGGCAACTGCTGTACCATTACCAACTCCGGGGTCTGTATTGAAGAAATATTCTGCTGCCACAAAATCTGCCACATTGGTTGTTTGTCCGCTTATATAAAATCCCCGGTTTTCAAACATTGCCCATTTGCCATCTGCATCTTTGGTTCGTATTGCCACAAAATGAAATCCTGCTGAAAGCGATGATGCAGGAACAGCAGCTACAAAATTCACAGCGGTACCAGCTGTCCCGACATTCAGGGATGTTCCGTTGCCGTTGCCGGGGTCGGTATCAATAAAATATTCTGCCGCTGCAATGTTTACGGAATTATTGGTAGCGGTTGAGATATAAAATCCTCTCGCTTCAAACAAACCCCATTTGCCATCAGCATCTTTAGTTCGAATAGCTACAAAATGAAAACCGGTTGATAGCGAAGTTGCAGGAACTGCGGCTACAAAATTCACAGTGCTGCCGTTAGTGCCAACACTCAGGGCTATTCCATTGCCATTGCCGGGGTCAATATCAATAAAATATTCTGCCGCCGTTATGTTTTGTCCCTGTGCGGTATAAGTACATAGACAGAGCAAGTACCAAATTAATTTTTTCATACTGAAAATTTAAAAGGATCAATTGCTGGTTCTTGCTTCAACAGCTATGTTTATAGTGGCACCTGCTGCCACGGTCGGGTTGATGATGTTCATAACAAAAATGCGGGGAAGGCGGCTGTTACGGCTATTGGCCCAGTTCAGGCTGCCTGCTGCATCATAAAGCAGTCCCATATCTTTTCCGTCTGTACCTGAATTGTTTGCCGGACCGGCTGCTATGGTAAAATCCAATAAAGCATTATCGCTTCCACTGTTAACGCTGGCCTGGGCAACCATTTGAGGATCCTGGCCTGCAACATTACCGCCTCCGTCAATATTTCCATTGGCAGTCCACGGGGTATTATTACTTGTATTAAATGTAATGTTGTTACTGAAAGTGCTGCTGACAGCATTAGTTGCATTGCGTCGCACAAAAATATTGTTGGTAATCAACAGAAAACGGCAGTCTGTGCTGCTGAAAATATTATTGATCCCCGAGATGCCATAAAAGAGGTTATGATTAAATAATACATTAACGGTATTGGTAAACCCGGATATGTTAAATGAGCTGCAACAATCATTCATGAAAAATATATTGTTTTGAAAAATAAAATTCTGAAGTGTAAAGCTGCTGTTCGACGAAATTTTTCCATCTGAAAACCAATTACCCTCAAACAGGTAACCTGAAATGGTACCCGTGCCGGCCGGCGTAATTGAGATCTGGTGAAAAACAATGTGGTTCCTGATAAACCTGATGTTGTTGATGCCTAAAGTAGCAATAGTGACCGAAGCAGTTGATGTTGTGGTTAAGCCTTGTATTTCAGTTCCTGTTGTACCGCTTCCGGATAATATGATTGCAGAGTTTATAGTGGCAACATGCGGTAAATTTTTATCGGGGCTCCAGCCTGGGCCTATGATCACCAACTGTTTATTTAAAATGGTAAAGCCAGCATAATTATCAGGAGAACCATGTACAAAAACAGAATCGCCGTTGCTGCTGGCATCAATGGCAGCCTGTATAATGCTGAATTGTGCAAGCGTGGCCGGGTTATTACTGACGGTGCGGATAGCGGCCTGTATATTAAAAGATACAAGTATTGCAAAGAACAAAAATAACTGTTTCATGATGGAAGATTTTGAAAAATAAAACTAAAGTCTTTGACAATGTCCTGCAATAGCTAATTATAGCCACTAACAAAAACTATAAGACAATAATTGCAAATGAATTGTAATCAAAAAATCCTTTATGAAAGTATTGAGTGAAAGCTAGACAAGTCTTTCTTTATGTACCAGTGCCACAGCTTCGCCCTGGGAGTGTACCTGCAACTTTTCGTAGATCTTTTTTACATGGTTGTTTACTGTAAAATAACTGATGCTTAGTTCATCAGCAATCATTTTATAACTGAGCCCCTGTACCAGCCGTTTCAGAACTTCAGTTTCCTTAGGTGAAAGATTATAATCCGGCGATATGACCAGTTGCTGCCGGCTGAAGTAACGCATCACTTTTAATGCAATGGATGGACTCATACTGGCACCACCTTTTATAACTTCATCAATGCTTTGGGCAATTTGAATAATGGAAGCTGTTTTAAAATATATCCTTCAGCACCTGCCTGCAAGGCAGCAAATATTTTATCATCATCATCAAATGCCGTTTGCATGATGATCTTTATATGTGGATATTGCTTTTTCACCAGTTTTACTCCTTGTAAACCGTTTACAACCGGCATTTCAATATCCATTAAAATAATATCCGGAAATGTGGCTGCTACATCCTGCAGAATATTGGCACAGTTTTCAAAACTACCTGCATGCTTTAATTCAGATGAGAGGGAAATAAACGCCTGCAGGCTTTCACGCCTGTGTTTGTTATCATCATAAACGGCCACTCGTATCATTACACAAAAGTATTCTTAAAACGTATCAATCTGTATGGCTAATTATAGCTACAGGAAAACGGCATATAATGGTAACCCCTTTTCCGGGAAAGGTATTAATGAGACAACTGCCCTTTAGCTGACTGCATCGCTGTTCTATATTGTGCAGGCCATTACCATTATTGGTCAGTGGTCTGTCAAACCCCTTTCCATTATCCGTTATGCTAAATATGACCTCTTCTTTTTCTTTTCGTAATGATATAACAACCTGGTCTGCACCGCTGTATTTTGCAATATTATTCATGGCTTCCTTAGCAATAAGAAGCAGGTTGGTACGAACCAGCGGATTTTCAATAATTGCTGCTAATTTCTCATCAATATCGAAAAGCGTTTTAATCCCCCTGGCAGCAAGGAAATCATGGCTGAAGTTCCTGAACTTTATGGTCAATGAATTCTGCTCATCACCAGGGGGCTTCAGGCTCCATACAATATCACTCATCCGCTCCATTAGATCTTTTGATTGCATGGTTATTTTATTGACCATTTCTTTACTTTGCTGAGGCTTTGTATCCCAGACCGAAGTAGCCAAATCTCCAAAAATGTGAATACTGCTTAATGAAGCGCCAATATCGTCATGCAGGTCCCTGCTGATCTTTGATTTCAAATTGGTTACCCTTAATTTCTGTTTTTGATGATATAAATACCATAGTAACCCAGCTGATACTAATAACAGTATCAAAATAATAAAGGCGAACCAGAGATTATTGATCCTTCGGTTTTGCTTTATCTCATTAATGGACAGCTTTAAAACTTTCGCTTCTTTCTTTAATGCTGCATTTTCAATACCACTAATTTGAATTTGTGTAGTTCGAAAGGTTTTCCAATTAAGTTTGGATTTTAGTTCCAATGCATCAATAGCATCTTCATAATCCGAATGTTTTTTTAATATTTTGATAGCTGTAAATAAAAAGCTTTGGACATATAATGAATTTAAATTTTCGTGTGACTTTATTACCTCAAATCCTTTTTATATATTTCCTTTGCTTTTTATACTCATTTTCCGTATCATACCATTTTATCAATCCTGTGTAACCAACCAGTTTATAATTATTATTATCAAGAAATTGGGCTATTTTATCAATTTTATTACAATAATAAAAGCTGCTATCCATTTCTTTTAATTCATACATTAATAAAGCCGTAATATTATAAGCCTCTACAATTGATTGATAATTTGTAGAATTTTTTAAGCCCCTGTTTGCCTTATGGGCAAATTCCAGGGCTTGATTATAATTTTTGTTTACCGTATGTATCTCTGCCAATGCAATAAATATATCATCCAGGTATATCACATCTGCAAATGGATAAAGTACAGGAGCCCCCGGAGAAAAATCAACAGCTTTATTTAAATTATTAATTGATAGTTTTATGCTGTCAATATTGAAATAAAAAAGGCCAAGCAGCGCATAACTATCCTGCAATAGCAAACTGTCGTTTAATTTTTCTGCTAATGCAATAGCGTTTTTACTTTCCTTGATTCCTAACTGGTTTAAATTCCTGTTATAATATATTATCAATTGTAAGGAAAGGTGAAGATAATGTAATGCAGTTATTTTTTTCAATTCATCACTTTCAGAAATCTCATCAGGACAGATCTGCGCCGTAACAAAATTTTCATTTAAGATATACTTGTTAGAAATAAATAAGCATGTTTTAAAATAATCTGAACTATTGCTGTCATACTTTTTTAGAACCTTTTGAGCAGAGTCTATTTGTTTATACCCGGATAGTTGACTGTAAACAGAAAAGCAGATAACATTAAATACCAGACAGCAGCAAAATAATTTTCTTTTCATACTAATTACAGGAAATAAAGTTATCTGTAATGTAAGCAGTATTCTGACAACTTAAGCAAGACACAATAATGCCGCTGCAGCGACCCCTGCGGTTTCCGTTCTTAACCGGTTGTTACCAAGTGAAACAGCTATAAAGTGATGTTGCATGGCCTGGTCAATTTCAGCGGGCGTAAAATCCCCTTCGGGACCGATCAAAATGATTTTAGAAGAAAGTGATTCGTTGTTCATGTCTTTCAGATTCCTTTTGGCGCTATCCAGGCAATGGGCAATAAATTTTTGCTGGTAATCATCCGGCTTTGGTAAATTTTTGGAGCTTTGCCAAAGTTTTCCAAACGGAACGGGCTCATGCAAAACAGGCAACCAACACTGCTGGCTCTGCAGCATGGCGCTTACCAAAATGCTTTTCAACCGTTCATACTTAAATACAGTCTTCTCGGTTCTTTCACAAATGAGCGGGATGATTTCTGTAACACCGATCTCTGTGGCCTTTTCTAAAAACCATTCAAAACGGGTAGTGTTTTTAATAAGCGAGATCGCAATTGAAATATTGTTCGTTGTTCGTTGTTCGTTGACCGACCTAATAACTTTTACGCTGCATTTTTTTCTGTTATTGTCTGTTATTTCAGCAGTTAACAAAATTCCATTCCCATTGGTAAGTTGTAATTGCTCACCATTTTGCATACGCAGCACCTGTACCATATGCTTGCTGGTGGGTTCATCCAGCACAACATCAGTGCCTGATGCAACTAAATCTTCTTTATAAAAAAATGGTAACCCCATAAAAAATAATGGAGAACAAATTTATCATTCATTCTCCATTTTTATTTTTGAATTTTAACTTTTTACTTTTAAAACGGTGCATCCTCATCAAACTCCCCGTCATTCATCTTGCTTCCTTTCTGGATATACAATTTAGCGCCATCACCGTCATCGGTTTTAACCGGCTTCCATTTTCCGCCCGGTAAACCACTTGCAAAATCACTTCCGCCTTCTTCTTCAATGAATTTCTGAATATGGAGCAGGGCTTTTAGTTTTATGGTATCCAGGCTGCCATTACGGTGCTTGGCAATTTTTACAAAAGTATCACCTTTATTACTTTCTCCCACTTCATTGCTGGTGATATCATAATATTCGGGGCGGTATAAGAACATCACCATATCAGCATCCTGCTCAATGGCACCCGATTCCCGAAGGTCACTCAGCTGCGGGATCTTGGCGCCTTCTTTTCTTTTCTCCACTTCCCGGCTTAATTGAGATAATGCGATGATGGGCACCTGTAATTCTTTGGCAAGCCCTTTCAGGTCACGGGATATGCGGCTGATCTCCTGCTCCCGGTTGCCATTCCGGTTTTCCCCGGCACCGCTCATCAGCTGTAAATAGTCGATGATGATGAGTCCTACATTGTGCTTATTTTTTAACCGCCTGCATTTGGCTCTCAATTCAAAAATATTCAATGCTGCAGTATCATCAATAAAGATGGGTGCTTTGGATAAACGTTCGATCCCGTTCTTATACAATTGCTTCATCTCATGCTCTTCCAGTTTACCACGGGCAATTTTCTCCAGCCATATTTCACTTTCGGCACTTAAGATCCGCTGTACCAGCTGCGAACTGCTCATCTCCAGGCTAAAAAATCCAACAGCCGTTGGTTTGGTAGGATGTAATGCAGCACTCCTGGCCAGGTTCAGTGCAAAAGCCGTTTTACCAACCGAGGGCCTTGCTGCCAGTACGATCAGGTCGGTTGATTGCCAGCCGTACGTGATCCTGTCGAGTGATGGAAAGCCAGTAGGCACTCCCGTTATATCTTCCTGCCGGTTACGCATGTCTTCAATACGCTGGATTGTTTTTACCAATACCGTATCGATGCTGTCGAAATTTTTACGCAGGTGATTATTGGTGATCTCAAAAAGTTTACTTTCTGCTTCATCCAGCATATCAAACACATCGGTACTGTCTTCATAGGCATCGCCGATGATCTCACCGCTGATGCGTATCAGTTCACGCTGAATGAATTTCTGCAAAACGATCCTGGAATGGGCCTCAATATTGGCCGATGAAACAACCGCATTGGTTAATTTGGTAACATAATAAGGGCCACCAACAGCATCCAGTTCTTCCCTGAATTTCAATTCTTCCACAACGGTCAGCAGGTCTATCGGTAAACTTTTAATGGCAAGCCCCTGCATGGCTTTGTAGATCCTTTGATTGGCATCTACATAAAAACATTCTGGTTTTAAAATTTCCACCACGGTATCGAATGCACTTTTTTCGAGCATGATGGCTCCAAGAACCGCTTCTTCCAGTTCCTTTGCCTGGGGCGGTACCTTGCCATACATCATGTTTCCAAGATCGAGTGGCGCTTTACGGCGCAGTTTTTTGTCTTTATTAAAGTTAGTAAGTTCCATGTGCTAAATCCTGCTCTTTGAATGGGTTATTGTTAGTTGGGCGGCTAAGGTAAAGGCAAAAGAAGAATCAGTATGCATTCATTTTTATCCACATCAGCCAAAATACGTTTTTTGCAGTTGTTTTCCCCATGCTTTTCCACAGTAAAGATAACTTATTAAGGTTATCCATAAATTACGCACAGATAATTAACAGAACTATATTCACTACAATTCGCAATCCGGTTGGTTTTATTAACAATTAAGTATTCCCGGATTTTCTTTTTTACACTTTTGAATTTCTATGATCACTTGCATTATTAAAAATCAATAGTTAGATTATCAGGCTTTGCATTAACCGGGCACTTTTTATTGCTTGATCGATTGAGCGGGGGATTTTTTGTTTTTTATGGAATCAGCCATTAAAAAGCCTGTTTCACTAACTGTACAGTACATAGAAGCATTCAAAAAACTATCTTTGCCAACTAATATTAAATTATAATACCCAGATGATCATCAGTTACAACTGGCTTAATGAGTACATGCCCGAAATTATTGAACCGGAAAAATTGAGTAAGATCCTTACCTCGATCGGTCTGGAAGTGGAAAGCATGAATAAATATGAAACCATAAAGGGCAGTTTAGAGGGATTGTTGATTGGTGAAGTGATCACCTGCGAAAAACATCCCGATGCCGATAAATTAAAAATTACCACGGTAAATACAGGAAACGCTGAAAAGCTGCAAATTGTATGCGGCGCTGCAAATGTTGCTGTAGGCCAAAAGTGGTTGTAGCTACCATCGGCACTACCATCTACCCGGTTACAGGCGATCCGGTGACCATGAAAAAAGCTAAGATCCGTGGAGTGGAAAGCCAGGGCATGATCTGTGCCGAAGATGAAATCGGGTTGGGCGAAAGTCATGCCGGCATTATGATACTTCCGGATGATTCTAAAGTGGGTATGCCTGCAGCCGGGTATTTTAAACTAACCAATGATTTTATTTTTGAGATCGGGCTTACCCCAAACCGGATGGATGCCATGAGCCATTTGGGCGTAGCCAGGGATGTTTGTGCTTACCTGTGCCACCACACTAAAAAAGATACGGTAGTAAAAACGCCTTTCAAAAATGGATTTAAACCCGATAACCAGGGTTTGCAAATGGAAGTGATCATTGAAAATACTGAAGCCTGCCAGCGTTATTCCGGTGTAAGCATTGAGGGTGTAACGGTTGCTGAAAGCCCGGGCTGGCTGCAGCAAAAATTAAAAAGTATTGGCCTGCGCCCCATCAATAATATTGTAGACATCACTAATTTTATTTTACATGAATCCGGCCAGCCCTTACATGCATTTGATGCGGATGCGATCACCGGGAGAAAAGTGATCATAAAAAATCTGCCGGAAGGGACTCCTTTTACAACACTGGATGAAAAGGAAAGAAAACTTGCTGCAGAAGACCTGATGATCTGCCATGCAGAAGCTCCCATGTGTATTGGTGGCGTATATGGTGGTTTACAAAGTGGCGTATCTGCCTCAACCAAAAATATATTTTTGGAGAGCGCCTGGTTTAATCCCATATACATCCGCAAAACATCCCTGCGGCATGGCCTGCGTACCGATGCGGCCACCCGGTTTGAAAAAGGCGTTGATATCAGCAACACCGTACATGTTTTAAAAAGAGCAGCCATACTCATTAAAGAAATTGCCGGTGGTGAAATTGCCAGTGATATCATAGATGTATACCCATCCCCAAAACAAAAAACGGAGGTCGCCCTTAAATATCATTACCTGAAAAAACTCAGCGGTAAAAATTATCATGGCGACGCAGTTAAAAATATTTTACACAGCCTGGGTTTCGACCTGCTCAAAGAAGGGGCAGATGAAATGCGTTTTGCGGTTCCTTTCAGCAAGCCCGATATCAGCATGGCTGCCGATATCGTGGAAGAGATCATGCGCATTGATGGATTGGATAATGTGGAAATCCCCAACACCATCAGCATTGCACCAGCCGTGGAAACACTGGCACATGAAGCTGCATACACAGAAAAGACGGCTGAATACCTTGCCGGTTCAGGATTCCGGGAAATATTTACCAATTCCATTACCAACAGTGCTTATTATACCGATGATGTTTTGCAACATACGGTAAAGATGATCAATAATTTAAGTGAGGAGTTAAACATCATGCGGCCCGGAATGATGGAAACCGGTTTAACTTCCATTGCCTATAATCTTAACAGGAAAAACAATGACCTGAAGTTTTATGAATTTGGAAAAACCTATATGGTTAACGAAACCGGAAAATATTCGGAGAAAAATCACCTGGCCATTTATGTAACCGGCAATAAATCTGCCGGCAGCTGGAAGGAAAAAGCAGGAAAAGCCGATTTTTATTTTATGAAGGCCGTCGTTGAAAAAATAATGCATGTTTTGGGTTTGCAGGTTGATGTGTATACACGATCCGAAAATACGCACCTGATAAATTGTTTACAGGCAACCATCAAAAACCAAATGGTTGCTGAAATAGGTATGGTGAGCAATGGTATACTTGACCGGTTTGATATTAAGCAACCCGTTTTTTATGCAGATTTACATTGGGACAGCCTGCTGAAACTGAACAAAAAAATAAATATTCAGCATAAAGATGTTTCAAAATTCCCGGCTGTGCACCGCGACCTGGCAATAATAGTAAATAAGGTGCTTCCTTTTGAAGCTGTGGAAAAAGCTACACACACAGCCAAAGTAAATAAATTGACATCGATCAGTTTGTTTGATATATTTGAAAGTGAAAAGATCGGTGCAGGAAAAAAATCCATGGCCATCAGCTTTACATTTTCAGATGAGGAAAAAACACTGACCGATAAAGAGATCGATGGCATGATGCAAAAGATCATTGCTTCTTATGAAAAGGAATTGGGTGCAGAGGTCAGGAAGTAAAGACGCCCCTGGCCCCCATTCCTTCGGCTAACGCTGAGGATGAGGGGAAATTGCGAAGATTACAACTAAATTCAGGTTTTTGAATAATGAAAATCTTTAAACACTTTTACTCTGAAAGTCCCCTTCTGAGCGAAGTCGAAGAAAGAGGGATTAAAGGGCAGTTATGAATGAACTGGAACAACATATCAAACGCATCAACAGCAAACTTCAGCAACTACTGAAGAATTACCAGCTATTACAGAAAGACAACCAAAGGCAAAGCGATCTGATAAAGGAACTGCAGGAGGCAAAGGCAAATGACCGCGGTCAAATAACAGCACTCCAGGAAAAAATAACCATTTTAAAAGCCGCCGCCGGTAAAATGAACGATGCGGATAAAAAGCATTTGAAAAAAAACATCAGTAGCTACATCCGCGAAATAGACAAATGTATTGGCATACTCAGTGAGTGATCTAAACCCTTTTTACCAATTTTAAAATTTGTCCACCTTCTATATTACTCAGTTCCAGGAAATACCTTCCATATGGCAGGTCATTTAATCCACGCCAGTTAAAAAACTTCTGGTCCTGGTTTTGAATAGCATCTAAAGTAGAGCAGATCTCGCCTTTATCATTCCTTAAAATGAACTTTAAGGGATTTGTAGTTGCCTTATCCCACTCAATAGTGAGGGAGTCGGTAAAAAAAGCCTGTTTAATTTTTGCAAACATGATTGTACTGGTTTGGTTCTTAAATGGTTTACTAAAGGGGTAATATGCTTTAAGAGGGTAAAACGATTAACATACAGTAGTTAAAACTAAAGTACCAGTTGATTTTTATGATATAGGAAAATGGCGATTTCTTTGGCAGGGGAACAAAATAAAACATTAATTTTAATTATGCAAGCATTGATACCTGTAAATATTGTGATTGGCGACCGTACCTACCGCATCAAGGCCAGCCCGGATGATGAAGAGGCTATACGACGTACGTTAAAGACCATCAACGACAAGATCGTGGAATTTAAAACCCAGTTTGCCGGCAAGGATATGCAGGATTATATTGCCATGGTAATGATCTGGTATGCCACCCAGGCCGGCAACGAAAGCAGCCCTATGCTGGAAAAAGAAATGGCCGATGCACTGGAAAAAATTGAAGCACAACTGGATAAGGTGAAATAATATTTCCGGTATGCCTGACTGATAAGCCGATAAGTCCGCCCTGCAAACCCAATTTCTCCAAACAAATTACTTATCTTCGTTACTTAAATATCTCATTTAACTTATATGGATAAAGGGGAGTTATATATGATTTTGAAACGTTTTAAAACAGAAACAATCAATGGAACCGATAATACTTTACATTATCATTGGCGCAGCAGCGCTGATATTGGGCATCATACTGGGTAAACTGGTTTTTGCCAAAAACACCCAGAAACAAATAACTGAAGCAGAGCAACAGGCTCAAAAGATCATCGCCGACGGGCAATTACAGGCCGAAAATCTTAAGAAAGAGAAATTGCTGGAAGCCAAGGAAAAGTTCGTGCAGCTTAAATCGGACCATGACCGGGAGGTTATGCAGCGTAACCAAAAGCTGATTGAGGGCGAAAACCGCATCAAACAGAAAGAGCAATCCATCAATCAAAAAGACCAGAACCTTGAAAAGCAGATAAAAGACAATGAAGCCATCAAGGAAACCCTGAACCGCCAGATCGAAGTGGTGAATATCAAGCGTACCGAACTGGAAAAGCACCAGGAAGAACATATCCGCCGCCTCGAAAAAGTGGCTGGCCTGAGTGCAGAAGATGCAAAGGCCCAGTTGATCGAAAGCTTAAAGCAGGAGGCACATACCAAGGCCCTGGTGATCCAGCAGGAGATCATAGAAGAAGCCAAATTAAAAGCCACCAAGGAGGCCCGTAAAATAGTTATTCAAACCATTCAACGTACGGCTGCTGAAGCTGCCATTGAAAACGCCATCACTGTATTTAATTTGGAAAGTGATGAGATCAAAGGCTCTATCATCGGGCGGGAAGGACGTAATATCCGTGCCATAGAAGCCGCTACCGGCGTGGATCTGATCGTAGATGACACCCCAGAAGCCATTGTACTTTCTTCTTTTGATCCCCTGCGCAGGGAAATAGCCCGTTTATCATTGCAACGCCTGGTTGCCGACGGACGGATTCACCCGGCACGTATTGAAGAAGTAGTGGAAAAAACAAAAAAACAAATTGACGACCAGGTCATGGAAATTGGTGAACGCACCGCCATGGAACTGGGTGTGCATGGCCTGCATAAGGAACTCATCAGGATGGTGGGCCGTATGCGTTTCCGCTCCAGTTACGGACAAAACCTGTTAATGCACAGCCGTGAAACAGCCAACCTTTGTGCCATCATGGCTTCTGAACTGGGTATGAACGCAAAACTGGCTAAAAGAGCGGGTTTACTGCACGATATTGGAAAGGTTCCCGACGAAGAAACAGAATTAAGCCACGCATTATTAGGCGCTAAACTGGCTGAAAAATATGGTGAGAACCCGGCCGTAGTGAATGCCATTGGTGCCCACCACGATGAGATGGAAATGCAATATGTAATTTCTCCCATCATCCAGGCCTGCGATGCCATCAGTGGTGCAAGGCCGGGTGCAAGGCGTGAGATCATGCAGCAATACATTCAGCGGATCAAAGACCTGGAAAACCTGGCCATGGCCTATACCGGCGTTGAAAAAGCTTATGCGATTCAGGCCGGCAGGGAATTAAGGGTTATTGTAGAGGCAGATAAAGTAACCGACGGCGACAGCGATAAACTGAGTTTTGAAATAGCACAGAAAATACAGACAGAAATGACCTTCCCCGGTCAGATCAAAGTAACGGTGATCAGGGAAAAAAGGTCGGTGAATGTAGCGAGGTAAAGGCCCCCTCTTGAACTACGTTCGTTGCCTTACAAGGGGAACCCCTAAGGGGGAGGAAATGGAGAAGATTAAAGCGAAGGATGTAAGATTTTGGTTTTTTTTCCGCAAACGATAAAAAAACTCATAACTCATAACTCATAACTCATAACTTTCCCCTACCTTTGCCGTCCGTAAAAAAATCATACTAATATGAACGCAGTATCATTTGTTCATGATCAACTGGACACAAAAGGAAAAGCAAAACTTCCAAATTTTAAAGCAGGAGATAACGTAACTGTTAATTATAAGATCGTTGAGGGTACCAAAGAGCGTATCCAAAGCTTTAAGGGCGATGTTATCAAACGCCAGGGAACCGGGGCAACCGCTTCATTTACTGTTCGTAAAATGAGTGATGGCGTTGGAGTTGAACGTTTATTCCCGGTTTTTTCTCCAAATATTGAAAGTGTGATTTTACACAAAGTTGGTAATGTTAACCGTGCAAAACTCTATTATTTGCGTGACAGAAGCGGAAAAAGTGCCCGTATCAGCGAAAAAGAAGGGCAGTCGCTAAAAAATAAAAGATTATATAAATATATTATACAGGCAGGATCTAAAAAATTCTGCCCTTTTTTGCATTTCTGTAAAAATGGTATTATTATTGTCCTCTCTTCACAAATTCTCAATCCTTCGAAAAGTCTTTACCCCTGTTTTTATTCACTTTTAAAAATTAAACCATGAGAAGGATTGTTCTTTCACTGATCGTACTATTTACAGTTGCGTTCTTAGTTTCCTGTGCAAGGGGTATTTCGCCGGAACAGGCTGCCAATGGCAGGGCCAAATGCGGAAAAAATTATATTCGCTGATTTTTCTTTAAATGCTGTTTCAATGGAGACCGTTAATCAACGGTTAACTGTGTTATTTTTTATAACGTGGATAGTCAATTTTTGGTTTATCTTTACAGCCTAAATCAAGATTATGACTTTACCTATTGTAAACAACATCCTTTTGTTATCGATGCCCGGGGGCAGCGAATGGATCCTTATTATTATCGTTGTATTGCTGATGTTTGGCGGTAAAAAGATCCCTGAACTGATGCGGGGTGTGGGCCGTGGTATGCGTGAATTCAACGATGCCAAAAACAATGTGAAGACTGAGATCGAAGAAGGCATGAAGGAAAAAGAAACTCCAATTAAATAATTATTCCGGGAATATACCATTCCTGTTTTTCGGCTGAAGTGTGCCCGTTTCCGGGATCACTTCAGCCGATTTTATATTAACCGATACGGCATTTATGATGATGGATGGACACAAGGATATCAGGCAATACCAGCAGGAACTGGCAGGTAATAAAACAAGCTGTGCAGAAACGGTACAATTTTACCTGCAGCAAATTGATGTTCATAAAAACCTGAATGCCTTTATTGAAGTATATGCTGATGAAGCCCTGGCACGTGCTAAACAACTGGATGAAAAAAGAAAAAACGGGGAGCCCCTCAAAAAACTCCATGGTGTTGTGATTGCCATTAAGGATGTGCTCTGTTATAAAGACCATGTGGTTACAGCATCCTCAAAAATATTAGCAGGATTTAAAAGTTTATATACCGCCACCGCTGTTCAGTGTTTGCTGGATGAAGATGCCATCATCATTGGTTCATGCAACTGCGATGAATTTGCCATGGGCAGTTCCAATGAAAATTCTGTTTATGGTAATGTGTTGAATGCATTGGATCATACAAAAGTTCCAGGGGGCTCATCAGGTGGAAATGCCGTAGCGGTTCAGGCAGGTTTGTGCATGGCCAGCCTCGGCAGTGATACGGGCGGCTCGGTAAGGCAGCCTGCAGATTTCTGCGGCATATTGGGCATGAAGCCAACCTATGGAAGCATTTCACGCCACGGATTGATCGCATATGCATCCTCGTTTGACCAGGTGGGCATTTTTGGAAATACCGTGGACGATATTGCATTGTTGCTGGAGGTGATGAGTGGAGCAGATGAGTTTGACAGTACAGCCTTGCAGTCGGCAGTCGGCAGTTGGCAATCGGCTGTTGGCAGTCGGCAGTATGCAACGGAAAAAAAATATAAAATCGCTTATTTTAAAGAAGCGTTACAGCATCCATCGCTTGATAAAGAAATTAGAGAAACGATCTTAACCCTGTTTGATGAACTGATATCGAAGGGGCATACGGTAACAGAAATTGATTTTGAGTTGCTGGATTATGTAGTGCCGGCCTATTATGTTTTAACAACGGCAGAAGCCAGCAGTAACCTGGGCAGGTACGACGGGATCAGGTTTGGATACCAAAGCAGGGGTAATATTAAAGAATTAACAGAGTTTTATAAACAGACCAGGAGTGAGGGATTTGGCAGTGAAGTACAGCGCAGGATCATGCTGGGCACTTTTGTATTAAGCAGTGGTTATTATGATGCTTATTTTACCAAAGCACAGCAGGTCCGCCGGTTGCTGGTTGACAAAACTGATGCCATATTCATTGATTTTGATGCAGTTATAATGCCAACCAGCCCAACAACTGCTTTTAACATTGGGGCTAAAACAACCGACCCCATTGCCATGTACCTGGCCGATATTTTTACGGTCTTTGCCAATTTAACCGGTATTCCCGGTATTTCTGTTCCGCTGTTCAAACACAGTAACGGCATGCCATTTGGTATTCAGGTTATGACAAAAAAATCAGATGAACTAACTTTGCTGAAACTGGCCAATCAGTTTATTAAAGAACAGGCATCAAATTAATGTGATTTCATGAGGCAATTTATTTACATAATCTTTTTACAATTACTTTTCATTACTGCAAAAGCCGGCAGTACTGTAAATATACAGCAGCCACCTGCAACTACAGATACAAGCATCATAACCGAAACCATTGATGATGCCATCATAGCTGAAGTGATAAAGACCAAGGCCCCGCCGGAAAAAGAAAAAGTGCAGTATTTCAGCCAGGTTACCAAATACGGTTTCAAGAATTTATTTGCCAAATACAATTACAATCCTGCATTACCTTATTCATCACAGGTAAATCCCCATGCAGAAAGTTACATGCAGGATTATTTAAAATCGCATAGCAACAACCTCATTAAAATGAAAGGTTGGGGCCAACCTTATTTTAACCTGATCGACAATGTGCTGTCACAATATGGATTACCGCGTGAGCTTAAATATTTAGCGGTTATCGAAAGTAATTTAAGCACAAAAGCAACCAGTTGGGTGGGTGCCGGTGGCCCATGGCAGTTTATGCCCTACACGGCCAGGGATTATGGCCTTGTGGTAAACAATGTTTTAGATGAACGCCGGGATTATTATAAGAGTACCCATGCTGCAGCAAGGTACCTGTTAACCCTGTATGGCCAGATGAAAGACTGGCTGCTGGTGATCGCTGCCTATAACGGTGGCCCCGGCAGGGTTTACAGTGCCATTAAAAAAAGCGGAAGCCGAAACTTTTGGTCGCTCCAGTATTATTTACCCACCGAAAGCCGAAACCATGTAAAGAAATTTATTGCTACGCATTATATTATGGAAGGCACAGGCGGTGTTACCACCGTAGCAAATGTAAAAGGTAATTATGATCTGAGAGGAGGCGTGAATTCATACGATGTAAAACCAAATTTAACAGAAGAAGAGAAGGAATATGCATCCACGCAGAGTATTACCGGCAGGTTCAATTCTTTGGTGATCAGCAAAAACCTGCTGATGGATATCGCTACTTTTAACCGGTATAATCCCGACTTTGATAATTTGATGAGCATCAATGGAAATTATGATCTGCGACTTCCTGCAGATAAGATGCAGCTCTTTTTAGCAAATAAATATGTTATACTGAATGAGTGTGTGCAATTGCTTTTGGGCGATAACCCGGAGCCGCCACCCAATCAATCTGTTACCTATCCTTTTCCAAAATCTACGAAGAAAAGAGGGAGATAATTTTATTCCAGTACTTTCATCATGGCCTCTGCCTTCAGTAAAGATTCTTCGTATTCCAAAGCTGCATCGCTGTAATAAGTAATGCCACCACCGGTTTGAAAGGAGAGGTATTTTTCTGTTCCGTTATACAGTATACTCCTGATCACCACATTAAAATCAAATATTCCACCGGGTTTTACATAACCGATGGCGCCGGAAAATAATCCGCGTTTGGTTTGTTCGTATTGTTCTATCAGTTCCATCACCTTTTTTTTGGGAGCACCCGTCATGGATCCCATCGGGAATGTAGCTTTGATACAATCTATCCAGTTCATCACTTCCTGCAATTCTCCGCTAACCGTACTGATCATCTGGTGAACCTGCGGAAAACTGTAAATGCCAAACAGTTCATCTACCTGTACGCTGCCGGGTTTACATATTTTACTCAGATCATTCCTCACCAGGTCAACTATCATAACATTTTCACTCTTTTCTTTGGAGCTAAGCAGCAGGTAGTTTTTTGCTGCTGCATCTGCTGTTGCATTTTCCAGGTTCCTTTTGGTTGTTCCCTTTATGGGTTGTGAAAATACTTTTGTTCCCGATTTTTTTAAATACCGCTCCGGGCTGGCGCATAAACAATAACGGGTATCCATTTTATAAAAAACAGAAAATGGGTTGGGAGACAGCGCTGTTAAACGGCTGTAAATAAATAAAGGATCTATTGCGGCATCTTCAGCATAAAATTCCTGGCAAAAATTTATTTCATAACAGTCGCCTCGCAAAATATGCTGCCTTAGTTTTTCAATAATGCTGATATAGCCGGCTTTGTCAATCCTGTTCTTTACAACAGCATTGGTTTTTACTTTTTCAGTTATTGATGTTGAAGCTGATGTAATTTCTTTGTAAATAAATGCTGCATCATCAGCATATATTTTAACTTCTTTTTCATCAAGCTCGATCACCATTTCGGGCACAAAAAAATGCAGGTCGCTGAAGCCGACCTTGTCTGCATGGTTTGAATGTATATTTTCCGTTTCATTTTTCAGATCGTAGCCAAAATGTCCAAAGATCCATTCGTTCTGATGGGCCTCATAAAATTGCTGCAGCCCTTCAAAAGCCTTGCCTGCCTGCATCTCAATACCGGTCTTTGAGCCTGCAGCCAGTAAACATTCAAATGCCGGTTTTGAAAGATCGTAATGCCGGTTATCCAGCAAACAAAAAATGCTGAACCGGTTTACCCAGTTCAGCATTTGTATTTTAAAAATATCAACATCGACAACAGGAAAAGAAATACTTTTTTTCACTTGCTTATTTTTCCTGTTAACCGGCTCTCTTAAAAGTCGTCTTCTTCATCATCAAAATCATCATCCAGTCCAAGGTCACTGAAATCATCATCAACCTTAAAATCCTCTTCTTCATCAATTTTCCCTTTTCCTGCTTTTTTAAGCGGTGCTTTTTTGCCAACGGATTTGGGAATATCAAACTCATCAAAATCGGGGTCCCAGTCATCTTCTTCTTCCGGTTTTTCCCAGTCATCTTCCACATCTACATCATCTTCATCGTCATCGGCAGCTTTTTTCTTTGGGGCTCCTTTTTTCTTAGGCACAGGAATAATATCATCTTCTTCTTCAAGATCATCATCGTCATCATCGTCTTTTGGCTTTGATGTTTTTTTGATCGCCCTGATTACTGTTCCAAAATCGCCAGTAATTGATTCATTTGTTGTGTCGTCAGCTATAAAAGTCATACTTCAAAATGGATTAATACTGTAAAATTTCCAAAACTGTTTTACATAGCCAAATAAAATACTGTATTTTTTTTATTTTTTTATGCTGTTACCAATTGGTCCCGTCCGGGGCCGTTACTAATGTATTTGACAGGTATACCCAAAAATTCATTCAGGTAATTGATATACGTTTTCATTTCTGCAGGCAGCGCCGTAAAATCAGTAATGGCTGTTATATCTTTCTGCCAGCCTGCAAAGGATTTATAAACAGGTTCAATATTAACCCTGTTCATTTGAAAAGGTACATAATTTATTGCTTCGCCGTTTATTTTATAACCATTACAAACTTTCAGTTCGGGCAGTTCATCCAGTATATCGGCCTTTGTCATAATGATCTGGGTTACTCCGTTGATCATACAGGCAAACTGCAATGCCACGAGGTCAATCCAGCCGCAACGGCGGGGCCTGCCGGTGGTGCTTCCAAACTCATTGCCTGTTTTGCGGAGCTGTTCACCGGTTTCGTCGTTCAATTCAGTTGGGAAAGGCCCGCTGCCCACCCTGGTACAATAGGCTTTGGATATTCCAAACACTTCTTTTATTTTTTGAGGCGCAATCCCCAACCCGGTACAGACACCGGCCGAAATGGTATTGCTGCTTGTTACAAACGGAAAAGTTCCAAAATCAACATCCAGCATACTGCCCTGTGCGCCTTCGGCTAAAACCCGCTGGCCTTTCTGAATTTTTTCGTTGATGAAATATTCTCCATTTACAATTTTAAATTCACGCAAAAATTCCATGGCCTCAAAAAACTCTTCTTCCCAGGCACTGATATCTTCCTGGAAATTAAAATTATCGAGCAGGCGCTGGTGTTTCATCCGCAGCTTGATATAATCGGTTGTAAAACTTTTATCCAGCAAATTACCAACACGCAGTCCATTGCGGCCGGTTTTATCCATATACGCCGGGCCTATTCCTTTTAATGTGCTGCCTATCTTTTCATTGCCCTTGGAAAGTTCACTGGCTTTATCCAATGCCCGGTGCGTAGGCAATATCAGGTGGGCCCGTTCGCTGATGAATAAATTCTTTTTATAATCCACGCCAAAAGCTGCAACATTTTCACACTCCCTTTTTAAAGTAATGGCATCCAGTACCACGCCATTACCGATCAGGTTGGTCTTATCTTCATGAAAAATACCGCTGGGTATCTGGTGAAGTACAATTTTTTTACCATCCACATACAAAGTATGCCCGGCATTGGGGCCTCCCTGGAAACGGGCGATCACGTCGTAATTTTTTGCAAAATAATCTACAATTTTACCCTTGCCCTCATCGCCCCATTGCATACCCAGAATAACGTCTACCATTTACTATTTTAGATTTAAGATGTAATATTGTTGGCTTTGAACCCTGTAAAAATAAAATGAAATAATCCAACCACCTAAAATGTTATTGGGTTGTTTGAAAATTGGGGAGAAAAGGAATGGGAATCTTATGAATACGTGGTTACTGTATTATCCGGAACACCAGCTACATGGTGATACGAGGGCATCTGGCCTTATTTTATACATGGTCAGACGAGGGCGTCAGACCATGTACTACGCCACTTTAAGCATACTCAGTTTACTGCTGCTGAATTTCCGATGGGCATATTCCAGGGTGACTTCAAATTCCTTTACTTTTGAGAGGGTAATTCAAACATGGCATCTGTAAGGATACTTTCGGCAATGCTTCGCAGGCCACGGGCACCGAGTTTATATTCCAGTGCCTTTTCAACCATAAAGTCATAAACAGCCGGTTCAAACTTAAGGGCTATACCTTCAATTTCAAATAAGCGGGTAAACTGTTTGATGAGGGCATTTTTAGGTTCAGTTAAAATGCTGCGGAGGGTTTCGGCATCCAATGGATTCAAATAAGTGACTACCGGTAAACGGCCCAACAGTTCGGGTATTAAACCAAAATGCTTCAGATCTACCGCATTCACAAAATGCAGCAGGTTATTGTGCTGGTAATCCTGTAATTCTTTATTTACATTAAAACCAATGGCATTGGTATTTACCCGGCGGGCGATGATCTTATCAACACCATCAAAGGCGCCTCCGCAAATGAACAGGATATTCTGTGTATTTACCTTGATCAGTTTTTGCTCGGGGTGTTTACGTCCACCCTGTGGTGGCACCAGCACTTCGGTTCCTTCGAGCAATTTTAATAAGCCCTGCTGAACACCTTCGCCACTCACATCCCTGGTAATGGACGGGTTATCACTTTTACGGGCGATCTTGTCTATCTCATCTATAAAAACAATTCCTTTTTCGGCAGATGGTACATCATAGTTACAGGCCTGTAATAAGCGGCTGAGCATGCTTTCCACATCTTCACCCACATAACCGGCTTCTGTAAAAACGGTTGCATCTACAATGGCAAAGGGAACATTCAGCATCCTGGCTATTGATTTGGCCAGCAATGTTTTACCGGTTCCTGTTTCACCAACCATGATGATGTTGCTTTTTTCGATCTCTACATCATTCTCTATTTTCTGGTTCAGCCTTTTATAATGATTGTATACAGCAACTGCCAGTATTTTTTTGGCATCTTCCTGCCCGATCACATAATCATCGAGGAATTTTTTTATTTCAATAGGCTTTCTTACTGTTAATTTATTGGCGGGTGTAGCGTGTTGCTTATTTTCTTTGGCGTTGCCCAGTTCCTGTTCAATGATCTCCTCGGCATGCTCTACACAGTTTTCGCAAATATGCCCGTCCTGCCCGGCAATGAGTATCTTAACTTCATCGCGGTTGCGGCCGCAAAAAGAACAATGTAAAGATTGTTGTTTAGCCATATCAATTTCCCGGTTTACCGGTACCCCGGTTTTAAAGTAAATGTAAAGTTACAAAAAACAAGTGTATTGCATAATTAAGACAAGTTACCTGTCCTGAACGTTGCTTTAATTAAAAAAAGCCTCCCGGGGAGGCTTTGTATTTTGATTTTAATATATATTTAAACTTTCGACAATACATCATCCACAATACCATATGCTATTGATTCCCTGGCGTCCATCCAGTAATCACGGTCAAAATCCTTGATCACTTTTTCAACGGTTTGCCCGCAGTTTTTTGCCACTATTTCGGCACCCTTCAGCTTGGTTTTTTTGATCTGGCCGGCCATGATCTCCAGGTCGGCGCTGGTACCCTGCCCGCCGCCGCTTGGCTGGTGAATCATCACTTCGCCATGGGGGAAAGATAAAACGCTTGCCTTTTGTGCCGCCACTTAATAAGATACTGCCCATACTGGCAGCCATACCCATACAAACAGTACTTACCGGGCTACTGATCATTTGCATGGTATCATAGATGACCATGCCGCTGGTTACCATGCCGCCGGGACTGTTGATGTAAAAAGTAATTTCTTTACCCGGGTCAATAGCCTCCAGGTACATCAGCCTGTTGGTGATGTCTTTTGCACTTTTATCATCCACCACACCCCATAAAAATATCTTACGGTGTTCAATAAATTTTTTATCAAACTGCCAGCTGCTCATCATTTTCTCCATGGGATTTTCCGGGGTGCCTTCGGGTTTGTCTTCATCCTCAAAACGCGTCAAATTGTTTTTGTACAAATTCATAACTGATAATTTATTTCTGATCTTTTTTTTGTTTTTTCAGGTTCATTAATAATACTTCATCAATCAGGCCATATTCTTTAGCTTCAGATGATGTTAACCATTTATCACGGTCGCAATCAACGGCAACTTTTTCAACCGGCTGGCCGGTATGAAATGCAATGATCTCGTACAATTCCTGTTTAACTTTTTTTACTTCATTAACCGTGATCTCTATATCACTTGCCTGTCCGCCTGCACCGGCACTGGGCTGGTGCATCATGATGCGGCTATGTTTTAATGCAGTACGTTTTCCCTTGGCTCCTGCACACATCAAAACCGCACCCATACTGGCTGCCATACCGGTACAGATGGTTGCAATATCCGGTGTGATGAACTGCATGGTATCATACATTCCCAGACCGGCATACACACCACCACCCGGGCAATTGATATACATCTGGATATCCCTGGTACGGTCGGTACTTTCCAGGAACAATAACTGGGCAGTAACAATGTTTGCCACTTCATCATTGATGGGATAACCCAGGAAAATGATCCTGTCCATCATTAAACGGCTGTACACATCCATCACGGCTACATTCATCGGCCTTTCTTCAATGATGTTGGGTGTAAGGTTCGTCACATTATGCTTTACATAAGCATCAAGCACATTACTGCTGATACCCCTGTGCTTTACGGCATATTTTTCAAATTCTTTTCCAAAGTTCATAATATTGAAATTGCTGTTAATTAAACTTTTTATTGTACGCAAATATAGTTGATTGTGATCCCTTAAAAAAAGGAACTGTTTTTGTTTAATCCCTGCTGCGGCCCTGGTAAATTAAAATATACTGAACCAGCATGGCAATGGAAGCCAAAGCCGCTACAACATAGGTCATGGCCGCCCATTTTAAAGCATCTTTTGCCTGGGTATGTTCCGAGCCGGTTGTGATACGGGCCGTATCGAGCCATTGTAATGCCCTGGCTGAAGCATCAAATTCTACCGGTAAGGTGATCACCGTAAATAGAGTGGTAACGGCAAATAAACCGATACCGATCAATAAAACGGTTGGGTTACCACCGCCAAAACCCAGCATGCCAAAACCAATGATAATGATCCATTGAGATAAGGTACTGCTGATCTTCACTGCGGGCACCATTTTGCTTCTTAATGTAAGCATGGAATAAGCGGTGGCATGCTGAACCGCATGCCCGCATTCATGCGCTGCCACTGCGGCAGCAGAAACGTTGGAGCCTGCATATACATCAGGACTGAGATTAACGGTTTTGTTAAGCGGGTTATAATGATCCGATAAAAACCCGTCAACGGAAGTTACTTTTACATCGTAGATCCCATTATCCCGCAACATTTTTTCGGCAATTTCCTTTCCGCTCATACCGCTGCTGGTAGGCACTTTGCTGTATTGAGCAAATTTGCTTTTTAACCTGTACTGTACCAGCATGCCAATGAGCATAAAAAAGTATCGAAATCATAATTATCCCTGTCATGATCAAATATTTTTACCTGAAAAATGCAAACAGCAAGCCAAAATTTTTTCATGCCATTTCGGCAATTTGCAAATAAAAAAGGAGAGAATCGCTTCTCTCCTTTCCATGTACTAATAAATATTATTATTTATACTGGCCTGTTAATGATTTAGCCAGCTCGGTCACTTTATTAATTCCATCTTCACTCAAATTCCCTTTCTTAAATTCTACTAATGTCTCCGGATGTTTGTTTTCCATTTCCATCAGGAAATGCTCTTCAAATGCCTTTACATTTTTAACAGCCACTTCCCTTAACAAGCCCTGGGTTCCGAGGTAGATCATGGCAACCTGCTTTTCAACGCTCATGGGTGAATACTGCAGCTGCTTTAAGATCTCCACGTTCCTGGCACCTTTGTCAATTACGTTTTTAGTAGCAGCATCCAGGTCACCGCCAAACTTACTGAAAGCCTCAAGTTCCCGGTAAAGTGCCTGGTCTAATTTTAAAGTACCTGCCACTTTTTTCATGGATTTGATCTGGGCATTTCCTCCCACACGGCTAACGGAGATACCTACGTTAATAGCCGGGCGGATACCGGCGTTGAACAGGTTACCTTCCAGGAATATCTGTCCGTCGGTAATAGAAATCACGTTTGTTGGAATATATGCAGATACGTCACCTGCCTGTGTTTCAATGATCGGCAGTGCTGTTAAAGAACCACCCCCTTTTACCAGGTGCCTGATCGATTCAGGCAGGTCATTCATCTGCTGTGCAATTTCATCTTTAGATACAACTTTGGCAGCTCTTTCAAGTAAACGGCTATGTAAGTAAAATACGTCACCAGGATAAGCTTCACGTCCCGGTGGTCTTCTTAATAAAAAAGAAACCTCACGGTAAGCCACAGCCTGTTTGGAAAGATCATCATAAATGATCAAAGCCGGGCGGCCCGTATCACGGAAAAATTCACCGATGGCAGCTCCTGCAAAGGGTGCATAGAACTGTAATGGAGCCGGGTCAGAAGCTGATGCAGCTACAATGGTGGTATAAGCCATAGCACCATACTCTTCCAGGGTCTTCATTACGCCTGCAATGGTTGATGCTTTCTGCCCGATAGCCACGTATATGCAATAAACAGGCTTTCCTGCTGCGTAAAATTCTTTTTGATTGATGATGGTATCAATAGCGATGGCCGATTTGCCGGTCTGGCGGTCTCCAATGATCAGCTCACGCTGTCCACGGCCAATGGGGATCATCGCATCAATGGCTTTGATACCGGTTTGCAGTGGTTCTTTTACCGGCTCACGGAAAATTACACCCGGTGCTTTACGCTCCAGGGGCATTTCATACAATTCACCTTTGATTGGGCCCTTACCATCGATCGGTTCACCCAGGGTATTGATCACGCGTCCGCTCATGCCTTCTCCTACTTTAATAGAAGCGATCTGGCCGGTGCGCTTTACTTTATCTCCTTCTTTGATCTCACTGCTGTCGCCCATCAGTACCACACCCACATTGTCTTCTTCCAGGTTCAGTGCGATGGCTCTTACACCATTGTCAAACTCTACCAGTTCACCTGAACGGACATTGTTTAATCCGTAAACACGGGCAATACCATCACCCACCTGTAAAACGGTTCCTACTTCTTCCAAACTGGCGCCTGCATTAAAATTGCTTAGCTGCTGGCGAAGAATTGCGGAGATCTCGTCTGGTTTAATTTCTACCATAATCGTTAATTGATATTTTTAGTAAAAGGCCTTTTTTTCAAGGCTGCAAAGGTAGGGGAAGAGGGGCGGAATGGCAAAAAATCGGGGAGTAAATTGAAAAAAAATTACATGAAGGTTTATTTGTCACTTTAGCCCGGAAAAACAGGAGCATATAAATACTAAAACTCCTTTTAAAGCATGTTGCTCAAAAAGGAGTTTTTTAATACTAATTTCCAGTATTTACTGGTTACGTCTTCCCCTGGGCCGTTGTTGATTTGGCCGCTGGGGATTATTGCCCTGCTTTTGTACCCTGTCCATCAGTTTTCGCTTAAACTCACCATCCATTCTGAAAAAGCGTTCACAACGGTTAGCACCTATGACCTTGCTGAATTGATCCTGGTATTTCTTTTTGACATTGAGCCTGGCCTGTTGTTTATCCAGTTCGGGCATATCATTTTTTACCCCTTTCAGGTCTGCTTCAAACTGGGTATGCAGTGGCCAGAATTTCTGTGCTTCATCAGGTGTAAGATTCAGCTGTTGTGTTACATAGGCTACATACAGTGCCCGTATTTTTTCCTGTTTGCTTAGATCATCTCCCGGCTGATTTTCCTGTGCAAATACAGTATAAAAGCTGCCAAGAAATAAAGTGAGTATGAGTATATATTTTTTCATGATCGGGTTTAATTTTTTAATGCATCCATATTAATACTGTTCAGGTAATTATCCAGTGTCTTATCATCCAGCAGGTATTCTTCTTCCGAAGGCAGTTCATTTTCATCAATACTGTTTACTACAAATGCGGTTTTAACGTCTGTGCCGCTGGCCTCCAGGAATTTTACAATTTCATCGTCAGCAATTTTTGCCAGTTCCCCGTCAACATCCTGTACCAGCAAACCTGCAGTTACATAATCAGGCAAGGCTATTTCCGTGTTATTTCCGGTAAATTTAAAAACACCCAACGCCATCACCCCGGTAAATACTGCGGCGGCTGCATATTTCAGGAAACTGCTGCTGCGCCTTTGCATCTTTATAACTGCGGGTTGTGGTTTTACTTTCTGCAATATGATCTCACTTAAATCTTCGAAATACCCGGCTGGTACCTGGAAAACCTTTTCATCCTGAATACTGTACAACATGGGTGATAAAGCACGTATCTCTGCTGCAGCATCATCTCCATCCATTGCTTTTACTTTAGACAAAATTGCAGTTGCCAGCGAATCAAAATAACCATCAGGAACACCTGCATCTGCTAAAACCGTATTGGCTTTATTGCCTGAACCGGATTCATTTTCAATCCCCATCATGATCCCTGCACCCAGGTGTTCAAAATATCCATCGGGCACCGTAAAAACATTTACTTTTTCAATCGCTGCCAAAACAGGACTCAGATCCTTCAATTCGTTCAATATGTCCGGGTTATTTTTCATCTGCGTTTATAAGACTGCGGTTTTGTTAAAAAGTTTAACTATTCAGTATAAAATTCTCAATTTTTTTTACTGCGTGGTGGTAGCTCGCTTTTAAAGCTCCTTCACTGGTTTCCAATACCTTACTCATTTTTTCATAAGGCATTTCATCATAATATCTTAAATTAAAGACCACCCGCTGTTTTTCCGGCAACTGCTGTATGGCAACCTGTAATTTCCATTCCAGTTTATTGGCATCAAAATGTTTATCGGCCTGCAGTTTGTTACTAAGTCCTGATTCCACATCACTCAGCGAGACCGAGGATCTTTTTTTCTGCTGTTCCAGGAAGGTTAAGCTTTCGTTGGTGGCAATACGGTAAAGCCAGGTATATAACTGGCTGTCTTCCCTGAAATGCTCCAGTGATTTCCATACTTTAATGAACATATTCTGCAACACGTCGTTGGCATCATCGTGTGATACCACCATACGGCGTATATGCCAGTAAAGTTTTTCCTGGTATTTTTTTATGATCAGGGTATAACTGCGTTCTTTGGTTGCAGGTTCCCTGAACTGAATCAATAGTTCTTTATCGTCCAAATTTTCAGTCATGTCGGTTGAGCATAAATACAAAAAACCAATCTTTCATTTCGCCAGGCAATTTAATTCTTTTGGATTAAATGCTTATTACTGCGAAACAGGTATAAGATTGGTTTTTTATAAAAAGGTTTAATATACCTTATTTCCTCGATATTACTTTTTCGGCCGCAGCTACTATATTACCGGTATCCAGGCCATATTTTTTTAACAGATCCAAAGGTTTTCCGCTTTCGCCAAATGTATCGTTGGTACCGATATATTCTATGGGGATTGGGAAATGCCGGGCTGCTGTTTGTGCAATGCTGTCTCCCAGTCCGCCAATGATGTTATGTTCTTCCGCAGTAACGGCACATTTGGTTTTGCGGATGGAAGCCACAACAGCATCCACATCCAAAGGTTTAATGGTATGGATATTTATCACTTCAACACTGATCCCTTTTTCTTCCAGGATCTTCCCGGCTTCAACGGCTTTCCATACCAGGTGTCCGCAGGCAAAGATCGACACATCAGTTCCTGTTGATAATTGCTGGGCCTTACCGATCACAAAATCGGATTCGCTGGTAAAAATGGGCCAAACGGGGCGGCCAAAACGCAGGTAAACGGGCCCCTGGTGATCGGCAATGGCCATAGTTGCGGCTTTGGTCTGGTTATAATCTGCAGGTACGATCACGGTCATACCCGGTAACATTTTCATCAAGCCAATGTCTTCCAGTATCTGGTGTGTGGCACCGTCTTCGCCTAAAGTAAGCCCTGCATGCGAAGCACAGATCTTAACATTTTTGCCGCTGTAGGCAATACTCTGGCGTATCTGGTCATAAACCCTTCCGGTAGAAAAATTGGCAAAAGTAGTGGTAAAAGGAATTTTACCCCCGATGGTCAAACCGGCTGCAATACCCATCATATTCGCTTCTGCAATGCCGCACTGGATAAATCTTTCGGGAAATTCTTTTATAAATCCGTTAAGTTTTAAAGAGCCCGCAAGGTCGGCCGTAAGTGCAATAATATTGGAATTTTTACGGGCGGCTTCCAAAATGCCATCCCCAAAACCGCTGCGGGTATCTTTATTTCCTGTTACCTGAATTTCGTTAAGCATCATAATAAGTATTTGTAACCAATGTTAGAATTGCCGCAAAGTAAAAGAAAGATTTGCAGGGTGGCAAATGAGAATAGAAAAGTTGCTCACAATATTTTAGAAAATATTGCAGTAGCGTGCACACTCCTATGAAGAATATTACATATTAATCTCCTAATTCAGATCTGCATTGGATGAATTAAATATCTTTTCATCTTCTTTCAGTTTCAGTTCCCATTTCCAGGCAGTGGCCATCATTTGCTGCAGGCTGTATTTTGGTTGCCAGCCCAGCAATTTTTTTGCTTTATCATTATTGGCATAAATGGCAATTACATCGCCTGACCGGCGTGGCCCCAGCTGGTAATTGAGTTTTACACCGCTTGCATTTTCAAATTCTTTAATGATCTCCAGAACGGTGTACCCATTGCCTGTGCCCAGGTTAAAAATTTCGCAATTGCTTTCATTTTTATGCTGCAGCAGGTAGTTAAGCGCCAGCGTATGTGCATGTGCTATATCACAAACATGAATATAATCCCTTAAGCAGCTTCCGTCGCGGGTATCATAATCAGTGCCCCAAACCTGCATCATGGGAATTTTACCGATTGCTGTTTGGGTGATGGCCGGTACCAGGTTTTCAGGTTTGCCTAAAGGCAGTTCGCCCATCAATGCAGACGGGTGTGCACCAACCGGGTTAAAATACCTGAGTAAAATGGCCTGGATGTTTTTTACAACCGCCGGGGCCTTGTGGGCAGGGTTCTGTGAACTGTTCACTGTTTCCCGTACGATCTGTTCGCCCATCTGTTTGGTTGCCCCATAGGCTGATTCGGCAGCTTTCATGGGCGATTCCTCGGTTACGGGTATTATATCCGGGTTGCCGTAAACGGTACAGGATGATGAAAAAACAAAATTGGGAATGCCAAACTCATCAGCACATTTTAAAATATTGATAAGCGAGTTTAAATTATTTTCAAAATAAAGCAAAGGATTTTTAACCGACTCGCCCACGGATTTATAGGCCGCAAAATGAATGATGCCTGTGATATCGGGGTTTTCCTGGAAGATAGCAACCGTATCATCATAGATACAAAGATCAACTTTATAGTTCTTAACGGATTTGCCGGTGATCTTTTCCACAGCTTCCAGGATATTTTCGTTACTCCTGGAGTTGTTATCGGCAGAGATAACCTCAAACCCGTTTTCGATCAGGTCTGCAATGGTATGTGCACCAATATATCCACAGCCGCCGGTTACTAAAATTTTGTTCATATGCAAAGAAACCAAAAATTCACGCATGGCCATGCGTGAATATCAAATACTTTTTAATTAATATTTAGAAAAATTTGCTGATAATGAAATAAAACAGTGCTGCCAGTAATCCGCTAACAGGGATGGTAAGTATCCAGGCCCACAATAAATTAACGGTAACACCCCATCTTACTGCCGATAACCGTTTGGTTGCGCCAACACCCATAATGGAGCCGGCAATTGTATGTGTAGTACTTACAGGTATCTTCAGGGCCTCAGTTACAAATAAAGTAATGGCACCTGCTGTTTCAGCAGCCACGCCTTCAAAAGGGGTCACTTTTGTGATACGGGTTCCCATGGTCTTAACGATCTTCCAGCCGCCGCTCATGGTACCAATGGCAATAGCAGCATAACAGGATAAGGGCACCCACCATTCCATATGGCCCAAACTATAACGAATGGGATCATACGCTATTAGTGCCGCCATGATGATACCCATCACTTTCTGGGCATCGTTACCGCCATGCCCGATACTGAATGCTGCTGAAGAAACCAGTTGCAGCCTTTTGAACCAGGTATTGGCACGGTGTGCATTCAGCGTATTTAAGAACAGGGTGAATGCAGCCATGATCAGTAAAATATAGCATAACAGGATCCATTTAAAATTCTTTGCATGAAATACAACCCTTAAAAAATAGGAATCATAATGGGATTTTAATTTGGCCGCATCAAATTCCATATTCTTGTAAAGAAATAAAGCAACTCCTGCAAAAATGGTAAATGCAATTATTTTGGGCATCCAGCCCTTCTTGAAAGAGTGAATGAACCAGAGCGAAATAATAAAAGCGATGATCATACCTACCACAGGGGCCAGGAAAATGAAGGCAACTGTTTTCATCACCGGATCGGGGTTTACACTGCTAAATCCGCCATAGGCAATGGCAGCCCCGGAAAAACCACCAATTAAAGTATGTGATGAAGAAGATGGTATTCCAAACCACCAGATAAGCAGGTTCCAGAATATGGCAGCAAGCAGCCCTGCGAAAATAACCACCAGCATATCATGCCCGTTTACCACATCCGTTTTTACGGTTTTGGCAATGGTGTTGGCTACCCCGTGGTCCTTAAAAATAAAAAAAGCCACGAAATTGAACATCGCTGCCCAAAGTACCGCCTGCGTTGGCGTAAGCACTTTTGTAGAAACCACAGTGGCAATGGAATTGGCTGCATCATGAAACCCATTGATGTAATCGAAGATGAGTGCTAAAGCGATAATTATTATCAGGAAAGTCATATTGAATATGTGTGCTGATTAAAAAATGGGCTGATCTTTAATGCAGGTAATTTTAATTTTTTCATTCTTGTTTTTTTGCAAACCGGCCTGCCGGTAGGCAAGATTGCCTATTGACTTTAAGCGTACTTAACAATGATCGATTCAATTACATTGGCAGCATCCTCACATTTATCGGTTACAATTTCCATTACCTGGTAGATCTCCCTTTTCTTGATCACTTCCTTTGCATCAGGTTCTGTGGCAAACAGTCGCTCGATACTCATATCAAAAATATCGTCTGCCTGGTTTTCGATACTGTTGATGGAAACCAGGGCATCAGTAATTAACCGCATGTTTTTCATGTTCCGCAATTCCTTAACGGCCACTTCCACCTGCCTGCATCCCAATGCGATCAGGTCGGCCATTTTATTAAAGCCGATGTCATTTGGATTAACGCGGTAAAAATTTATTTTTTTGGCAGAGGCATAAATGTAGTCAGCAATATCATCCAGTGAGGTGGCCAGGTAATGAATATCTTCCCGGTCAAAAGGGGTGATGAAGTTCTTACCCAGTTCGGTAAAGATGGTATGGGTATAATCGTCGTTCACGTGTTCCATGTCCTCAATTTCCTGGATCAGCTGTCCGCGCTTGTCAAAGTCGGGTTCATTCACCACATCCTTTAATTTATCGCCCATTTTTACCAAAACCTCCGATACGCTTTCAAATAACTGGTAAAACACCCTGTCCTTTGGTAAAAAGATCTTGAGTATTGTATTAATTCCTGCCATGATTATAAAATTTGAAGCAAAAGTATAATTATTGATTTTGTCATTGACCGTCAAAAAAATAGTAATAATAACTTAACATTGAAGTAACACAAATTTCTTATTAGATTGCAGCAAATTTATATCGTGCTAAAAAGATCCATCTTATTGTTGATATTGATCATATCTGCAACTTATTTAAAGGCCCAGTTCTTAATGGATATGGTAGATACCACCAAAGAAACCGGCCGTGGTTTACTGGCTGTTTACAAAAAATTTGATCATTTACGCATCGGTGGTTATATACAGCCGCAGTTCCAGGTAGCGGGCTCAAAGGGGATCAGGTCTTTTGAAGGCGGTGATTTTTCGGCTCAGGTAAATAACCGTTTTATGTTTCGCCGCAGCCGGGTTCGTATTGATTATGTTCATTTTGGTAAAGAAACAAAACCGGGTGTACAGATCGTTTTTCAATTTGATGCCAATGAACGTGCTTTTACGGTAAGGGATGTATGGGGACGTATATTCGAAAATAAATACCAGTTGTTCTCTTTTACCATTGGTATGTTTGCCCGTCCCTTTGGTTACGAAGTGAACCTGAGCAGCGGTGACCGGGAAACCCCGGAAAGAGGCAGGATGAGCCAGATCTTAATGAAAAGCGAAAGGGACCTGGGAGCCATGCTCAGCATGGATTCCAGGAGAAGTGGCAGTAAATTAAAATACCTGAGGGCCGATATCGGGGTCTTTAACGGGCAGGGTATAAACGCAGCCGGTGATTTTGACAATACCAAAGACATCATTGGAAATATTGCACTGAAACCTTTCCCCTTATCTGACCGGTTTACACTGTCTGGCGGAGCTTCTGTTTTGTATGGTGGCCTGCTTCAAAATACCAAATATGTATATTCAACAGGGGAAGTATCAGGAATTAAAAAGGAAATCATTGATTCATCCGTTGATAATATACATAAAACTTCTCCCCGGCAGTATTACGGAGCCAATGCCCAGTTTAAATACAAAAGCAAAAGGGCGTAAGCACCGAGTTGAGGGCAGAGTTCCTGGCCGGTAAACAAACCGGGACCAATAACAATTCAGAAACGCCGGTTGCATTGATGACGGGCAATGATGGTTTTCATATCCGGAATTTTAACGGAGCATATTTTTATTTACTCCAGCAGGTTTTCAATACCAAAAACCTGCTCATGCTTAAGTTCGACTGGTATGATCCCAACACCAGCGTAAGCCGAAATGAAATTGGTGCACCCGGAAGCAATTTTACTGCAGCCAATATCAGGTACAGTACCATCGGGTTTGGTTATATCAATTACCTGACTGAGAATGTAAAGATCGTGCTGTATTATGCCAGGGTAAGCAATGAAAAAACGCAATTGCCCGGATTCACCGGCGATGTAAAGGATGATGTATTTACCTGCAGGCTGCAGTTCAGGTTTTAAATGTTACTGATTGCTGAAAGATAAAATATGACTGCTAACAATTGCGCCCCGGCGCATGAAAGAAAGAAACTCGGTTTTTTAGACCGTTACCTTACACTTTGGATATTCCTTGCCATGGCGGCAGGTGTTGCCATTGGTTACTTCTTTCCGTCATCATCCACATTCATTAATTCGTTTTCTTCTGGTACAACCAATATTCCATTGGCTATAGGATTAATACTGATGATGTACCCGCCCTTTACCAAAGTGAAATATGATAAACTTAAAGAAGTTTTTAAAAATACCAGGGTACTCGGCGTTTCTTTATTGCTTAACTGGATCATTGGCCCGATACTGATGTTTGTACTGGCCATTGTTTTTTTACATGGATACCCCGAATATATGGTGGGCCTAATTCTTATCGGCCTGGCCCGTTGCATTGCCATGGTAATTGTTTGGAACGAACTGGCAGAAGGCAGCCGGGAATATGCTGCCGGCCTGGTTGCACTCAACAGCATCTTCCAGGTATTACTGTACAGTGTATACGCTTATATTTTTATAACGGTTCTTCCTCCCCTGTTTGGCATTACGGGATCAGTAGTGGATATCACCATTGGCCAGATCGCAGAGAGTGTGGCCATTTACCTGGGCATCCCTTTTGCAGCAGGATTTTTAACCAGGTATTTTTTATTAAAACTGAAGGGGGTTGAATGGTATGAAAAAAAATTCATTCCGGTTGTTTCTCCCATTACATTGATCGCTTTGTTATTTACCATTTTGATCATGTTCAGTTTAAAGGGCGAACTGATCGTACAGATCCCTTTTGATGTATTGCGCATTGCTTTGCCCCTGGTGATCTATTTTGCCATCATGTTCCTGGTCAGTTTTTTTATCGGCAAAAAAATGGGAGCCGATTATTCAACCAATGCTTCCATTGCTTTCACCGCTGCCGGTAATAATTTTGAACTGGCCATCGCCGTAGCCATCGGCGTATTTGGCATCAACAGCGGACAGGCTTTTGCCGGCGTGATTGGCCCGCTGGTAGAAGTACCGGCACTGATCGCATTGGTGAATGTGGCTTTCTGGCTTCGCAGAAAATATTATGCGCTGTAAAAACAATATCATCCTGTTTGAAAGAGTATAAAATATGAATATCCGGGCAGGTTCAAACAATCCCGTAACATTTCCTTAACATAGCCGTAACCTTACCGTAACCTTACATTCATCTTGCCATAACATGCAAAGTTTCTCTTTGCATCAAATAAAAAGGCATGAAATTTCTACTACTTATCGTACTCAGTTTCTCCGTTTCAATGGTTCAGGCACAAAATTCCAACCTCACCGGGAAGATCGTAAACCAGAAGAATGAACCGGTTGCTTCGGTATCGGTAAAAATTGATGGAGGCGCATCAACATCTACAGATATTGACGGCAGGTACAACCTGACCTTGGTAACCGGCCAAAAATATACCATTATTGTTTCAGCGATCGGTTACGCGTCTAAAACCATAACGGATGTGGTTGTTACCAACGACAACGATAATGTGCTGGATATTGCTCTTGAAATTGCAGCCAAAGAACTGGCTGATGTTACTGTAAAAGCCACTTCCAGGCGGCAGGAAAACACCAATGCCCTGTTAAGTTTTCAAAAAAACAACACGGCCCTGTCCAGTGGTGTAGCCGCAGATTTTATACGCCGTACCCCGGATAAAAATACCGGGGAGGTTTTAAAAAGGGTAAGTGGCGCCAGTATACAGGATAATAAATTTGTGGTGGTACGTGGACTTAGCGACCGGTATAATTCTGCACTGATCAACAATGCCCAATTGCCCAGTACCGAGCCAGATAAAAAAGCATTTTCATTTGATGTGATCCCGTCCATACTGATCGATAATATCATCATCAACAAAACAGCAACCCCGGAATTACCCGGTGAATTTGCAGGTGGACTGATCCAGATAAACACCAAAGACGTTCCTACCAGTAACGTATTGAGTGTAGGCATTAACTGGGGATTCAATACCCAATCTGTTTTCAGGGATTTTACAAGCAACAAACGCAATAATAATGACTGGCTGGGATTTGATAACGGTACCAGGGCAATGCCCAAAGGATTTCCGGGTACAGCACAGGAATACAGGGCCCTTGGCGGAACTGCTGCCGGCATTCAGCAGCAGATCGAATACAGCAAGTTGTTCAACAATGATGTATACAATGAACAAAGCAAAACTGCATTACCCACGCAAACCTATAACCTGACCTGGGGCAACAGCATACGATTTAAAAACAACGGTGTTTTAGGCACTATCCTGTCTGTGCAGTACCGCAGCAGCATGCTTAAATATGATGTGGAAAGAAGGCTGCATGAAGATGACGGTGATGTGCTGGTGCAGTTACATGATGACCAGAACAAATACAGTGTAAATGCGGGCGCCATTGCCAACATCACTTATATAAAGGGAAGGCATAAGGTTTCATTCAAAAACCTGTTCAACCAGCTTTTGGAAGATAATTATTATACCCGTACCGGTGTAAGTAACGACCGTATACAGGATATCCAGTTCCGTTCATCTGTTTTAAACCAGCGTTCTTTATACAGCGGTCAACTGGAAGGAAACCACCAGCTTACCAACAGCGGTATTAAACTGATGTGGAACGGGAACTTTGCATATAACTGGAAATCACAGCCTGATATCCGCACCTCGGCTTATTTCCGCGGAAGGGGAACCAATGATCCATTTGAATTCAATGATGATGATACCCGCCGTTTCTTCAGCGACCTGAAAGATTACAGCTATGGTGCTACCGGCAGCCTGAGTATACCATTTTTATTCAGCAAACAAAAACAAACATTCAAAGCCGGGGGTTCTACGTTGATCCGTATCCGTGATTTCCGGAGCAGGATATTCCGCTCCGAACCGGCCAGCCCATCGCAGTTTGACCCTTCAAAAAACCAATTGGCATACAACCAGATCTTTGCAACAGAAAATATAGCACAGGATGGATTTAAGATCCTTGACTTTACCAATAACCAGGACAAGTACTTCGGTGTATCCGTTCTGAACGGCATGTATGGCATGTTCGATAACAAGTTTGGTGAAAAGATCAGGCTGGTTTGGGGAGTGCGGGTAGAGAATTTCCAGCAGGTACTTACTACGAAAGATGTAACTGCCAAAAGGATATTGATCGATACTGAAAAATGGGATGTATTGCCTTCTTTCAACTTTACGCTTTCTCCCAACAACAAACACAGTATCCGTGTTTCAGGAAGCCGTACTGTAGCCAGGCCCGAGTTCAGGGAAATAGCACCTTTCTCTTTCTTTGATTATGAAGTAAACTATGCAGTGAACGGTAACCCCAACCTGTTAAGAAGTTCTATCCTCAATGGAGATATCCGTTACGAATTTTATCCCAAGGCCGGCGAAGCAATTACATTTGGTGCGTTTTATAAAAACTTTGATGACCCGATAGAGCTTCGTTTAAATCCATCCAGCGTACTGGACAGGCGTAATTACGAATATACCAATGCTGATAAAGCTGTTACCGTAGGAGCCGAATTTGAGATCAGGAAAAACCTGGATTTCCTGAACAGTAAACTGGAGAACTTCAGTGTATTTGCAAACCTCACCTATATCTATTCTAAAGTTACACTGGCAACCACATCAGGTACCGGCAGTGCAACAACCGCCAACCGTCCATTACAGGGACAATCGCCTTACCTGGTTAATGTTGGTTTACAGTACAACAGTAAAAAAGGCGGTTACAGCGGCTCCTTATTGTACAACAGGATCGGTGAGCGTTTATACCTTGTAGGTATTAATGACCTTGGTTTCCCGGATGTATATGAAAGACCCAGGAATCAACTTGACATCCAGCTTGCAAAAAAAGTACTTCAAAACAGGGGCGAGTTTAAACTTACCTGGTCAGACATGCTGAATGCCCCTTATTATTTCTATGAGAATGTGGGCACTAAAAAAGGCTTTAATAAAAGTACAGACCGTTTGTTTAATTCATACAGGCCGGGATCAGTGATCTCAGTAGGCTTTACGTACGATTTCAATCTTGGAAAAAAATAACTCAATTATAAAAAACTACATTAAAAACTCAAAACAAAAATTATATGAAGAAGATTCTATTTGGTGCATTGGCTGTGTTAGCAGTTTTAAGTACACCATCCTGTGTAAAGGTAAACTTTGATGAAGGCGGTACAGTAACTACTCCAACAGTGGATCCTACCAGCAATGTTATTACCGGTATCGTAACCACCAGCCGTTTTTATCCAAAAGGCAAATATATACTTAAGGGTTATGTATATGTTGTAGATGGAGCCACTGTAACTTTTGAAGCAGGTTCAGTAATTGTTAGTGATATCACCGAAAAAGGTGCCCTGATCATTGAAAGAGGCGCTAAATTAATTGCTTCCGGAACAAAAGACAATCCCATTGTATTTACCAGTGGTAAAGCACCTGGTTCCAGGGCAGCCGGTGACTGGGGTGGTATCATCCTTTTGGGGAAAGCGCCAACCAACCGCCCGCTTGACCCGGCACCGGTTATTGAAGGTGGTGTAGGCCGCCAGTATGGCGGTACCGATCCACTCGATGAAAGCGGTATCCTGAGGTATGTTCGTATAGAGTGGGCCGGTATTGCTGCAGAGCCCGGTTCAGAGATCAATGGCCTTACCTGCGGTGGAGTAGGTTCTGGTACAGTATTGGAGAACATCCAGGTTTCTTTTGGTAATGACGATGCTTATGAATTTTTTGGTGGTACAGTAAATGCCAAAAACCTGGTTGCCTTTGGAACTGCTGATGATGATTTTGATTTTGATTTTGGCTATTCCGGAAAAATTCAGTTTGCCATAGCATGCCGTAAACCCGATTTTGTGGATGGCGGTGATGCAGGTAACGGTATTGAGTGTGATAATGACGGTTCTGGTACATTGGCTACACCACGCACCAAACCCCAGTTAAGCAATTTTACCATAGTAGGACCAAATGATGCAGCTGGTACTGCCGGCAATCACAATTTTTCAAACCGCTGGCGCAGGGCAACACAATTCATTATCCGGAACTCGATCCTGATGGGGCACCCGGATGCAGGCTTTTCTACAGAATCGGATGCCACATTGAATGATTATTATGTAAATAATATTTCTGAATTCAGGAATAACCTGGTACACGCTACAGCACTTCCTTACAAAACAGCGAATATTGCCATAGCCACCAATGCACAGATCCAAACCAAAGCAGAAGGACAGGGATGTGTAACCTATCCTACTTCAGCAGCTATTATGTTAACAAGCCCTTCTTATTCCACTGCCCCTAACTTTATGCCTGCCACCGGTTCACCGGCTTTAACAGGTGCAAGTTTTACAGGTATGAATTCTTTCTTCGGATCAACTGCTTACCGTGGTGCCATGGGAACAGTTGACTGGACTTCTACCTGGACCAATTGGGATCCACAGAATAAGGTTTATTAATTTTACTTTTTAATATATTTGAACGTCCTGGTTAATGCCGGGACGTTTTTTAATGTCATGATGAAAAACATTTTTATGAAAGCATATTTAATTCTAATTACCGGCATTTTATTTTTGTTATCCTGTACCAACAATTCAAAGAACAACGGGATGCCCGAAATTAAAGATTGCGACAGCGCCACGATCATGTATTATAAAACACCGGGAAATCCCAGGTTTTTTGTGATGGCAAAAATAAAAGACATGGATTCCCTGGATATTATAACTGCGGATGCAAACGGAAAATGAATTACCGGGAAAGACAGTTGTATCTCAACAGGGAAAAATATTCTTTTATGGTAAAGGAAGTGCCGTGTATCCTGTTTACTTTTCAACAGTTGCTGACTGTATGACCTTTTCTTTTATTAAAACCGGTGAAAAATATTTTACAAAGATGGGTGCCGGCAGTAAAATTTTCCTTGACAGAATTATGCTTACCGCCAAAGAACCGGGCGGTGAACAGTGATCATTTAATTTCCGGTGTATAGGCATATACTATTTCAAAAGGGGTATTCTCCAGCTCGGGGATCAGCTGGCCCATTGGGATATCAACCTGTTGCGGCGTAGGTTCACAAACAGAATAAATGCTGCCGTTGTACAATATATGTTTTCCAACGGGTTTTTTAAATTTTACAGCAACGGTAACATGCCTGGGGAAACTGAGTACGATCATCGGCAGGTTATAGATCTCTTTGACCAGGTAAAAAAATAAAGCAGCCCGGTCCTCGCAATCACTTTGTTCATAGATGAGGGTTTGTTCCGGAGAAAGCCTTTTCTCTTTGCCAAATGCTGTTGTATCTGGTTCAAACAGGAAAGCATACCGTGTAAACCGCATCAAAAAATCAACACCATTGCGGATACTTTTTCCCTTTACATTTTTTTTAAGAAGCGGGATAAGTGATCTATAGGTAACAGTACTCAGCGGTATATTAAAGTATGATTCAAAATCTACCACCGGGTAATTGATAAAAATGGTCTTTATCTCCGGGTTCAGTTTTACTTTAAAATAATAATCATGCTGGTTGTAATTAAAACGGATATCCTTTTCCAGGTAATCATCGGGCCTGAAATTGGGCAAATGGGTCACTTTGTATGAAAATCCTTTTGTAGATTCCGGCAGTGGTATGACCACTTCACTGAAAAAATCTTTATCGAAATCGATCATACCATAATCATGATAATTCAGGCAAACATATTGCTTCCCGTTTTTGATCCTGTTTGGAATATTGTAGATATTTTCATCACTCTGCACATAAAATAGTATCCGGTCATTGTTTATGCTTAGAATGGCATCATAACCCGACCTGCTTAACAGGAACCATTTGTAGAGGGTATACCGGTGATAATTTTCGGCCTTGGGGCTTACCTGCTGGGCTGTTTTACGTACAAGCTGGTAAAAAAGCCAGTCATCCAGCCTGTATTGTTCCTTGTAACCAAGGAGCGCTTGAATAACCTGCTGGTAACGGGTTTTACTGATCCTGTTATTAAAAGACAAAATTGTTTCATCAGAAAGCGGGCCGTTAAAACCAATGAACATAGCTGTATCAAACTCCAGTGCAATTTCATCACCGTAAAAATCAAAACGGATATTTGAAATCTTACCCTGCGCTGATGTATCGGGAAGATTTATCCCGGTACAAAAAACCAATAAAATATTACAATATGCAATTTCAAAGGCTATCGTTTGATGCTAAGTTACAAAATCTAAAAGGGTTGAAATAGTTAATACTTTACCCGCTACTTATATATAATATTCAGAAAATCAACATTATCCCATAACATTTTCTTAACCGCGATTTTACTTTAAGTTTAAAAGCCGGTTATAATTTACATCCATTAGCAGCTTGAACAACTCCACATATTTCCTTAGCAATTAGCATTCATGCTTGTCCCCACCCGTTATTCCTATCTGGGTGGCTTTTTTTGTAATATTAAATTAATGTTACCAAATTGTTACTATGCACATTTAAAGCACAATGTTTTGCACAGCGCCTGATTAAAGATTTTTAAAATTATTTTCACATGCAATTACCAAAAACAAAACACATGAAATGCCTCACTGTAAACAACACATCATTAAATGAGATTTTTGAATTGCGGGATGATGAAAAAGTACTGGCGGGTATCTCATTCAGCAAACAAACCAGGTTTGTAAGGATCGTAAGCGAGCTTGGTAAACGCATGTTCTCTTTTGAGAAAAAAGGGTTTTTAAACCCCAGGAAAGTTATCCGAAATGAATATGGCATTAAACTAGGCAAGGTAGAAGAGACCGGGCACGGCACCGGTAAAGGGATCATAGAATTAGACGGGAAAAAATATACTTATGTTTTTAACCAGGACAATACCGGTGACCTGGTTCTATATGATGAGGCCATGAAAAAAAATCTGCTCAGCTGCAATTTCAAGGCCATCAATAATACCATCAGCAAAACAAATTCGTTTTTAGACACGAAATTCTCCACCCGGTTGCTGCTTCTTTGCTGGTATGCTTTTCAGCCCCACTCGCATTTACCAATTGGCAAATAAATACGGGATCGCCTTATCTTATTTTTAATGATTTGGTAACCCCTTCTTCGCATTCCCTTAATTATATAAAGTGATTTTTGTGTTCACAAACACAATGCCGGTACGCCGGTTTTCATTTATCGGTTAGTAATTATCCTGTCTTGGTTCAACAAAATGGTGGAAACTTCCACCATTTTTTATAACATATACTTAATGATAAATTAACGGGCCGGTAACCCGGCTGGTATAATTTGCCACATATCCAACCGGGCATTTCATGAAAAATATCACTTCACTGATAAACAGCAACCGGATTTATTTTACCGGAACAACTGCCATGCTTGTTGCAGGTTTAATATTTTTTTTAATCCAGGGCAGGGCTGCAGCATTTTTTCCGTTAGATGCTTTTCACCCGTTCTGGTTAAATGTATTTTTCATCAACTATACATTTATGGGTGATGGTATTTTTGCCCTGTCACTTATTGCGATATTACATTTTTATTACGGTAAAAAACAACAGGCATATACTTTACTCAGCTCATTTATAATTTCAGGATTTGTGGTACAGGTTATAAAAAACCTGGCCAATGCATCCCTCCCCAAATTCTATTTTGAAGCCGGCACGTATTTACAGTTCACTGATGGCATAACCCTTTCAGCTGATTCAGGATTGATTTCTGCCCACACGGCAACTGCTTTTGCCATCGCAACTGTAATGGCACTGATGATAAAAAATAAAAAAATGCAATTGTTGATCGTAGCGGCGGCGGCTTTGGTTGGTTATTCACGCATATACCTTGCCGGGCATTTTTTGATGGATGTTATTACCGGGGCTACCATTGGGACTGTTTCCGGACTTACAGCAGTTTACCTTGCAGCTTATAAACCGGGTTTAAAAAGATCATTTACCAAATTACAGAGCATCGGGGAGAAAACAGCCCAAACCCCTGCCGACATACATACTGCAACAGGCTAATGAATTATTTTACAATGCAGAATTGATCTGTATATTCATTTCTTCATCCCTTACTCCTGGTAAAACTGCAGGTATCTCACTTAAAAAACTGCTGTACCATTTGCCTGAATCCTTTATTGTTCTTTTTAGTGTTCTGAGATCAACATGTACCAGCCCGAATTTCGGGTAATAACCCTCCGCCCATTCAAAATTATCCAGCAGTGTCCAGATAAAATAACCCTTTACGTTCACACCTTCCCGTTTGGCCAGTAAAACCTGTGCCATATGATCCTGCAGGAATTTTATACGTTTTTGATCATCAATCCTGTCCGCTTCAAACTGATCATCAAAGGCTGCACCGTTTTCGGTAATGATAATTTCCTTTACCTGTTTGTATTCATCCAGCCTTTTCAGCGACTGGTAAATGCTGGGCGGGTACACTTCCCAATCCATGAGGGTATGTTCAACATTTCTTATACTGGCTTTGATGATCTTTGCTTTTTCAAATGGCATCCATGGCGCATAGCTTACAAATTCACGGGTATAGTTTTGCAGCCCGATAAAATCCATATCGAAAGCCAGTTTTTGTTCATCATGTGCATGCATAAAACGTTCGATCCTTTCCAGTATTTTCAGATCGGATGTTGGATAACCCATTCCCAGCAATGGTTCAATAAAGGTGCGGTTAATGAGTGCATCTACCTTGCTGGCAGCTTTTATATCCTTTTCTTCAAAATGCCGGAAAGGTTCAATATGCGAATAGGAAAAAGTGGTACCAACTTTACAATCTCCCCGCAGGGATCTGATGATCCTGCCACCCTCCGCCTGGCTCATTGCAGCATGGTGGGCAGCAGCCAGGAAACTGCTGAGGCCTTTTTTACCGGGTGCATGAACGCCTAAAAAATAACCGGCTCCTGTAAATACCATCGGTTCATTAAGAACCATCCAATGCTTAACCCTGTCGCCGTAATTTTTAATACAGCAATCCACAAAATAACTGAACCAGTGCAGTACTTCCCTGTTGGCCCAGCCGCCTTTCCGCTGCAGGGCCTCAGGCAGGTCCCAATGGTAGATGGTGATCCAGGGCTCGATTCCCAGTTCGAGGCAAAAATCGATCAGGTGGTTATAAAAATCTATACCCTTGTAATTGATGGCACCGGTACCCTGTGGTATGATCCGGCTCCACGAAATTGAAAAACGGTAATTGGGGATATTGAGTTTATACAACAGGGCTATATCTTCGGCATAGCGGTTATACAAATCGCAGGCTATATTGCCGTTATCGTTGTTAAATATCTTATTTCGCTTTTGGCAAAATGTATCCCAGATGGAAGGCCCTTTTCCATCAGCATCATGGCCACCTTCTACCTGGTAAGCCGCAGTAGAAACGCCCCATTTAAAATCATTGCCAAAATCATTTTTTGTAAAAAGCATTGTATTTATTCAGCCAGGTTATCCAATATTTTTCCCAGGCTTTTTTCTTTTAATTTTTTAACTGAATAAATACCATTGCCCGGTTCAACCTTTTGCTGATCAGTGGCAGTACCATGATTTTTAATGATCATGTTGATGATGCGACGGGTGGTATCGGGGTAATTGACCGTGATCACCTGCTTGGTATTTACCCATTCCCTGATCTTATCCAGGTGCTTTTTCTTTAAACTTTTAATAACGGGCACACTCATGGTTTTGAGGGCAGCCGCATTACATTGTTGTTCATACTGCCCCTTCATGGGTATTACCAGCAGCTTCTTTTTTAAAAAAAAGCGCTTCGGCGGGTGTTTCAAAACCGGCTCCACACAAAACCCCGGTGCAGTTTATAAAGCTCTCAATAAAATGTTCATTATTGATTGGCCTGATATGAAAATTCTTTTCCCGGTATTCTTTTTTTGTGTGCTTGCTGAACACCTGCCATTGAACATTTTCTACCTGCCCCAGCACTTTCATTATCCGTTCATCACTATACGCCGGAAGATAAACTGTATAATGATCTTTATTTTCGGGCCTGCTGTTCCTGATCTGTGCCCGTATTACCGGTGTAAATATATTTTTATCATAAGCGCCAAAATGAAACCCATAGGCTTCGGTAACCGGTGCATAATTGTTGAGCACTGCTTTTCCCACCGGGTCTTTCTTTTTTGGTTTGGGCGATCTTTTATTGATGACAGCCGCCTGGTGGCTTAAACCGATACAGGGTTTATGTTTTCTTTTACAGGCCCAGGCGCTTACGGGTTCAAAATCGTTTATCACCAGGTCGTATTCTTCAACGGGCAGGCTCTTTATTTCTGTAAAGAGTTTTTTTAAATTGCTTTTGCGGTAAGTGGCAACCAGGTCTATACCACCATTCTTACCAAAAATAAAACTCAGCCCTTTAAACTTATATTTTACCGGGTAAGGCAATTCCACATCGGCCTGTATACCGCTTACCAGTATATCAAGTTCGCCTTTTTGCTGCAGGATTGGTATGATATCCCTTGCCCTGCTTAAATGTCCGTTGCCGGTTCCCTGTATGGCATACAATATTTTCAAAAGAATGATTTAATGTTTTAAAAGATTGAATTCTTCAACCAGGTTATCAAACAACTGGTTGTTATTGAGTTCTTCCTCTTCCCTGGCGTTTACGATCATGTTCAACCTTTCATTTTCATCAAAGCGGTAAATTTTCCAGTCGCCTTCAACATATTCGAGCGCCGACAGGTTCTCGATCCAGTCGCCGCTGTTGAGGTACATGATCTTTCCATGTGCATTTTCAATCTCCCGCATTTCGGGCTGGTGTATATGTCCGCATACCACGTAATCGTATTTATTGTAAATGCCGATATCGGCAGCTGTTTGTTCAAAACTGTTAATGAATTTTACAGCACTCTTTACACTGTTCTTTATTTTTTTCGACAGCGACAGTTTTCCTTTTTTGAAAATTTTTTCAGAGATAAAATTGGCAAAGCTGTTTATATGTATCAGTGTGTCGTAACCTACTGCCCCCAGTTTGGCCAGCCACTTGCCGTGCTGCATGGTAACATCAAACACATCGCCATGAAAGAACCAGGCTGTTTTGCCGTTATCCAGTTCCAGTATTACTTTGTTTACGATCTTAAGTGAACCCATCTTAAACCCCACAAACTTCCGCAGCATTTCATCATGGTTGCCGGTAACATAATAGATCTTAACACCCTTGCTCATCCAGTGCATGAGGTGTTTTACCACTTTCATGTGGCTCTTGGGCCAGTATCGTTTGCTGAACTGCCAGATATCAATGATATCACCATTCAGGATAACTGTTTTTGGCTTTACCGTTTTAAGATAGTGCAACAGTTCTTTGGCATGGCAGCCATAAGTACCCAGGTGTACATCGCTCAACACCAATATATCCAGCTTTCGTTTTTTTATTTTATCCATTAATGGATCTTATAAAATTTCAGTGGCGTATAAAATGCCGAAAGCAGGGGCAGGAAGATCCTGACAGAAAGCTCCAGGATAAAATAGCTGATATTTTTCATGTCGCATTTTTATGGGTTAACAATCATAGCAAAATGAAGCCATTACTGTAAACAAATGCTTACGCCAATGTTATATCTTTATTAAGGGGAGAATGTAAAGTGCTAATCTTTTTTACTCTGTAATGTAAATCCAAACGTACTGCCCACATCGATCTTACTGCGCACGTGAATCGATTGTCCATGTGCTTCAATGATGTGTTTGCAGATAGCCAGGCCAAGACCACTGCCGCCAACCTTGCGGCTGCGGGCGAGGTCGGTACGGTAAAAACGTTCAAATATGCGGAGAAGATGTTCTTCTGCTATTCCGGATCCGTCATCACTGATCTCTATCAAAACCCTGGCACCATCCACTTTATAAAAACTGGCTTCAATGGTGCCATGCTGTTTCCCGTACTTGATGGCATTATCAACCAGGTTGATGAACACCTGCCTTATTTTTTCCTTGTCTGCAAAAACAGTTAGGGGTAATTCGCAACCTTTCTTAATAATTAACCTGATCTCCTTTTCATCTGCCTTGATCGATAAGGAATCATATACTTCTTTTAAAAGCTCCTGTATAATAAAGCTGTCTTTTAATAAAAGCTGTTCACCGCTTTCCAGTTTGGAAATGGCATCCAGGTCATCTACCAGGTTTACCAGCCTGTCGATATTCCGGGATGTACTTTGCAGGAATTTTTTATTCACCTCCGGATTCTCCAATGCGCCGTTGAGCAGGGTATCCACGTATCCCTGTATGGCAAAAATGGGTGTCTTCAGTTCATGGCTCAGGTTTTGCAGAAATTCTTTACGGAAAGCCTCGTTCTGCTGCAACTGCTCGATCTCTTCTTTTCGCTGACCAGCCCAGGTTTCCACATCTTCCCTTACTTCATCAATACTTTTTTGCGGTAAAATATTCTTGTAATAAAATTCTTCTTTTTTACTGGCCTTGGTTTGATAAATGAATTTATAGATGAGCTTTATTTTACGGTAGATGAATGTTTGCAGCGTATACACGATCAACCCGTAAGAACCGAGGAATATCACCACGAATGACAATAATGCGATCCACCAAACGGGTTTAAAAATAAAAATACCCAGCGTAATCGGTATGGATAAACCAAGTGCCGTTAATGCAGACAATTGCTGTGGTGAAAAATTTTTTGAAGTGGGCATGATGAATAAGCTATGAGCTGCAAGGTACAAGTCAAAAATCAAAAGTAAAAAGTTAAAAGGGGGGAACGCTGTAATTTTAATGCCGCTTTCTTATATCTGGATACTGGATACTGGATACTGGATACTGGATACTGGATACTTACTTGCTACTTGATACTGGAAACTTATAACCAACGCCCTTTACGGTAGTGATACAATCGAGATTCAATTTCTGGCGGATCTTGCGGATGTGTACATCAATGGTGCGGTCGCCCACGATCACTTCTGTTCCCCATACCTGGTTCAATATTTCGTTGCGCAGAAAAACCTTTCCGGGCTTGCCTGCCAGCAGGGCCAGCAGTTCAAATTCCTTACGGGCAAGTACAATATCATTTCCCTGGTAATTGACCATATATTTTTCGCGGTCAATTTTCAGGTCACCGATCTGTAAAATGCCGGTATCCTCTTTAATAAATCTTCTGAATAATGCATTTACCTTGCTCACCAGTACTTTCGGGCTTACCGGTTTGGCTATATAGTCATCAGCGCCCGATTCCAATCCTTTAACTTCGGTTCCTTCATCACTTAATGCCGTTAAAAATATGATCAGGGTTTCTTTAAAAGCGGGTTGAAGCCTGAGCAGGTTGCATACTTCAATGCCGTTTTTACCGGGCATCATAATGTCCAGGATGATCAGGTCGGGATTAAACCGTTTTGCCATGTCAAGTGCCTCATTACCGTTTTTGGCTGTATAAACTTCGTAGCCTTCGTTTTGTAAATTGTATTGGATGATCTCCAGGATATCCGGTTCGTCATCAGCAATTAATATTTTTTTAACAGTAGTTGTTACACTCATACTCCGCAAAAATAGTCTTTACCTTTAATCAGGAACAATCTATACCTGCAGAAACGTATTATCAAATTGTTAAGCGAACCCGGTGCATTAACAATAAATTTCAGCTTTTAAATGATACTTATGCCGGCACTGACGTATTTTTATGCCTGAGCCGCAGATATGATTATGAAAAAAATGTTGTTTATTTTTTTACTGGTGAGTGCTGTTTTGCCTGTTTCTGCCATGCAGGATTCTGTGATCATCCCTATTTACAGGCAACTTTTTCACGATAAAATTGATAATGAACAATTGCTGCTTGATAAGCTGGATGGCAAACTGGATGGCCTGATCAGGGCAACCCATAAAGATGAGATAAACCTGGCTATTACAGATGTTTTAACCAGGAAGATCGACACCCTGCAGATCTTTGTTGAACAAAATAAAAAACTGGTTACCAATAACGATAAAGTGCGGTACCTGAGTTATATCGAAAGCCTGGTAAAAGGATTTAAAACCGGCTGGCGCAACAAAGCCTTTAACCCGGTTTATGCCCCGCTGCTGGTTGATACCTTTGAACGGATCATGAAATCCGATATTGACGGAATAAGTATGGCACCTGCGATTGGTGAATTACCTTACCAGGCAGGTAAGATCATTGCAGAGATCTTCCCTGAAAATTCCGGTTACACAGAAAGTCAAAAATTACTGTACCTGAAATACTGTGCATTGAATCCTGATAAGATCCTGCAGACCATCGAGCCATATATCAACGAACCCTTTGCCGATGCATTGGTTACAAAAAGCGCTGCAGTTAACCCAACAGCCATTTATAACCTGGCACAGGCGCCGCAGACAAAACTGGGACAGTTGATACACCGCAATACGAGCCCCTCTGTAAAAACGATCGTGGAACTAAGCCGCACACCCAATGCCCTGCTGTATTTTCCCTTTTTAGATGATATGATGAAAGGCAATAAAACAGTAGAGGGATTGAAAAGAATTATTGGCGAAGATGGAACCGGTTACGACAGTATTGGATATTTTAAACTGCTGGTAGAAACCGAAATAGCCTATTTTAAACGGATGACCTCACCTGCAAAAGACACGCCCATTGCCATGTTTGGCGCCAATGGATTAAGGGAGGTTTTAAAAAACAAGGCCCTGCAGCATTTCGTTATGCCCATCAATGACCTGCATGATCTGAGCAATATCAATACCCGCATGCGGTCAACCGATTCTTTATCGGCCATTGACCTTTATTTTATGATGGCCCTGAGTGAAAATGAAATTTATACGTCGAGTTATAAACACAGTTACAGCCGTATGATACAACGCCTGGGCAAAGAACCCCGGACCGATTCGCTGCTGCTGCAGGTTCATTTCGACTTCTTTAAAAAATTCATTAAGATAGCTGCCAATTACAACAGGCTGGATAATTTTTTAAGCTATATGCCCGTAAGCGCTTCCGAAACACTCATGCGTGGTTTTATTGCCAACCTCGATAAGACCGGGAACCTGGAAGATGCCATTGATGTGGCAGACTCATACAGCAGCATCACCAATACAAATTTACTGACCGCCATTCTGGGTTATGTCATTAAAAATGAAAATGACTGTATCCGTAATAATAACAGCCGGGGAAAAACCATTTATGGTTTATTAAAAACAATTTTTTTATCGGCCGATACCGCCAATAAGATCGACCTCACCGGTATCCTGGGCATCCCGTCCATTTATGAGATTGAAAATGCAAATATGCGGGACGACAGCGGCAGAATTATTCAGCAGGTTTACTGGTATGGTGATAAAGACGGTAAAACATTTTTCCCTTCATTTATCAATTCATTTTCGCCCAGGGACTGGATCATAACCTCCAACAGTGAGTGGTATGAAATAAGGTCAAAAAAAGGAAATGTATGGGTCTTTGCAAACAGGCCGCTTGATAATGATGCCAACCTGGATGACAGCGCCCAGGTACATTTAAACGAATACCTGGCACAAAACGATATGCTGCCGGTTGTGGTGGTTCACCGGGGGCACAGTTACTGGCTGCCGCGTACCATCAAACGAATGGCCGGTAATGCAAAAATTGTAATGCTGGGTTCCTGCGGCGGATATAAAAATTTAAATGACATCATCGAGGTTAACCCTGAAGCACACATTATATCTACCAAAGAAATTGGTGCCGGCGATATAAACAGGCCCATCCTCAATTATTTAAACCAGACCTTTGAATCGGGCAAACCACTGATCTGGAAAAATATGTGGGCAACCCTCACTAAATTATTTGCTACAGATCCCAGTACCGCTATCAGGGAAAGCTGGGACAGTTATATTCCTCCATACAAAAACCTGGGCGCTATTTTTTTAAAAGGATATAATAATATGGTGGAGGATTGAGCAGTTAACTGTTGGCAGTTGGCATTGGACAGTCCACTTCACAAAAAGAACGGTGGATAAATGTGCAGTTCACAATAATTATTAAATTATTCGGGCCATTTGCTCCTAAACCGGCTAAACATTTACTTTTGCAGCATGAGTGAGCAACCAAAAGCTAAAAGAAAAATTTTTAATTTTTCACTACTGCGCCGGGTATTTCAATTTGCTGCTCCTTATAAAAATAAATTTTATGGTTCCCTGGTACTGGCCATTGTGCTGGCAGCCATGTCGCCGCTACGTCCTTTCCTGATCCAGTTAACCATTAATGACGGCATAAAAGGCGATACCTCATCACATTTTATAGATGGCCCGGGTGGATTTATCATTGAAATAACCATTATCCAGATCGTGCTGCTGCTGCTGGAGACCGGCTTCCGTTTCTTTTTTACATTTCTAACAGCTTCACTGGGACAAAGCGTGGTAAAAGATATGCGGGTAAGCACCTATAACAAGATCCTTCATCTCAATTTATCACAGTACGATAAAACACCTATCGGTACCCTTACTACCCGAACCATCAACGACATTGAATCCATCAACGATATTTTCAGTGACGGTTTGATCCCGATCATAGCCGACCTGCTTGCCATTTTTCTGTATTGGGTTATATGTTTTATGTAGACTGGCAGTTAACCCTTGTTTGCCTGGCACCCTTTCCGATATTGATCATTGCCACCTGGTTTTTTAAGGAATCGGTGAACAGGTCATTTATCAGGGTAAGAAATGCCGTTTCAAACCTGAATGCCTTTGTACAGGAACACATTACCGGGATGGCCGTGATACAGGCTTTTGCTGCCGAAAAAAGGGAATTCAAAAAATTCAACCACATCAATAAAGAACACCGCAATGCCAATATCAAAGCCATTTTTGCCTACTCTGTATTTTTCCCGGTAGTGGAGCTGGTTATGGCATTGTCGATCGGGTTGCTGGTTTGGTGGGCAGCACAGGATGTGGTAAACCCTGTACAGGCCGAAAAAGTTGCCGGTGTGATCACGGCCTTTATTCTTTGCCTGAATTTACTGTTCAGGCCACTGCGGGTGATTGCCGATAAATTCAATGTGCTTCAAATGGGCATGATCGCCAGTGAACGTGTTTTTAAAGTACTGGATAATGAAGACACGACAGTCAATGAGGGTGATGCATATGCAGGTAATATAAAAGGAAAGGTTCAATTTGAAAACGTTTGGTTTGCTTATAAAGAGGAGCAATATGTTTTAAAAGATATCAACTTTACCCTCAACGCCGGCGAAACCCTTGCCATTGTTGGGCATACAGGCAGCGGTAAAACTTCCATCATCAGTTTACTCAACAGGTTGTACCCCGTAAATAAAGGAACGATCAAAATTGATGATACCGGTATTGAGGATTTTCACCTGGACGAACTGCGTGCAAAGATCGCCGTGGTATTGCAGGATGTATTCCTGTTCAGCGGCTCGGTAAAGGATAATGTTACCCTTCGCAATCCTGCCATAAAAGATGAGGAGGTGATGCGGGCTGCCAAAATGATCGGCATACATGATTTTATCATGCAGTTGCCCGGCAATTATGATTACCATGTAATGGAAAGAGGCGCTACACTTTCACTGGGCCAGCGGCAGTTGCTTTCTTTTGTGCGGGCTTTATTATATGATCCGGCCATTTTGATCCTGGATGAAGCCACTTCATCAGTAGATACGGAAAGTGAAGCTTTGATCCAGCATGCCATTGATAAACTGATCACAAACCGTACTTCCATTGTGATTGCCCACCGCCTGTCGACCATACGCAAGGCCAATAAAATAATGGTGCTGGATAAGGGCGAAATAAAAGAAATGGGCAGTCATGATGAACTGCTGGAAAAACGCGGGTTTTATTACCAGTTGCACAAAATGCAGTTTGAAAAACAGGAAAAGATTATTTGACCTGGAAATTTGATGATGAAAAGATCTGGCCATTGACCGGTTTATTCATCTGTAGTTAACTACCAGGCATTCCATTCATCGGAAAAGCCTTTAAGGCTCCATTTTAGATACAAAACACCCAATCTTGATATTTTTAGCATCTAATTTTTAAAATCCCCTCCATCCTTATCTTTGCGCCAAATTAGAGGTAAATCATGGCATCAAAGAGCATCAAATCATTACTGGTAGCGGTTTTCAGCTTATGTATATTTTTTTCGTCTAATGTAAGTTTCGCCCAGGATCACCCGGTTAAAGAGACAACCAAAAAAGAAAAGATATTTGATGCCAATGAAGTGATCTTCGGACATATCATGGATGCCCACGAATTTCACTTTTTCTCTTATAAAAAAGCCGATGGTTCAACCTTTCATGCAACCATTCCCCTGCCGGTTATTGTATATGCAAAAGGGAAGGGATTTTCCTTTTTTATGTCTTCAAAATTTCATCACGGCGAGCATGATGTTAATGGCTATACCCTGTTGACCAACGAAAAGATCGATCATTTGGGATTAGACCGCAATAAATATTCTTCCGGCCATATTGTAGCCGTAAACGAAGCCGGTGTAATTGATGAAACGGTAAGCGTGCTGGATCTTTCTCCTACCCGCAACGTGGTACAGATGTTGCTGGCATTGGGATTGCTGGTTTTTCTTTTGGTTAAGATCGCCGGCCGGTATAAAAAAGGCGAAGGCATTACCACAGCGCCTAAAGGCTGGCAAAACACCATGGAAACCGTTATCAACTTTGTTAACGATGAGATCTGCAAACCAAACCTGGGTGCCAAAAGCAATAAATACCTGCCGTATATTTTAACGGTTTTCCTGTTTATCCTGATCAATAATATCTTTGGGTTGATACCCGGCTCGGCCAATGTTACCGGCAATATTGCCTTTACATTTATTTTATCGGTTATCTCATTTGTGATCATCCTGTTCAGCAGTAACAGCCATTACTGGATGCACATCATAAACCCGCCGGGCGTGCCGGGCTGGGTAAAAGTTATTTTAGTGCCGGTAGAGATACTGGGCATTTTCACCAAACCTTTTGCCCTCATGATCAGGTTATTTGCCAATATGGTGGCCGGGCATATCCTTATCATCTGCCTGATCTCCCTGATCTTCATCATGGCTTCATTAAATCAATATGTAGGTTGGGGCTTTGCACCATTCTCCATTGCATTTACCATTTTCATTTATTTTATCGAGATACTGGTTGCTTTTTTACAGGCCTTTATCTTTACCATATTAACAGCCGTATTCATTGGCCAGGCTTTCGAAGGCGGGCATGATGATCATGCACATGAAACTGCTGCAGCACATTAATACAAGTTTTTTTTAACCAACATAAATTCACAATTATGAATTTTTTCTTATTAGAAGCATTAGCGAACGCAGGTGGTGCCATCGGTGCCGGACTTGGAGCTATCGGTGCCGGTATCGGTATCGGACAGATCGGTAAAGGTGCATTGGAGTCAATTGCACGCCAACCGGAAGCCATCAATGACATCCGCAGCAACATGATCCTTACAGCCGCTTTGGTTGAGGGAGCAGCATTATTTGCGATCATCATTGGTTTCTTAGCTATGGTGCTTTAAAAAACCTTTACTGCATCCAAAGTACAGGACGGAGGATGCAGTAATTTTTAAAGACACTGAGCGAAGTCGAAGTGCGAGGATGTTTTCATTTCGAGCGAAGTCGAGAAATGACTTATGAAAACAGTAATTGAACATTTCAGAATTTTTTATTTTATAAATACTATAAAATGCAATTATTAACACCGGCCTTAGGCCTTATCATCTGGACGCTGCTGGCTTTCCTGATCGTATTTTTCCTGTTGAAAAAATTTGCATGGCCCATGATCCTGGGTGGACTTGCACAGCGTGAAAAAAACATTGCTGATTCTTTGGCTACCGCCGAAAAGATCAAGCTGGAAATGGCTCAATTGAAAAATGACAATGAGGCTATTTTAACCCAGGCCCGTGAAGAAAGGTCCATCATGATCAAAGAAGCCAAAGAAACCAAGGATAAAATGATCTCTGATGCCAAAGAAGAAGCAAAGGTTCAGGCCAACAAGATCATAGCCGAAGCCCATGCTTCTATCCAAAATCAAAAAATGGCAGCCCTTACCGAGATCAAGAACCAGGTAGGTAGTTTGGTTCTGGAAGTGAGTGAAAAGGTATTGCGCAAAGAATTAGCCGACAAAGCACAGCAGGAAGCTTATATCAGGACCCTGGCTGCAGAAATGAAATTAAATTAAAGCAGAAAAGTTTCAAGGCTCAAGGCACAGGAAGGCTGTTCCACTTGTACCTTGTTTCCTGAATCTTGTAACTTAAAAGAGTATGAACAATCCACGTTTAGCAGGCCGTTACGCAAAAAGTTTACTGGACCTGGCAACAGAACAAGGCCAGGTAGATGCTGTATATGCTGATATGAAATGGTTAAACCGCATCTGCAAAAGCAATCCCGATTTTGTGAACATGCTGCGCAGCCCGGTGATAAAGCCAACAGCCAAAGGAAAGATCATTGAATCCATTACCAAAGAAAGGGTAAGTGTGCTCAGCAGTGCTTTTATCCAGTTATTGGTAAGGAAGAACAGGGAAACCAATTTACCCGAAATAGCAATAACCTATATTGACCAGTTTAATCAACTACGCAATATTCACAAAGTAAAAATTACCACAGCCAATCCAATTACTGATGATATGCTGAATACCATCATGTCCAATGTAAAAGCCAGGGCAACTGCCGGGCAGACCTTTGAAGTGGAAACGCTGGTAGATAATGACCTGATCGGTGGATTTTTACTGGAAACCTCAGGCACATTGGTTGATGCCAGTATCTTAAGGGACCTGAAAGATATTCAGAAGCAGTTTATGAATAATGATTACCTGCACAGAATACGGTAAGACAAATGGATAAGAAATTTTTAAGGAGCTGTTACTGTTGTAGCAGCTTTTTTATTTTTTGTTATTTACCGTTTAAAACCCAAACACCGGCGTCTTAATATCATGGTAAAATAAAAAGGTCCATTTTTCTTCCGCTCCCTGCTCCCACCATTGCTGCCGCAGTTCCATACATTTGCGGCCGTCAAAATCGTATTTGGCAATAAACTTGTTTTTCATCTGCTGTAATTGCGGGGCTACATCGCCGCCGAAGAATATTTTCTGACCTTCTTCCTCGATCCAGAATACCTGGTGGCAGGGGCTGTGGGCACCGGTTAATTTATATGTGATATAATCATCTATCTTACCGGAATCACCTTCCAGAAAAATGACCTGGTCGCTGTTTTGTAAACCCTCAAAATCTGTGATATGATATGAGGGTGCCCCTTTTTTCAGGGCAAAAGCCATTTCATCCTTATGCACATAATAGGTGGCATTGGGAAAGCTCAGGAATTTTTGCTTAAGCAGGTCATCCGTTTTATAGATGCCGCCTGCATGGTCCTTATGTAAATGGCTCAGCAGTACTTTGGTAACTTCCAGGGGGCCGATCCCGTTGTTGAGTAAGTTCTGGTGGATCTGTAAAGTTCCGTCGGGCATGTTAAATCCAAGGCCGGTATCAATAACTATAACATCATTGGCTGTGATCACTGCAAATGGCTGAATCTCTACCAGTATACTGCCCAGGGATCTTTCCTGCAGATCATCTTTATCCTTCTTAAACGGGACAAATTTTTTGGTAATATCAACGGTAAATGCGCCTTCGCTGAGTGGAATTATTTTCATTTCTTAACTCCCCCTTTAGGGGGTTAGGGGGGTTAGTAGTCGCCCAAAGTTTCGGGTAATTGTGCCAGGGCTTTTTGTAATTGTTCATCATTGGGGGCAATACCATGCCATTCGTGGCTGCCTTCCATAAAATCAATGCCTTTGCCCATTTCGGTCTTCATTAAAATAACTATGGGTTTTCCTTTGCCAATAAAGGTTTTGGCATTGTTTAGCCCCGCAACAACAGCATCCATATCATTGCCTTCCATTTCCAGCACCAGCCAGTTAAAGGCTTCAAATTTTGCCCTTAAACTATCGAGTGCCATCACCGCTTTTGTCGGGCCGTCGATCTGTTGTCCATTCCAGTCAATGGTGGCTATCAGGTTGTCAACTTTTTTATGTGCAGCAAACATGATGGCCTCCCAGTTTTGTCCTTCATCCAGTTCGCCATCGCCATGCAGGGAGTAAACAATACGGTCATCATTATTCAGTTTTTTGGCCAATGCTGCACCCACTGCAACGCTCATACCCTGTCCTAAAGAACCGCTGGCAATCCGTACGCCGGGTAAATCCTCATGCGTGGTTGGGTGGCCCTGTAAACGGCTGTCTATTTTCCTGAATGTATTCAGTTCTTCAACGGGGAAATAACCGCTGCGTGCAAGCGCACTGTAAAAGACAGGTGAAATATGCCCGTTGCTCAAAAAGAAAATATCCTCACCGATACCATCCATATTAAATTTGGGATCATGCTTCATGATATCAAAATAAAGAGCAGTAAAATATTCTGTACATCCCAAAGAACCTCCCGGGTGTCCGCTTTGAACGGCATGAACCATTCTTACAATATCTCTTCGTATTTGGGTGGCTATTTCTTTTAAATTACTCATTGAAGTTTGTATTGGTTTACATTAGTAACATGTGTGGAAATCTGTATTTGGCTGCAAACCTACTTTAAAATAGTTTTATTATCAAAGTAAAATAGGAGTTTACATGCTGTATAAATAATAAGTTAGGATTTTTGCCGTTATTTATCATATTTGACCGTTAAATAAATTTTTTATACTAAATAAACCTTATCCAGGCATCTATTTTGCTAAAGACAGAGTCTAACTATTTGATATAAAGTTTTTATGCTCCAAACATATTTAATACTTTTGCATAATAAAAGACACTGACTCAAATTACCGGAATGAATAATATTTTATTAAGTGGGGGATTGGCGTTTTTGATAACTTTTTTTGCGATTCCTGTTATAATCCAGGTTGCCAAGGATAAAAAGCTGTTTGATGAACCCGATGAGCGCAAAGTTCATAAAAATGTTATTCCCACTTTAGGCGGACTTGGTATTTTTGCCGGATTCATTATTGCAACACTGATGGGCGTTCCTGCCGCGATCACTTCTGAACTTCAATATTTTGCTGCTGCAACCACCGTTATTTTTTTCCTGGGAATTAAAGATGATATTTTGGTGTTATCGGCCAGTAAAAAATTTATAGGCCAGTTAATTGCAGCAGGTATCATTATCAAATTTGGTGGTATACAGTTAACCAATTTGCATGGTTTTTTAGGATCTACGAGATACCGCATATCACCGGGATGTTAATTTCGCTTTTTACCATTATTGTGATCACCAATTCATTTAACCTTATTGACGGTGTAGATGGTTTGGCAGGCAGCCTTGGTTTAATGACAACCCTTGTTTTTGGTGTTTACTTTTTTTATGCAGGGCAGTTAACATTTGCTGTTATGGCATTTGCGTTAGCCGGCAGTACCATCGGATTTTTAATTTATAATTTTTCTCCCGCTAAAATATTCATGGGCGATACCGGTTCCCTGTTACTGGGGCTTGTAAATGCCATCCTGGTCATAAAATTCATCAACGTAGCCGGTAACCCTGCCTCCAATTTCCCGATAGAAGCTGCCCCGGCCATAGGTTTTTCCATTTTAATGATCCCGCTTTTTGATACTTTACGTGTTTTTGGATTAAGGATACTTGACAGGCGCTCGCCTTTCAGCCCGGACAGGACCCATGTACATCATTTTTTACTGGATCTTGGATTAAGCCACCGTATGGTAACCATTACCTGCGTTTTGGTAAACATCAGTTTTATAAGCCTCGCATTCTTTTTACGTAACCTGGGCACTACAGTTGTGATCGGGATCTTATTGTTATCGGCCTTTGTTTTTATTGGTATCATTTATTACAGCCGTCCTAAAAATAAAACGGTCCTTGCCAATAATGTTGAAAAGGCCAGGATACTTAAATCGCACAAGATCCTTAACCTGGCCGGAGAGGCCGTTGAAGCGGATTAATTCCTTTACTTTCTCCCTTTTAAAGTTCAGTTTACATTTTAATTGTTTTAACTATATTCGTTTGCTGTTAAAGTAAGTTTAACAGCCAATTTTATATAGCTTTGCAGCCAATTAATAATCCAAAATATGTCTGAAGAAATAAATAAGATCATCAGTGATACAGCAGCATCTATGCAAAAGGCTTTATATCACCTGGAAGCGGAATTGGTTAAAATACGTGCAGGAAAAGCAAATCCTACCATGCTGGATGGTATTATGGCTGATTATTATGGCAACCCTACAGCCATCAACCAGATCGCCAATATTTCTGTACTGGATGCACGTACCATCTCGGTTCAGCCATGGGAAAAAAATATGTTGCAGGCCATTGAAAGGGCGATAACGATGGCCAATATTGGCATCAACCCCCAGAATGATGGTAATATTATCCGTTTATTCTTACCCCCTTTAACCGAAGAAAGGCGCAAAGAAATGGTTAAACGATGTAATGCCGAAGGTGAGCATGCAAAAGTTGCTGTGCGGAATATACGCCGCGATGGTATTGAAGCCATAAAAAAACTGCAGAAAGACGGCCTGAGTGAAGACATTGCCAAAGATGCAGAGAAAGAAGCCCAGGATCTAACCGATAAATACATATCGCTGGTTGAAAAACATTTAGAAGCAAAGGAAAAAGAGATCATGGCGGTTTAAAATAGTTAAAACGATTTGATATAACCATTACCGATGCAGTCTGCCAGGGAAGCTTTGTTTTTATTATTCTCCATCCCCTTTTACATGATCCTGATCGGGGCCGAAATTATTTTCAGCAACCTGCAACAGAAAAAATATTACTCGGTCAGGGATACTGTTCAAAACATTTATTTCACCTTACTGAATGCCGGGCTGGATGGGCTGTTGCGCGTGCTGTTTTATATAAGTGTGCTTGCCTGGAGCTATCAACATCATTTTATTCAAATTGAAAATCCTTACTGGTATTGGATCATATTATTTATCGGGGTTGATCTTGCCTTTTATGTTGAACACCGTGTTGATCATTATTGCCGTTTTTTTTGGGCAGTTCATGTTACGCATCATTCATCCGGGGAATTTAATTTAACAACCGGCTTTCGTTCTTCCGTTTTCAACCCGTTTACCGTTTTATTTACCTGGCACCCATTGCTTTACTTGGTTTTACACCGCTTGATATCATATTCATGTATTCGGCAACCCAAACCTATGGCATTCTGGTGCATACGCAATACATCAAAAAAATGCCGCGTTGGTTCGAAGCTGTTTTTGTAAGCCCCAGCCATCACCGGGTACACCATGCCAGCAATATCATTTACCTGGATAAAAACTTGGGCATGTGCCTCATCATTTGGGATAAATTATTTGGTAGCTTCCAGGAAGAACTGGAAGAAGTGCCTGTAAAATATGGACTTACCAAACCGGTTGAAGATCCTTCCAATCCTGTCAATATCATTTTTCATGAATGGAAAAGCATGGCAAAAGATGTAAGTAAGACATCAACTTTTACCACCAAACTAAAATACATTTTCATGCCACCCGGCTGGAGCCACGATGGCAGTTCCAAAACTGCTGTAGAATTGCGTAAAGCACAAAAAAACCCAAACAACTAACCGGTTAACGGTTCCTGTTTATTATTTGCGAGCATAAGGTTCCATCATCAATTGTCCCTAACTTTATCCTTCAAATTAAAAAGGTATTTATGTACCAGGATGCAATAGAAAAAGTATTACAGTTCACCCGCCCCCTGCATACCATAACACGCACCTATGGCGGGTTGGTTTTACCGGGCAGTTCCACATACTTTTTTGTGAACGGCAACGGTGTGGCCATTACCTGCAAACATGTGATGGACCTGATACCGGCAGCAGAAAATATCAACCGGAATTATATAAGCTATAAAGCCGAAAGAGACAGGATCCCCAATGACGGCAAATACAAAAAGAATATCCAGGGACTGCAGTTAAAATATAAATACCTGCCCGAAACCACTGTTCAGTTAAAGAATAATTTTTTAAATTCTTTTGATACCATCAGTGAAATTACCTGCCATGCCCATCCCACGCTTGACCTGGCCATCCTGGAATTTAAAGGGTTCAACAAAATATTTTACAATGGGCATGCTACTTTTTTAAAAGACAGCAGTACCATAAAACAGGGTAAATCTTTGGGCAGGATCGGCTTCCCGTTTCCGGAGTTTAATAATTTCAGGCACAATCCCGAAACGGATGATATCGAATGGACGAACACCGGAAATCCAAATTCACCGTCATTTCCCATTGATGGCATTGTTACCCGGTTTGTGGCCAGCCAGCCCAACAGCGGTATAACCGGTATTGAGATGAGCACACCCGGCCTGCGCGGGCAAAGCGGCGGTCCCCTGTTTGATACCGATGGAAAATTTACGGAATGCAGTTTGCCACCAACCACCTGCACCTGGGTTTTGATATGAACAATTTTGAGATCATCAATAACGGGAAGAAAAATAAAGTTTCGAATAACCCTTTTTTACATGTAGGCATTTGCGTTCATGTAGACAGGATAAAAGAATTCCTGCGGGAAAAAAATATCGATTTTACCGAGGCCGGCTAACTGCCCGTTTTTGAGATCTTCCGGTTGGCCAGGTAAACACCTGATAAGATCAGCGCCAGGCAGCCAAACTGTACCCATCCCACTTCTTCGCCATAAAACAGTCCCCACAAATTTGCAATGACGGGTATGCCGTAGGTTACCATGGAAGAAAAAACAGCACCCGCCCTTTTTATCAGTACATAAAAAATAATGGAGGCTACTGCTGTTCCAAGAATGCCCAATAAAGCAGCATGCCCGGTTGAATATAAAATACCGCTATCGCTTAAGGGTAAACTAAAATAGCCGGTAAAGTAAAGAACGATCAATGCCGGTATGGCATTTAAAGTGAGCGCTACAGATGCGATCTGCAGCGAACCGATATGATGCAGGTGTTTATGCACCATGTTTACATTAAACCCATAACAAATGGTAGCCAGCACTACGTAAGAAATATACATCAGGTTCTGGTTTTCTGGTATTTGTCCTTTACTGAGCAGTAATAAAATGCTGCCGGTAAAAGCAACCCCGATACCGAATATTTTATTGGAAGTTGTTTTGGACCTGAAAAAAAAGCGCACCGGTTATAATTACAAAAATGGGCGTTAAGGAATTTAATGTACCTGCAAGTGCACTGTCGATCCCCAGTTCGGCTACACAAAACAGGTATGCCGGCAATAAACTGCCCAAAACCCCGATATAAAAATGATGCCCAGTGTACCTGCAGGCACTTTTTTAAAATTGATAATGGCCGAAGGCAGCAGCACCAAACCGGCAAAAACGATCCGTAATGAAGCTACCTGGAATGCGGTCAAATGCAGCAATCCTTCCTTCATCATGATAAAGCTGCTGCCCCAGATGATGGAAAGAATAATAAAAATAAACCAGTTTAAAAATCCTTTGTTCAATTGGTATAAAATTGCCGCAAAGTTGATGTATTTATCGTAATTAAAATAATATGGTTTATGATTTTTTCCGATTGGCTTACCTATTACTCCTGTTGCATTTATAGTTAAAATCTATTACCTTTAATGCATCATTATCCGCTTCAATTTATTAACCAACTAAAACCAACAACATGGGATTTATTAAAGAATTTAAAGAGTTTGCCATGAAAGGCAGCCTGGTTGACATTGCCGTTGCATTTGTAATGGGCGGTGCTTTCGGGAAAGTGATCACTTCCTTTACAGAAGGAATTGTTTCACCATTGATCGGTATGATCGGTGGAGCAGACTTAAGCAAAAATGTTTTTGTACTTAAAGAAGGAGTTAAAGAAGTTAAAGATGCCGCAGGCGTTGTTATTTCGGAAGGAGTTGCAGAAGTAGCAGTTAAATGGGGTGATTTTCTGACTGCCATCATTAATTTCATCATTGTAGCCTTTGTTATGTTCCTGGTCATTAAAGCCATCAACAAAATGAAGAAAAAGCAGGAAGAAGCACCTGCCGGCCCTTCTACAACCGATGCATTATTAATGGAAATACGCGATTCATTGAAAAAATAATTTCCAGGAAATTAATTATTTAATAAAAATGCAGTCTCAACAGCTGCATTTTTTTAAATTTAAAAAATATGAAAAAGCCATTATTATTCACAACTTTCATTTTTTTTACAGTTGTTTATGTATATGCACAGGACCCCACCATTAAGGACCTTAAAAATGAAGCAACCAAATCCGTTAAAAAAGACCCTGCAGATACAGCAGCCAAAACCTGGAAACTGGGCGGGCTGGTTAATGTTAACATTAACCAGGGTACATTAACCAACTGGTCGGCAGGCGGCGACCAGTTTTCATTTTCATTAAATGCCTTTTTGAACGTTTTTGCTTTTTATAAAAAGAAAAAAAGTTCGTGGGACAATAACCTGGATCTTGGGTATGGCATAGTAAACACCACCAGCCTTGGTTCCCGCAAGGCAAGTGACCGTATAGACCTGCTCTCGAAATATGGCTATGCCATTTCGCCTAAATGGAATGCAGCCGCTTTATTTAATCTACGAACACAATTTGCCAATGGGTATGCCTATTCAAAAACGGCAGCCGGGGCCGATACCGCTGTGATCATCTCCAAAACATTTGCCCCTGCCTTCGTTTTGCTGTCACTGGGTTTTGATTATAAACCAAATGAAAATTTTTCACTGTTCCTTTCGCCATTAACAGAACGCTGGGTGATCGTTACCGATGATTCCATTGCACCGCTTTTTGGAGTTGTCCCCGGCAAAAATTCAAAAAATGAACTGGGCGCATTTGTATCTGCCAATTATACAAAAAAACTGGGCGCCAACTTTGTTTACAAATCGAAACTGGACCTGTTCTCAAACTACAAACAGAAACCACAGAATATAGATATATTCTGGACAAATGCCCTGACTGCAAAACTTACAAAGTATATTAATTTTTCTTTTCAACTGGATATGATCTATGATGATGATACCAAAAACGTAAAACCGGCTAAGGGGCCTGCACCACAATGGCTGCAGTTAATGGGTATTGGTATTGCCTGGAATTTCAGTAAAAAATAATTTATTAAGAATTTTTTATGATTTACAGCACGCTGTAATCAACTACGAAATATTTATTTTTTAATCTTGTTAACATAACCCCGCCTGTATTTATATATTTTTGCCGGATGCAAAAATACCCAATAACCTTACTTTTATCAGTAATCGCAATTTATCATTCGACTGCACAGGACCAAACGGTTAAGGAATTTCAAAAAGTTGCCCTAAAAGAACTGAAGCCCCTGGAGCAGGACGGATGGCATAAGTCCGGCACATTCATCATCAATGTAAACCAGGGCGCTTTACGCAACTGGGCAGGTGGTGGCGAACAAAATACACTGGGCTTTACCACTTTGCTGAATTATAATGTAAACCACAAAAAAGGCAGAATGACCTGGAATAATTATTTTGATATCGCCCTCGGGTTTCAAAATGCCAGCAGTTTTGGACAGTTCCGTAAAGTGGATGACCGCATTGACATTACCAGTAAATACGGCTACCAGTTCTCCAAACAATGGTTCACTGCTTTATTGGTTAATTTTAATACCCAGGCATTAGCCGGTTATCAATATACCGATAGCATAAATACAAAAATATCCAATTTGCTCAGCCCGGGTAAAATGCTGCTTTCTGCCGGAATAGATTACAGGCCTGATAAAAGCTTTACGCTTTTTGTTTCTCCTGTTACAACGCGTTTCATTGTAAAAAATGATAACGATTTTTATACGATCGATAAATTTGGCGTAACTGCAAACCGTAAAGTAAATACCGAACTGGGTGCATTTGCAACAGCCAAATTCACCAAAAAGTTTTCGCAATGGGCATATTATACAGGCAGGCTTGATCTTTTCAGTAATTATGAACGAAACCCCGAAAATGTTGACCTGTTCGTTACCAATTTACTGACCATGAAATTCAATAAATGGCTGGCCACCAATATCAGTGTTGATATGATCTATGATGATGATATTGTAAAGAAAACCCAGCTTAAAGAGATCCTGGGAATTGGCCTTACATTAAAGCTTTAATCATTTGTTTGGCCTGGTAAGGGCTGTTTTTCCACATTTACATCTGGGCCGGCTTTTTATAACAAAACTGTCTCAACTTAACGCTACATTTGTCCCTGTTTTAAAAAGGCATTTTTTTTCATTACCATAATTGAATTCAGTGAACACAGCATCGTACCAGATCAAGCTTGACCAGTTTGAAGGCCCGTTTGACCTTCTTTTGTTTTTTATTGAAAGGGATGAACTGGATATTTACAATATCCCCATCACAAAGATCACCAATGATTTCCTGGATTATATTCATAATACCGAAAAACTCAACATCGAGTTAAGCAGTGAGTTTATTTTATTCATCAGTACCCTGATGCGCATCAAGGCTAAAATGCTTTTACCCCGCAAAGAGATCGATGCTGATGGCAATGAAATTGACCCGAGGCAGGAACTGATCAATAAGATCCTGGAATATAAAAGGTTTAAGGAAGCCGCTACCAAAATGGCTGAAATGGAAGCCATGCGGATGCTGATTGTAAAGCGTGGAAACCTGCAGAAAGAAATTTCGCAGATCGGTGAAGAAGCGGGTGAAGGAACCGAAATACAAACCGTAACGCTCTTCAAGCTGATGAAGGCTTTTGAAAAAGTGATTGTAAAATTACAGGAACGAAACTTTAAACCGGTTCACACGGTTGTTCAGTATAATTATACCATGGAAGAAAGCCGTGAGTATATGCTTTCCGTTTGTAAAACCGAAAAAACGGTCTCCTTTGAAAAGGTATTTGAGATATGTGAAAACCGTATTCATGCCATTTTCCTTTTCTTTCACTGCTTGAGCTTGTTCAAACACGGTATATGAGTTTACTTACCGGTGAAGGGCGCAATAATTTTATTATTGAATGGAATGAGAACCGGGAAGATGACATACAGGGATTATTACCAGGCGAAGAAAATACAGCCATACTTAATTAACATTTTTCAGGTTCTTCCGGTAGGTCATCCGCCGCCGCGGATGGCTTACCGCTTAATTACTATAAGACTTTAAACACGGTGAGCCACCCTTTAAGGGGTGACTCACCGGAAAGCCAATTTGGCAGTTTGATAAAATGGTACTATATTTGATGTTTAAACATTGAATTTAAAACAACCAATTATGAAATCAATATTATTTAAAGCTGCAGACAGGGGCACAGCCGATTATGGCTGGCTGAAACCCAATTATTATTTCAGTTTTGCCCAATACCATAACCCCGCAAAAGTACATTTTGGTTTGCTGCGTGTATTGAATGATGATTTTATTGATGGTGGCGGCGCATTTTCTACCCACCCGCATGATAATATGGAAATTGTTACCATCCCCTTTTCCGGCGCCTTAAAACATAAAGACAGCACCGGTGGTGAGGGTGTTATAAAAGCCGGTGATATACAGATCATGAGCGCAGGAACCGGTGTTCAGCATTCTGAGGCCAATGCATCTGCAAATGAACCGGTAACCCTTTTTCAAATATGGGTATTCCCAAAAGAAAGAAATATAAAACCCCGGTACGATCAAAAAACTTTTGATGTTTCTGAAAGGGCAAACAAATGGCAAACGGTGGTTTCGCCCATTGAAGCCGACCATGCATTATGGATCAACCAGGATGCCCGGTTTGCATTAACAAACCTGGATGCCGGCAAGCAGGTAACCTATTCAAATGCATTTGCAAAAAATGGTGTTTTCCTGGTTGTCATTAATGGCACTGTAGATGTAGAGGGACAGCAGTTAAACAAAAGAGATGCTTTGGGAATTTCCGAAACTGAAAGTTTTACTGTTACTGCTTCGGAAGATGCGGAATTACTGGCGATAGAAATACCGATGAACTGATCGTAGTGCTGTTACCCAGCATTTAATAATAGATCCATAATAAAATGGGCTGATCCGTGGAATCGAGGTATTTTTGATCTGCAGTAAAAAGTCAGGGGATACAGTAGGACACCCTTCGCTTAAACAAATGGAAGCCGGGTAAACTTCTTTATTGGGTACACCATTAAATGAATGAAGCACTACAGAACGTTCCAGGGCCTTATCATTGGTTTTGTCGAGCCCAATCAACCTGTAAGCCAGTCCAAAATCGCCCTGGTAGGATTTTCCGATCTTATATTTACCCAATGAAGTAGAGTTGCTGTTTGGTGTATTTGAAAAAGTAAGTCCGTCTGTACCATTTACAGAACCCTTACCATGCGTAACCAACCCTGCCATTTCCACTGAATCATTTTCGAGATTATAAATAAAAAAACGGTTCTTGCCTGAGGGTAAACGCATATCCAGCAGGAAACAATAGGTGGCATCATAACCACGTGCAGTGGTGTAGTTTTTTGCAGAACCGGCCTTTTGTTTTAAGCGGCTCAATATTTCACTATGGCTGATCTCTCTTTTTTCTGTTGAACCAAATGCCCTGATCTCACGATCCATTCTGTAACTGGTGGTATCCCTTAACATGAACCCAAATGCAGGCACAACAGTAAAATACCCAAGTAGTACTACTAGTGATTTTCGCAGGATATATATGCAGGATTTTTTCAGCATAAATAACTAACGCATTACTTTCAAAAAAAATTGTACAAACCATATTATTAAAAAATAAAAATAAAATTTGTAGAATTCCTTCTATAGTTATGATTGATCTACAGGCAAAACGAAGAACCTGTTTTTAATAATAGATCCATAACAGGATTGGCTTTCCAGGTTTATCCAGGTATGTTTGCAGCCTTTTCAAAAATGCAGGAGCAACGGTAGGGCAACCCTGGCTTACACAAATAGGAAATGGCGATACTTCTGTATCAGGAACACAATTGTGCGCATGCAGTACTACAAAACGGTCAAACGCTTTGCTGTTGGCTTTATCCAAACCATATAATTTATAAGCCAGGCCAAATTTTCCATTATAGGATCTACCCATTTTATATTTTCCCAACGAGGTACAATAACTGTTTGGTTTGTTTGAAAAATACAGTTCATCCGAATCATTGTCTGAACCGCTGCCATGCGTAACAAGCCCGGCAATTTCTACAGAATCATTTTTAAGATCGTACACAAAGAACCGTTTTTTACCGGATGGTATCCGCATGTCTATTAAAAAAGCAAATTGATGCATTGAACCCGTTGCCATAAACATAATCTTTTGCCGGCAATACTTTTTGATACAGACGTACCAGTGCGTCGCGGTTGTCTTTATCCTTCTTTTCAGTTAAAGCAAATACATTGTTCCTGGGCTGCTCATTGAATTTTTTTTGTACCAGAAAAAATAGCCAAATGCGGAAATGGTTATAAGCAAACCGGGGACTATCAAAAATGTTTTGCAGGCTATCTTCATACTGGCTTTTCAGTTTAGATCTGCAACGCCTGTATTTCCATAAAAATATTTTGGATCTGTTAAAAAAAATAAAAACCCGGTTTAAAAAACCGGGTTGTCAATTATCGTTTATTTTTATTAGACAGGTATCGAAACTTTTACTTCGGACATGGCCCGTAATGTATTTGCAATGCCATTGGCATCAATACCAATTTCATCATACAGTTGTTTGGGAGTGCCATGCTCTACCAGCCTGTCGGGTATGCCCATAATTTTCACATCAGCTTTGTAACCATGCTCGTTCATGAACTCCAGTACGGCAGATCCAAAACCGCCAACAATGGTTCCGTCTTCAATGGTTATTACTTTTTTGTATTTACTGAAAACCTCGTGCAGCATTTCTTCATCCAGCGGTTTAACAAAACGCATATCATAATGTGCCGGGTTAATGCCTTCTGCCTTTACATCCCTAATGGCAGATGCGGCAAAATTACCCGGGTGGCCAAATGAAAGTATGGCTATATCTTTCCCGTCTTTCAGTTTTCTGCCGGTGCCGGGCTTTATTTCCTGCATCGCTGTTTTCCATTCCGGCATAACACCTTCTCCCCTTGGATAGCGGATAACAAATGGCAGTGTATTTGAATCCAGCTGGGCCGTATACATCAGGTTTCGCAATTCAGATTCATTCATGGGTGCACTAACGATCATGTTGGGTATACAACGCATGAATGCAATATCATAACATCCATGATGCGTTGGCCCATCCTCTCCTACAAGCCCTGCCCTGTCCAGGCAGAATATTACAGGCAGCTTTTGAATGGCCACATCATGGATCACCATATCATACGCACGCTGCATAAAAGAAGAATAAATGTTACAGAACACTTTCATGCCCTGTGTTGCCATACCGGCGCTGACTGTAACAGCATGTTGTTCGCAAATGCCCACATCAAATGCCCTGTCAGGCATTTTTTCCATCATGAATTTTAATGAAGATCCGCTTGGCATAGCTGGGGTAATGCCGAATATCTTTTCGTTTTTTTCAGCGAGCTCTATAATGGTATGCCCAAAAACATCCTGGTATTTTGGTGGCTGGGGTATATCAAATTTTTTCTTTTGTATTTCGCCGGTTACCTTATCAAAAAGCCCGGGTGCATGCCATTTGGTCTGGTCTTTTTCTGCCAGGTCGTATCCTTTTCCTTTTACGGTTTTAATGTGCAGGATCTTGGGGCCGGGAATATCTTTGAGGTCTTTTAAAGTATCCACAAGCTTGGTAATGTTATGCCCGTCGATCGGGCCAAAATAACGCAGCTGCAGTGATTCAAATAAATTACTGCTCTTGCTCACCATACCTTTTAAACTGGATTCCAGTTTGCTGGCCATTTCCCTGCTGAAATTTTTTCCAACTGGCAATTTGCCCAAAGCCTTCCATACATTATCTCTTAACTCGTTGTAGGTATGTGAAGTGGTGATATCCGTTAAATACTCTTTTAATGCCCCAACATTGGGATCAATGCTCATACAATTATCATTCAGTATGATGAGCACATTGCTTTTTTCAATACCTGCATGATTCATGGCTTCAAAAGCAAGCCCGGCCGTCATGGCGCCATCACCAATGATCGCAACATGCTGCCTGTCGGTTTCACCTTTGTAGTGAGAAGCCATGGCCATACCCAGGGCGGCAGAGATGGAGGTGGAAGAATGCCCTACACCAAATGTATCATATTCACTTTCACTGCGTTTGGGAAAACCGCTTAACCCGTTGTATTTTCTGTTTGTTGGAAAACTATCCCTGCGGCCGGTTAGAATTTTATGGCCATATGCCTGGTGACCTACGTCCCAAACCAATTGATCATATGGAGTATTGAAAACATAATGCAGGGCCACACTCAATTCCACTACGCCAAGGCTGGCTCCAAAATGCCCGCCGTAAACACTAACAACGTCAATAATATACTGGCGCAATTCATCACATACCTGGTGTAATTGCTCCCTGGTTAATTTTTTAAGGTCATCGGGATTGTTGATATCCCTCAATAAAATACCTGCTTTAATATCCATTTTTTATTTTTCCGGGGTAAAGTTACAGTTTTTACTCCCTTTTAACCGTGTTGGTAAACAATTTTAAACGAAGAAGGTTCATTTAAATTATGATTGATCATATATATTTCATCATATTCAGCATCAGATCCGGATCCGGGCAGTTTTTCAAATACCATTCGCTTTCCGACAATTTACAAACACCGGGATAATCCCCATTCATCAGTTGTATGTCATCAATGACCTGGAAATGCAGGTGTGGTGGCCAGTTTCCGTTCTCTTCAGGCTTGCCAAAATGGCCAATCACTTCTCCCCGGGTGATATAGGCGCCCTCACTTAATTTTGAAATATCTGACAGGCTTAAGTGACCATAAAGCGTATGAAAAGCAACCGTTTCCAACTGGTGCAATAAAACGATCGTGGCGCCATAATCACCAAAATGATCGTTATAGGCAAAGCTGTGTACCATGCCACCCAATGCTGCATAAACAGGTGTGCCTGCCGGTCCCCAAATGTCCATACCCAGGTGAACCGACCTGGCTTCTTCGCCGGCAAATAACATGCTTCTGTTGTAAAGTGTACGGTTTTCCCTGTAACCTCCAATACCATACCTGGCACCGGCTTTTTTTAAGGTACTGTTAATATACTCCCCGAATAAATTTGTATCTGCAATGGTATCTGCACTCAATTCGCTGTTTGATGAAGTAAAATTAAAAGGGAAGAGTTTGTCTGCAGCAGGATCAAATTTAATAACCGGGTGAAAGTCATGTTGATTCTTAATAATGGCATTTTCAAGTTCGCTGATCATAATATGAAGGTAATGATATCTTTTATGAAAAATCAGGCTGAAGGATGAATATGTTCATCAAATAAAAGATCCCCCACGAAATTTCGTGGGGGATCTGTATAAAGGATTTGATCGTAATTTATTGAATAACTACCCTGCAAATGGCCAGGCGGTTTCCGTTCAGGTCACCGATCTCAACCCAGTACAAACCTTTTCCGTATGCACGCATATCAACATCCATTCTGTCGTAAGGCCTTCCAATGGTGTAGAACTGTGTAAACACCCTGTCGCCCTTGGTATCATAGATCGTTAGTGTGCGTGGCAACACGTTGTTGGCTGCACTATGGTACCTAACCTGGAATTTACCACTGGTTGGATTTGGATAGATAAAGCATTTTGCATTTACTGAATCTTTGATGGTAATGATATTGGAAACATTGCTGCAACCATTCAGATCATTAACCCTTAACTGGTAATCACCAAGCCCATCTATATCAACAGTAATTGTACCTGTTACAGCACCTGCAACTACAACACCGTTCCTGAGCCAGGTATACGTGTTTGCCGCAACGGGTGTAACCGTAGAAGAAATAGTTGTTGTTAAACCCGGGAACAAACTGGTATAAGGACTAGCACTGATCACGATAACGGGTAAAGGATTAACCGTTAATATCGCTTTGAATGAAGTGGCAGATGCGCATGGAGCTGCTCCATTAATGATCACACGGTATTGATAACCACTCATGCTCACCGGGGGTGCCGTAATGGTTAAGGTTGCTGTTGTTGCACCGCTGTAAACACCGCCATTGGTTATGTTGGCCCAGGTATTACCAGTATTGGTACTAACCTGCCATTGGTAACTGAACGGACCCGAACCTGAAGCAGTTACAGAGAAAGTAGCTACATTATCGGTACAGATCGTTTGATTAACCGGCTGAGTTGCAACAGTTGTTGGTGCATTTACCGTTACAATAACTGTCCTGGCCGGAGAAGTACAGGCTGCAAAATTTGCAACAAGACCTACACTTCCTATGAATCCTCTTGGTGTAAATGTTGGAGCTGCAGGAACATTCACGCCTCCGTAACCAACATTTGGCCCGGAAATAATATCACAACCACCTGAACTGTGTATGATTGGTGTTGTTGTATTACTGTATGAAAGATTAAATCCGGCAGTTGGTGTTAGTGCCTCAACACATATACCATAGGTAGCTCCTGCAGGAATAACCAGGGTAAGACCGGTCATAAATGGTTGAACGCCCGTTCCGGTACCGGTAATCGATGCCGATCCAAACTGGTTCCAGCCATTGGCTGCACTGATCGCTCCCGGTGCTCCATTGATAGCAGAAGGCTTAAAGTATGCCGAAACATTGGTTGCTCCGGCTGCAAATGTTCTGCTGTCAATTGTTGAAAGCGTTACAGGATATGCATTGTTATTTCTTACATTAAAGGTGATCGTTGAATTACCGTTTCCGGCCGGATAGGTCGTTGCCGGTGTAGCCGGTGGCGTTGGTAAACTCTGAACCGTTACCTGGTATGGATAAACACCTGCCGGTGTAGGCCTTGTCCACACAGAATCAACTGCAGTACCTGCTACATAAGGAACAGTAGCCAGTGCATCAGAGAATAAACCTGCTGCAGGGGACCATACTGCCGGTGTAGCCGGTACACCCTGAACATAGGTAAATTCAATTTCCCAGTTCGTAAGTGTTCCAATGTCAATAGCACCTCCATCATACATCGCCAGCGTGTAAACGCCGTTTACATTGGCTGGTGTAAGTGTACTGATCAGCGCATTGAAGTTGGCCATATTTGCGGTGTAGCCTGTTGGAGCCGCAGGACCATTGCCTGTTGCCGCGATCTGGCCATCAGGCCTGAATGAAGATGTATAAGGATTCGATCCTGTGCTTAATGCCGGAGCACCAGCTGCAGAAGTGATCACTGTATTTAAGAACCCTGTAGTTACTCCACCAAACGAGTTGGATAAGAAGAAGTCAAGGTTCAGCACATTGTTATTCGGTGCTTTAAGTGCAATAACCAGGTCACCAATAAAGGTATGCGGAATGGTCATTTTTACTTTCATGCCGGTAACAGTTGCATTGGCAGGTATACCGCTAACCGTAAGGTTATGCGATGCCCCGGCCTGGCTGTTATCCGGGATGGGAACACTGATCACACCGGAGTTAAAGGCCATTACAGAAGAAGTTGCAGATGAACTCTTCAGTTTAACGGCCGGATCTCCCAGGCACATGGTAACCGATGAAGGTACCACGGTTGGTGCCGGGGGTGTATAGTTTATAAAAGCAGTTGCTGTACTGAAACAACCGGTTGTACTTAAGGTACCCGTAACCGTATATGCAGTGAATGCAGTTGGTGCTGCATAAACTGTAGCTGTGTTTCCACCAGTGTAAGGTATGGTAGCTATTGCATTGGTATATAAACCCGCAAGTGGCGACCATGTATAACTGTTGGCACCAGACGCTGTTAATAATAATCCGTTTATACCCGCAACTCCGCCACAACCTGAAGCTGGAGTAACCGTTATTGCCGGATTGGGATTAACTGTTAAAACCGCAGGGTTTGATATGTTGTTGGTTAAGATCGGGGCACATGAGCCACTTAAAACACAACGGTAAGCATAACCATTCATGGCAAGTGTTACCGGGTTTACTGTAAGTGTGGCTGTTGTTACATTTGAGTAAGGGGCAGTGTTGGCCAGGTTTACCCATGGACCACCAATACCGGTCGTGCTTACCTGCCACTGGTAAGTAAGCGCTGTGCCAGTACCTGCAACTGTAAAGGTTGCAGCAGTACCCTCGCAATTAACACTACTCAATGGTTGAGCTGTTACTGTAGGCCGTTTGTTTACGGTGATCAGTATAGAAGCTGTTCTTGTACAACCGGCCCCGGTTGTAGCAACAACTGTATATGTTGTTGTATTCATTGGTGAAGCGGCAACAGGATTAGATGTTGTAGAACTTAAACCTGCAGCCGGACTCCATAAGAAGGTATAACCTCCCGGTAAAGGGCCGCCATCAACAAGTGAAGAACCAATGATCGAAAAAATATTATTACGGGCAACACCGCCGCCTACATTACAACCAGTGGAGCCATAACCCCATGCCGGACATGGTGTTCCAAAGCCGCCTCCCGGGTTCTGCCAGGCATACTGATTACCAATATTGGTAGTACCAAAATTAGCCCAGAACCATTGACCACCGGTAGCAAAACTCATGTTCACCTGGATAGAAACCCAATAGGTACCGCCTGCTATATTTAATGCAGCAGGTAAGGTTACATTGTAGTTTGAGCCGGTGCGGACAAATGTGGCAATATTAGTGTAAGATGCAACAGCTGCGCCCGGTAAATTAGATGCAGAATTAGCATAGAAAAATACATTCACTGAAGTTGGATTACCCGTTCCGATACCATTTGCCGTTACCTGTGTAATTGTCCAGGTGGCACCTGCCGGTACGGTAAAGTCATCAGCTGATTGTGAATTAAAACCTGCATTTGCAGGTTCAAAAACCTGGGAAGGTGAGCCATTTACCTGCGCACCTGATTGGTTATACAGTGTACCGATAGGGCTTGATGTACCGATCCTTACTGTTAACAGGGTAGGATCTCCTTCGCATATTGTTGTACCGGGATCTGCAACGATCACCAGGGAAGGATTGGGAGTAACCGTGATCGTAAAAGTTATTGGTGTACCGGAGCAGCTTACGCCTCCTGTTGTATAAGTTGGCGTTACTGTAATGGTTCCTACGTTTAGAAGTGTACCGGGATTGACACCAATAAAGGCCGCAATATTTCCGGTTCCACTGGCACCCAATCCGATAGATGTGTTGTTATTTGTCCAGTTAAATACCGTGCCTGCAATAGCTCCGGTAAATGTAACCGGTGCTGTTAATGCGCCTGGGCATATAGACTGGTTTGGCACTGCATTTACGGTTGGAGTTGGATTAACTGTGATCGTAAATGAAACCGGTGTTCCGGTACAGGTTGTGCCCCCGTTGGTATATGCAGGCGTTACTGTTAAGGTTCCTGTTATTGGAACTAAAGTTGCGTTGGTTGAAGTAAAAGAGATATCACCCGTACCACTTGCACCAAGACCGATATTGGTATTGGTATTGGTCCAGTTATAAATGGTACCGGCAACTGCACCCGTAAAAGTGGCTGTAGTAATTGTACCCACACAAACCGTTTGGTTTGGTTGTGCATTTACAGTTGGAGTTGGATTTACGGTGATCGTAAATGAAACCGGTGTTCCTGTACAGGTTGTACCTCCATTGGTATATGCAGGCGTTACTGTTATGGTGCCTGTTATTGGAACCGCAGTTGCGTTGGTTGAAGTAAAGGAGATATCACCCGTACCATTTGCACCCAGGCCGATATTGGTATTTGTATTGGTCCAGTTATAAACTGTTCCGCTAACTGATCCCGTAAACGTGGCTGTAGTTGTTGTACCCACACAAACTGTTTGGTTTGCCTGTGCAGTTACAGTTGGTGTTGGATTTACGGTGATCGTAAATGAAACCGGTGTTCCGGTGCATGTTGTACCTCCATTGGTATATGTAGGCGTTACTGTTATGGTGCCTGTTATTGGAACCACAGTTGCGTTGGTTGAAGTAAAGGAGATATCACCAATACCATTTGCACCAAGACCAATATTCGTATTGGTGTTGGTCCAGTTATAAACTGTTCCGCTAACTGCTCCCGTAAAAGTGGCTGTAGTTGTAGTACCCACACAAACTGTTTGGTCGGCCTGTGCATTAACAGTTGGTGTTGGATTTACAGTTATTGTAAAAGTAATCGCAGTGCCATCACAGCTAACTCCGCTATTTGTGTAGGTAGGTGTAACCGTAACAGTTGCCACAACAGGAGCATTGGTTATATTGGTTGCTGTAAAGCTGGCAATGTTGCCTGAGCCGGCAGCAGCCAATCCTATTGATGTTGTATTGTTGGTCCAGTTGTAAGCAGTAGTTCCTGCTGCTGAATAAACAGCTTCTACATACAGGCGTTTGCCCGTTCCAAAACAAGGATCTCCAAACTGTGCATTGGTTGCCGGAATGGTAACACTGTTCTGGCCTATTGCCAATCCGGATACGATTGCCATGCTGTTGGCAGCATGACGTCCTCCAATTGAAAAACTTCCGCAAACACCATTTGGCGTACCATAACTGGCAAAAAGGATCGAGGTGAAAACCATTCCCGCCGGGGCTGTTAGTGTAAGGTTATTTCCTTCATTTGCCGTTGCACATATGGTACCTGTTGTATTGCCGCTAAAATTAACGGCAGTTGTTGGGGCCCCGTTACATACCACCTGGTCGGCTACCGCATTAACTGTTGGAGTTGGATTGACAGTAATTGTAAAGTTTATTGGAGTACCGGTACAGTTTGTTGCACCGCTCATATCAGCTGTATAAGAAATAATATTCTGAAGCAGGTTTTGAGATTCTGCTGAAGGAGTATGAAAATTGGTTGTGGTACGTGTTGCAAACATCACAAAACCACTACCCCAGTTCAGGCTGCCCATAACAGATCCCGGGGAATCCCCATTCATCAGGTTGGTAAGCCCTCCACCGGTAAGGTTTGCATGTGTATAACTGGTACCGGAAAATGCAGTTGCTACCGGGGTAAATGGCCCCAGGTAAACAGGGTGTGCCGGAACTGCTGCAGTTACATTTGAACTATATGCCGGGTATACACAGTTAACTCCTCCAAAACCCCAGTTCATACTTCCACCTTCGTTGGGTGCTGCATTCATGAACAAACGCCCTCCTGCAGATACCCAGTTTTCGATGGTTGTTATATTGGCTGTTATAAAAGCATTCATGGCATTGGCATTATTATCTGAACCTTCAATGAATACAAACCTGGTACCGCCTGAAAATACAGTAGCCGGGTTAACGCCATAATTGGCAGCTGTCCAGTTGGAAGCCCCAAAAACTGCATTCATGGCATCATCGTTAAGTGTTAATCCCCATGGATTCACATTTCTTATGTAGTAAATGTTCGAAACAGTAACCGGGGTAACTGTAATTGTTGACACCACCGGTACAGTGCCCGTATTGGTTGCAACAAATGAAGCAATATTGCCGGTGCCGCTTGCAGCCAAACCGATAGATGTTTGATCATTTGTCCAGTTATATTCTGCACCTGCCGGAGCGCCGCTAAAATTAACAGCAGTTGTGTTGGCATTATTACAAACAGTTTGATTGGCAACCGGATCCATGGTAAATGGTACACAAGCTGATTCAAATGTAAGCAGGTCCAAAATGACATATGCACCGCTGATCTCAATCCTTTTTATATTATCCACAGGACTGTTAAAGCCTAAAAAAATTTGTTCTCCAGTTAGCTGCAATTCCGGTTGGCGTAGTTGTACATGTACCTATTAATATATCGGATGCATCATAAATCCTTAGGGTGACCGTAGGATTCACACATGGCCCTCCTTCAATATATAAACCTACTTTACCTGCAAGTATTGGTAAAGTAAAGCTGATTATATCTGAAGAATTATTAAGGTTTAGGGAACTTGTACCACCGGGTACATCAGCAGGTGTTGTTGTTGAATTACAAATACCCCAGCCGGCACCACCTTTAGACCAGTCGGCCAGTATTGCCTGTCCAAACGAATTTGGAGAAGGTGCTGTTAATATAACACCACTGCTAAAAGTGAATGGTGTTACCGGTACATTATAACCACCGCCAGCGGAAGGATTATTGGCATCTGTTGGCACGCCTTCAAAGGATTCTGTGATGGCACCCGGACCAAATGCCGGTACCGTTACACATTGCCCGAAATTTTTAACCGAGATAAACAGGAATAAAACAAGCAGGTTAGTTATGAGTAATTTTGATTTCATCTTTATATTTTAATAATGATTTGCTTTTTGATTAAAGTAAAGAGGCTACCTGTAAATTATTACTGGTATTTGAAACCGAATATTTTAAGGTAAGCGGCATATTCGCCCGGGTAGTTTTTTTTCCACAGTTCATATGCATCCTGGGATGATGCACCTGCGCCCTGCTGTTTTACAGTCATATAGGCAGGATGATTGGGACAAAGTTCTTTCATAAGTTTTGCCTGTTCCTGCTTTACCTGTGCTTCAGTTTTAGTAACTGATTTGGATATTAAAACCGGGGAAACCTCCTTTGAACGGTCAATGATACTATTGACGGGTACAGGGTTTACTTTTTGCGATTGGCCAAATGAAAAATTGGCCATGCCTGCGAAAAAGAAAACGAGTAATGCAATTTTTAATTTTTCCGTAATCCTGTTGTTAGATTTTGCGTGAGTAAAAAGAACCATGTGTTTTTGTTTTATAGTGTTTACATTAAAAATGGCCAATTCAAATCAGGGTTTATTGCTAAACCGCAGTTATAATGAAATTGGTGCAGGTATTTATATACAATAAAATTGTTACGGCTTTTACCTGTGGTAAAAGCCTGCGAACGGGCGGCCGGCTAATCGGCACCCTTGATTAATAAAGCCTATATGAATTTGAAATTCAGCAGGTATCAGTTAACGTAAGCTTGGGCAACAATATTAAGCATGCAAATAAGTGCATTTGCTTTACATAAAAAAAAATGTTTTACAAACCGTGAAAATAAAGGCCGGCCTTTATCCGTTCTTGCAGATCAGTTTACCCCGAAGCATGGTAACAAGGAGAAAATAATTTTTTATGGCAGGCTCACCAGGGAGTGTGCTTCACAGATATTTTACAGGTATTCTTAACTGTTATTAATATTATTATTATATAACCACGTTGATCATTTTGTTTTTTACAAAAATGATCTTTTTGGGTGCTTTTCCATCAAGCCATTTTTGAACGACCTCATTTTGAAGCACCAATTCTTCAACCTGCGGTTGTTCCAGGTCTAAAGTCAACTCAATATTGGTACGCAGTTTACCATTGATGGAAACCGGGTATTCTTTTGTGCTTTCCACCAGCAAGGCAGGATTGAATGTCGGATATGCTGCATCCAAAACCGAACCTTGGTTACCCAATTGATCCCACAGTTCTTCACTGATATGCGGTGCATAAGGTGTAAGTAAGATGAGTAGCTTTTCTAATATCTCTTTTTTATGACATTTCAGATCGGCGAGGTCATTTACACAGATCATGAAGGTACTTACGGCTGTATTGAAACTGAAACGTTCGGTATCTTCTTCAATTTTTTTAATGGTGCGGTGCAATATTTTCAGTTCGGCATCGGTTGCTTTTTCATCATTCCAAACTCCTTTTATATCTTCCCTGCCTTCGCTGAAGCTTCGTTAAATAACCTCCACAGTTTACGTAAAAAACGGTGCACACCTTCTATGCCCTTGGTATCCCATGGTTTGCTGGCTTCTACCGGGCCAAGGAACATTTCGTACATGCGGAAGGTATCGGCGCCGTATTTTTCGCAAAGAACACTAGGATCGACAGTATTGAATTTAGCTTGCTCATTTTCTCGGTTTCCACACCACAGATATATTTGGCCATTTTCCAAAATAAATTCTGCGTTAGCAAATTCACTACTTTTCCATTTTTTAAATTCTTCAATATTTAATTCAACACCATCAACAATATTGACATCAACATGAAGTGTTGAAAATGAAAATCCATAATTATTAATGGTTTGGATATTTAGTAATCCAGGTGTTTTTTCATTTATTAAAGTTGCTATTCTTAGCCGATCAAAATCACTATCAGTTGGCATTGCAATATTGCAAGAAATAAAAAAATTATATTCTCCCAATTGAATTTTATCCGAGCCGTCAAAATTACTAACTAGTTCATCTAATCTATACACAAACCTGCTACTCCCCTGTATCATCCCCTGGTTCAGCAATTTCTTAAACGGCTCATCAAACCCGATCAATCCCAAATCAAACAATACTTTCGTCCACATGCGGCTGTACAATAAATGCCCAACGGCATGTTCAGTGCCGCCAATGTACAGGTCAACCTGGTTCCAGTAATCACTGGCTTTGCGGTCGCAGAAAGTTGTTTCATTTTCCGGGTCCATGTATCTTAAAAAATACCAGCTGCTGCCTGCATAGCCGGGCATGGTGGAGGTTTCCCGTTTGACCTCACCCCCAGGGGTGAGTTCAACCCATTCCGTAATATTCGCCAACGGCCCTTCCCCTTCCGGACCCGGACCGTATGTATCAACATGCGGCAATTCCAATGGCAGTTCTTCAGCATCCAGCGGAATGGCAACACCATCACTCCAGATGATGGGAAAAGGTTCACCCCAATAACGCTGACGGCTAAAGCCTGCATCCCGCATGCGGTAATTCACTTTTCGTTTACCGATGCCCAGTTCTTCAATCTTATTAATGGCAACAACGATCGCATCCTTCATCAACAGGCCGTTCAAAAACCCTGAATTTTCAAGAATGGCATCTTTTGTTGGATTGGCTTCTTCCCCGTTATAATGGCTGCCGATTATATTTGTAATCGGGATATCAAAATGTTTTGCAAAAGCAAAATCACGCTGGTCGCCGCAGGGTACGGCCATAATGGCGCCCGTACCATAACCGGCCAGCACATATTCGGCGATCCAGATTGGTATTTCCCTGCCATCAAATGGATTAATGGCATAGGCCCCGGTGAAACAACCGGTAATGATCTTGGCTTCCGCAAGCCGTTCCCTTTCGCTGCGGCTTTTTACATAGTGCAGGTATTTTTCTACTTCAGCTTTTTGGCCAGTTGTAGTTATTACAGTAACCAGTTCATGCTCCGGTGCCAGCACCATAAAGTCAACCCCAAAAATGGTGTCGGGCCTGGTTGTATACACTCGCAGTTTCGAAGACCTACTCCCCTCTCTTTCAGGAGAGGGGCCGGGGATGAGGTCAAATTCCATCTCCGCACCTTCACTCTTCCCGATCCAGTTGCGTTGCATTTCTTTCATGCTTTCACTGAATTCAACTGTTTCCAATCCTTCCAGCAACCTGTCGGCATAAGCGGTTATGCGCAGGTACCATTGCCTCATTTTCTTTTTTTCAACCGGGTGCCCGCCACGTTCACTCACCCCATTCACTATTTCATCATTGGCCAATACGGTGCCCAGTGCTTCGCACCAGTTCACTTCGCCATATTTGCTGAATGCAAGCCTGCGGTTCATTAAAATTTCTTCCTGTTCTTTTTTTGTAAATGCATTCCATTGCTCTGCCGTAAAATGCGGGTTGCCCTTTGTTTCATATTTTTTAACCAGGTCGGCAATGGGCCTGGCCTTTTTTTGTGTATTGCAGAAATAGCTGTTGAACAGCTGCAGGAAAATCCATTGCGTCCATTTATAAAATTGGGGATCACTGGTTCTGAGTTCCCTGTCCCAATCATAACAAAAACCGATCTTATCCAGCTGAGCTTTAAAAGTGGCAATATTTTTTTCTGTAGTGGCAGCCGGGTGCTGACCGGTTTCCAGCGCATATTGCTCTGCAGGCAATCCAAAACTGTCGAAACCCATCGGGTGCAGCACATTAAAGCCCTTTAATCTTTTGTAACGGCTGTAAATATCGCTGGCTATGTAACCGAGGGGATGGCCAACGTGCAAACCTGCCCCGCTCGGATAGGGGAACATATCCAATACATAATACTTTGGCTTTGCAGATTCATTACTTACTTTATAAGAACCGTTTTTTTTCCATGCCTCTTGCCAATGCTGTTCAATCTTTCTGAAATCGTACTCCATCTGTTACTGAATATTATTTTACTAAACTCCTTTAAATGCCGTGCCAAAACTGTGAAAGAAAAGTTATTTAACCCTCTGTCAGCAATCAACAAATACTTTTATAAAAATAAATCGGGCAGGCAACCGTTTTGAAGACAGCAAAAATAAGGCAAAGCAGGTAAAATCCTTTATTTTTGCCTCATTTGAAAAATGAATGCGTACCAACGCCCAAACAATAATTTATTATGGCTCAATTCGGTAAAGCAAGCAGTAAACGGGGTAAACCTACCTATGCCTATGCCATCATTGGTGTATCCCTGGTCTTATTTTTATTCGGTATTGTAGGCTGGTTCTTTTTAAACCTCCGTAAAACCGGGGATTATGTAAAGGAAAACATCCAGGTACATGCCTGGCTTAACCCCAATGCCCAGGTCAAGAAGATCGACAGTCTCAAAAATTATATCACTGCCATTCCCTATGCAAAAGACGTTCAGTATGTGACCAAGGAAATGGCCATTCAGCAATGGAATAAAGACAATGATACCACCTGGAAAAAATTCCTCGATGAAAATCCTTTACCGGAAAGCATTGACTTTTACATCAGGGCCGACTATGTACAGAAAGACAGCCTGGATGCTTTGTCCATAGATCTGCTAACCCGGTTCCCGGGGCTCATCAAGGAATTTCAGTTTCCTACAGAAACCATTTCACAGGTAAGTAAATTTGTAAAAACTGCGGCCATTATATTTTTGATCGCTGCCGTTATATTAACCATTTTAGTGGTTTTCTCCATTGATAATACCATCAGGCTGGCTATGTACAGTAACCGTTTCCTGATTAAGACCATGCAAATGGTTGGTGCCACCCGCTGGTTTATTGCTAAACCTATAAACATAAGGGCGGTAATAAACGGGTTGATCTCTTCGGGTATTGCCATAGCGGCAGTATGGTTTACCGTGATTTTGATAGAGTCGCTGGCGCCAAGTTTTAAAGTTTTACACGATAATACAACTATGATCCTGTTGTTTTTAGCCATCGTTGTTCTGGGTATCAGCATCTCCCTGTTCAGTACCCATCGTTATGTAATTAAATACCTGCGTATGAAATTGGATGATTTATATTAAATTGCAGCTTCAACTAACATACAATGAGCAACGAAAAAAAAACAAATTAAGCCTGCCGGTACTGCTGCCAACCCCTTATTTGGAAAAGAAAACTATATGTGGATGCTTATTGGCCTGGCCGTACTTGCCCTGGGCTTTTTTTTAATGGCCGGAGGCAAAAGCAGCGACCCGAATGTTTTTAATGAAAAAGATGTGTACAGCACCACCCGTATTACCATTGCACCCATGCTGATCATTGCTGGTTTTATCATAGAGATATTTGCCATCATGAAAAAATCGAAAGCCAATTAAAGACCATCATGTATAAATTATTTACCAGCGGAGTTTTTACCTTCGCTTTTTTTATTTTAAACCATTGACATGACTACCGTTGAAAGTATCATTGTGGGTATTGTAGAAGGAATTACGGAATATATCCCCATTTCTTCTACCGGGCATATGATCATAGCAGAAAAAATGCTGGATATAAGCGATGATGATTTTACCAAGGTTTTTACGGTTGCCATTCAACTGGGAGCCATACTCGCTGTGGTTGTGCTGTACTGGAAGAAATTCTTCAATTTCAAAAACTGGCAGTTTTATGCAAAAATTGCTGTGGGTGTTATACCGGCACTGTTGCTGGGATATTTATTTTCAGACAGGATCGATGCCATGCTGGAAAGTACCTTAACTGTTGCCATCTCACTCCTGGCCGGTGGTTTCATATTACTGTTTATAGATAATGTTTTTAAAAATCCGAAAATTGAAAAGGAAGAAGATGTTTCATTTTTAAATGCCATCATCATTGGCACCTGGCAGTGCATCGCCATGATACCCGGTATCAGCAGGAGCGCTGCATCCATCATTGGCGGTATGCAGCAAAAGCTTACCCGCAGCGCTGCAGCCGAATTTTCATTCTTCCTGGCCGTACCCACCATGCTGGCAGCCACCGTTTATAAACTGCTGAAATATTTCCAGGATCACGGCGGTTTTACTCAAAACGAAATAAATCAACTGGCCATTGGCAATGCCGTTGCTTTTATTGTTGCCCTGCTGGCCATTAAATTCTTTATTGGTTTTTTAAAAAAGCACGGCTTTAAAGTTTGGGGCTATTACAGGATCGTACTGGGCATTGTACTGCTCATTTTAATGTATACCGGCAACCTGAAACATTAAAATACCCAACACAGGGTATTTGAAAAGATTTACCCTTTGCCTAATTATGTACTTTATAATTCAAAACTTTTGATATGAAATTGTTTAAACTATTGCCGGCTGTTGTCATTTTTGCACTTACCATAACGGGCTGTAACACCGATTATGGCAAAGAATACAAATTAGACAGCAAACACAATGTATATTATAAGGGCGAGGGTGTTGACGAAGCACTTGCAAAAAAATTAGCTGACTATTTAAAGGAACAGGAATATTTCCAGGACAGTATCAACTCAACTGTTCAGCTTGTAAAAAATAAGGATACCTTTAACCTGAATTTTGTGGTAGATGCCACCAAGATCACCGAAGGCTATGAATCCAATTTTTTATTATTCGGAGCATTCATTTCCGAAAGTGTATTTAATAAAGCCCCGGTTACCATTCAGTTGACCAATGATAAATTAGTGCCATTTAAAAACCTGGGATACGCCAGGCCTTTGTCGGAAGCAAATAAATAAGGCCAGGCTAACTGCTTATACTTACTATCCCGGAACCCCTGCAATAAAAGGCAGGGGTTGTTTTTTTACAGCAATTAGCATGATATTTACTATTTTCATTCTTCCTTAATATTAAACCATGCAAACTGCTTCCAAAAACGTTATCAATGAATGGGCGATGTACTACTGGGCCAATTGGTTGTAAAACCTGGTGATCCGCAGTACATTATTCCGGTCCTATTATGGATTTGTTACCAGCACTACCAAATTCCCGGATGGCATACGTTTTTTGGGCAGGCATTATGTAAATACAGAACTTAAGAATTATGTACTGGCTTCCGGCTTTTTGATCATAGCTTTCCTTTCGCCCATCCTGTCATCCATCGCAGATTATAAAGGCAACAAGAAAAATTTTATGCGCTTTTTCTGTTATATGGGTGCACTCAGTTGTTGCCTCTTGTTTTTCTTTGATGAAAACCATGTAACCCTTGGCCTTATGTGTTTTATGTTTGCCGGTATCGGTTTTTACGGCAGCCAGGTGTTTTATAATTCTTACCTGCCCGAAATTGCTGCTGAGAAGGACAGGGACCGCATCAGCGCCAGGGGATATAGCTTTGGGTATATCGGCAGCGTGATCATGCAGATGATCGGTTTTGGACTGGTTGTACTGTTGAATGATGAAAAACTGGCTTTGACCATTACCTTTTTGCTGGTGGGCTTATGGTGGGTAAGTTTTGCACAGGTCACATTTTCAAGATTACCCGGCAGTCCGGCAAGTGAACGGAAAACAAAAAAACACGCCCTGGTAAACGGATTTCACGAATTACAGAAAGTGTGGAACCAGGTTAAGCATATGAAAGAGCTGAAACGATATTTAACCGCTTTCTTTTTTTATTCCATGGGTGTACAAACCGTCATGCTGGTAGCCATTGATTTTGGTATCAAAGAATTAAAACTGGAGAATACCAAACTGATCATCACAGCAGTAATTATTCAGATCGTAGCGATTGGCGGAGCGATAGGCATGAGCCGCTTGTCTGCTTTGTTTGGAAACATTAAAGTACTCTCATTAACCGTGTGTTTGTGGATAGCTGTTTGCATTGCCGGGTATTTTATGCAAACCGAAGTGCATTTTTATATCATTGCATCATTGGTTGGGCTGGTGATGGGAGGAATACAATCGCTCAGCCGCTCAACATACAGCAAGTTGATGCCGGAAACTAAAGACACCGCATCATTTTTCAGTTTTTATGATGTTACGGAAAAGATCGCCATTGTGATCGGTCTGTTCAGCTTTGGTATTATTGAAGGACTTACACACAATATGCGTAATTCTATCCTGGTACTGGTTATATTTTTTGTACTGGGACTGTTCTTTTTAATACTGACCAACCGGGCACAAAAAAAAGAAACTATAACTTTATAAACTATGAATGTATATACCATCAACACCGGGTATTTTAAACTGGATGGCGGTGCCATGTTTGGAGTGGTACCCAAAAGTATGTGGAACAAACTGAATCCTGCCGACGAAAACAATATGTGCAGCTGGGCACTTCGCTGCTTATTGATAGAAGATGAAGGCAAATTGATCCTGGTTGATAACGGCATGGGTGATAAGCAGGATGCCAAATTCTTTGGCCATTATTATTTACATGGCAATGATACACTGGAAAATTCATTAGCACAACATGGTTTTACCAGGGATGATATTACCGATGTTTTTTTAACGCACCTGCATTTTGACCATTGTGGTGGAAGTATTGTAAGAGCTGGAGACAAACTGGTTCCTGCGTTTAAAAATGCAACTTACTGGAGTAATGAAGATCACTGGAAATGGGCTACAGTTCCCAATGACCGGGAAAAGGCCAGTTTTTTAAAAGAGAATATCCTGCCGATACAGGAAAGCGGGCAATTGAAATTTTTAACCTTGAGTGGTGAACAGTCAGCCGTTAGTGGCCAGCTCACAACTCACGACTCACGACTCATGACTCACTTTAGTTTTTACACCGTAAGCGGCCATACTGAAGCCATGATGCTGCCTAAAATAAATTACAAGGGAAGAACCATTGTGTTCATGGCCGATCTATTACCGTCAGCTGCCCATATCCCGTTACCATATGTAATGGCTTATGATATGTTCCCGCTGACCACATTACAGGAAAAAAAATTGTTCCTTACCGAAGCACAGCAAAAGGATTATGTTTTATTTTTTGAGCATGACCGGTTGATCGAATGCTGCAGTTTGCAAATGACAGAAAAAGGGGTGCGGGTTAAGGAAACCTTTAAACTCAGTGATCTGCAGTAGTGTGGACAATACCATTACCTGGTCTTTATTAAAGAAGACAAAGGATGCCTCAGGTTTTTATAGCTCATCATATCCACTTTAATGCTGCCAACTGCAATCGGGCTTTCTGCCCTTAATAATACATGATTGGGGTCATCACTCAGCCAGGCGGTCATTTTTTCACCACCTTCAAAAATGGTTCCTTTTAGCAAAAGCGGTTTGATTTTAATGGCATTGAATTTTCCGAAACGTGTTTTAATGACTTCTTTACCCATATACCGGATATACATGTGAAAGATCTCATCATCCAGGAACATATCAAATGGGATCTTGTCATTCAATTTGTATTTGCTGAAATCAATGTTCCTGGCATAGTAGATCATGCTTACCACATCCTGGATACAATTACTGACGGGATAAACGCCATTGGTACTCACTGCAGTTTTGGAACTGTGGTTAAACGTTACATTGTCGTATTTTTTATACCCGCCTTCATCCACATTGCGTACAAATTTATAAGGCAGCAGGCTTGTAGTATCTACATAACTTTCATATTTATCCCTAACCTTAAAAAAGTTATCGAAGAACGAATAGGTGGAACCAACACCCACAAAGTGATAAACCGGTTTACCATTAAAGCGTTCCAGTGAAGAACTAAATACAGCTTCGCCGGCACCTACATACACACCCAGGGTGCTGTAAAAGACCTTCATCTTCACTTCTTCATCGGCTTTAAAAGCTTTATTCCTTACAGTACAGGTATCCTGCACGTTTGTGGTAAAACCAAAACTGCAAAAAACCAACAACAATAAAACCATTTTAAAGTAACTGATCATTTTTCTTTCTTTATTTTAATCCCTAAAATTAATAAACTCCCGATAAATGCAGGAATAAAAAGGTTTATGAACCAGATACCAAAAGTTGCTGTCAGGATCCCGATGGTATTAGTGCTGTATGCAAACAACGTTTTTGCAACGGTACCTCTTATTCCCAGTTCTGCAATGGCAAACGACGGAATGATGGCCATTATCCAGAACATAACTGTTATCATCCAAAAACCTGTCCACATATTCTGCTCTACCTGAAGCAATTGAAGCATAAAGATGTATTGTAAAACGAAAACTACATACCTGAAGAAGGAAATTGAGAGTAACCTTAACAAAATTTTCGCATCAAATGTTTCTAAAACGTTAATGTACTTCGAAAACCTGTCTGCATATGGCAATTTGTTCAACAAATAAATAATCCAGCGAAGCCTGAAAAAGAAAAAAATAAAAAGGATGGTGCCGAAAATACTGCCATACAAAAAAATGGAGATCCAAAAAGTAGATATGCCCATAATGGAACCAAATGCATCCCTGGTAAGTAACAGGTAAGCCAGGCCAAAGCAGCCCATCAACATGGTAATAATTAACTGCGCCATACCGCCTGCAATGGAAAGTGTAATGGCTTTGATGCGGTTGCCTTCATTTACAAAAAGAATGCGCCCGCCATATTCGCCGATCCGGTTGGGCGTATTAAGAGAAAATGTTACACCACATAAAACAGATTTAAATGCGGTAATAAAATTTATCGGTTGTATGGCCTGCATCAGCAATTGCCATTTACGGGCTTCCATACCCCAGTTTACAAAAACAAACAGCATAACCAGCCAAAACTTCCAGCCACTTTCTCCAAAAGGCATACCTTTTATAAGTGCTATGGAACTTTCAATATCCGGCTGTGCCTTTACCTGCAGGTATAAAGAATAAAATAACCAGGCAGCCAGCAGGGGGCCAACAACCCATTTGATTAATATTTTGATACTTTTGTTCAATACGCAATGTTAGTTCAATTATTATTAATGCTTTGTAGCTTCAAAAGCGAAGAAGCAGGGCCGGAAAAATTTAAACAATTTGCAAAAAAAACAAGCATTATTTTAGGTATCGATCCGGGAACCATTATCATGGGATATGGGCTGATCAAAGTACAGGGTACTGCAATCAGTTTACTGGAGATGGGTGTTTTACAACCCGGTAAAGTTAAAGACGGCTATAAAAAACTGCAGCTGATCTTCAATACCGTTAGTGGTTTGATCACCAAATACCAGCCGGATACTTTTGCCATTGAAGCTCCCTTCTTTGGAAAAAATGTACAGAGCATGCTCAAACTGGGCAGGGCCCAGGGTGTGGCCATTGCTGCAGCCATGCGGCACGGACTGGATGTTACAGAATATTCGCCCAAGAAAGTAAAACAATCCATCACCGGTAACGGCAATGCAGCCAAAGAACAGGTCATGAAAATGTTACAGCAGATCCTGCATTTTACCGAAGATCCAAAACATTATGACGCAACCGATGCATTGGCAGTGGCCGTTTGCCATTATTTTCAGCAAAGAACTGCATTACCCGGTGCCGGGGAAAAAATAAACGGATGGAAAGATTTCCTGGCAAAAAACCCGGGTAAAATAAAATTGCAGAAATAAAACCGCTGATTAACCGGTGATTAACAAAGGTTAACAGCAGCTTTTTTCATTTTCATAAAACCTTTGCAGCAGTTTATAACATGGTAATACGTTCAAAAACATTGCGGTTGGTAATATTAACCAGTACGGTACTGGTTACCATTATAATTGCCATCCAGTTATTCTGGCTGCAAAAAGTGTATTTATATGAAGAAAAGCAGTTCAATATCAATGTTTCAAAAAGCATCCGGAGTTTGTATACTGATATGGAACTGGTGAATGATGCATCGGACAATGTGCAGAAAATAATTGAAAATATTAACCCGGATGTGTATTTATTTAAGATCGACTGCAGCCCCAACCTCGAACAACTCTGGATCAATTTAAAGGCCGAGCTCACCGATTTTGATGTGTACACCGATTGCCGGGCTGCCATTTACGACCCTTCTGAAAAAAAATACATCACGGAACAATATATCAATTTACCGGACTCCTACTTCCCGTCTGAAGAAGAAAAAATACTGCCGGTTTATGAAAGGGATTATTCCTACATAGCCTTGTATTTTCCGCACCGCGGCGGGTATATTTTAAAACAAATGCTTTTCTGGATCGCCTCCAGCGGCCTGCTGCTGCTGGTGCTTACCGGTTTTGGTTTCAGTATTTTTTATCTCTACCGTCAAAAATTCTATTATGAAACACAAAAGGATTTTGTAAATAATTTCACGCATGAATTTAAGACACCGCTGGCAGTTATAACCATTGCCGCTGATGTTTTAAAACAGGAAAACATCATTGAAAAACCTGAAAAGCTTAAAAACTATGCAGGTATCATATATGAACAAACATCGCACCTGCAATCGCAGGTACAGCGTTTGCTTGAAATTGCCTATACTGACCGCAGCCACCTGCCGCTGGAAAAGGAAAAATTTGATGTCAATGTGCTGATCAAAAAGTCCATCAATGACCTCCAGCCTTTAATTGAACAGAAAAATGCAGTGGTAAAAACAACCTTTGCCGGCACAGATGCGATTGTTAATGCAGATAAACCATATTTACGGTTATGCTTTATTAACCTGATCGAGAATGCCATCAAATATGCCAAAACCCCGGTAATTGATATTACCACAAAAACGGAGGGCAGTCATTTTATCATTTCGGTGAAAGACAATGGCATAGGTATTGCTTCTAAACACCAGAAGAAAATATTTGACCGGTTTTACAGGATCACAGATGGTGAACTGCATACCAGTAAAGGATTTGGATTGGGTTTGAATTTTGTAAAAAAAGTAATTGACACCCATAACGGCAAAATTGAAGTTAAAAGTGAACCCGGGCAGGGAAGCACATTCACTATAAAATTACCGCGCAACTAAATTTAAAACATGGTAAAAGGAAAAGTATTACTGGCCGAAGATGACCTGTCACTGGGTTTTGTTATTAAAGATTCACTGCAGGATATCGGTTTTGAAGTAACGCATTGCCCCGATGGCGAAGTGGCCTGGCAACAGTTTCAAAAAAAAGAATTTGATATATGCCTGCTGGATATCAACATGCCGGTAAGGGATGGTTTTTCGCTGGCAAAAAAAATAAGGCAGCAGAGTGATGTGGTGCCCATCATATTTTTAACTGCAAAAAGTTTACAGGAAGACAAGGTTAAAGGGTTCCAGTCGGGTGCCGATGATTATTTAACCAAACCATTCAGCATTGAAGAACTGATCCTGAGAATGGAGGTTTTTTTACGCCGTACCAAAAAGCTGCAGGCCGATACCGAGGAGATCTATTACCTGGGGAAATTAAAATTTGTGGTGAACGAATTAAAAATTTACAATGGCACAGAATCCATAACCCTCACACAAAAAGAATCCGACCTGTTGCGTTTTTTTGCACTACATGAAAACAAGGTATTAAAGCGTGAAGAAGTTTTACTGAATGTTTGGGGCAAGGATGATTATTTCCTGGGCCGCAGTATGGATGTGTTCATCACAAAACTCCGCAAGCATTTTAAGGCCGATCCCAATATTGTTTTGGAAACCATACATGGTGTGGGTTTCAGGTTGCAGGTTAAATAAGATTATAACTGGCCACATATCTTATCCTGAACCTTTTTCAGTTCATCCATCGACGGATGCAGTTTAGCCCTGGTGAAGTTCAGATCATTGGCCGAGTTGATCGGTATTAAATGCATGTGTGCATGCGGTACTTCCAGGCCAATAACACTGATACCGCACCGGTTACAATCAAAGGCTTTTTCAATGGCATGGGCAATGGGCTTTGCAAATACCAGCATCTCAGCCAGGTAATCATCCGGCACATCAAATATTTTATTGATCTCCAGCTTGGGCACAACCAGTACATGGCCCTGAACCAATGGCTCAATATCAAGGAAAGCAATAAATTTTTCGTTCTCTGCAATTTTATGGCAGGGAATCTCGCCATTGATGATCCTGGTGAATACAGTCATAAAAAAACTTTTTGTAAAGATAGGGCATAAAAAAACCCATTCGCCGGATGACGAATGGGTTCATCATTTCATGGATAATTACAGTTCAATTTTTTCAACCCTGAATTTCAAAAGGCCGGCCGGTGCCGTTACTTCAACTTCATCGCCAATAACCTTGCCCAACAGGCTATGGCCTATCGGGGAAGTAACGGAGATCTTGCCTTCTTTCAGGTTGGCTTCATTTTCCGAAACAATTTTATAGGTCACCTGCTTTTTGGTTTTCAGGTTGGTTAATGTTACTTTGGTAAGTATGGAAACCTTGCTGGTATCTATATTACTTTCATCCAGGATACGGGCATTGGCAATGACGCCTTCCAGGTGTTTTATTTTTGCTTCCAGCATACCCTGTGCTTCCTTGGCTGCATCATATTCTGCATTTTCCTTCAGATCGCCCTTTTCCCTTGCTTCTGCAATGGCACTGCTGGCGGCAGGCCTTTCAATGCCTTTCATATGTTGCAGCTCCTCTTTTAACCTGTCAAATGTTTCGGCTGTTACATAATTCGTTGTGTTCATAAAATTCAGTTTAATCAAATAAAAAAAAATACAACGCCCCAGATTGCCTAAGGCGTTGCATGCATTACAAAAATAGCAAAATTTTTATATTTTCAGCTTTTCAATAATTACAACACTCATTTTATAGAATGCTTCATCTGAATAACCTGCAATATGGGGTGTTAACAACACATTAGGCTGTGCCGTAAGAAAATGCATTTCTTCCTTTTGGGCAGCCGAAAAGCTGTCGAAATGCTCGTTTTCCAATACATCTAACGCAGCGCCGGCAATTATATTTTGCTGTAAAGCTGCTATCAAAGAAGCTGTATGCACAACCTGGCCACGTGATGTATTTATGATAAATGGTTTTTGCTGAAGTGAATTAAAAAAGATGCACTGCCCAAATGCCTGGTTTCATCAGTAAGCGGCAGGTGAAAACTGATCACATCGGCATACCTGCATACCTGGTCGAGGTTGGCTTCTTTAATATACTGCTGTCCAAAACCATATTTATATTTATCATATGCCAATACCGTTACTTCAAAAGATGAAAGCAGCCTGGCAAAACTGCTGCCGGTATTTCCAAAACCTATAATACCAACCGTTTTACCGGTCAGTTCTGTTCCCCTGTTTGCATCACGTATCCATTTGCCGTTCTTTATTTCATTATAACTGCTGCTGATCTTTTTATTTAAGTTCAGCAACATGCCCAATGCATGTTCGGCCACTGCATTGCGGTTCCCTTCGGGGCTGCTAACACAGGTTATTCCTTTACTTTCGGCACAGGCCACATCTATCAATTCCATACCACTACCCATCCTGCCGATCCATTTCAGCTGTACCGCTTTATCCAAAATGGTTTTATCAATGCGCAACCTGGTTGTTACAATTAATCCAACTGCCTTATCAATGATGTTTGCCAGTTCATCATAAGTTATTTCAGGCAGATACATTGCTGTAAATCCCTTTTTTTGTAAAGTCTCAATCAATACATCATGAACTTTAGCCGTAATGATCACTGTTTTTTCGACACTCATTTTGATGCGATCATGCTGATTTCCACATTAACATTTTTAGGCAGGCCTTTTACAGCAACTGTTTCCCTGGCCGGGTATCCTGCCCCGCCGGTACCCGTCTCTACAGTAAAAAAACTGCCGTACATTTCATTTACATCTCCAAACAAAGCCATATCACTTAAAAAAATGGTTGTTTTTACCACGTGGCTGAAGTCCATACCCGCTTCCGTAAGTATGGCCTTTAGATTTTTCATTACCTGGTTTGTTTCGGCTTTAATATCTCCACTCACGAGATCAGCAGTTCCGGGTATCAATGCGATCTGGCCCGAGATAAACAACATGTTGCCGCTCATTACTGCCTGGTTATATGGCCCAATTGGTGCCGGTGCATCGGGTGTGTTAATTATTTTTTCATTTGTCTGATGGTTTATTTACAGAATTACAAATATATCTTTTCTCAACCACCTATTTTTGTAAAAAATAATTATGAACATTATTGTAGCGGCACCGGATCAGCAATGGAATGAGCTGACAGCTTTACGTCCCAACATCCACTGGCTGAGGGTTGATGATGCCGCAGCATTTAATGAGCATAAAAATGCAGATGCTTTTTTCTGGCTGCATGATGGCAGTTCTGTGCCTGATTTTTCCGGTATCTCAAAACCGGTGATGATCAATTCAGTTGTAAATACACTGGCTGATTTAGATACTCCGGATCATGTGTTGCGCATAAACGGGTGGCCCGGGTTTTTGAAACGTACAACCTGGGAAATAGCCGGAAAGATGCAACCACACATTGAAGCTGTATTTCAATACCTCAACATTACAATAAACCCTGTGAAAGACGAGCCCGGTTTCATTGCTGCACGGGTAATCGCCATGATCATTAATGAAGCTTATTTTGCGCTGGAGGAAAAAGTGAGCAGTAAAGAAGCCATTGATATTGCCATGAAACTTGGAACCAATTATCCATTCGGGCCATTTGAATGGGCCATGTTGATCGGTACAGAAAAGATCGCAGCATTGCTGAATAAATTAAATATTACCGATAACCGTTATCAGCCATCTTCCCTGTTGATACAGGAAACAACAGAAAAAATTCATGAGTCTCATATTAAATATTGATACCTCATCGGAAAAAGCGCATGTAAGTTTTGCAAAAGACGGATCGTTGCTGGCATTACTCAGCAGTGAATCACAAAAAGAGCATGCTTCATTTTTGCAGTCAGCCATACAGCAACTTTGCAAAACCGCTTCTATACATTTACCGGAAATTGATGCGGTTGCCGTAACAGCTGGGCCGGGGTCTTACACCGGGCTCAGGGTTGGAATGGCCAGTGCAAAGGGTTTAAGCTATGCGCTTAAAAAACCATTTATTACCATGGGCACATTGGAAATATTAGCCCGTTCGGCCATGGACCTTTTCCCGGATCAGCCGGAAACAGTTTTATATTGTCCCATGATGGATGCCCGGCGAATGGAAGTTTTTACAGCCATCTACCAAAAAGACCTGCACACAATTCTTGAACCGGGAGCAATGGTTCTGGATGAAGGTTCTTTTGAAGCGCATTTATTAACCAACAAAATTCTTTTTTTTGGCAGCGGTTCCGCCAAATGGAAAGCAACCTGTAAAAACATGAATGCCCTCTTTAAAAATGTGGAAATACAGCCCCAAACCATGTGCATGCAAGCCAATTCGCTCTTTATGCAAAAAGATTTTACAGATCTGGCATACAGTGAACCTATGTATCTAAAAGACTTTCAAATAGTTATCAAAAAATAAAATAATAATCTATAAAAAAGCGTTATACTTTAATAATTATTAACAGTTGCATGAGCAATTATTGGTATATTTGTGGTGTTCAAACATTGTTCAAGCATAATTAAAATTTAATCCTTATGATGGTTGCGTCTCAAACACGTGAGCAGGACTCATTAAGTGCTGCCAAAAATTCAGCAAATTCTCCGATTAATGTAGATTATCATGCGCTTAAAAAAGCAGCATTGGTCTTACGGGCTTTAAATCACAAGCTACGTCAGCAACTACTTAAATTGATCGAAGATGAAAAAAAGATCACTGTTACAGAAATTTATGTTCGTTTGCGTTTAGAGCAATCAGTCGCATCACAACATCTTGCGATACTTCGCAAAGCAGGTATTGTAAATACTGAACGTGATGGAAAATTTATTTTCTATACTGTAAATTACAAACGCATTGATGAGATCAGCCAGTTTGTAAAAGACCTGGTGGGTTAGAATTTCTGCAAAATTTAATGTAAGCGTTTGGGCCAATTGCCTGAACGCTTTTTTATTTTTAACTTCGCAAACAATTATTATAAAAAAATACCAACATGTTCATCAAACAGTTTTATACCGGTTGCCTGAGCGAAGCTGCCTATTATATCGAAAGTGAAGGAGAAGTTGCCATTATTGATCCATTACGGGATACCGGTGAATATGTAAAGCTGGCAGCTGAAAATAATGCGGGTATCAAATATATTTTTGAAACCCATTTTCATGCTGATTTTGTAAGCGGGCATATTGACCTGTGCAAACAGACCGGTGCCCCTATTATTTATGGCCCCGGAGCCAAAACAGATTATGCAGTATACAACTGCAAAGACAATGAGATTTTTAAACTGGGAAAAATAAGCATACAGGCAATGCATACGCCCGGCCATACATTGGAAAGTACCTGTTATTTATTAAGGGATGAAAATGATAAACCGCACGCTATTTTTACCGGCGATACCTTATTTGTGGGTGATGTGGGCCGCCCCGACCTCAGCAGCGGCAATATGAGCAGTGCAGAACTGGCCGGCATCATGTATGAAACCATTCAACACAAAATTCTTCCGCTTGCCGATGATGTTATTGTGTACCCGGCACATGGAGCCGGCAGCAGTTGCGGAAAAAATATGGGGCCCGAAACCTTCAGTACAATTGGTGAACAGAAAAAAAACAACTATGCACTTCAGCCACAAAGCAAAGAAGATTTTGTGAAAGCAGTTACCGACGGTCTCTCCGTGGCACCTAAATATTTTTCCATCAATGCAAAAATAAATATGCAGGGATATGAAAGCCTGGATAACATTAAACAAAAAGGTTTAACCCCTTTATCCCTAGGCGACATAAAAAAAATGCAGGATGATGATGTATTGATCCTGGATACCCGGCATGCCACTGTTTTTACAATAGGATTTATACCCGGCAGTATTTTTATCGGGCTGGAAGGGCGATTTGCAGAATGGGCCGGCAGCTTATTATCATTTGATAAACCTATAGCGCTGGTTACTGAACCCGGCAAAGAAGAAGAATCGGTGATCCGCCTGTCGAGGGTTGGGTTTGATAAAATACAGGGATATTTAAAAGGCGGATTTGAAAGCTGGCAACAGGCAGGTGAACCGGTTGACATGATCATAGATGTGGAAGCAGATGAGCTGGTCATGGATCTGCCACACGATCCGAACCTGGTAGTGGTGGATGTAAGAAGGGAAACCGAATTTGCCGACGGGCATATCGCGGATGCTCAAAATCTTCCGCTAAATGAAATGAATGACGTGTTGAATCTATCGCATTTTGAAGACAACCAGAATTTATACATTCATTGTGCCGGTGGATACCGGAGCGTGATCGCTGCATCGCTGTTAAAGCGTGAGGGTACCCATAACCTGAGAAATGTTTTGGGCGGCTGGAATAAAATAAAAGAACAAAAAAATATTAAGATACAGAAAGAAGCCAGTGTATTGAATTAAACGGGCTCAGTATCAATCCACATATTCCGGTATGATTCATCCCATTCATGTTTAAACCGTTTATGGCTCCATAAATACATATCGGGCTGCCGCCTGATGGCATCTTCGATAAAATTGCGGTACATAACAGTAAGTTCACCCGGTTTTAATAATGAGGCATCTTCACAGGCAAGTATAAGCGTGGATTCGTATTTGCCCCTGGCAGGTTTAGTAACCCTGCCAAAAATCACCGGGCATTTTTTCATGGCAGCATTTTTTTCGGGCCCGGTAACAAAAGGCGTTGGCCTTCCAAAGAAATGAAGCCAGTAACTGTATGCCGGGCTGGCCGGTTTCTGATCGGCGATCAAAGCCAGGGCATGGAGTTTATTACGCCAGGCCACAAACGCTTTTCTTGATTCTGTTGCCGGAAGCATTACCGTGCCAAATGCAGTACGAAGCTTTAAAAACAGCCTGTTGATGGGTTTGCTGCTGATGGGCATATACACAATAACCAGCGGCTGTTTAAGATGAATGGACCAGTGGAGGTTAATCCATTCCCAGTTAAACTGGTGACAGGCATGCATCTGGCAGCTTTTACCTTCAGCAGCCATTTGATCAAACAAAGTAAAATCTGTAGTGCAGTGTTTATTGTAAAATTCCTTTGAAACAGAAAGGCATTTGACGGTTTCAATAAAAGAGTCTGTGAAATTGCGGTGAAATTTTTTTGGTAATGCTTTTCCGTTCGGCTTGTGTTTTTTCCGGGAAAGCGATGGCAAGATTTACGGAGATCACTTTTCTCCTGTAACCAAAAAACCCTGAAGAGAAAGAAAGATACCAGGTCGCTCAATACATAAAGTACACGCAGCGGCAATAAGGAAAGCAGGAATAAAAAACCGTAAATAATATGATACATACTGCCGGGTTATATATTTATGCAGCAAATATACGAAGTGTATAAAACTATGATCTAAGCCCTTGTTACCTTGTCAATCCAGTTCATGTTATAGGTTTCCCGGTAATCCCATTTCCACCGGCGGTGGGTCCAAAGGTAATTGTGAGGTTCTTCCCTGATGATCTTTTCTAAAAAATCGCGAAATGCGCCGGTTATTTCTCCGGGCGCAGTAGATGCAGCATTTTCGGTGCAAAGGGTACATTCTAAAAAATAATGCCCTCTTTTGATTATCCGGGAACGTACAAAAACGATGGCTGTATTATTCTTGATACCCCCGGTTTCCGGGCCGGTTATAAATGGCGCCGGCTTACTGAAATAGTTTTGCCAGTAAGCAGCAGACGGGTCACCCGGGTTTTGATCGGCAGCTAAAAAAAATAAAAATCTTTTGGCAAATATGGCTTCCCTTTTTTGTTTAAACTCAGTTGCTTTAATAAAAACAGTACCGTATTTCTCCCTGATCTTTAAAAACAGTTTTTCCATGGCACTGTTTTTTATTGGCATATAAACAGCATAGGTTGGTATTGTTTTAATGCTTTTCGACATGAACAGGCTTCCAAACTCCCAGTTAAACTGGTGGCCGGCATGTAACTGTATATTTTTACCTTTCGCAACCAGGTCTTCGATCATTGAAAAATCGCCTTTGCATCTTTTATCAAAGGTTTGTTCATTCATCGAGATCAGTTTAATGATCTCTACAAATGTATCCGTAAGATTATGATAAAACTGTTTTGCAATTTTTGTAAGTTCCGCTTCTGATTTTTCCGGGAAAGCGATCGTAAGATTTGAAATAACAATTTTCCGCCGGTAACCAAAAACATAATACAGCAAAAAATAAATGCCGTCGCTTATACCATAAAGAACCGGGAAAGGCAGGCGGGAAAGCAGGTATAATAATCCGTAAACGGGATAGAACATGATATTGAATTTTGAAATTTATAACTCTCCTCAAAGCGGTGAAGATAAGCTGTTATAACGGGTTACCCTGCTTTTGAAACAAATTAAATTTAAGTGTTTCCGTCATGCTTCACTTTGAAAGTGAATACAGGGTTTTTGTCATTTTATTACTGATATTGATCTTGAGAGAATGTAACTGTTTACTATTCCAGATGTCTCCTGTCGTCGACATGACAGATCATTTGGTTTTAAATTTCAAATTGATAAATTAACGCCTTTTCTGCAACTTTTAACTACAAAACTATATTTTGTATCATCGCCAGTTTGGCCGGGTAATCTGTGTTAAAATGTAACCCACGGCTCTCATGCCTGAATTCAGCACATTTTACAATGAGATAGGCAACAGTGATCATATTCCTTAATTCGCATAACTGCGGGGATACGATCGTTCTCTGGTACAGTGCTTCTGTTTCGGTATATAGCAGGTCAAGTCTTTTCATGGCGCGTTGCAGCCGTTCATTATTCCTCACAATACCCACATAATCACTCATGAGCAGTTTTAATTCTTTTACACTTTGCGTAATGAGGATCATCTCCTTTGGAACATTCGTCCCTTCGGTTTTCCAACCGGGAATAGCCCCGTCATCAAGGCGGGGAGTTTTATGAAGATCGATATTTGCAACAGCATCTTTATATGCCCGGTGGGCAAAAACCATCGCTTCCAAAAGCGAATTGCTGGCCAAACGGTTGGCGCCATGTAAACCAGTGCTGGCACACTCTCCGGCGGCATACAGGTTTTTAATGGAAGTCCTGGCATATTCATCAGTTTTAATACCACCACAACTGTAATGTGCAGCCGGTGTAACCGGTATCATGGTCTTTGTGATGTCGATACCGATACTCAAACATTTTTCATAAATGTTGGGGAAATGCTCAATGAATTTTTCTTTGCTGAAATGCCTGCAATCGAGGAAAACATGTTCGGTACCGGCAATTTTCATTTCATTATCAATGGCCCTGGCCACGATATCACGTGGGGCCAGGTCTTTTCTTTCATCATATCTTTCCATAAAAGCCTCACCGCTGTGATTACGCAGGATGCCGCCATCGCCACGCACCGCTTCCGTGATCAAAAAATTATGTCCACGTATCCCGGTTTCGTATAAAGCCGTTGGATGAAACTGTATGAATTCCATGTTTTCAATACGGCCCTTTGCACGGTAAAACATGGCAACACCATCGCCGGTTGCAATGGCAGGATTTGTGGTTGAACGGTAAACCTGCCCGTTTCCGCCCGCTGCCATCAGCGTTACCCCGGAAAGTATTTTTTCCACTTTATTTGTGCCCAGGTTTAAAACATACACACCATAACATTCAATATCCGGTGTTGATTTGGTGATGAGGTAACCCAGGTGGTGCTGTGTGATGATATCCAGTACAAAACAGTGATTCATCAGTTTGATATTGGGCTTTTTACTGATCGCATCCAGTAAAGTCCTTTCCATCTCATTACCGGTAACATCCTTATGGTGCAGGATCCTCGATTCACTATGGCCACCTTCTTTACCCAGTTTATAATCCCCGTCATTACCCCTGTCGAAATTGGCACCCCATGAAATAATTTCTTCAATGCGTTCCACACCTTCCTTCACTACAATTTCTACAATTTCCCGGTTACACAAACCATCACCGGCTATCAATGTATCTTCAATATGCTTTACAAAACTGTCTTTATTAAAATCCATTACCCCCGCAATGCCGCCCTGGGCATACTTGGTATTGGTTTCATCGCTCTGTGTTTTGGTAAGGATGGTGATGGTTTTACCAGGACAGGCTTCTGCCACTTTTAAGGCATAGGTTAACCCTGCTATTCCACTTCCAATGACAAGAAAATCAGTTTGCATACTTTATACTAAATGGTTAGTTTCGTAAAATTAATTTTTTAAACGGGTAATCAATGAAAAAAGAAAAAATGAAAATAACGCTGACATTTCTTGTTTTACTGCATCTTTCTTTCGGGGTGATGGCGCAAACCAAATTTAACCCGCCGGCTACACCGGCCATACCGGTTACAGACACCCTGCACGGTATGTATCTTACAGACAATTACCGCTGGCTGGAAGATAAGGACAATGAAGCCGTAAAAACCTGGACCAGGGCACAGCATGATTATACCCTTACATACATGAATGAAACACAAAAACCCATAAAAGGTTTACGGGAAGAAATAGCCGCCATAGTTGACCTGGATTATGAAGGCCCCATAAATACGGTTGGTAAACGAAAATTCCAAACCATAAAAAGAAAGGGCGATAAACAGAATAAGATCTACACCATACTGGAGAATGGAGAAAAGAAACTGATCTTTGACCCGGTTACATATGATACTTCAGGAAAAACAGCGTTATCGAGTTCAAGTTATTCTTACGATGGCAATATTTGCGTGTATGGCATACAGAAAAGCGGCTCGGAGATCAACACAATATATTTTATTGATACCCGGACAGGGCGGGAATTATACCCGCCCATTGAAGATGTATGGAATTTCAGGTGGACCAAAGATCAAAAACACGGTTATATCACACTGCGGAATAAAGAATTGATTGATAAACAATCGCCTTTACCTACCTACCTCTATACAATAGGCAGCGAAAGAAAAAATGATGTATTCCTGGGTGCTCCTGCCGATGCAAAGAACAGTTATTATATTTACGATAACCGCTACAGTGATGTTACTTTTTTTGGCGAGAGTGATTTTTACAGCAATACGCTCAGAATAAGAAAAACGGGCACCACGGATACCGGCAAAGTGATCTACAGCAGTAAAAAAAACAGGGCATACCCCGAAGCCATTGCTGATAAAATGTATATCCTCACCAATGACAATGCTTCCAATTTTAAGTTATTGGTTGGCAGTACAAAAAATCCCGACAGTAAAAACTGGAAAGTGCTGATACCGGAAAGCAGCACCGTAATGGAAAATTACAGTGTAACCAAACACCACATCATAGTACAGGATAAAAAAGATATTGTAAGCAGGTTGCGCATTTTTGATTTCAACGGAAAGTACATCAAAGACGTGCCCATGCCTGAAGCAGGCAATATCAGCAGTTTCAGTTACGACCGTGAGGAAGACCTGGTATATTTAACCATTGTATCTTTTACAACACCTGCAAAAACCTTTGTAGCCGGCGCCAAAGATTTTAAATGGAAACTGTATTTCTACCGCGAGTTGCCGGTGGATACAAAGAACATAACCGGCAGTATTCGTTTTTATACATCGAAGGACGGAACCAAAGTACCCATTAAAGTGATTCACCGCAAAGATGTAAAACTGGATGGCAACAACCCAACCATCTTAACAGCATATGGCGGATTTAATATCGGTATCAACATTGGTTTCGTGGGCAGTTATGCATCCTTCATAAACCGTGGCGGCGTTTTACTTGAACCCGGTATAAGGGGTGGAAATGAATATGGCGAAAAATGGCATGAGGGCGCTATGTTGCAAAACAAGCAAAACAGTTTTGATGATTTTATTGCTGCAGCCGAATGGGCCATAAGTGAAAAATATACAAACAAAAATAAGTTGGGAATATCCGGCGGCAGCAACGGTGGCCTGCTGATGGGCGCCATGGTAACACAAAGGCCCGACCTGTTTAAAGCCGTTATCTGTGCTGTTCCGCTGTTGGATATGGTACGATACCACAAATTCTTAATTGCACGTTACTGGATACCCGAGTATGGCAACGCTGATAATGAAAAAGATTTTTCGTGGCTGCTGCAGTATTCGCCTTACCACAATGTTAAGCAGGGCGTAAGCGTACCCAATATGCTGGTTACAGCCGGCGCATACGACAGCCGGGTTGATCCGTTGCATGCAAAAAAGTTTGTAGCTGCTTTACAAAATAATGTGGGACAAAAAAACCCGGTAATGCTTTGGATCGATTTTGACAGCGGGCATGGCACCGGGCAGCAAACAAAGCAAATTATTGATAACAGGACCATGCAGATGAGTTATTTGATGAACCAGCTGGGGATGCAGTAGAAAATGATTATGTTTAATAAAAAGCCGCAAATTTTATAAGATGCAGTTTGGTTATTTTTCATTTCAAGACAAAGTCTTTAAACCAATACGTCCTCGTCTCTGACGAGGACGAGAAGCGGGACCATGCAAATGACTTACCTGATGAAACAGTTGGGAATGCAGTAAGAGATCTTAATTCACAGTCGCGGAGATAAAGTATTTATGAATATTTTCTCCGCGACTTTTTGTTTCAGCGGTTATTTTGTTTCCACCCACGCTTCATTTTCTTTCAATAAATTGATCAGCTCGTCCACGGCAATGGCGCTGTCGATATTTCTTTTAACCACTTCTTTGCCTTTGTATAAAGTGATCTTGCCCACACCACTGCCCACATACCCAAAATCGGCGTCGGCCATTTCGCCCGGACCGTTAACAATGCAGCCCATGATGGCGATCTTAACACCTTTTAAATGATTGGTCACTGCACGGATCTTTGCAGTGGTTTCCTGCAGGTCAAATAAGGTACGGCCGCAACTGGGGCAACTGATATACTCTGTTTTGGAGATCCTTGTACGGGTTGCCTGTAAAATACCAAATGCAATGGAGTTTAATAATTTTGTTTGCGGTGCAATGTTTTTATTTCCGTAATGATGGCCAAAACAAACCCCGTCGCAAAATCCATCAAGCAATAACCCGCCGGCTTCCACTGAATAGTGGATCAGGCTTTCATCAGTTGTTGCATCGCTGCTGTCGCAGATGATGATGGCAGGGTTCTTGATTTTTTTATTCAACAGGTCAACAAACATGCTGCGAATGTTTTGCACCGCATTTTGTTTGATGAACTGAAACAAATGACAGCCGTTTTATCCTCTTTAATTTTATTAAATAATTGCTGCCCCGGCTCTAATGCATAATCTTCCCAGTTGTGATCAATCATCACAAAATTCAGGTGAGTTGATCTTTCCCTGTTTTCATCCATGTATTCCGGTGCATCAAAAAGCGGAACATATTTCTGCCTGTCTGATGCAGTCAGCCATTTATCATGAAAGAGGATAACTTTTAATGTTCCGGGTAAATCAAAATCCAATACATGGTTACTGAATATGAAATCAGCTGCTGCATCACCGATATTCCATTTATCCGTTGCTGCATTGTAAGTATATCCTATGTTTTGTAAATCGTCCTGCGTTATTTTATCAAACTTGCTGAAATCAGCAATTACAACAGGAACCTGCTTTCCTCCAATATTACTTACTTCAAAAGTTACTCTTTTGTTATATTCAAAAGGAGAATAAGGCAACCTCACTCCCAAACCCCCTCTCCAAAAGAGAGGGGGCTTAAAAGAGTCTTTTAACTCGTTTTTCTCTTCACTACCAATTTCTTTTGACTGATATCTTTTCACAATATCCTTACAAACGGGTATCTCCAGTTCCGGGTCTTCCGTTAAAGAAACACGTATCGTGTCGCCAATACCGTCTTCCAGTAAGGTTCCGATACCGATAGCTGATTTTATTCTTCCGTCTTCCCCATCGCCTGCTTCTGTTACGCCAAGGTGCAACGGATAGGCCTCTCCAAATTCTTCCATCATGTGATTAACCAGTAAACGGTAAGCCTGCACCATTACCTGTGGATTACTGCTCTTCATGCTCAGCACAATATTGTGATAATCTTCAGCCCTGGCGATCCGTAAAAATTCCATGGCACTTTCAACCATTCCCATGGCGGTATCGCCATAGCGGCTCATGATACGGTCGCTTAAACTGCCGTGGTTGGTACCGATACGCATGGCAGTTCCATATTCCTTACAGATCTTTACAAGCGGTGTAAAACGGTCCCTGATCCTTTCGATCTCTTCTGCATATTCTGCATCGGTGTATTCGATCTGTTCAAATTTTTTCTTGTCAACATAGTTGCCCGGGTTTACCCTTACTTTCTCCACGATCCTGGCCGCAATCTCGGCAGCGTTGGGTGTAAAATGTATATCAGCTACCAATGGTGTATCGTATCCTCTTTTCCTTAATTCATCTTTTATATTTTGTAAATTTTCGGCTTCATACTTTGACGGAGCTGTTATACGCACCAGTTCGGCACCGGCCTGTATACAGCGGATGGATTGTTCTACCGTAGCCATGGTATCCATGCTGTCGGTAGTTGTCATGGTCTGTACACGTATAGGATGATTGTTCCCCAATAACAGGTTACCGACTTTAACCTCCTTAGTTTTGAGGCGTTTGTATGATGTGAGGGATTCGCAGTAAAATTGCATGCTGCAAAAATAGTAATAATCCTGCTTGGTGAGGAAACCTGTTTTACCAATCCTTTTCCGGCCTGGCCGATGTAGCCGTATTCACTTTTCTTAACCTGTCCTGCAGGTTTTTTTCCTGTTGCAGCAAAGCTTTAAGCTTTTCTTCTGCATCCTGTTTGGTTAATTTGGATGGCTGTTGTTTAGGTTGCTCATTTTTTTCATCTTCCTTAGGCTTGTCTTTCTCTTTGTTCTTTTTATCGTCTTTGGGTTTTTTATCTTTCTTTTGATCTTTATCTTCTTTTTTTTCTTCCTGCTTTTGCTGCTGCAAAGCTTTTTGCAGGTTCTGCCGGGCATCCTCATCCGATGGGTCCAGTTTTAATGCATTTTTATAGGCATCAATACATTCCGGCAATTTTTTATTATGCTGCAACACGACTCCTTTGTTATAAAAAGCCTTTGCTTTATCTGTATTTGATGTGGTATTTGATAATGCATTTTCATAAGCCTGCAGGGCTTCCTCTGCCTTTTGATTTTTATACAGTGCATTGCCCAAATTATATTGTGCAGCAGGGTTGGCCGGGTTTATACCTGTTGCCTGCTGATAGTTTTTAATGGCATTATCATATTCCTTTTTTTCATAGGCCTCATTGCCTTTTTTAACCAGGAATTTATCGGGTTGCGCAAAAGAAGTTACCGGCAACAGGCAAGCTGCAATTAAAAATACAGTTACTTTATTCATGCTGCCCCTGCGCACCAGTAACTGAATGCTGCCTGGCCGCCTTCTTTCGGAAACAAGCATTTCAACAACCAGCAACAGCAGGGCAAGCATAAGAAAATAAGGGAAAAAGTATTTATAATTAACCAGGGAGTCTTCGGTAACTGTTCGCTGATCCATACTGCCCAACTGTTCATCCAGCCTGTTTACCAGGTCATCGGTATTGGTAAAAAGCTGGTACGTTCCATTTCCTTTTGCAGCGATCTTTTGTAATACCTCTTCATTCAGCCTGGTGATCACCGTATTTCCATTGATATCCTTTTTTACCTGGTTGGTGAGTTCATCAATAATGTTAGACCCCTGGGGAGATCCAATGCCAACCGTATTAATAACGATGCCTTCTTCAGCCATCTGTTCTGCTATTTTTAAAGCCCCTTCATCATGGTCTTCCCCGTCACTGATCAAAATAACAGCTTTGTATTTTTTTTTCTTTGCTGTTAAAAGAGGTGTAACACATTTTTAATGCGTCGGCAATAACTGTACCCTGGGTGGGCACAATATCGGTTGATGCAGCAGCAAGATACATTTTTGCTGCGCCATGGTCGCCGGTTAACGGCATCTGCAGGTATGCCCTGCCGGCAAATACCACAATCCCAACCCGGTCGTTACTGAGTTTATCAATTAATTTACCAAGCGCCTGTTTTGCACGTTCCAGCCGGTCTGGTTTTATATCCTGTGCAAGCATGCTTTTGCTTACGTCAATGGCAATCATCACATCAATGCCGTTGCGGTTCACCTGCTCCACTCCTTTGGGTGAACGAAGGTTTGCCAGTGCAAAAACAGCCAGTGCAAATGCTGCCAGTATCAACACAAATTTTAACGCAAAGCGGCGGGGAGAATAATTCTGGATCATTTCTCTGACCAGGTTTTCATTTCCTATTTTTTTGATGGTTCTTTTCTTCCAGTTCAGTACAAAAAAATAGAGTACCAGCAGCAGGGGTATTGCGGCCAGTACCATAAAATATTCAATGTGTTGAAATTTCAGCATCCTGAGGTATGCAAATTAGCAAAACTGCCGGTAAGCATTCTGTTAAAAATTGACTGGTTATTCATGAAAACCATTGTTGAAACCAAAAGCCGGTGTTTCCCCGCGAATATGCAGGGGCATTTTATTTCTTTCCTTCAAAAAAACCATATTGTTTCAAAATACCTTTGGTTATATTCAGGCGAACGGTCTTCATATCAATTTCCTTTGCCGGTGCTTTTACAAATGTTACAAAAAAGTAAACGTGTTTGTTCTCTTCGATCCAGCCAACCAGCCAGCCAATGGCATTGCCGTCTTCGCCAAAACCCCAGCCTGTTTTGTAGCTTAACTGGTAGGCGGTATTATTTTCCTGCAACATCACATCCCGTACCATCTGTTGTACGCTTTTACGGAATGGCAGCTGATCAAAATATAATTTTTTTAATAACCCCAGTTGTTCATCCGGGGAGATCTTTAAAGTATTGTTCAGCCAGAAAGAATCAACCGGGCCGCTGATAATTTTATTGCCATAACCAAGGCTGTCGATCCACTGCTGCATAGTATCTTTTCCAATACGCCTGGCTACTTCCTGGTAATAAGGTACGCTGCTGATCCTAAAGGCTTCTGTCATATCCATATCCCTGTTCCAGTCTTCATTCCAGGTTTTTATCCCATTCCATTTTATCACCATCTTTTCGTCAGTGATCACGCCGGTTTGCAATCCTACCAGTGAATTAAATATTTTAAAGGTAGATGCCGGAGAAAAGCGCATCGTATCATATTTCATATTGTAAACCGTTACTTTGCCATCGGCATTATTAAGCATGGTAAAGCAGCCATCAACCCCGTTCTCATCAAAATATTTTTTCAGGCTGTCGTCATTGTTGGCTTTGTTTACGGAGCAGGAAGCAAAAAGCAATATGCAACAGGCAATTGGCAAAAATCCTTTACAAATAGATTTCATTATTATATTTTAAAATTATTTATTATTGAGGTGCCCTGCAGTTGCTTCCAGGCTGTTATAGAATTTTTTTCCAAACTTTCTCGTTAAGGCTTCCTTTAAAAAAACATAAACCGGTACTTTTAGTTTTTTTCCAAGCGAACACGCAGCTTTACAATTGTCTTCACGGGGTTCGTAATTTACATAAATGTCATTGCTTCGTTTACTGTTTTTAACAATAACCGGAAACAGGTGGCAACTGACCGGTTTTTTCCATTTTATCTTACCATCTATATAAGCCTGTTCGATTCCGCATTTTACAATGCCATCCTGATCTTTTATTCCGTAAACGCATACTTTACTCTCAATAGTTGGGGTAACCCAGCCATATTCCCGGTCGTACACGTACCTGCCCTGGCGTTCCAGTTCTTTTTTGCTTTCACTATTCAAGTAGGGCAGCACTTTTTCATATACCTCATTTATCCGGTCCAGTTCCTCATTTTCAAGCGGTGCCCCGGCATCTCCATCCACGCAGCATGCCCCTTTGCATTTAGCAAGGTCACAAACAAACTGTTCTTTAACTACAGCATCACTTACGAGTATATTATCAATTGCGATCATGGGCACAAAGTTAACAATTTAGGAAGTAGTTAAACAGGATTGTTTGGCTGTTCAAAAGATCAGTTAAGAAAATAGCTTTGAAAAATTAAAGGCTGTTCTAAAAAACCATATCATTTACTGGTCCACCTGAAGGTATTGATGAGGTGGTCAATATCAGCCTGTAAAAAATCCTGCACCGGCTTTAATGAATCGGCATTGGGAGTTACATCAAAATACAAAGCTCCCCGAAAGAAATTTTTGGTGGTATCGCTCATAAAAAACTGTTTGGCTGTGGCCGCATTACCACCAACCCTGAAGAAAACACCGGTTATTCCGTTCCTGGTATGAAACAGGCTGTCTTTAATGGAAGAGGCAACTGTTTCATTTTTACTGGTGAGTTTAAATGCATCATTCACCATCAGGTCAAAAACATTGGTGCCTAATGAATCTTTGTAGGTACCATCAGGCTGTTTCACTTTGTAGGTGGATTTGCCTCCGATGGCTTTATAACTTAAAAATATCCTGGCACCAAATTGCGGAAAATCTATATTGACCCAGTAAGGATTTTGCAGGTCACGGTCAAAATAAGTACTGTCTTTTACTACCTGTGCATATACCGGGTATTCGAATTGGTATGGAAATCCATCCTGTTTAAAATGTTGATAGGCCCTTTGAGGAAATTCAATTTTATAGTACCCCGTTTTTTTTGATGTGTAGGTGGAATTGCAGGCCGTGAGCAACAGGCAATAAGCAATTGGCAATAAGCAAATGAAAGTCCACTGTAGGCATTTGCCAGTCCGCAGCCCACCTCCTCTTTCGCTTTTGCTGCAGCGGATAAATTCGCAAAAGCTACCGTGGACAAATTGGCAAAAGGCAATAAAAGATTCAAGCGGTTTTTTCATGTTACTTTTCCTGATCAGGAAGTTTCGGGTTGTTTGATGGTGATCTTTATTTTATCCAGCCTGTTCTTATTAATTTCAAGTGGTATGAAAATGAATTGCCCGCTTTTTACTTCTTCATTTACCTGCGGAAACTCCCCGGCAATTTCAAGGACCAGCCCGGCAAGCGAATCACTTTCACCCCGTACATGATCAAATGTATCAACGGGCAGCCCGATCGCTTTGCAGACATCATTGATCATTGTCTTGCCTTCAAAAATATAATTATAATCATCTATTTTTTTTATTGTTGCTTTCTTCATCATCAAATTCATCTTTTATTTCACCGGTTATTTCTTCCATCACATCTTCCAGGGTTACAATACCGGAAGTGCCGCCAAATTCATCTACCACCACGGCAAAGTGCATACGCCGGTTTCGGAATTCCTGCAACAGGTCTTCGATCAGTTTTTGCTCATGTACAAAAAAAGGCTGGCGCAGTAAGGTATGCCAGTCAAAGCTGCCGGGTTCATCCAGGTGTGGCAGCATGTCTTTGGTATGCAGCATGCCTACCACTTCATCCAGGTTATTCTTATAAACGGGGAGCCGGGAATAATGTAGTTCTTCCACTTTTTTTTTGGTATCTCCGAAGCTGGAATTAAAATCAATACCGCTCACATCCAGCCTGGTACGCATAACCTGTTTAACGGTGGTATTACCAAATTTCCTGATCCCCTTTAAAATGGATTTTTCTTCCGTGGTTGCTTCATGTTCGGGCAACAGGTCTATGGCATAATCCAGGTGACTGCGGTCAAGTGTGGAGGAATTTACGGAAGCGAATCTCTTTTCAACCGAATCGGTATAACGCACCATACGTTTACTGAAACGGTAAAAAATACTGCTGAAAATTTCAACGATCAGTGAAGCAGTGGCAGCAAACCATATTTTATGATGCGTGGCCCATACTTTGGGCAATACTTCGCCGAACAGCAGTAATATAAAACTAATGGAGACCACTTTAATTAAAAATATCACCCAATTGGCCATTTCAAATCCTTCAATCAGGCTGTTGATGATCAAATTAGAGATCAGTATAATGGCGATATTGATAAAACTGTTTGCTATCAGCATCGCTGCCAGCAGGGTTTTCGGTTGCTCAAGTAAATGCACGATACGCCTGTAAGCCGGCTGCTTTTTTGTACGCAGCATATTTATATCCTTTTGGGTCAATGAGAAAAAAGCGATCTCGGAACCGGCCATTAAAAAGGAAAGTATGAAAAGTATAACAACAATAAATATCAGTATGGTAGTTGCGGCAGGTGTTATTGCCAAAAGATGAAAAGAAAAAAGTTCATGAACCGAATGGTAATCCAAAACAAAGAATTTTAATGAAAAATATTATCCTGTTATTAATTGATAGAATAGTTTATGTGCTGTTTAACCCGCTGCCCCGCTCCGTGGAATACATTCAATTAAAAAGGCAACCGCTCTGAACCATCATCAGCTAAAGGTATATCCGGGTCATTATCCGAGCTGTCACTGCTGTCTATTCCTGTCGGGCCCTGGTTCCCGTCATTTCGTTTATCCAGCATGATCAGGTTATCTCCCACCACTTCTGTGGCAAATTTTTTATTCCCGTCCTTATCTTCCCAGCTGCGTGTTTTAAGACGGCCTTCTATATAAACCAAACTCCCTTTGTGTAAATATTTTTGAGCCAGTTCAGCCAGGCCACGCCAGAGTACAATCGTATGCCATTCCGTTTGAGAAATGAGTTTACCACTTCTGTCTTTATACGTTTCTGTAGTTGCCAGTGAAAACTTGGCCACACCAATATTTCCTTCCAAAAACTGCATATCCGGATCTTTTCCGAGATTGCCAATAAGCATTACCCTGTTTACGCCTCTCATAAAAAATTCATTTAGCTCTTTATTCTGTTGATTCTTTCTACTTTACAATTTTGATGCAAACATGTTTTAAAAGAAGGCTTTTAAAAATCAATGTTGCCAGGGCTGTAACAAATTTAAAGATACATTTTTATTGTACAAATGCTTTAAGCTCATTTTCCGCTAAATAGGCCGTTATAATTTTTGGAAACGGCAGCCTGGATAATTCCCGGTAACCAACAGCCTTATAATCTTTTAATAGCGGGGCATTTTTCAGTTTTAACCGGATGAAGCAGCTATGGATGGTTTGGTGAGTCAGTTGCTGCCTGAACATTTCTGAAACCTGCAGGATCGAAGGCATGCCTTTTCCTGCTATCTTTTTAAAAATATCAGTTGCCTTTATATTTTCCATGGTAATTGGTCTTTCTGTTTCTACCAATACAAATTCGTAGAGGTTTTCCCAGATATCTTTTGCCCCTCTTTTTCTGATATATATTTTACCATTGTATTCAAATATTAAGTAATAAAACCACCTTTTCTTTTTGATCAGCGGGGCTGCTTTTACCGGCAATTCATCAATTTTACCTTTCAGCCGGGCAATACACCTGGTTTTCAGGGGGCATTGGATACATAAAGGATTTTTGGGTTTGCAGATCACTGCGCCAAAATCCATGATCGCCTGGTTATAAATTCCCGGAAGCTTTTTATCCAACAGTTCTTCGGCCAGTTCTGTAAAAAATTTTTTACCGGTTGTGGTGCCGGTGGCCATTTCAATTCCGAAAAAACGTGATAAAACCCGGTATACATTACCATCTACAACTGCATGTGGCAAATTAAATGCAAATGAAGCTATAGCAGCTGCTGTATATGTACCAACGCCCTTTAAGTCAAGTATCTCATCGTAGGTTCCGGGGAATTTTCCATTCTTTTCCCGGGCAATATAATTTGCAGTTGCCAACAGGTTTTTACATCGCGTATAATATCCAAGCCCTTCCCAAAGCTTAAAAACTTTTTGTTCCGGTGCTTTTGCCAGTTTTTTAATATCAGGAAAGGTTGTAATAAACCTGTTGTAATAATTCCAACCCTGTTCAACCCTTGTTTGCTGTAAAATGATCTCACTCAGCCATATTTTATAAGGATCTTTTTCGCCTTTCCAGGGCATGAGCCTGTTATTCTCTTTTGTGTTCCAGCGCAAAAGCCCTTTTGTAAAGTACTTTTTTCCTTTGTTCAACATATTACGGGTTGTTGTAATTATTTATCGGCTAATCATTTATCATCTAATTAGTTATCAATTAGTTACAATAGCTGCAATAAATAAATAGTTATTATATCTTTATACAAAGTACCTGATAATCACCAACTTATTTGGGAAATTCGGATTTTTTGTTGTATTTTTCTTCATGTTCCAATTTTTTAAATAAACCTTTATGAGAAAAGCAGACCTTATTAATCAAATTTCTGACAAAACAGGCATCCCTAAAGTGGATGTTTTGGTTACTTTGGAAACCATGTTTAAATCTGTTAAAAACTCTTTAGCAGCAGGTGAAAACATCTATATACGTGGTTTTGGCAGTTTTATCACCAAAAAAAGGGCTGCCAAGATCGGCCGTAATATAAAGAAAAACATAGCTGTGGAAATTCCCGAACACTTTATTCCCGCCTTCAAACCAGCCAAAGAATTTATGCTGGAGATCAAATCTTCAAAAAATATTAAAGAGAGTGATGAAAAAGAGGATGACAGCGAAGACTAACGTACCTTTGCCATCCTGCAAAAAATACCGGCAGGAATTTTAAATGCTGAAGAAACAGATCATATTTACATTAGCCGGCCTCGCTGCCGTTACCTTACTTTTTATTTTCGGAAGAACTGTTGCTGTTAAAAGCAAAACGGCTGCACCGGCAGTTGCTGCCAAAAAAGCCTTTGATATCCGGCAATATATCGAAGAAGAGAAGAATCATTTATCTGCAACCCAGGTTATCGAATTGGGTAAATTAGAAAATAGTATAACACGTGGAGATGTTAGCAGTCAACAGGTTACCGCATATACCCGGTTAGCTAATTTTTGGAAAGACAGCTCTCATGCCTATGAGCCGTATTTATATTATTTATCGGAGGCTGCTAAATTGGATAAGTCGGAAAAAAACCTCACCTTTGCTGCCCAATTAATTTTAAACAACCTCAGGGGTGAAACCGATGAGGCCAAATTAAACTGGAAAGCAGAACAGGCTATTGGTTTATTTGAACAGGCCATTGCACTTTACCCGAACAATGATGACCTGAAAGTTGGTTTGGGAAGTTGTTACATTTTTGGGAAAGGAAGGGTTGGCGGACCGGAAGAGACCATGAAGGGCATTCAGCAGATATTGGGTGTGGTGCGGAAAGATTCAAATAATATGAAAGCGCAAATGATGCTGGGTGTGGGAGGATATGTTTCGGGGCAATATGACAAAGCCATTGAGCGTTTACAGAAGGTAGTTATTGCACAGCCAGATAATACGGAAGCAATCGCTTTTTTGGCGGATAGTTATGCAGCCAAAGGTGATAAAGCATCAGCGATAAAGTGGTATGAGATCAGTAAAAGGCTGGTAAATGATCCGCTTTACAGCAAGGAAGTTGATGAACGGATCAAATTATTACGGTAATATACAAGTCGTCGGCCAAAATATTAAGTTTCGATTTTCGGCATAATACCATTAAATTTTCATTTAAAAATTATTTTAAACACAAAAAAGACTAGTTATGCCTTGTGGTAAAAAGAGAAAACGTCATAAAATTGCAACACACAAGCGTAAAAAACGTTTAAGAAAGAACCGTCATAAGAAGAAGTAATTTTTCTTACAGGTGGTACCCGGAATCCTCATCCGGGTACCCGTATATCTGCATGCATAGTAACTAATGGCTGGTTATTGATGTGTGCGTATATATTATCCTTCCATGATGTAATGGTCTTATCAAAATTGTACACTTGACCAAGGAACTGATCATAAATGCTGCTCCCCAGGGAGTGGAAATTGCCTTATTAGAGGACAAAAAGCTGGTGGAGCTGCACAACGAAAAGGCGGATGCCAGTTTTGGCGTGGGCGACCTGTACCTTGGAAAAGTTAAAAAACTCATCCCGGGCCTGAATGCCGCATTTATTGATGTAGGCTTTGAGAAAGATGCCTTCCTGCATTATACCGACCTGAGTCCCTATGTACGTTCCATTTTAAAATTCACCAACGAATCCATTCATGATAAAACTGATGGTGGACTTGATTTTGCAAAATTTAAGGTAGAGCCGGAGATCGTTAAGACCGGGAAAATAGCAGAAGTACTCAATGGCAAACCCAATGTACTGGTGCAGATATTAAAAGAACCCATTGCCGCCAAAGGGCCACGGCTAAGTTGTGAACTTTCACTACCCGGCCGCTTTGTGGTGGTAACTCCTTTTAACGATATCATTGCCATCTCCCGTAAAATTCACTCTTCAGACGAAAGAAAAAGATTACACAAGATCATTGAAGCCATTAAACCCAAGAACCTGGGTGTGATCGTAAGAACTGCTGCAGAAGGAAAACATACGGCCGAATTGCATGAAGACCTGCTGAGCCTGGTTGCTACCTGGAAAACCATCCAAACCAATTTAAAAGGAGCAACACCACCTGCAAAAATTTTAAGTGAACAGGGTAAAACAACCAGTATACTACGCGATCTGCTGAATGAAGATTTCAACAAGATCGTTGTAAATGACAAGAATATTTATGGTGATGCAAAAACCTATATACAGCGCATTGCACCTGATAAAGCTGATATTGTTTCTTATTATAACAACGGCTCTCCCATCTTTGACAGTTTTGGTATTACCAAACAGGTTAAGGCTGCTTTTGGTAAAACCGTAAACCTGCCCAGCGGTGCTTATTTGATTGTAGAACATACAGAAGCCTTACACGTAATTGATGTAAACAGCGGTTATAAAAGTGTTAGCAATAACCAGGAACAGAATGCTCTTGAAACCAACCTGGAAGCGGCTGAAGAGATCGCACGCCAGATGAGGCTGAGAGACCTGGGTGGTATCATCGTGGTAGATTTCATAGATATGAAATTGATGGAGAACAAAAAGAGGCTGGCCGATGCCATGGATGGATATATGAGGCCCGACAGGGCCAAACATGCTGTTCTTGCGATCAGCAAATTCGGTTTGATGCAGATCACCCGGCAGCGTATGAAGCCGGAGATGAATATCAATACCAGCGAAGTTTGTCCAAGTTGCAGCGGTACCGGAAAAATTTCTTCCACACTTATTTTAGAAGACGAGATAGAAAAGAACCTGGCTTACCTCATCATGCAAAAGCATACCGGTTTAACGGTGGAGATCCATCCTATCTTACATGCTTATCTTACCAAAGGAATTTTCTTTTCCAAACTCGGCAAATGGCGCCGCAAATACAAACAGCGCATTAAATTAAAAGCCAACTCCAATTATCATTTAACAGAATTTCATTTTTTTGATGACAGTGATGAGGAGATAAAATTATAATACAAAAGCCCCTGAAAAATCCAGGGGCTTTTTTGTATACATGTATTTTTAATTTTAATGTTCGTGATGATGCTGCATGGCAGCCAGCTCTTCTGCAGTAACTTCTTTCTCTTTTGCCTTAGCCTGTCCCTCGATCCAGTTAAACAGTTTATCAGTGATCAAACGGCGATAGCTGCTGTCAACCTGCTTTTCATCCTTCATCATCCTGTCGATATAGCTTTCGATCCAGCCGGTATCTTCGCCAAGGTTCATCGTACCAAAATAACGCATGATCTCTATTTTCATGTATTCCCTCAGTTCGTCATTGCCCACTTCCAGCCCGTTTTCCTTGATCAGTTTATCGCTGATCAAAGTCCATTTTAACTGGTTGCTGAAAGCCGGGAATTCAGTTTCAACCTGCTCAGGTGTTTTTTCTTTATCGCCACCCGTTTGTAACCAGCGCTTTAAAAACTCCACCGGAAATTCCATCTTGGTTTCATCCAGCAGGTAATGATATAATTGATCCTGCAACTGGTTGCGGCTCTGGCCCTTCCAGTAATTTTCAATTTCTTCTTTAAGGGCTTCCCTTAATTCAGCTTCGGTTTTAATTTCTTTGCCGGGATAAATTTCTTTAAAGAAATCTTCATCCAGCTCACGCTTTTCAACCAGGCCGATCTTTACAATATCAAGATTAAAATATTTTTTAGCAGCTTCGGTATCATTCTTTTCAAAACCAAGGTCCTGTAAAAACATTTCCAGTTTATCATCATCAAAAGCCTTGCTCAGCTGCACGGTAACTGTATCACCAACCTTTTTACCCATGAATTTTTTCTGGACAGCTGCGGTCAAATATTTCAGGATCACCGAATTTTCCTTGCTTACGCCGCCTTCAACAACCTTACCATCCTTATCAGCTTCCGTAAATAAAATATTCAACACGTTTTCGTCATTATCGATCGTTTCCGGCTCCGTCATTTTACCTCCCTTTACCTGCATACGGCTTATTTCTTCATCCACCATGGCATCGGTGGCGCTTACTGTATGCAGGGTAACTTTAGCTTTGGCAAGGTCGGGCATTGTATAATCCGGCTTCAAACCAATTTCAAAACCAAATTCAAAATCAGCAGGATTGTTCATATCTATGTTACGCAGGTCATTGGCAAGCGGTAAGGGCTGACCGAAAATTTCAGGTTTTTCGGCATTTAACCAGGTATATAATTCCTTCTCTACCGCTTTTAAAATCTCATCGGTAAAAATAGAAGGGCCGTACATTTTTTTGATCATACCGGCAGGCACCATCCCTTTTCTGAACCCGGGGATATTGGCTGTTTTACTGTATTCTTTCAGTTTTTTATCAAAGGAGGGTAAATAATCATCCTTGCTCACTTTTACGGTCAGTTTATCATGTAACTGACCGATGTTTTCTCTTGTAACTGTTGCCATTTTTATTTTTATTTAACTTTTAAATATTGAACAAGGAACAAGGAATATCGAATTTTGAAGTTCATCATTCAGCATTCCTTGTTCCTTGTTCTTTATTCAGCAGTGCGGATAATAGGGGTCGAACCTACATGGATTGCTCCGCCAGATCCTAAGTCTGGTGCGTCTGCCAATTTCGCCACATCCGCTTGTTGTGCCCCCCTCTGCCCCCGCGGGGCCCCCCCTCCCCCAAGGGGCTGCAAAAGTAAGGGATTTATGTAAAACAGAAAACAGAATTGTTTACGTAAATTCGTACTTATCACATGGAAACTGTAATAGACATACCGAAATACAATCTCAGCGAAGAAGAGGAAAAAAAGAGATCCTGCGGCATTACCGGGGGCTTTTGCGTGTTTTAAAGCTTAAACTGAAGCCCGGTGATAAACAATTGCTGCGTACTGCTTTTGAAATAGCAGCCAAAGCCCATGAAACCATGCGCCGGAAAAGCGGCGAGCCATATATACTTCATCCTATTGCCGTAGCCAAGATCTGTGTAGAAGAGATCGGGCTGGGTATCCGCAGTACGATCTGTGCACTGCTGCATGATACCGTTGAAGACACGGATATTTCCCTGGAAGATATTCAACGGGAATTTGGCACCGAAGTGACCAAAATTGTAGATGGCCTTACCAAGATCAGTACGGTAATGGATGCCAACAGCACCCAGCAGGCCGAAAACTTTAAAAAGATATTATTAACCCTCACCGATGACCCCAGGGTGATATTGATAAAACTTGGCGACCGGCTGCACAATATGCGGACGCTGGAGAGCATGAAACGGGAGAAACAGTTAAAGATCTCGAGCGAAACGATCTTTGTATATGCACCCTTGCCCACCGCATGGGCCTCTACAATATCAAGACCGAGATGGAAGACCTGGCCATGAAATACATGGAGCCGGATACCTATAAATACATTGCCCAAAAATTAAGTGATACCCGGAAGGAACGTACCAAATACATCAATGATTTTATCAGGCCGTTAAAAGAAAAACTGGTTAAAGCCAATTTTGATTTTGAGATCTATGGCCGACCGAAAAGCATCCATTCCATCTGGAATAAAATGAAAAAAAAGGGAGTGGGTTTTGAAGAAGTGTATGACCTTTTTGCCATCCGCATCCTGGTTAATACATCTTTGGAAAAAGAAAAGGAAGAATGCTGGAAAGTGTACAGTATCATCACGGATGAATATAACCCCTCACCCGAAAGGCTCAGGGACTGGTTAAGCAATCCCAAAAGTAACGGTTACGAAGCATTGCATACAACAGTGATGGGACCGCTTGGGAAATGGGTGGAAGTACAGATCCGGACCAGGCGTATGAATGAAATTGCAGAAAAAGGTTTGGCAGCACACTGGAAATATAAGGAAGGCAAGGATGATGAAAGCCGCTTCGACAAATGGTTTCACCAGATACGCGAAGCACTGAGCAACCCCGATGACAACTCCGTGGATTTTTTACAGGATTTTAAAACCTCGTTTCTTGCAGAAGAGATCTATGTATACACCCCAAGGGAGAAGTAAAGATGCTGCCCATTGGTGCTTCGGCCCTGGATTTTGCTTTTGGCGTACACACGGCTGTTGGCAGTAAATGTATTGGCGCCAAGGTCAATCACAAACTGGTACCCATCAGCCATAAATTACGCAGCGGCGACCAGATCGAGATCATTACCAGCGCCAAACAAAAACCCAATATTGAATGGCTGAATTTTGTGGTAACCAGCAAAGCCAAATCAAAAATAAAAGATACCCTTAAAGAAGAAAAAAGGCATATCGCAGAAGAGGGGAAATATACTTTGCAGCGAAAACTGGATGGCATGGGTGCTGCCATGAACCAGCATAATATGGAAGAACTCACCGCTTTTTATAAAGTTCACTCAAGCCTTGACCTGTTGTATGAAATTGCCATAAAAAAAATAGACCTTAAGGAATTAAAGGAATTTACACTGCATGGCGATAAACTGGTGCCGCCAAAACCTGTAAAACATGTTGCAGAAGAAAAAACAGACAAAGACTTTCATGCAAAAACGTACAGTAAAAAAGATGCAGAGCTGATCATTTTTGGCGAAAGCAGCGATAAGATACAATACACACTGGCCAATTGCTGCAAACCTATACCGGGTGATGATGTATTTGGTTTTGTAACCACCGGCGAAGGGCTCAAAATTCACCGTACCAACTGCCCCAATGCAACCCGGTTACTGGCCAATTACGGGCACCGCGTTGTAAAAACCAAGTGGGCAAAAAATAAAGAGATCTCTTTCCTCACCGGCTTAAAAATTATCGGGCTTGATGATGTGGGTGTGATACATAAGATCACCAACCTCATCAGCGGTGAATTAAAATTTAATATTTCGGCAATGACCATTGAAGCCAAAGAAGGAATATTTGAAGGCAATGTAAAAATATTTGTACACGATAAGGAAGAACTGGATGAACTGGTAGACCGTTTAAATGCCATGAGCGGAATCGAAAGGGTGGACAGGTATGATACGGAGTAAGGAAGTAGGGAGTCAGGAGTCGGGGTTCCACCTTCGCTACGTGGCGGTAAAAAGCTACGGTGGATAAAGAGGAGAAGTCAGTAGCGAAATAAAAATTTAAAACATAAAAAAATCTCGAAGTAAAAAATACCCAAATCGAGTTCTCCCGGTATACCGGGAGGTTGGGGTGAGGCTATGCAGGAATTAATAGATCGTTTAAAATCAAATGCAGGTATCACAAATGAACAGGCTGTAAAGGCACTGGAGACCATTAAGGATTTTGTAAAAGAAAAATTTCCGATGTTGGGCGGGGCAGTTGATAATATGTTTGGCACTGCGCAATCTTCATCCGAAGATGAAATATAAAAATTTTTATGGCCTCATTGATTATTACAGTAATCCAGCACCGCATCAATTTCTTCCCTGGATAACATAGAAGGTATCATAACCGTTTTGTATTTTTTTTGAAGCTCAGCAGCATAACTGTCTTTTTGAATTACAGATATCGGGTTCCTGATAAACTCATACATCAGTTCCGGATCCTTCCACCGGTCCGCTGCACCTTTTAATGAAGGCCCGGTAAAATCAATATCGCATTTATGGCATGAGGCACAGTGCATGCTGTATAACCCGGCCGCATCAATATTAGGATTGATCTTATTACCGGCCTGCTTGCCTGAACTGTTATTACAGCTTATCATTACAACTGATATGGCAATACTATAAAAGAATCTCATCATTCATTAAATTAGAAATGGAAAACGTTCAAAGCGACGTTAAATTGTATGTTACGGCCTTTACTTTAAAACTTCCCTGCTGATCACCAGTTTTTGTATTTCACTGGTTCCTTCTCCAATGGTACAAAGTTTACTGTCCCTGTAAAATTTTTCAACCGGGAAGTCTTTGGTATAACCATAACCGCCAAATATCTGCACGGCATCTGTACTTACCCGCACGGCTACTTCGCTGCTGTAGTATTTTGCCATGGCCGATTCCTTGGTCATGGGCAATCCACGCATTTTTAGATCGCAGGCTTGTTTTATTAAAAGGTCTGCTGCTTCAATTTCGGTTGCCATGTCAGCCAGTTTAAAACTGATACCCTGGAAACTGGCAATGGGCTTATCAAACTGGTGACGCTCTTTGGCATATTGCAGGGATGCTTCATAGGCCCCTTTGGCAATACCCAGGCCCAACGCTGCAATGGATATACGGCCACCATCCAGCACTTTCATGCTTTGTTTAAATCCCTGTCCCACTTCACCGATCCGGCTTGTATCGGGGATCCTGCAATTATCAAAGATCATTTCGGCAGTTTCGCTTGCCCGCATACCCAGCTTATTTTCTTTTTTACCTGCACTAAAACCAGGTGTACCCCTTTCAATAATAAATGCAGTAGAATTATCTTTTGTCCTGGGTTCGCCGGTTCTGCAAATAACCACAGCCACATCGCCGCTTTTACCATGGGTGATCCAGGATTTTGTTCCGTTGATGATCCAGTGATCCCCGTCTTTGACCGCTGTTGTTTTCATATTACCTGCATCGCTGCCTGTATTGGCCTCAGTTAAACCCCAGGCACCAATTAATTCTGCAGTGGCCAGTTTGGGTAAATATTTCTGCTTTTGTTCTTCATTTCCAAATGTGAGTATGTGCCCGGTACAAAGCGAATTATGTGCAGCCAGCGATAAACCAATGGATCCGCAAACTTTTGATATTTCCTGGATGATCTGGTTATATTCGTAGTAACCCAAACCGCTGCCGCCATATTTTTCCGGTACCAATACACCCATCAATCCCAGTTTACCCATTTCCTTAAAAATATGCACCGGGAATTCCTGGCTCTCATCCCATTCCATTAAATGCGGCTTTATATGCTGCAAAGCAAATTCTTTTGCAGTATGTGCAACCTGTTGGGTAAGTTCTGAAGTAGTAAAATTCATAATAAAGCGATCGTTGAGGGTGCAATTTAAGGCATTTTAAAATAACAGCTGTTGCCGGCACTTCATTTTACGGTGAGATATGGACCCGCTTTCATATACAGATCATCAGTAATGATCATAATTTTTTTCAGGTCATCCAGGGTTGCAATTGTCCATGCAATGTTCTGTACTGAACAATGGCATTGGCAATATTAAAACGTATGTAGGGATGTACTTTTAATTCATCGGTTGTGGCCGTATTGATGTTGATCTTTTTTACATCGGTATTAAGAATGACCAGTTTATCCTTTATTTTCCGGAAAACAGAATCGGGTAATGCAAAGGTTTCGGCAACCTGGTCCACTTTATAAAAACCGCCCAGTTTTTCACGAAAAGCAACAATTCGGTTTGCCAGTTTGCTGCCAATTCCCGGTAAGGCTATAAAGGCCGCTGTATCCGCCTCATTGACATCAACAGCGGTAATGGAAAATGTTGGTTTTTTATAAGTATTGAATGCAGGCGGTGATGTTGATGCGGCGGGTTTATTTTGAGGTTTTTCCGTTATTCTTACATAGGGCAATAATCTTTTTACTTCATCCTCACGCAGGCCCCATATCTTACCAATATCCTCCGGCTTATTGAACCTGCCGCCTTTTGATGTGTAGTTCTGTATGGTATTTGCAGTTTTTTCGCGTACACCCAGTTTTATCCAGCCACCTGCAGGCAGAGTGTTGGGATCAAAATAAAACAATTCGCTTTTGGGGTTTCTGCTATAGCCATTTTTTGCCGGGGTTTGGTATGGTGTAAAATTGTTTTCATCAAAATTCCGGTTTACAAATTGCCCGTACTGTCCTGCTGTTGCATATTGAGCGCAGCGATCTCTTTTCAAATGCAGTATGGTCAACCGGTTTTGATTTAATGAACAGGTGAAATAAAAAAGGCAGGGTGATGCATACGATGATCAGTAAGAATATAACAGTAATGCCTGCCCGTTCTTTACGGGTAAAGGAAAGATATTCGGGTACCATTTTTTTTTGCCTGGCCACTTAACAGCCAAGGTACGTGTACCGGTCAGAAAAAAAACGGGAAAACCAACATCAGAAACTGAGAAAAAAAACAATTTAATTTACAGTAGGTACTCATGATCAATTAAAATGAATTTCCTGGCCATCGAAGGCCAGTTGAATACCCTGTGGCAGATCATTATTAATGACCGTATGCCTGCCCAACTGGTGGCTGATATGCGTAAAATAACCTGTGGGCACACCCAGTTCCTGTACCATGGCAACAGCTTCACCGAGTGTAAAATGAGAGATATGGCTTTCCTTACGCAATGCATTCAGCACCATGGTTTCACTGCCTTTGATCTTTTCTTTTTCTTCATCATCAATTTTATTGGCATCGGTGATGTAGGTAAATTTTCCAAAGCGGAAACCCAGCACCGGCATTTTTAAATGCCATACCATTACCGGGATAACCGGTATATCGCCGATCATAAAAGCATTTCCATTGATGGTAATAATATTAAGATTGGGTATGCCCGGGTATTTTTATCAGAAAAGGCATAGGCAAATTCACGTTTTATTGCTTCTTCTGTTAATGAGTTTGCATACAGATCCATGGGTTTATCCTGGTAATAGTTAAAGGCCCTTACATCATCCAGCCCGGCTATATGATCCTTGTGCGGGTGGGTAAATAAAACCGCATCCAGCTTCATCACATTGGCACGCAGCATCTGGTACCTGAAATCGGGTGTGGTATCCACTACAATGGTTGTGTTTTTACTTTCAACCAGAATACTTGAACGCAGCCGGGTATCTTTTTTATCGGCAGATGTACAAACCGCACAATGGCACCCGATCATAGGGATACCGCTGCTGGTACCGGTACCAAGAAATGTAATTTTTAACGGGGGACATTGCATTTGGCAAAAATACACAATTGGCAATTGGCAATAAGCAATTGGCAAATTGCTGCATATAGTAGTAAATCCGGGAAAAACAGAAATGCAGGAAAAATCATCAGGCATTTTGCCTGTACGCAGTATGCCTACAGGGCTCTTTGAGCTGTACATTGCAAATTGCCTATTGCCTATTTGGCCACACTCATCACCTCTTCATACACTTTCTGGCTTTCATGGGTAAGTGCATCCACGTTTATTTCAAGTTGCGGCATGAGGTCTGTCAGGGCATTCATCCTTCCTTCGGTTTGAAAGAATTTATTGATCACGATCACTTTCTTATCCTGTAAGATGCAATAGCCAGTTTGAAAAGTACCTCTTTCATAACGGATAACATAACCGCTTTCTTCGGCGATCTTTTCTAACTTGTCTAAATTATGTTGTGTGTATTTCATCTGAAATTCAAAAGTTAAAAGTTAAAAGTCAAAACCTTAATGCATTACAAAATTAACAACTCATGTGTGTTGTAAGATTTAAAGTTATCACCATTGCGTTGAAAAACCGGGTAAAATTCCCAAAATATATCCGCTGTTTTTAATTTTGACTTTTACCTTTTTACTTATTCGTCATCCTTATAACGGGCACGATCATCTCTTCCAAACTTATTCCCCCATGCTGAAAAGTATTGCGGTAATAATTTACAAAATGATTATAATTGTTGGGATAACACAAATACAGGTCGCCTTTGGCAAAAATAAATGAAGAGTTAACATTGGGTACCGGCAACCCGGCTTCACGCGGATCCCTGAATGCCAGTACATCTTTGGCTTCATAGTTTAAATTACGGCCATGCTTGTAACGCAGGTTGGCAGTGGTTTGTTTATCGCCAATAACCTTTGCCGGCGTATTCACACGAACGCTGCCATGATCGGTTGCCAGGATCATGGTCATTTTTTTATCCGATATTTTTTTCAGTGCCTGGTGCAGCGGCGAATGCATAAACCAGCTTTCGGTAATACTGCGGTAACTGGTTTCATCACCGGCCAGTTCTTTCAGCACTTCCATTTCGGTACGTGCATGGCTCAGCATATCCACAAAATTGTACACGATCACATTGATGTCATTCTCCATCATGTTGTGTATATTATCTACCAGCTTTTGCCCGTCGTGGTTATTGGTTATTTTGGTATAGGAATATTTCAGGTCACCCTTGCCCATTGCTTTAACTGCGCCTTAAAAAATATCTCTTCCGACATATTCTTGCCGCCATCCTCATCATCATTTTTCCACTGCTCCGGAAACTTTTTTTCAATTTCAACAGGCATCATGCCGGCAAATATGGCATTACGTGCATATTGTGTAGCAGTGGGCAGTATGGCATAGAAAGTTTCTTCTTCATGAATACGGAAACTTTCCGCAAAAATGGGCTGTATGGTTTTCCATTGGTCAAACCGTAAATTATCAATGATCACAAAAAAAGGGGGTCCTTTTCGAGGTGTGGAAAAACCTTGAACTTCATCAGGTTATGCCCCATAATGGGTGCATCAGCACTTTTAGGGTTAACCCACGAGGCATAGTTCCTGGAAATAAATTTGAAGAACTCTGTATTAGCCTCACTTTTTTGCGACTGGAAAACTTCCTGCATTTCGGGGCTGTCGCTTTTTTTCATTTCCAGCTCCCAGTAAACCAGTTTGCGGTAGATCTCCATCCACTCGTTATAATCGGGATTGCTGTTTAAAGCCATAAACAAACTGCGGAATTCCTGCTGGTAAGCCGATGTTGTTTTTTCGGCAACGAGCCGCTTATTATCAATTAATTTTTTCAGGCTCAGCCAAACCTGGTTGGGATTCACCGGTTTGATCAGGTAATCACTGATCTGCGATCCGATGGCTTCGTCCATTAAATTCTCAGCTTCATTTTTTGTAATTAAAACAACGGGCAAATTACTTTTCAGTTCTTTTATCTGCTGCAGGGTTTGCAGGCCCGTGATGCCCGGCATGGTTTCATCCAGCAACACCACATCCACAATATTATCCTTTACATATTCCACTGCATCAAATCCATTGGTTTTGGTATGTACTTCATATCCCTTATTCTCCAAAAACATCACCTGCGATGTAAGGCTGTCAATTTCATCATCTACCCAAAGAATTTTAGCTACACTCATGTAAAAGATTTAAAGTTTAATATTTAAGGTTTTGGGGCCGGCAGGTATCAAAAGGCATTTTCAGGGTATCCCTTTTTTAGCTTTCATCTATCTGAAACAGGAAATGCCCAAATCATATCATTTCCCGGATATGCACAAATTTAATTTTTATATTAATGATGCTGTGCTTTATTTAGCTTTGTACAACTTTTAACAAATAACGGTCATGCTTCAGGCATAACCACAAACAAAAATCTTCAAACAACAGACCTTTAATGCCTTTCAGGAAAATTATTAACGACCCGGTGTATGGTTTTATTACTATTGACGATGAACTGATATACCAGGTTATTGCCCATCCTTATTTTCAAAGGCTGCGCCGCATCAGCCAGATGGCCATGGCAAACCTGGTGTACCCCGGCGCCGTTCACAGCAGGCTGCACCATGCATTGGGTGCCTATCATTTAATGGGTATTGCTTTGCAGGAATTAAAGAACAAGTGTACGCAGATCTCAGCCGAAGAAGAACAGGCTGCAAAAATTGCGATCCTTTTACATGATATTGGCCATGGCCCCTTCAGTCATGCTTTAGAACATGTATTGATAGAAAGCATACATCATGAAGACCTTTCTTTAATGATCATAAAAGAACTCAATAAACAGTTCAGCGGCAAACTGAACCTGGCGCTGGAGATCTTTACAGACCGCTATCACAAAAAATTCCTGTACCAGCTCATCAGCGGCCAGCTGGATGTGGACCGCATGGATTATTTAAACCGGGATAGTTTTTTTACCGGCGTAAATGAAGGCGTGATCGGGTATGACCGTATTTTAAAAATGCTGACCGTTCACAACGGCGAACTGATGGTTGAGGAAAAATCCATATATTCAATTGAAAAATTCCTGGTGGCCCGCCGGCTTATGTACTGGCAGGTGTACCTGCACAAAACCGTTTTATGTGCCGAGCAAATGCTGCAGCGCATCATTAAAAGAGCCAAATACCTGAAAGCCGCCACGCAACAGCCCCTGCACAATTTTATTACCCAACCCCTGCATTCGGTAACCCTGGAGGAATTCTGCAACCTGGATGACTATGATGTGCTGGCTGCCATTAAAGGCTGGCGCCATCATGAAGACAAAATATTATCGGGCCTGTGCAATGGAATTATTAACCGGCAATTGCTGAAAGTTCAGTACTTTGCCAACCCGGTTGATGAAAAAATGGTGCAGGAAAAACTTGCAGCGGCATGTATTAAGTTTAATATAAATACTGAAGACGCGGGGTGGCTAGTATTTACCGGCGAAGTGAGCAGCAGTACCTATAACCTGGAAGAAGAACACATCCATATTCTTTTTAAAGACGGTACCGTTAAAGACATTTCGGAAGTAGACAATGCCCTTATAAATCAAAACCTGATGGGCAAGGTTAAAAAATATTACATTTGTTATACCAGGTGACCCGTTATCATTACCGGTACAAAGTAAAAGCACTGTTAAAAACAACCATGAACAATTAACCATTAACCAGATTATGCATTTTACCGCTGCTCAGATAGCAACCATTATAAATGGCAACATAGAAGGTGATGCCGGTACACCGGTAACTTCTTTTGGCAGGATCGAAGATGCTGAAAAAGGCCAGCTGGCTTTTTTATCAAATCCCAAATACGAAGAATTTCTATACAATACCAAAGCCTCTATCGTTATAATTAATGAGCAACAGGAGATCAGGCAGCCCATTACAACCACCGTTATAAAAGTACCCGATGCCTATTCAGCTTTTGCATTGTTGCTGGATAAATACCAGCAGATACAGCGGCAACAGTTGCACGGCATACAGGAGCCTTCTCATATTGCAGCAACCGCCAAGATCGGTGAAAACGTTTTTATAGGAGCATTTGCCTACCTGGGTGAACATGTGATTGTAGGCAATGGTCAGTAAATTTACCCCAATGCCTATTTGGGAAATCATGTACAGATTGGAGAAAATTCGATCATACATCCGGGGTAAAGATCTACCATGACTGTATCATTGGCAAAAATGTGAACCATACATGCCGGAACGGTTATTGGCAGCGATGGATTCGGCTTTGCTCCCCAGTCGGATGGTACGTTTAAAAAAGTTCCCCAAATTGGTAACGTGGTAATAGAAGATGGTGTTGAAATTGGTGCCAATACCACCATTGACCGTGCCACGATCGGCAGTACCCTGATAAAATCCGGCGCCAAACTGGACAACCTCTTACAGATCGCCCATAATGTGGAAGTGGGTAATAACTCGGTGATCGCGGCCCAAAGCGGCATCAGCGGCAGTACCAAGATCGGTAATAATGTAATGATCGGCGGACAGGTAGGCATTGTTGGGCATATTAAAATTGCCGACGGTGCCAGGATCAATGCACAAAGCGGTGTGAGTAAATCTATAAAAAACCCCAACTCGGCAGTTACCGGATCACCTGCATTTGATTACACTGCAGCTCTCCGGAGCCAGGCAGCCAGCCGCAATTTACCCGGACTGGAAAAAAGGGTGCTGGAACTTGAAAAACAGCTTAAAGCCCTGATGGAAAAATCAACCCGAAAAGGTTCAGCCTGAACTTTTCAACATCAGTATTGTTAATCAGCATATATCTTCCAATGTGTTAACATTTTCTTTTCCACAGGCTTAAAAATAAAATACCTTTGCGTGTTATTAAAACACCTTTGACAGAAATACCTTACCCCAAAGTTTAAAATTATTTTTTGAGAATCCTCTTACATAGCATCTTCCTTTTCGTTTTAATTTTTTGCATCGGTAACTTTTGCAAGAACTTTTTCCCTGTCAGGTACCGTAATAGATGGCCATACCAAAGAGCCGGTCAGTTATGCTTCGGTTTATTTTGCCGGGTCGGGCATCGGGAAAACAACCGACAGTTTGGGTAAATTTTCATTTAACCTGTCGAATTTTAAAGAGGATACCTTGCTGGTGAGTTTTATCGGGTTTGAGATTTACAAAATACCCGTAACCCGTTTACAACATAATAACACACTCAATATCCAGCTGGAAAGGGGCGGGGCAAAAAACGAAGTGGTCATTAAAGCCAAATGGAACCGGGGACTGTACCTGTGGAAAAAAATAATGAGTAAAAAGAAACAGTACAACAGGTATGATCTTGCCAATTTCAGTTACGAAGCATACAATAAGCTGGAAATAGATATCAAGAACTTCAACGCAGATAAGGCCAAAAAGAATTTTTTGCTTAAAAATTTCTCTTTCATTTTTGATAACATCGACAGCACATCCGAAGCTGTTCCTTTTTTACCTGCTTATTTAATTGAAAGTGTGAGTGACTATGCCTACCAAAGCAGCCCGAAAAAATTTTCCGAAAACATAAAAGCCAGTAAAACCACCGGGTTCGACAATGAAAGTTTCAGCAAACTGCTGGGCGTAATGAACCAGAATGTAAGCATCTACAGCAATTTTGTGAATGTGATGGACAAGGATTTTATCAGCCCATTTAATGACCGGGCAGATGCTTATTATATTTTTACGGTGCCGGATACACAGGTCATTAACGGCAACAAATTGTACCATTTTGTGTTCAGGCCAAAACGTGCCGGGCAAAATACTTTTGAAGGGGATGCCTGGGTAACGGAAAAAACATTCCAGATCCGGAAGATCTCTTTATACCTGGGAAAGGATGCAAACATTAATTATATAGACCGCATCAGTGTTTTCCAGGAATATATTCCCATCAACGATTCTGTGATCTTCTTAAACCGGGATAAGTTCTTTGCCGATTTCAGGGTGCTGGGAAAAACTCGCTCACACTCATTGGACGCAAAACCACATCCTATAAGGACATTGTGATTAACAGCGATTCATTAACTGCGGTTTTTAAGGACCAGCACATTGAAGAAGTTGTTACTACTGAAAAATCTGTAACCCAGCAAACCGATTCTGCCTGGACCGGGCTGCGGCATGATACCCTCTCGAAAAATGAAAAAGCGATCTATGAAACCATTGACAAGCTGCTGGAAATGCCCAAATTTCAAAAACTGCAGCGCAATCTTAAATTTTTAGCCGGCGGGTACCGTGAAGTGGGCAAATTTGAAATTGGCCCATGGTTTAACTGGGTAAGTGGTAACCAGTGGGAAGGTACCCGTTTCAGGTTTGACCTGGGCACTACCAAAAAACTGATGAAAAATGTTTACCTGCATGGCTATGCAGCCTATGGCACCCGGGATAAAAAAATGAAAGGCCAGGTTGAAGCATTCTGGATCCTGCAAAGGGCTCCCAAAAGGATCCGTTTACACTTTTCATATCAAAACGATGTAGATAACGGCATCAGCCAGGTTGGGGAAGTAAGCCAGGATAATATTTTTTCGCTGGCCATCCGGAAACCCAACGTAACCCGCAAATTCATCAATGTAAAGGATACCAGGTTTGAAGTGTTTAATGAACTCGGCAAGGGTTTCTCTACCGAGTGGTTTGTGAGCCACCGCCAATATTTACCCCTGCTCAACCTGCCGGCACTGGATGCTTTCCCGGTAAACAAAGGCACATCGCTTACCAATTTTGAACTCTCCCTGAAATTACGGTTTGCTTACCTGGAAAGATTTATCGAAACAGATTATAACCGGTATACATTGGGCACCAAATATCCCATTGTGGAATTGATGCTTGGTAAAGGGATCTCCGGCGTATTTAACAGTGCCTACAATTATACCAAGTATTCGCTGACCATAAAAGATTTTATGAAAATATCTCCATACGGAACCATTTCTTATAAAGTGTTTGGCGGGAAAATTACCGGGGCCATGCCGTTTACCAATTTGGAAAATCACCCGGGGAATGATCTTTTTTATTATGGCCGCAATGTATATAATCTCATGAACCGGTTCGAATACCTGAGCGATCAATATGCCGGTGTAAATGTTGAACACAATATCGGTTCGGGCATTTTCCGCTTCATACCTGTTACCCGTAAACTGAAATGGCGGCAGTTCTGGACCGTTAAAGCACTTTGGGGTTCATTAAATAATGAAAATAACATCATCAATAATAAAACAGGCACCTTTAAAACCCTGAATGGCATGTCATATGTTGAAGTGGGTACCGGAATAGATAATATCTTAAAAGTATTGCGCCTTGATTTTATATGGAGACTTTCTCCTGCCCCGTCCTTTGCCGGCACAAAATCACAGTTTGGCATTTTTGGTAGTTTCCAGTTCCAGTTTTAGTAACACAGGGTTAATACCGATTTTGCGGAGTACCGCCCTTTTTTAATTAAATGAGATAGTTTTCCATATTTTTGTAGCTATGGAGCTGAAGAAAGCAAACGTTCATTTTCAACATACGATCAGGGAAGAATTAACCATTGCCGGTGCCGGTATACATACCGGTGCAGCGGTTACGATGAAATTAAAACCTGCAGAACCCAATACAGGCATTAATTTTAAAAGAGTTGACCTGCCTGAAAAACCACTCGTTAAAGTAGATGTTGACAACGTGATTGAAACCAACCGGAGCACAACCATAGAAGTGAACGGCGCCCGGGTGAGTACGATTGAGCACCTGATGGCAGCCCTGGTAGGCATGCAGATCGATAATGTACTGATCGAAATAGACGGTGAGGAAGTGCCCATTCTGGATGGCAGTGCAAGGCCTTTTGTAGAAGCGCTTGAAATAACAGGAACCAAACAGCAGGATGCGCCAAAAATATATTATGATATCCAGCACAACATCACTTTTATTGATGAAGAAAAAAAAGTGGAGATGGTGGCATTGCCCTATCATGGATTCCGCATCAATACGCTGATAGATTTTAATTCCCCGGTTTTGGGCACCCAGCATGCCGACCTGAAGAACATCGCTGATTTCAATGAACAGATATCCTCCAGCCGCACTTTTTGTTTTTTTCATGAACTGGAGCAACTGCTGGCAAACAACCTGATCAAGGGCGGTGATATCAACAATGCGATCGTGGTGGTTGACAAACCTGTTACCGGCGAACAGGTTCAGCGTATCTCCAAAGTATTCAATAAAACAGATGTACAGGTAAGTGAGGAGGGAATATTAAATAACCTGAGCTCCGTTTCCCGAATGAACCTGCACGGCATAAATTACTGGATGTGGTTGGCGACCTGGCGCTGGTGGGCTTTCCTTTCAGGGCTCATATCATTGCCAACAGGCCCGGGCATTCGTCCAATGTTAAATTCGCAAAAAAGATCAAGGAACATATTAAAAAGATAAAAAACAAACAGGATATTCCAAAATATGACCCACTACAGGTGCCGTTACTGGATATTCATGCCATTGAAAGAATTTTACCGCACCGGTATCCTTTTTTACTGGTTGATAAAGTGATGGAGCTGACCGAAAATCATGTGGTGGCCATTAAAAATGTGACATATAACGAACCTTTCTTCCAGGGACATTTCCCCGGTAATTGTGTAATGCCTGGTGTATTACAGATAGAAGCTTTAGCCCAGGCCGGGGGATTCCTGGCCATCCCACGCAATACAGAAGACCAATACGATACTTATTTTTTGAAAATAGAAAACTGTAAATTCAAACAAAAAGTAATTCCGGGAGATACGATGATCCTGAAAATGGAATTGTTAAGGCCTATCCGAAGGGCATTTGCGAAATGAAAGGAACTATACATATTGGAGAAAAACTCGTAGCCGAAGCTGTTTTGGTTGCACAAATTGTAAAAAGAACCAAAGAGGTAAGTAATGATAAGTCCACTTGCATATATAAGCCCGGATGCTACACTTGGAAACAATGTAAGGATAGACCCTTTTGCCGTTATACACGAAAATGTGACGATCGGTGATGATACACATATCATGTCCAATGCCGTGATCATGGCTGAAAGCTTTATCGGTAAACATTGTATTGTTTATCCGGGTGCTGTAATTGGTGCAGTACCGCAAGACCTTAAATTTGTTGGCGAAAAGACTACTGTTGAAATTGGCGACCATACAACCATCAGGGAATTTGTAACCATTAACAGGGGCACTAAAGACCGGTGGAAAACAGTAGTTGGCAAGCATTGCCTGCTGATGGCCTATTCACATGTAGCACACGATTGTATCCTGGGCGACCATGTAATACTTGCCAATACAGTACAACTTGCAGGCAATGTGGAGGTAGGCGACTATGCTATATTGGGTGGCCTTTGGGGCGCTTCACAATTTACCAGGATCGGCAAACATACTTATATCGCCGGCCACACGGTAATCAGTAAAGATGTACCTCCTTTTATTAAAGCAGGCCGTACCCCTATCAGTTATATAGGGGTAAATTCTGTAGGGCTTCAAAGAAGAGGCTTCAGCAAGGAAATAATCAATGAGATACTCGAGATATACCGTAATATCTACTATAAAGGCCTCAACATTACACAAGCGCTTGAGATCATTGAAAATAAACTTCCCGAAAGTGTAGAAAAAACAGATATCATTACTTTTATCAAAGAAAGCGAAAGAGGCATTATCAAGCAGTTTACCAAAGAAGAAACTGATGAAGATTAGTTTGCAGAATGTGGGCAAACGTTTTAACCGGGAGTGGATCTTCCGACACTGCAGTTATGAGTTTTTACCCGGTAAAAATTATGCCGTAACCGGCCCTAATGGCTCCGGAAAATCAACCCTGCTGCAAGTGATCGCCGGTGCCACCCTGCACAACGAAGGCACCATTGAATACAACAGCAGTCAGCGTACAATCACTACCGAACAACATTATACAAATATCTCCATCGCAGCACCGTACCTGGAACTGATAGAAGAAATGACCGCAAATGAAATGCTGGAGTTTCATGCTGCATTCAAGCCATTGATACAGTCCTTAAGCATTACTGAGATGTTGCAAACTGTTGGATTGGGAAATGCCGTCAACAAACAGATCCGTTATTTCAGCAGCGGCATGAAACAACGGTTAAAACTGGCCCAGGCATTTTTCAGCAATACGCCGGTTCTTTTATTGGATGAACCAACCACCAATTTAGATGCAGACGGAATAGCCTTATATCAAAGCCTGATCAGCAATTACACACAAAACAAACTGGTAATCGTCAGCAGCAATGTAAAACAGGAATATGATTTTTGTGAAGAGGTGATCGGGATCGGGAAGTTTAAAACTATGGCTAAGATTTAAACTTTACCAAAGTTCACTTAACGCTTACTCGCTATCAATAAGTTTAGATCCGTAAATTTCAGATCAAACCTTTCACTTAAATAAAAATTGGTAAGGCTTCCCTTAAATAAATAGATACCGCTGCGGATATTGATCTTATGCCATACGATATTATCAATTCCGCCGTCTTCGCCGGTTTCCAGCATCAAAGGCATCAATACGTTGCTGATGGCCTGTGAGGCTGTTCGTGCAAACCCGCTGGGGATATTGGGTACACAATAATGGATCACATCATATTTGGTAAACACCGGTTTTTCATGACTGGTTACCTTACTGGTTTCAAAACAGCCGCCATGGTCAATACTCACGTCAACGATAACACTTCCCGGGCGCATATTGCTTACCGTTTCTTCCGTTACCACAATGGGCGTTCTGCCGGCTGCACCACTCAATGCGCCCACGGCCACGTCGCAGGTCTTTAACTGCTTGGCCAGTATCTTAGGTTCAAGTACGGAGGTCCACATGCGCACACCGATATTATTCTGCAAACGCTTTAACCGGTAAATACTGTTGTCAAAAACCTTTACACTGGCGCCCATGGCCAAAGCCGTACGGGCAGCATATTCACCCACAATGCCGGCGCCAATGATAATAACTTTGGTTGGGGGAATACCACTGATACCACCTACCAATACCCCTTTGCCATTATTTGTTTTGCTAAGGTATTGCCCGGCGATCAGCATCACGGCACTGCCGGCTATCTCACTCATACTTCTTACGATGGGATTATGACCGGTATCGTCTTTTAAATTTTCAAAACTTAATGCCGTGATCTTTTTATCCATCATCTTCTGCAAAATATCACGTTTCATCACTGCCAGGTGTATAGGGGATATGATATACTGGCTGGGTTTCAGCAGTGCACATTCGCTTTCACTGACCGGTGCGCTTTTAACCAGTATATCACATTCAAAAACTTCTTTTTTATCATAGGCGATCTTTGCACCGGCCTCACTGTAATCTTTGTCAGTATAACTGGCGCCATCGCCGGCACCGGTTTCCACCACTACCCTGTGCCCGTTGGCGATCATCACACCAACAGCATCTGGTGTTAGTGCGATCCTGTTCTCACTAAAAGAATTTTCTTTGGGGATCCCGATCAGCAATTCTGCCCCTTTAGGTTTGATATCTAAGGTCTCTTCCAGCGTTTCATATGTAAATGAAGAAGATACAAAGGGTTTTGATGAAGCCATAAACAGTTAAATTGTAAGGTTACAAATTACAAATTTATTTTCAGCTTTCTGGTATTATCATTTACAGAAGTTATTTCAATATGCAGTGTTTCATCCGGGAAAATACCCGGGGCCTTACCGGGCCATTCCACAAAACAAATATTACCCGAGTACAGGCAATCCTCAATACCCGCATTCAGTGCCTCATTTTCGTCCCGGATGCGGTACAGGTCCATATGATAAATGGTTTGCCCGCCTGTCACCTGGGCCCCGGTAGCAGGGTCAATCGTGTCATTTGTTTTGTATTGGTTGATGATGGAAAATGTGGGGCTTGTGACAACATCCTGAACACCCATCAGTTCGCACAAAGCATGTATAAAAGTGGTTTTACCGGCACCCATTTCGCCATGAAAAGCAAACACTTTATAATTGGCTGCCTTATCCAGCAGCATGGCTGCTGTTTCCTTAACCCGTTCAAGTGTAAAATTTACCTCCATGTTGCAAAGATATTTTCCTTCATTAGTAATCAGGTCACAATATCAAAGAATAATTTTGCATTATGGAAAAAACTGAATGGAAAGTAGAAGGCATGACCTGCACCAACTGTGCACTGACCATTAACCGTTACCTTGAAAAAGAAGGATTAAAGGATGTAAAAGTAAACTTCATTGGCGGCGAGGTAAGTTTTGAGATGAACGGGAGCAAAACAAAAGAATCTTTAATAAAGGGCATAACCGATCTTGGATATAAAGTAGTGGCCGAAGGGCAACCTGCAACGGGTAAAAAACAACGGGTTTTCTTATCCAACCACTTACAACGCTTCCTTTTCTGCCTGCCGTTTACCGCGGTGCTGATGCTGCACATGCTCCCCTGGCATATCCACTTTTTAATGAACCCCTGGATCCAGCTGGCGATCTGTATCCCGGTTTACATAGTTGGTATGGGCTATTTTGGTGTGAGTGCGGTAAAAAGCCTGCGCCGCGGTATTCCCAATATGAATGTATTGATCGCCATTGGCGCCACGGCTGCATTTATTTACAGCCTCATCGGAAGTATTGGCAACATGGGTATGGATTATATTTTTTATGAAACTACAGCCACCATCATCACGCTTGTTTTTTTAGGCGAATGGGTTGAGCATAAATCGGTTGCTTCTACACAAAAGGAATTAAAAAAACTGGAAGCACAGCAGAAAGTAATGGCCAATATGATCGCTTTTGATGATGATCATAAAGAACTCATTTTTGCTGTTGAAAATACAGCTCTTCATGTAGGCGACCTCATATTGGTAAAAACCGGCGAACAGGTACCGATGGACTGTAAAATACTATGGGGCGATGTGCATGTAAATGAATCACTATTGACCGGCGAAAGCAGGCCCGTGCACAAAATAAAAAAAGATGCATTGATCGGTGGAAGCCTCGTAACCAACGGTACCGTTAAAGCGCAGGTAACAGCTGTAGGAAAAGATACGGTGCTCAGTAACATACTTACGCTGGTTAAACAGGCCCAGGGCGAAAAGCCCCCGATCCAGCAACTTGCCGACAGGATAAGCGCCGTATTTGTTCCTGCAGTGCTGGCCATATCAGTGCTCACATTTCTGATCAATTTCTTCGCTTTTGATATCAGTTTAACCAACTCCATCATGCGGAGCATTGCAGTACTGGTCATCAGTTGTCCCTGTGCCATGGGCCTGGCAACGCCTGCTGCCATTGCGGTTGGCCTTGGCCGAGCAGCCAAAAACGGCATCCTGTTCCGCAATGCCAAAAGCCTGGAGCTTTTTAAAAATATCAGGACAGTTGTTTTTGATAAAACAGGTACATTAACCAAAGGAAATTTCCGGGTAACCGGTTTCAGCTCACTGGTTTTACCTGAAGATCAGTTCAGGCACCTGGTATTCTCCATCGAAAAATATTCCAATCACCCCATTGCCAAAACGATCACGGCAGACTGGAAGGCCAATAACCCGGTTAACTGGAAAAAATTGAAGAGATAAAAGGTTTGGGAATGAAAGCCGAAGATGCAACAGGTAATACTTACCAGTTAGGCTCTTATAAAATTGCATCGGCACTGACAGGTGATGCAACACATACTGCTTATTTATTGCAGAATGAAAAACTGGTTGGTTGGTTTGATATGGAAGATGAAATAAGGTCAGAAGCCGTGGAAGTGATCAGTTACCTGCATGCAAAAAAAATACAGACTGTTTTATTAAGCGGCGACAGTTTGGAAAGAACCAATAAAGTAGCCCATGCTTTAGGGATCGATACCGTGTATGCCGAAAAAACGCCTGAAGAAAAATTGCAGATCATCGAAGAATTGAACCGGGAAAACCCGGTTGCCATGGTTGGTGACGGTGTCAATGATGCTCCTGCTTTGGCAAAAGCAACCATTGGTATTTCCATGAGTGATGCCACACAACTGGCTGTTCAAAGTGCACAGGTGGTGTTAATGAATAACGGCATTCAGCACCTGCCTTTGGCCCTGGGTTTGGGTAAACATACATTCATCACCATTAAAGGAAATCTTTTCTGGGCATTTATCTATAATATTGTTGCTATTCCCATAGCAGCCGTTGGTTTATTACAACCCGGCCTTGCTGCACTGGCCATGGGTTTCAGCGATGTGGTGCTGGCCCTCAATTCTATCTGGCTTAAATTTAAGAAAGTGGTTTAATCTTTTATTCACAGGGTTTACTTTCCGGGAAGGCAAACTTTGAAAGCCTGCCTTGCCTGGTCAAAATTCAAAAGAAGCCAACTGAAAAAATGATTTAATTGCAGGCTACAAATTACTCCATTGAACATTCAGGAAATTTTAAAAACATACTGGGGTTATGACCATTTTCGCCCGCTGCAGGAAGATATCATCCGGGCAGTGCTGGACGGAAAAGATGTATTGGCATTGTTGCCAACCGGCGGTGGAAAATCCATTTGTTTCCAGGTGCCGGCCATGGCTATGGATGGTTTGTGCCTGGTGATCAGTCCGCTCATTGCTTTAATGAAAGACCAGGTGGAAGGTTTAAAACAAAAAGGGATCCCGGCTTTGGCCATTTACTCCGGCATGAGTTTCCTGGAAATAAAAAAAACACTGCAGAACGCAGCCTATGGCAATTATAAATTTCTCTATGTATCACCCGAGCGGCTGGAAACCAGTCTTTTTTTAGAATTTTTACCGGCGATGAACATCAACCTGCTGGCTGTTGATGAAGCGCATTGTATATCGCAATGGGGGTATGATTTCAGGCCACCGTATGTGCGGATTGCAAATCTCAGGGAACTGCTGCCCGGGGTTCCGGTATTGGCCCTTACAGCATCTGCAACCAAGACAGTGCAGGATGATATTTGTGATAAGTTAAGCACTCACCCTCGGCCTCGCGGAAAGTCTTCAAAGCATCATTAAAGGGTATGCTGTTGATTCTTGGAAAATATTTCAGCAATCATTTGAACGGCCCAATCTTTCTTATTCTGTTTTTAATGTGCCATCCAAACAAAATAAATTACTGGAGATATTAAAGAATGTACCGGGCACAGCCATAGTATATTGCAAAAGCCGCAAACACACAAAGGAAATAGCGGACCTGCTCAGGCTCAATAATATCAGCGCCGATTATTATCATGCCGGTTTATCCAATGAGGAACGCAATAAAAAACAGGAAAACTGGATCAGCAATAAAACCCGTGTGATCGCAAGCACCAATGCATTTGGAATGGGCATTGCTAAGCCCGATGTAAGGGCAGTTGTACATTACGATGTACCCGATTGCCTGGAAAATTATTACCAGGAAGCAGGCCGTGCAGGCAGGGATGGAAAAAGAGCCTATGCGGTACTGTTATACACCAATAAGGAACTCGAAAATTTACAGCAGCAATCCGGTATCCGTTTCCCGGCCGAAGAAGAGATCAGGCAGGTATACATTGCCATTATGAATCACCTGCAAATACCTGCCGGTTATGGAGAAGGTACCAGTTATGATTTTGACATAGCAGTTTTTACAACTGCCTTTACATTAAATATTCTAACTGTAACCTATGCCATCAAAGCTTTGGAACAGGAAGACATCATCAGCTTTAATGAAGTTTTTTTTAAACCCTCAACAGTTGTATTTACATGCAACCGGGAAGAACTGACAGATTATGAAAAGCAAAACCCGGCATTGGAACCCCTGGTGAAAGGATTGCTGCGGAGTTATGAAGGCATTTTTGATTTCCCGGCCACTATTTATGAAAGCAAACTGGCCAGGTTTTTACAGGTAACAGAAGTGCAATTAAAAAAAGACCTGCAAATTTTGAAGAACGCGTGCTTGCCATGACCGGGTATATTAAAAAAACCTCAGGATGCCGCAGTATGCATATTGCCCATTATTTTACCGGTTTAAAAATAAATGCCTGTGGTATATGCGATCATTGCATCAGCGAAAAGGTGATCGCCATTTCCAGGGAAGAATTCAACAGCATCAGCGGCCGGGTCCAGGAAATTATAAAAGATGGTGCATTACAGGTAGATGAGATTCTGGTTACCCTGAAAGGCATCAAAAAAGAAAAAATATGGAAGGTGATCGAATACCTTTTGGCAGAAGAAAAATACAGGCTGACAAGGATGGAAAAATAGCTTTATTGAAAAGTTCTGCCCGGTTATAAATAAAAAAAGGGACCAAGATAGAAATCTAGTCCCGCTTTAAAATCCAATATCCTATGAAAAACCGAGACGAAGATAATGGGGTTTTTACTATTATGCAACAATTTAATAAAGTATTTTACTTTTTCTGCAAAAACAACACATGAAATTAATTTTTAAAATGCATTTAAATATCTATTAATCAATAATTTATAAACAAATTTTGACTGCATTTCTATTTTTGTAATTTGCCATTATGATATAAAAAACTGGCTCCCTGGTACCAGGCAATAGCCTCATCCGCAAGACTGTCAGAAGTGCCGATCAGGGTATTTAAACCGGTGGTCATATTGGCATTAAACATCCTGATCTTTTTTTGGGGAGATAGAATTACCAATCTGCCATTTTTTAAATAACCAAGGTCCTGGTAAGTACTGATAAATGCCCGTTCATTGCCTGCCGGTAATTTATAAATATCGTAACCCAAAAACCGGCTGGTATAATTCATATTCATCAATCCCAGGAGCGTTGGATCAAGATCTACCTGGCTTACCAACCGGCTTTCTATGGATGGCTTTATCAATTGAGGGGCATAAATGATGCAGGGAATATGATAACGGTTTACCGGCAGGTCGGTTTTCCCGGCACTTTTTGAGCAATGATCGGCAACAATTACAAACAGGGTATTGCCGAACCAGGCCTTTTTCTGAGCATCTTTAATAAATTTATGGATGGCATAATCAGTATACTTGACCGCTCCCTCAATGGATTGATGTGTTGGAGAAATATCAATCTTTCCTTCGGGATACATATATGGCCGGTGGTTACTGACCGTCATGATATGATTAAAGAACGGCTTCCCATTGCTGAAACTTTTATCGCATTGCTGAATGGTAAAATCAAAAGTTGCCCCGTCATCAACACCCCAGGCCGTTGTGAGTTGTACCAGGCTGTCGGGCATATCGCTTTTATCCAGTACCCTGTAACTGTTATTACTGAAATATTCGCCCATATTATCAAAGAAAGAATTGCCACCGTAAATAAAATTCACATCATATCCCTTTGATCTCAAAACATGGCCAATGGTAAACATGCCTTTGTTGTCGGGGCGCCTTATTATGGATTGCCCGGGGGTTGGCGGTATGGCAAGGGATAATGCTTCCAGTCCCCTTACCGTCCTGGTGCCTGTTGCATAAAACCGGTTGAACCATAAACTGTAAGGGATAAGCGAATCAATATAAGGTGTTATATTTTTCGTATTCCCGAACTGCTTAAAATAATCACCGCTAAAGCTTTCAACAGTGATCAATACAATATTGTATTTATGTTCCGGACTGTCGTTTTGAATTGTTCGCTCAATACTTAAAGGATCGCTACTGAATGTTGCATTTGGCGCCTGCAGCATTTGCCGCAGTATTTTAAAATTAGCCGTGTCATTCCTGGTTGCATAAAACCGGTTAAAATCAATTTCATTGTTCCAGAATGCGGCTCCAAATTCATAAATACCATTGCCACCCAGTTCATTTACATAATTATTGCTGCTGGTATTTTTTAAGCGGTTATTTACCAGGAAATACCCGGCTGCAGGTACCAGCATAAATAATAAAAAGAATACAGTTCTTTTCCCGAACCGCATACTTGTATGCTGCGAAGCTGCTAATTTATTCCGTATTGAATACAGGATAAGTATTGTTGCGGCTATAACTGCAGATGCGATAAGCGGGATGTTATACGATTCAATGATGTTCCCGATCACTTCTGTTGTATAAATAAGGTAATCAACAGCAATGAAATTATAGCGCACACTAAATTCATCCCAGAAAATAATTTCGCCGCCAACATTCAGTACCAGTATGAGTATAATTATAAAGAATAGAAAAAATAAAGGAATGCGCTGCCATTTTTTCTGATACCAGCTATCCTTCATCAGCCAGCAATACAGCGCAACCGGTATGGCAAAGAAACTGCAAACGACCAAATCGTAAAAAAATCCAATGAAAAAAATGCCCAGGAAACGCAGGAAAGTCAGCTCCAGGTTTGGCCAGCTCTTAATTAATAATACCAGCCGGGTTATAAAACTCAATGTAAAAATGATCATGGCCAAAACAGCTAATGGGCCAAAACGGTGCCTGAAAACCTGTTGAAAATTTCTCATAGGATAAAAATACGAAGTGACATTTACTATGTACCTGTTCTAAATCAGCGGTAAATATGATTAAAACCAGCTCTTACTTTTTGAACTCCTGGTCCGCCCTCCCAATCCTAAAGCACCTAATAAAGAACGCACAATAGTATTACCGGCAGTACGAACCATACTTTTTACAATGGTATTGTTGGCCACTTTCTCCAGGGTAGACGGTTGTTCCTTCCCGGTTTTTTTAGAAGTTGTAGTTTCTTCCTGTGCAGATCTTTCTGCAGCCTCCTGCAATTTGGCTGTTAATATTTCGTAGGCGCTTTCACTGTCGATGGTCTTGTTATACTTCGCCACCATCCTGGATCCTGCATTGATGGCATCAATCTCTTCTTCGGTTAAAATATCCATACGGCTGCGGGGTGCACAAAGCATGGTATGTGCCAATGGGGTGGGAATACCCTTTTCATTCAGCATAGTGATCATAGCTTCGCCAATACCCATTTTCGTAATGAGGTCTTCTGTTTTGTAAAACTCTGTTTCGGGATAATTTTCTGCCGTTTGCCTGATCACTTTACGGTCGGCGGCAGTAAAGGCACGCAAGGCATGCTGAACCTTTAAACCCAGTTGCGCCAAAACACTGGCCGGCACATCCATCGGGTTTTGGGTACAAAAGAAAATGCCGATCCCTTTGGAACGGATGAGTTTTACAATGGTTTCGATCTGCTGCAACAGAGCCGAACTGGCTTCATTAAAAATGAGATGCGCTTCGTCAATGAACATTACCAGTTTGGGTTTGTCCAGGTCGCCTTCTTCAGGACAGCTGGCATACAGTTCGGCCAGCATCTGCAGCATGAAAGTGGAGAATAGTTTTGGTTTGTCCTGCAGATCGGTAACCCGCAACACACTGATGATACCACGGCCGTCATCAGCAATTCGCATCAGGTCGTCAACTTCAAAACTTCTTTCACCAAAGAAAATATCGGCGCCCTGCTGCTGCAGTTCAATCACTTTGCGTAAAATGGTTCCTGTTGATGAAGTTGATATTTTTCCATAGATCTTTTCAATTTCGGCCTTGCCTTCATCACCAATGAATTGTAAAACCTTGGTAAAATCCTTTAAATCCAGCAAAGGCAACCGGTTGTCGTCACAGTATTTAAAGATGAGTGCCACTACACCACCCTGTGTATCATTCAGCTCAAGTATTTTACTCAACAGCACCGGGCCAAATTCGCTTACGGTAGCCCGCAGGTGGATTCCTTTTTGCCCGGTTAATGTCATCAGTTCCACCGGGAATGATGCCGGCTTAAATTCCATGTTCAGTTTCTGGTAGCGGTCCTTTATCTTGTCATTATCTGCCCCCATGGCTGCAATACCGCTCAGGTCGCCCTTAATATCCATCACCAGTACCGGAACACTGTTATCGCTTAAAAATTCACTGATCACCTGCAGGGTCTTTGTTTTCCCGGTACCGGTTGCACCCGCGATCAGCCCGTGACGGTTCAATGTTTTCAACGGCAGGTAAATTCCGGCTTCGGGTACCACTTCCCCATCCAGCATGGCAGCACCTAATTTAACCGATTCGCCTTTGAACGTATAACCCGTGTTGATGGCCTGAATGAATGCTTCTTTATTGGACATAGAATTTATTTTTTGAAAGATACAACCAGTATTTTATATGTGCATGAAGATTTTACAGCAACTGCCTGTAAATTTGCATTGATGAAAAAAATATTGTTTTTCTTTTTCCCTGCTTTGTTGCTGTTTTTATTAACCAGTTCTTTTTTTGAAAAAGAATATGTTGAAATTAAAACCAAAGCTGCGCTTGGAAAAAAATTATTTTCCGAAAGAATATTATCAAAAGATTCATCGATAAGCTGTGCCAGCTGCCATATACCCCGGTTTGCCTTTGCCGATACAGTTGCCTTCAGTGTGGGCATCGGTGGTAAACTCACCACCCGGAATACCCCATCGGTGCTGAACATGAAGAACCGCCCCTATTATTTCTGGGATGGCAGAGCCGGCACCCTGGAAGAGCAGGCTTTAATGCCCATTCAAAATCCCGATGAAATGGGATTGCCCATTGAAGAAGCCGTACTGCGTTTAAACAAATCACGTGAATACAGGCTGTTGTTTCAAAAAATATTCGGACAAAAACCAACAGCACAAAACCTGGCGGCTGCTTTTTCAGCGTTTGAACAAACACTGGAAACGGTGGACAGTAAATTCGATGACTGGAGCAATGACCTGAAAAAATTAACTGCCCGGGAAGAAAAGGGCCGGCAATTGTTCCTGGGTGATAAAGCCAAATGTTTTGACTGTCACCGTATGGAAGATTTTACCACCGATGAATTTAAAAATATCGGTTTGTACAATGGAAAGGAATTACCCGATGCAGGCTTATTCAACCTTACCAAAAAAGAAGCAGATCTTGGCAAATTCAAAACACCGGGCCTGCGCAATGTTGCCGTAACAGCTCCGTATATGCACAACGGCATGTTTAAAACGCTGGAAGAAGTGCTGGATTATTATAACGATCCTAAAAAAATTGTTATTGATCCACTAAATATTGATGAAACATTGAAAGAACCGCCGGGATTAACGGATGCCGAGAAAAAAGGCATCATTGCTTTCCTGAAAACTTTAACGGATAAGAAATATATTAGAAGACAATAAGTCATTAAGTCATTGGGGTATTGGATTTTTTCAGGAAGATTTTTTATTTTTAAAGCAAATCTGTACTCATGACCCTGCTTGAAGACCAGCATGTTTACAAACGTGCTATGGAAATTGGTGAACTGGTATTCCAGGTAACAGAAAAATGGGATATTTTTAATAAAAAGACGTTTAGGCGACCAATACCTCAGGGCAGCAGATTCAATATCACTTAATATATCTGAAGGATACGGAAGGTATCATTACAAAGAAAATAAAAACTTTTGCTGGTATGCACGTGGTTCGCTTTTTGAAACCAAATCTGCCAATCAAAAAGCATTCAACCGAAAATTAATTACCCCTGAAGAATTTAATTCCCTGCATAATACTGGCTAATGCAAAACAAATCTCAATGCTAAACTTAATGACAATGACTCAATGCTTATACCTGACAGCTACAATAATTCCGCATGATAATGACTCAATGACTTAATGACCTTTACATGTTGGGATATAGATGAATTTCCTCTTAATGTTCAAATGACTTATTGACTTAATGACATAATTTCACCTTTAACAAAAAATTAGGCACTATATTCGCTGTAACAAATATGATTTAATTTTATTTGCTAATAAACCTTAATAATTATGGAACCGGTAAAACCTCAGATCCTGTTGTGCGAAGATGATACAAACCTCGGCATGGTACTGAAAAACTATCTTGAACTGAATGATTACAATGTAACGCTGGAAAGAGACGGAAAACTTGGACTGGCTGCCTTTCAACGTGAAAAATTTGACCTCTGCCTGCTGGATGTGATGATGCCCAACATGGATGGCTTTACCCTGGCAGAAGAGATCCGGGATGTAAACCCCGATGTGCCTTTATTCTTTTTAAGTGCAAAGACCATGAAGGATGATATCATCCAGGGCTATAAACTGGGCGCTGATGATTATATCACCAAGCCTTTCGACAGTGAAGTACTGCTGCATAAGATCAAAGCAATATTAAAACGCAATGAAGAACTGCACCGCGAAGAAGCCAATGCAGAATACGACCTGGGTAAGTATCATTTTAACCCGCGCCTGCGTGAGTTAACGGTTGATGGCAAGACACAAACCCTTTCGCCCAAAGAAAACGAATTGCTGAAAATGCTGAGCGAATATAAAAATGACCTGTTGAGCCGTGAGATCGCTCTGAAAAAAATATGGGGCAGTGATACGTACTTTAATGGCCGCAGCATGGATGTATACATCGCCAAATTGCGTAAATATTTAAAGGAAGACCCTGCACTTGAAATTGTGAATATCCATGGCAATGGATTCAGGCTGGTTGTAACGGATTAATTTTTCGCTTCCATAAAAAAAATTTAAAGTACTGCTGCAAAGTGGTACTTTTTTTTACCTCACCCAACCTCTCCAAAGGAGAGGGGATCGATCTCGTTTATTATTTAAATTTCGTTTTATAGTGAGTGTCCCGAAAAGGTCTTTGCTTAGCCCCTCTTCTTTGTATAGGGGTTGGGATGAGGACCTGCATATTGCGGGGCTTTTTATTTTACAGCGAGCATGAGTTTTGTCCAGAATGCATTATCAAAAGATGAAGGGCCCAGCACCGCATCACCGGTATCATCACCATGGCGGATCACCACCAGGTCTTTGGAAGGTATGACATAGATCTTTTTATCTCCTTTGCCCAAAGCCGAGATCATATCGGGAGGAGCTGCAGGGTTCAGCATACCCGGAATAACAAATGTAGCACCGGGTACCATAAATGATGCCTTGCCATTTAACCACCACAAATAACCATATGAATTATTCAGGTTTTGCGATGTATTGGTCATGGCCGTAAAATAAGACTGGTCGGTCATGATCTGGTTACCGTTCCAGTTACCTTTATTTAAAGTTAATAGACCAAAGCGGGCCATGTCGCGGCTGTTGAGCCATAAAATATAGTTGTACCAGGTAAAATTTTTCATCCCGATCTTATCGGCCAGTTTGATCTTTGTGTAGGTATTATAATTGGTGGACGTGGCATTGGCAATTACATTTTGTAACAACCGGTAAGGTGCATTGTAATAATACCAGGAAGTACCGGCATCAGTTTTATAAGTAAGACAGGCAGGCGTTAAACAATTATCATCGGGTACATTGTATTCCAGCCCGGTGGTCATGGTTAGCTGGTGCCTTACCGTTATGAGGTTTTCTTTGGCCAGTGGAGCTGTTGTCCAGCCCGTTCCCAGGTAATCGCTTGTTTTATTATTGATATTCAGTTGTCCTTCCTGTTGCGCAATACCTGCTAAAAAAGCGGTTACAGATTTCCCGGCAGAAGCAATATAATACACGGTATTTTTATTCCACCCGTTCCAGTATTGTTCGGTAACAATGCGGCCCTTGTATAAAATGATAAGTCCGTAAGTATTTTTTGTACCGGCATAAGCAACGGCTTCATCCAGTTTGGCAACATCCCAACCCAATGATTGCGGGGTTACTGTTTCCCAATCATCGGTACCAATAGGTGGAAAATACATAGTTGTTGGTGCCGGAATGGGTGCAATGGTTCCATTATCTTTATTACAGGAAATAAAAAACATGCTTAAAATGGCAGCAGTAAATACAGGTCTCATTGGTAAAGGTTGAAAATAGAGTTATAGATTTATACAGAATGGGGCCCCCCCCCCCGAATTAATTTAACCCCCCCCCCCCCCCCCCCCGCTCCCACCCTTTTTTTTTTTTTTTTTCTTTTTTTTCCAGTGTTTTTTTTTTTGTTGTTTTTTTTGCCTTTTTTTTTTTTTTTTTGCCGGCGGGGCGGGGAGCCCCCCCCCCCGTTTTGTTGGGAACCCCCCCCCCAAAACCCCCCGTCCAACCCCACCCCGGGCTGACATCATTTTATAAATTTGCACAATCGAATTTTCAGACTGATCAAACAGGCAGAGGTTTAACGCCGGGCAGAATTATTTAGTATCTGAAAAAAGTGAATTCTCAAACCCGCCAAAAGATGACCGTTTACCCAGATGTTCATAAGCTTTTGCAGTAGCTTCCCTTCCCCTGGCCGTACGTTGCAGAAAACCTTCCTGTATCAAAAAGGGTTCATACACTTCTTCCAGTGTACCCACTTCTTCTCCCACTGCAGTGGCAATGGTGGTGATACCCACGGGGCCCCCTTTAAATTTTTCGATGATGGTATGCAGGATGCGGTTGTCCATTTCATCAAGCCCGTGCTTGTCTACATTCAAAGCTTTTAACGAATGTTCGGTTATTCCCAGGTCGATCACGCCATTACCGATCACCTGTGCAAAATCCCTGACACGGCGTAATAAACCATTGGCAATACGTGGCGTACCGCGGCTGCGGCCCGAAATTTCTTCAGCTGCATCGCTGGTGATCTTTGTTCCCATTATTTTTGAGGAGCGCAGGATAATATTTTTCAGCGTAACGGCATCATAATATTCCAGTCTTGATTTTATACCAAAACGTGAAAGCAACGGCGCTGTCAGCAACCCGCTCCGTGTTGTAGCCCCGATCAGTGTAAAGGGGTTGAGGTTTATCTGAACGCTCCGTGCATTGGGCCCGCTGTCGATCATGATATCAATGCGAAAATCTTCCATGGCAGCGTATAAATATTCTTCCACTACTGTGCTCAGCCGGTGGATCTCATCTATAAATAATACGTCGTTGGTTTCTAAATTGGTAAGCAGCCCGGCCAGGTCGCCGGCTTTTTTCAATAACCGGGCCGCTGGTTTCCCGGATGTTTACACCCAGTTCATTAGCTACTATCCTTGACAGTGTTGTTTTTCCCAGACCGGGTGGCCCATGAAACAGGATATGATCCAGTGCTTCGCCACGCATTTTTGCGGCCTTTATAAAAATGGTTATATTGTCTATGATTTGCGACTGGCCCGAAAAATCATTGATGGCCGATGGCCGGATGGTATTTTCAAATTCTTTCTCAGCAGAATTCAAAAATTCAGATTCATTATTTAAATTGGGATTGGCCATGAACAAATTCTTTTCGTATTGTAAAACTAATCATTAATCACTAAAACGCTTTTTATGAACATTGGCATTATGGGCAGCGGCGATGTAGGCCGTATTTTGGGTACTGCTTTTATCAGGGAAGGATATGAAGTGATGTTGGGTACCAGGGATATTCAAAAAAAAGGGGTTGTACAATGGCTTGCAGATAATCCCGGCGCTGCAGCCGGTTCTTTTGAAGAGGCTGCAAAATATGGTGAGCTGATCGTGTTTGCCATGTCGGGTGATGCTGCCGAAACCGTGATCAGGATGGCCGGGGTAAAAAACCTGGACGGGAAAGTTATTATAGATGCCACCAACCCGATAGATCATACCCGGCCCCCGGTGAACGGGGTATTGCCATTTTTTACAACGATGGATGAATCCCTGATGGAGCGTTTACAAAAACTGGCGCCGGGTGCAAAACTGGTGAAGGCATTTAACAGTGTAGGCAATCCATTTATGTATAAACCGGATTTTGGCGGCCAGCAAGCCAGTATGTTCATTTGTGGCAATGATGATGAAGCGAAGCAAACGGTAACCGGAATCTTAACTGCATTTGGCTGGGAAACCGAGGATATGGGTAAAGCCAATGCAGCAGGGGTTTTAGAATCATTGTGTATATTGTGGTGTATTCCGGGCTTTTTACGCAACCAATGGAGCCATGCATTTAAGTTGCTTAAAAAATAACATATGATGTGGCTGTAACTGTCATATACAACTGACATAACCAACCTCCCAAACCAACATAACGCCATTAATCAAAAGGGCTGTACAAATCACTATATTGAGTGGTAATATTGCATTATGAGTAAAAATAACATCAGGTACGGGCTAAGCCAGTTAACGGGATGGGGCGTTTGGGGTTTAATTCTGCTGTATTTTAATTTTGTTGTGTTTGGCGACAGGTTCAAAGAACAGGGCGGACAGCAGGAATACCTGGTGAGCCTGGCCATCCTGTTGGTTTCGGGTATATTAACCACACACCTCCTCAGGTTCATCATCAAAAAAACAAACTGGTTAAAATTTTCTTTCAACAGGATCCTGATCATGTTCATCATTGCTGTTGGTGCCACCGGAACTGTATTGTACTATGGCAGCAATTATATAGAATCACGTTCGGGCTATTCTTATGATAAATATTTCGAGAACCAAAAACTGGAGAAGGCCATTAAAATGGAAAAGCAATTTGGCCTTGATTCCATTGCTTATTACAAAGACAATGCTTTCAATAAAGATACTTCTGTTAAAAAAGGGATCTCGGAAATAAGAAAAGCAACCGGTTGGGCAAAGAACAGGAGGGGCATGTGGGTGTATGAAAACAAATCGGACCTGGTAGGCATTTATTATAACCTGTTGCTGATCGCCATCTGGATGCTAATCTACATCGTTTACCATTATGTAGAAAAGAACCGGAATGACCAGCTTGACCGGCTGAAACTGGAAACCTGCAAACCCTGGTTGAAAATGCCATCAAACACGGTATCAGCAGGCAGATAAAGGGTGGCGTGGTGCGTATTGTTGCTGATTATAAAAATAATCACCTGGAACTACTGGTTCAAAACACAGGCCAGTTATCAGCCACGCCAAACGGAGATGGTTTTGGAATTAAAAGTACACAGGACAGGCTAAACCTGATGTACCAGGGCAAGGCTGTTTTTGAGATCAGGAACCTGGGTACAACCATTGTTGAATCCAAAGTAATTTTACCGGTGATCATTTAAAATATTTATTCAACCAGCCTGCTCACTGAGTCCTGCGGATCGGGATGCAGGCTCAAAATTTCAGATACCATGCACAAGGCATTAATCATTGATGATGAACGTTTGGCCCGAAATGAGCTAAAAAAATTATTGCTGGAGTTTCCCGAAATTGAAGTGGTTGGTGAAGCAGCCAATGCTGCCGAGGGGCTCGATAAAATAGAGAACCTCTCTCCCGACCTTGTTTTCCTCGACATACAGATGCCGGGCAAGACAGGGTTCGACATGTTAACGGAACTGGACAGTGCGCCGCATGTGATCTTTACCACAGCTTATGATGAATACGCCCTGAAAGCGTTTGAAGTAAATGCGCTTGATTACCTGATGAAACCCATTGAGCCCAAACGGCTGGCCGATGCCATTCAAAAACTGCAACTGGCCGATGAAAAAGAAATGGCCGCCACCATGGCCGGCATTAACCGGGGTGTATTAACCGAACTTGACCAGGTTTTTGTAAAAGACGGTGAACGCTGCTGGTTTGTAAAACTGGGAGAGGTAAGGCTGTTTGAGAGTGTTGGCAATTATGCCAAGGTTTTTTTTGGTACCTACAAACCATTGATATTAAAATCACTCAATTCGCTGGAAGAAAGGCTGGATGAAAAAACATTCTTCAGGGCCAACCGCAAACACATTGTTAACCTGCGCATGATCGATAAAATAGAACCTTATTTCAATGGTGGTCTTTTACTGGAATTGCATGGAGGCGAAAAGATCGAAGTAAGCCGCAGGCAGGCGGTTAAATTTAAGGAGATGATGAGTTTGTAAGAAGTCAAAATAAAAAAATCAAAAGTCAAAATTTTAAAATGAAGAAAATATTTTTACTCATAACAGCAGGCTTAACCGGTCTGCTTTCTTTTAGTCAGAATATTGATAAGATCATTAATTCTACAGAAGTGGAACGTATTGAAAAATACTGTCGGATGATGATATGCAGGGCCGAAAAACCTTTACCCCAGGCATTGAAAAAGCCGCGGATTTTATCGCTGCCGAATTTGCAAAAAGCAAACTTGCATTCTGGAGCAGCAGCCAATCCTATTTCCAGGAAATAGACATGATCAAAGCCAAAAACATGGAACTGAACGGTACACTGGATGCTGAAACATTGAGCAGTGCCAATGTGGTGGTAAACACTTCTTCTGCCGACCTGCACATTCATGGCTTACCCGGTTATGAGACCGTGATCGTAAAAAAAGAAGATGATTTCAGTAAGATGATATTTACTTTAAGTCAATCCCAGAAAAACCTGTTGGTGTTGGTAGATACTGCTCATTTTAATTTATTCAGAAGGATACAAAGGGTAACGGACAGGGATAAATTTGCTTCTCCATACACACAGGTCTTTGTATTGACCACGAATACCAAACCTGCTGCCATACAGCTTCATGCAAAGTTCGAGATCACCAGGCAAAAGCTGAAAAATGTGATCGGTGTTTTACCGGGCACGCTTGCAGGAAAAAAAGATGAGTACGTGGTCTTCAGCGCCCATTACGATCATATCGGAATCGGCAGGCCCGATAAGAACGGCGACAGCATTTACAACGGGGCCAATGATGATGCCGCCGGCACCACGGCTGTGATGATGCTGGCCAAATATTTCAGCGAACAAAAGAACAATGAACGTACTTTAATTTTTGTTGCTTTTACCGCCGAAGAAACGGGTGGCTATGGCAGCCGTTATTTCAGTAAAAATATTGATCCCGGAAAAGTAGTGGCCATGTTCAATATTGAAATGATAGGCACCGAAAGCAAGTGGGGTACAAACAGCGCTTATATTACCGGTTATGATAAAAGCGATATGGGAAAAATTTTACAGGCCAATCTTGCAGGGTCTAAATTTAAATTTGAACCCGATCCCTATCCCCTTCAGAATTTATTTTACCGCAGTGATAATGCTACCCTGGCTGCATTGGGTGTGCCGGCCCATACCATCTCCACAGCTAAAATGGAACAGCCCCCCAACCACGAACCCAATTACCACAAACAAAGTGATGAGATCGGAACGCTGAACATGAATAATATGGCAGAGATCATCAAAGCCATTGCCATCAGCAGTAAAACCATTGTGAATGGAAAGGATACGCCATCGAGGGTAGTGAAAGATAAGTAGGATACCTTTTTTAAAAATCCAAAAAAATGCACGGTAACGCTGCTGCCTACCTGTTGAAAATATTTAACAGTGAGTTCTACACTTTCACAGCCACACTGTGCACCGCTGCCGCCATTTCTTTAATGAGGCCGGGGTCTTTTTCAATGGCGTTGCCAACAACAATAACATCGGCTCCTGCTTTGCAGTTGAGGTAAGCTTTTTCAGGTTCAAGGATACCGCCGCCGATAATGAGCGGAACCTGGATAACACCGGCCACTTTTTTAATCATTTCTTCGCTGATAGCCCGCTTGGCACCGCTGCCTGCATCCATATAGATCAATTTCATACCAAGCATTTCGCCTGCCATAGCTGTACACATGGCTATCTCGCTTTTATCGGCCGGCAGGGGGGTTGCATTGGAGATATATGATACCGTGGTTGGCGCTCCACCATCCACCACCATATAACCTGTAGATAAGATCTCCAGGCCGCTTTGTTTTAGTACCGGGGCAGAAATTACGTGCTGGCCTATGAGCATATCGGCATTACGGCCACTGATGAGCGAAAGATATAATAAAGCATCTGCATATTTACTTACCTGGTTCGGGCTTCCGGGAAAAAGGATGACCGGTATATTACAGCTGCTTTTGATCAGCTGCACGCATTCATCTAAATAATTGGAAATGACCAGGCTGCCACCTACTAAAAAATAATCCACCCTGGCTGCAACTGCCAGCCCGATCAATGGTTCAAGATTACTGTTGTTAACCTTATCCGGATCGATCAATACGGCAAATGATTTCTTATGTTGCTGCTTACGCTCGGTCAATGAATGATAAATACCTTTAATCATCTGCTTCTATTGGTTTCATACAAAAATCTGCAAAAATTAGTTCTTATAGAAATATTAGACTCAATTTAAACGTATTAGGATGCAAATTCGTACATTTTATACCTAAATTTGACATGATGTTGAATATAAATGAAGAGATCAGGTTTAAAACTGCCCGTAGTGGTGGAAAAGGTGGTCAAAATGTGAACAAACTGGAGACCATGGTACAGGGCTACTGGCATATTGAATCTTCAGCATTGGTTACTGATAAACAGAAGAAACTGCTTACAGAAAAACTCATTAAAAAAATAAACCCGGAAGGATTTTTGCTGGTAAAAAGCCAAACGGAAAGAACCCAATTAGGCAATAAGCAGCAGGTTATCAAGAAAATGGGTCTGTTGGTTAATAAAGCACTGATCGTACCCAAAACACGCAAGGCTACAAAACCATCAAAAGCAGCAAAGGAAAAAAGACTGGAAACCAAAAAAATTGCGGCTGAAATTAAAACAAACCGTAAAAAAATCATTTTATGATGAAGATCAATACCCTACTTGTTTGCTGTTTTTTAAGCCTGGTCATGATATCATGCCAGAAAGCAATTTCCCCGAACACTGCTACGGGTACCGTAAAAATAACCATCAGAAATACGGTCAAAGGAAACCCCATGGTATTAAACACCGGCAATTATACAAACAGCTTTGGGGAGCAATACAACATTACAAAGTTTAAATATTACCTGAGTAATGTAAGCGTTACCACTACACCAATAAATACCTTTAATGGCCGTTATTATTTAATTGATCAAAGCAACCCGGCATCTTTAAGTTTTAGTTTTGAAGCACCGGTAGATACCTATTACTCACTTAAATTTTTAATTGGGGTTGACAGTGCCCGCAATGTAAGCGGTGCACAAACCGGGGCTCTTGATCCCCTGAACGATATGTTCTGGACCTGGAACTCCGGTTACATCATGGCCAAAATGGAAGGCAATTCGCCACAATCGCCTGTTGTAAATAATAAAGTGGAATATCATATTGGCGGTTTTGCCGGGACCAACAGTGTTTTAAAAAACTATGGATTTATTATTACTGATCCGGCAGGCATTAATATACGGGAAGGAAAAATAAGTGAAATATTTATGGATGCTGATTTTGATACCTGGTGGCAGGGCGTTTTCAATTTAAAAATTGCCGATAATCCGGTGGTAACCACACCCGGTGTATTGGCAAAAAGTATTTCAGATAATTATGTAAGTATGTTCTCTATAACCGATATTAAAAATTACTGAGCTTGAAAACAAGAGTTATTATATTTTTCGGTTTATTGGTATTGATTGCTGCGATATTCATCAGTGCCTGTAAAAAAAATGATGTGCAGCCTGGTGAACCACACAACCCAACTTATATTGATCTTACCATTCCTGCCGGTTGGCCAACTCCAACCTCAGATATTTTTGCCAACAACAAGTTGACTGAAGAAGGATTCCAGCTGGGAAAAAAATTATTTTATGACGGTAAACTGAGCAAAGACGGCAACTTTCCCTGCGCCAGCTGCCACCAGCAGTTTGCCGCATTTGCCACATTCGACCACGATTTCAGCCATGGCTTTGACAATTCCTTTACCACCCGAAATGCACCCGGATTGTTTAACCTGGCCTGGATGACAAAGATGCACTGGGACGGCGGCATCAATCACATTGAAGTGCAGCCACTGGCACCCATCACTGCACAAAATGAAATGGCCGAAACCATCGACAATGTTTTGAACAAGCTGCGTGCCGATACAGAATACCCGGCACTTTTTAAAAGCGCTTTCGGCAATACAGATATTAACAGCCAGCGCATGTTAAAGGCGCTGGCACAATTCATGGGCTCCATCATTTCTTCCAATTCAAAATACGATAAAGTACAAAGGGGCGAAGCCAGCTTTACTGCCACCGAACAGAATGGGTATGATCTTTTTAAAGCCAAATGCGAAACCTGCCACAAAGAACCCCTGTTTACCGATAACAGTTTCCGCAATACCGGCCTTGCCGTTAATCCATTTTTAAATGATTTTGGAAGAATGCGCATTACAAACGATAAAAATGATTCATTGAAATTTAAAGTACCAAGCCTGCGTAATGTAATGCTCACCTTCCCGTATGCGCATGATGGCAGGTTTTATTCGATAGGTGCTGCCATTGATCATTACCGTACCGGCATCATTACCACGCAACCTACATTAGACCCCTTACTGGTAAACAGGATCGCTATAACCAATACCCAAAAGAACGACCTGATCTATTTTTTAAACACCCTTACTGATACCACTATGACCAAAGCAGCCAGGTTTGCACAATGATACGCTCTGGAAAAGGAATTAACACCAATTTACACCGGGGGGGGGGGGGGGGCTTGGGACCCCGGATTACAATAATAAACCCGCCTTCGACAAGCTCAGGCTGACAGCTTTTATAATTTGTTAAGAGAATGACTTTGGACGCCAATCCAGAAATGATAATCCGCATAACCGTAATTATAAATTATAAAGGTAAATTTGAACCTAAATCAAACATATAGTTGAGCGGCATTAAAAAATTAGCAGGACAAACATTGTGGTATGGCGTGCCTACCATTGCCAGCCGTTTCCTGGGGTATTTAATGAATATGGCATTGCCCTTTTTTGTGGCCATGCCTGAAAAGACCGCCGACCTGGTGCAGGTGTACACCATCATTCCTTTTTTAAATGTGTTGTATGCCTATGGCCTGGAAACCGCCTATTTCCGTTTTTCACAAACACACGATAAACAAAAACTGTACAATACCCTTTCGCTTTCACTTTTATTCAGCAGCATTTTCTTTACGGTAGTTTTATTGCTTTGTCAAAATACATTGGTTAATGCTGCCGATCTTAATGCCCATCCTGATTATTTGTTGTGGATGATTGCCATCATTGCAGTTGATAATTTAAACACCCTTCCCTTTGCCAAACTGCGGCAGGAGAACCGCCCAAGGCGTTATGCATTTGCCAGGGTGGCCGGTATTGTGTTAAATGTTTGTGTAGTTATATTTTTTTTAGGGGTGATACCAAAAATCCTGGAATCAGATCCGGGTCATTTCCTGGCAAAGATCTACAATAAAGAATTTGGCCTGGGTTATTATTTACTCGGCAACCTTTGTGGCAGCCTGTTTACATTAGTGGTACTGTCGAAAGAGATCAGGCAGATAAAGATCAATTTCGATTTTACACTCTGGAAAGAGGTTATGCGTTACAGTGCGCCATTGATCATTGTTGGCCTGGGCGGTATGGTAAATGATGTGCTCAGCCGGCTGATTTACCGCCACGTGGTTGACCTGCCGCAAAACGAAGCAGATCATGAGCTGGGCATATTTGCCAATATATTCCGGATAGCCTTGCTTGTAACCATTATGATACAGGCTTTCCGTATGGCTGCCGAACCTTTTTTCTTTAATAAAAGCGGTGATGAAAATGCACAGAAAACCTATGCTCGGGTGATGAAATTCTTTGTGATCGCCTGTTGTTTCATGTTCTTATTCATCGGTTTGTTCCTGGATGTATTCCGGTGGATATTCACCACATTTGCAAACCCGGCCTGGGCCGAAGGAATGGAAGTGGTGCCTTTACTGGCACTGGGCAATATTTTCCTGGGCATTTATTATAACCTGAGTATATGGTATAAACTCACCAATAAAAATATGTATGGAGCGGCCATAACCATTGGTGGCGCAGTTATCACCATCGTGCTCAACATTGTGCTTATACCCAAACTGCATTATGCAGGGGCCGCCCTGGCAACCTTCTGTTGTTATTTATTCATGATGATCTGCAGTTACCTGCTGGGACAAAAATATTACCGGGTCCCTTATGCTGTAAAAAAATTACTGGCCTATTTAACGCTGAGTGTTCTCCTCTATTTTGTACATCTTGCCGGGGTTTATTTGGTTGCCGGTTCCATGCTTTTTTCAATAAGTGCAGGAATCGTTTTATTTCTTGGCTTTACCTGGTTTGTTACAAAGGTGGAAGCGAAGGAACTTGCCAAACTACCGGTTGTGGGTAAGTATTTTAACCGTTAATATTTTTTGTAGAGGTCATAGATGATCTTTTTATCCGCTTCAGTAAGTACCGGCAAAGAATCCTGCTGTACAAAATGCAGTTTAAAAGCTTTTATGGCAGCGATCGAATCCCTTGTATTGTAACCCATGATGCGTAATCCCTGCAGCGCATTAAAATTTTCAGGTTGTTTTACCTGGGTTGTATCATACCAGTAACCAAAACCGTTAGACGCCAGTTGCTGCCAGGGGAAAAAACGGCTGGGGTCAACTTTACGACCGGGGGCGATATCGGCATGGCCGATAAAATTGGCGGTGGGTATATTATATTTCTTCTTTAGTGTCATCAAAACAACCAGCAGGTTACTGATCTGCGCTTCGGTAAAGGGTTCAAAACCGTTATTATCCAGTTCAATCCCGATAGAGACAGAATTGATGTCGGTGAGGTTGCCCCATTTGCCGGAACCGGCATGCCAGCCTCGCAGGTAATCGCCCAGCATGTGTTGTACGGTTCCGTCTTTACAGATCACATAATGAGCGCTCACTTCGGTTCGTGGCAAAATAAAAGTATTGATGGTTTGATCACCACTGTTTTGTGCGTTATGGTGTATGATGACCAGGTTGGGTTTACGCATACTGAAATTGGTTGTGCCTCCCCAGCTTACCGCATTTTTTTCACTGTCAATACCTGCCGGTTGTTTTTTCAATTCGTTGGCTAATGCCTTTGCCTGTTGCTTATACTTTTTATTACTGGCAGCGTATTTGTTCGTACTGCAGCTGTTGCTGATGATCATTATTAAAACCACTGTTATGAATTTATACCGCATACTTTATTTTTTAAAAAGGAAAGTTACAATAAATGAAAATACCCGTTTTCACCAAAAAGAAAAAGCTGCCCTAAAAGACAGCCTTCCTTAATTATTGATTATTAATTATTGATTATTAATTATTGATTATTAATTATTGATTATTGCAAATGTCGATTGCCCATTGCTTATTGATTACAACGTAGCCATATCGATCACAAACCTGTAACGCACATCTCCTTTCAGCATTCTTTCATAGGCATCATTGATATCTTTCATCGCAATTATCTCAATATCACTTACAATATTGTGCTCGGCGCAGTAATCCAGCATTTCCTGGGTTTCGGGCAGTCCGCCGATCAATGACCCTGCTATACTCCTTCTTTGAAAGATCAGGTTGAAGGGAACGACCGGGTCACCCGGAGGAGGCGCCCCCACACAAACCATGGTTCCGTTTGTTGTAAGCATGTTCAGGTAAAAATTATAATCGTGCTGTGCCGAAACGGTATCTAAAATAAAATCGAAATAACCGGCAACAGCTTTTGTCTGTGCTTCATCTGAGGTTAAAACAAATTTATGAGCACCCAGTCTTTTCGCATCCTTTTCTTTTGAAGGGGTATGGCTCAGCATCGTAACTTCTGCCCCCATCGATACAGCCAGTTTTACACCCATATGGCCCAAACCGCCCAATCCCAGTATGCCCACTTTTTGTCCCTTACCTACTTTCCAGTGGCGCAAAGGAGAATAGGTTGTAATGCCTGCACAAAGCAAAGGCGCAACAGCTTCCAATGGCAGTTTATCCGAAATGTGTAAAACAAAATCTTCGTGAGCCAGGATATTTTTGCTGTAGCCTCCGTATGTAGCACCACTGCCATCTTTTTCCATACCCCCATAAGTACCTACCCATCCATTGCTGCAATATTGTTCCAGGCCATCTTTACAGTTATTACATTCCCGGCAACTGTCAACCAAACAACCCACACCGGCCAGGTCGCCCACTTTAAATTTTGTAACATGATCCCCTACAGCAGTTACAACGCCTACAATTTCGTGGCCGGGTACGATCGGGTAAACCGTCATACCCCAGTCATTACGGGCAAAATGAAGATCGCTGTGACAAACACCACAATATTTGATCGCTATCTGTACATCATGTGTTTTTGGGTCTCTCCTGTTGATGGTCCAGGGTGCAAGCGGAGTGGTTGCGTCCTGTGCTGCATAAGCTTTGGTTGATGGCATGTTGGATGGTTTTAATTGGATAACAAATATAACCAATATACGCAGTTTTATAAAGTATAATTTTATATGCCCGTTCTGTTTCATTATTTTTACCTTTCGGTAACAATTAATTAATATGAAAAAATACCTGCTGCTGTTTGCGTTCACTTTTATTGCTGCTTGCATGTATGCCCAGCAAAAACCTGCATACGTTTTGTACAATGCACAGGGCAAAAAAATTTCCTACAATAAAATGATCAGGCAACTGGCTAAAAAAGACATTGTCCTTTTTGGTGAGTTTCACAACAATGCCATTGCACACTGGCTGGAACTGGCTGTGGCAAAGGACCTGGGTGAGAGCCGTAACCTGGTATTTGGCGCCGAAATGTTTGAAGCGGATAACCAGCAGGCCTTGAACGATTACCTGGAAGGCAAGATAACTGCCAAAGGGCTTGACTCTGCAGCCCGTTTATGGAGTAATTATAAAACCGATTATGCCCCAATTGTGAATTTTGCCAAAGAAAGAAAATACCCGTTCATAGCCACCAATATTCCCCGCCGGTATGCTTCACTGGTTTCAAAAAAAGGTTTTGAAGCACTGGATACTTTACCTGCACAGGATAAAAAATGGATGGCACCCTTACCCATGGACTATGATGCCAACCTGCCCGGTTATGTAAAAATGATAGAAATGATGGGTGGACATGGCGGTCGCAATATGACAAAGGCACAGGCCAGCAAAGATGCCACGATGGCTTATTTTATCCTGCAGCATTTTAAACCGGGGTCTGTATTCATCCATTACAACGGTGCGTTTCATTCCGAGAATTATGATGGCATAAACTGGTATTTGAAAAAACAAAGACCGGAGTTGAAATACGCCACCATTACAACTGTTTCTCAAAAAAATATAAAATCACTTTTGGCTGAAAATAAGGGCAAGGCTGATTATATTATTTGTGTGGATGCAGATATGACGAATACTTATTAAGGGCCCGTCTTTTTGTTAATCCTTTCGTAAATAAACCACGGTAATTTTACAAAATGCCATAAAAAATGCAGCTTGCACCAGGTAAATGATATCCTGGCCAAATGAAATTGATCTCCACCATTTTATTGATTTGTTCGTCGCTGGTTTTGTATTCGCAAAACAGCAACATAAGTTTTAAAACCGTTTCGCCATTATCAGTATACAGTGATATTTGGAATGATATTAAATACAGTAAATGTAATACGGCTGCCCATGCTGATTACATGAGTGACGATGAAAAAAACACGATCTATATTTTAAACCTCATTCGCACCAACCCGGCTTTATTTGCGAATACTGTTCTTAAAAAATACCCTTCCATGTCGGGCAATGATTACCTGGCAACAGATGCTTATTACTTTTTATCATTGGTTAATACCCTGAAGCAACTGGAGCCGCTTGGTTTGCTTTACCCTGATAAAACCTGTTTTGAAAGTGCACAATGCCATGCAGCCTCTTCCGGTATGGCAGGCTATGCGGGACATAAACGCATTAACCGTGATTGTGAAAAGAAAAAATTGTATAATGGCGAATGTTGCGATTATGGCCACAAAGACCCGCTTGAGATCATATTGTCCCTGCTGATCGATGAAGGTGTGCCTTCACTCGGGCACCGGAATATTTTTTTAAACTCCTATAGTAAAATTGGGTTATCCATCCAGCCCCATAAAAAATATGGCTACAACGCCGTTTTTGATTTTGCTTATTAATTGCTGAATTTCCCCGACTTTAGTACAGAAATGCGATCATAAAATTTTTTGACCTTTTTTAAAACATGCCCGATGCCTGTTCGTCTTTGTAATTACAGAAAGCCGAAGCAATGACATTAGCCGTAGAAATGACGCCAGAGCGTAATAATAATATTACCAACACTATTAAAGCGATAAGCAAACGCCTGTTTGGTTTTATAAAACAGCGTGTGGCCACTACAGAAGATGCGGAAGACATTCTGCAGGAAGTTTTTTACCAGTTTGCAGGCAATACCGAGCCCATTGAACAGGCAACAGGATGGCTCTATAAAGTAGCCCGCAATAAAATAACGGATAATTACCGAAAGCATAAACTGCCCCTGGCCGATGATATTTTCAACAGTGAGGAAACGGAAGGGGAAAATTTTAACTGGAAGGAAATGTTATTGCCAGCCGAAAGTACACCTGAAACCGAATACATCCGTAATATATTCTGGGAAGAACTGAAAGCAGCGCTTGATGAACTGCCTGCTGCCCAGCGGGAAGTATTTATTCAAAATGAAATAGAGGGAATCCCCTTTAAAGACATTGCCGAACAAACCGGCGAACCCGTTGCCACGCTCATCAGCCGGAAACGCTATGCTGTGCTGCATTTACGGGAACGGCTGAGCATTGTAAAAGATGAGTTACTGAATTATTAAATTAAATTATTACAACAATGAAAAAGTTCTGGATCAAAAAAGGATTGATGATACTGGTATTCGGCAGCATAGCCATATTGGTTTTTGGTTTTGTGGTGATGAGTTTATGGAATGCCATATTACCGGCTGTGCTGGGTGTAAAAGCCATTAGTTTTATACAGGCGCTGGGTATTTTATTACTGAGTAAGATCTTATTCGGCGGTTTCAGGGGAGGATGTGGTGGCAGGCAGCGCAGCGGCCAGGTGGATGGACATGAAACAAAAATTTGCAGGTATGACACCCGAAGAAAGGGAAAAATTCAAAGCCGAATGGAAAAACAGGTGTGGCGGAAGATGGACAATGAACCAGGCAAAACCCGGTTCTTCATCAACTGTTCCTGAAGGGGTAAATTATTTTAAAATGGTTTTTCTCACAAACCAACTGCAACATGGAAATACTTGTTTTTAAAACAAACCTCATTAATACTGATCATATCAATCATGTAAAGCCGGTATTAAATCTTCATCCTTTAATTATAGAATGGAATGTGGACCTGCATGACTGTGATAAAATATTAAGGGTAGTTGCAGAGAATATTCCGGCAGTTGAAGTAGAAAAGATCCTATACGATGCCGGGTATGTATGTGAAGCATTGAAATGATCCGAAAGGATCAATAAAAAAACAGCCAGCCCTGTAACCGGGCTGGCTGTTTTTGCAATGGGAATCATTATTTTTTTGCCGGGAAATGCTGAATTTTTTCATCCAGTTCAACAATTTTTCCGTTCACGATTTTACAATCATCAATTACGGCCAGGGAATCGGTCTTCCCTTTCTTATCGGTCCATATCTCCCTGTACCACATGGTAACATACTCCGTTTTCTTATCTTTCGAAATCACCGATTCCCAGTCTCCCATTTTAACGGTCATGCTGCTGTAATTAGCACGCTGGTTGGCAAAGAATTTTTTCAGGCTGTCGTTGCTGAGTTTTGCCTGGTAATAATCAAAGCGAATTTCAACACTATCGCCAAAACCGGCAATACAGGCATCCATGTCCCCTGTTTCATATCCTTTTAAAGCTTTCATGACAGTGACCGCATGTTGCTGATCACCCGGCTGCCAGTCCCGGTAAGGCTCTTCAAGGGTGTAAGGATAAACCAGTGCTGCAGCATTTGCTGTAACCGTTTTAGAGGAGTCGGTTGATGCGGCATCGGTATTTTCAGTTTTGCTGTCGCAACCAAAAACAAACAATGCCAACAGGGGAATAAAAAATAATTTTTTCATGAATGATCTTTTTTGATTAAAAAATAAAAAAAATGATTTCATCACCGGATAAGTGAACTTGTAAAGCAGTTTATTAATGGCAATAATACACAACAAGGTAAAATATAATATCTTACTATGCAAGTATTAAAAATTAAAATTTCAAAAATTACCGGTGCAGGTTACATGTTTCTCCTGTATTGCCCGCCTACCGCGTACAGGGCGTTGGTGATCTGCCCGAGTGAACAATACTTAACCGTTTCCATCAGTTCTTCAAATAAATTTTCATTGTTGATGGCTGCCTGTTGCAGTTTTTTAAGCATGGCTTCGGCATGGGCCGCATGCCGCTTGTGAAAAGCCTGTAAAGTGGTTATCTGGAATTCTTTTTCAGTTGTGGTTGATCGGATAACTTCGGTTGGCAAAATGGTAGGGCTTCCTTTTTTATTCAGGAAAGTATTTACCCCAACTATCGGGTATTCGCCGGTGTGTTTTAATGTTTCGTAGTGCAGGCTTTCTTCCTGTATCTTATTGCGCTGGTACATGCGTTCCATGGCTCCTAAAACCCCGCCACGTTCTGTTAAGCGGTGAAACTCCAGCATCACGGCTTCTTCAACGATATCGGTCAGCTCTTCAATTAAAAAGGAGCCCTGGTTGGGGTTTTCATTTTTTGCGGTGCCCAGTTCGCGGTTGATGATGAGCTGGATAGCCATGGCCCTGCGTACACTTTCCTCGGTAGGTGTGGTTATGGCCTCATCGTAAGCGTTAGTATGCAGGGAATTGCAGTTATCATAAATGGCATACAATGCCTGCAGCGTGGTACGGATATCGTTAAAATCAATTTCCTGTGCGTGGAGGCTTCGGCCGGAAGTTTGAATATGGTATTTTAATTTTTGGGACCTGCTGTTGGCCTTGTATTTATTCTTCATAGCCTTGGCCCAGATGCGGCGGGCTACCCTACCGATCACACTGTACTCGGGATCCATACCATTACTGAAGAAGAATGACAGGTTTGGTGCAAAATCATCTATATGCATTCCCCTGCTCAGGTAATATTCCACATAAGTAAATCCGTTGGATAAAGTAAAAGCCAATTGCGAGATCGGGTTGGCCCCGGCTTCTGCAATATGGTAACCGCTGATACTGACACTGTAAAAATTCTGAACCGAGTTCTTGATAAAATATTCCTGCACATCCCCCATCAGCTTTAAAGCAAACTCAGTTGAGAATATGCATGTATTCTGTGCCTGGTCTTCTTTTAAAATATCGGCCTGAACTGTTCCCCGCACAGTTGCCAAAGCTTTTGCCTTTATTTCTTCATACACTTCTTTTGGTAAAACATCCTGCCCGCTTAATCCCAACAAACGCAGGCCCAAACCATTATTGCCTTCAGGTAAGGCCCCCTGAAGGTCTCCGTCGGCAGGAACGATCTCATTGCCATCTACACCGATATATTTGGGTAAACTTTCTACGCCGTATTTTTCTTTTATCTTTTTATTGACCTCATCTTTCAGGTTATTTTCAAGGATATATTTTTCGCATTGCTGGTCGATGGCAGCATTCATAAAAAATGCCAGCAGCATGGGTGCAGGGCCGTTGATGGTCATGCTCACCGATGTTTTGGGATCACAGAGATCAAAACCGCTGTATAGTTTTTTGGCATCGTCAACGGTGGCAATACTAACACCGCTGTTGCCAACCTTACCGTAAATATCCGGACGGTGCCCGGGATCTTCGCCATACAGGGTAACGCTGTCAAATGCAGTGCTGAGTCGCTTTGCAGGCTGTCCAATGCTAACATAGTGAAATCTCCTGTTGGTCCTTTCGGGCCCGCCTTCACCGGCAAACATACGGGTAGGATCTTCCCCTTCACGTTTTATCGGAAACACACCTGCAGTGAAAGGAAATTCACCCGGTACATTTTCCTGCAACTGCCATTTTAAAATATCTCCCCAGTCTTTGTATTTTGGCAAGATGACCTTTGAAAGCACTGTGCCGGATAAACTTTTATAGGTAAGCGGTTGCTTAATTACTTTATCCCTTACTTTAAATTCGTAAAATTCTTTTTGGTAACGTTCTAAAACCGAAGGCCAGTTTTCTATTAATTTTTTACAATCGGGATGCAACTGTTCTTCAAAAGTGTTTTTTATTTTAGTTAATTCTTTTTTAGCAACCGCCGACAGGGTTATAACCGCTGTCGGGGTTGAAGCCGCAGCCAGGGTTCCATCCAACTGGTACAATTTTGTTGCGATCGTTGATTGTTCAACAACCCATTCATCATAAGTTTTTATGGTTTCAGCGATCTCAGCCAGGTATCTTACTCTTTTGGGTGGTATAATGGTTGATTGACTGAATGTATCTTTTGTATGGGCATGGTGTTCAATGTCGCCACCAAATTTCACACCGCATTTCTCAGCTGTTTTTTCCATCAACCTTTCAAACAGTTCATTTACCCCGGCATCATTGAACTGTGCTGCAATGGTGCCAATGATAGGCAGTTCTTCATCGGTTGCATTCCACAAACCATGATTGCGTTTATACTGTTTGCGCACATCATGCAGGGCATCCAGAGCGCCTGCCTTATCGAATTTATTTACACAAACCACATCAGCATAATCCAGCATATTGATCTTTTCCAGTTGCGATGCGGCACCGTATTCGGGTGTCATCACATACATGCTTACTTCAACATAATCCAATATACTGGCATCACTTTGCCCCACCCCGGCGCTTTCCAAAATAATAAAATCATAGGCTGCTGCTTTGCAGATGTCAATGGCTTCCTGTACGTATTCGCTTAAAGCCTTATCGCTTTCACGAGTTGCCAGGCTCCGCATGTATGCCCGTGGAGAAGAGATAGAATTCATTCTTATACGATCACCAAGCAGTGCTCCTCCTGTTTTCTTTTTTGATGGATCAACAGAAATTACGGCGATGGTTTTATCGGTATAGGTATTTAAAAAGCGGCGGACGATCTCATCTGTTACAGAAGATTTTCCAGCTCCTCCTGTTCCTGTTATCCCTAATACGGGAATTGTCTTCTCTGTTGTACGTTGTCCGTTGTCCGTTGACACTACGCCATTCTCAACATTGGTTATTTGCCTTGCAATTTTTCTAACATCGTTTACTTCACCTAAAGACATTGCAGTTTTATAATCACCACTGCCATTCAGTGCAAAATCACAGGAAAGGATGACATCTTCAATCATTCCTTCCAGGCCCATGTGCCTTCCATCATCCGGGCTGTAAATTCTTGTGATGCCGTAATTGTGTAATTCTTCAATTTCAGCTGGCAGGATGGTTCCGCCACCACCGCCAAATATTTTTATATGCCCGCAGCCATTTTCATTCAGCAGGTCTTTCATGTATTTGAAAAACTCAACATGGCCGCCCTGGTAACTGGTAATGGCAATGCCCTGCACGTCTTCTTCAATGGCACATTCCACAATTTCATGCACGCTTCGGTTATGGCCCAGGTGAATGATCTCGGCACCTTTGCTCTGCATAATGCGGCGCATGATATTGATGGCAGCATCGTGCCCGTCGAACAGGGCAGCAGCTGTTACAATGCGTACTTTATTCTGAAGTGTGAATGACATAAACGGTCAGCAATTATTTTTTTTACCTTACATAAGGGTGTAAGGCTTACAATCGAAATGTAAATTTACAGATTAAAGGCTGGAAAAAATAATAACCCGTATGAAAGGATTATTGCCTGTTTTTATTACGTAAGGAACCAAAATCGATCCCCGCACCAATAGAAAAATTAAATTTCCGGTAGTCAATATAATTTCTTGCCATTAAAAAAGACAAACCGCCCTGGACCTCAAACCGCAGGCCCGGAACATTTTTAAAACCAAAGCTGCTAACTGTTGCAGGTTCAAAAAACCATTTTGCCCGGCCACCCAGGTCATCCAGGTGAAAATCGTTTAACTGGCCGGCAGTATAACTGGTTTTTATTTTGCTGTAGCTGATGCCGCTGAACCTTACCCCAATGGATGTGGTAAAACTCCCTTTACTTTTAAAAAGAACAGCTGGCTGGAGGTAAATTTTAGTGATGTTTGCCTGGTGAAAATTACTGCCGGTTTTGTCCACATCTGTAAAATCAAACCGGCCCAGGCCGGCACCTGCAAAAACCTGGAAAAAGGTATTTTTCTGATCATTGATTGGCAGGAAATATCCCAAACCGATTTCGGTAAGGTTTCTGTTATATTTTAAAGTTACACTGTCGGGCCCTCCTTCCGTTTTTTCCCAGCGGTAAAAATGACTGGCCTGTATAGCAAAATTATTGGTGATGGCCACAGCACCCTGCAGGTCGAAACCACGGCTGCGGTTATCGATCTCTACGCCATCCTGCTTTTCCTGCCCGACAGCATTGGTGGAGTAAACAGCGCCCAGCTTACCATCGCCTTTTTGGGTAAGTACGGGAACATTCAGTGCAGCAGGGCTGTAAATATACCTGGGTGTATTACAGGATGCGGTGATGTATATTATGGAAATAAAAAATAAACGGGGTAACAGGTATTTTTTCATGGTTGGTTTCTTTTACAGGTAGCTGTACAAAACTACAGATTTCAATGGCAATAAAATCGCTGCATAGCCGTAAACAAAAATGTTCATCCATATTAGCGGATGAACATTTTTTTATACAGGATCTTAAGAACGGTTTATTTAAACGTTCTCATATAATTTACTACAGCCCAGATATCATGAACATCCGGTATTTTCTTTTTATAAGAAGGCATGTCTTTACGACCTTCGAAAGTTTTATAAAACAGTTCGCCATCTGTTTGTGCATGGAAAGACGCTTTTGTAAAGTCTCCGCAATCAGTATCTAACTGTGCTGCTTTGGGTCCGTCTCCTTTACCTTTGGTACCATGACATGATTTACAATGTGTATTATACAGGGTTTTCCCGGTTGCCAGGGTTGATGCGACATCAGCTTTTGTAGGGTTTGCTTTTGTCTTGTATGAATCAGGCACTTTCCAAGGATCCTGTGGTGTACTTTTTGGGACAAAGGCGAATAAAACGATCACAAATAAACCTGCAATCATTACTAAAATTTTCTTTTTCATATTTTATGGTTTTATCTTTTATTAAAGAGATATAAAGTTACGGAATAATTGCGGTAGTTGACTGATCCGGCTCCTCTTTACGTAATCTTAACATTTGAAAAACAATAACAATGTAGTGCCCCCAAACAATGGTCATCAGGATAATAAATGTAACAAGCATCCATATTGGGGGATCTGAACTCCAGAGTGTCCTTTCATGGTTTTCATTTAGATCGACACTGGATCCCCATTTCTGATCAACTGATGCTTCCAGGTTACCGTAAGTTTCATTTTCATCCAGTTTAACCATCAGCGTTATATTGCCCTTTGCATCACCAGGAAGGTTTTGGGGTATCTCAACTGTGGCTTCTCCATTCTCGTCTGTGGTTCCTTCGCCAACCTTTAAAGGATTGAAAAGCCGTTTAACAAATATGCCCAGTACTGTCTCGGGAACCGGTATCTCTGTTCCTGTACCCATATCTATCAACTTTACCTTAACGGTTAACAGTGAATCTTCTTTTACAGGCGTGATTTCAAGTCGTGCTCTTTTTATAGTTACTTCTGCATCAGCAGGGTCCATTTGTTTGTTACCGGCAAATACAATCTTGTAATGCAATTTACCTTCCTTGTCTGTTTTAAGCTGGTCAGCTTTTACATTAAAAACAGCTTTTCCCAATTTGTCGGTAATCACAAAACCCAATACTTTTTCAGCAGTATCAGTTACCTGGATAAATGTGATCTTCAGCAAAGGTAAAATGTAGAAGGTACCTTTAACTTTAGCTTTTAATGATGCTTTCAGATCAATAGATTGATCTGATTTCTGAACGCTTATTAATTCTGCTGAAGGAGATATTAATGATGATTCTTCAACAGGCGCTTCTTCTACAACCTGTGCACTGTCGGTCTTTGTGCTGTCAGTTTGGGCAAACATACTAACAGGGATCAGCAACATGATCATCAGGCCGGATAAAATCATCAACTGCCTGGATATTTTTGGTTTGCTGTTATTGTTGAAAATGGTTTCATCTGTTCGTGTTTTTAATCAATTTGAACGTTATCTTTTTTTACTTCATCCACTATTTGTTCGTGATGTGGATGTTCGTGATGGGGATGGTGAAATGTATCTTCCAACCCGGAAACCGGAACAACAGTTACAAATTTTGACATGATCGTAAAGAATAAAAGGAAGCTGGCTATACCGGCAATGGTTAATGCCCATTCGGGCCAGGTTGCTGCATATTTTACGTATTCCATCCTGGTTTCCTGCATGGGAAGTGCCGGTGATTCAAGCGTTGGGACAATGATCAGGTAACGTTTTACCCATAGTGCAATCACCATTAAAAAAGCTACAAGTGTTATCCAGTTTGGTTTTCTTGTTTTGGGAATAGCCACTATTAAAATAGGAATAAAAATACCGATAAGGTTTGCAAACAAAGTCCACCATCCGTATTCGGCAGGATTGAACAGTTTATTGATCACATCATTATCCCATTTCTCTGACCCGAACCAACTCGTAAAATATTCGGAAAAAGTAAAGTATCCATAAGCTGCGGCCAGCACCATCATGATATAACCCAGGTACGTAAAATGTTTATCGGTGAAATACTTTTCCAGTTTATACATTTTCCGGTAAACCCACATGGCCACGATCAATACACCGGTTCCGGAATACAAAGCGCCAAGCACAAAATAAGGTCCAAAGATAGTACTATGCCAACCGGGACGCAGTGTCATACCAAAGATCCAGGAAAGGATAGAACTTACAATGATTGACAGTGGCACCATAATTACTGCCAGCAGGTTTTGGGATATGATCAGGTGTCTTTTCTGACTTGCTGCTCCCCTATAACCTGTTGCCAGTATCTTATACAATTTCTGTTTCCATTTAGGGATGTTCATTTTTGAATCCCGGTAAACAGCAAAATCCTTTATTAAAGCCATGTACAGGAAAAGAACACTGCCAACAAAATAGGTAAGAATGGCCACTACATCCCATGTTAATGGTGACTGTAATCTTGGATAAATAAACAAATGATGAAGCCTGTCAAAACGGCCAACACATAACAGAATAAATATCGGCCCAACAATAACAGAAACAATGGTCATCATTTGTGCAAGCCTGATGATGGGTTTACCCCATGAGACTTTAGACAGGTGCAGTAAGCCGGAAATAATTGCCCCGGCATAGCTGAGGCCGATAAAAAAAATGAAATTTACAATATACAGGCCCCAAACCACATTATCCCGCATTCCGGTAATTCCATGTCCTTTTGCAATCTGTAAGTATAACGCATAAATGCCTACCAGTATCCAAACCAAAAAGAAAATGCTCCATATCATGTTTCGTTTTCCAAACTTTTCAATGTTGGGGCGCTGGTAATCAAAAGCCTCCTGTTGGTATGTATTGAGTTCCATAATTGTTTGTATTCAATATTATATATTAGGTTTCACTGTTTTCAACAGCTTTACTTCTTTGCTTCCATGATATCCTTAAACCTTTCTTTTATATTTTCCGGAAGGTCATCATATCCTCTTTCAACAGGGAACTGCCTGTCTTTTGGCGGCAGGTAATAAACCCTTGGCTTTGTGCCCAGTTCTTCCAGGAAACGGTATCCGGCCCTGTCTTTTAATAACTGGCTGAAGCCTAATGTTTCGGAACCATTGGTTACTGTATCTTCATTTTCATCACCAAAATAAAACACACCGTTGGGGCATGATTCCACACATGGTGGCAGCAAACCTTCCCGGGCCCTGTCGGGGCAGAAATCGCATTTTTCCACCGTACCCACTTTTGCAGGTATACCTGTTTCGGCATTATATTGCAGGTCTTTATATCAAAAGGCATTTCGGGTTCATCCCAGTTAAATACACGGGTTGAATAAGGGCAGGCAGCCATACAGAATTTGCAGCCAATGCACCTGTCATTGTCAATTAAAACCAGGCCGTCATTCCGTTTAAAAGTGGCATCAACCGGGCAAACTTTTACACAGGGAGGATTATCACAGTGGAAACATTGTTTGGGAAACCAATATGGCGCCGACTTTTCACTGTCCTTCATTAATTTAACAGAAAGCCACTCGGTTTCTTCCGGGCGGTAATGGTGTTTCTGACAGGCTGTTACACATTTACGGGCATTTTTACAAAGGGCCAGGTCAACTACCATTACAAACCGCTTTCCTGCAATACCTGTCCGCTGTTCATGTTGGGATAAAACAGCCATATTCTCCCGGTGATTCAGGTAAGCTGAGTCTATTTCTACAATCTCGCCATCCGGAGAAAGCAATCTTACTTTGTCGCTTACAGCAGTTTTATTGGAAGTGCAGGAGCAGGCTATACTTCCGCAGGCAGCAGTTGCCACCGTTGCTATAGCCACATTTTTTTATGAAATTCCGCCTGCCCGGTTCTTGAATTACTTCTTGTTCTTTCATTGTTATATTATTTTGAAAGGATCAGTTATTTTGATTCTTTGGAAGGATTATTCATCCAGTCGTAGATCTCCTGGTTGGAAGATTTTTGTTTTTTGGATGCGGCTTCAAGCACCGTTTTATCAATTTCAACGAGTTTTCCGTCGGCAGTCAGCATTTTTACCATGCCGGGCTTGGCCTCATTATTTTCAACCGGCGATAATAGTGACAAAAACCAGCGGCGTGATTTATCGTCAGATTTCTTATTGTCTCCCATATACTTTTGATTTTAATATTTACTGGTCGTAATTGCAGTGCAATATATTTACACCATGCTGACAAATTGATGACATTAATCAAAAGCCGATGTGATTAAAATCATATCTGTGCCAATCTTTTGTCATGGAATTGTAAATGGGGCCATACTACATTTGATTATTAAACAAAACAAATTAACATTCAAATCAGAACAGATTTTAATTACATAAATATTTTTTTATGAAACATGTCTCAATATTTAAAGCAACTGCCCTCTTCCTGGCAGTTATTGTTATTTCTGCGTCTGTGATCCAGTGCAGGAAAACCGGCGATATCATCAAGGGCCTTGACAGGTCATTTAAGGGTACAGCGGATTCAACGACCTATGCGTCCTTTTATGAATCCAATAAAGTAACCCCATCTGATGTTGTGCCCGATGTTAATGACATCATCAAGTTCAGGGGCGTACAAACAATCATTCATGAGTATTGTGCAACATCCAATTGTCATGGTGGCCCGATTGCTCCAAGGTTTGACACCTATGCCGAGATCATGAAGTTTGTAACACCCGGTAATCCCGAAGGCAGTAAGTTATGGGAATACCTGACCACCAATGATTTTGACAAGGCCATGCCACCGGTAAATTCAAATCATGAAATGAATACTACCGACAAATCGCTTATTTATAACTGGATCAAGAATGGCGCAAAGGAAAACCTGATTATAATGATTTCAGGCCGGCAGCCATCACTTGACTTATTTCCGGCTGTGGTTCTGCCAACTGCCACAACCAGGCCACCGCAACAGGCGGATGGGCAAGGGCAGGATTACTTGGCCCTTTAACCACGGCTGATACCACTCAATACTTGTATATCAACCCATCAACCGGTGCTGTAACTAATTATTGCCAGCTTTCCAATGCAACAAAACGTACCCAGGTATGGACAGCCTATAAAGACAGTGTTAAGAAATTTTATTCAGATACACTTGCCTTTAACAGCTTCAGGCCCTGGAAAAAGTTTGCAACACCAAGATCCTCTCAAAGTACCCGTGGACCTTTAAATGATTATGATGATATCCTGATGGACATTTTGTATCCAAAAAGTGTAAGGTCAACCAGTTCTATTGTTTACACAAACCCGGTTACATTATTGACTTATTATGTTAATGCCAATTACCTGAATGCTACCAGTTCCATGATCTCAAGAATAGACTCCACTTTATTGCTGGCTAATCCATTCACCGGCGTATATGCAACAAGCCACCAGGGAGATATGGCTTATGGAGACGGCGGCCTTAAATCACATGAAATTGCCCTGATCAAGGCATGGTATTTTGCCGATCCCAATATTCCTGTTGTATGGAAATATGGGAATGCCAATGCAGGTATTTTCAAATACAGGAAAACCGGTACCATTATAAAACAATAACTGAAACAATCAATCTAAAATATTAGATATATGAAAAAGGTAATAATAACAATGGGTGTGATGACTGCAATGCTAACTTATCTGTTGTCATCATGTTATAAAAATAAGGAAGACATTATTGCAGTACCCGGAATATCATTCCGGAATGATGTAGTTCCCATCATGGTTTCCGGCGGTTGCGGCTGCCATAACAATGGTATCGGAACAAGGGCTGTTCAATTTTCGCACGCAGATACTATTTTCTATGATGCGATACTTGGAAGGGTTGGTTTACTGGATGCCTGGGTAAATGGAGGAATCCATCCCGGTGCCGGATCCATTTATTTTACAACCACCCAGGAAAATATAATTAAACAGTGGATAGCTGAGGGTGCAAAAGATGATGGCGGCGGATGTACAGTAACCGGTGTAATTACCTATACTGCCAAGATACTTCCGTTATATACCACTTCCTGTAAAGGCTCAACCTGCCACGGGGGATTGCATCAAACCTTACCTATAGCCAAATGGTTGCTAAAAAGATGTTTTAACAACCATGATGAACAGCAGCGGTAACAACGGCCACCCTGGTGGTGCACTGAGCTTAAGCTCCTGTACGGTAAAACTTTTTAACGAATGGATCGCACAGGGTACACCTCAATAATTTTTAAAAACACATCAGAAAAAATGAGTGTTACAAATATAAAATCAGAGATTATGAAAAAGATATTATCGCTTTGCTTCTTAAGCCTTTGTTTATCTGTTGCTTCATTAGCACAGGATTCCCTGGAAACAGAAACCAAGGCAGCACCCAAGCAAAAATTTACAAGGGCTGTCTTTAACGCAACCAAGATCATCAATATGCAGAGTACGGAGATCGTAAATCCCGGTATTTTACAATTTATGGTCTCTCACCATTTCAGTCATATATGGAATAAGGATGGCGGATCACAGAATATAGCCCAGTTTTTTGGACTTAACTCCGGTGTAGCAAATACCTATTTATCGTTTGATTATTCACCCCTTAAATTTATGAACGTGGGCGTGGCTATGGCCGGCGGTTCTTCTTACGAAGGCTGGTTAAAATTCAGGATCATCAGGCAACAAACCGGTGAAAGAAATATACCGGTTACCGTAGGATGGTATTCCATGGCTAATGTTAATGCATCAAAGGATCCTGATAAAGGGTTTGCCGGAAACAAGTTTGCATTCCTGAACCAGTTGCTGATCTCACGAAAGTTTTCAGATAAATTTTCGCTGCAGCTGATGCCAACCTGGATACACTTTAATGTAGTGCCTTATGGTTCTAATAACAGTAATGAGGTATTTTCAATGGGTATGGCAGCAAAATACAAAGCAACAAACACCCTTAACCTGACACTTGAATATGCACGCCAGTTCAATATGTATAAAAACATCATTTCCAAAAGCGGGGATATCCTTAACTATCAACCCGACCTGCTATCTGTTGGTGTTGAGATCAGTACCGGCACCCACCTGTTCCAGTTTTATGTTGGAAGTACTACAGACGCTTCTGCCATTGATCAGTTGGCAAGGAATAACAGCCGCCTTAAAGACGGGAACATTGCTTTCGGCTTTACCATTAACAGAAGTATGAACCTGAAGAAATAAGATAAAAATTTAGTATGAGCTCTTCAAAAGACCGTTCCGCCCATGGCGGGAACGGTCTTTATTGCATCCTGAAAGTCAAAGCAGCAAAGTCTTCCACACTCAAAGCTTCGGCACGTTTTAAAAATATGTCATCCTGCAGCACATCAGCAGGGAATAAACTTTTTACGGCATTGCGCATGGTTTTACGGCGCTGGTTAAAGGCTGTTTTTACCAGTACCCAAAAAGCCCTTTCACTTTTATATTCCGGCGCTGTGGTTTTCCTTTTCATGCGGATAACACCGCTTTGCACTTTTGGCGGAGGATCAAAACATTCATTGCTTACATCAAACAGGTATTCGATATCGTAATACGCCTGCATCAGGACACTCAACACCCCATACACTTTACTGCCTTCCTTTGATGCTGCCCTTTGCGCCACTTCTTTCTGAAACATTCCGATGATGCAGGGCACATCATCCTTCCATTCGAGCACTTTAAATAAAATTTGTGTAGAGATATTGTACGGGAAATTACCGATCACTGTAAAGGGTTCATCAAAGGGTTTATCCATATCCAAAAAGCTCTGGTGAATGATCTTACCTGCCAGTGCCGGATATTTTTTGTTGAGGTAAACAACTTTTTCATCATCCAGCTCCACCGCTTTAAAATCAATACCGGGTATCCCCAACAGGTGCCTGGTTAAAGCGCCCGTACCCGGTCCCACTTCCAACAGGTTATTAAAAGGTGATTGCTTTAAAACAGCTATTATCTTTTCAATAACGATATCATCTTTCAAAAAATGCTGGCCCAGTGATTTTTTATGTGTGTACATGACAGCAAAAGTAGTTTAAAAAACCTCTTCCGGGTGGAAGAGGTAATTTATGAATAAACAGCTTTGGAAATTGTTATTTCTGCAACACCAGTTTTTGCGTAACTGCTTCATCATTTACAAACACCTGTAATGTATAAACACCATTGCTGTACCTGTTGAGGCCCGTTAGCTGTACCGTATTATTCCCTTTTGCCCTTTTTGATTTTTCAGCAATGCTGTTTTGCCTAAATTATCGAACAGCCTTATGGTAACTTCGGATTCTTTTCAGCAAAGAAGACCATGGGAAACATATTCTGTTGCCGGGTTCGGCATAATATGCAATCCTGTTTTGACTTTGCTGCTTGTGAATCACCAGCATATTGCTGTACTGTATTTCTCCGGCCTTACCGATTACTTTTATGCGGTAGTAAATGATCTCTTTTTTACATTCGAAACATCATCTTTGAAAGTGAAGTTCTGCTGCTCATTGAGCTTGGACCGGATCGAAACCGTACCGGTTTTAATATAGTTCATGTTATCCGTGCTCCGTTCCACTTCAAAATGATCCACTTCTTTGGATGCAATGACTACCCATTTTAGTAACACATGATTGGCCTGGAGAACACCTGAAAGCTGCAGGAACTGCACAGGCAATACATACCCTACAAAGCGCCAGTCACGGTTTGTTTGGCTAACTGTTTTTGACTGAACTGTGGTTCTTGATCCCGGGTAGGATCACCCACAAAGATTCCACCATTGCCCATCAAGTAAGATGTTCCTTTCAGGTTTGTTACCGAGTTTAATGAGTCGAACCGGTTATCCAGGCCATCGTTGTCTGTATCAAGGCCGGTTAAGGTTACCAGGTCATCTGCCAGGCCATTCAGGTTAAAATCATTTCCTTCCACAACATCCAGCTGGCCATCGGCATCCGTATCCAGATCCCTGTAATCCGGCGTTCCATCGCCGTCATGATCATAAACGAATATTCCGGATCCGCCATACCCTGCCAGATTATCATAAGTATTTAAACCGTCGCCGTCGGCATCCGTTGTAGTAGGCAATAAATATCCTGCTGTAGACATCCCTTCTATATTATCGGGAATACCATCATCGTCTGAATCAATATCCAGGTAATCGGGATTGCCATCCGCATCTGTATTGCGTAGGTTCAGTGCGGCCATTGCAGATACTGTTGTTGACCATCCATTGGTTCCCGATCACCCCATCCACTAATACCATTCAGGTTTGCATCGGGCAATCCGGCTTCAATAACATCCACAATGCCATCGCCATCAGCTATCCAGGTCGTACGCATTCGGCCGCAGGTCCCGGTCAAGGTTTTTATTGGGCTAGGTATCTGCCCTGCCGTCGGCATTAACATCAGCGCCGGTGGTCAATAATGCAGTTCCATTGATATAACCATCGTGCAAACCATCATTATTGGCATCCACAAAACCATCTATGATGCCATTATTGTTTGCATCGGGGCCGGCAGATTCAACTACATCCGGAATACCGTCATTATCACTATCCAGGTCAACATAATTTGGAACAGCATCTATATCAATATTGGGCCGGCCCAAACCGGTACCGGTATTATAAGCATTAACAGCATTGGCATCCAGCTGCCTGGTCGGTAAGCCCGTCTCCATCGGCATCGCTGAAATTATCGATCTGGCCATTCCCGTTTACATCCACACCATAAACTTCCACCACATCGGGTACGCCGTCGTTCTCACTGTCAAGATCAAGCATATTTATCCTTCCATCCCGGTCGGTATCAAACCGGTCATCCACGCCATCGCCATTGCTGTCTACTCTTCCGGGGAAGGTTGTATCCAGGTAATTAAGGATCCCGTCATTATCCGAATCACCATCGGCCTGGAAATTATCATTGATGTAATCATTGTTATTATCTACAAATCCCGGGTAGGTCGGGTCGTATGCATTTATGATGCCATTGCTGTTGGCATCCTGGAAGGCCGCTGCCATATTGCTTTCAACCCAGTCGGGAATTCCGTCCTTGTCCTTATCAATATCACAGGAAATATTTACGGTAACAGCATGGCAGCTTGTTGGTGTTGCAATCGCCTTCTGCCCTTACATAATAGGTGGTAGTTACAGAAGGCGTTACGGAAATACTGCTGCCGGTACCTACCAGCGAAGTACCGCAACTTCCGGTGTACCATATCCAGCCTGCATTGGTACCTAATGTTCCGCCTGCAAACCGTTAAGTTCACAGATATGCCCGGGCAAATGTTATTTTTTATTTTTTGTTGCCGATGTTGGCGCTAAAGAAAGTGATAAACCCATCAACCTGGTTCCCGGAGAAATATACTGACAGCCGGGTAATCCTATATTACCCTGGGCGGCTACGATCACCCGGTAGTACCTTCCTGTATCAGCCGCGGTTACCGGGTTGATGATATAAGTGGAGGCAGTAGCGCCTATGATATTTGTCCATGGCCCTGCCCAGGTGCAGGAGACCATTGCCATTGGTAATCTTTTGGTCCGGGAATAACTCTGGGGTCGGAGAAGTTGGCTGTAAATGTAACTGATGTACCCAGGCAGGTTCCACCGGGGTTATTCAGGTTTACAAACGGGTCGGGGGTACACAAACCATAAACGATATCATCAAGTGCCACGTCATTACCACAGCCACCGGGACCGGCATTCAGCAGTTCCAGGATCACGCTGGAGTACCCGGGGGGCATCACCCATTTCATACCATGCTGCAGCCAGGTGTTAAGTTTGATCGTATCGGAAGTATATTGTGTAATAACAAGACCAGTTACAAGGTCCCTGATCCTCACCAATATCTGCGGATATTTAAATCCACCCAAACCATCACAGACCGTCTGGTAATTGGTGTTGCCTAAGAAAGCTGCCCAGAAAGAAACAGAATATTGCTGTCCGGGGCACGATACCGGCATCGTATCCCTGTACATTACAGTTGAAGAGGCATCTGCATTGATCGCCAGCATTCTGCCGTTGACCCCACCGGTATGATCGGTGATGCTGACCCAGTTTGTAGCATTGCCAAGTGAGGCATTATTGGTTACCGTAAACCGGTTGATCGCCACCGGGGCAACAGCAGTACCTGTATAGCCGCTGCTTGCAGAAGGCACAGCAACGGATGGAGGAATGCTGCCGTTAAGTCCTGCGCCGTTACCAAAATCCTGGTATACAATGTTTGACTCAAGAACAGTACATGGCGGTGTTATTGGTGTGATAATGACCACGAACGGGGTGGGCTGGCTTTCGCCTACATCATCCGGTTTGTCATTCTGATTCAGGTCGGGATTGTTACCATTGGTAGACGAATCCCTTAATGCAACATTATTGAATCCGTTTCCGGTTGTTATTGCCCGGTTATTATATACAATGCCCGCCACTATATTAGATAACCGGCAGGAGATGCGGATCGTAAAATTATTATTCGATATAGGATAATTTGGCAGGGTTTGTCCTGCATTCAGCAGGTTGAGGTTTGAAGTTCCGTTATACCCGGCATTTAATGATCACACCTACCGGGTTGCTGGTGAAGACTGCTGTAACATTTGAAACATTCGCCAGCCCGTTGATCAGGGATAGATTGTCTGTGACCTGGAGATTTGTTAAAGGATATGTTCCATAGTTTCGTATATACATCATATACCATATCGTATTGGCCCGGGGTTCCTGTAGGATGTAACAGAAATCAGTTTTTTGAAGGGCCCACACCGGGAAACCAATTGGGTCATATCCACGGAACGGACCCCTTTACCGGCAGTATAGGTATAACTTACATTGTTGGTATCCCCGGTTACCGGGTTCAGGCGCCGGTAAATACAGCCGCCGGTATACGAAGAAATGATGTCGCCGTCGGAAAAGGCAAGTCCAACCAAAGCAGGTGCGCCGGTCGGTAATTTGGTTGAGTCAATATATGTGGATTTGATATGGCGGGTTGGTCCTCCATAACTTCCATAGTCGGGCGTGTATAATTTATTATCAAAGTTGTAGTAAAGCTGGCCGGAAGGCATCATGGTGATATCGCCATTGCCGGGATTCCAGAGTGTATCGCCGATCCCGCCCGGGCCGGTTGTAAAATCCAGGGTATCTGCCACATTATAAATACCTGCTGCAAAGTCAATAGGCCTTAAAAAAGCCCGGCTGCAAGGTGCCGCAGGAAATTCCAATGTCCATCCGATACCGTTGTTGTCAAAAGCCACCCCCAGATATCATACGGGAAAGAGTGGAGGTATCCAGGTAAGCCGTTGTTGGTGGCGTTCCGGTGCAAAGTGGTATCGGGCCTCCAGCGCCATACATAGGTCCGTACGGGTGATAAAATTGAATTCGTCCAGAGGTAATACAATTTTTGGTCCTGGATTAAAGGGCCACACTGGAAACGTTGATCGTAAAACGGTTGGTGGTGGAAGTAGGTCCTATTTTCAGCCGGGGCCTGTAGCCGTTTGGAAAAGAGGCCCGGCTCAGGTTTGGAGATACATAATTAAAAAAGTAAACCGAGTCGGTACCGCCGGAAAGGCCACAGTTATTTCTACCGATACTGATGGGTAAGCCAAATGTAGCCGGCTGAGCCAGGGCAATTTGCGCAAACCCTATGCCGCACAAAATGGAGAATAGAATTTTTCTAATAGGATTATGTTTTAACAAAGGATATTAGCCAGCTCTATACATCAATGATGTACTAAGAACTTATTAGCAGCAAAATCTGGCCGTTTTGTACTGCCTGGGCTAAATAAATACCTGCCGGTAAATTGCTTATATCAAAATGTATAAAACTATTATTCGTTGCCGATTCCATCACCAGTTTTCCCTCAGGGTTAATCACACGTACAATTACTTTTCCGATTGCTGCATTATTGGTAAAACTCACATTTACCACATCGGTCGCGGGGTTTGGTGATATTGTAATGGTATTATTTATTTTTTCCTGCACTTTTATGATCGTTGAGTATTGTACATTTCCGCCGGAATAAATCTTAGCCCGGTAGAATGTAAAGCCCGGATATGGAAGCACATCGGTGAACCGGTAATTGTTTGGCTGATTGTTTACCTGGTTTCATCAACCCTGCTTCCGTAAAATCGGTCCCGTTTTTACTTTTTAATAAGATCACTTTATTCACCGGTTCGCTGGCTGCCATTTGAAGATTCAGCTGGTTGCCGGTAATTGTTTTGGTTGCCGAAAACTGATGCTGTTATTGTTCAGGGGGATCCAACATTTGTTAGTGTCCTGGTAGCCATGGTTTTATTATCCGGGTCGATAGTTATAGTAGCAGGTACAAATGAAAGATTATAGGTGATAAAATCATCTCCTGCCTGACGTTCCGTATGCCCGGTCTGTATATCCCAATTGATCCGGAGCATAATGATATATTACAATACTGGTATCGTATGTAGCTGCAGCATTGGCTATTTTAATTACAACAGGCATCGGCATAAACGGATTCCCTGCCGGTTCTCTTGTTTGCATTAACCTGAACTGGATTTTTTTTCCGGTGATATAGTAGTTGCCGGAATAGTTTGTTCTGCCGGTGCCATTTACCCATGCATTAAAAAACGGGGTAAGGTTTACACCCACCAATTGTTTTTCCATGTTCCTTTGCAGATCTGCAGTTGCCGCAGATTTATAAGCCAATAATGGATCATTAAGATAATCTTTACATCCCTGGAAAAATTTTGTATCTCCCATCATAGCCCTGAGCATGGATACGATCATGGCCCCACGCATATAAATCGCATTATCATTACTTGCTGTCCAGATGGTATTGGAGTTTGCAATACTTGCTGCACTTAATAAAACAGGTGTTGTGTTTGTTGCCCGGGCTGTGCTTTTAATTCCAGAAAGATGAGCAGCAGGAGTTACGCCAATGGCGGGAATCAATTCTGCAGCCAATGCTTCGGAATATTTTGCAAACCCTTCTGCGAGCCATAAATGATTCCATGTGGCAAAAGTAACTTTATTGCCAAACCATTGATGTGCCAGTTCATGTCAATAACTGACTAGCTGCCCATACTGCCTGCGCTCATTCCCGAAAATGTCTGGTGTTCCATGCCGCCACCCCAGTTATGCTGATAATAGCCGTGTTTTTCATCTGCGAAAGGATAAGGCCCGAATTTATTACTAAACTCAACAAGCTCTGTTTTTGAAACATCCATTTTGGCTATTGCGTTGGTAAGCGTTGCCCCGGTCATGTTAGGATAAGTATAATATACTACAGGTACATTTTTACTTCCAATATTAACGGTTCCCCTGTGTTGCCGGTTATATTTTGCAATGCCTAATGCTACCAGGTATGTTGCAATAGGGTATCTGTGTTTATATTTAAAAGTTCTGTTAGCGCCATTAATGGCGGAATCTACCAGCTTCCCATTAGTGGCCACCCAGTATGCATTGGGCACAGTTACATTGATATCAAGTGAATCTGCTTTATCCTGCATATCTGCCTTGCAGGGCCACCAGTCTTTATCTTCATAAGATTCTGACAAGGTATAAATATACCAGTTACCCGAGCCTGCCGGTAATTCTCCACGCTGAAATCCTTCTTCCTGGCCATTTACAGCGGAGGAGTGCCTGAATAAGTAATACTTACAGAATCAAGTGTTCCGATTGTTGAAATGGACGATGGCAATGTAACCCGAAAATATCTGTTGCGGGAAATGAACCCGTGCAGGTGATCCCATGATATTTTGCAACCGGTGATCCAAAAACAAGATTATTAAGGTCAAAAGTTATAATTGAAACATTTGCAACTGTTGTTTTAAAATATGTAGTAACCGTACCTGATATGTTTTTTGAAACGCCGGGGTCTATTGTCCAATCACAGCGATAATAAACTTCATCAATATTTGCTCCTGTTCCGCTGTTACCAGTGGAATTTTCAGAACTAGGGAATTAAATTGATCGTATGTACGCCGGTGAAAGGTTTCTGTGTAAAACCAGTTTGGTGAAGAAATAATACAGTCGCAAAAGTGTACAACTTATTTTTCATTGTGGGATTGGATTTACCGGTTTTAATGAATATTAGAATACATTAATACCAATACAAAGTTTAAGAAAATTTTTCTGTTTGTCATTGCTTTTATCGCTAATTTTTTACTACTGTTTGATGAAAAAACACTCTGTAGTTTTACTACATAATTCATAACATGTCATCCATCAGACCTTTATCTCCATAAGAATACGATCAGCCGATTTAACTAAAACTCCTTTTTCGAAACTATTATTACAAAAAAGAAAGAATTAGTGATTTTATTTTTGTGACAAGCTTATTACCCGGCAATAATTTTTTTGTCATTTACGTTTTCGATGCAGTTAAATCCTGATATTATGAAAAACTACTACCTGCTGCTGGTAATGCTTTATTTTGCAAATTTTGTTTGCCCAACTTACTGTTACAACAAATCCTGCCAGTGCAGCTATTTGTGCAGGTAATTCCGTCTCCATAACTGCGTCTGCAACTCCGGTAAGCTATACCGTTTCTGCACTATCAAACAATCCCTACGATCCAACACTGTTTGCTACTACAATACTTGTGGACCAGTTAAACAGTATTATTGAACCGGTAAGTACCGGAACCCTTGATGATGGCCGCTGGGATAATATTACTTTACCTTTTACTTTTCGCTTTTATGGCAATACATTTAATTCGGTTAATATCAGTACCAATGGCTGGGTAGGTTTGGGAAGCACCAATACCACAACAACCGGCTATGGTGTTGCATTACCAAATGCTGCTGCACCTAACTATGTTATTCATGCAATTTCATCGGATTTAACTTTTGCCGGCGCTTCCAATGCTGCCATTCTTCAATATTTTGAAACAGGTAACAGCCCAAACAGGAGATTTGTAATTGATTACAGTAACATTAAATTTTTTGCAGGTACAGAAACTGCAGATGTGCAGATCATTTTATATGAAACAACCAATATTGTAGAAATTCATACCACAAACTGTACCAACACTACTGACAGTAAAGCGCAGGGTATAGAAAACAGTACCGGTACTGCAGCTTCAGTTGTTCCCGGTAGAAATAACACGACAACATGGACAGGAATGCCCGATGCTTACAGGTTTACGCCTGATCATATTAATTTTACCTGGTCGCCTGCAACCGGTTTAAATACTACAACAGGAGCAACTGTTATTGCTTCTCCTGCCAATACAACAACTTATACAGTTAATGCAGTTAACCCATCCAATGGATTTACCGGTAATACTACCGTAACTGTTACCATAGATCCTGCATCGTATGCTTTGGCAGCAGTTGCAGGCGGACCACAGATCTGCCAGAACATCAGTATTTCTCCAGCTGGCACCAGTTACCGTGATGGCAATTGCAATCTGATTGCTACGATTGTCCCTTCGGGCGTTTCACCGGTAAGTAACTCAATTAATACCTGCATTGAGCTGGATAACGGAGCCACAAAAAGAGGAACATCTACATTATACCTGGCAAGAAAATATGATATTGAACCATTGCTTAACCCGGCAACTTCAACAGCTGCCATAACGCTATACTATCTGCAAAGTGAGTTTGATAATTATAACTTAAAAGCTGCTGACAGCGGACATAAAGCTTTGCCAACAGGTCCTGCTGATGCAACTGGTATAAGCAAACTTGTGTTAAGGCAATTTCATGGTACCGGAACAAACCCAGCAAACTATACCGGTGCATCGCAGGATTTTACAACTGCAGTAAGTGGCTTTACCGTAGTCTGGGGATGCCTTACACAGCTGGTGGAAGTAACTGTTCCGGTAACCGGTTTTTCAGGTTTTTATATGACCAGCGAATTATTAAGTGTACTGCCGGTAAAACTTGAATACTTTAAGGGAATACAGGTTGATAACAAACATCAACTGAGCTGGAAAGTGAACTGTACATCTGCTACTGTAACTTTTGAAATACAGCGAAGCGGCGATGGACAAAATTTATAACCATTGCATCATTAACTGCCGACCAGTTAAGATGCAGCCAACCTTTAATGATATTGATGAACATCCTTTAAGCGGTATGAATTATTACCGTATAAAAATTATTGACCCTGATGATAAATCATATTTCAGCAACACCATATCATTTAAGTTAAAAACAAAAGGATTTGCATTTTGAATATCAGCCCCAACCCGGTTTCAAAAGAAAATGCCGTACTAAAAATCAATGCAGAAAAAAATCTCCAATCAATATTCATATTTCAGATTTTACAGGAAGAATAGTCAGTTTACTAACAGCACAATTAATACCGGGCAGTAACCTGGTATATTAAATACGCAAACCCTTACAAGCGGAACATATCATGTTACAACTTATATGCCGGGAGAAACGCCAAAAACGCTGAAATTGATTAAATTATAATGAGCTGTGCTGTTAAGTATTTAAGATATGCAGAAGAAGACTTCTTAAACCTGCTTCTTCACAACCGCGAAGATCACTTGCAGCATAACTTCGTCCTGCTACAAAGGCTTTGGCCAACCGCTGCCAGTAAGGGGGTAAGGCTGAGCATTGGCAGACTTTTCAGAAATAACCGGGACTGGCAGGCTGACAACTTTTGGTACAAAATTCTTTTGCGATATGCTGGTATTCGCCGCGGTTTTTCATCTATTGTGTAACTTCTCTTTTGAAACCTGCATAAAACAAGGGGGCATCAAATTTAATGTCTGCATTTATGGATCGTATTAAAAGAACCAGGTTTCTTTTTTCATTATTTATTAATCACAATGAACCTGTTCAGGATTAAGGAAATAATGTCATTTTTAAAACATATCAAATTATACAATGTATTACTTTACGGATGGTTTATTCCACTGAAATGAAATACCGGCATAATAATTTCTTTTGGGAGCTGCATTGTAATACCGGCCAGCAGCAGCATTGATATCATTCCCCAGGCTGTATGTTTCATTAAAAAGATTATCAATGCCTGCGTAAACATTCAGTTTTACACGGGTTGTTAAAGACAGGTTCCAGCCGGCACGGCAACCCAATAAGTGATAAGCGCCGGCAGCAACAGTATTGGCATCATCCAGGAAAATTTTGGTGGCATGATAGTAAGTACTGTTAAAGTAAATCCCTTTTTTAAATTTGATATCTGCCAATAAAGCAATGGTCTGGGCCGGTACACTGGGTAATTTTTTACCCGAAAAATCTGTTTTGCCTTTTACAAAATTGCCATATTTAAAATCGTTCAGTGTATAGGCACCTGATATTGATCAGGTCGATCATTTTACAGTTTAAATAAGTACTGTAATCAGCACTGATCTCAACACCCTGTTGTTTGGTATTGCCGGCATTTACAAAATAATCTGCATTTGAACTGTCTTTCCGGGATACCAGGGCATTATTCAGTTTAAAGTAAAAGCCCGTTGCTTCCAGGTGCAGTTTATTATTCAGTAATGAAATCTTTCCGCCAATTTCATAATTGATCCCTTCTTCAGCTTCTAAAAAAGTACTGATCACACCGGTTGAAGGCAGGATCTCTGAAATGGTTGGCGGGGAGAACCCTTTTGAAATACTGGCAAAAACGGCACTGTTGCGGCCTAATTTTTTTTGTAATGCCAGCCTTGGTGAAATTTCATTTTTATACGTACGTCCCTGGTCCAGTACCGGGTATTTATTCAGCCGTGTAAACGCAACTTTTGATTTATTGATGCTGGCACCGGCCGTAATGATCCAGTTATCCCTGATACTAATGTCTCCCTGTACAAAAACGCTGTATGTAGTATATTCAATATCATCATTGGTTTGCAGGGTATCGGCCTGGCCATTCTTATTTTTAGAGACCTGGGTATTGAAAAATCCTTTTTGCAATTCGCCCCCGGCAATAAACTGGAGTCTGGTCTCCTTTATTTTCTTTTCATAAATAAAAGAGGTTCTCCCGCCAAAAGCCGGCTCTGTGCGGCGTTCATAATTACGGAAAGTGGGATTTTGTACCTGGTTATAGGTACCGAATACAGTTGTTGAATTTTTAAACCCGGCATTAAACTGGTACCTGTGATTAAAACCAACAACCAGGTTTTTCTGGAAAATGGCTGCTTTTGAAAAATCAGCGGATGGAAAACTGCCTGCAGCGGGCCTGGCCTGTTTTGGATCAGCATTGAACTCTGCCAGGTTTAATCCGCCAGGTGTTTCATAAAACAGATTATTGTACAGGACACTGGTGGTTATTTGCTGCTTTTCAGAAATTTTCATTCTTGAAATAAAACCCAGGTTGTCTTTTCTGGTTTTACTGTGATCCCTGTATCCATTGCTTTCATTGTGTGCGTAGGTGACCAGGTTGCGGTTGTTCTCATTTCCAAATGCCACGGAGGTCAAAATGTTTTGCAATCCATAACGGCCGGTTACATAATCAACATGCACACCCGGCTGCCAGGATCTTCCAAAACTGTGCATTAACAGTAAACCGCCTGTGCCGGCGCCATACATACTGCCTGCAGGTCCTTTAAAAATTTCTATGCTGGAAAAATTATTCTGGGCAAACTGGTTAAAATACGTGTTGCCGCCAGGATCAGTTACCGGTATATCGTTCCAGTACACTTTTACATTGCGTACCCCGAACGGCGATCGCAGTGAACTGCCCCGGATATTGATGCGGTAACTGCCCGGTGACCGTTCTTCCATTCTTACCCCGGCAACCGTATTAAATGCATGTACGAGTGATGTTTTATTATACCTGTCAGTATTACTGTTGTTTAAAACCTTAACAATGGTACCGCAACTGATCGCCCTGTTTTGTTCAAAAGCGGTGATTACAACTTCGTTAAGTGTTTTGGAAGAATCATCAGCAGGCCTGGTCTGTGCAAAAGAGAATTGAAGCAGCAGCAGGCTGATGAACAGGTAGAGTAAGGTCTTTTTCATGTTAGTAAGTTAGTAAGTAAGCTGGTTTCTATGCCGAAAAAAGCGGGCCAAAATTCTTTTGAGAGGTTAGGGCCTCTCAAAAGAATTTTTACAGGCCGCTGTTAAATAATATTACATTTTCTGGAACTTGATCTTCAGGTCTATGCACTCTCCTTTTACCGTCATATAATACGAGCCCGCAGCAAGCTGGCCGATATATATTCCCAGTGCATTTGTTCCTTTTTTAAGCAAGGTATTATTTTGTAACATCACCCTGCCTCCATTATCAATGATAGCCCATTCGGCGCTGCATGCTTCAGCAGAAATTATAGCAGCATTAACTTCGGAACCCACCGGGTTTGGAGATATCGTGATATCGTTTTGTAAACCCGGCAATGTTACTTTTACAATATTTGAATAGCGGTAAATGCCGTTTTTATCAAACATCTTCAGCCGGTAATAAACCTGCTGTGATTCCAAATCAGCAACATTAAGATCATCGAAAGTATAATTGCTTTCAGAAGATGGGTTGCCATTGGCAGTTACGGTTCCAATAGGCGCATATTGCTGTGCATCGGAACTTCTTTCTACAATAAAGTGCGACGTATTTAATTCGTTCGTGGTTTTCCAGTTAAGATTAGTGGTGGTATTATTTTTAAGTGTGCCGGTGAATGTAAGCAGTTGCAATGGCAGTGTTGCATTGCTTGCTGCAAAATAAAAAGAAGAGAATCCTGTAACATTGACCTGCATGACATAGCCATTTGCTCCATGCGTTAAATCTGCGAGCAATGTGTTTGTCGGTGTTAATAATTCGGTTGTTGTTGATGTAATGGCTGAGGCAATGGATCGTTATTTTTATCACCTTTAACTGGAGAATAGACCCTAATCCACTGAGTGGATCTGCTGCCAGGGCGTCAAATTCAGCTTTTGAAATATAAAGCCTTACTTTAACAGGTGTTGCAAAACTGGTTACGGCCGGTGTAATGGTTATATTCCTGTCGAGGTAATGTACACCTCCTTTAACCCGAATGGCACCCGAATTTTTATAAAAAGATGAAGTAACTGCTCCAAGGCTTTGCCCCATCGCATGTATCTCTGCCATGATATTCCCGTCCGGGCCTGTAATGGGTACCCATATGAAATTATTAGACCCATCTATGGTTACAGTAGTACCGGGGTTACAGGTATTAACAGCTCCATCTGTAACCGGGATGGTTTTGGGAATTGTACTTAATCCCGCTGCATCATTGTACCCCAGGAAAGAATATTTAACAACACAACCGGGACATGCGGCTACCGTTGGGTTGCCTACACCAGGCCCTGATGTGGCGGAATTATTATCCATTACCAAAAACAAATCTTTTCCATTTGGGGAAAATGCCAGATCCCTGTACCGGTTTGCGCTTTGAAAATAAGTAATGGTATCGCCTTCGTTCGCAATGCTGCCTGTAGCATTGCTTGGAAGCGTGGCAGTACCGGCCGCATTAAGTTGTAACCTGATTAACCTACCCCATTTTAAGCCTCCGGCAACCAATGACCTGTTCCAGCCGGGAATTACTTTATTGCTGTAAAGATCTAAGCCTGACCAGCCTTCTGATCTCCAGTTTGCATTACCGCCGGGATTTTGCCAGGTAGCTAATATAGACGGGACGGCGTATGCTGAAAAAAGAGGGTCTTTATATTGACCATTGGGCCCTGCATTAATATTATCCCTGTTGGTGCCTTCATTGCCAATTGGCGGACAGGTTGACTTACCATTATAAGGAGAAGTAAAAGCAGGAAGGAGTGGATTAGGAGCAGTGCCGTCGTTAAAAGAGGTGCCGGCTGAAACACTGGTATTGGTGCCAATTGCTGAATTCCCATTATAATTACCATCAGCCACATATCCTATTACCAGGGGATGTCCATAATTTTTAAACCCTTCAATTATATTTATTTCATCATCACTGTATGGCCCGTGTGAACTTCCATACAAAGTATTTGTAACAGTGTCATATGCAAAACCCTGGTTGTTTCTCATACCAATACTCCATACAGGGCTGGTAGCAGAATAAGGATTATCGTTTGGTACCCATTCAGGAGCTATAATCAACCTTTGAGAGTTATGGTCTTTGCTTCCCGGCAGATCATTTTCTATAATTGCAGGGCTTTCCAACCTGTACGTGCTGCTGTTGTATGTAAAGCGCACAATTTTATTCCTGTAAATAATGCCATTCGGTGAAGTACCGCTTAAATACCTGTGTACATAAGTAACATATACAAAGTCATGGTTGCTGGCATCGCCAAACTGGGGATGAAGCGCCAAACCTGCAAACCCGCCTTGTGGCCAGGGGCTCCAGCCAGACTGGCGTGCAGTTAACGTATCGTCGCCTGTACCACCTGTACCAAGCCAGGTGCTGCCAAAAGCAAGGTCAAGCACCGTTCTTTTTCCACCGTTAACAGAACTCATTTTATACACCTTGTATCCTCTTGACTCTGTGATCCATAAACTGTCATCGTGGCCATAAGTAATTTCCCAGGGATATTGAAGTACCCCGATCCCGAAAGGACTGTTTGAGAAAAATTTCATTCATTCGCCCTCCCTTTTCCAAAGGTTCGGTAACACATATGGTAAAACCCCAACCTGTACCGGAAGGTGTTGTGGTATTGTTTTTATGGATCCTGATATAGTACGTTACACCCGGTGTAAGTGCATTTGCTAGGGTTGGTGTAAGGGGTGCATTATTGGCACAACCCCTTTCAGTAAATGAACCACAGCTACCTGCCAATAACTGTATTTTTAAACGGGTGCCCCAGCTGCCACCCAAACCGCTAACGGTGATCGTTGGTTGCGGTGTTTTAGCTACAAACCGGTACCACACATCCTGTGAGTTAACCGCTGTACAGGTTGAAGTTATCGTACCACCGTCGCTGGTAGCCCCACTCAGGGTTTGACCGGTGAGGCGGCTTGTTCCGGTAACACAGATAGAATCTGAAGTGATCCAGGTAGCATTTGCGCAATTATTATTGGGCTGTGCCAGTAATATTCCTGTAAAAATGAAAATGCACAAAGAGGAAAGGGTAAGGATTTTGATCTTTGGATCTCATATCAAATTGGTTTTTCGGTATAATTGATTAGGATATTAACCGGGTAATTACTACATCGTGTAGTATATAATCCGGGTTAAGTATTGCTATTAACACATAAACTTTAAAAATATTGTTGTGACTTTAAAAAAATATAAATGTTCATTTTTTAGCATATAACTGCCAAGGCTACAACTTAATATCAATATTTCTGCTTTACAATAAAAAGCATGTCGTGTCGTTAAGTAGTAATTAAATTACTTTTTGTCGAATTATCATTACACAGGTTAGATAAAAAAATAATTTATTAAACGGTAATTATCCAATATATCCAGAGAAATCAATAAATATCCTTTATGAAAGCAATTTTGTACACAACGCTTTTTTTTAAAAAAACCGTGCTGTTGTTTTGCACCGTTTTATTATTAAACAATCTTGCATTTTCCCAAACAAGGTTTTATTTAAACCTTAGTACTCCTGCAGCTGTTTCACCTGTCTACAATGCCGGCTGGGTGTTACAACCGGTGCTAACAGGTATGAAATGAGTACGCTTAAAGACGGAAGTGCCATCACTTCCAAAAACAACAGCGGCTGCCGGTGCTGCTGCCGTAAGGAAAATATTACTGGATCAATGGGTTTCTGAACCATTGCTTGCCCAAACCATAACCGGTACTTTTACCGGGCAGGTACGTTTTGATATAAGCAGTACTACATCTACCACAGGTCAGGGTTTTGTTTACCTGAGGATCATCAATCCGGATGGCAGCATTGCAACTGAAGTTGGAACTGCTACAACAACTAACCTTTCTACCACATTAACAAACCGCACCCTGATCGCTTTAAATGTAGGTACTTTAAATATTACAGCAGGGCAGCGTATCTGTGTTGACCTTGGATGGAATTATTCGTTTGGTACCAATACAACCAGAACCTGTATCATGTCGCGGGGTAGTTCCTCCGGTACAGATCTTCCCGTAAACAATACCACAACAACAGCAAACAGCCCCTGGTTCCAGTTTTCGCAGACATTGCTGTTTGAACCCAGCCTGGCAACATCTGCCATCATAGATTATGGCAAAACCTATTTAAACATAACTGCCGGTACTGTCGGCGGAACTATTAACCCGGGTGATGAACTGGAGATCAGGGCTACCCTGGTTGTAAAAGAAATGCTGCCAACCAGCACAGGGCTATTGACAGCGTTGCCTATTATGATACGCTTTCGCCCGGGTTTGGGATTTGGCTATGTTCCCGAATTCATTTCTTTACGGACCAATGAGGGAAAAATTTATAAATCCTTTCTGATTCTGATGCAGACCTGACCTGGGCTGGTACAGTACAGCAGGAGCCGGTACGGATACTACCATCCAGATCAATATGGGAACCGGTGCTACCAAAACCAGGGAGGTATCATCAGGAGCAATTCGTTTCCTTCCTTTTTTGCAATACCTGCATCATAATGGCTACCTACAGGGTAACTGTAAATGCAGGATTTGATACAAAGATCAATTTTGGCGGTGGTGCATTCAGTTACAGGGATTCAGTTACATGGGTGTTTCTATAAGATTGTTTTCCCAATGACAGTTTGATCGTTTATGCCAGCCCGGGAGCATGCCCTGATGCCGTTTCGCCTTAAACCAATGTGATTGGTGACGAATTTAACGGAACATTTGGCGCACCGGCAGCAAGTGCCGGTTCACAGAACAGGGGCACTTCACCCAACACAAATTATATTTATACCAATTTTGGCGCCAGTGCACCAAAAGATTATTACTATGGTTGCCAATAATACCAGTGCCAACTTCTCCGTCAACCAAACGGCAGCCAAACGGGCGGTGCCTCACGTGTTCATCAGGTTTGGGATATTACCGGCGACCATACAGGGGCAGCCAATACGGCAAGAGGAAATTTGCCATGTAACCCGGCCTTGCCCATCAGTTCAACAAATCCATGCGGCTATATGCTGGCCATTAATGCTTCCTATAAAACAGACGTAGCATTTGAATTTAATGCTTCCGGTGCCTGTGGAGCCACATATTATGAGGTATCTGCCTGGTTTAAAAATATCTGTTATAAGTGTTCTTGCGATTCAATGGGCCGGGGATCTGGTAATGCAGGTTATATACCTACTGCGCCGGAGATTCAGCAGGTGTCAGGCCAAATATAGCCATGCAGATCGATGGCGTGGATTACTATACTACCGGGGAATTGGTTTACCAGGGCCTGGGTGGTACACAAACCGGATCAGATACCCTGAACAACTGGGTAAGGCGTTCCTTTGTTTTTAAAACCGACACCACACAAAGTAATTTCAGGGTAACGTTCAGGAACAATGCACCGGGCGGCGGTGGCAATGACTGGGCAATTGATGATATCAGTATAAGAACCTGTTATCCAAACATGGTGTATTCGCCTTCAGCAAGCCCAACTGTCTGTGCCGGGCAAACGCTTACCATTTCCGACACAGTACGGTCTTATTACAATGTATATATTTATTACAAATGGCAGCGAAGCACCGATGGAGGTACAAACTGGGCTGATATAGCCGGTACCGCCGGTGTAGCCACACTGACCCCGGTTGGAGGCCTGTACCAGTTTGTTGATTCGTATACGCTGCCGCCAACTGCCACCACACCTGCCAACAACGGTGACCTGTACCGGATGGTTGTTGCTACAACAGCATCAAACCTGGCCAGTGGCTGTAACTATTCTGATATTACACCTGTTACATTGATTGTATTGAATAACTGTATCGATATTGATGATGATAATGACGGCATCCCGGATTATGTTGAATTCAACAACCCGGTTGCATTACAGGATCATAACACAAACGGCATTCCCAACTGGAATGACCCTGCTTACCCATTGTATGTTGATAATAATGCGGATAATGTAAATGACAATTTTGACTGGGGTGCCGATGCAAACAATAACGGTATATCAAATTATCTTGATCCTACTTTCCTACCATGGGTTGATACAAACTCTGACGGGGTAAATGACCTGGCGGATAAAGACCTGGATGGTATCATCAACCAGTATGACCTGGACAGTGATAATGACGGTATACCTGATGTAGTGGAAGCATATGGTGTGGAGACCGATGGTGATGGTATAATCGATAATTATATTGATACAGACAATGACGGATTTTCTCAAAATGTGGATGCCAATAACACCGGCGTAAACGCTTCCGGTATTGGTTTGGGAACACCCGATTTTGATGGTGATGGTATTCACAATTATCTTGACAGTGACAGTGATAATGATGGTATCCCGGATGTTGTGGAAGTTGCCGGTTCAGATGTAAATAATAATGCGGTCATTGATGGTTTTGTTGATGCAAACAGTGATGGTTTGAGTGATAACAACCTGCTTGCTTCGGCATTATTGATCACCGGCGTTGATATTTCACCGGTAGATGGCAGGGCAGACAACTGGCCCAATAAAAATATGGACAGGGACCTGAGGCCCAATGCCTATGATGTTGACAGTGACGGAGACGGAATTGTTGATGTAATTGAAGCCGGGCTACCCGATGCAAATTTAAACGGCATTGTTGATGGTGTGATCGGAACCAACGGATGGTCAACTGCAGTATCTGCTTTGGTTGCCCTGAATTTAAGAAGTACTGATGGAGATGGCAGGCCCGATTACCTGGACATTGATGCCGATGATGATGGCATACCGGATAATATTGAAGGACAGACAACCGCAGGTTATTTACTGCCCACAACATCTGATCCCGACGGTGATGGTTTGATGAATCCTTATGATAACGCCCCGGCAGGTTTCAGTGGTGCAGGCATATTTGTATATGATCATGATTTTGATGCCACACCTGATTACAGGGATGCTGGATACAGATGGTGACGGACTTGCGGATATCGTGGAAGGAAATGACTTTAACCTGAATGGTTTGGCTGATGATAATGTAACCTTAACCGGGCTGGATACGGATAACGACGGGCTTGATAACCGGTTCGATTCATTAAACTCGGTTTTAAATATCAAAGGCACTTCATACCGTATGGGTAATGGCGGATCCTTTACCGGTGATGCTACACCCGGTTCAAATACAACAGTTCAAAGGACCAATATTACACAACCCGACAGGGACTGGCGTTTTGTGGGTTACGTTTTACCTGTTCAGTTTTTAAACTTTACCGCTGTTCAAAACATCAATAAAGTATTACTGAACTGGACGATCATTGCCGAGAAAGAAGTTGACCGTTTTGAAATTGAAAGGAGTACAGATAACAGCAGCTTTACCAGGATAGCAACGGTTACAGAACCGGTATTGCTGCAGGTACAGCAAAACTTTTCAGCCAATGATGATATCAGCAATCTAAACAGCACTATTATCTATTACCGGTTAAAAGTAATTGGCAAAACGGGGAATTTAAATACAGCAATGTAGTTTTTGTGAGAAAAAAGCAAACCCAGATCCCTGTAAACATCATGCCAAACCCTGCAAGCAATTATGTAAACGTAAACATGTATGTTGAAAACAGCATGATGGCTACCATAACATTGATTGATAAACTGGGCAGCAAGGTTTTAACACAGAAAGAGAAATTAACTACCGGCAACAACAATATCACGGTAAACCTTGATAAATTAAGTGACGGGGTTTATGCGATCATCGTTGAAACCGATTCGAAAGAGGATCAAACAACTGATCATAATCAGGTAAAAGAAAAAAAATAAACGAAAGGGCTTGTCTCGCAAAGAGGCGGCCTTTTTTTAGCATACCGCCGGCGGCCACGACCCAATTACAGGTATATGGCCAGTATGCCTACGGTGCAACCGTACCAAAGCGGCCATAAATTAAATACTTACCGGTTAGAAATTGTATTTTTACAACTTAATCATTGTAAACATGAGTTCAGTTACTGATAAAAAGCCCGTGATCGGGCTAACCTGCGGTGATATTAACGGAATAGGAATAGAGATCATCATAAAAACACTGGCTGATAACCGGATACTGGATCTTTGTACGCCTGTTGTTTTTGGTAATAATAAAGTACTTAACTTTTACCGTAAAGGTTTACCCGAGATCAATATCAATTTTACAAGTACCCGGGAATTAAACCGGGTAAATTACAAGCAGATAAACCTTTTTAACTGCTGGGAAGAAGAGGTAAATGTGAACCCCGGAATTTTAAATGAGATTGGCGGAAAATATGCCGTTAAAAGTTTAACGGTTGCTGCAAAAGCTTTAAAAGACAATTTTATAAACGGCCTTGTTACTGCACCCCTGCATAAAAGCAATACACAGTCTGACCAGTTTAATTTTACAGGACATACACCCTATTTAAAAAATTTATATGGCGCCCAGGATGTGGCCATGTTCATGATTGCAGAAAATATGAGGGTTGGTTTGGTCACTGAACATGTACCGGTTAAGGATATTGCAGGCCATATCACCAAGGAAGGCATTATCAGCAAACTGCAGATCATCAACAATTCATTGAAAAGGGATTTTAATATCAACAAGCCCAGGATCGCTGTGCTGGGTTTAAACCCGCATGCCGGCGATGAAGGATTGATCGGCAAAGAAGAAGAAGAGATCATCAGGCCGGCCATTAAAGAAGCCAAACAGCGGGATATTTTTTGTTTTGGCCCCTACCCGGCCGATGCCTTTTTTGCCAGAGGGCATTATGAAAAATTTGACGGGGTACTGGCCATGTACCACGACCAGGGTTTGATTCCCTTTAAATCATTGGCTATTGGAGAGGGCGTAAATTATACAGCCGGGCTCCCGGGTGTACGCACATCACCCGACCATGGTGTTGCATTTGATATTGCCGGCCAGGGTAAGGCCGATGAATCATCATTCAGGGAAGCGATATATAAATGTCTTGATATCATCAATGGCAGGATTGAATATGATGAACAACACAAAAATCCGCTTAATAAAATGAGCTCGGTTGTAAATGCCAATATGGTGGATGAAAGGATCAGTGATATACCCGAATAATGTTTCAGTTTTAATTTACGCTTTAATAAGTGAGCTGTCAGCCTGCCCAACAACCCACTATTTAAAAACACTATCTGCAATTCCTTTATTGATGCTGTAGCTGCTCATGGAAATTTCCATTTTACCCTTTTGGTTTTTGAGCTTTTCCCCGCCTGTTCTTTTTTTGGTTCCATCGTCAAAATCAAAAGTAACCCCTTTGGGCATTTTATAATCTTTGGTATTGAACGTAAATATTATTTTATCAGGAAGGCCGTATGCAATATATTTTCCGTAACTCATCTCCAGTTCGTAGGTGCCGTTATCCCGGGTGGTGGTCTTTGTTTTAAGGATAACCTGGTTAACCGCGTCGATATACAGTGTTGACAGTATCACATCCCCGGTATCAGCTTCGGGCAATAACTTAACCACCCTTACTGCCGTATTTCCTATCTTATCATTCCCGGCATCAAGCACACTGTAATTGCCGCTGTTGAGCACATTATTCATATTGATATTTACAGCACCTTTTGGGATAAAGGAAATGCCTTTTTCATTTTTGATTTTAAGCAGGTTGGGTTTTTTAAAATATACGTTTACGGCAGCAACCGGTACTTTTAAAAAAGTAACATTGGTTTTCATGGTGCCTTTTGCATCATAGTCGTTTACCAGGTTTATTTTTTCCTTTACTTTTTGTACCAGCAACTGGATGTCCTGCGCCTGGGTAATGGGCGAAAACTGGAAACCGGCAAGAATAAGCATGATCGTTTTCATAGTATGATTTTAGGATAAAATATCTTTTTACGGAAAATATAAACCGATGCTGCAACGAGTGCTGCTATATACAGCAACAGTGCAGCCAGGCTCTTTACAATACCGGGCAAATACTGGATACTCCCTTTTATGGTTTCACCGTCTGCAGTTGACCCGATATAAAAAAAGCCTTTCCAGCCAAGCATATAGGTGGTGAACAGGTAAGGTTTTATATATTGCTGGTAAAGGGGTATTTCCATTTCGCTGATCAAAGTACACACAATAATAATGCCTACAGTGGCCACGATCGGGCCAATCGAATTTTCCGACAGTGTGGACAATAATAATGAAATGGCAGCAACCACCATCATGGCAATAAAGGCAAAACCAAATGCACAAAAATACCTCCACAACACGTCACCGGATTCTATCAGCTGCAAACCGGTTGTTTTGGCCACTACCAGGTCGTTCCTGCCGAATACTGCAATACTGACTGCCAGGGAAATTACGGCTATCCATAACAGTAATGCAAAAACATATACAGCGATCGCAGCATATTTAGCCAGTATGATCTGTGTGCGGCTCACCGGTTTACTGGCCAGTAACCTTAATGTACCCATACTTGCTTCACCCGAAACCACATCACCGGCAACCAGCGCAACCAAAATGGGTACATGTACCAGCAGCAAATTGAGTACAAAATAGCAAACGGCATACCCGTTAACCAGTTTATCGTACTCTATATTCATGGTTTCGCCCAATGAACCGAGCATGAACATCATCCAGTCCCTGCCGTTCACATACAGTCCCAGCTGGATCAAAAAAATGAATGCGGCAATGATCGCAAATGCCAGGTAGGTCCTTGGCTTCTTAAAAATTTTAAACAGTTCAATCTGCAACAGGTTCCACATGGCCGGGTTTGGTTGTAAGTGATAAAAAATAATCTTCCAGTGAATGCATTGGATCTACCGAAAGGATCTGCACCTGCGCGGATACCAGGTCGCTGATCAACAGCGGCACTTCATCCTTATTCATTTTAAGCTGCAGGCACCCGTTATCCGGCTGTAACCGGGCAGCCCATTTTGTCTGCATTAATTTTTCCCTGGCATCTGTATCATTACCTGTTTCGATCTGTACCAGCGATTTTGAAGGATCGAGCAGTTCGGCAACATTCCCTTCCACGATCTTTTTTCCTTTGTGAATGATGAGCATCCGGTTTGCTACCAGTTCTATCTCACTGAGCAGGTGAGATGAAACCAGGATCGTTTTGCCCATCTCCCGGCTTAAATGCAGGACCAGGTTCCGCATATCAGCGATCCCCTGCGGGTCCAGCCCGTTGGTGGGTTCATCCAGTATGATCAGTTTAGGGTCGTGTACCAGTGCAACCGCAATCCCCAGCCTTTGTTTCATCCCCTGGCTGAAGGTTTTAACCTTGCTGGATGCCCTTTCGGCCAGGCCCACCATCCTCAATTGTTCCATCAATAAAGTTCTGCCGGGATCCATGCCGCTCATTTTTGCAAATATGGCCAGGTTATCATATGCAGATAAATATTTATACAGGTCGGGTTTTTCAATAACGGCTCCAACCTGTTGTAAAATTTCATTGCGGTGGGTAAACAGGTTTTTATCAAAAATTTCAATCGTACCGGTTGATGGCTTTACAAGTGTAAGCAGCATACGTATAGTGGTGGATTTCCCGGCACCGTTTTGACCAAGGAATCCATAAACATCTCCTGCATGAACAGTAAATGACAGGTCATTCACTGCCGTTACCTCATTGAACTGTTTGGAAAGATTGCTTACGTTTATAATGGTTGACATGGATCGCTATATTGTCAAAGGTAAAACGGATAAGCAGGAAAAAAGTTTAAATATTAATAAAGCAGTAAAAATTAATTGCCGCCGGGATTCATATAACTCTGCAGGGCTTTTACATAATCTTCAAAGGATTCAATTCCTTTTTTTGTGATCTTACAGATGGTTTGCGGGTAATTTTTGCTGAACTGCTTGGTTACTTCAATATAACCGGCATCTTTTAATTTATTGATCTGAACACTGAGGTTGCCTGCTGTGGAATTGGTCTTTTCCTTTAAAAAAGTAAATTCGGCCTCACGCACGCTGATGAGCAGGCTTACCACGGCAAGCCTGAGTTGTGAATGTAATATGGGGTCGAGTTCTTTAAAATCCATGTTAATTACCTGGGTTATTTTTTAGGAACGGAGCTGTTTTCTGTATTGTAACCACAAAATCAGGCCGGGAATAATAAACCCCAGCAGTACGGCAATTGCCATGATCAGCATATCATATTTAAAATCTTTAACAATAAACATGGCGATAGCCCCGGCCCAGTTGATTGCGGCTCCTGTCATTAATGAGCGGGATTTAACAGCACCCCCTTTCAGCAAAAGGAAGAATGCAAAAATGACCAGGCAAAATCCAAAACCACTGCTGGGAAGTACAGAAATGTTTATGGATAAAATTATAATGAACAGGCTGATGATAAAACCCATATCCACCAGGCGTAACTGGTCATCGATATAGGTTCTTACCTTTTTTTGTTTGGGTTTAAACAGGTCATAGGTCAATAATATAATGGTAATGATGCCAAAAATATCCCAGGCCAGGAAAGTGTTTTCAGCACTGGTATAAATAAATATAAAGGTGGATAGTGCGGATAAAAAGATCATGGTACCCCATATCAACCAGCCAAGGCCATTATCGGAAATATTATTTTTTGCCTGGCTGATCATCTGTTGGATGATCTCGAGGCTTTTTTCATTTGACAGTTGTTGTTCGCTTTGCATATCAATGTTGATTTTTAAACTTTTTTCTCAGCAGGTAGCCCGGAATTATCCAGGCAATTAAAACTGCTGCTGCCAGTAAAAGCAAATAATAAATTGGTAAAGTGATGGTTGACAAAATGGCCAAAGCCCAGCAGGAAATACCCCCGATCTTTAAAGGAGTGAATTGCATAGTCACACCCGACAAAAAAGTAGGAATACCATAGATCATCAGGGTGAAGGGATACATATATATCCAAAGGTTATTCCTGGAAACAATAATGATCAATACCATCATACAAATACCAAAACACATCCAGATATTGTCTATGATCCCATCGCTGTATGTTTTTACTTTTTCTTTTTTATTTTTCCGTACAAGGTAAATGATTTGAAAAATGATAGCCACCCAGCAACTCATCCAGATCATTTCCGGGTGCTTCAGCAACCGGGTTTTCAGTAAAATAAAATGACTAACTGCAGAAATGAATATCAGCCATCCCCACAACAGGTACAAAAAACCATTTTCAGTAAACCGGTTCTTTGCCTGGTTGATCATACTGTCAATCAAAAGCAGGCTGTCTTTTGGTGAAAAATTTTCGGATTGCATACTTTGAAATTTTGGTTTGAACAACCGGTTTATAAAACAATAAACCGGTTGCATATCAGTTTATTTACATTCGCCGATCAACATCTCCACCCTTTGTTTACCCCAGTTTGGATGGATGTCACTGCCCGGTACAAACGTATTATACTTTTCAAGGGAAGACTGCAATACAGGTTTTGCAGTTGTACAGCCACCGCCAAACTGCTCTGGTGTATATTTTAAACCCTGCCCTTTTAAATATTCGGGCCTTGGGTTTGCGGGGTCCTGCTGCATGGCCGCATCAATATGACTTTGACTTTCGGGGCCGTATTCCATAAAACGGGTCATGGGATCTACCATCATATGGCTGCTGGCGATCATGCTTTTTATACAGCTGATCTCCGAGTTGTTGGGCTGCAGGGCATCTGCCTTATTGATCAGTTCTGTTGCCTTGTCGGCAATGGCATCGATCTTTGTTTTATCTTTTTCCATGTACGTATAATTTACCTGGCAAAGAGCTGCATAATAATAAGCCAGCCACTGGTTTTTTTCGGCTGTGGCAATGCGTTCAAATTTATTGGCAAGGTCAAGCAGGTTTGCCGGGTTTTTAAAACTGGTATCAATGGCAGCGATATTGCTTTTCATAGATGCCATATATTTTTCGCTTTGAGCAAATGTGCCGGTTACTAAAAAAGTAACCACGGCAATCAGAATTAATTTTTTCATTGTTTTGTTAATTAACCTCACCCCAACCCTCTCCAAAGGAGAGGGGCTGGAAGATCTTGGTGGTGATAGATTTTATTTATTTTTTTGTTGATTTTTAATTTTTCATACTCTCTTTCTACTGAATTGGCTTTTGGAAAAATATAAGCACCGGCAAAATGAAATGCCAGCCCAATACCCCAGCCAAGCATTGGCCAAACCGGCCAGGGAATATGGTTCCAGTTAAAGGGGTCAAAATCTGCATGCCTGTTTATTGATGAAAAATACCACACGATCCAGAAAAAGGAGTTCATAATAACATAGGTTAAGGCATGTGTTTTAAAGCCTGCCCTTTTTTGTGCGATCTCCCAGAGTTCAGGGTCTTTTCCTTCGGGAGCCGGTTTGTAATCTGACATAGTAGTTAAGTTTGGCCTCACCTCAACCCTCCATCCTTCGACTAGCTCAGGACTTAGGGAATTGGAAGATATTAGCGGTGATATAATTTAATAAAAAAGAACTAAATTTTTATTCTCCCCTGTTCGCACTCCTTCCCCATGGGGGAAGGGTTGGGATGGGGCCTTAAAGATTATTATTGATCGCATCCTGCGTTCGGTCAATTCCAAAACTTATAAAACAGCCGATGAACATAAAGCGTTTAGACGGAGGCGTTACAGCTTCTTTTCGGCTGCCATCATTATTGTAATTGTAATTAAACACCTGCTTTTGTCCCAGCACATTATTTACACCCAATACCCATACTATAAAAGCTTTGGGATTTGTTTTTCCCAGGTTGGGTAAATAATTCACGCTAAAACTCATGCTGTTATAATTGATGGTTCTGCCCGCATCGCCGATAATATATTTACCCAGTGCATTGTCATAGGCGAAATGATAGTAGGGCCGGCCTGTTGCAAAATTGTAACTGAGGTTAAACCCGGTCTTCCAGGGCAATACAAATTTCTTTACAACAAGCGCAGCAGTATGGTTGGCAGCAAATGACGGGGTAATGGCTTTGGGGTAATTCAAAAAATCCCGTTTGGTATCCAGGTATGAATAGGATATCCAGAAATCAACACGTTTAAACGTTTTCTTGTCGCGGAAGAACAGTTCCAGGCCTTTGGCATCGCCAAATCCGTTGTTATTTACCGCAACCTCGCGGCCGGTTGCAGACAGGTTGGTTTTATACAGGTCGGTGTATTTTTTATAAAATGCTTCAACCCTGAAGATCCGGTCATTGGCCAGCTTTTGATACTGCAATATATAATGTGCGGCTCTTGAATAATCCAAAGCAGCAACTGTTGGCAGGTATTTTCTTTCAGGATTCTGGTAAAACAATCCATAGGCAAAGGATGCCTGGCTGTTATCCGGGAATTTATAGGCCAGGGAGAGCCGCGGTGCAACATTCCACTTATCAACGATCTGGGAATGCTCAACCCTGCCTCCTGCTTTTGCAGCAAGGTTGTTGGTAATATAAATATCCGCCTCAGCAAAAACTGATTTTAGGTTATCGGTAACGGATTCTGTAAACCGGCTGCCGTTATATAATGTATAGGTTGATTGTTCCCTGCTGTAAAAATAATCGGAGCCAAAACGAATTACATTGAGGCCATTCAGTTTTTTCTCCAGCACAAACCTCACCTGGGCATACTGTGCTTTATTGCTTAATTTAAAATTTTTAAATGCAAAAAATGAAGGGCTGGTAATTACCTGCCTTTGATTATCGGCATCCTGCAGTTCATTGTTTATATCATCTTTGTTCGTACTGAAACTGAACCCGGTTGTGAGTTTCCAGCCCATTCCAAAATTTTCACGCCAGTTTATATTCTGGTAGGTATTAAAATTTTCTATGGCAAATGCATTTTTTAAAACCGCTGAATCAATATCCGGACTTCTGAAACCTGTTTTATTTGCGCTGATATAACCATAGTATTTTATAAAACCACCGCGTTTTGTCCTGATCCTGAAATTAGCATCACCCTCATGGTAAACGGGTATTTGATAAAAATCCTGTTTTTGTTTATTAATGGCAAACCCAAGCCACAGGTTTGCATAATTGTATGAAACGCCCCATGATGATCTCTTATCTTTTGATAAATGCTGAATACCACCACCAACGCCGATCACTGAAATGGCAAGGTCAGCCTGTGTTCTTTCGGGCAGATCCTTGCTTTCCAGGATCAAAGCCGAAGAAAGCGCCTGTCCATACAGTGCCGAATAGCCGCCCGAACTGAAAATGGTTCCTTTAAATAAAAAAGGGTTAAAACGGCCCCTGGTGGCAATGCCCGGTGTACTGCTGTAAAAGAAATTGTTGACCAGGTTCCCATCCATATATATCTTACTTTCTGTAGCCGACCCGCCCCTTACGAACAGACCCTCGCTCTCGCCTACCTGCTGAGTACCCGGCAGGGTATTAAAAGCACTGGTAACATCACCATTGGCACTGGGAGTAGTAACAATATCCAGGGCCGATAAAACGGCCCCCTTGTTCTTATCACTCGCCACAAATGAACCCGCAGATATTACAACCGCTTTTAATTCGGTAACCAGTTCCTTCATAGCTATATTTAATGTAATAGGAGCAGAAGCCAGGTCAACTTCCAACGCTACCGGCCTGAAACCAATAACAGATGCTTCTAATATGAACCTGCCCTTTTCGGAAGTTGCAAAGGAATAAAAACCCAGAGAATCAGACGTAGTTCCATCATAAGAATCCTTTAAAGTGATACTGACGCCGGCTACCGGTTTTCCCTTGTTATCGGTAATTTTTCCTGCAATTTTAACCTGGGCATTCGATACTAAACCCAGTATTAAAAACAATAATACCAACCCCTGTTTCATTTTGCTAAATTTTGCACAAACGTAAAGTAGTTTACTTTATAAACCAAATATTTTATTGAAAAAATTTTTTATTCAGGCTATTTTTCAAGCAGAAACTTGCTTATTTTTTTCGTTATATCTTGTTGATAATCAAGTATATAAATAGCATATTGTGATGTGGTTCTACACAGTCAAATGAGTTAAGAACTTATCAACATCACCTAAAATTAATTTTTTTATGTGGGCTGAATTTGTAATTTAGCAATAGAATTTAATGGGTTAGTAAGTACAAAGGGTCAGCAGAAATGTTGACCCTTTTACTTTTTTCACACCCCGTTCCCAATAAAAAACTGCACGTCTTTCATGCCGGAACAAAACAAATCAATCATTCGTTTTGGCAGCAATTTTTATTAAAAGATTCATGCTGTTTAAATATCCTTAAGAAATCCTTCTGCCAATTTTTTATCAGGTGATGAAACATTTCTAATCTACTTTCGTGCTTTGTAAATTTTAATTTTAATGATGAGTAAAACCAGATCCGCATTTTTTGCCAGGGCTGTGGTTACGAAAGTGCCAAATGGCTGGGTAAATGCCCGGGCTGTAATAACTGGAATACCTTGTTGAGGAAGTGATTGTTAAGGGAAGCGACAAAAAGAAAAAGACGAATGGCGTGATTATTCCGGTTTGGGAAAACAAAAACCATTTCGATCAATGAGGTAAGCAGTGCCGAAGAAAAAGGATACTTACAACCGATGCCGAATTGAACCGGGTACTTGGCGGCGGTATTGTTTTGGGAAGCATCGTGTTGGTTGCCGGCGAACCCGGTATTGGTAAATCAACTTTGTTTTTACAGATCGGTTTACAACTTAAAGATGTTGTTACCTTGTATATAAGTGGTGAAGAAAGTGAACAGCAGATAAAAATGCGGGCCGACCGTCTCGGTATTAACAGTGAAAATTTTTATATCCTCACCGAAACCAGTACACAAACCATTTTCCAGGAAATAAAAAAACTGAAGCCGCAGATCGTTATTGTAGATTCCATTCAAACCTTACAATCACCCTTTGTTGAAAGCGGTGCAGGTAGTATCAGCCAGATAAGGGAATCGGCGGCAGAACTGCAACGATTTGCAAAAGAAACAAACACACCTGTTTTTTTAATTGGCCACATCACCAAAGACGGGACCATTGCCGGACCAAAAATACTGGAGCATATGGTGGATACCGTGTTGCAGTTTGAAGGCGACCGGCATTATGCCTACCGCATTTTACGAACGCTTAAAACCGCTTTGGCTCTACCTCTGAGCTCGGTATCTATGAAATGACCGGAACGGGAATGCGGGCAGTAAACAATCCATCTGAAGTATTAATTACCCAAAAAGAAGAACAGCTGAGCGGCATTGCCATTGCAGCCACCATGGAAGGCATGCGCCCTTTATTGATAGAAGGACAGGCATTGGTTACCCAAAGTGTGTATGGTACACCGCAACGTACTGTAAGTGGTTTTGACCTGCGCCGCTTACAATTATTATTAGCTGTGCTGGAAAAAAGAGGCGGCTTTCATTTTGGCGTAAAAGATGTTTTTATAAATATAGCCGGCGGTATAAAAGTAGAAGACCCATCCATTGACCTTGCCATTGTAAGCGCATTGCTCAGCAGTTATGAAGATACCCCCATCAACCAGCATTATTGTTTTGCCGGTGAAGTCGGCTTAAGCGGAGAGATCAGGGCTGTTAACAGGATCGAGCAAAGAATTGCTGAAGCCGAGAAACTGGGTTTTGAAAAGATCATTGTGAGTAAGTATAACAGCAAATCCTTAAGCAAACAAAATTTAACTATTGAAGTGGTTCCTTTAAGTAAGGTTGAAGAATTATACCAATATTTATTTTAACTTACAGGTGTAATTATTTTAAAAATGATTGCCCAACTGAAAAATATATTCAGCAGTACCCTGCATCTTTTTTACCCGCATGTTTGTACCGGTTGCGGATCTGACCTGCTTAAGGAAGATCATTTACTTTGCTTCAAATGTATTCATCAATTACCGCACACCAATTTTGCAAAACTTGCAAACAACCCCATTGAAAAATATTTCTGGGGACGCCTGCCATTGACAGCCGCTTACAGCCAGTTTTATTTTTCAAAGGAATTTTTAATACAGCATCTGATTCACCAGCTTAAATACAGGGGCGATACAAAGATCGGTTTTACCTTGGCGGGATCATGGGAAAAACATTGCAGAAATCTGATCGCTTTAATGCGGTAGACGCATTGATCCCCTTACCGCTTTTTGCCGATAAAGAACATAAACGCGGCTATAACCAGGCAACGGTCATTTGTAACGGCATGGCTGCCGAAATGAATATCCCGGTTTTAAACAATGTGGTCATCCGCCGGCATGCCACCGAAACCCAAACCCGTAAACAACGCACCGAACGCTGGGATAATGTAAAAGACAGCTTTACTGTGGCAGATCCGGGAGAATTGAGCGGCAAACACCTGTTGCTGGTAGATGATGTGGTAACCACCGGCGCCAGCCTGGAAGCCTGCGGCAGTGTAATGCTGGAAGTGGAAAATGTACAATTAAGTATTGCAACCCTGGCGTATGCAGCTAAATAGCATGGCGGAGGATAAAGCACTGAGCGAAGTCGAAGTGCAGTTTAGTGTATTGAGCGAAGTCGAAATACACTGGACACACTATTAATACATTAAACCAAATAAGTCTACATTTGAAAAATGAAGAGAAACAGATTCTGGTCAAATCCCCTTCCGAACGATTCAAAGCCGGGTTTGCCTTTTGCCTGTTGCTTATTGCCTATTGCCTTTTTATTACAACTTCCTGTAAAAAAGACTCTTTTATTACCAGTGAATTCGCCCGCATTACCATTACAACTGATTCATTAAAATACGATACTGTTTTTGCCACTACGGGGTCTGTTACCAAATCATTTAAGATCATTAATGAAAACAACCAGAAACTCCGCCTCAGTAAAATACAATTAATGGGTGGAGCAAATTCTGCCTATAAAATGAATGTAGATGGTATTGCAACCCATGAAATAAACAACCTGGATATTGAAGCCAACGACAGCATTTATGTTTTTGTTTCGGTAACCATCAACCCCAATGTTGCCAACCTGCCCTTTATTGTCAGCGACAGTATTTTGATAAATTACAACAGCAATAACCGTTATGTTCAGTTACAGGCTTACGGGCAAAATGCCAATTTTTTAAGCAACCGGGTAATTACCGGTAACGTGGCCTGGACAAACAACCTGCCCTATGTTATCCTGGGCAGTTTACGCATTGATACCACGGCATCACTAACCATTCTGCCCGGCTGCAGGATCTATTCACATGCCAATGCCCCTTTTATAGTTGATGGCACGTTAACGGTTACCGGCCCTTTTTTAAACCACGTTGTTTTTACCGGCGACCGGCTGGATTAAGGGTACAAAGACCTGCCGGCAAGCTGGCCGGGCATTTATTTCAGGGGCAGCAGTAAAGACAATGTACTTACGTTTGCAGTTGTTAAAAATGCATACCAGGCCATCGTAACCGAAAAGCCATCACTCAATGCAAATCCAAAAGTTATTTTAAAACAATGTATAGTCGACAATGCATATGATGCAGGCATCTATTGTGTAAACAGCAGCCTGCGGGCCGACAACTGTTTAATCAGCAATTGCGGCAGCAATATCATTTTAAGTTATGGCGGCGTTTACAATTTTACCCATTGCACCGTAGTTGCTTACTCAAATACATACCTTAACCATAAGAACCCGGTATTGAATGTAAATAATTTTACAGAACAAACCGGCACTTTGCTTACTGCAGACCTGAATGCTGTATTTCGCAACAGCATTTTCTGGGGCAGTGAAGGGCTGGTTGATAATGAAGTTGTTATAAATAAACAGGGGGCAAACCCTTTTACCGTTTTATTTGAGAATAATATTTACCGGGTAATTAATGATCCCGCCAACAGTACCTTAACAAACAACTTAAAAAATGCAGATCCTTTATTCGACACTGTTGATGTAAATAAAAGAATATTCGATTTCAGGATCACCAAAAATGCATTTGCACCCGGGATCAATGCGGGTGTATTTACCGGTTTTTTTAGAGACCTGGATGATAATAACCGTAATGTTGGATTGCCGGATATCGGCTGCTATGAAAAACAATAAAATTGTTAACCCACAGTTAAGCCACCGCAATCTTTTAGCGCATTTGAACAATACCGTTTTAATTTCGTTAATCATAAAAAAATAACTCATGATAAAGCTAATAGCTATAAGCGTTGTGTTCTTGTCCTGTACATTACAGGCTAATGATAAAAAAACTGACCCGCAAATAATAACCCCGGTTGCCACCAGATCTATTTACGATTTTAAAGTAGAAGCCCTGGAAGGCGGCACCATTGATTTTTCTTCATTCAAAGGAAAAAAAATCCTGATCGTAAATACGGCCAGTAAATGTGGCTACACGCCGCAATATGCAGATCTGCAAAAACTGTACGTTACCTATAAAGACAAACTGGTGATCGTAGGGTTTCCGGCCAATAATTTTGGCGGACAGGAACCCGGCACCAGCCTTGAAATACGGGAATTATGCAAAAGTAATTATGGCGTCACTTTTCCCATGGCAGCCAAGGTTTCTGTTAAAGGAGATGACATAGCCCCCATTTATAAATGGCTATGCAGTAAAGCAGAGAACGGCGTAATGGATGCCGAGATCAGGTGGAATTTCGGTAAATTTTTACTGGATGAAAACGGTAAACTGCTTAATTATTTTCCCAGCAAAGTTACACCCATGAGTGAAGAGATCACCGGCAAACTGTGACCTCAAAAAAAAATTTAATTCAATCATACTGATGATAAAATTCTTAATGCTTTCCATACCATTTTTCTGGACCGGCTTATTTTCAAAGCCTGCAGCTTCCATTCAAACCCAAACCATTTACGATTTTAAGGTTGAATCACTGACCGGCGGCACCATTGACTTTGCCGCTTTCAAAGGAAAGAAAATACTGATCGTGAATACGGCCAGCAAATGTGGATTTACCAAACAATATGAAGAACTGGAAGCTTTGTATAAAAAGAACCAGGACCGCCTGGTGATTATTGGCTTTCCGGCCAACAACTTCTTTTCGCAGGAGCCCGGCAGCAATGAAACCATTGAAGCCTTCTGCAAAAAGAATTATGGCGTTACTTTCCCAATGGCTTCAAAAATATCTGTCAAAGGAAATAATATTGCCCCCATCTATAAATGGCTTTGCAATAAAGCAGAGAACGGGGTAATGAATGCAAAAGTCTCCTGGAACTTTAATAAGTTTTTACTGGATGAAAATGGTAAACTGATCGGCCATTTTAAAAGTAAGGTGAAACCGATGAGTGAGGAGATCATAAGTAAATTATAAAATTTTTCCCCGTCCCCGTCTCTGACGGGGATGCCATGGTTTTGAGTTTTCAACTCAACACACTTCAACTATCTTTGCTCCCATGCAATTCCAATCCATCACCGGGCAAAAAGAAACCAAAGAGCAACTGGTACAAATGGTGCAGCACAACCGGCTGAGCCATGCCTTATTGTTTTTAGGCAAGGAAGGAAGTGGCGCTTTGCAACTGGCGCTGGCTTTTGCACAATACATAGTGTGTCAATCAGCTGGCGGCAATCGGCAAGTTGTACAGGAACCATCATTATTTGGAGAGCCTGATCCTGTATCCAGTATCCAGTATCCAGTATCTGGTTACGATTCCTGCGGCACCTGCCCCGCCTGTACAAAAGCAAATGAATTGATTCACCCTGATATTCATTACGCTTACCCGGTCATCACTAAAAAGCCAGGAGAAAAACCGGTCAGCACCGATTTTATAAAAGAATGGCGGGAGTTTATTGCCACAAACCCCTATGGCAATGTGTACGACTGGTTACAATTTATCGGCGCCGAAAACAAACAGGGCAATATTACAGCATCAGAATGTACAGACATTATACGTAAGCTGAATTTAAAAAGTTTTGAAAGTGAATACAAGATCCTCATCATGTGGATGCCCGAATTTTTAGGCAAGGAAGGCAACAAATTATTAAAACTGATTGAAGAACCCCCGCCAAATACTTTGTTCATACTGGTTGCAGAAAATGAGGACCTGGTATTGCCCACCATCATTTCCCGCACACAGCTGGTGAAAATTCCGGCGCTGACCAACCTCGAAGTGGAAGCTTCGCTGGAATTAAAAGCGGGTGTAAGTTTCGAAAAAGCACAGCAGGTGGCTGCCATTGCCGAAGGCAATTACCGGGAAGCACTTCAATTATTACAGCACGCTGAAGATGATTGGGAGGTAATGCTCCGGGAATGGCTGAATGCCATCATCCGTACCGGGCCCGTTGCCCAGGTAAAATGGATCGATGATACCGCCAAACTGGGGCGTGAAAAGCAAAAGCAGTTTCTCAAATACTTCATACACCTGCTTGAAGAGGCTGTAAGGTTGAGAGTAATAGGAACGATGGACCATGGGCAACAGACAACAGGCCATGATTTTGCCATACGCCTGAACAAACTCTGCGACCTCGGCCAGCAGGAAGCAATTATCAACGAATTGGATAAGGCCAGTTACTATATTGAACGTAATGCCAACGCAAAAATGCTGTTTCATGCCCTTTCCATCAGGATATATCATATTATTAACAACAAATCGTTAATTTTGGTGAACTGAGGATTTTGTACCGGGGCATGGGTTTTACTAGGTAAGATTATTTTGTAACCAACATATAATCAATATTCATCATCGTTGTGTCAATGACTTGTACGGCAAACCAAAACTTCGACATCGTTCAAAAGTAAATTTGCCCGACGGATAGAAATAATACTGTACAAGAGTGCGACGCCAATGAAGTATCATAGTAATTCTTCAGCCGGGCTACAAATATTCTCCTCATTTAAAATTTTTAATTTTTAATTTCTCTATCATATGGGATGTGGAAGCGGAGGTTGCGGAACCTCAAAAGACGGAGCTCCGGGAGGATGTCAAAGTCATGGCAGTTGTTCAAGCGGTGGTTGTAACCGGATGAATGTGCATGACTGGCTTGCCAATTTACCATTCAGCGACCCCGAAAGCGGTTGCCGGATGATAGAAGTAAGTTTTAATAATGGCAGCCGGAAAGATTTTTTCAGAAATACCACCTTACATTATTATGAAAAAGGTGATATGATCGCTGTGGAAGGGGTTAGCGGTTTTGATGTGGGCATGGTAAATATAACCGGGGAACTGGTTCGTTTACAGATGAAAAAGCGGAGGGTGGATGAAAAAAGTCCGGAAATTAAAAAAGTTTTACGCCGTGCTACAGAAAGCGATATTGCCAAAATGATAGAATCAAAGGCAAGGGAAGCTCATATTTTGATACGGAGCCGTGCCATGGCCCGCCAGTTGAAACTGGAATTAAAAATGGCCGAAGTGGAATTGCAGGCCGATGGGCGCAAAGCCACTTTCTTTTATATTGCCGATGACCGTGTTGATTTCAGGGAACTCATAAAACTATATGCAGGCGAGTTCAAAGTAAAAGTTGAAATGCGCCAGATCGGTGCCCGGCAGGAAGCCGGAAAAGTAGGCGGGATAGGCAGTTGCGGCCGTGAACTTTGCTGCAGCAGTTGGCTTACCGATTTTAAAAGTGTAAATACCAATGCAGCCCGTTACCAGAATCTGAGCATTAACCAGACCAAACTGAGCGGCCAGTGCGGCCGTCTTAAATGTTGTTTAAATTACGAACTGGATACCTATATGGATGCACTCCAGTTTTTCCCGGAAGATGCAGATATGATCGAGATGGCAAAAAGCCGTGCTTTCCTGGTAAAGAAAGATATTTTCAGAAACCTGATGTGGTATACCATGCCCGACAGTAACAAACAATACCCCTTAACCATTGAGCGGGTTAAAAAAATAAAAGAATTAAATAAACAGGGCATTCGTCCCGAGGACCTGGAGCCGGTGGAAGTGGTGAGCAGCAAGCCGAAAGAGATTGAACCTACCTATGCCGATGTTGTAGGCCAGATCAGTTTAAAGAGCCTGGAAAAAACAAGCCGCAAAAGAAGGGACCAGGAAAGAGGCTCGAATCAGCCCGGAAGGAACAGGCAGGGCGGTGGCGGAAATCAACAATCCCAGGGATCAGGCGCACAGGGGCCAAATCGCCCACAGGGCACTGGTGGCAATCAACCCAATCGTTCGCAGAACCCTGCGGGCGGCGGGGGTAACAAAGCAAACCGGTCGTCTGCCGGGCCCCGTGGCAACCAGCGAAATAATAATCCCAACAGGCAGTCGCAAGGGCCCGGTTCACAGCGTCCCGGGGATGGGCAGGGCCAAACAACAACCGCAACAGGCCGGGCAGGGGTGGTGCGCAACAAAGGCCAAATCAAAATCCCGGCAATAACAGCGGAGACAAAAAATAACGAAGTTTTAAAATCAACGCCGGGTTTTACACCAGGCGTTTTTTATTTTTGTTTAATAACATTGTACATGTCAATAACAGTAGATAAGCTCACAAAAATTTACGGTTCACAAAAAGCGGTAGATCATATTTCCTTTACCATTGAAAAAGGAGAGATCGTTGGTTTCCTGGGCCCCAATGGCGCCGGTAAATCAACCACTATGAAGATCATAACGGGATACCTGGCTGCCAGTGAAGGCACAGCAACGGTTTGCGGTATTACAGCAGGAGAAAACAACAACGAAACAAAAAAGAAGATCGGTTATTTACCCGAGGCAAATCCTTTGTATCACGACATGTATGTTCGGGAGTACCTGGATTTTATCAGTAATATTCATGCTGTAAAAAATAAAAAAGAAAAAATAGAGGAAGTCATTAAAACAGTGGGCCTGTTGGCCGAAGCCAATAAGAAAACAGGACAGTTGAGCAAGGGCTACAAACAACGTGTAGGTTTGGCCGCAGCTTTAATACACGACCCCGAAGTGTTGATCCTGGATGAACCCACCAGCGGGCTTGACCCCAACCAGATCGTAGAGATCAGGGAGGTTATCCGGAAACTGGGAACAGATAAAACTGTTTTATTTTCCTCGCATATTTTACAGGAAGTGCAGGCCATCTGCGACCGTGTGATCATTATAAACAACGGCACTATTGTAGCTGATGACAAATTGAGCAGCCTGTTGGGCAAAAAACATTTTAATGAATTAAGACTGGAATTAAAGGAAGCTGTAACCGAAGATATTTTTGAAGGCATTCAAAATATAAAACGGCTTACTGCAAATTCCTGGTTATTTAAAACCGATGATGCAGACAGCTTAAAAAGAAAGCTGATCGAAATTACATTGAATAAAAATCTGAATATTGTTTCTTTACAAAGTGAATCCGTTGGAAATTTAGAAGATATTTTCAGAACTTTGACAACCAATTAACTGTTAATCCGTTAATCCGTTAATCCGTTAATCTAATAAACTAATAAACCAATTAACTAATTAACTAATAAACCAACTAACCAGTATGAGCTACATTGCCTCCATTCATGCCCGCCAGATATTAGACAGCCGCGGAAACCCAACCATTGAGGTTGATATATTAACCGAGAACGAACACCTGGGCCGTGCTGCTGTGCCAAGTGGCGCCAGTACCGGCATACATGAAGCTGTTGAATTACGCGACGGCAATAAAAAACTGTATGGAGGTAAAAGTGTGCTTAAAGCCGTAAAAAATGTAAACACCCTACTTACCGATAATTTACTGGGATGGGATGTTGCCGATCAAACCGGCATTGATGCCATGATGGTCGCACTGGACGGCACTTCCAATAAATCCAAACTTGGCGCCAATGCCATGTTGGCGATTAGCCTGGCCGTGGCCAAAGCAGCCGCGCTGGAAGCTAACCTTCCGTTATACCGTTATATTGGCGGCACCAATGCCAGGATATTACCCATCCCGATGATGAACATATTGAACGGGGGATCACATGCTGATAATAAAATTGACTTCCAGGAATTTATGGTGATGCCTGTTGGCGCTTCGTCTTTCAGCGAAGGGTTACAATGGGGAGTTGAGATCTTTCATACATTGAAAACAGTACTCAAGAAAAAAGGCTACAGCACCAATGTGGGTGATGAAGGAGGTTTTGCACCCGATATACAAAGTAATGAAGAAGCCATTGAAACCGTAATGATGGCCATTTCAGCCGCCGGTTTTAAAGCGGGATCACAAATCGCCATTGCCCTGGATCCTGCCGTAAGTGAAATGTATGACAAAACAAAAAAAGTATATCATTTTCATAAAAGTGACGGCAAAAAATTAAGCAGCGAAAAAATGGTTGATTACTGGGCTAACTGGGTTAAGCAATATCCCATTATTTCCATTGAAGATGGCATGGCCGAAGATGACTGGAAAGGCTGGAAGTTACTGACTGACACTTTAGGCAAAAAAATTCAACTGGTAGGTGATGATCTTTTTGTAACCAATGTTACCCGCCTGGAAAGAGGCATTAAAGAAGGTGTGGGCAATGGCTTACTGGTAAAAGTAAACCAGATCGGTACCCTTACAGAAACCATCAATGCAGTAAGCATGGCACAGCAAAATGGTTACAACACCATAATGAGCCACCGAAGCGGCGAAACTGAAGACAGTACGATTGCCGACCTGGCAGTTGCATTAAACTGCGGCCAGATAAAAACCGGTTCAGCATCCAGGAGCGACCGGATGGCAAAATATAACCAGCTGATACGTATTGAAGAAATCCTGGGCGACAGTGGTATTTATCCAAAAGGAAAGATTAAATTTGGAAAGTAGGATAAAAAAAGATCCTGGATGCTTGATACTGGATAAATAACTTTTAACTTCAGGTATCCAGTTTCAAGTATCGTGTCTCTAGTATCAAAGCTCAAATATGAAATTTCTAACTCATATCCCTTCCTGGCTCAAAAACAAATACCTTCTTACAGGTGCTTTTTTTGTAATATGGATGGTTTTCATCGACCAGAAGGATATCTTGGCAGGTTTTGAAAGTAGAGACAAACTGAATAAACTTCAAAAAAGTGAGCAACATTTTAAACAATTAATAACAGAATCACAGATAGAACTGGATTTATTAAAAAATAATGCCCAAAGTATTGAAAAATATGCCAGGGAAAAATACATGATGAAAAAAGATAATGAAGATCTTTTTGTTGTTAAATCCCTCCCGGAAAACAAATAATTATAGTTTTAAAAGCAATATTCCTGTTTTACAACCGTTTATGTAAACGGATAATGAATGGATATTTAATTTCTTAACACAAGCAACTAAACAGCTAATGCACAATTTTACCCCGGAAGACCTGTTACAATATTTGTATCATGAAACTTCCCCAAAACAAACAGCCGAAATAAAGGCCGCTTTGGAAACAGACTGGAGTTTGCGTGAAAAATTTGAAGTGATAACCTCAGCCCAAAAAAGGCTGGAAGCACTGAAAATGTCACCAAGCCAGCAAACAATAGACAATATTTTAAATTATGCTGAAAAAGCAATTGCGGAACTTTCGCCACAGGCCTGATTCGCACAAGCTTTTAATGTAATTTTATCCTCCCGTCAAAACCGGGAGGATTTTTTTTATGACAAAAAAGGAACGGTACCGGTTTTTTACAGACTATTTCCTGGAACATGCTCCCGATGCAGAAACTGAACTGATCTACAACAGTCCTTTTCAATTACTGGTAGCGGTTATCCTTTCGGCGCAATGCACTGATAAAAGAGTGAACCTTACCACCCCCGGCATTTTTGAAAAATACCCTGATGCGGATACGATGAGCAAGGCAACATTTGAAGAGTTGTTTCCGTTAATTAAAAGTATTTCTTACCCTAATAATAAAACAAGACATTTGATCGGGATGGCAAATATGCTCATCGGAAAATTTCACGGGGAAGTACCCATGACTGTTGATGAATTGGTAAAATTACCGGGTGTAGGCCGGAAAACAGCCAATGTAATAACTTCAGTAATTGATAACCAGCCCAACATGGCCGTAGATACGCATGTTTACAGGGTTAGTGCCAGGTTGGGCCTAACAACAAATGCAAGATCGCCGCTGGAAACAGAAAAACAATTGATCAAAAATTTACCTGCGCCTTATGTACACATAGCCCACCATTGGTTAATATTGCATGGAAGGTATATTTGCACAGCCAGGAAACCCCGGTGCGGGGATTGTGGATTAATTAGTATTTGTAAATTTGTTAATAAAAAAATTAAAAGTTGATTTATTATTGCAGAATAATCGTTTTATTTGCATCATACACCCCCGGTCCCTTTAAAACCCCAGCCAGTTTATTTAAAATGGACAAAAATAAATGAAAAAAATCACTACCGTTTTCAGCATTATTTTAATGCTCACCGTACCTTTTGAAAAAGCTTCGGCCCAGTATTATTTTTACGACAACAATTATTACGATACCCCCCTTACATTTGAAGTTGGTGGTTCAGTTGGTTTTATGAACTGCTTAACAGATATAGGCGGAAATAAAGGTATTGGTAAAAAATTCGTGAAGGATCTGAACCTGGGCAAGACCAAAATTGCGGGAAGCATTTACCTGAGTGCCATGTATCAATACATGTTTGCTGTAAGGCTGGAAGCTACTTTTGGTACGGTAAGTGCCGATGATAAAGTATTGGAAAAAGTAAAGGAAACCACATTTGGCCGTTACGACCGGAATTTAAACTTTACTTCAAAGATCACTGATTTTATGCTGGGCCTGGAAATACATCCTTTATATATAATCAACAGCAAGAAAGAAGAATGGACGCCACCAAGTTTTTCGCCATACCTGCTGGGCGGGGTTGGTTTCTTCTCTTTTAAACCTCAAACAAAAATTGGTGGAAGAACGGTTGACCTGCAACCATTAAGTACCGAAGGACAGGGATTTGCAGAATACCCCGACAGAAAACCATATAAATTAAACCAAATAAACTTCCCCCTGGGTGCCGGTGTTAAATACGAATTAAATTCATCTTTAAATATCAGGGCCGAATTTGTTTACCGTGTTTTAAATACCGATTATCTTGATGATGTAAGCAGGGAGTATATTGATCCGACCTTATACGCCAATTATTTTACTGGTGCAAAACTAACCAATGCATTGTTGCTTAACGACCGTAAGTACGAACTGGATCCTACAAATTTATCAAAGAACGGAGATCAGCGCGGGAACCCTGATAACAATGATGCATTCTTTTCTTTCAGTCTTAAGATCGGATATACATTCGGCAGGGAAAAGATCAGGTAATCAAAATATTATTGTATAAAAAAACCTTTCAGCAAGCTGAAAGGTTTTTTTTATACCTGTATTCATTTAAGCAGGTTCCGGATCTCATCTACCAGTTCGCCCTTGGTGATGGGTATTCCCATAATTTTATTAAACGCTTTTGCATCCACAAAATAAACGTCACGAATAATTTTTACCAATTGCCCGTTATTAATTTCCGGGATCAGAACGGTATCAAAATTTTTCAGGATATCCCCTAAATTTTTAGGGAATGGCCTGATATAACGCAGGTGTGCATGGGATACAGCAAGGCCTTCTTTTTGTAATTCCCTGCAGGCACTTTTGATTACGCCATACGTACTTCCCCATCCCAATACCAATACCTTTCCTCTTTCTTCACCACTGTCTAACCGCTGGTCAGGTATGAAATTGGCGATCATATCAACCTTGGCCTGCCTTATTTTAACCATGCGTTGGTGGTTCTCCGGTTCATAACTGATATTACCGGTTATATCCTGTTTTTCCAATCCGCCAACCCGGTGTTCCAGCCCCGGTGTACCCGGAATGGCCCATGGACGCACCAGTTTATCATCTCTTTTATAAGGTTGAAATTTACCATTATCATCCATGATTCCTGCAAAATTCTGTGATGCAAACTGGGTTTTAATTTCAGGCAGGTCGGCTGCTACAGGAAATTTCCAGGGCTCTGCACCATTCGCAATATATCCATCGCTTAAGAACATTACCGGGGTCATATGCTGAACAGAGATCCTTACCGCTTCGTAAACTGCGCTGAAACAATCGCTTGGTGTAGATGCTGAAACTATCGGCATAGGGCATTCGCCGTTCCTGCCATAATAAGCCTGCATCAAATCGCTTTGTTCTGTCTTTGTTGGTAAGCCGGTTGATGGGCCGCCCCGCTGAATATTTACAATGATCAGCGGTATCTCCAGCATCACTGCCAAACCCATTGCTTCGCCTTTAAGGGCAATACCGGGGCCGCTGCTCGTTGTAACAGCCAGGCTGCCTCCATAACTGGCTCCAATAGCCGATGTAATGGCTGCGATCTCATCTTCGGCCTGAAAAGTTTTTATTCCAAAATTTTTATACCGGCTGAGCTCGTGTAAAATATCACTGGCAGGAGTAATGGGGTAACTGCCTAAAAACAGCTGCAGGCCGCTTTTTTCCGATGCTGCGATCAATCCGTATGCCAGGGCCTGGTTACCCATGATGGACCGGTAGGTACCGGGATCCATTTTTGCTTTGGCAACGGTATACCGGGTAGTAAAGGTTTCGGTTGTATCGCCATAATGGTAACCTGCCTTTAAGGCCTTTACATTACTTTCAAATATCTCCGGCTTTTTGCCAAACTTGTCTTTAATAAAACCAATGGTGCTGTCCATATCCCGGTTATACATCCAGTATAAAAAACCCAATACGAACATATTTTTTGCACGGTCTTTTTCCTTTACACCCATCGTAATATCTTTCAGGGCCTCCCGGGTCATTTTGGTCACATCCATCCTGATCACTTCATAATTTCCCAGGCTGTCATCTTCCAGTGGATTTACACCTTCGGGATAATTTGCCAGGCGTAAATTCCTTGCATCAAAACCGTCTTCATTGGCTATGATGCGGCCACCCGGTTTAAGGCCAATCAGGTTTGTTTTTAAAGCGGCTGCATTCATAGCTACCAATACATCACAGGCATCACCGGGGGTAAAAACCCTGTCGGATGAAAACCTGAGCTGGTACCCGCTCACACCGGGCAGTGTTCCTATCGGTGCCCGTATCTCGGCCGGAAAATCGGGGAAAGTGGCCAGGTCAATACCCAGCAAGGCCGTGTTATTGGTAAACTGGCTCCCGGTTAACTGCATACCATCTCCGCTGTCGCCGGCAAATTTAATAACGACATCATTTAAAACTTCCTGCTTATTACTCATGTGTTTTTTATTGTATAGCGAAGTTAACAATTTACCCATTTGAAAAAACATAACATCAATCATATTTTATACTGATAAAGGCACAATTTGAAATTATTAAATTAGGTTTGTCGAAATATTTTGAATGTACGATCTGCACGATTTTTTAATGCCCATAGCCGTTCATGAACTGAATGATGACAAAGGGTATACCGACGGCCAGCTGGCCAAACACATGTCCATTTATGAAAAAGAACTGCCCGATATTACCCTTGCGGATATTGTGCTGGTGGGGGTTCTGGAAACCAGGGGAAGCGGTGTTTTTGATAACACAATGCATGCGGCAGACTGCATCCGCAAACAATTATATCAATTGCATTACTGGCACACAGAAGTTATCATTGCCGATATGGGCAATATAAGAACAGGCGCCACTTTAAACGACAGTTATGCTGCTGTAAAAACAGTTTTGGCCGAACTTTTAAGATTGAATAAAACAGTGGTCATACTTGGCGGCTCACATGATATTACCCTGGCGCAGTATTTTGCCTATAAAGAACTGCAGCAGGTGGTAGAAGCAACCTGTATTGATGCTACCATTAACCTGAAAGGTGAAAATCCTTTACGCAGTGAAAATTTTTTGCTGGAAATGCTTACCGGTGAACCCAACCTGGTAAAACACTATAACCACATCGGTTTTCAAAGCTATTTTGTACATCCCCGCATGCTGGAAACCATGGACAAACTCCGGTTTGACTGTTTCCGGGTAGGTACTGCCCGTGAAAATATTGAAGAGATGGAACCGGTTATCCGGAATACCCATTTGCTGAGCTTTGATATCAGCGCCATAAAATACAGCGACTCGCCGGCCAGCAGTGAAAGTCCCAATGGTTTTACCGGGGAGGAAGCCTGCATACTGGCCCGGTTTGCCGGACTGAGCAATACAGTAAACAGTTTTGGTATTTATGGTTACCTGCCGCATCTCGATGTAAAAGATCTCAGTGCCAAACAGGTTGCGCAAATGCTTTGGTATTTTATTGATGGTAAAAGCCGAAGCAGGCAGGAAGCCTCCATTGAAGAGCGGGATCAGTTTAATGAGTACCATACCAGTTTTACAGAAGTGGAATCCATCTTCCTGCAAAGTAAAAAAACGGGGCGCTGGTGGATGCAGTTACCCAATAAAAAATTTATTCCCTGCAGCTACACAGATTACATAAACGCCAGCCGCAATGAAATACCGGAAAGATGGTTGCGGGCACAGGAAAGAGGATAAAAATAACAAATCAAAAGTCAAAATTAAAATGGAGTATTTTGTAAAATTGAATGCTGTTCTTTTTGACTTTTGACTTGACTCCTGACTACTGACTTCTTTTAATCTGTTCCCCAATAATTTTCAGAGATCATAAAAGTTTTTTTGCTTTATCGATCTGTTCATCACTTCCCATTACAATTAAACGTTCACCGGGATTAATTTGATAAGAAGCCCCGGGGTTAATAGTATAATTATTGCCCTGGTTTTTTATACCCAGGATCGTACAGTTGGTCTTACTCCACATATCCAGTTCTCCAAGCGTAATATTTTTGTTGCCCTGTATCACTGCAACACGAAACTGGTCATTGTTTTGTGTACCCATGATGGACAGCATTTCAACCACATCGGGCAGCAATACCAGTGTAGCCATATGTGCACCGCCGATCTTATCCGGCATGATCACATTATCAGCACCAGCAATCTTTAATTTTTTTACAGATGAATCTTCAGATGCACGGCTGATAACCTTTAACTGCGGGTTGAGTTGTTTGGCTGTAAGTACTACAAATAAATTATCGGCATCCACCGGCAAAGTGGCAATAAGCGCCCTTGCATTTTTAATGCCTGCTTCCAAAAGCATTTCATCTTTTGTGGCATCTCCTTTCATAAAATGGGTTACGGTAAAATCAAGATCTGTTTCGAGTTCGTTCTTTTCTTCCAGTACCACAAAGGGTATTTTATTGTTGAATAATATCTGTGCGCTTTCTTTTCCGTTTCGGCCAAAGCCACAAATGATCACATGTTGTTGCAGTTGTTTGATACTGTTTTCCATTTTGATCTGTTTATACAGTTTAGAAAATTCGCCATCCGAAAAAAAACGGGTAAGCAGGGTTACAAAATAGGTGAATAAGCCAAGGTTTACCAGGATGAGGAATATGGTAAATATGCGCCCTGTTCCTGACAACGGTTTTACTTCGGCAAACCCGACGGTAGATATAGTAATCACCGTCATATACAAGGCTTCTAAAAACTAAAGTTTTCTATAACTATGTAGCCAACGGTACCAAATAATATGGTAATCACCAACATTACTATCGGCAGTATCAGCCTTGAAAATGACCTCAACCTATTTATTGGCAACATCGGGTGTGGTATAATTAGTTTTGAAAATTATAACTTTAACGGGAGATGAATAAAACAAAACAATCAGGCATATATATGAGATTGGTCATTGGTAATTGGATAAGTTGTTTATTTATGCTGGGTATCATCAGCTCCTGTTCGGTGTCAAAACAAATAGCCAGGCAGGCAAATGCCATTTTATTAAACGATACGGCGATCCGTACGGGCCATATCGGTATCAGTATTTACGAACCGGCAACCAACAGGTACTGGTATAATTATAATGCAACTAAATATTTTATACCGGCAAGCAATACCAAACTGTTTACACTTTATGCAGGGATGAAATATCTGGGGGATAGTTTGGTGGGGCTGAGATATCAGATGAAAGGAGATTCAACAGTAATTGAAGCTGCGGGGGATCCTACATTTTTACTTAGTGAATTCAAGAATCAAGCTGTGTTGAATTTTTTGAAGAATCAAAAAAAGATTTATTTGTCAGAAAATTTTTTGTACAAAGATTTTTTAGGAAATGGATGGGCCTGGAATGATTTTAAGGATGGCTATATGGCACAAAGAAGCAGTTTTCCCATTTATGGAAATGTTATTAAAGCTAAATGGGTAAACGCTGACAGTGTAAATATTTATCCATCATTCTATCAAAAACAAAGTGGTGTAGTTGAAAAAGTAAATACTGGTTTTGAAGTAATAAAAGATTTTGAGAATAATCATTTTATTTTTATTAATGGTAACGATAAAAATAAAGAAGTCCCTTTCAGACCTACAATTGTAGATATTCAGTCTTTGCTTGAAGATACTTTAAAGACTAAAATTGGATCAGATTGGTGGATTCATGATAAAAAAGGTACGTTAAAAATTTATTCCCTCTAGCAATGAACATTTGGGCTATATGAGTGACGAAAAGATCATTGATACTTTATTAATATCAGATCTGAAAGATGTACCTCAAAGACCCAGGTGGGTGGATGGCAGCGGCCTGAGCCGGTACAATTTATTTACACCACAATCCTTTGTATATATCCTCAACAAAACAAAGAATGAATTTGGCTGGGACCGCCTGAAAAATATTTTACCCACGGGCGGCACCGGTACTTTATCCTCCTATTTTAAAAAGGAAAGTGGTTTTATTTATGCCAAAACCGGCACATTAAGTAATAACTGTGCCTTGAGTGGTTTCCTGGTCACCAAAAAAGGCAAGCTCCTCATTTTTTCGGTTTTAGCCAATAATTATATGACAGGAGCCACTCCTGTAAGGAAAGCCGTAGAAAAATTCCTGCTTGACATCAGGGAAAATATTAATAATTTTATTGTTCAGGCAACAAATCCAAAAACTGGGGTATCTATTTAAAGCTTAAGAACCCTATTTATCCTTTAACCGACAAACAGTTTTTATGAAAAAAATTTTTACGCTGCTGTGGCTTACCATCACAGCCTTTACATTTAAGGCAACAGCACAACCAGGCACCAATTGTAATGCTGAATTTGCTGTTCAGTACATCAATAATCTTACCGTTAAATTTAACCCGGTAATTACTGAAGGAGCTCCATTGGTTCAGCATTTCTGGCATTTTGGTGATGGCTCACCTGTAAATCAGCAGGTTTCACCAACACATACTTACACATTACCGGGCACGTATGCCGTTGTACATACCATTGCCAGGGTAAACCAGAATAATGTACCGGTTTGTACCCAATCATTTACCAGGCAGGTAACCATCAATGCAGCGTGTAACCTGGTGGTTAATTTCAGCTGGTCCGGTACAGCAGCCAACCCATTAACGGTTGCTTTTCAAAATTTATCGGTTCCCTTATCCAATACAGATTCCATTACCTGGAATTTTGGAGACAACAGTACATCACATGCTGTAAACCCGGTGCATACTTATGCCAATCCCGGTACATACAATGTTTGTTTAACAGTTATAAAAATCCCAACGCCAACAAGTGGTCCCTGTATTAGGTATATCGGTAAAACAGTGATCATTCCTCCGCCATGCAACCTGTTACCCAATTTTAACTGGACGGTTGATCCAAACAATCCATTAAGAATTCAGTTTCATAATTTAACCACACCTGTTGCAGTTAATGATTCGGTCCGCTGGACATTTGGAGACGGAACTTCTTCCAATGCGGTTAACCCGGTACATAATTATACTGCTCCCGGAACTTATACGGTTTGTTTAAAAGGCTCAGGAATACAAACGATCATGTGTACCCACCCTGCAACCTGGTGGTTAATTTCACTTCGCAACCGGATCCAAATCACCATTACGAATTAAATTTACCAACACCAGTACACCCGTTCATCCAACTGATTCTCTCAGGTGGACCTTTGGTGACGGCACTTCGCTCAGCGGTGTACAAAGCGATCCTAATGTGGCTGCCCCAACACATAACTATGCAAATGCAGGAACATATACAGTTTGCTTAAGGGTGAAGAAAAATAACAACACCACAACGAATACAGGATGTGTAAGGGAAAAATGCAATACCATTGTAATTCCTGTATTATGCAACCTGGTGGTTAATTTTACTTCGCAACCGGATCCAAACCATCCGTTGCGGATCAAATTCACCAACACCAGTACACCCATTCATCCAACTGATTCTCTGAAATGGACCTTTGGTGATGGTACTTCAATCAGTGGTGTACAAAGCGATCCAAATGTTGCTGCACCAACGCACAATTATACAAGCGCAGGAAATTATACCGTTTGTTTAAGGGTGAAGAAAACCAACAACGCCACAACGCCTGCAGGATGTGTTCGGGAAAAATGCAATACCATTGTTGTGCCCTCCCCATGCAATTTCAATGTAAACTTTAGCTGGCGCCTTGATTCTGTCAACCAGAGAAAAGTATATTTCACCAATCTCAGTACGCCGCCAACAGCAGCCGCGGTAGCCGTTTGGAACTTTGGCGACGGCAGTTCTGCCACTTCATGGAATGCCATACATGAATATGCACAGCCGGGCAGTTACAGGGTTTGCCTGCGGATCTACCCAAGTCCAACTTCAAATTGTGTAAGGGAATTCTGCGATACCATTTATATTCCACAACCCCTGCCTTCATGTACACAGCTTTCAAAATATCATTATGAACGTTTCAATAATGATAACCAGAAATTTAAATTCACCGCAGATTATATAAATCCAACCTTACAATATACCTGGACCTTTGGTGACGGTACCGGCAGCCATGACCCGGTTGCCATACACCGCTATGCTCAACCAGGTGTTTATACTGCATGCCTAACGGTATGGCGTGGGCCAAACTGTGCATCAACTACCTGTAAGGAAATAAGGGTACTGCCGCAGGTAAACTGTGATACGGCACATGTTTCATACACATACCAGCGTAACCCGCAAATGCCCAACAAGGTCCATTTTTATGCCAATGCCACATTACCGATACTGGACCAGGTATGGACTATAAGCAGGCTCAACGGCACAATTACATTGCCCCCGGTGATCCTGCACCAAAATAACCCGGTGTATACATTCCAGGATACCGGTTTTTACCGTGTGTGTTTAAGAGCCACTTTATTGGGCGGCTGTGTGAAGGAATATTGTAATTATATCCGGATCGAACAGGTTACCAATGCCTGCCTGTTACAGGCATTTCCTAATCCTGCATCAACTACAGTTAATGTAAATGTTTATTTAACACAACCGGAAATGATCAATGCCTATGTATATAACAGTTTGAATGTACTCGTATTGTCCGGAACACAACAGGGACATGCCGGCAATAATTTAGTGACATTGAATGTACACAACCTCGCTGCAGGGCAATACACTATTAAGTTGGTCTATGGAAACAGGGTCTGCTATGCCAGATTTCAAAAATTGTAATGATAGGGATTTTTTGGAGCAAAGGCCTGTAACAGCGATGTTGCAGGCTTTTTTGTTGTTGGTTAACGAAATGTCAGGCTGAGCCTGGCTGCTCAGCGGCAGCAGAGGTGGTCGAAGGGTTAATGAACCATTCCACCTTCAACATCCCGATAGCTATCGGGACAGGCTGACAACATTTTTCTGGAATGGTTTACCTCCCCAAACAACTTATCCAATTCCTCTTTTTTAAATTCAAGATATGTTGGTTTACCGTTGGCAGTACTGTTTGGCACGCTGCAGTTAAAAAGATCTTCAACCAAAACTTTCATTTCTCTTTCGGTTAATGCTGTACCTGCTTTTACAGATTGCTGCAAAGCAAGCGAACGTAAAAGTTTTTCACGTTTGCTGAATTTGAGATCATTACTGAAGTGTTTGTATTGCTCCAGCATTTTTTCAATGGCCATTTTTTCGCTGCCCTGGTTCACATCTGCAGGTGTACCCTGTATTACAAAAGTATTGTTGCCGAAAGGTTCAAGCAGGTTTCCCAAATGATTCATGTCCGGTAAGAGTTCTTTCAGCAAAACGGCATCAGCGGCAGCTAATTCAATGGTAGCAGGAAATAAACTCTGCTGCGTTGCAATGGGTTTTCCTTCAACAGCCAGGGCAAAACGTTCGTACAGAATGCGTTCGTGAGCATTTTGCTGGTGTAACAGGTAATAACCGTTACTGGTTTGCACAATAATAAATGTGTTATGTACTTGAAGCAGGTTTTCTGCCGTTGGCCGCCTACCGGGGCCTTCGGATTGTTGGTTGCCCGAATGAAGTTCTCCGGCAACTAAAAAATCTTCCCCGGTCAACCCACCGGGTCCAGTGGACGATCGGTCAACGGACAACTTTTCCCCCAGCTCATACCCTTCGGCTCCGCTCAGGGCCTTCCAGTGCTTGAGTTCACTTTTACTTTCAATAAAATGCGACTGGTGTTTTTTTGTAAACGTATTGTACAATGATGATGCGGACGCAGCTGATTTATTTTCATCGGTGAAAGGTTTGGATACCGCATCCAGGCTTTGTATGGAAGCGTCCAGTTCAAAATCCAGTGTAGGTGTAATGCTGAACTGTGCCAGTGCATGTTTTACGGCACTCTGCACAAACGCATACACGATCTTTTCATCTTCAAATTTAATTTCCTGTTTGGTGGGATGTACATTGATATCAATCTGCGTGGGGTCAAGATCAATAAATAGTGTGTACATCGGGAAACTGTCTTTGGCGATCATTTCATTATAGGCATTCATTACCGCATGGTTCAGGTATGCGCTTTTAATAAACCGGTTGTTCACAAAAAAATACTGGTCACCCCTTGTTTTCTTGGCAGTATCGGGTTTCCCTACAAAACCATAAATATTCATGTAATCGGTATGTTCCTGCACCGGCACCAGTTTGGAGGCATAGCTGTTGCCCAGCAACTGCACAATACGCTGTTTCATGTTGCCCTTCTCCAGGTGAAATACCTGCTGGCCATTGCTGGTAAATGAAAAGAAAATTTCGGGAAACGACATGGCCACCCTGATAAATTCATCCACAATATGCCTGAGTTCGGCAGCATTGCTTTTTAAAAAGTTCCGGCGTGCAGGCACATTGAAAAAGATTTTTCATGGCAATGCTGGTACCGGTTGGCACTGCTACGGGCTCCTGCTTTATCACCTGGCTGTTTTCAATTTCAATAAAAACACCGGTTTCATCATCAGCTCTTTTTGATTTTAATTCAACCTGTGCCACAGCAGCAATACTTGCCAGGGCTTCGCCCCTGAAACCCATGGTTCTGATCTTAAACAGGTCTTCAATATTTTTTATTTTAGAAGTGGCGTGGCGCTCAAAGGCCATCCTTGCATCAGTTTCACTCATCCCATTACCATTATCTATCACCTGTATCAGGGCCTTGCCGGCATCATTTACAATAAGTTTAACTTCGTCAGCCCCTGCATCCACGGCATTTTCCAGCAGTTCTTTTACTGCACTGGCCGGCCTCTGGATCACTTCACCTGCCGCGATCTGGTTGGCAATGTTATCGGGTAATAATTGAATGATATCGGGCAAAATCCTGTAATTTAGAACAACAAAAATAACACATCCTGTTCACTATAAAATTTTTAGACCCTTATGCGGAAATTCCAGTTGATTTTATTTGTTTTTTTAAGCCTTAACAGCTTTGCACAGCAAAATTCCGCCACTGCATGGGTTGACAGTGTGTTCAAAACACTTTCCCCTGATGAACAGATCGCACAATTAATGGTGGTACGCCTGTCAACCATAGATTCCAGGACAAAGACGGTAACTTTTTTTGACAGCGCTGTAGCAGAACTGGTAAAACAATACAATATCGGCAGTATCTGTCTTTTCCAGGGAAGCCCGGTTAAACAGGCAACCATGATCAATGGTTTGCAGGCCATTGCAAAAACACCATTGCTGGTTACCATCGATGCCGAATGGGGCGTTGGTATGCGCATGACCGACAGTGTACTACCACTACCCAAGCAAATGATGCTGGGCGCTGTGCAGGATTCATCCATTGCTTACGAATACGGAAGAATTGTGGCGGAACAATGTAGACGGGTAGGTATACACGTAAATTTTGCACCGGTTGTTGATGTAAACAATAATCCTGATAACCCGGTCATAAACGACCGCAGTTTTGGAGAGGATAAATATAAAGTGGCATCCTTTGGAATTCAATACATGAAAGGCCTGCAGGATAATGGCGTAATGGCCTGTGCCAAACATTTTCCCGGGCACGGCGATGTGTCGGTGGATTCGCATTATGACCTGCCGGTGATCAACAAAACCATGGCGCAACTGGAAGCGCTGGAATTATATCCCTTCCGTGAAATATTCAGGGCCGGTGTTGGCAGTACCATGATAGCCCATTTATATATACCGGCAATTGACAGTACAAAAAACAAAGCAACATCGCTTTCAAAAAATAATGTTACCGGTTTAATGCGGAATGAACTGGGTTACCAGGGATTAACTTTTACAGATGCACTGGAGATGCAGGGTGTAAACAAATTTTTCCCGAATGGCGAAGCTGCTGTTGAATCATTGATCGCCGGGAATGACATGCTGTGTTTACCCGGAGATGTACCCATGGCTATTTCAAAAATAAAAGCAGCGATAGATAGCGGAAAGTTAAGCTGGGCCGATATTTCCATACACTGCAAAAAAGTGCTGAAGGCCAAATATGAATATGGCCTTGCCGGGTTAAAACCCATCAATACCGATAATATCACCAGGGACCTGAACAGGGATGTGAGCAATATGCGGAGACTGATAGCAGAGAATGCCCTGACTGTTTTGAAAAAAACAGATGCCGTTTTTTTTCCAATGGCGGCTAAAACAGCCAATGCAAAAACAGAAGTGGCATATATATGTATCGGAACAAAAACAGAGAATGCCTTTGCAAAACGCATGCGTACCGACTACAATGCCGATGTGATCTACTTCGATTATAAAGATGAAGCAACAGACATCGCTTCCATTGTTGCTCAAACAAAAGCCAATTATAAACAGGTGATCATTGGTGTGCACGGATACAACCGTACCCCGGCAAATAATTTTGGGATCAGTAAAAATGCTATTAGCCTGGTAACACAGTTACAACAGCAGACTAAAGCTGTTACTTTTATTTTTGGCAACCCGTATGCCATTAAAAACTGGTGCGGGGCTAAAAATTTAGTAGCCTGTTATGAAGATGATGATATCATTCAAAACACAGCCATAGACCTGTTGCAGGGAAAAATTGCTGCCAAAGGAAAATTGCCTGTCACGGTTTGTGAGCAGTTTACTTATGGTACTGGCATTGAATTAAAAGCATATGCGGTTCCGGATAAACGGGTTAAGAACTACCTGGATGCGGCAAAACTTATCATCATTGATTCCATTGCAGCCGATGCCATTGCCAAAGGCGCTACGCCCGGGGCCGTGGTATTGATTGCAAAAGATGGCAAAATTGTTTATCATAAAGCTTATGGCAATTATACCTACGATAAAACAGAACCAGTAAATACAGAATCCATTTTCGACATGGCCTCTGTTACAAAGATCTGCGCCACCACCATTTCTGTAATGAAGTTATATGATGAAGGCAGGCTGGATCTAAAAAAAAAGCTTGGTGATTACCTGCCCTGGGTAAAGGGAACCAACAAAGAAAATTTAACCATTAAAAATATTTTACTCCACCAGGCAGGGCTGGTTGCCTATATTCCATTTTATAAGGAAACACTGGAAGTTGATGGAACGCCCTCAACAAAATTTTATGCAGCTGCAAAAAAGATTCTTTCAGCATCAGGATCGCAAAAGACCTGTACATGCGTGCCGACTGGCGTGATACTTTATACAAACGGATCCTGGAAAGTCCGCTTGGCCGCACAGGCAGGTATATCTACAGCGATAATGATTTTATTTTTTTAGGAAGGATCGTTGAAGCCATCAGTGGCCTGCCCCTGAATGAATATGTTGAAAAGGAATTTTACAGGCCTATAGGTTTAACAACTGCAGGGTTTAAACCAACAGAACAATACCTTTTACAAAGGATCATACCAACAGAGCAGGAAAAACAATTCCGTTTACAATTACTGCGTGGCGATGTGCATGATCCCGGTGCAGCCATGTTTGGCGGTGTAGCCGGCCATGCAGGATTATTCAGCAATGCTTATGATATGGCCGTTGTTATGCAAATGTTGTTGAATGAAGGTGTGATCAATGGCAAAAGATATTTGAGTAAAGAAACCATTGACCTGTTTACAGCTTATCACAGTCATTTCAGCAGGAGGGGGTTTAGGTTTTGACAAACCCGAAAAGATAATTACAGGCGCCCCGATCCTTATCCAAGTCTTTCTGCATCACCCCTTACTTTCGGGCATACCGGGTATACCGGCACCTGTGCCTGGGCCGATCCGGCGTATAACCTTGTCTATATATTTTTAAGCAACCGGGTTAATCCTGATGGAGGCGAAAACACAAAATTGCTTAGAATGAATGTGCGTACAAATATCCAGGAAGCGATCTATAAGGCGATGGGGTTGTGATCTCAGATCTCCTCCGAACTCTCCGGCAAATGATCATACTCTCCCTTCATGGCATAATAACCAAATATCATCAGGCCAATGGCAATGGGTGTAAATATGGTAATGATGATGATCCAGGGTACGGGTTGGTTAATATCTTTGGTACCACCGCTGCTGATATTATGCAGGCACTCTTTACTAAAAAAGATAATAACGTGGCCATAGCATCCACACAAGGCCCATTATTTTTTTAACGCTATTCATATATTTTATTTTTTTCCAGAGAGCCGGTAAGACCCTTCCGGCTTTCCGGGACTCCTTGTTTTTCTAATCATTAACGTCTTTATCAATTTTATTACTGAGGTATAATGCGCCGATGATAAAACAAAGTGCTGCCACACCAATGGGATACCAAAGCCCAACCAGCGGGTCTTTTACAAAAGTTGTTGCCAGTAAGGTTGCGATGAATGGCACCAGTCCGCCAAACACGCCATTGCCAATATGATAGGGCAAACTCATAGAAGTGTAGCGGATCTTTGTGGGAAACAACTCCACCAGAAACGCTGCTATGGGGCCATAGGCCATGGTTACAAAAACGATCATGACCCAAACCAGGCTGATGAATTTCCATTTGAGTGCCGTTGATAAAACCTTATCTGAATAAACAGGTTTTTTATCAACCCTGATAAAAGATCTAAGTTGATTCATCGGGATGGTATCAGCACTCGTTACTGAAAATTTTCTCCCGTCTGTTAATGCCCAATCTGTTTTACTATGTTCTACAATTACATACAAACCCGGATCAGCATTTTTAATGGTATCCATTTTTATGATGGTTGCTGTAACGGCAGAATTGGCCATTCGTAATCCGTCTGTTTTCCAGGTATTGTTGTTGGTGGTTTTTAAAAGTGGCAAATATCGGCCGGTAAAAGATCACACCCAGCAACATCCCTGTCAGCATGATCCATTTTCTGCCGATTTTATCACTCAGCCAGCCAAAGAATAAAAAGAAAGGTGTTGCCAGCCCGATCGCCCATAACAGTATCTCACGGTTCTGCATAAATTCCAGTTTCACAGTATTTTCCAGAAAACTCTGCGCATAAAACTGCCCGGTGTACCAGATAACCCCCTGCCCCATTACCGCTCCAAACAAAGCCAGTAACACCATTTTAAAATTTCCCTTATGCCCGAAACTTTCTTTGATGGGATTTACAGATGTGGTTCCTTCATTTTTAAGCGCCGCATACAGGGGCGACTCACTCATCTTTAAACGGATATAAATGGAAACGCCGACCAGTAAAATGGAGATCCAGAAAGGGTAACGCCAACCACCCCACTCTGCATTGAAGGCGGCCTCACTCATATTTGTTTTTACCAGCAGTATGATACCCAGTGCTACAAACAAACCCAGTGTGGCTGTGGTTTGTATCCAGGCAGTAAAATATCCCCGGCGGCCTGCAGGTGCATGTTCAGCAACATAGGTTGCTGCTCCTCCATATTCACCTCCCAGTGCAAGGCCCTGAATCAGTCTTAATAACAAAACCAGCAAAGGCGCTGCCAGGCCGATTGATTTGTACCCTGGTACCAGGCCAATTAAAAAAGTAGAAGCGCCCATTAAAACGAGCGTGAGCAGGAAAGTATATTTTCGGCCAACCAGGTCGCCCAGGCGGCCAAAGACCAAAGCGCCAAATGGCCGCACTAAAAACCCGGCAGCAAAAATGGCAAGTGTGCTCAACAACGCAGCTGTAGTATTTCCTTCGGGAAAAAACTGGATGGAAATGGTTTTGGCAAGCATACCAAAAATATAAAAATCGTACCACTCAATTAATGTCCCCAGCGAGGAAGAAAAAATGATCTTACCGATTCCTTTTTCAGGTGATGCAGCCATATTTGTTTTTAATCCGTTTTTTAAAGGAATGTAATGATAAATATATTAAATTGGGCATAAAGTAAATTCATTAAAATGTCATACCCTTACCAGATCACATCATTGGAACAGTACCACGAAGATTACAAAAAAAGCATAGAAGATCCTGAAAAATTCTTCGGGAACGTTGCCGAAAACTTTTTATGGCATAAAAAATGGGATACTGTGTTGAACTGGAATTTTACAGAGCCAAAAGTAGAATGGTTTGCCGGCGCCAAATTCAACATCACTGAAAATTGTATTGACCGTCACCTGGCAACCATGGCTGATAAACCCGCCATCATCTGGGAACCCAATAACCCGGAAGAAAGAGTAAGAACGGTAACCTATGCACGCCTGCACAAGAGGGTTTGCCAGTTTGCACAGGTGTTAAAAAACAATGGTGTTAAAAAAGGCGACCGGGTTTGTATTTACATGGGCATGGTACCCGAGCTGGCTTACGCAGTTTTGGGTTGTGCACGCATTGGCGCCATACATAGTGTGATCTTTGGCGGCTTTAGTGCACAAAGTATTGCCGACAGGCTGTATGATGCGCAGGCAGCATTTATTATTACCTGCGATGGCGCTTACCGCGGCGGAAAAGATATCCCTTTAAAAAGTATCATTGATGATGCGCTGATCGGCAACCGTACCATAAAAAAAGTAATTGTATATACAAGAACAAGAACTCCTGTTTCCATGTTGAAAGGAAGAGATGTATGGTGGGAAGATGAAATGGAATTTGCATTGGAACAGATTGAAAAGACGGTGTGTCTTCTTTTCCTGCTGAAGTAATGGATGCAGAAGACCCGTTGTTTATTTTATACACTTCGGGCAGCACCGGTAAACCAAAAGGCGTGGTACATACGGGCGCCGGGTATATGATCTGGGCCAACTACACTTTTGTAAATGTGTTTCAATACAAACCCGGCGACGTATTTTTTTGTACAGCCGATATTGGATGGATAACCGGTCACAGTTATATTTTGTATGGGCCTTTAAGTGCAGGCGCTACCAGCCTGATGTTTGAAGGCATACCTACCTGGCCAACTGCCGGCAGGTTCTGGGACATTGTAGATAAATACAAAGTGAATACTATATATACAGCACCCACTGCCATCCGCAGTTTAATGAGCTATGGTGCAGAGCCGTTAAAAAATAAAGATCTCTCATCCTTAAAAATCCTTGGCACAGTTGGTGAACCCATCAATGAAGAAGCCTGGCATTGGTATAATGAAAATATCGGCAAAAAAAACTGCCCCATCGTAGATACCTGGTGGCAAACAGAGACCGGTGCATGCCTTATCAGTAATATGGCTGGTGTAACACCGGCAAAACCAGGGTGGGCAACATTACCCATGCCCGGTGTACAACCCGTTTTAGTAGATGAGAACGGAAAAGAAATAACAGAGAAAGATGAGAACGGAATGATGAAGGGAAACCTATGTATTAAAGCGCCATGGCCGGGTATTTTAAGAAGTACCTGGGCGATCATGAAAGATGCCGTACCAATTATTTTGCTGCTTACCCCGGTCTATATTTTACAGGCGATGGTGCCATAAAAGATGCAGCCGGCAATTACAGGATCACGGGCAGGGTTGATGATGTTTTGAATATCAGTGGCCACCGGATAGGCACAGCCGAAGTGGAGAATGCCATTAACATGCATGCCGGTGTGATAGAAAGTGCTGTAGTAGGTTACCCGCATGATATAAAAGGGCAGGGCATTTATGCGTATGTTATCTACGGACATATGCACAGCGATGCTGAACTCACCAAACAGGATATTTTACAAACCGTAACCAGGGTGATCGGCGCCATTGCCAAGCCTGATAAAATTCAATTTGTAACAGGTCTGCCTAAGACCCGAAGTGGTAAAATTATGCGTCGCATCCTGCGAAAGATCGCCGAAGGTGATATGGAAAACCTGGGCGATACAACCACATTGCTTGATCCCGGTGTGGTAGAGGAGATCAAAAGCGGAAAATTATAACGGTTTTCTGCCAGCAAATATTGAATTAACTTTATCATCCATTTCAATTTAATTGACTGAATGAAATACCGTAATCATTGTATTTCCATTTTTCTTTTGCTGCTCACGGCAAATCCTTTTATAGCAACGGCACAAATGAAAAGCTGTTGCGAACCGGAAGGCACGGTACTTGTTTCTACCGTAAAGCAAACAGCCGGCACATTAAAGATGGTGAAGATACTCGACAGCATTGGCCGGAATGCCAACCCGGAAGATTTTTACCTGATGAATACAGCCCGTGCCGAGCTGTTCAGGAAAAAACTGGATACAGAAAAGGATCCTTATAAAAGACTCGACTATTATTTTCAATACAGCAGCGAATCGCTGAATGCAGGGAAAACAGATGAAGCCATTTTTGTACTTGAACAGGTTTTACGATCCATGAATGCAACGGTAGAGACTTCATCCCAACAAATGAAAATATTTTATGACCTGCTCGCTATTTCTTATATGCGAAAAGGCGAACTGGAAAACTGTGCTGCCAACCATACGGCACAGAGCTGTATCATTCCCATACAGGGTGGGGGCATACACCGGTTAACTACCGGTTCGGAAAAAGCCATTGAATTATATACTAAAATGCTGGTTAAATTTCCCGATGACCTGCAGTCGAGGTATTTACTGAACATTGCTTACATGACCCTGGGCAAATACCCCGCAGAAGTGCCCAAACAATGGCTGATTGAATCGGAAGTGTTCACCAAAAACAAAAGCAATATTGTTTTAAAAGATGTGGCGGTGGCAAAAGGCGTTGATATGAACGGCATATCGGGCAGCTGCGTGGTGGAAGACCTGGATAATGATGGCCTGCTGGATATCATGGCAACATCGTATGGTCTCAACGACCAGGTCAGGTATATGCACCAGCAAAAAGACGGTACTTTTAAAAATGAAACACTGGCATCAGGCCTGGTTGGCATTACCGGCGGGTTAAATGTTATTCATGCAGATTATAATAATGATGGTTTTGCAGATTTTATCATACTGCGCGGAGGATGGCATAAAAAAAATGCAAAATTCCCATTCTCTTTAATAAAAAATAACGGCAACAATAGTTTTGAAGATGTTACAATAGAAACGGGGCTATATTCAGCAGCGCCTACACAAACTGCATCCTGGGGTGATTTTAACAATGACGGGTGGATCGATCTTTTTGTAGCACATGAAATTATCCCGGCCAGTTATTTATGAACGTAAAAGGTAAGTTTAAAGATGTAACGGCAAAATATGGACTAAACATAACCACTTTTGCCAAAGGTTGTGTATGGGGTGATATCAATAATGATGGTTATCCCGACCTGTATATTTCAGCATTGGGTGCCCCCAATAAATTGTTTCTGAATAAACCCGGGAAAGTTGCCGGTGAAAGGATGTTTGCCGATATATCCAAAACGGCCGGTATTGAAGAGCCGCTGTACAGTTTCCCGGCCTGGTTCTTCGATTTTAACAATGACGGCTACCAGGACATATTTGTTTCGGGCTATGATACCCGGCGTTTTTCAATGGTGGCCGAAGATGCAGCCCGGCATATGCTGGCACTACCGGTATTGGGTGAACGCCCGCGCCTGTACCGCAATAACGGCAACAATACTTTTACCGATGTAAGTACGGCTTATGATGTTAACCATGTGAACTATACCATGGGTTGTAATTTTGGCGATATTGACAATGACGGGTGGCTTGATTATTACCTGGGAACCGGCGCACCGGAATACACCAGCATTGTTCCCAATAAACTGTACCGCAATGTGGGCGGAAAAAAATTTGAGGATATTACCTATGCCACCAATACAGGGCATATTCAAAAAGGGCATGGCGTTGCTTTTGCGGATATTGATAATGACGGCGACCAGGATATTTATGCAGTGATCGGCGGCGCTGTTGAAGGCGACCGCTTCCGCAATGTACTTTTTGAAAACACCACCAATAACGGTAACCACTGGGTAAAAATTAAACTGGAGGGAGTGAGTTCTAACAGATCGGCCATTGGTGCCCGTGTTCAAATTAAAGTAAAACAGGTTGATGGAAGTTTTCAGTATTATTACCACATCGTAAATACCGGCGGAAGTTTTGGATCAAAACCTTTAACCATAAACGCCGGGCTGGGTAATGCCATTGGTATTGAAGAGATATCGATCAGGTGGCCCAATGCAAATCAAACTACTGAGGTTATTAAAAATGTTACTATGGATACGGTGATAAAAATTAAAGAAGGATCCGGAAAACTATAGAGGAAGGCGGCCTTAAAAGCCACCTTCCCTGAAACGCTTTTTTAATATTGCAAAAACAACTTCCAACTTTCAGTCATTTTTAATTTCACGAAAAATATTCTCGCAGCTGGTTATCCTTATTTCACCTTCCCGGAATAATTTTTTCTCATCTTCTTCATCTTCCGTTTCGAATTTCATTTTATAAATGCCGGCTTTTATCTCGTAGATGGTTTCCTGGTTCTTAGGCAGGATCTTTAATGACAGTACTCCCGGCTCATACAGGTTGCCGTTACGCCTGTATAAACTGACCAGCAGGGGATTTGCAGTGGAATTTTTTATGGTAAAATCAGTTATACTTTTAATGGCACAACTGTCTTTTTTTTCAACCACAGGCTGCTGAACCATCGCATACCTGGGCATCTTAAAAACACGCACCAGTTCAACCAGTGTTTTACCGCCTTCAATAATATTAGCGGTTGTATTGCTTTGTGATGTTGCAGTAAGGGATATGAATACAATTGCTGACATGATTAACTTTTTCATACTGGTAAATTTTGGTAACCTTCAGTCAACAGGATGCTTTTTCATTTTTAATTACATAAAAAATATTTTATCACCTAAAAAACAAACTAATACAAGGAAGGCAGGCTTTAAAAGCCTGCCTTCCAGTATGCTGTCAACCTGGTATTATCAATAACCGAATATCTCTTCCAGGCTTAATCTTTTTAGTTCACCGTATTTCTTCATTTCGTCTTCCGGTAATTTTTTATCTGAAGCTACAATACAATACGTGTAAGCCTTGTTGGCCAGGTTATCGGTATGGAATTTTTTCAATTCATTATAGCCGATCTTATCTACTGCGGTATATATAGATTTGCGGATATCCTCTTTCAACCCCTTGCGCTGTGCAGCCAGGTAATTAAAGATAATGCCATCCTGGGTGATGCGTTCAGTTTCGATATCCTTTTTAATACCGGCCCTGGCATTTTTAATGTTCTCTTCCACATTGGGTATGCCGTTCAGCAATTCGTTCATGGCAATTACCGATTCATTGAATTTATCGGCCTGGCAACCTACATAGGCCAGGGTAAAGAACGGGTCTTCTTTTTTATCGGGTTTTGCATAAAAGGCAAAAGTTGAATAAGCAAGCGCTTTACTTTCACGGATGGTTTGAAATACCAGGGAGCCCATGCCGCCACCAAAATAATTATTAAAAATGTCTACAACCGGTTCGGCATCTTTGCTGTAAGCAGAACTGTTTCTTACCCAGCGGATCTCTGCCTGCACCATATTGTAATCAGCAAATAAAACCTGGTTGCTGGTTTGTGTTAAATTGGTAAAATTAATTGTTGCAGGCACCGGTTTAAATGATGCAGGTATGGTATGCACTGTTTTTAAACCTGCAGTAAACTGTGCAAGGGGTTGTGGGCCATAGTACAGTATTTTATGCGGGTAGCTGTTCAGGTTATGCAAAATACTGACAAGCTCGGCAGCTGTTGTCGCGTTTAGATCAGCATCGCTTAAGGTATAATTGAACGGGTTGTTCCGTCCAAACCTGGCATAGTTTACGAGGCCGCTCATGATAGCGCCTTTATTAACCTTGGCATCGGTACGCGATTTGATGATCCTTGCTTTTAAGATTTTAATGCTTCTTCATTTTCTTTGCTGTTCTTTTAACACATCTTCAAACAACTTTACCGCTTTGGTAAAATTTTCCTGTAACCCTTCTATGGTAACTGTTGTAAACTCGCTGGATGCACTTACATTAAAGCTGCAGGCAATTTCATAAAATGCCTTGGTAATTTCTTCTGCACTCATTTTATCCGTACTTAAAAACTGCAGGTACTGGGCAGCCAGGCTTAATTTTTTATTGTTCCAGGTTCCCATTTCAAAACGGTAACGCAAACGGAAAAGGCTGTTGTCGGTATTTTGTACATACAACACTTCAGCAGGACCGATTTTTGCTTTTTGAACATCTTTGTTATAATCGAGCCAAACAGGTTTAACGGCAGTGGCAGGCATATTGTTAACCTGCTTCACAAAATCCGATTGTGCATCACGGTTGGTTTCTACCGGTGTAATGGGCGGCTTTTCCACTTTGCTGATATCCTTATTCTCGCCCTTGCGTTTTAAGACCGCTACATAGTTTTCTCCAAAATATTTATTGGCAAATGCCACAATATCTTTTTTGGTGAGTTTGGATAACTGGTCGGTATAGGCTACCTGCTCCTGCCAATCCAGTTCTGCAGTAAATGCATCCATCAGGTCGCTTGCCCTGGACCCGTATTTTTCAGTGGCCTGTATCTTCATTTTCTTTTGGTTGTTGATGATGGAAGTGATCAGCTTTTCATCAAAATTCCCTTTTTTCAGGTTTTCAATCTCCCCAAGCATCAATGCTTTTACATCTTCGAGCGACTGGCCAAGTGTAGGCCTGCCCTGCATATACAGGATCCCATAATCGATCAAAGTAAATGCTGAAGTTGAAGCGCCCAGTAATTTTTGTTTTTTAACCAAATTAAGGTCCATCAAACCCGCTTTGCCATTGGTCAGTATTTGACCTACCAGTTCAGCCAGCAGTACATCTTTTGATTGATTGCCCGGTAACCTGAAACCGATGGTAACCGATTCTGCATCGGGGCCAACTACTTCGGATGATATGGGTGATGAAATAGGTTGCTCCGGCTGAAACGTATACTTTGCAAAAGGTTTGTTTTGCATGTAACCAAATGTTGCGTCAACTTTTTTGATCATTACATCAGGATTAAAATCACCACTCATGATCACTCCCCATATTATTGGGTACATAATATTTGTTGAAGTAATTCCTGATCTCAACCAGCGAAGGATTTTTTAAATGTTCGATGGTGCCTATTGTTGTTTGCAAGCCATAGTTGTGATTTTTAAACAGTTCGGCAAACAGTTTTTCAAAAACCCGCCTGCCGTCATTATCCAGGCCGCGGTTCTTTTCTTCATACACGGCTTCCAGCTCTGTATGGAAAATACGCAGTACCGGGTTCCTGAAGCGTTCGGCCTGCACAGCCAGGTATTTATCAATGGCACTTGCAGGTACGTCATCTGTATATACAGTTTGTTCAAAAGAAGTAAAGGCATTAGTGCCCTGTGCACCCATAGCCGACATCATTTTATCGTACTCATTGGCAATGGCATATTTTGAAGCAACGCCCGAAATGGAATCAATCTGGTGATAAATGGTTTTGCGTTTTTCAGTATCGGTTGTTTTATTGTACACTTCATATAAAGCATCGATCTTATCCAGTTCGGGTTTTTCTTTTGCCCAGTTCAATGAACCGTATTTATCTGTTCCCTTAAAAAGCATATGCTCCAGGTAATGTGCCAGGCCGGTATTGGTTGCCGGGTCGGTTTTACTGCCTGCCTTGGTGGCAATATAGCATTGTATACGGGGATCTTTATTGGTTGCACTCAATATGACCGTTAACCCGTTCTTCAATGTATAAAACCTGGCTTTGGCCGGATCATTGGTTACATATTTATAGGTATACCCTGCCGATGTGGCCTCTTTCCATTCATATTTACCGGTTTGGGCAAAGCTGCTGATAGTGCCGGTAAACAGCAGTACAAAAAACAATTGTCTTAAAAAATGCATACAAAAAATGTTTGGTTATTAATTTGAACGGCTAAAATACTGATTCTGCAATTCAAATTTTTACCGTTCGCAACATTATTAACTTTACTTTTGAAAATAATATTTACAGCGATATGATAATGATGTTGAAAGTACTGTCTGCGCAAGGTTGCAGCAATATTGCTGGAGAACAGAAACCACTGCATTACTGAAATGGCCGACCCGAAAAACATATCTATATTCGATTTCAATTATGAGCTTCCGGCAGGCAGGATCGCCCTGCATCCTTTGGCATCAAGAGATGCATCAAGGCTGCCTGTGTATAAGAACGGCAGTATCAGGAGGATATTTATAAAAATATGGATGTATACCTGCCGGCTGAAAGCCTGCTCATTTTCAACAATACCAGGGTGATCAATGCAAGACTGCGTTTTCAGAAAAGCAGTGGCGGTTTTATTGAAATTTTTTGCCTGGAACCATTTGAACCCGTTAATGAATACAGCAGCGTGATGAATAAAAAAGGCTCTGTAAGATGGAAATGTATGATCGGGGGGGCAGGAAAATGGAAGGGAGGAGAATTGGAAATTCAATTGGCAACAGGCAAGAAGCAATGGACAATAAAAGCAATTTTAATTGAGAAATTGCCTGATGCATATATTGTAGAATTTTCATGGATGCCTGCAGATCTGAGTTTTGCGGAAGTTTTGGAGCATTTTGGCGATATCCCTTTACCGCCATATATCAAAAGAAAAACAGAAAAGGCCGACACCGAGCGTTATCAAACCATTTATGCCAGTGAAAAGGGATCAGTGGCTGCACCAACAGCCGGGTTACATTTTACCGATGATATATTCACACGCCTGTCAGCAAAAAATATTAAAACGGATTTTGTTACACTGCATGTGGGTGCAGGTACCTTTAAGCCGGTTAAAGCGCTAATCATGGCCCATCATGAAATGCATGCCGAATGGATAGATGTGCGAATTGACATGATTGAAAACCTGGTCAACAGCCTGGATAAAACGATTGTTGCAGTGGGTACCACTTCACTGAGAACGCTGGAAAGCCTTTACTGGATGGGCGTTAAAGCAATATTGCAACCTGCAATAAAACAATTGTATATAAATCAATGGGAGATATATGAATCGCCACTGGCAAATTCCAACATCACGGCACGGGAAGCCTTATCAGCTTTATTGAACTGGATGAAAGTTAACCAGCTTCAAAACCTGTTTACACAATCACAGATTTTAATTGCCCCCGGTTATGGCTTCAAAATAGCAAATGCCATTATTACCAATTTTCACCAGCCGCAATCAACCCTGCTGTTACTGGTTGCTGCAGCTATCGGTAATGACTGGCGGAAAGTGTATGACCATGCCCTGCAGCATGATTTCCGTTTTTTAAGTTATGGCGATGGCAGCCTTTTATTTATAGGCCAATAATAAAATCCTTCCTTAGTTTTGCACAGCGTACTTTTAAAATATATGTCAACATTACTATGATCTTAAAAAAGCTAATTCATTCCCTTTTTGATAAAACCGGTATTTATATCGGTAAAAGGCCAACCTATAAGGGTAGTGGCAATTTCAATATTGACGGTTTTCATTATGGATTTTCCTTTCCTGCAGCAAATTATACCCCCTGGCAGGGCGATGAGGCTTTTATGAAAATTTACGGGCAGATCAAAAACAATACCCTGGTAGATATTTACCGCTGCTACGAACTGTGGCGGCTGGTTCAAAAAGTACAATCACTGAATCCGCGTGCTGCCATCCTGGAAGTGGGTGTTTGGCGTGGTGGTACTGCCGGTATCATGTCGCAACAATTATCCAATTTAAAAAGTACGGCAACGATCTACCTCGCAGATACCTTTGCAGGAGTTGCGAAAGCCGGGGCCAACGACAGTTTTTATACCGGGGGCGAACACAGTGATACCAGCCAGTATATTGTGGAAGATGTTTTAAAAACCAAAAGTCAATACCCGCACTATAAAATTTTAAAAGGGATTTTCCCGGAGGATACTGCAAATAAAATTGATACCAATGAACAATTCGGGCTTTGCCATATAGATGTGGATGTTTATGATTCGGCAAAAGACATCCTGGAATGGGTTTGGGATAAACTGATCCCCGGTGGCCTGGTGGTTTTTGATGATTACGGATTTCACAGTTGTACCGGTGTAACAAAACTGGTAGAAGAATACTTTACCTATCCCGACAGGCAGATCATACACAACCTGAATGGCCATGCCATAATGATCAAATTAAAATAGCGGGGCTTTTACTGGCGGATGGTTACCATGGTTCCCAAAGGAATATAATTAAAAAGATCTTTCATCTCGGTATATTTAACGGATACACAACCGTCGGTCCAGTTATAAAAATTATCAACGGTCCATTCTTCACCCGGCCGGGTGGCGTGTATGGCAATACCATTACCTATTTTTGCAGTTTTGGGTAAAATGCCTTTTGCTTTTCTTTCCTTAAATTTTTGAACACTTTCCTGGGTCGGGTAATCGAGCAACAACTCGGGGCCCCACTGCCGGTGAATTTTTTTAATGATAATTTTAAAAGTGCCATCCGGTGTGCGCTTATCTCCTTCCCGCATTTTATCGCTCAGGTCCTTACTGCCAAACACAATGGGATAAGTAGCATACCAGCCTTCATCATCATAAACATACAGTTCGTATTCGCTCTTATCTACAATTATATAATATGGGTTGGCAACACTGTCAGTAACAACCGGCTTTGCCCTTTTTGCATGTACCGTTCTTTTAACAGCCATTCTTTTTTTGCCGGCAGGTATAAAAGAGACCATAGCCAGGACAGCAACAAAAAAGCTTATTTTAAAAATACGGGTGAATTTCATCAGGCAAAAATAATTTTCTTTTTAAACGCAAACGATGTGCCACGCTAAATTATTTTATTCTGTGGAAAAACATTAACAAATATTAGTGAATGTGGAAAAAAAATACCGGCAGAGCCGGTATTAATTAAATAAAACCCAACCCTTATCTTTTCAGGAATTTCCTTAGCAGGCAAGGGATTGGGGGGAGAGAGCATATTACCAATAACTAAACCGGAAGCCTACATTGTAAGGCCTGATATCGAGGCTTTTTTCATATATGGATTTAGGACTGTATGAGCCATACAGTAATACCGCCCAGGCCCAATTCAGCTATGTATGAAAATTTAAACCGTTCAGGCCGTAATCACCTTTGTTCTTCAGTTTACCCCTTTCGTTGCTTTTTTGCTTATTGCGCTGGCTGTATAAATAACCTGCGCTCACGCCAACGCTCAGGCTTACTCCTTTTTTTACGCTGGTTGGGATGGCTTACAAAATTCAGCATCACGGGTATAGTGGCATAATCGGCCGCCAGTTTGTTTTTTGAAAAGGAAATGGAATCCCTGAAAATAAACGGGGCATTGGTTTGTGTATTGGCTGTATAAGGTACCAGTCCGCCTTCATTATAATTGATGGCTGATTTGTACCGGTAATTATTCAGTTCCACGCCAAAACCATATTTAAGGTTAACATGGTGCTTTATTAAATTAAGCCTTTGCATAAAAACCAGATGTTTACGTTTATGCTTTTGCCTGCACGGAGTTTAAAATCATTTTTATCCAAAGCAGGGTACCCGGGCCTGTTGACCAGGTAATTGCCCGCAGTGGCATAGTTACTACGGTCGTTGTAGTTGGCGAACCCGAGGTCAAGTATCCACCAGTTGGTGCTTACATTCGATTTTTTCTTTTTCGGGTTATCACCACCGATCTTAAGTTCCACATTACCATCTTTCTTTTTTCCTTTTTTTACGATAATGATACCACCAACACGAATGGTGTCTTTATTTTCACCGGGTACTTTAGGATCTTCCTGTGCCGATACGTGTATGCAAAACATGGCCATGGCTAAAAGTAGAATTAGCTTTTTCATCAGTTTCAATTTTTAAGTGATTATTTTAATGCGATTTCAAAACCGGCAACTTTTATGCCTTCACCGGTATTAACATTGGCGGTACGTTCCAGCACTCTTTTGCTTTTCGCAAAAATCCACCCAGTGCTGTCCGTTTTGTTTATTGTCATCTATATCCAGGTAACTGTTATTGTTTTCATCATTGGCCGTTGTGGTATTGGATACCAGCATGGCTTTAACAGCTGCATCTGATCTACCATTGTTCGTATTGGTTACAATAGTGTTGATTATGTTTTCTTTCGGATTGGTTTTAACTACAGCATCATTGCTTCCGGAAACTTTGCCGCTGTTGTTATTTTCAGGTAATACGTAAGCAACAATTGTTTCGTTACGCGGGTTACTGTTAATATTTTCTAAATTTGGTTTTGGTAAATTATTACCGGGCTTATCATTCACAGTTTGCAGTACCGTTAAATTATCTTTTACGGTAACCCCGTTCCTGTTATTATTTTTTACAACAGCTGTTATATCATTTTCATTAGCACCGGAGTTTTTGGAATCGGGCAAATGGGTTGCAATAACATTTTCCCTGTTTGAATTTTCCGGGGACTCCTCAATTGCGGTATTCTTTTTTTCGGGTGATCCGGACCCGGGTTGTCCGGGTATTACTTTTTGCCCGGCAGCCAGTTCTGCCGAACCGGGTTTTGTTTTATAATTATTATTATATACCGAAACGCCGGTAAAAATCCCAAAGCCAAGCAATATGGCGGCTGCGGCTGCCCGCCACCACCTGAAAACCACAACCCTGCCTGCTTCATGACGGTATAAAGATGCTTTGTCTGCAAAAACAACAGCCATATCCGGTTGCATTTTTGTCTGTTGCAAAACAGCCCATTCGGCTCTTGCCTTTTTATCAATTGCCAGCAGGGCTTCAACCGACCTTTTATCTGATGCGGTCAATTCATCATCGGCATATAATAAAAGATCTTCCTGTAAAGCAGTGATCTCATCTTCCCTATACAACCAGTCCTTTTTATTCAATACAATATCATCGGCTTTTATCACGGTAGCCTGTAATAAATCCAATTCCATTTGCAGATCAGGATTTTCCTGCACAAATACTTCAACAGCTTTCCTGTCCGGCGCAGATAATTCCTTATCTACATACAGCAGGAAAAAAGTTTCGTAATTATGTCTGTTAATGTTCATGGTTCATAATTCATGGTTCATAGTTCATGGTTTATGGTTCATAGTTTAAGGTTGATTACTATGAACCATTAACTATGAACTAAAAGCTAAATAACATTTTCCGGGCTCACAATATACTCCCGCAACTGTAACCTGGCCCTGTGCAAATACACTTTTACCTGGCTTTCATTCAACCCGGTGATCTGTCCGATTTCTTCATAACTGTATCCCTCATAATCTTTCAATAAAACAAGGCTGCGTTGTTTTTCACTCAGTTTATTCAATGCCTCATTCAAAATTCTTTTGGTATCATGTTTATGGCCAACCGTGCCTTTTGCATTCTCCGAAAAATCCCCGCTCAATACAACCCGTTTATTTTTACGCACATGGTCAATCATTTGATTGTATGCAATGGTAAACAGGTAACTTTTACTCCGGTCATTTTCAACCTTATCCCTGTTAACCCACAGTTTTTCAAAAGCACCCTGCACCACATCCCTGGCATCCTCCTGGTGCCTGAGGTTTTTCAGGATAAACCGGTACACATTGTCTGCATACAGGTTTACGCATTCATTATATTCTCTCTCCGTCATACAGGTGTTGGCAGTTGGTTACCGCAATTAGGTTGTTTTGAGTGTAATACGAAGGTGAAGAATAAAATGTTACAGAAAATAAAAAAAATACCTCATCCCCCCTTCGCCCTTGTTCACCAGATAGGACGGCGCACTTTGATACAATTTTAAACATTCGGCCCTTCCACCTCGTCTTTATTTCCTTAGTTCATCATAAACATACGCAATTTTCTATCTGCCCCTGGATTGGATTCATTTCGCTTTCGTCCTATAACGTATTCCTTGCAAAAGAACGAATGTAGTTGAAGATGGAGGCAGGGATGGGATAAGGTATTTCCCTTAATTTTGCCCCGAATTAACCTTAACTATATGAATGAACAATTTGTAAACCGTATTGCCGGTGAACTGAAAGAAATAGAAAATGCCGGCCTGATCAAAAAAGAACGCATTATCAGCAGTGAACAGGGTGCCGAAATTGTAGTAAATGGCAAGACCGTACTTAATTTTTGTGCCAACAATTACCTGGGACTTTCATCTCACCCTAAAGTAGTGGCCGCTGCCAAAAAATACATTGACCTGCGCGGTTATGGTATGAGCAGTGTGCGGTTTATCTGTGGCACCCAGGATATACATAAGGAACTTGAAAAAAAGCTGTCCGGTTTTTTAGGCACAGAAGATACCATTTTATACGCCGCGGCCTTTGATGCCAATGGCGGTGTTTTTGAACCATTATTCGGGGAAGAGGATGCGATCATTTCTGATGCACTCAACCATGCATCGATCATTGATGGTGTTCGTTTGTGTAAAGCACAGCGCTTCCGGTATGAGCATAATAATATGGAGGATCTTGAGTTAAAACTTAAAGAATCGGCTCAGTTGCGCAGCCGCATTATTGTTACTGATGGAAGTTTCAGCATGGACGGCACCATAGCCCAGCTGGATAAAATTTGTGACCTGGCAGATAAATACGACGCCATTGTAATGATCGATGAATGCCACAGCAGCGGCTTTTTAGGCAAGACCGGAAGAGGAACCCATGAATACCGGAATGTGATGGGACGGATCGATATCATTACCGGTACTTTGGGCAAGGCTCTGGGTGGCGCCAGCGGTGGTTTCACCAGTGGCCGGAAAGAGATCATAGAAATGCTCCGACAGCGAAGCCGCCCTTATTTATTCAGTAATACCCTTGCTCCAAGTATTGTAGGTGCTTCCATAGCTGTGCTGGATATGCTGAGCGAAACTACCGAATTGAGAGATCAGCTGGAAAGCAATACCCGCTATTTCAGAACAAAAATGACCGAAGCAGGTTTTGATATCAGGCCCGGCGACCATCCCATTGTTCCCATCATGTTATATGATGCGGTGCTGGCACAAAATTTTGCCGCCAAATTACTGGATGAAGGCATTTATGTGATCGGTTTTTTCTTCCCGGTGGTTGCAAAAGGACAGGCAAGGATCAGGGTACAGTTAAGTGCTGCACATAGCCAGCGGCATTTGGATAAAGCAATTGAAGCGTTTACTAAAATTGGAAAAGAATTAGGGGTTTTAAAAACATAAAATGAATCGTACATGCTACATACTCCTGTTTGTTTTATGCGGTTCACTAAGCCTTACCGCCCAACCCGGTAAACCAAAATACAGAACAGCAACCAGGGCTGTTGTAAGCTGTGACAGCATTTTTCCGGCATGCTTTATTGGCAACTGGAAAGGCACATTGCAATGGATGGTGGCCGGAAAACCTGCCCTGGGAATTTACCATGCGGCTTAACATTCAGCCTGCAGACACTACCGGGCAATACAACTGGCAGATCATTTATGGTGATGATAATAAAGACCAGAGACCATACTTACTGAGGCCCGTTGATAAGACCAAAGGCTATTGGGTAATTGATGAAAAAGATGGTATCATTTTAGACAGTTATGTACACGGCAACTCCCTTCATGGCGCTTTTACCGTTCAGGGAAATACCATTGTAGATAACTATAAAATAATTGATGGCCGTATGCACGTGGAGTTTTTCAGTATTAAACTGGATGATAAAAAAAGAAGCGGGAAAGGAACAACAGAGACTCCTTTTGTAGACAGTTATAACATCAGCAGTTATCAAACGGGCATATTGCTTAAAGTCAGGTAACTTTGTTTTCAAATTAATCAAAACCCCACCCGGGATTTCATGTCAGAACAATCAGAAATCTTTATAGCCAAAAGCACCATCAAAGCTGCCGACCTGGAACACAGGCGCAAGATCAATTTCAATATTGGTAAATACAATGCAGTTGTTCCCAAAGGCAAAGAACAGTTTGCCGATGTACACCTGGCCAGGGAAAGGGCCAAGAATGTAAAATGGCGGGCCATTGAGACCCTCGACCAGCAACTGGAAGAATTTGAACGCAACTTTTCCAAACGTGGCGGTAAAGTGATCTGGGCCGAAAACAGTGAACAGGCTATTGAGGAGATCTTAAAAATCTGTAAAGAGAAGGACTGTAAGTCGCTGGTGAAGAGCAAGAGCATGGTCACCGAAGAGATCCACCTGAATGATGCACTTGAAAAGAACGGCATTGAAAGTATTGAGACCGACCTGGGTGAATATATCCAGCAACTGGATGGCGAAGCGCCTTATCATATTGTAACCCCGGCCATGCACAAAAGCAAGGAAGATGTGGCCAAACTTTTCAATAAGAAACTGGGCACGCCCATCAATTTAACCCCGGCCGAATTAACACTGGTTGCCCGCAATATCCTTCGTGAAAAATATGTACAGGCACAGGTAGGCGTTACCGGTGCCAATTTCATCATCAGCGATATCGGCGGCATTGCCATTACCGAAAATGAAGGCAATGCCAGGTTAAGCTGTGCCTTTCCCAAAACACATATTGTGATCGTTGGTATCGAAAAAATGATCCCTTCCGTAACAGATCTTGGGTTATTCTGGCCCCTGCTTTCAACTTTTGGCACCGGGCAAAAAATTACGGTGTACAATACCATTGTTACCGGGCCAAGGCAGGAGAACGAAACTGATGGACCGGAAGAGATGGTTGTGATCTTACTGGATAACGGTCGTACCAACATTTTAAAAAATCCCAAACAACGGGAAAGCCTGTATTGCATACGCTGTGGTGCCTGCCTGAATGCATGTCCCATTTATAAAAATATTGGAGGACATGCTTACGGGGCTACTTACAGCGGACCGATCGGCAGCGTTATTACCCCCCATTTGCAGGGCATGGAAGCATTCAAACACTTAAGTTTTGCATCGTCGCTTTGCGGAAACTGTACCGAAGTTTGTGCCGTAAAAATAAATTTACATGAATTGCTGCTGGAGAACAGGCACGAATCGGTAGAAGAAGGATTAACGACATTTACTGAAAGGATGGCCTGGAAGGCCTGGAGGCTGGCCAGTTTAAAAAGAAGTTTCATGAACCTGGGCAGCGGAAAATTTAAGAACAAAGTGGTTAACGGCATGTTCAAAGGCTGGACCAAAAACCGGAGTGACCTGGATTTCAGCCAGAAAACCTTTAACCAGCTTTCGAAAGAAAGGCATAAACATTAAATTTTAATTATAAAATGGTCCTGCTGTAGCAGGACTTATTTATTTTGTGCCACAATGGTATTGATCTATTCTCATACAGGCTCTGCAAGATTGCTGTACATCTGTTCTTTTATTTTTAAAGAACATCTGGGTCTCCCCTTTCAACTCACTATTGATTCAGAAAAATTCAGGGCACATGCAGGTCCAAAGATCAACTACAGTGATTTGGCGATCACAGCCGGTGAACTGCACATACAAAACCATAGCCTGCTTTTTGAACAAAATATAAAATACCAGCCGGTAGATCGTTTTACGGTAAACAATTACCCGGCTTTCTTTAAAACCGCAAACGGCGATTTCCCTTTTGATATTTTAGCAGCATCCTTTTATCTGATCACCCGCTACGAAGAATACCTGCCGCATGAAAAGGATATGTATGGAAGGTACCATCATGAAAATTCACTGGCATACAAAGAAGGATTTTTAAAGATCCCCTTGATCAATTACTGGATACATGACCTGGTGAATGTATTACAGGAAAAATACCCGGCATTGAATATGCAGCTTCCTGTATTCAGTTTTCACCCAACCTATGATATTGATATTGCTTATTCATACAAGGTGGCTTTTTAAAAGCGCCTTCATTTGAAAGAATTAAAGTGTTGGCCGGTGGAGCAAAGGATCCTTTTGATTGTTACGACTGGCTGAAAGACCTGCATGAAAAATACCGGTTGCAGGCCATCTATTTTTTTTTACTGGCCGAAAAGAACGGTCCTTATGATAAAAATATATTACCGCAAAAAGATGCCATGTGGAAACTGGTACGCAAACACGCCAATAAATTTACTGTTGGATTGCATCCATCCTGGCAAAGTGGTGATGACAAACACTTATTGAAAAAAGAAAAAGCGCAGTTGCTTGATATGATCGATGGCACCAAAATGGTTCAGGCTGACGGAAGCATCCGGGTCATGAGCAGGCAGCATTACATTCGGTTTAATTTACCCGAAGGTTACCAGAAATTGATCCAGGCAGGCATAACCGACGATCATTCGATGGGATATGGCAGCATCAATGGTTTCAGGGCATCTGTTGCATCGCCCTTTTATTGGTACGACCTGGAGAAAGAAGCAAATACGGTCTTACGCGTTCACCCTTTTTGTTTTATGGATGCCAATTCATTTTATGAACAGCGGCAGGATCCCGGGCAGACCTTTGAAGAACTGATGCATTATTTTTCTGTTTGTAAACAGGTAAACGGAACACTGATCACCATCTGGCACAATCAATTTTTAGGCACTGCTCCAGATTTCAGAGGATGGAAAGAAATATATGAAAAGTTTATAGCTCAGGTTCAGCAATGATCTTTTCCCCGTTTCGTTTTAGGCTGTAATTCACCAGGAAAACACCGGTTAAGGTAACCATGGCCCCCCACAGAATGTACCAGGTTAATGGCTCATTTAAAATAATGGCCGCTGTAACCATGGCCACCAGCGGGTTAATATATGCATACAGGGAAGAAATGGCAACTGGTAGTTTTTTCATGGCATATATAAATGCGATAAATGCCAAAATGGAACCCGCCAGCACCAGGTAGGTAATTGCCAGCCAGGATTTGGTGGTTATTTCCTGTAAGGGAATGGTTGGCTGAAAAAGAGTTGATACCACAAACAATATGGCAGCACTGATGAGCATCTGCCAGCCGGTAGCATAATACGGGTTCATTTTCACTTTATTTCTTGCAATAAAAATGGTACCCAGGCTCCAGGACAGCATGGCTATCACCGAAAGTAAAACACCAAAGAAATATCCGTCGGGATGCGTATGAAATAAATTTTCGTAAAACACAATGCCAATACCGCTTATACCCAGCAACAAACCAACAAAGGTGAGCAGGTTGAGATTGCGGTTCTTAAAAAAAAGCATTTCAATGACAACCGCACTCAACGGGTACAGTGCCCCTATCAATGCACTTAACCCTGTGGGTATAAAATGAAGGCTCCAGGTACTTAGCCCGTTTGCCAACACAAACATGAGCAGGGCCATCATCAACAGCCAGGCAAATTGTTTTTTGGTTGGCAACCCTGCTTTTTTATAAAACAAAAAGAATATTATAAAAAAACAGCCTCCAAAAAACTGGCGGATGGATGCCATTTGCAGTGCAGGCATTTCCGATATGGCGATCTTACTCGCAACCCAGGTGGTGCCCCATACTACACTGGTAATACCCAATGCAATATAACCGCCGGTTTTTCCTGTGGGTAAATGATTGCTGTTTATCATTGAAAAAGGCTGAATTAATGTTTAAAATGCCGGAGACCTGTGATGACCATGGCTAAATTATTTTCCTTGCAATAGTCAATCGAATCTTTGTCGCGTATAGAACCTCCCGGCTGTATAAACGCCTGTATGCCGGCGGCATGTGCAATTTTTACACAATCATCAAATGGAAAAAATGCATCGCTGGCCAGCACGGCACCGGTTAGATCAAAATTGAACTGCCTGGATTTTTCAACAGACTGGCGCAGGGAATCGATCCGGGAAGTTTGCCCGCAACCTTTACCGATCAACTGTTTGTTTTTTACCAGTGCAATGGCATTACTCTTTAAATGTTTGCAAACGATATTGGCAAAGATGAGGTCTTCCTTTTCTGAGGCAGTTGTTTCTCTGCCACCCGCTTCTTTCCATTCGGTATAATTACCGGTATCATTTTGTTGGGTAAGTATCCCGTTCAATACAGATCTATACTGGTGGGTTGATGGGCCTGTTGTTTTTTGCTGTAAAATGATCCGGTTCTTTTTGGATCGTAATATTTCCAAAGCAGCTTCGTCAAAAGATGGTGCGATCAAAACTTCAAAGAATATTTCATTGATCGCATTGGCTGTTGCTGTGTCAATGGCTGCATTGCAAACCAAAACGCCGCCAAATGCACTCTCAGGATCTCCTGCCAGTGCTGCATCCCAGGCCTCTTTAACGGTATTTCTTACAGCAATGCCACAAACATTTGTATGTTTGATTATGGCAAACCAGATTTCAGCAGGTGAGGCTTCGGCAATGATCTGCACCGCTGCGTCTACATCAACCAGGTTGTTGTACGACAATTCCTTGCCATTGAGTTTTTCAAACATCTCCTGCTGGTTGCCATAATATATTCCTTCCTGGTGCGGGTTTTCGCCATAACGCAGTACCGATCTCTCTTTATCAAAAGGATTGATAAATGCTGTATGATTAAAGTAATTGGAGATCGCCATATCATATCCGGTACAAACATCAAAGGCCTTAATGGCAAACATCCTGCGCTGCTCCAGGGATGTTTCTCCATGCTGTGTTTTTAATATCACTTCCAGCAGTTCATAATCTTTCTTTGCAGCCACCACAACAACAGAAGCGTGGTTCTTTGCTGCAGCCCGTATCATCGAAGGGCCGCCTATGTCTATTTTTTCAATGATCAGGGCCTCCTCCAAACCTCCTCCGGTGGAGGAGGCTTTAAGCATCTGTTCTGCTACAGTTTGCTCAAATGGATACAGGTCAACAATCACCAGGTCAATTTCCGGGATGTTGTATTGTTTCATTTCAGCCAAATGCTGTGCATCATCCCGTTTACCAAGTATGCCCCCAAAAACTGATGGATGTAATGTTTTTACCCTTCCACCCAAAATGGAAGGATAGGTTGTCAATGATTCAACCGCAACACAGGGTATATTCAATTCTTCAATAAACTTTTGCGTGCCACCTGTACTATAGATGGTTACTCCCAAATGATGTAATTGTTGAACAATATTTTCCAGCCCGTCTTTATAAAAAACTGAGATGAGTGCCGACCGAAGTTTTTTTTGCATCTGGTGTAATTAAATGGATTGCATCTGGTATCCGCAACCGGTGAGTGCATAATTTCGCCGCAAAATTACAGTTTTTAACCATAAGAATTTGCCGGGATGGTTTACTACATTAAAAGAATAAAAAATATGGCGGAATAATGAAGTGTGCAGCCGGTATTACTGGCGTGAAAAAATTATTTCGGCTCTTGCATTCTGTAAAGCATCCTGGGGGTTTTACCGGCATTGACCGGTTTCAAATTACCATAACTTTTTACAGCGGTGATCCTGGAAACACTTAAAAGCCGTGAAGCCAGGTAATCCTTTACAATATTGGCCCTTTCATTTTGCAAGCCGGTCGCAAACAGCCTGTATACCTTCGCTCCGGTAAGCATGGCCTTCGATACTGACGGTATATCCCGGATTTTCCTTTAATACAGCCACTACACTATCCAATACTTTATAGGTCATCGGGTATAAAGCCGATTCCTGGATGGCAAATGGGACTATGACCATATTTTCAACAGGGCATCCTTTATTTTCCAATCGCCCGAAATGGTCAGGGCATTTGTCCTCTGAGTCAACAATGCCATCTTCATCCTTATCCTGTTCAGTTGCGATTATTGGTTTAGGGGGATAATTCAACACTATTTCTGCTTTGCAGTTAATGGTAAGGCCACCTTTGTCTTTTTTATGAATTTTCTGACGGGTATTACCATAAGCAATTAAAGAAATGATCCTGGAACTGTCAACACCCCTGCCTAAAATATAGGTTTGTAAAAACAAAGCCCTGTTCAGCGACAGGTAATAACAAATGGTATCGCTGCCTTCATCTTTATAGGCATACCCTTCAATGGTAAGTGTTATTTTATTGTTTGCCAGTAAAATGGATACAATACTGTCAATGGCTTCAAAAGTAAAAGCATGAAAAAGGGCAGATTGTTTATAATCGAACCTGATTACGGTTGTATCTGAGTAACCGGGGGCCATCCTGGTAGTAGCAGTTTTTTTTACTGATGAATTGCTGCTCCCGTATAATTCTTTATCCTGCTGGCCGGCAAAAACATTTGTAGAGATTAAAATAAAAAACAACCAACGGAAAATAAACATTTTAAAAAAATTTAATAGAAGTACAAATGTACCTACTCCGGGTAATAAAATTATGCAAATAGCGCATTTTAGCAACACTTTAAAAGGCAACTTATATGCCAACATTGTAAATGAAGGCCCCCGATGCAGGTATTGAATGAAATTGTAATTTAAGTTCCGTGCACTCTTTTGCCCATTTTTCTATCTTCCACAACGGGTTTGAAGCATCAAAAACGATCTGTTTGCAGGTAAAAGCCTTTGAAAGCATGGCCATATTAAGTTTTGGGTTTCCGGACACAACTACGAGGTCAATTTCAATAGGTGGGTAAACCGTATCAAAAATGACCGGGCGGTTGATAAGCAGTACTCTTTTATGCTGTACCTGCATAAACATACCGGATGTAAACACCCCGGCCAGGGAATCTGTTCTGTTCAGCAACTGGTGTTTTATTCTCCCGGGTTTTATGTGAAAGTTTTGTAATGATCCGTCCTCCGGTAAAATGGGGTCGCCGATAAATTGGTACCGGTTACCCTGTACAATATCAATAGCCTGCCGCTGGGGAACATGGTAGATGATCAGTTTTTGCTGCCTGGAGGTTTGCCATTTGTGAAATGTATCCTGCATCACAAAAACAAACAGTGCTGCCAGTGTAATGCTGAAATATTTTTTATTTTTTTGAATAAGCCAGGCACTGCATGCAAAAACTACCGCATACAGCAGGCAGGTAGAAAAAACGGTTGCTTGTATTTTATCCCAAACAGCAAATGAAAGATCATTGACCCAAAGTATAAATGTATTCATACATCCCGTTAACCAGCCGGTGAGTTTACCAAGATAAATACCCACAACCGGTATCCACGAAAATGCAGCCAAAGCCAATGCGGCATATAAAATGATGGTAGAGAGTGGTACCGCCACCAAATTGGTAAACAAAAATAAATTGGGGAACTGGTGAAAATAATAGGTACAGACCGGGAAAGTAAGCAACTGTGCAGCTGTTGAAACACACATTAACTCCCAAACCTTGTTCAGCAGTTTGTTCTTTATATAAAAACAATGATAAAAGGGTTTTTGAAAAATTACGATACCCAGTACGGCCAGGTATGACAATTGAAAACCTACGGCCCATAAATAATACGGGTTAAAACACAACAATACAAATGCAGATGCAGCCAGTGAATTATAAACAGAAGCCTGTTTAAAGAAATTTTTTCCTATGGCAATAAAAGAGAACATCACAGCTGCACGCAATACCGATGGTGATGCACCGGTTAAAATGGCAAACAGCCAAAGGCATCCCAATATCAAAACCAGCTGCAGTGTTTTTGATCTTTTTACAAACGGTATCCGGGTAAATATCCAGACCAGCAATACATAAATCAGTCCCAGGTGCATACCGGATATGGCAATGATATGTACCACACCTGTATTGCTGTATGCCTGCACCAGGTCTTTATCCAGGTCTTCGGTATAGCCGATCAGCAAGGCTTCGGCAATACCCAGTTCATCCTTTCCGGTAAGCATATTATTTCTTAAAACAGCCAGCACTTTTTCCCTGGCAGAAAAAATAAACTGCCTGAACGGGTTTATATTTTCCCGGTCAATGACCACCCGGTCATTTTGTTTTAAAAATACCTGGTGAAACAGTCCCCGGAAAGCAGCATAGCGTTCATACACAAAAGCCCCCGGGTTACCCGAATTTTTAATACGCTGAATGTTTTTGTGAATGAGGATCCTGTCGCCGTAATGCAGATCATTTTGAAAGCTGTCTTTGGAAAAATACAATAACAGTTTCCCTTTGCCCGGAATGTTTTTTCCCTTTTCGATGATAGATTCTACATATCCTTCTGCCTTAAATGACCTGTTCTTTTCTGTAAGCGGTTCATCAATACGCACAACCAGGTAACTGCTGTCCCGGTAATGATTGCCGTACCAGTTATTATCATGACGGATATCCTTTTGCCAGGTAAGTAAAGATCCTAAGGCAATAAAAACAAGTTGAATGATAAAACCCTGCAATGGTTTTAATGTAAACCGCAATGCAATGGGCAATAGTAAAAACAAAAAGAAAGCAATACAGAAAGAAATTAATGCCGATGCAATAAATGTTATAGAAATTTGGAAATACCATTGCAGCATGATACCTGCAATTAATGGAATGAGCAGCCTGGTGAATGGCGCTTTTTTCCAAACGGGTATACCAATAGGGCGGGACATGCAGTAAAATATTATTTGTAACAGAGAAATAAAATATGCAGGGGTGGAGAAACATTCAAGGTCACAGTTTGTGACCTTGAAGAATAGCGCATTTATGTTTTAAATCCAATTCTTTCCCTGTCATCCCAGTTTCTCTGTGCGGCTTTATCATCCAGCAGGTTTTCCAGGGCATCATAGAGCTGAGTCAGTTGCACATCATGTTCACCAATTCGTGCTTTAATTTCTTTAATTTGTTCATTGATGTCGTTTTGCTTCAGCAAAATATGCCGTACAGCTACAAAAGCCCTCATAATAGCAATGTTCATGCTGATGGCTTTGTCGGAATTTATTATGCCGCTAAGCATGGCAACACCCTGTTCCGTAAAGGCATAGGATAAATACCTGTTTCCGCCTCTTCCTTTTGAGGTTGCAAATTGCAACCTCAAAGAATTCACATTTTCTAAGTTTTCAGATTGAACCCTTAAAAAATCAAGCTCTTCTTTTGTGAGCTGAAACATAAAGTCTGATGGAAATCGCTTGATATTTCTTTTTACGGAAAGGTTCAGGAATTTGGTTTCTACTTCATACAGAATGGCCAGGTCCCGGTCAAGCATGACCCTTTCCCCTCTTATTTCATATATCCTGTTTTGAATACTTTGTATTATTTGCATAGTAAGTGGGGATTGCCTGACAAAATATTAACCAGGCTCTATTTTCCAAAGGGATAAACCTCTGGTTTTTATGGTGATTTTCTAATTGCGGGCTTTATAAGAATGGAAATATTGCAAAAAAATGAGGCCACAAATTGTAGCCTCATTTATTATTTACAATTGATCCCCAGATTGGCCCCGCCATGTACGGGGCCCTGCTCTATTTACTCAAATGCATACTTCGTTCTTTATATAGCTGCCTGAAGTAAGGGTCACGCAGGTCTTTAATGAAACGGATGGCCTCGCCGGTACTTTTCATCTCGGGTCCAAGTTCTTTATTTACACCGGGAAATTTATTGAAAGAAAAAACCGGTTCTTTGATGGCAAAGCCGGTCATTTTTTTATCAAATGTAAAATCTTTCAGTTTGTTTGCCCCCATCATTATTTTGGTGGCAATATTCAGGTAAGGTATCTGGTAAGCTTTGGCAATAAACGGCGTGGTTCGGCTTGCCCTCGGGTTGGCTTCAATTACAAATACATTGCCTTCTTTAATGGCAAACTGTATATTGATAAGCCCCTGTATTTTTAATGCCCTGGCAATTTTTTCGGCATATTCTTCCATGGTATGAACGATCAATGGCGATAAATTAAATTGTGGCAACACAGCATTGCTGTCGCCACTGTGAATACCCGCCGGTTCAATATGTTCCATTACACCCATCACATGAAAATCATCACCGTCAAAAATGGCATCTATCTCGGCTTCCTGGCAACGGTCTAAAAAATGATCAATTAAAATTTTATTGCCGGGCAAATGTTTGATCAAACTCAGAACACCTTTTTCAAGGTCTTCATCATTGATCACAATACGCATTCTTTGTCCGCCCAAAACATAACTGGGCCTTATTAAAACAGGATATCCTACTTTCCTGGCCACTTCAATGGCATCATCCGTATTATAAGCGGTGCCGTAATCCGGGTAAGGTATTTCCAGTTCTTTCAGCATATCACTGAACCTTCCCCTGTCTTCGGCTATGTCCATACTATCGAAAGATGAGCCGATTATTTTAATACCTTTTTCGTGCAAACGTTTGGCAAGTTTCAAAGCAGTTTGTCCGCCCAGCTGCACAATTACACCGTAAGGTTTTTCGTGTTCTACAATTTCCCAAAGGTGTTCCCAAAAAACGGGTTCAAAATACAGTTTGTCGGCAATATCAAAATCGGTGGAAACCGTTTCGGGATTACAGTTAACCATGATGGCTTCGTAACCGGCTTCTTTAACGGCCAGCAACCCGTGTACACAACAGTAATCAAACTCAATACCCTGGCCGATCCGGTTGGGACCACTGCCCAAAACAATGATCTTCTTTTTTGCAGTCACCACGCTTTCGTTGCTGATCAGTTTACTTTCATTTACCGGTTTGGTTTCGAAAGTGGAATAGAAGTATGGCGTTTTTGCCTCAAACTCGGCACTGCAGGTATCAACCATTTTAAATACCCGTGTCAATCCCATTGCTTTTCTCCGTTCATAGATCGGTTCTGCATCTTCTTCCTGCATGATACTTTTAAGCTGCTCATCACTGAAACCCAAAAGTTTTGCTTCTTTCAATAATTCATCGGGCAATGTTTTCAGATCGTAATGGGCTATTTGTTTTTCACAATCACATATCTTCTGGATCTGGTAAATGAACCAGCGGTCAATTTTGTGCTTTCACAAATGCGCTTTACACTGGCCCCGGCCATTAAAGCATCTTTGATCCTGAATATCCGGTCCCACTTGGGTATTTTAATATATTCTATCAGATCATCAGCCTGCATCAGGCTTTTACCATAATAACCCAGTCCCACCGCTTCATTTTCGAGGCTCTGACAGGCTTTTTGCACGGCTTCGGCAAAGCTCCGGCCAATACCCATAACTTCACCCACGCTTTTCATCTGGAAACCAAGTGTGTCTTTTGCGCCTTTGAATTTATCAAAGTTCCAGCGCGGTATTTTCACAATTACATAGTCAAGCGCCGGTTCAAAATAGGCCGATGTAGATTGGGTGATCTGGTTCTTCAGTTCATCCAGGTTAAATCCAATGGCCAGTTTAGCTGCAATTTTAGCAATGGGATAGCCGGTTGCTTTACTGGCCAGTGCCGAAGAGCGGCTAACCCTTGGGTTTATCTCCACCACAATGATCTCTTCGGTTTGCGGGTTCAGCGCAAACTGTACGTTACAGCCGCCGGCAAAATTACCCAGGTCACGCATCATACGAATGGCCGTGTTGCGCATCAACTGGTAGGCTGTATCGCTTAAGGTCATTACCGGGGCAACCGTTATGGAATCGCCGGTATGAACGCCCATCGGGTCAAAATTCTCAACCCCGCAAATGATCACTACGTTATCTGCATTATCCCTTAACAATTCAAGTTCAAATTCCTTCCAGCCCAATACTGCCTTTTCTACAAGTACTTCATGCATGGGACTGGCGGTTAACCCGGTATTCAGCGCTTCGTCAAGTTCATCTTTATGAAAAACAATACTGCCACCCGTACCACCTAATGTAAAGGATGGACGCAGTACCAGCGGGAATCCTATTTGCTGTGCAAATTCCTTTCCTTCCAGGAATGAATTGGCAATTTTTGCCGGGCAAACCGGTATGTCCATTTCGATCATCCACTTACGGAATTTTTCACGGTCCTCTGCCTTATCAATGGCTTTGATATCTACACCGATCAGTTTAACCCCGAATTTTTCCCAAATACCCAGTTCATCAACTTCTTTACAAAGATTAAGGGCTGTTTGTCCGCCCATAGTTGGTAAAACCGCATCAATATCATTCTCTTCGAGGATCTCTTCAATACTTTCTACAGTGAGCGGTAAGAGGTAAACCCTGTCGGCCATCATGGGGTCGGTCATAATAGTGGCAGGGTTGCTGTTTATAAGAATGACTTTTACGCCTTCTTCCCGTAAAGAACGGGCAGCCTGGGTTCCTGAATAGTCAAATTCGCAGGCTTGTCCAATAATGATCGGTCCCGAACCGATAATTAAAACTGATTTTATCGAATTGTCTTTTGGCATAGCAGTATTGCCTGTGTGGTGGCGTGCAAAAGTAATTGTAAATGCTGTAAATAAAAAACCCGTACTGGCCGGTACAGGTAATTAATTGGCAGGCAATTTCAGAAGGCATGCAGTTTTAAAGAATAACATGCATTAAAACCCAATACAGTATTGAATTAGAGTTGCTTTACACTTTAAAAAAACGGTCTTTATTTATTAATTGGCACAATTACATCCCAGCCGCCTTTTTCATAAAACTCCATCTCCAGTATGGATGTACCAAAATTAAAGATGCAACGGAACGGGAAAATGACTCCACGAAAAATGGTAACCTCTTTATTGGTCATTGCTGCTGTTGATTTACTTACATACTGCCCCCTGGTAACCTGGTGTGCCGTCATGGTTGTAGATGTTTGAAAAGAATTGCTGCTGATCGATGAAGTGGTGTTCAGGCTTTCAACCGTAATTGAAATACTAAATTCCCCCTCACTCACTTTAGAAACCTGTACCCTGCCGATATCTGTAGTGGCATTGGTTATAAGATAAGGATTTTCATGTTCGCCCCGGTAGTTGCCCTTTTTCCAGTAACCGGTTATGAGGGTTTCCTTTCCGTTTTCAAACTGGTGCAATTCGCCTTTACCATCTTTCAGGCCGCTTTTCCAGCCTCCGTAATAATAATTGCCGTTGCTCCAGGTGTATTTGCCTTTACCTTCAGGAAGGCCTTTTTTAAAATCTCCTTCATATGAATTTATACCTGTCGCTTTTCCGGCGCCATTGGCTTTGCCGTTTTTGCATTCGCCTTCATATTTACCTTTTAATGAATCTATCAGAACTTCACAAGGGGCTGTTTGGGCTGAAGCCATTTTTATGGCAACAGTAAAAAAAATTAATGTTAACAGGTGTTTCATGATTGTTGTTTTGGCTTAAAAATAAGGTTTAGCCGATTAGATGTAATTTTACGCAACATTACATATACGGATTTCATTTTTTATAAAAATAATCATTAAAGAATTGCAAAAGGCTGTTTTCCTCTTATTCCTGTTGTTAAATATAACCTATTGTTCGGCCCAGTTTTTTCCTGCGAAGCAATATCCGCAAAATTACTTTGCGTATCCTGTTGAAGCTCCCATATCGTTGTCAGCCAATTTTGGCGAATTAAGGTCCAATCATTATCATATGGGGCTGGATTGCCGTACCAACCAGGTACAAAATAGAAAGATACTGGCTGCTGCTGACGGCTATATTGCCCGGGTAAAAATTGAGCCATGGGGTTATGGCAGGGCCATCTATATCAATCATCCCAACGGCTTAACCACTTTATATGCACACTTAAATGATTTTTATCCCGCACTTGAAGCGTATGTAAAAGAACAGCAGTACAAATTGAAAAGCTGGGCTGTTTTTTTAGACATCCCGGCCGGTGTATTCCCGGTGACTAAAGAAATGTTTATTGCATTCAGCGGCAACACGGGCGGATCACAGGGGCCACACCTGCATTTTGAGATCAGGGATACCAAAACTGATAAGGTTTTAAATCCTTCCTTATTCGGCTTTCCTATACCGGATACCATCGCCCCGGATATATACCGGTTAGCCGTATACGACAGGCATATCAGCACATATGAACAAACACCCAGGATATACACATTAAAAAAAGTAAATGGCATTTATATAACCTCGCCATCCCTGGTCATTGCACATTCAGACAAAGTCAGTTTTGGCATTACAGCAACTGACCGCTTCAACGGATCGGCCAACCGGAATGGTATTTACGAAACGGTGCTTTACCAAAATGAAAAACCAGTTGTTGGTTTTCAGCTGGATGATATCAGTTATGACGAGACCCGTTATTTAAATGCACATATTGACTATACCTATAAAAGCAGTACAGGAAGGTATATTCAACACGTTTCGAAATTACCCGGCTTTAATAACAGCGTTTACAAAACCACGCCCGGCGACGGGGTTATTGACCTGGATTCGGGAATCATTTATAAATTAAAACTGGAAGTGAAAGATGCCAATGGCAATACATCGATAGCAGCATTTGATATTAAACAACCTGGAAATTCAACTCCGGTCAAAACAGCCGATACGGCTACTTTTTACAAGCAACTGTCTTTTCACCCGGGCTTTATAAACCCCTTTGAAAACAACCGGATCAGTTTTTACCTGGGCGAAAACTGTTTATATGATTCCATCCGGTTCCGGTATCATGAAATAAATGCAAACAGTGATTTCCCGGTTTTCCGGTTACACCATACCGGTGTGCCCCTGCACTGTTATTTCCCGGTAAATATCAAAGCCAAAACTGCCCACCCGGATAAGATGGTGATGCGCCGGTTTGCCGGTAATAAAAATGATTATAAAAAAGCATACCCGGTAATCCATGGAAAAAATACAGGCTGGTACAGGGCGGATTTCAGGGAGTTTGGCAATTTTCAACTTATGCTCGATACCATACCACCTACCATAAGCCCTATCGGGTTTAAAGCGGGTATACACACCCGTAAACTGAAACAGCTTGTTTTTGGGGTAAGGGATAATACCGAAGAGATCAAAAGTTTTACCGCAACACTCAATGGCAAATGGCTCCGTTTCACTAATGATAAAGCCAGCAGGTTCATTTATGTGTTTGATGAAATGTGCCCTCCGGGTGAACATGAATTAAAAATTATTGTTGAGGACCAGGTGGGAAATACAACAGAGAAGAAATACAGGTTAATCCGTTAATCCGTATAATCGTTTAAACGGAAAAACAAATTAACGGATTAACAAATTAACGTATTAACAAATTAACGTATTAACGTATTAACTAATGACACACCTCACAGAAGGCAAAAAAGCTCCTGCATTTACAGGCAAGGATCAAAACGGTAAACCCGTATCACTGGCAGGTTACCGGGGTAAAAAAGTAGTTTTATATTTTTATCCTGAGGACGACACCCCTACCTGTACTGTTCAGGCATGCAATCTCCGGGATAATTTTGGGCTGTTAAAAAAGCAGGGATTCATCATTTTGGGTGTTAGCCCCGACGAAGAAAAAAAGCATAAAAAATTTGAAGTAAAATACGATCTGCCATTTACCTTAATTGCAGATGCCGGACATAAAATAATTGACAAATACGGGGTTTGGGGCGAAAAGCAGTTATACGGCAGAACCTATATGGGACTGCACCGCACCACTTTTTTAATAGATGAAAAAGGGATCATCCGTAAAATTATATTAAAGCCAAAAAGTAAACAGCATAGTGAAGAAATCATTAATGCCCCCCCCCCCCCCCCCCCCCCCCCCCCCCCCCCCCCCCCCCCCCCCCCCCCCCCCCCCCCCCCCCCCCCTGGGCAGCTATTGAACAATAAAGATTATATCATTAAAGAAAATTCCTGGCTTGCAAAGCTGGCTGCAAAAAAAATTGGCAGTCATTCCGTTGCCATGGTGCTGGGCAAGACCATACACCTGCATAATACAGCAGCAGCCTCATTTTTAAAGGATGAAAAATGGGTTAAACACGAACTGTGCCATATCAGGCAATTTAAACAGCACGGTTATTTTTGGTTCATCATAAAATACCTGTGGGAAAGTTTGCGGAAAGGATATTACAATAACCGTTTTGAAGTTGAAGCCAGGAAAGCCGAGGAGTTATAATATCCACTCCACTTCCCCGAATTCAAATTCCCTTTCAATGGCATCAACCGTAATTAACCTGCCCCGGGCTGAAACACCTTTTATCACTGTTTCAAATATTGCCCCGTTTTTTTTTAACGTAACGGTTTTATTGATCTTATAAAGAAGTGCATTGTATTGTTCCATTATAGCAGCAGTATCTTTTGTTTGCAGGTGTGAAATTTTTTTCATCAGCATGGCATAAAGTTCTTTGGCCATGTGAATGGTATCAAAATGCTTTCCGGTTATTTCCTTTAGCGATACGGCCGGTATCAAAAACCGGTCAAATTGGGTTTGGTTTAAATTTATACCAATTCCGGCTACTGCCCATTTCAGGTGGTTCCCTTAAAATTGTTTTCAATTAAAATGCCCCCTGCCTTTCTGTCACGCCAAAGCAAATCATTTGGCCATTTAATTTTAGTTTCCTCCCCCGCATAGGCACTAAAAAACTCAAAACAGGTAATGGCTACTACTGCACTTAGATGAAACTGGTTAATAAAAGCCAGTTTCCGGGGCTCCAAAACAAGGCTCATGGCTATATTTTTTCCCTTTTCCATGGTCCAGGTCTTTCCCCTTTGTCCTTTTCCGGCCGTTTGGTCGTTTGCATACCACAACATTCCATGCCTGGCGGTTCCGTCATGTATACGGCCCATGGCATAGTTATTGGTACTGTCAACCGTATCTAAAATGTTAAAAAAACCATTGTCAGTCATAATAAATCAAATGGCAAAGAAGTGTTACTTTTGCCAATATTTGCAAGCTACCGGTACTTGGTAATAAAACAAAAATAAACACCGGCAGGCGGATAATTTATCCACCGGGAATAAAAATTAAAAAAAGAAGCAGATTTGGACAATTTAAACGCATTAAAAACCCGTAAAAAAAGCAGTGTTTTAAGGGTAACGAGGAACAGTAAAATTTTCAAAACAATCATACATGCCATACAGGAGAAAAAAGGCGAACGTATAGTCAGCCTCGACCTCCGGAAAATTCCCGAAGCGGTTGCCGATTTTTTTATAATTTGCCAGGCCGGTAATACAACCCAGTTAAGGGCTATTGCCGATTTTGTGGAAACTGATGTTAAAGAAAAATGCGGGGAAGGCGCCTACAAACATGAAGGCCGGCTTGGACAGCAATGGATCCTGATCGATTATGTAAATGTAGTTGTACATATCATGCTTCCCGAGCCCAGGAAATTTTATCAACTGGAAGAAATGTGGAGCGACGCACCCCTGATGGAACACGAAGGATAACATTCATCCGGCAGCAGCCGGGTTAAAATAAGAACAGTTCACAAACGTCTGTTGTTAAAACAAACAACAACAGCGCAGATTAGTACCCAACATAATGTCACAAAAAAATATGAGCCAGCAAGACAGCAACAGGAAATTCAATCCAGACAACATCCCTCCCAAGGGAGATGATAAGAAAAAACCCCGGTTTAATGTTTATTGGGTTTACGGGATCATTTTTATATCGATAATAGGATTTCAATTGTTCCGTGGGGCAAGCAGTGCCGGTATAGAAACCGACCAGCAGAAGTTTTATACTATGGTATTGCAGGGCGATGTGGATAAGATAAAAACCATCGGCAATAAACAGATCGTACGGGTTTTTATCAAAAAAGACAGTTTAACAGCCAAAGCCGGCTTGTATAAACAAATGCTAAATGTGAAGCCTGAAGATAAAAATTACGATATTGCTTTGGCGGCAAAGCCTGATCAGCCCCAGTTATACTTCAATATTGTAGATGACAAAACATTTGCACTGCAAATGATCGAATTCTATAAAAAAAATCCCGATATCCGTCAAATTCCTGACTCCCCGGATAAGGAAGGGGAAATTTTCGGACAGATCATCAGTACCTTATTACCCATCTTACTGATCGTTTTATTATTTGTAATGATGATGCGTAAAGTTGGCGGACCCGGAGGCGGTGGTGGTGCAGGTGGTATTTTCAGTATCGGAAAATCAAAGGCAACACTGTTTGAAAAAGGGACCCGTGTAAATATAAATTTTGGAGATGTTGCCGGCCTCGATGAAGCCAAAGTGGAAGTGATGGAGATCGTAGACTTCCTGAAAAATCCTAAAAAATATACTGCCCTGGGCGGAAAAATTCCTAAAGGCGCATTACTGGTAGGCCCTCCGGGTACCGGTAAAACCTTATTGGCCAAAGCGGTTGCCGGTGAAGCACAGGTTCCTTTTTTCAGCCTGAGCGGAAGTGATTTTGTGGAAATGTTCGTAGGCGTTGGCGCCAGCCGTGTCCGTGACCTGTTTAAACAGGCCAGGGAAAAAGCGCCATGTATAATCTTTATTGATGAGATCGATGCCATTTGAAGGGCCAGGGGAAAGAATATGATGATGAGTAATGATGAACGTGAAAACACACTCAATCAATTGCTGGTAGAGATGGATGGTTTTGGAACTGACCTGGGTATCATCATCCTGGCTGCAACCAACAGGCCCGATGTACTGGATAGTGCCCTGTTACGCCCGGGCCGTTTCGACAGGCAGATCTCCATTGACCGCCCCGACCTGGTGGGCAGGGAGGCCATTTTTAAAGTACACTTAGGGCCCATTAAAATTTCAGAAACGCTCGATATTCATAAACTTGCCGAACAAACGCCGGGATTTGCCGGGGCCGATATTGCCAATGTGTGCAATGAAGCTGCATTGATCGCAGCCCGTAAAGGTAAAGCCGCGGTTGACATGAGCGATTTCCAGGATGCCATTGACCGGGTTATTGGCGGACTGGAGAAGAAGAATAAGATCATTTCTCCCGAAGAAAAAGAGATCATTGCCTACCACGAAGCCGGCCATGCCATTTGCGGCTGGTATCTCGAACATGCTTATCCGTTACTTAAAGTAACCGTTGTACCAAGAGGTACTGCAGCTTTAGGATATGCCCAATACACCCCTAAAGAACAATACTTATACAATACCGACCAGTTGATGGACCAGATCTGTATGACATTGGGCGGCAGGGCCAGTGAAGATATTTTCTTCGGAAAGATCAGCACCGGTGCCAGCAATGACCTGCAGCAGATCACCAAGATCGCTTACAGCATGATCACCGTGTATGGTATGAATGATAAAGTGGGCAATATCAGTTATTACGATCCCAACCAGGAGAATGTATTTACCAAACCATTCAGTGAAGAAACCGGTAAGATGATCGATGAAGAAGTTCGTAAACTGATTGACAAAGCTTACCAGATAACCAAGAAACTTTTAATTGAAAAAAAGGGTGATGTGGAAAAACTGGCCAAGGAATTATTAAAGAAAGAAGTTTTATTCAAGAGTGATGTGGAAGCTTTGATCGGCAAAAGGCCTTATGAAGAAAAAAGGCGCTGGATATTGTAGTTGATCCGAGGATGATGTGCAGGAAAAGGAAACATTAAGTGAAGAACCATCTACAGAACTTCCGGAAGAATTAAAAACGCCGCCGGCCATTTAAATTTATAGTATAAAGCTCTTTAAAATAAGTTTTAGTTTAGTGCCTAAACTTAGTTAGCCGCAAGCGGGCAAGCGCGCATTTTCCTTCTGTCTTGAGGTCTTTGAATTGATGTGTTACTTAATATACCTGTCATTGGCACTTGTATGAACAGTATTGGATATAACAGGAATTATCTTCTATTAAATTTATTATGTCTGTAACTCCGGCAAAAGAAAATATTTTAAAAAGAATTAGGCAGGCACTGAGTAACCCGGTGCCTTTGCCATTTCCGCAAAGTGAAGGGAACAATGCTGTTTTTCATCCTGCATCAGACAGTTTGGATGTGGTATTTGCCCAGGAATTTACCAACATGCAGGGAAAATTCGTTTTTTGTATCAGTGAAGCAGAAATGTTACAGCAATTGGAGCAATTGATCGCCCAAAAACAATGGCAAAAAATTTATTGCAATACCAATAAATGGAATGCCCGGTTCAGCAATACCATCAACCTTCCGGGCTGCGATGCTTCCGTAACCGATTGTGAATTTTTAGTAGCCCGTACCGGTACCATCGTGATGAGTGCTGCACAGCAAAGCGGGCGCACCGTAAGTGTGTATGCCCCTATACATATCTGCATTGCCTATACCGATCAACTGGTGTATGATGTAAAAGATGCCCTTCAGTCATTAAAAGAAAAATACGTAGGCAATATCCCATCACTCATCACTTTTGCAACAGGGCCAAGCCGCACCGCAGATATCGAAAAAACACTGGTCACCGGTGTACATGGGCCCAAAGAAGTTTATTGCTTCCTGGTAGAGGCTTAATTGCTTTTTTACAAGTATCTTTATTGTATCATGAGTCAAGATATCTATAACCTGTTTGTGTATGGTTCACTGCGCAGCGGTTTCCGTAACCCGGTATACCAATACCTCACCAAATATTTTCATTTTGTAGGCGAAGCCGTTGTTAAAGGCAAATTATACGACCTGGGCGAATACCCTGCAGCAACCGCAACAACTGAAGAGCATTTTATTTCAGGCGAACTGTATTGCATTAATAACCCATTGGAATTTTCATGGGCCATTGGCCAACTGGATGATTACGAAGGTGTTAATGCAGAACCCGGCGAAAGACCATGGTACAAACGTGATGAAGTGATCGCCTACCACCAGGGCGAACCACATACAGCGTGGATCTACTGGTACAATGGTGATATTTCCGGAAAACCTGAAATTGAATCCGGCGACCTTATGCAGTACCTGCAGCGAAAGAACAAAACCTGATCACATGGAAGTAGCCCGGAATAAAAATATTTACGTCCTCGCCGATTTTCCTCTGGGGGCACCAAATGCTGCCGCCAGCCTTATCAGGGAAAAAAAGATCATCCGGTTTCTCAATGAAATAAAAGAGGATGCCGCACAGGTATTTATTGTAGGCGACCTGTTTGATTTCTGGTACGAATACAAAAGAGTAGTGCCCAAAGGATATGTACGCATATTGGGCAAACTGGCCGAACTGACAGATGCCGGCATACCCGTTCACTTTTTTGTGGGCAACCACGACATGTGGATGAAAGACTATTTCCAGGAAGAACTGAACATACCCGTATATTTTGAACCGGTTGCTTTTGAATTCAACCATAAAAAGTTTTTGGTGGGCCATGGCGACGGGCTTGGCCCGGGTGACCATGGTTATAAACTGATCAAAAAAATATTCCGCAATAAAGCCTGTAACTGGCTGTTTGGAATTTTACCACCCTTTATTGGCATGGGCATTGCACATTACTTCAGCAGGAAAAGCAGGGCACAAACCGGGCAAACCAATGAGGTTTTCCTGGGTGAAGACAAAGAATGGCTGATCACCTATTGCAAAGAAGTGATACAAAAAGAGCATTACGATTTCCTGATCTTTGGCCACCGGCACCTGCCCATTGATTTTAAATTAAATGAAAAAAGCAGGTATATAAATTTAGGCGACTGGATCAAATATTTCAGCTATGCTGTATTTGACGGAGAAAATACAGAACTGAAGTACTATGCCCCTAACCCCTAAAGGGGAATATGCATACGATTGAAAATTTAAATAATAAAAGATTGAGCATTTTACATTTAAAATATTTTTTTCTGTGCTTCAGTGTTTCTGTGGCAATACCCCTGGCGGCGAAGCCGCAAAGTGATTCGGCATTTCAATTCCTCAAATCCATCAAGGGCAGTTTTACCTATTTTAATGTAGATAACCTCGACCAGGTCTACCTGATCACCGCTAACAACCAGCTCAAAAAATTAAATGCCAACGGCGATTCGGTTGCCGTTTTCAATGATGTAAAAAATACGGCAACCCCGATTTTATTGATGTTACCAATCCATTAAAAGCATTGCTGTACTATAAAAATTATTCAACGGTCGTGATGCTCGACAGGCTGTTGACCGTTCGAAACAATATCAACTTCCGCAAACAGCAGATCTTTTATGTGAACAATGTTACCCTCTCGTACGATAATTATATCTGGATCTTTGATGAAGAGGATTTTAAACTGAAAAAGATAGACGAGGAAGGAAAGCTGTTACTGGAAACAACCAGCTGGCGGATGTTGTTTGATACGGTTCCTTCACTGGTAAAGATCGTTGACCGGGAAAATTATGTTTATCTCTACGACCCCCAAAAAGGATTTTACATTTTTGATTATTATGGTGGATTTAAAAAAAGGCTAAGCTTTTTAAACTGGACCAATGTAGAAGTAAATAAAGATATTGTGTATGGCTTCAGCAATGATAAACTGTACACCTACCGGTTAAATTCCCTGCAGTTAAAAGAATACACACTGCCTGCATTTTTTGGCAAATTCATTTCCATAAAAGCCATGAATGGTAAAGTGTACCTGCTGAATGAAGATGGAGTTGATATTTACCAGATAAAATAAACCCGGACTGAATTGCCCCGGGGAATATATTTGTATTTGAGTTTTGGGCTTTAGCCCTTTGAAAAATATCTACTGATTCAGCAAAGCTGCAATTTCCTTATCCCACTTGCCGGTCTTTCCATATTCCACCACGCGGCCGATCTCTTTCCCGTCTTTCATCACAATAAATGTTGGCACGAGGGTAATGTTGAATGCTTTGGCAATATTACCCAGCGATGTTTTTTCACGGTTTACCCCAAACATGGTTATGGCATCATCGGGAAAACCACTTTTTTCCTGCAGCTTGAAAAACTTGGGTAAGATAAACTGGGTATCCTCGCACCAGGTTCCGCCAAAAACTACGATCTGGTATTTTCCCTTTGCCCGTTCAAATGCATTCAGTGTTGCACTATCCGGGTTATAACCTCCCTGGTTAGGCTTATACCATGTAAAAGCAGCATCGTTTTCAATCTGGTATTTATTCACAAGTCCTCTTACAATCTTTACTTCCGGGTGTTTGGGATCCTGGCTGGCTTCGTATTGTGCCTGGGCAAATACGGTTACTGTTACCGGTATAAAAAACAATAAAATCAAAATCATTTTTTCATGAACATGATCTGAAAGGGATTTTTTGAAGATTAAATATCGTATCAAAAATACAACCGCACCAAATTTTTATGTTAATGGCTGGTTATGCTATAGACATACAGTTGGAAAACAAAAAGTTGTCAGCCTGGAGGTTTGACGAAAGGCTCGAGGCCCACCTGCCTGCCGGTAGGCGGGTAAAAAAAGCCTACAACCCTTAAAGAGCTGACTTAAAGGTCTGCCTTCAATTCATTCAAAAATCCCTTCAGTTTTTTTAAAGATTCGATCAAGGCAAATTTTTCATCTGCCCGTTTATGCTGCTTTAAAAAATCCTTGGCGCCTTCCAGTGTATATTTCCGTTCACGCAGTAAATGATAGATCAGTTTCAGGTTTTTAACATCCTCGGGGCGAAAGAGCCTGTCGCCCTTGCCATTCTTGCGTGGTTTTAATATATCAAATTCATTTTCCCAAAACCGGATGAGCGACTGGTTCACCTTAAACATATTGGCAACAATGCCAATGGCATAATATTTTTTTTCAAACAAAATGGCATCTTCCGGTATTTCGATCAGGTCGGCTCCTGATTCTTTTTCTTTCAGGCTAACCCGGCCGCGGGTTAATTTTTTATTATCACCCTTTGCCTTTATCTTATCAGCAGGGGGTTTTTCAATGGTAACTGCTTTTGCCACCGGGGTTTTTGTAACCGGTGCATCATCAAATGCAAAAGATATCTGCTGTAAAGCCATAATTAAAATTAGTCAAAACTTTTGGCACTGCCCGTTGCAGCAATTTTTAATACCCGGTCATATTGTTCGGGAGTAAGGTCATTAAAGAAGAAATAAACAGGATCAACACGGCTGCCATTGATATGCACTTCATAATGCAGGTGTGGGCCGGTACTGGCACCGGTATTGCCCACCCATCCTATTACTTCGCCGCGTTTTACCCGCTGCCCGGCCCTTGCCTTAATGCGCACCATATGCATATATTCCGTTTCGTAACCATAACCATGGTTAATGATCACATGATTACCCGTACCCGTACTGTTACCTGCAGTGGTAATCACGCCATTGCCCGTAGCATAAATGGGTGTGCCCTGCGGCGCTGTAAAATCAAGGCCGCTGTGCATTTTGGCAATACCATAAATGGGGTGAATACGCATACCGAAACCACTCGCTATCCTGTTCAGTTGTTTATTGCTTACCGGCTGTATGGCCGGGATGCTGGCCAGTTTGGTTTCCTGGTTGTTGATGAGTTTTTCAATGCCGTTATAACTTTCAAACTGGTAAGCAACCCTGGCCGTAATGTTATTCAGTGTTTTGGCGATCTCTTCACCCAGGTTATCATCTTTAATTAAATTGATCTTTGCGATCTCCTTTTTCTTTTCTATGGCCTGTGCCCTTGCACTGTCTGTAAGCGGATTGGCTTCAAAAATTGAACGGTAAACCTCGTTATCCCTTTTCTCCAGTTCGGCCATCTGTTGCTGTAATGCCCTTGTCTTAACTTCAAGTGCCGTATAATTATCTTTAATAATTTCATACTTTAAAGCTGCCTCCCTGTCAATTGCCCTTGGAAAGAATGTGGTGTACGCCCAAATGATCAGTGCAGAAGTAACCAGGGCAGCCGAAATAAAACCAAATACCCGCAACAGCTTAACCCGAAGCGGCGTAACCAGCTTCTCGTATCGGAGTGTGTGCGTATTGTAGTAGTATTTTATTTTTTTCATACTTAACTTCCTGTTCTCCTGCTAATTATGGGAGATGGGGTTGAGGCTGTATTTTATTACCTTTGCAGCCATTGAGCTAAAGTTTACAAATATAGCCACATAAAAACAAAAAATCAACCCATATAAACTATTGGTATATGATGACGAGTGCTGCCATACGACAACAATTTCTTGATTTTTTTAAGTCCAAAGAACATACCATTGTTCCTTCAGCGCCTATTGTGGTAAAGGATGACCCCACCCTGTTATTTACCAATGCCGGTATGAACCAGTTCAAAGATTATTTCCTGGGTAATAAAAAAGCCCCCAATAACCGGGTTGCCGATACTCAAAAATGTTTACGGGTTAGCGGCAAGCACAACGACCTGGAAGAGGTGGGTGTAGATACCTACCACCATACCATGTTTGAAATGCTGGGCAACTGGAGTTTTGGTGATTATTTCAAGAAAGAAGCTATTGCCTGGAGTTGGGAACTGCTGACCGAAGTTTACAAATTAGATAAGGACAGGTTATATGTAACCATCTTTGAAGGCGATGAAAAGGAAGGCCTGCCCAAAGATGATGAAGCTTATAACGAATGGAAAAAGGTAATTGCGGAAGACCGCATTTTACTGGGTAATAAAAAAGATAATTTCTGGGAGATGGGCGATACCGGGCCATGTGGTCCGTGCAGCGAAATTCATGTTGATTGCAGAGGGATGAAGAAATAATAACGGGAAAAACCTTGGTGAATAATGACCATCCCGCAGGTGATGGAAATATGGAACAATGTATTTATTCAGTTCAACCGTAAAAAAGACGGCAGCCTGGAAGAATTACCTGCAAAGCATGTGGATACAGGAATGGGGCTTGAAAGGCTGGTAAGGGTAATTCAGAAAAAAACCTCCAATTATGATACTGATATTTTTACAGGAACCATCGCTGCCATTGAAAAATATGTAATAAGAAATATGATTACAGCAACAGTAAAGACGCTGTTGCTTTTCGTGTGATCGCCGATCATATCCGTGCAATTGCATTTACCATTGCTGATGGCCAGTTGCCTTCAAACACGGGTGCAGGCTATGTTATACGCCGCATATTGCGCAGGGCAGTTCGTTATTATTATTCGTATTTAGATTATAAGCAACCGCTGTTGCACAAACTGTTACCGTTATTGCAAAACAGTTTGAATCTGTTTTTCCCGAGATGACCCAACAACTGGACTTTGTAAGTAAAGTAGTGAAAGAAGAAGAAGATGCTTTTTTAAGAACGGTAGACAATGGTTTGTCTATGCTTGACCAGGCCAATAAAAACATCAGTGGCGAAGAAGCATTTAAATTATACGATACATTTGGTTTCCCGCTTGACCTTACCAAACTGGTGGCAACAGAAAAGGGTTTGACGGTTGATGAACCCGGTTTTGAAATTGAAATGCAAAAACAAAAAACACGCAGCCGTTCTGCTGCAGTACTGGAAACTGAGGATTGGGTTACCATAAATGATATTGCATCTTCAAAATTTGTTGGTTATGATTCTTTAGAAACAAAAGCTAAAATTGTTAAGTACCGTAAAGTAACCGGTAAAGGAAAAGAACTTTACCAGATCATTTTAGACCAGACTCCTTTTTATGCCGAAAGTGGTGGACAGGTGGGCGATAGCGGCTCCCTCTCCTTTGGAGAGGGTTGGAGTGAGGTGAAAATAATAGATACCAAAAAAAGAAAACGACCTCATCATCCATTTTACTGAATCCATACCGGCAGATATGACCGGTGAAGTAACTGCTACAGTGGATGCGGCAAGAAGAAAAGATATTACCCTGCACCACTCTGTTACGCACCTCATGCATGCAGCTTTACGCAATGTACTGGGTAAACATGTGGCCCAAAAAGGCAGCCTCGTAAATGAAGAACACCTGCGTTTCGATTTCAGCCATTTTGCAAAACTTACCGATGAAGAAATTACTGCAGTTGAAAAAGGGGTGAATGAAAAAATAAGAGCAAATATCCCGGTTGTAATTAGATCAATGAAAAAAGATGAAGCTGTTGCACTTGGTGCCATGGCTTTGTTTGGCGAAAAATACGGCGATGTGGTGAGGGTTGTAATTATGGATGAAAAATATTCCATTGAATTATGCGGCGGCACCCATGTGGGCAGCACCGGCGAACTGGGTTTGTTTAAAATTAAAAGTGAAGGGGCGGTAGCAGCAGGTGTGCGCCGGGTTGAGGCGGTATGCGGTAAAGCAGCAGAGGAATTGGTCAATACTACATTCGTGGAAATTGGTGTAATTAGCGGCTTGCTAAAAAATCCAAAAGACATCAGCAAATCAATTGAAAACCTGCAAAGTGAAAACACTTCACTTAAAAAACATATTGAAGTACTGGAAGCCCGCCAACTGGTGATCATCCGCAATGAACTGTTACAAAAAGATGAGATCATCAACAATGTGACTTTTATTGGAGATATTGTTGAAGTAAGCAGTCCTGATGCTTTAAAAAAACTTTGTTTCGACCTGAAGAACAAACTGCACGATCATGTAGCAGTGCTTTGCGCCAATATTGATGGCAAACCATTTGTTGCCATTGGTATTGCCGATACGGTAGTGGCTGCCAAAAATTTAGACGCCGGCAAAATTATCAAAGAGCATGTGGCGGCTTTAATAAAAGGCGGCGGCGGCGGGCAAAAGAACCTGGCTACTGCGGGCGGACAGGATATCAGCAATTTGAAAGCAGTGATTGAAAAGGTAAAAAGTTTGTTGTAATTTTTTTTTGCGATCAGTTTTTTTATTTCATGAAAATAATATTTCAAACACCACGCCTCATCCTTCGTCAGTTTACCGAAGCGGATACTCCATTGATACTGGAACTGAACAGTGACACTGAAGTTGTAAAATACCTGCATGAGCCAACCTTAAAAACCGAAGAGCAGGCCAAAAATATATTACTCGATATTATCCTGCCTCAATATAAAAACAACCTGGGCCGCTGGGCCATACATACCAAACACAATATGGAATTTATTGGCTGGTGCGGTTTAAAATACCGCCCCGAACGGGATGAAACAGACCTCGGTTACCGCCTGATGCAAAAAGCCTGGGGAAAGGGATTTGCAACCGAAGCTGCAAAACATACACTTGACTACGCTTTCAAAACACTGAACCTTTCCCTGATCACTGCCAGGGCACATATTGAAAATACAGCTTCCGGTAGGGTACTTGAAAAAACAGGCATGAATTTTATTTGCGAAGACATTGTGGATGATTGCCCGGTAAGAACCTATACCAAGGCTAATCCAAATTAACGCCACCGGCCGACCAGCAATTCCCAAAAATATGTTAAACCGGAAAAATAATCTGCGAAATATTTCGTAAATCAAAAAAAGGCCTTAGTTTTGTCCTACTAAACATTTCGTACATAAAATATCAAGTCATGAAAAAATTGTTTTAACAGCTGCCCTTTTTGTTTTGCCTGCTTTACCGGCAACCTTATTGCCCAGTATGATAAAGGCGATAAAGGAGAAAAAGGTGAAAAAGGCGACAAAGGAAAAAAAGAAAGCCAGGAGATCATCATCCGTAAAAAAGGAGATAAGGACACAAAGATCACTGTTGAGATCAAAGGCGACAAGGTTACCATTAACGGCAAACCCTTATCAGAATTCAGGGATGATGAGATCACCATCAACAAAAGAAACGTGATCATCCGGGATGGAAGAGGAAATATGCGGTTTCAGATGGCACCCGGCGATTTTGAAGGCCTGGATTTCTGGAATGAAGACAGTGATGAATCCAGTGCCTTTTTGGGTGTTACCACGGGCGTATATAATGATGGCGGAAATGATACAAAGCCAAAAGGTGCCGAGATAACCAATATATCCAAAGAAAGTGCTGCAGAAAAAGCAGGTTTAAGAACCGGTGACGTAATTGTAAAGATCAATGATAAAACGGTTACAGATCCTGGATCACTGTCAAAAGCAGTTACGTCCTACAAACCAAAAGATGAGGTAACGGTTTACTTTACCCGCAACGGGAAGTCAAATTCTGTAAAAGCCACATTGGGCGAACGGAAAGAATCCAGGTCAATGGCGTATACGTTCAGCGGCCCTGATGGAGAAGTAAGATCGTTCACCATTCCCCGTGTTCCGCGTGTTGATGTGTCGCCAAAAATCTGGTCTCCGGGTTCGGGTAATAATTTTGAATTTTACGGTGATGTACATCCCCGCCAGCAAAAACTGGGTTTAAAGATCCAGGATACCGAATCAGGAAACGGTGTGAAAGTACTGGAAGTAGATAAGGATTCTCCTGCTGAAAAAGCCGGATTGAAAAAAGATGATGTGGTTACAGAGATCGGCGGTAAAAAAGTTTCAAACACTGATGAAGTACGTGAACAGTTAAGTGAAAACAGGGAAAAATCGGCATACAATATTAAAGCAACCCGCAATGGCAATGCCATGAGTTTCGATATCAGTATTCCTAAAAAACTGAAGACTGCTAATTTATAAGCCATGAATAAGCATAAGAAGGCGTCCTGGATTTTTTCAGGACGCTTTTTTTATCCTCCGAAGCTTTAGCGTAGGAGGATTGCCTATTGCCTATTGCCCATTGCCAATTGTCAATTACCTTTGCCCCCGTGAAACTAAACGATAAATACCAGGTGGTGATCGGGTTGGAAGTACATACCCAATTGCTTACCCAAAGCAAATTATTCTGCAGCGACAGTGCCGCTTTCAGTGCAGATCCCAATACCCATATCAGCCCAATTACGTTGGCCTATCCCGGCACCTTACCCAAAATGAATGCAAAGGCTGTTGAATATGCCGTTAAACTTGGCCTGGCCCTGCAATGCGATATAGAACAGCATAATTATTTTGCCCGCAAACATTATTTCTATCCAGACCTGCCGAAAGGCTACCAGGTTTCGCAACACACAACCCCCATTTGTAAAAATGGGTTTGTAACGGTACCGTGAACGGCATTGAACGCAATATCCGCCTCAACAGGATACACCTGGAAGAAGATGCCGGCAAAAGTTTACACGATATTGATGATCATTATACCTGCATTGACCTGAACCGGGCCGGTGTTCCCTTGCTGGAAATTGTAAGTGAACCCGACCTGCACAGCAGTGATGAAGCATTTGCCTACATCACAGAACTGCGCAAACTGGTTACCTGGCTGGGTATTTGCGACGGCAATATGGAAGAAGGAAGTATGCGCTGCGATGCCAATATCTCTATCCGGTTAACAGGCGATACCAAACTGGGTACAAGGGTGGAAGTAAAAAATCTCAACAGCATCCGCAATGTAAAAAGAGCCATTGATGTGGAAGTGGAACGTTTGATTTCCCTGGTTGAAAACGGCGAGACCATCATCCAGGAAACCCGGAGTTATGATGCAGACAACAACAGCACTTTTTCGTTACGCACCAAAGAAGATGCGGATGACTACCGGTATTTTCCGGAGCCTGACCTCACTCCCATTTATATTACGGATGATTATTTACATACAATAAAAAACGGGCTCCCGGTTTTACCCAACGCTTTAAAAAAACGTTATAAAGATGAATTCAACCTTTCAGATTATGATGCATCTGTAATTTGCGATGATAAAGAACAGGCAGGTTATTTTGAAGCAGTGATCAAACATACCCGTAATTACAAAGCGGTTGCCAACTGGCTGCTGGGACCGGTTAAAAGTTATTTAAACGACAGCAACGGAAATTACAAGACCTTTGCTTTACCACCCGGAGAACTGGCTGAGCTGATCGCACTTGTTGAAGAAAGCAAACTCAATTTTGGCGTGGCATCTTCCAAAGTATTTTCAGCATTGTTACATGAACCGGCTAAAACAGCTTTGCAAATTGCAAGCGAACTGAATTTGATCCAGGAAAGCGATAGTAACCTGGTTGAGCAATGGGTGGATGAAGTTATAGCTACCATGCCGGATAAAGTAAAACAGTACCAATCGGGTAAAAAAGGTTTACTGGGCCTGTTTGCCGGTGAAGTAAAAAAACGCAGTAAAGGCAAAGCTGATATGCAAATGACAAATAATATCCTTGAACAAAAACTAAACAAATCATAAATGAAAAATTTATTAACTGCAGTGGTAGTTACTGCCATTTTATTTTCCTGTAAAACGGGAAATGACAAAGGAAAATTTACCCTGACCGGTGAATTGAAATCTGCAACAGGTCAAAAGATATTCCTGGAAGAATTATACTTCAGTGACAAACAGCCGGAAGTTTTGGATACCGCAGAAATTAAAGACGGAAAATTTACGGTATCGGCCATTGCTGCTGAAGAAGGTTTATACAGGCTGCGCCTGGAAGATGCTTCCAATGCATTCCTCTTCATCAGTGAAGCAGGAAACATGCAATTTACGGGTGATGCCGTTAGCCAGGATGCAACCAGCCGTACATTCAGCGGTGCTGCCAACAGTTCTTTAAAAAAGCTGCTGTTGTATACCGATAGTATGGGTTTACTCATATCCAATAAGAACAGGCTGCTGTCCGAATTTTTGAAAGCGGGTGTAAATGAGACCGACAGTACTTTCAGTGCAATTTCTGCAGAGTATAATACATTAACCGGGTTATTCAGCAATTATTGTTTTGCGTATGCCGATACAGCTAAAAGCCCTGTTGTTTCTTTATTTGCGGCAACCATGGCACCGGTTGAACTCAGTAAATTTGATGCCCCTTTGACCAAACTTACCAAACGTTTCCCGGATCATAAAGGCATACAAACCGCACTTGCATATATAAAATCACAGTCAACACCACAACCACAAACGCCGCCACAGTCAAAAGGGGTTAGCATTGGCGACATGGCTCCGGAACTCACTATGAATGATGTGGATGACAAACCCTTTTCTTTAAGCCAGTTAAAGGGCAAATATGTGCTGGTTGATTTTTGGGCAAGCTGGTGTGCTCCCTGCCGTGACGAAAATCCAAATGTAGTTGCTGCTTACAATCAATTTAAAGATAAAAATTTTACGGTACTGGGTGTATCTCTGGACAAAAACAAAACAGCCTGGGTTAATGCCATTAAGGAAGACAAACTGAACTGGCAGCACATCAGCGATCTGAAATACTGGAGCAGTGCTGCCGTTGGCTTATATGGTTTTGATGGAATTCCCTATAATGTGTTGGTTGACCCACAGGGTAAGATCATTGCCATTGGTTTAAGAGAAAGTGCATTGCAGAAAAAACTGGCAGAGGTATTACCATAGTTTTTTGATTAAAAAAAAAAACCAAAAACCCCCCCGCCCCACCGCGGGGGGGTTGTTTTTTTTTTTGGGGGGGGGGTGGGTCTCCCCCGCGGAGGGGGGCAAGGGGGGGGTTGCGGGAACCCCAGAACCCGGGGGGGTGAGAAGAACAGCGTTCCGTATTTCGGCGGTTCCCCTTACAGGAGACCCGCCAGGGTAAAACACAAAAAAACTCCGGTCATTTAATTGACCGGAGTTTTTATAATTATTTCTTACAGATCTTAATAGCCCGGGTTTTGGGCATAGTTCGTATTGGTTTGTGTTTCGCTTAAAGGGATCGGCCAGATAAAACGGTGATCGGCGTAAGGGAATGCACCAACCGGGGTAGTATAAGTTGCACTTCCTGAACCACAGCTATACATGGCAAATGTAGACGCCCCGATACCAACCTTTGCCGGAATACCTCCTGTCGTAAAATTGGCATCTGTTGCGTTTCGGTGAATATCGCCCCAACGTTTGCCTTCAGCAATAAACTCGATCCTGCGTTCTTTTAAAACAGCAGCCACAAAGGCATTTGTATTGGCAAAATTGGCTGCAGTATAGGTTAAAGCCGGTGGTGTTGTGAAATTACCTGGTCCTCCCGGCAGCGCCCTGTTTCTAACTTCATTTAATAATTGAAGCGCCCTGGTAGTAACACCGTTTTGTCTTCCTTCAGCCTCTGCCAGGGTTAACAAAACTTCGGCATAACGGATCAATGGTGCCGGATCGGTACTGGTAGTTGGGTCAATATATTTTGATGTCAAATAATTTGCAGTTGCTCCTGTTCCTATAACATTCATCATATTTCTCCTGCTGTCATTGCATAGAAATTCCGGTAAATTATAAACCACCGGGCTTATTCTTATGATGCCTCTTCCGCCAATGGTGGTATTTGCAAGCATGTTAGCCAAAGCACCATTAACACCGGGATTATCTGTTGATGCATTCTTCATAGAAAATATTGTTTCATTACCCTGCCATCCACCGGTTGTAAATGGAGTAGCCGGAGAAATTTCCAGTTTCCAGCCACCAACCGGGCTTATAAAGCCCGGGTAAGCTAACATATTGGGAGTAGCCGGAACCAGTTTATTGCCTTCAACTATTACATTTGGCCAATCGCCCATGTGGAGCCTTGCCCTCATCTTTAAAGCTATGGCAGCTGCCTTTGTGGCACGGTATGTTTTGTTTGCTGCAGCATTCACGGGTGCTGGAGCTGATGCGGTAGTAGACCGGTAAATTTGTTTCTGCAAAATCCAGGTCGGCCAGTAATTTGGTATACCCATCAGCAACTGTTGTTCTTGTAAGAGCGCTTGCTGCTGCTATTGTAGCTTCAGTATTGATGGCAAAATCACGGTAAATGATACCCATTTGGCTACCGTTACCATCACGAAAAGGACGTGCAAAATGAAGCAATAATTCATGATGTGCCATTGCCCTCAACAGGCGGCATTCCCCGATATATACATTTCCCAATGCATTACTGATAATGCCTTTCGACACTGCTCCTGCAACACCCTCAATGGTAAGGTTTGCCTTATTGATGAGTGAATACAGTGTTTCAAACATATACACGTTATTGGCTGTGGTTGGGTTATATGTTGCTTCATAAGTGATCTGGTAAAACGTAACAAAGGTCAGCATATCTTCTCCACGCATATCCCCCTGCTCAATACTGGCAGCGCCAAAAGGAAATCCGCGTACAACACCACCTGCATAAAATCCACTTTGTGCAGCATCATATACGCCGTTTACAGCCGACTCGATCCTGTCGGGGGTAGAAAAAGAAGTAACATCGGTAAGGGAATTGTAAGGGTAGATATCCAACACTTTTTTGCAGGAAGCATTCAGCAACAGCAAAAATGCTGCGGTAAAAAATCCTGATATTAATTTATTCATAACTGATTTATTTTAAGATTTTTAATTACCTGTTTTTTAGAAACCGACATTTAACCCGAAAGTAAATGATCTTAACTGTGGTACCGATGCATTGTCAATACCGGTTTCCAGCGTATTTTCCGGATCTATTCCTTTGTACTTGGTCCAAATAAATAAATTCTGGCCCTGTACATACCAACGCATGGTTTTTACAATGCCGTTTGTGGCAGTTTCAAGTCTTTTGCTATCTACATTATAAGAGATAACGAGGTTCTGTAAACGCAGGAAGTCTCCTTTTTCAAGAAAACGGGTGTTCAGCTGTCCGTTCAGGTTAACCTGGTTGTCACGCCCGTAATATAATTTAGGAACATCAGTTACCTGGCCAGGTGTTTTCCACCTGTTTAAAACTTCAATACCATTATTTACAAATCCCTGGCTGTTCCACACTTCCTGCCTGCTTAAGTTATATACATAATTACCGCCGCTGTACCTGAAAAATACATCCAGGGAAAACTGGTTGTAAGTGAATGTATTGGAAAAACCGCCATACCAGGTTGGTAATGGTGAGCCAACAATATATCTTTCGCCCAATGTTGTTGCTACACCAAGATTCGGATCATCTTTGTTGATGGCAAAATAGTAACCGGCAGCAGCACCTGGTACATTATTATATTGAACCATACTGCCATCTTTCTTATACCACATGGGGTTTCCGTTGGCTGAATTAACCCCTGCATAAGTATACCCGTAATAGGCATTGATCGGGTTATTTAAACGCAGGATGTTGAATGTTCCGTTATTGGGACCAGCAACTGTAACTTCAGTTTGTCCTTCAGCCAGCGCCAATACTTTATTTTTGGCAGAAGTGAAGTTTATATCAGTCCTCCATGTAAAAGCTTTGCCTTTAACCAACAATACACCCAACTCAATTTCAACTCCTTTATTTTCCATTTCGCCAATGTTCTTGGTGATCCTGTTACCGGGGATTCCTAAAGAAGGAGGTTGAAGTGCATCTAATAATAAATTATCGTTTTTATTCTTGAATATATCTACAGATAAATTAACGCGGTTGTTCCAAAAGGCCATGTCAAAACCATAGTTGATCTTTTTGGCTGTTTCCCAAAGAATGGAAGTATTACCGGAAACATTTGCTGCAAGCCCCGATACACCACCATAAGGTGCAGCTCCATAGGTACTCAAATAAGGGAACCTGTCGCCAGGTGCATTACCAACTTCTGCATAGCTTCCCCTAAATTTCAATTCATCTATAAACCTGTTCAGGCCTGTTTGTTTCCACCATTTTTCTTCACTGATCCTCCAGCCCAATGAACCACCAAAGAAATTACCGTACCGGTTTTCTTCAGACAAACTGCCCAAACCATCACGGCGAAGGGTAAACTGGAAAAAATACCTGCTGTCAAAATCATAGTTGAATCTTCCGAAATAAGACTGGAATCCTCTTTTACCATAAAAACCACCTGAAAACTGGTTTACATATGTATTGGTAATAAGATTGTTTGTCTGAAAGAAAGGATCAGAAACTGTAGAGGCACGGCCATTAAAATTCTGAACCAATTCACGGCTCATCTCTGTACCTACAACCAATGTAGCTGTAGGACGCTTATAGCTCTTATTAAAAGTTGCATAGTTTTGCCAGGTCAACAATGTTGATTGAAGGCTTTGCTGAAAAATAGTACCCCCGGCACTTCTGCCATCTCCATGCACCTTGTCATAGCTTTGAAAATCTACCCCGGTTTGATAATCAACCGATGCCTGTGTTCTGAAGGAGATCCCTTTAACAGGAGTTATATCCAGGAATAAATTAGTAATAACCCGGGTACGCTGGTTGTTAAAAATATTCTTATCCAATACATAAGCAATATTGGTATAGTTATTTTCAATAACCCTGGTATTGGCACCCGATCCCAAAGCAGCATTATCAGTTGTAATATTATAACCGGTTGGGTGAGTGGTACTGTAAACACCTACATTGGGTAAGGCTCTCATAGCACCTGCCATGGCACCACTCAATGCATTACCGCCATTGTTCTGGTCATTATCTTCAGTACGGGTGAGTGTTATATTATTTCCAAACTTAAAAAACCTGTTTGGCCTGTGTTCCATATTGGCCCTGAAGCTGTAACGCCTGTTGTAATTTGTTCTTACGATGCCATCCTGTGATAAATAACTGATAGACATGTAATAGGTTGATTTATCCGACCCCCCGTTTGCCGAAACCGTATGGCTTTGAACAAATGGGTTTTTATTAAAGATATTATCAAACCAGTTGGTATTGGTATTGGCTGCATCCGCAAAGGCGCCGTTTGGCAGGTTTGCATTATTCAGTTTTTCATTGGAGACGGTGATAAAATCAGCTGCGCCCAGCAATTGCGGGATCCTGAAAGCATTACCGAATCCCATGTACATATCATAATTTACATTCAACTTACCGGTTTTACCTTTTTTGGTAGTTATTAAAATAACACCATTTGATGCCCTTGAACCATAAATAGCAGCGGCAGCTCCATCTTTTAACACTTCGTAAGATTCAATATCGGCAGGGTTTATATCTGCAAGTACATTATTTGCAGCAACACTGGAGTTACTTCCGGAAAATGTGGGAACACCATCCAGTACGATCAACGGGTCACGGCCCTGGGTTAAAGAGTTAACACCACGGATACGGATACGCGGAGCTTCACTTACCAGGCCTGAACTTGAAACAGCCTGTACACCGGATACCCTGCCTGCCAATTGTTTGTCGAAACTGGTAGTGGCCAGGTTTGATACTTTATCTCCCCAAGTTTGATGATTGAACCGGTTACCTTTACTTTTTGCTGGGTACCGTAACCTACTACCACCACTTCTTCCAGGTTGGTATTTCTTGTTTTTAAAGTAGCATTAACCGTCAGTTTTGTGCCAACGGAAACAGATTGAGATTCAAAATTCACATTGGAAAACATCAAAGTTCTGACAGAAGCCGGCAGCGAAATGCTGTAATTGCCGTCCTTATCGGTTTGGGTTCCCTGTTTACCATCTGCACTCGTTACAGAAACCCCTTCTACAGGAGCCCCCTTATCATCAGTAACTTTACCGGTAACAGTCCGGTTCTGGGCAGCTGCATGCAATACAAATACAAATACAGCCGATACGATTAAAATCAATTTTCTCATTAGCTTAATAGTTTATGCGGACAAATATAATTCACATTCATTGTAATTATCAAATACTTTGACACATTTATTAACCCATTTTGCTGCTTTTACAGCACCCCGCTGAATTTTAGGGTTAACAGTTATAAATATTGAAATATATTTTTTAAACGAATTGTTTTAAAAATATTTTCTTCAATCATTTTTTATCCGCTTTTTTCGGGGCAAATAACAACAACAAAACCGGCAATAAAACCAGGTTCGTTAATGTGGCAACAAGCAGGGTTACAGAAGTCAGCCAACCCAGTGCGATGGTACCGCCAAAACTGCTGCCGCAAAAAATAACAAAGCCGGCAATCAATACCAATGCAGTATACACAATACTTAGACCGGTGTGTTTTATGGTAGCGCTTACCGTTTCGGCAACATTATTATTATACAGGGGCAGTTCCTGTTTATAGTTTACCAGGAACCGTATGGTGATATCCACTGCAATGCCCAGGGCCACGCTAAAAACCAATACGGTAGAGGGTTTTAAAGGTACACCCACCCAGCCCATGATGCCTGCGGTTATGACCAGCGGGATCAAATTAGGGATGAGCGAACACAATAAGATTCGTACAGACCTGAACAGGTACAGCATGCAAACGGCAATCAATATAAAGGCCCAGAAGATACTTTCCCTTAACCCGTTCACAATAAACCGGCTGCCTTCCAGGAAAGTGATGCTGGTGCCAGTGAGCTGAACGTTGTAAAGGGAAGTGTCGAATATTTCATTCGCTTTTTGTTCAATCCCTTTTAAGATCAACGGCATTTTTTCGGTACCCACATCCGCCATATTAATGCTGATACGGGTACTTTGCCGGGAACTGTCAATAAAACTTGACAGCATTTTTGAAAGGTTGTTTGTATTGCCACTGTCATTTTTACCGGGCCGTAGGTATTCACCTACAAATGCACCGTCAAAACTGTTTGGCAAAAGATAATTGACAGAATCTCCTTCATAAAAAGCCTGTTTGGCAAATTTTAATCCTTCTGCCACGCTCAGCGGGCGGTTCATTTCCGGTTGTGCTGTTATATAAGTTGATAAAGCATCTACCTTTTCATACACGGTCAAAGCACGCATTCCGGCAAGCCCGTTTTTCTTTTTTGTATCCACTACTATTTCAAGCGGCATTACACCATGAAAGTTTTTTTCAAAAAATTTCAGGTCGGTATAAATTTTATCGGTTTTAGGGAGGTCATCTACAATAAATGAAACCCGCTTTAATTTAAAAATACCGGTTATGCCAAAAACCAATACTACAGCAGTTACAGCATACACTGTTTTTTTATGGTTAAATACCCATTTTTCGATCCGCAGCAAAAGATCAGTGATCCACCTGTTGCTCAGGTATTTTGTTTGCGATGGTTTGGGCGGCGGCAAATAACTCAACGCTGCCGGAAGCAGGATGAATGAGATCAAAAAAATGATCATAATGCTGATGCCTGCCACCACGCCAAACTCTTTCAGAATGGCACTTTTTGTAAGGGCAAAAACTGCAAATCCAATGGCTGCTGCCACATTACAAAATAAAGTTACAATACCCATCTTGCTTACCATGTCGATCAATGCCTGGTGTTTGGCGGCTTTCAACTCCGGGATTGTATGAGAACCTCCCTGGAGATTTAGCCAGGAGGTATGATATTTATTGATGAAATAAATGCAGTTGGGTACGCCAATGACTACCACCAGGCAGGGGATCAGTGCCGTTAATAACGTTACCTGGTAGCCGCACAAATACAGCACACCTACACTCCAGATAACACCCAGGATCACGACCAGCAAAGACAGCCCGGTTGTACTCACAGAACGGAAAAAAAGCAGGAGTATAAGTGTACTTAATAAAAGTGACCCGAATAAAAAATATTTCATCTCCTGCTGTATCCTGTCAGATACCACGGTACGGATCAGGGGCAGGCCGCTGAGATGCACGGTTGTTTTTGTTTTTTCTTCAAAGCTCTTTACAGCAGCGGTGATGTTGTTTATAACCTCCGTACGCCCTTTTGAATTGAGTACTTCCTTGTTGATACGCACGGCAACCAGGTAAGCTCTTTTTGAAGTATCCGTATTGTAAAGCAGACTGCGATAAAAAGGAAGGTTTAAAAATTTATCCGCGGCACTGTCCAATTGTGCCTGTGTTTCTATAGAGTCTGAAAATATTCTTTGAGCAACCAGTTTTTCTGTAAGTGAATCTTTAATAAGATTAACCGCTGCAGGTATGCTTAATACATCTTCTACATGATTAATTTTCTTTAATAGCTGATGCAGTTCCTTGTAATCATTAAAAATTTTCAATGTAAACAGGCTGTCGGTTTGTATGCCCGCCACCAGCAGGTTGCCATCATCACCAAACTTCTCTTTAAAAGCCAGGTACGCTTTGTATTTGACATTATCGGCAGGTATGGCTTTCGAAAATTCGTAACTCAGCGTTACTTTGCTGGCAAAATATCCCATCACCACAGAAATCAATAACAGGATCAACAGTAAAGGTCCCCTGAATTTTAATACAAATGATCCTAAACGCTTCCACATATTTTTAACGGATAATGTAATAATGGATAAATAATAATTGTGCAAAGAAAATCTATTTACAGCTAAATTCGTTAAACCGTTAACACGTTAATTGGTTAATACGTTTAAATGGATATACGGATTAACGGATATACGGATTAACGGATATACGGATTAACGAATTAATTAACGGATTAACGTTCAAACCATGACACACAAAACCAAAGGCATTGTACTCAGAAGCATCAAATATGGTGAAACCAGCCTGGTGGTTACCATTTTCACCGAATTGTTCGGCATACAAACCTATATGGTCAACGGGGTACGTAGCTCCAAAAAGTCATCTGCCAAAGCAAACCATTTTCAGCCTGTTGCCATCCTTGACCTGGTTGTTTACCACGGCGAAAACAAAAGCATGCAACGCATAAAAGAGTTTTCATGGGCCGTTTTATATGACAGTTTATTAAGCCATGTTATTAAAAACAGCATTGCTTCTTATATGACCGAGCTGCTGCAAAAATGCCTGAAACAACCCGAACCCAATCCGGATCTTTTTAATTTCTGTGAGGCATCTTTTTTGGAACTTGACCGGGCTGATAGCATTGTTGCTGCTAATTTTGCTTTGTTCTTTACCCTGCACCTCACGCATTTTTTTGGATTCAGGATGACAGATAATTTCAGCAGCGAAAATTCAATACTGGATCTGCAGGAAGGAAATTTTACAGATCATCAGCCTGCGCATCCGCATTTTATTGAAGGAACAAATGCAGCACTGACCGCAGAACTTTTAAAAGTGATGCAACCCGGTGAACCTGCCTACCGGACAGGCAGGCTGGAATCATTTAAACTGAATCATGCAATAAGAAGGGAACTGTTGGTTCGCTACCTGGAATATTATGCCCTGCATATTCCGGATTTTGGACAGATGAAAACCCTGGTGGTGCTGCATGAAGTGTTGTAGCCGGGCCTGAAGACTTGAAGGCGTCGGGACCATTTCAGAATGTTCAGGGGTCATGACGGCTTTTAGCCGTCTGACCCCAGCTTATAAGATCCGCTTTGCCTTGGCATCTTTCTTCAATTTTAGATCCTCCACCCCTTCGATCAAAACCAGTCCCGGCTTTTTACCTTTTTCAAAACTTCCCAGCATATTATCCATTTGTAATGCCCTGGAACCATTACTGGTAGACCATTGCAGCAGCGTTGATAATTCAAGTTCTTTGAAATGATGCTGGAGTGTTTTCATTTCTTCCAGCATGCATAACTGGTCGTTTGATGCAAGGCTGTCTGTTCCCAAAACTATATTTGCTGAATGCTGCATCAGCATGTTTACATCCGGCAACATGTTACTTATGTATAGATTAGCGTTAGGACAAAGGCAGAAGAAAGTTTGCAGTTTGCAGTTTGCAGCATGCAGTTTTGAGAATGATAAATCCGCTGCTGATGTAAAAACATTATGCACCAGAATCATCTTTTTTTCTTTTGTAAAATGTGGTAGCCAGGTTTGTAAACTCGATTTTCCGGAAGGTTTAAAAAATGAAATATCTATACCCATTTGCCGGTACATCCTCAACAGGTCGCCGGTTCCTTTTTCAAAAAAATCATTTTCGGCAGCAGTTTCCTGGTTGTGAATGGTGATAATACGATTGCCGGCGAAATCATTGATCATAGCAAATATTTCCGGCGATACGGAATAAGGCGCATGGGGCACAATTGAATTACGGGGGAATTTTTCAGCATAATTATGATAAATATCCAGGGCCCTGTTAAACCTCAGTTCTGCAAATGCCGGCGGAAAACCACTGGCTTCAATAAAATTATGGTACCACAGCCTTTCCTTCATTTTTTGGGCTATGGTAAGGGTATTGTTGCAAATATCCCCCACGGCAACAATGCCGTTTTGCAACATTTCATTTTCGGCGATTTCAATGGCAGATAATATTTCTGCTTCTTCAAAATGCCGCTCATTAACAACAGCTAAAACAAAATCTACCAGGCCGGTATGTTTGGGTACCAGGCCTTTCATATGCGATAATTCAAGATGGCAATGTACATTGATAAAGCCCGGGCAAAGTATGCCGTTCAGTTTTTCAATGTTGTCACCTGCTTCCTGCTCACACACCAGATCAACGATCACTCCGGCCGTATCTGTGATCAATACTTCCTGCTGCCGGAAACTGTACCCGTTAAAAATATGATCAGCTGAAAATTTTCTGTACAAAATGATTGGTTGATATCATGTAAATTTGCCGCCTGCCATGCAAAACGCAATAATAGCTGACTAAAGTTATGTTGTGCAGGTGTTAGACACAAATGAAGTTAAATCATAGTTTTGAAGCAGGTAACAAAATTTATAACAAAACACAAACAACCCTCCCCCTTTGGGGGAGATGGAGGGGGCTACAATGCTTGACAAATTAGATGCAATAAAAGGAAGATTCGATAACCTGGGGGTTGCACTTACAAACCCGGAGATCGTGAGCGACAACAAAAAATTTACCGCCACCAGTAAAGAATACCGCAGCCTGGAGAAAATTGTAATTGCCAGGAATGAATACATTAAACTGCTGGATGATATTGAGTTTAATAAAGAAGTACTTAACGGCGATGATGAGGAAATGCGCAATCTGGCCAAACAGGAATTACCGGGGCTGGAAGAAAAAAAAGATGCGTTGGAAAAAAAGCTCCGCAACATGTTGATCCCCAAAGACCCTTATGACGAAAAAAATGCGATACTCGAGATCCGTGCCGGTACCGGTGGTGATGAAGCTTCGCTGTTTGCCGGCGACCTGCTGCGCATGTATTTAAAATACTGTGAAAAGAAAGGCTGGAAAACTGCCATTTTAAGCGAAAGCGAAGGTACCGTTGGCGGCTATAAAGAGGTGCAGGTAGAAATTGTTGGAGATGATGTGTATGGCACTATGAAATTCGAAAGCGGTGTACACCGCGTACAGCGTGTACCTGATACCGAAGCCAGTGGCCGCGTACATACCAGTGCAGTAACAGTGGCTGTAATGCCGGAGGCTGAAGAGGTTGACGTGGATCTGAAAGAATCGGATGTAAAAATGGAAACTGCCCGGAGTGGTGGTGCCGGTGGTCAAAATGTAAATAAAGTGGAGACCAAGGTTTTTCTTACCCATAAACCAACAGGTATCGTGGTGATGTGCCAAACAGACCGTTCACAATTGGGCAACAGGTTAAAAGCCATGGAAATGCTGAGAACAAGGCTGTATGATGAAGAGGTAAGAAAAGTGGAGGAAGCCACTGCACATATGCGAAAAAGCCTCGTAAGTACCGGCGACAGAAGTGCTAAAATAAGAACTTATAATTATCCGCAGGGAAGGGTTACCGATCACCGGATCGGGTTAACGGTGTATAATTTAGATTCCATACTAAATGGCGAGATACAGGAATTTTTGGAGGCCCTGCAATTTGCCGAAAATGCAGAAAAGCTGACCGCACAAAATTAAACAGCTTCATTATTTAATCGATTATTACTGTTTAAATACTAACTTTCGTTTGACTTATTATTAAATTATTGATCACTAAAAAAATTATTTATGCTGGAAGAATTATTCAAACTGGTTAAAGAAACATCGGCAGATTCCGTAATTAACAACCCCGATGTGCCCAATGAACTCAATAATGACGTTGTGGCAGAAGCAACCAATACTGTTGCTTCCGGCTTACGCAACATGGTAGCAGGAGGCGGATTGCAAAATATCATTGCTCTATTGTAAATATGATGATTGGTCATTTTGCCGGAAAACTTATGACTAAATATAATATTGGTGGTAACCAGGCCAATAATGTATCCAACAGTTTAATACCTAATGTGTTGAATAACCTGATCAGTAAAAGCAATGACCCTTCAGACAATGGATTTTCACTGGAAAACCTGCTGAATTCTATCACCGGCGGAAAAACAAACGAAGTTGTCCAGGAGCAGCAAAACAGTGGCAACAGTGGTTTTAATTTCCAGGACCTGATCGGGCAGTTTACCGGTGGGGGTGGCCAGCAAAACAGTGGTGGCGGATTAATGGATATTATTTCAAAATTGGCAGGCGGGGCTCAAACCCAACAGCAACGTAATGGTGGCGGAGGCTTAATGGACCTGATCAAAGGATTTATCAAATAGGCGAACTCTTTTAATAAAATAGCTAAAGCATACTGTTTTCAGTATGCTTTTTTATTTTCTGCTATATTAAATAGCTGACTATATATTACATTTTATTCTCCTGTTAATACAGCAGAATTATATTGCTGGATTTATTTTTATTTAATCTCAAATTAAAAGCAACCCTTTTTTATGATTTAATACACTTATTAATTGATAAGTTGAATGCATTAAAAATAATATTTTCTTTTTATCGTTCTTATTCATGCAAACTTTCAAATAAACGGGTATTAAGAAATGCTTAACAACCTGTAAAAAACCTTTGGCATTGGTTTTGCGTTTATAAGATATAACTACGAACATTTAAATTTTCTCATAAGCAGTTAGTTTTGGTAACGGTCCCTGTTTCTACAGGGACTTCTCTTTTTTACGCACCCCGTATCATTAAAATACGATTATAGCAGCAGCTGTTTTATTAATGCTTCAGTACTTTACCTTTGCAGTCTCCGTTCTAGTGAATTTTATAAGGGCGGGCAAATTGTAAAACATTGGCAATAGAATCATCTGACAGAAAAAAATTTTTTAAGCGCCTGCGCAGCAGCGCTGAGCCAGAGCCGGAAGAAATGTCCTTTATGGGCCACCTGGAGGCACTGCGCTGGCATTTGATGCGATCAGTGATCGTTTGGCTGGCCGCCGCCATTATTATTTTTGTTTTCAGGGATTGGGTATACGATAACATTATCCTTGCTCCCTCCAGCGAAAATTTTATCACTTACGGATCCCTGTGCAGGTTTAGCCACTGGCTGGGCATTGGCGACAGCCTTTGCATGCCCCCGGTAAAGATCAAATTTTTAGTAACCCAGGTCAATGGTACTTTTACCTCTGCATTAAGCATTGCCATGATTGGCGCTATCATCATAGCTTTCCCCTATATTTTTTGGGAACTGTGGCGTTTTATTAAACCGGCACTTTCTGCAAAAGAAAAAAAATATGCAAGGGGCAGTATTTTCTGGGTATCCCTTTGTTTTTTTGCCGGTGCCGCTTTTGGCTATTATTTACTGGCACCCTTTACGTTTAATTTTTTGGCTTCCTTTACTTTAGGCACTTCTGGTGCCATTGAATACCAGCCAGCATCAATGATTATATTGACAGCCTGTCGAATCTCATATTGGGCTGCGGTATTGCTTTTGAATTACCGATACTGGCTTATGTTTTGGCAAGGATCGGATTCATTACGTCCGGTTTTTTAAAAAAATACTCCAAATACGCTTTTGTTATAATACTTATTCTTGCAGCAGTTATTACACCTTCCCCGGATATAACCAGCCAGGTGATCGTTGCACTTCCATTACTGTTCCTTTACTGGATCAGCATTCAACTTGTAGCCCGCGTTGACAGAAAAAAAGCAAAGGAAGAAAAAGAATGGAGTTAAGAATAATCGAAAATTTTTTAATGGATAAAGGATAATGAAACCAGGTACAATGATTGGCTTTTTAACTGTTTTAAGTAATTTATATACCTTAATTTTACAAAAGCCTTAACCTTTTTTCATTTCAACTTTAAACTTTAAGTTATGTCACCCTTCAACCTGAAACTACCCATTGCCATCGGATGCGATCATGCCGGATTTGATTGCAAAGAAGACCTCATCTCTGTTCTGGAAGGAGAAGGTTTGCTCTTCAATGATTTTGGAACTTACAATAAAGATTCGGTCGACTATCCTGATTTTGCACACCCTGTTGCTTCGGCTGTTGAAAAAGGCGAAGCGGCTTTCGGTATTTTACTTTGCGGCAGTGCCAATGGAGTAGCCATAACCGCCAATAAACACCAGGGCATACGGGCGGCCATTTGCTGGGGTGAAGAACTGGCAGAACTGGCCCGCAAACACAATGATGCCAACATCATCTGTATACCTGCCCGTTTTGTACGGGACGGCGATGCAGAAAAAATGCTGGATATTTTTATGAACACGGTCTTTGAAGGCGGGCGACATCAAAACCGGGTTTCAAAAATTTCCTGTTAAGACTCCTCTAAAAATTAATATCACCGTTTATCAAAAATAAAAACCGGGAAAGATCGATTTGATTATTTTGCCTGTCCGGATGATATGGTTCCGTATGTATTTTTCACAAAATTTTTAAAATGAAAAAAGTATTATTATTTATCTGCCTTGTTGCAGTTGTCAATTCCTCATTTGCGCAAACCGATGTATCTGCAAAATATGCAGCTGTCATCACCGGTAACAGCCTTAAAAAACACCTCAGCATTATTGCGGGTGCAGAAATGGAAGGCAGGGAAACCGGTACCGAAGGCCAGCGTAAAGCTGCAGCATATATTGAAGCACAGTATAAAGCCATCGGATTACAATCAGTGGCCTCGCTGAAAGGTTACCAGCAGTTTTATCCACTGTACCAGGACAGTTTAAAATCTGCTGATCTAACCGTTGCCGGGAAAAAAGCCGAATATGGTAAGGATTTTATTACCCAGTTAAATACAAACGAAACCGGGAAATTTAAGGGCAACAAAATTATTTTTGCAGGTTATGGAATTGATGATGAAAAATACAGCGATTATACCGGTCTTAATGTAAAAGGAAAAATTGTCATTATCTTCCTGGGCGAACCTAAAAAAGACGGGAAGTTTTTTTTAAGCGGAACCGGCCGTTCGAGTGCCTGGACATTTCCCGGCATTCCTAAAAAGCTGGAAACCGCTGCAGCCAAAGGCGCTGCAGGTGTTCTTATCATTAATCCCACCCAGGAAACTTTTAATGAACGTGCTGTTACCAGTGGTAAAAAACCAATGTTTATTATCCAAGAACAACAACGGGCGCTAAATCATTGAACCATGCACAGCTTTCTCATGCCTTTGCAAAAATTTGATCGGTAATAATTTTGACACCCTTATAAAAATTGTAAGGGCAGGCGGAACGATCGACAGGCAATGGTCAACAGAAAACAAAACCAAAGTTGCCTATCGTTTTGAAAAATACAGAACGGTCATCAATGCCAGTAATGTGGTGGGCATTGTAGAAGGAACAGATAAGAAAGATGAATACGTTTTTGTAACAGCCCATTATGACCATTTGGGCATGCGCAACGGGTTGATCTATTATGGTGCTGATGATGATGGCAGCGGAACAGTTGCTGTTATTCAAATGGCAGAGGCATTTCAAAAAGCAGCCAACGAAGGTAACAGGCCAAGAAGAACCATTGTTTTTATGACGGTGAGCGGAGAAGAAAAAGGATTATGGGGCAGCGAGTATTACAGCGATCATCCGTTTTATTCTTTGGATAAAACAACCGTTAATTTAAACATCGACATGATAGGAAGGGTTGATACAGAACGTACCAGTGCCGACACCCTGAACTATGTGTATGTGATCGGGCATGATAAGATCAGCAGCGACCTGCCCGTGATCAATGAAGGAGCCAATAATAAATATACCAAACTGGTATTTGACTATAAATTTGACGATCCCAACGATCAGAACCGTATCTTTTTCCGCAGCGACCATTACAATTTTGCAAAAAAGGGCGTGCCTATTTTATTTTTCTACGATGGTATGTTATAATCAGATTATCACAAACCAACCGACACCGTGGACAAGATCAACTGGGACCTGTTTGAAAAAAGAGCACGTATGATCTTTCATACGGCATGGGAAATGGCTAACAGGGATGAGATGCTGAAACGGGATACGCCGTTGAATATGGGTACGAGGTAAAACCCCCTCCGCCCGTCCTGAGCGTAATTCGACTACGCTCATTACCGAAGGAAAGGGCGGAACTTAGCAATAAAATAATTTCTACATCTTATCTCTAACTAAAAAGTGGTTCCAATTAAATGGAACCACTTTTTATATTTTATTAGACGCAAAGTTTCTGAAGTCTCACTCGTCCTCGTCTCTGACGGGGATGCAATGGTTTTGAGACTTCGTCTCTACCCAAATTTTACCAACCCAATATCCATGCAAATATCAGCGGCGCCACGATCGTAGCATCACTCTCCACAATAAATTTTGGTGTGTTAATATCCAGTTTACCCCAGGTAATTTTTTCGTTGGGCACAGCGCCGGAGTAAGATCCGTATGAAGTTGTGGAATCACTGATCTGGCAAAAATAACTCCAGAAAGGTACATCATGCCATTCCAGGTCCTGGTACATCATCGGCACCACGCAGATCGGGAAATCACCGGCAATACCACCGCCGATCTGGAAAAAACCAACACCTTTACCACTTGAATTATTGCGGTACCAGTCGGCCAGCCAAACCATGTATTCAATACCGCTCTTCATGGTACTGGCCTTCATTTCATTTTTAATGATATACGATGCAAAAATATTTCCCATGGTGCTGTCTTCCCATCCCGGCACCACGATAGGGATATTTTTTTGTGCAGCTGCCAGCATCCAGCTGTTCTTTGGGTCAATTTCATAATACTGTTCCAGCACACCGCTCAGCAACATTTTATACATGTATTCGTGCGGAAAATAACGTTCTCCTTTGTCATCGGCATCCTTCCATATTTTATGAATATGCTGTTGTAACCTGCGGAAAGCTTCTTCTTCGGGAATACAGGTATCTGTAACGCGGTTGTAATGATTTTCCAGCAGGTCCCATTCTTCCTGCGGGCTTAAGTCGCGATAGTTAGGTACTCTTTTATAGTGACTATGTGCCACTAAATTCATAATATCCTCTTCCAGGTTGGCGCCGGTACAACTGATGATACTCACTTTATCCTGCCGGATCATTTCGGCCAGGCTCAAACCCAGTTCAGCCGTGCTCATGGCGCCGGCCAGGGTGATCATCATCTTACCACCCTCATCCAGGTGGGTTACATAACCCTTGGCTGCGTCCATTAATGCTGCTGCATTAAAATGGCGGTAATGATGTTCTATAAAATTTGAAACAGGTCCTTTGCTCATAGTAAATGTTTAAGGCTGCAAATGTAATTTTTTTATGCTGCTTTACCACTTACATTTTTCCGGGCATTAACACGCTCTGTCATGCTATTATAATATTGTTAATACCTGCCGGGATAAGATGAACTGCGGTAGCCGGCCCCGGAGATTTTAGAATACCATTAACTTTTGTACAGCTCTATGTTCATTAGTTTTACAATCTCTAAAACAACCCACATGAAAATAATCAGTACCCTGTCTGTAATTTTTGCGCTTGCCCTTTCATCCTGCAGCACATTACAAAAATCTTATTTCACTGTTGATACCCGGAGAAGGGTGGAAGAAAAAGCCATCCCGGTAGATAAGCTCCAGTTCTATATAGACAAAGATGTTGAACTTAAAAGAGAACTGGCTGCAAGAGATGCTAAAGTAAGTTCCGGCAAAGTAGTGTTCGAGAATGGCAAATATGTGAACATCGTTCTTTTAAAAGCGGGTACGCAGGGTGTTTGCACGATGGCACTTAACAATACATTAGAAGTATCATTTGAGAACGGTGAGAATAAGAATTTAAGGTTCAGCGTACCTGAAAAAGCCGGTTCCGCTGCCGTATACAGCCTTTTTGCTGATCAGTGGATGAACAGTTATAATACGTACAACCCAAGTGTGGTGCAGGTAGGAAAGATCGTTTATGATAACGAGGTTTATTTTATGCGTTTTAGTGGCGAACGTCCTAAACTGATGATCCAGAAATCGGCCCAGGATAAATACCAGGTTAATAAGCGGGTTATGAGCGGGCGTAAGGTAGATTAATTCATTAAAAATATTTTTTAAAAGAGGCCTGTATCCCGGGCCTCTTTTTTTTGAATGATTTTAGTTTGAATGCTTTCTCTGCCCAAACACAACTTTCTTTGTATATTTAAGTTCAACCTATATTTATGAAACTGGTTTTTCTGATTGCTTCTTTGATCGTCTTCACACCTGTTTTTTCCCAAACCATCATTCAGCGTGATCCGGAAATTGAAAAAATGGTAAAGGAAGTCTCTGCCGATTCCTTACAATCATACATCAAAGCCATGGTGAGTTTTGGCACCCGCAATACACTCAGTACACAAACCAACCCAACGCGGGGCATTGGTGCTGCCCGAAACTGGGTACTGGGTAAATTCAATGAGTTTGCAAAACAATCCAATGGCCGGTTATCAGCTTTTATAGATACCGCCACTTTACAACCCGACAAAAGAAGAATAGATACAGCTACGCTTTTGGGCAACGTGGTGGCCACGTTAAAAGGAACTGATCCCAATGACAACCGTATCTTCATCATCAGTGGCCACCTCGATAATATGCGCAGCAGTCCAACTGAGCGCCTTGGCGATGCCCCCGGCGCCAATGACGACGCCAGCGGGTGTGCTGCAGTCATTGAATGTGCCAGGATCATGAGCAAACGTGGTTTCCCGGCAACCATCATTTTTGTTACCGTTAGCGGCGAAGAACAGGGATTGCTGGGCGCAGCCTTTATGAGTGAGAAAGCAAAAAATGAAAACCGGAATATTGTTGCAGTTTTAAACAATGACATCATTGGCAGCAATAACAGCAATGAAACCAATATCATCAATAATACAAAGATCAGGGTATTCAGTGAGGGTTTACCGGCCTTTGAAACCGAAAAAGCAGCTGTCAATATCCGGAACCTGGGTTTGGAAAATGACGGCAGATCCCGGCAACTTGCCCGTTATGTAAAAGAAGTTGGCGAACGTTATGTAGATAATATAGAAGTGGTATTGATATACCGCAATGACCGTTTTTTAAGGGGAGGTGACCATACCCCTTATGTTCAACGTGGCTATGCGGCCGTTCGCTTCACCGAGATGAACGAAAATTATACACGCCAGCACCAGGATGTGCGAATAGAGAATGGTATTCAGTACGGCGACCTGGAAGCACATATCGATTATGAATACATGCGCAAAAACACCGGGCTCAACCTGGCAAACCTCGCTAACCTCGCAAAAGCCCCTGCAATACCCGACTCGGTTAAAATGGATGTGCGAAGATTAAGCAACAACAGTTTTTTATATTGGCAAAAACCCCGCACCGGAAAAGTAAAAGGGTATTATGTACTGGTTCGGGAAACCACCAGCGCCTTATGGCAAAAGAAAATTTTTACAACAGAAACTGAAATGCGTTTACCGTATTCAAAAGACAATTATTTTTTTGGGGTACAGGCTGTAAATGAAACGGGTAATGAAAGTTTACCTGTTGTACCGCTGCCGGGGCGTTAAACCCGGTTCCTTTACAAACCAACAATGATCATTTTTTCAACCTGTCAAAAGAGAAATAAATTTTGCATAAGTCAAATAGTATTTAGATATTTGTCTAAATATACAATCATCTAAGTATGAATGCACTCTTCAAAGCGCTGAATGATACAACCCGCAGGGAGATCCTGGAGCTGCTTAAAAAAAGGGACCTCACAGCAGGTGAAATTGCCGACCGGTTCAACATCAGCAAACCCAGCATCTCCCATCACCTGGACCTGTTGAAACAGGCCGGCCTGGTACATTCGGTTAAGGAAGGGCAATACATTTATTATTCACTCAACACCACGGTGATGGATGAGATCATAAAATGGTTCGTTGGGTTCAAAACAAAAAAATAAACCACCAGTTATGAAACAGACCAAATTATTTCACGGGCTCTTCCCGTTTATCATGATGGGAATTCCCTGGATCTATTTAGGAATTATCTGGAATGACCTGCCGCAAACCATACCCACACATTTTGGCATCAGTGGCGATCCCGATCAATATGGTGCTAAAAATGAAATATTTATAGCCCCTGCCATATTATCGGTAACGGGGATACTTATGTATTTCATTTTGCGGAATATTCACAAGATAGACCCCAGGAAAAAATACACGGCAACAACATCTGCTGTCATGGCGAAACTGGCTGTAGTGATCATTATTTTTCTTTGTGCAGCTTCCCTGTTCGTTTTTTACTGGACCCTGAAAGGTAAAGTGGAAGGGCTCTCCATTTTATTATGCGGCATGGGCTTGCTGTTAGCCTATATCGGTAACCTGATGTACAGTATCAAACCAAACTATTTTGCAGGGTTTCGTGTTCCCTGGGCACTGGAGAATGAAGATAACTGGAGAAAAACGCACCAGCTTGCCAGCAAGATATGGTTCATCGGAGGCATTGTACTTGCTATTGCCGCTTTGGTGCTTAACTTAAAAATACTTGCAGTTGTTTTTGTGTCGGCGATTATGATCATGACCCTGATCCCTGTAATTTATTCCTATAACACATATCGTAAATCATCAAAAACAAAATAAAGCGGGCACCGTTGCAAAAATTGAACTTAATTAAACCGGGTGCCGGCTGAATCAAGCGTAAAACCAACATTCCGGATTAGCTGCCCCCTTTGTTTGAATAAAAAAGTTCCCCCGGATCTGCGATCCGGGGGAACTCATCTGAATGCTGTTGCCGATTTATTTTCTTGTTTTGCGCTCAACATCAAGATCGCCGTTGCTTAAGCACTTCAGCTTTAGTACCTGGCTGTCGTTCTCAATGGTAACATAATACCTGGTCTGGCCCTCAAAATTCATTTCCACTGCAGATTTATCAATTTTGTAACCTGCATACCTTTCGCCAATGGCAAGGGTTACGGCCAGGGGAACCAGGTCGGTGGTAATTCGCCTGGCGGTGCCAACCAGTTCGCCGTCGTTGTTGTAGGCAGCATCTACACTTACATTGCCAAGTGTAAAGGTTGCAAAATAAAAATCGCTTGTTTTTTCCCAATTAACCTGTTCGGCATTGGCAAAATCTTTTTCGAATGCTGCTTTTACTACCGGCGATACGCGTATCGGCTCTGTGGCAAATGCGGTAACGGCAAACAACATGGCTGCTGCTGTTACAATTGTTTTGATCTTTTTCATAACTATACTTTTTGTTTGTTTACAATAACCGCCTCATGACTGGCAGTTTTAATTACAACCCAAAACTAATCATACGCACTATAGTGTATATATAAAAATGGACAGGCAATGTTAAAGAATGTTAATAGCATTACAGGCGGCATTAAAACCCGCTGCATCAGTAAATCCTGCTTTTTGAAATCAGGTACGATTTCGTGAATGTAATTATTTCTTAAAAAAATATAAATAAGTACCGGCATCTGTTAAAAAGTGAAAGCGGCTTTAACTTTTCCTTAATGTCCCTGTAATAGCCTTTAGCCGGGAGTATATGTTGATCCCGGTATCTTTAACCATGATATACCTGCACACCCATATGGCAGTTTACCGGAAAAGCCAGGATGCAGTTATAAATTATAATCAAAATTTTTGCATAGCGGAACCGGTTATTATTTAAAGACATTATAAATGAAAAGTATTTGGTAAGTTGTGTATGCAAGAACTATAGTTGAAAAATGCGGCTGTTAAAACCGAAACATGAATATTGGATACTTCGATCCTTTAAACAAAGCAAAAAATAAAGGAGCGTTCAAAAAGCAGCAACCGGTTCATCAGCTTGCTGTACCATTGCCAATGGCCGGCCTTCTAACCAGGCAGGATTTATTTATTTATACATTTTTTATTGTGTTATTTTTGGTGAAACACAGAAACTATTGTCATGTTTAATTTTTTAAGCATAAAAGCCGGCAGAAAGATCAGTTGTTGCCTTCCCGGTTACAACCGATATACATTCGCATATTTTACCCGGTATAGATGACGGGTCACCGGATATTGAAACTTCTGTAAGTTTGATCAGGGGGCTGTATGACCTGGGTATCCGCAGATCAATAGCTACGCCGCATATCATTGGCGACCTGTATAGAAATACACCGGAGATAATAAATGCTGCACTGGAAAAAGTGAAAGAAGCGTGTAAAAATGCCGGCATTGATATAGAACTGCATGCAGCTGCCGAATATATGCTGGATGATTATTTTATGGAACTGCTTAAAAAAGGATCCCCGCTGCTGACGCTTCATAAAAATGTTTTGCTCACGGAAATATCCTATTCCATGGCCCCCGGTAACCTGGAAGAGATCACTGCGGGTGTAATTGCTGCAGGATATAAACCGGTACTGGCACATCCTGAACGCTATTTTTTTATCACCATAACTATGACCTGTATTACCGGCTGGCAACATTGGGCTTTCATTTACAGGTAAACCTGTTATCATTAACAGGTTACTATGGCAAAGGAGTAAAAAAAGCGGCTGCATTTATTCTTGAAAAAGGACTGGCAAAACTGGTTGGTACCGACCTGCACCATCATAAACATTTAGCTGCTTTAACTGAGCCGAAAAACAGGGCAATCTTTCAAAAATACCTCGGAAATAAAATCTACAATGATTTGGAAAATTTATAATGATTATTGTATTTTAACCGGCTAAAAGCGCTTCATGGGTAAGTTGCCCGGTTAACCAAAAAAATGTAAGTAACCGATTATTTTCAGTCAGCATCAATATGAAATTTTTAAGTATTCTAATTTGCTGGTGTTTTTTACAAAGCAGTTTTGCTGCTACGTATTATATCAGCCCCACCGGTAATGATGATTCAGGTAACGGCAGCATCAGTAAACCGTGGAGAACATTATTTAAAGCAACTTCAGTTGTAACAACTGCCGGGGATATCATTCATGTACATGCTGGCATGTATACCGAAACCCAACAAATTGTTTTGGCGGTTGGTGTCAGCATTGAAGGAGAAGGAATAACTTCTGTAATAAAAAGCACGCTCACTTCCGACTGGACTGCCCTGTTGTTGCTGCAATCGCCTGAAGGCACCCCGGGAAACCAGCATATCTCCTTTTTAAAATTTGACGGGCAAAACGGTTCTACTTATTGGGCCATTTATGTTGCCGGCAGAAGTAACGTAAGCATTAATAACTGCACCATAACCGATTTTAAAGACAGGGGTGTATTGTTTGGCGGCCGGTCTGACAACGAAGAAGCGCCACCGGATATTTATGCTACCGGTAATACTTTTCATGACAATACCGTATTAAACTGTGCTGCCTATAATACGGCCAATGGTGTTTATGGCAGGGGGTGTTTAAACATTGGCGGACAGGAAGGGATGCTGATCTATAATAACACGATCGTACAGGATCAACGGCCATTTGGATTCAACGGGTGGCCGATCAAATACTATAATCACGGATATCTAAAAGGTTGCAAGATCTACAATAACAAACTCACCAAAATGCCAAACCAGGGGCTTTTCCCGGGTGACAGGGGTTGGGATTTTTGTATAGAATTATTCAATGAATCGGGGCTGGAGATCTATGGTAACACCATACAGGGAAGCCTTGATTTTAATCACCAGACCAAAGGGGATTACCCGTACAGTGTATGGATACACGATAATATCATTTCCCAGCCGGTTTTAAACAGCAGCTTTGAAAGCGGTATCATATTTGAATTTGAATCTGAAGGGCTGATCGTTGAAAACAATAAATTAAATAACATCAGCGGGGCAATACTTTTTATACCAGGGATTACAGTTATGTTGCTGATGTTACCATTCGCAACAATTCATTTTTAAATATTGGTAAAAAGAGCGGGAATGGCAATAATGGAACAGCCATTGGACTTTACAGTGAAAGCACCAACAACTTTTCGGTGAGTAACCTGGCCATTTATAATAATACCATGATCGCTGCAAATGGCAATGCCCCGTTTTATGGTATAGAAATAGTTGGCGCGGCCATGGCTACCGGCATAAAAATTCAAAACAATACGATACAGGGTTTTATGGCGGCATATTTGATCGCAAACCCTGCGTTTGTTTTAAAAACCATGCTCATTGAAAAAAATACATTGTCCGGAAACGGGAATAATAATAACCCCTTGTATATGCGGGGTTCGCCTGTAGATTATACATATAGGAACAATATTAAAACTGCATCAGCAGCAAACCCGGGATTTAATTATAAACAGCAATTGCTAAGGCCGCTGTATCACGAAGTAAAACATTTCAGCCCGCTTGAATTCATTGCTTTGTTTTCCCTTTTTATTTTCCTGTGGTTTAGCAGCAGGGAATATATATATGCTTTCCCGGCAGGTTTGATCTATACCGCTGTTTATCTTTTTATAAGTTTTGAAGAGGGCCTGGCGGGAATGGCAATGGCAAACACCTGTTTTACAGCCGGCTGTATTTATGGCTGGATAACCTGGGCGAAAAGAGACAGGCGGCATCACCGTATTGTACGGGTGCATGCGTCCTCAAAAAAAGAGATACTTTACCAGTTGCTTTTTTTTACGATCAGTTATATCATCATTGCTACAGCACTGTTCAAATTAAGCCGTTATTTTAAACCGGATATCATTCCCTGGGCCGATGCTTTTATTTGTGCAGCTGCATTTACCGGCATGTGGTTAATGACCATAAAAAAAGTGGAAAGCTGGTATTGGTGGATGGCTGCCTTTATGATTTCAGTGTATACCTGTTTTGAAAATAATTTCATTTTAAACAGTGCATATTCGTTTATATTTTTTCTTATGTCGCTATGGGGCTTATACCAATGGAAAAGAAGAAAACTAAAAAGAAGAAAAAGCTAAACCTTTAAACGATTGTTTTTATTTGTTGTTTGAGATGGGCTGAAAGCCGGAGACTGATGGCAACAACTGTAAATGTTGGGTTTACGGCTCCACCGGTTGGATAACAGGATGATCCCGCAACAAACAAATTATCTATACCATGGATCCTGCAATTGGCATCAACAACACCGGTCTTTGGATCATCGCTCATCCTGGTTGTACCGATATGGTGCCAGCCGCCACTGGTGTAATCCGGTAATTGTTCATCATTATCGAGCAGGAAATCAGCTAATTTAACACGGCCGATCCCGGCAGCACCAACCTGTTGCCCCAAAAGGGTATTGATGGTTAACACTGTTTTTTTATCAATGGGTGATAGTGCCCAGTTCAAATCAGCCCTGGGTACCCCGAGTTCATCTTTCTCATTGCTTAAAACAACCCTGGATGCAGGATTGGGAAGCTGCTCAGCCCTTGTAAATAAACCGTATGCCTGGGAATCATTTTTAGAAAACAATCTTTGAAGAAAATTCCGCTTATCCAGGTTATTGTATTTATGAAAAGTGTCAAGGCTTTTACGCGGATCCTCATTTGACCATAATTTCACAGATGGGATGGTATTTTTAGCCAAATCAAGTGGCATCAAAGAAACGGTACCATTCAATACCTTTAATTCTTCCTGTTTCTGGGGCGATATGGCCAGCTCTGCATATATCCTGGTAACCAGGTCCATTTTATATAACAATAAAGGATCTGAATTATTTAACCACAGTTCCCCTGTTTTAATTTCAACATGTTCCATAAAGTAACGGCCAACCAGGTCATTTTCATTACCAAGCCCTGCAGCTGCCTGTTTATTGCATGCCAGTAACATTCTTGAATTCTGTATGGCACAGCATGCCAGGATAAAATAGGTTGCTTTAACGGTGTGTTCCTTTACCGGCATAATTTTTTACAGTGACCTGCTTTACAGATTTAATATTTTCTGTTACATTGATATCAACTACGTTGGCATAGGTATATAAATGGATATTTTTGGCTTTCACCACAGCATCCTTGTATTTTTCTCCAAAACGGGTTGGCTTACTGAGGTGCCACATTTTACTCCATATCACTTTTTCATCCAGGGGTAGTCTTTTATAACCCTTAGTCTGCTTTTCCCAATATGAAACATCCCATTCATTAATCCCAAGATCCAGTATTTCATGAGCTTTTGGATAAAAGGCAGCAATGTCTTCCCTTTTTATCGGCCAACCACTGTTCTCCACCCAATCTCTTTTTACAAAATCGATGTCATCAAATTCAGAACACATGCCTCCCCAATGGCCGGTACTGCCGCCGAAATAATGCAGGCGGCTGGCCTTCATGGGATAATAGGGGTGATCTGTGATCTTACCGTTATACAATTCCTGTACCCTGTCATCATATTCAAATCCGCCACCTTCCAGCAAGATCACTTTATAGGGTGTGTTTTCCCAATCCAGGGCAATACTGATACCAGCAGCTCCTGCGCCAATAATACAAATATCTCCCTCAATAACAGATTGGTTGTCTAGTGTTCTGGCATCAATATGCATATAGGTTCAAGTCGGTTTTATCAGGTTAAAGAAAATAAGGCACATTGACGTGCTTCTGTTGTGGAAATAACCCACCCGGTTAAGATCTGTATTTTATGATCAGCAAAATCTTTATAAATTTTTTTATCCAGCATTTCCATCACAGCCATTTTATCGGAGTCGGTTATACGTTTACCGTCATCACCGGAAAGCAGCATTTCCTTTAATGTATTTTTATCATTTTCCCCGGGCACCTGCTTCCTGTATTGAATTCCTATTTCACGAATCGCTTTCTCATCGCAAAACCTGGCCAGTTCAAAAGGCATAATGAGGGGATCATAATTTTTTGAACGCTTTTTATAATACCTGATGACCGGTATTGAAATAACACCTAAAGCAACGGTGGTTGTAGCTAAAATAAAAGTTCTTCTTTTCATTTATGGGGACAGCATTAATTAAAAATACTACAGATTTTTGAACCGGTGATCAATGATAAGCTATTCATTTGTCAAATTACATTCATTTTGGTTACCGGGTAATTTTTATATTTCCCGGGATACAAACAGCAGTTTAACTGCTACATCCGTTTCTTAAAATCCATTTATTACTAAAAAACAGATTTGTATAATCAAAATCAATTTTCGTGTTCTATACCCCGAAAATGATAAAAATAATCTTTACGGTTCAAAAACTGAATTATTTAATTTTTATTGCATACAAAAATAAATATAGAAATCATACTGAAGTTCATTTTTATGAAACAGGCTCTATTACTGTTTTAAAACGATACCCTTACCATGTAAAATCAATTCTTTTATTAGTCCCGTGCAGGCAAATAACAGGCGTGTTTATTGCATATTGCTGCTTTTTTATCAATCAAAATTCCAGGGATTACCTTTTGGTTCCCAAAAAAATCATTCGGGGTTTATAATTTGATTTATCAACAAATCAGCACTTTTTATCAACATTCAATCTATAATTAGGATGATTTTCAAAAAGGCTGGCTTAATTTTTGTTCTTTAAAAAACTTATTTTAATATATTTATATATTATATGTATCTATATGTATAACTGGTTATCATTTTGAGCCTGTTGATAAAAAATGCAGGCAAATAAATAAGAATTTCAAACATCATCTTTGCACAAATGGTGTTTAACAATGATCCCGGTATACTGTAAGATGGCATGTATAAAAAGAAAAAGAAATAATAAAATTTTAAATGTTGCGTTAATAAATCTAATATATCCAATTAATAGTCCTATACAAAACCATTATTCTATGAAATTGTTTTTACTGACCGTATCAATATTCCTTTGCAGTATTACATACGCAGCCACTTACTACATCAGCCCTACAGGTAATGATGCCACCGGTAACGGTTCGAACACAAACCCCTGGAGAACTTTATACAGAGCCACACAAACTGCAACTGCCTTCGGGGATTTAATCCGTGTTATAGCAGGTACCTATACCGAAACACAAGCCAGCAATTTAAGTGCTGGTGTTAGTATTGAAGGCGATGCTGCAGCAACCACGATCATCAGGGGTGCCATGACCAATAATTTTGTAGCCATTCTTGAATTGCAATCGCCTGACCAAACCAATGCCAACCAAAGCATTTCCAAATTAACCTTTGACGGGCAATATGTAAGTCCTACAAACAACAAAACCTGGCTGGCCATTTGGATAACCGGCCGCAGCAATGTTTCCATACATGACTGTATCATTAAAAACTTTCTCTGGAGAGGCGTAATTTTTAACGGAATCAATGCCAACAACCCGGGAACAGATGTGGGTTATAATCATGCCACCGGCAATACATTTTATAACAACATAGTGACCAACTGTGCTGATTATGGTATCAGCGGTGGTGGTTCAGGATCATTGAATATCGGTTTCCAAAACGGAATGCTGATCTATAATAACCTGATACAGCAAAATGAAAGGGCTGAAGGGCTTAACGGATGGCCTATTAAATACTGGAACCAAGGATGGTTAAAAGGCTGTAAAATTTACAATAATACACTTATCAAAAAACCATATGGTGGAAATTATCCCGGTGAAAGCGGCTGGGATTTTGCCATTGAACTTTTTAATATACAGGGTCTGGAGATTTATGGAAATGATATTCAGAACGGGGCTATTGACCTGAACTATAATTATAAATCAACTTATCCATACAGTACCTGGATCCATGATAACCTGATCACCAATACCACTTTTAATCCAAGGGTTGAGGGGGGTATTATTTTAGAGTTCAGAACAGAACATGCCCTTATAGAAAATAATATTTTCAATAATAAATCATACGGTATTTCTTTCAACACCAGGGGCCCGGGAAATTATGGCGGAGATAATTTACCCAACCCGGGTGGCACACCTCCTGGAGGATACAGCTACCTGTTAAATAATGTGATGAGGAATAACCTTTTTACCAATTTATATACTGGCCAGGGATCGGTAACAGCTTTGCAATAGGTGTTATTTCTGAAGGTACTGATGACCCGCAGATCAATGGATTTTCTGTTTACAACAATACCATTATCGCAAGATCCGCAAATCCATCTTATGTCGGCATTGACCTGTCTTCCATGCCGCAGGGAAACGGGCAGAATATCAACATCCGCAATAATATCATACAGGGATTTGGTGCTTATCCTGTAAGAGGAAGTAATCCTACAAATATAACCGGGTGTTTTGTAACCCACAATGATTTTTACCTCAATGGAAATAACAATGCCGTATCCTGGCCCGGTGGTAACCCGGCAAATTATACGTACAACAATAATATAAGCCAGAACCCATTATTTGTATCAGCAACCAATTTTAGTTTACAGGCAACTTCACCATGTATTGATGCAGGTGTTAATGTCGGTATTCCTTATAATGGATCAGCTCCTGATATGGGATATGTAGAATATGGAGCAACGGGGAATATCCCCCCAACGGCCAATGCAGGGCCAGATCAAACCATTACATTACCAACAAACACCGTTTCACTTACAGGAACCGGTATCGATCCGGACGGAAATATTACGGCTTATTTATGGACTAAAATTGCAGGACCGGCAGCCGGAACCATTACAAACCCAAATAATGCTGCTACAACTGTAACAGGATTGGTACAGGGTGTTTACCGCTTTGAACTGAGGGTAACGGATAACAATAACGCTTATGGCAGGGATACGGTGCAGATAACGGTCAATGCGGCTTCCAATATTCCGCCAACTGCCAATGCAGGACCTGATCAAACCATTACTTTACCAACAAATACCGTTTCACTTTCAGGATCCGGTAACGACCCCGATGGAAATATTACGGCTTATTTATGGACTAAAATTGCAGGACCAACAGCCGGAACCATTACAAACCCAAATAATGCTGCTACAACTGTAACAGGTTTGGTGCAGGGTGTTTACCGCTTTGAACTGAGGGTAACGGATAACAATAACGCTTTTGGAAGGGACACGGTACAGATCACGGTCAACGCCGCATCCAATATTCCGCCAACTGCCAATGCAGGGCCTGATCAAACGATCATTTTACCAACGAATGTTGTTATCGTTTCAGGAAGCGGTACTGATCCGGATGGATTTATTACCGCTTATTTATGGACAAAAATTTCCGGGCCGGCAAATGGCACCATCACAAACCCCAATGTTGCCGCTACTTCAATAACAGGATTGGTACAGGGTGTTTACCGATTTGAACTGAGGGTTACAGATAATAATGGCGCTTTTGGCAGGGATACCATGCAGGTTACTGTAAATGCGGGTGCTACCAATACACCGCCTTCTGCCAATGCAGGTCCCGATCAAACAATTACCCTGCCCACCAATACGGTAATTCTTTCCGGAAGCGGTATCGATCCCGATGGATTTATTACCGCTTATTTATGGACAAAAGTTGCCGGGCCGGCTGCAGGTACCATTACAAACCCCAACAGCGCTGCTACATCTGTAACAGGCCTGGTACAGGGTGTTTACCAATTTGAACTGAGGGTAACGGACAACAATAACGCTTTTGGAAGGGATACGGTGCAGATCACGGTCAATGCAGCATCCAATATTCCGCCAACTGCCAATGCAGGGCCCGATCAAACCATTACTTTACCAACAAATACCGTTTCACTTTCAGGATCCGGTAACGACCCCGATGGAAATATTACGGCTTATATATGGACTAAAATTGCAGGACCAACAGCCGGAACCATTACAAACCCAAATAATGCTGCTACAACTGTAACCGGATTGGTGCAGGGTGTTTACCGCTTTGAACTGAGGGTAACGGACAACAATAACGCTTTTGGAAGGGATACGGTACAGATCACGGTAAATGCAGCTTCCAATATTCCGCCAACTGCCAATGCAGGAGCCGATCAAACCATTATATTACCAACAAATACGGTTTCGCTTTCAGGTACCGGTATCGATCCTGATGGATTTATTACCGCTTATTTATGGACCAAAGTTTCCGGGCCGGCAAATGGCACCATCACTAACCCAAACAGTGCTGCCACAACAGTAACAGGACTGGTGCAGGGTGTTTACCGCTTTGAACTGAGAATTACAGATAATAACGGCGCTTTTGGAAGAGATACTGTGCAGGTAACTGTGATTCCGGGAGCTACAAATACACCACCATCTGCCAATGCAGGTACTGATCAATCCATCACATTACCGGTCAACTCGGTAATTATTTCCGGAAGTGGTATCGATCCGGATGGAATCATCACTGCATATTTATGGACAAAAGTTGCAGGACCGGCTGCGGGTACCATCACTAACCCCAACAGCGCAGCTACATCTGTAACAGGATTGTTACAGGGTGTTTACCGTTTTGAATTAAGAGTTACAGACAATAGCGGAGCTTTTGGCAGGGATACTGTGCAGGTTACGGTAAACACTGCTTCAAATATTGCTCCAACAGCCAATGCAGGTCCGGATCAGAATATTACTTTACCGGCAAACTCGGTTTCACTTACAGGTGCCGGCACCGACCCGGATGGCAATATTACAGCCTGGTTATGGACAAAAGTTGCAGGGCCGGCTGCAGGAACGATCACCAATACCAATACTGCGGCAACTGCCGTAACCGGTTTGGTTGAAGGTTTTTACCAATTTGAACTGAGGGTAACGGACAACAATAACGCTGTTGGCAGGGATACCATACGGGTAACGGTTTATCCCGTCCCAAATAACCCGCCAACTGCCAATGCAGGTCCAAATCTGACCATCACATTACCCGACAATACGGCTACATTAACCGGTACCGGCACAGATACAGATGGCAGTATCGTTGCTTATAACTGGAGGCAGGTAACCGGACCTTCAGGCAATGTGTTATTCTCAACAAACACGGCCATTACTTTCCTGACTAACCTGGTTGAAGGTACCTATGAATTTGAATTGACCGTAACTGATAACCGTGGCGCTACTGCAAGTGACCTGGTGATAGTAGTGGTCATTGGCACATCAGGCAACCAGTTGCAATACAATGATATTAACGTTTATCCAAACCCGGTAGCCGATATCGCAACGTTGGAAATAAAAGCCTCGGTCTTAAATTCAAAACAAACAGTGACCATAACAGATATGCATGGAAAAATTGTGTTCAGAAAAGACCTGTCTTATGCTCAACAGAATTTTACTGAAAAAATTGATATGCGCAACCTGATCAAAGGCACTTATATTATTACTGTATTTTTTGAAAATGGAGAGAAGAAGAACATGAAAATAGTTAAAATGTAAAACGGGAAATACAATACCCTGTTTTATTCAAAAAGGCTGTCTACAAAAAGACAGCCTTTTTGTTTATTTTTTGACCTGAAATCGTCTGATTATTTGGCTGCATTCTGCTCCCGGTTTAGTAATCATATCAATTACAGGGCTTTACCGGTTCTTTCGCCTGGTTAAGCTCTATCTAATTGATATATAATATTTTACATAATAAATAATGTAAAAATTAAAAAAAATGAACCCCTAAAAAGATTTATTTAAAAAATCTGTCTTTCATATTTTTGATTTCTGATCTTTAAATTATATATTTGTTCCGAATCTGACATCGCTTACCAAAAGCCGCCCCACTTTTAACTTTGTTTTCGTATTGCCGTGATAATCCAATTATACCCGGCTTACAGATCCGACTGTTAATCTAATTCCTATGTGCTCCCTTTTTAAACAAATTCAATAACCACCGTTTCTTTATTCCATTTAACACAAAAAATTGCTTTGTCATGGCAAAATGGTTACAATTTATATTTATTGCAGTTTGCTGTTTTAGCCTGCCGTCACGTGCACAATACACCAGTGTAGCATATTCCATCCAGGCTCACCAGGACGACTGGCAGCTTTTTATGCCTACACAGGTAATGGTTGACCTGAATACCAATGGAAGAAAGGTTGTGTTCATTACTTTAACAGCCGGGGATGGAAGTGTAGGTGCCGGGGCTTACGGTCCCAGTTCAGTGCCATTCTACTTATCCAGGGAAAATGGGTCTATTTATTCCAGCAAATATGCAGCCGACCTCACAACTGTTACAGCACCAACAGATGTTCCTGTAGCCACAATAGCAACTATTAATGGCCACAACATAACCAAATATGTTTATAAGAATACCGTGAATTATTTTTTAAGGATTCCGGATGGTAATGGCGATGGCAGTGGATTTAATAATACCGGGCACGTAAGCCTTCAAAAATTATATTGCCGATCCATAAATACCTGTAGTGGTTCTGTTTGTAACACAGGTTGCAGTAATTCACTTTCTGCACTTGGCCCTACCCCCGCAACTTATAACAGCTGGTCTGACTTAACCAATACCATAAAACAAATAATTACAAATGAAAGGGTACCGGGTACCCAGTCCTGGTTACACGCTGCACATACAATTACCGGCTCTAATTCATCCTATAACCCCGGCGACCATTCAGATCACCGTTATTCTTCACTTGCTGCACAACATGCTGTTGCTTCCGGTATGAGCTGGGTAGGTGTTAACGGGTTCATGGATTATCATTCTTCCAGCCAGGGAGCTAATTTAAGTGATACCGAGCATGAGAACGCAGCTGCCATTTTTGCCCTTACTAACTGGGGTTTAATTGAACAGTCCTATGCAACCAATTTTAATTCACAGCATAAGGGATGGTTGCCTATGGACTTTTTCCTTGTAATAAAAAACCCTTCCGGTAGTGCCCCGGGATTTACCGGTTTTACAGGTGATGAAGAAATACCAAAATCAAATAGCATTATTTCAACATTAACTGAAATACCCATGATCGTTACCATTACTTCACCGGTTTATATTAATAAAGACATTTCCATGATCATCAGTCCTTATGAGCCGGGAGTGCTGACAACGGCAATATATGACATGGCTGGCAACAAAATAACAGAACTAAAAACAACTGTTGAAAAAGAGAACCCCTCTTTATTACTTTAAAACAGGCAATAAAGACAAGTGGTACCTATGTGGTAAAAAATATCTTAAATGATAAATATTTGCAAACCCGGAAAATTACAGTGGAGTAATCATACAGCATAAAATTTAAAAGAGATGAAAAAAATATTTTTACTAATCCTGATCTTCGCATCTGTTCTTAAAGTGCAGGCCCAGCTCCCGGTAACTTTTTATGTACAGGGGGATGCTGATGACTGGCAATTATTCATGTCGGAAAAGTTTATACTCGATCTGGATATGGGTGGCAAAGTGGTTGTAATTACACTTACGGCTGGTGATGAGGGTTATAGCAATACCGCTTTTAATGGCTCCCCGATGGCCTATTACCTGGCAAAAGAAAGAGGTGGTGTTTATGCTTCAAAGTTTGTGGCCGATTATATGAATACACCTTACCCGAATACATACACCATCCCAACAGCTCAAACAGCAGTTATTACCGGCAAATCCCTAGTAAAATATGTTTATGGCAATCCCAATGGTATTGGCAGTGTTGTAAATTATTTTCTCCGGCTGCCGGATGGCAACCATTCCGGCGCGGGCTTTCCGGGTAATGCCAATAAATCCTTAAAGAAACTTAAGGAAAATACTATTTCGGATATTACTTCTGTTGACGGAGCCAATACCTATACCTGGGCACAGTTGGTAAATACTATATTGGGGATCATAAATGCAGAGCGGGGTACTGATCCGCAATTATGGATGAACAGCGCAAACCTCAATACTGCGGTAAATCCAAATGATCATTCAGACCATATCTTTTCTGCAACCGCAGCCCAGGAAGCAGTTGCTCCCCTGCTTTGGATAGGAATTAATGAATTTATAATGGATCATTCTGCAAACCTGGCTGAAAATACCAACAATGAGCCATACGAAGATGCTGCCGGAGCTTTCAACATGTATAATTGGAGTTTGATAAAGGAAAAGTATCCTTCCCAGTTTACCACTACAATCCGGGCATGGTTGAAAAAGGAATATAAGCATAAACCGCAACCCTTCTGGTAATGGCCCTTACCCATCAGCTTATTGAATTTTTTCAGGGAAACTTAAAGGAAATAATGTTTTGCTGGATTGGACCACTTCTCGGAAATTAACAGCAAGGAATTCCAGATTGAAAGGTCTGATGACGGCTCAAACTACCGGAGATTAAACAGTATACCGGCTGCAGGGAACAGCTCAACTACAAAAACTTACAGTTACCTGGATATAGAAGCAACAGCATTGAATTACTACCGGTTAAAGATGACCGATTTGGATGGCAGTTTTAAAATGAGCAATGTAGTTATTATTAAAAATACCGGGGCCACCCAGGATATTTTATATGTAACAAACCCGTTTGCGGATCAAATAAATATCCGGTTCAAAAATGTTCCGAAAGAAAAAATTTCAGTAAGGTTAATGGACATGGCCGGCAAAATAATGGGTACCGGTGTAATCAACAGCCCCTTATCATCGGTCATCGTGTTTAATGATTACAGCAAATCGTTAAGTACCGGGTTGTATATTTTACAGGTATCCTATGAAGGAAAAATGTACAGTTATAAATTACTGAAGCAATAAAATATAGCTAAAAACCAGGCATAAAAAAAGAAAATAAGGCAGCCCTGATATTTCTTTATGAATCCATTTCCCATAAACCGGGAATGGATTTTTTAATTATCGCCGTGCCGTAAACCCTGGAAATTTTTCTGCGGGTTACCTGTTCAATAAATGCAATGCCCTTTTTAAAAAGTATTTTTATTCTCCTTGATAACATGGTAAACCGTTAAGAAAAGGATCTGTATATCCAGCCATAAACTCCAGTTCTCGAGGTACCAAAGGTCTTTAATGACCCGCATTTGAATCTGTTCGGGATTTGTAATTTCTCCGCGGTAGCCATTGATCTGTGCCCAACCGGTTATTCCCGGTTTTAAAAACTGCCTGATCATATAATCATCCACCACTTTTGAATAATCAGTTGTGTGCTTTAACATATGCGGACGGGGTCCAACCAAACTCATCTCGCCTTTAAACACATTGATGAACTGGGGAAATTCATCGAGGCTCGATTTTCTCAGGAATTTCCCGATCCGGGTTACCCGCGAATCATTTTTTGTTGCCTGTTTCATGTCAGCATCATAACTGGATCTCATGCTTCTGAATTTTAAACACTTAAATGCCTTTTATTTCTCCCGGTACGCAGCTGCCTGAAAAAAAACAGGGCCCCTGGATTCCAGTAAGATCAGGTACCCAGCAACGGTATCATCCATGATAAAATAAATACGATCACAAAAGAACTCACTGTGATATCCAAAAACCTTTTCTTGATCCGGTTCCCCACATCTTCCAGTGGCTCACTGCGCAAAGAAAGTATGGGTAGGTCGCCAAAATATTCAATATGCACTTCACGGGTTATAAAGACAGAAAGATTCGGTACAATTTTAAAGCGGATGCATTCCTTTTCTGACTGGAACATCAGCTCATAGATATCTTTATTCTGTTCCGGTGTTATGGTAGAAAATATTTCCTGGATATCCATTTCTTTGGCTATCTGCAACGTGTTGCTGATATTACTTATGATCGGGTAATGGGTTAATTCGCGTATATTATTATCATCTTCAATAAACCCTATTAATTTTGTGTTTATACTGTCCTGTTCAAAATATTTTGCCAGTTTCTTGGCTGTATCATTATACCCGAGAATGAGTACTTTCTTTAAAATAGTATCTTTCTTTTTAAAATAATTACGGATACCCAGGTATAAGAACCGGTTAACCATTAACCCAAATCCAAATCCAATAATGGTTGAGAAAATAAAGATCCTCGATATTTTGAATTCAAAGGAGAAAAATAAATAAAACAGGATCAAAATGATCCAGAGCATAAATACCTGGGTTGACCGCTTGGTAAAATGCTCGAAACTTAAAATGGATTTACTGGCATAGGTACGTAAGATAAATGAAGGTACCAGCCATAAGACATTTGCAACAACCCAGTAATTGAAATATGAATCAGTTGTATCCGCATGTATGGTTTTTGCCAATGCATACTGGGTAATAAATAAAACGCTGTTTAATAACAGCAGGTCCATTATTATCAGGGTCATTTGCAGGTATCGTTCAAACTGGCGGTTCATGCCATATTATTTTTATTGGTTCAAAAGGTCAGGCACTTAGATCGCTTTTTACTTTTACAGGTCCCGCGTTTTTCAATGCATCAACATTTCCCAGGATATGCACAATTCTTTCTGATGTGTTACCATCCCAGAAAGGAGGAATAGTGCCTTTTTTCCATTTGCCGTCGATGATCTTCTGAATACCTGGTTTTAATTTATGAATATCATCACCGATCAATTCATTGGTACCGAGTGTAATGGTTTCGGGCCGCTCTGTTGAATTGCGCATGGTTAAGCAGGGAATGTGTAAAACGGTTGCTTCTTCAGTGATACCTCCCGAATCGGTAATGATGCCTTTGGCATTTTTTACCAGGAACATAAATTCCAGGTATCCCTGCGGATCGATCATCAACGTCTTCTTTTTATTAAGTTTAAACTGATCGATGATCTGCCTTGTTCGCGGGTGAACAGGAAAAACAACCGGGAAATCCATGGATGCTTCTTCAATGGCAGATAAAATGGAAGCCAGCTTTTCAGGATCATCCACATTGGATGGCCGGTGCAGGGTTACCAAAAAATATTGATCCTCTTTGAGTTGATTCGTATCCCAAAAATCAGGTTTTTTGATCCTGTCTAAATTCTGAAGCAGGGTATCGATCATGGTATTGCCAACAAAATGAATTTTTTTGTCGTCAACCCCGTTATTTTTCAATTGTGTGTTGGCTCCTTCGCTGGTTGTAAAAAAAAGGTCACAGATCGAATCCGTAACTATCCGGTTAACCTCTTCGGGCATGGTCATATCTCCCGACCTGATCCCGGCTTCAACATGTGCCGTATCCACACAAAGTTTTTTGGCAGTTATAGTACAGGCCATGGTTGAGGTAACATCGCCAACAACCAACACCAGGTCTGGCCGGTGTGCCAGTAATTCCTTTTCGAATTTAAGCATGATGGCCGCCGTTTGCTCTGCCTGGGTTCCTCCCCCGCATTCCAGGTTTATATCCGGTTCCGGTATACCAAGCTGTTCAAAAAATGTGCCGCTCATTTTGGTATCATAATGCTGCCCGGTATGTACCAGGCGGTATTCCATTTGCTTTCCCGCTGCCTGTGCCTTTTTGATTGCTTTGATAATGGGAGCAATCTTCATGAAATTTGGCCGGGCACCGGCTATGATTGTAATTTTCATTGTGGCTTAGGAGGTTTATTATCTTTTTTAATAACTATAGTATAATAACGACGTAAAAAAACTATTATTTTGTTTTCCTAATTTGTTTTGCTTTTTCTTTGATAACCAGCCATATAAACTCCGAGTTTCCGAATAAATAGCGTTTCCACATCCTGCCGGGCTCCTGAATAACCCTGTAAAACCACTCTAAACCGGATTTTTGCATCCATAGCGGCGCTCTTTTAACCAGTCCCGAAACTACATCAAAACTACCACCAACCCCCATAATAAAAGGGGTTTGAATGAGATGTTTATACGTATTCAGGAAAATTTCCTTTTTTGGAGAGCTCATAGCTACAAACAGGATAGCAGCTCCGGATGCAGCTATTTGCCGGGCTACTGTTTCTTCTTCGTCTTTTGAAAAATAACCATTGCGGTAACCTGCTATAATATCTGTATGATACTTTTCGGAATAAACCTGGACCACTTTTTTTACCACTTCTTCTTTTGCTCCCAAAAAGAAGATACGGTATTTTTTTTCCGCTGCCAGCTTAACAAGGTTTTCCATCAGGTCAATTCCTGCAACCCGTTCGGGCAAAGCCCGGTTTAAAAAACGGGATGCCCATACGATCGCCTGGCCGTCGGCATTGATGATATCGCAACTTACAATGGATGCTTTAAGGGCTTCATCCTTTTGTGCATTTACAACTTTTGCGGCATTGATAACAACATGGTGAATAGCCCTTTTTTCAATGATCGCTTTATCGATCAGTTCAATGGTCTCCGCCATGGTCAGTGAATCAACCGGGATATTACAGATATTAATCCTGCTCATTAGTTTCATTTTTTAAATACGTAGATAAAGCATAAAACATCCAAGCCTGTGCCCAGCGTATGTATGAAATTTTTGATGAAAAATATTTATTCCGCTGGTAATAAAAATAACCATTTTTTGATTGCATGTTTTTTACCGTCCAGTTCAGCACTTTATCCATTAATTCCCTGTATTCGCCAAACTTACCCAGTTTATCCAGTGTGATCACCAGTTGGGCCGGTGCATGAATATCGATCGGGTAAACCGAATCCTGGTAATACTTAGGAATTCCTTCTTCTGTAAAAAATGTTTTATATAGAAATCAAATCCCCGGTTAACGTTACCGGCATATATATGGTCTCCCGAAAATTTCATATAATCTGCAATACATTCCAGGTTATACCCGGTATGAAAATTATCCACCCACTGGTGAAATGGCAATGTGCCATAAGCCCAGGAACCGTCTGCTTTCTGAAAACCGCAGCAAAAATCAACTGATCTTTTTGCTGCATCAACAAGTTCTTTTTCTTTGGTATAATGGTAAACCCTGCTCAGTAACCTGCTTCCCAGCAACGAAGCATTAAACACTACACTTTTATCCAAAGGCGAATAGGAAAATGCAAAGTTATTCTTATCATCAGGGGTCCGGTTCAGGTCTTTCAAAATAAAGTCGCAGGTACTTCTTGCTGTATTCAGTAAATGACTGTCCCCGGTAATCTCATATGCATCCAGCAACGCATTGGCAATGAATGTTGATGCTACAACAGTTGGTGTGCCCTTTGGCTGAAAAAAAGCACGTGCCTGCCAGTCGAAATTATAACCCCAGCATGCTCCGCTGTAGCCGGCACTTATTGTACTAAAAATTTTTTCAATAAAAAATGTACACTGGTCAAGGTATTCCTGTTTTGGGTTTGCCTTATAAAGCCGGCAGTAAGATGCCAGGAATAATCCCAAAGCTTTGGGATTGTAATCTTTTTATACCCACCCAGGCCCTTGCATTAAACGGTGATCTTTTAAAGAACTGGATCCATGCCAGCCTTGCGATCCGGTTTTTGGATACAAAAGGGACAGCCTGGAAAAAACGGCTGTTCAACCCGTCATAGGGATCATAGCCTTGAAATTTTTCAGCTTCGCAATATGTTTTGAGCCTGTTTAAAGACTCTGTGATCATGTTGTTCAAAGGTTTACAGTTGGTAATGGTTACTTAAATTTTCCCTGTCTCGCCGACAGGCAGGCATTATTTTTTCAATAACCGGGAATCGATGTGCTTACAAAGCCATGGATGCATCTCATAAAAAGTTACACCGGCCCCGGGTGTATTCTCTTTGGGCATAAAATTTTTACTGCCGGCATGCATTATGGAAGCAATGGCCCTTTCGGGCATTTTTTTCCTGGTCATATTCCTTACCGCATCAATGCTTCCTGCCTTGCTGTAATTAAAAGGATAATAGCCTACGATGGGACCCGAATCAATTCCTTTATTGATAAAATGCAGGGTTGGAATAAGCGGTATGTTCAACAGCAATGACCAGGCAATGGTAGATTTACCTCTAAGTAAAGGAAGGTATCCCCAATGGTCGTTGATCAGGCCGATCCGAAAAGCGCTGAAAATATTTTCCCGGATGATCAGGTTCAGTTTGTGAAAGCCGATGTCAAAATTGCCTTCCCTGAGTACCCGTCCTACCTGCTCATCATTATGATCATGATCAAGTGTGCGGTACGCATAAAAATTACCTGCCAGTAAAGATATTAATTTAACCGGCAGCCTGAATTTTAATAACCGGTGAATATGGCGGTTTGGATGATAAGGCAAAAAGTATTGTTCTACATGATGCCCTTCCATTTTCAGGCGTTTCATGATCCTGCCAAAAAATGGCGGAAAACCGATGAGGCAAACCCTTAGCGGGGTATCGCCGGTTTGATCTGCCACGCTCAGATCATAACCTGATATATCAGCGGGATATTGTTTTAACCGGCCGGAAAGCAGGTGATGCCCTTTATTATCCAGGTTGCTGTTGAATTGCTCCATACAGGCATCCACCAGGGGCCTGTCAGCATCATTTTCGGTGTAAAACCAGAGTAACTCATTAAAATACCGAACATCATTGGTCGACAGGTATCCTGCAGCAAGGAAATTGAGTACTCCCAACCTGTATGCAGGTGTTAATGTTTTTTTCCGTTTGTAATGTATTTTAAAGAGTAATCCTTCAAATTGAGCAGGATCAGTTTTGAATTTTTTTTTTACGGTTTCCCAATCTGTATTTACATCTTCCAGCAATGCAGCCATACCGGGATCTTTCAACCCTTCAGGTTGAAGATCTTTTGTATTCAGTGGCTGGTTTTGGTTCATGACCTGCATTTTTTTATTAAGCAGTTTTTAATTTGATCATATTATTTTTCACATCCGTTTCTTTTAAAAAATCAGACAGGCTGCTGAATTCTGCAACGTCGCCGTATTTTTCAAGTACGTACTCTAGGAATTTTTCAATGTCCCTGTAATACTGGTTGTATTGTTTGGTGTGGCATTCGATCAGAATGGGTATCCTTTCAAAAGGGGTATCCCCCAGCCGTTTGATCACCTGGTCGAAACTTGTTTTTAAGTAAGGGAATGGCTGGTTGCCGATCTTAAGATGTGTTTTATAGTTTACAAAAGGAAATTTAGGTTTTGAACTTTCTGAGACCGGTGACAGTTCATTAATGGCTGCAGGTATGCTGTTATTGTAGTAATGATACATGGAATCTTTTTTGGAGATCTTTCTTTTCAACATGTCTGCCGCGAGGTAAGTGAGCCCCTTAATACCCGGGGTTACCGTCTGAAGCGGAATGATGATGACATCTTTTTTCTCAGCTGATATTTTGCAGAGGTCATCATAATCCGGGTAATAAGGCATATTGTGTTCTTCCAGTTTAGTGTAGTCTACCCCGTTACCTGGTAAAGACATGCCCTCCCGTACACCCATCACGATCCGGATGCCGTATTTCTCCATATTTCTCAGCAGGTTCCCGGAAGGCTGAAGGCCCCATGAACCGCCTTTATAGGCTACGACCTTATAATCGGGATCAACCGGTGTGATCAGTTCTTCCAGGTAATGTATAGAATCCCTGATCAGCGAATCCTGCGCTGCATTGCTGTATCTTCCAAAATTCCAGTTATTGCCCAGGAAAAAGAAATCATCTTTCAATGTGGCATTCATCCATTGAGGGTGCAGGTGAAGCTGTACATCAAAACCATAATGTTTCATCAGTAAAACGGTATCATCCCAAAGGTGTTTCTGGAGTTTGAGGTTATGGTCGGTATGAACATGTTCCCTGAATACCAGTTGCTGTACCACATCAACCATAAATGTAAGTTTGATGTCCAGCCGTTTGGCAAGCTTCATAAAAAACAGGGAAGGGAGGTATTGCAGCTGGGCCACATTGCCAAGCCCGTTACCCATTACTTCCCAATCATCTTCGATCAGTATATTAAATCGTTTTTTCATTTCCTGCTGTTTTTTTAAATACAAAAAATATGAAAATTCAAAACAGATTTTTTTCCTATTCAATACCGGTGATCGATCAGCGTATTTTATAACTGTGGTTATCCCGCCGGTTCCGGAAATGAGACCTGGCCTTCACTTTTACAGGCCCTCCGGGTATTTGCTGTTATTAATTTTGTTTTTCCTGGCCGTTCAAGCCATTTTCCAGGCTTATATCCTGTGGCATCCCGGTGTAAAGACTGTCGTGAATCTTAAAAGTAGTTAAAGTGGTCAGGCATATTGAACGGAAAGGGAGCGGGCTGTCGTTTCCGGATTTAAGTGCATTGATGAATGCTTCCACTTCCTCCTTATGTCCCTTGCCTGATGATTTTATTTTAACGGCTTTCCCGTTCTTATACATAACCCCTTCTTTGAAATCATTGATGACCCCGGTCTTTGAACCGCTGAAAACTTCAATGAGTTCTTTTGGCAGGCCCTTATCGCCATTGGCAAGGTAAGCCAGGTTGCCCACCGATCCGTCCCTGAATTTTACCACGATGGCAATATTATCAGCCGGCGTTATTTTTTCATTGTTACTGCTGCTACATTCTGCAAATACTTTTACAGGTTCCGAATTGGTGAAATACTGCATCAGGTCTATAAAGTGACACATCTCCCCGATGATCCTCCCGGCCCCGGTATCTTTTTGCTGCAGCCAGTTCTCTTTTGGTATAAAACCGGCATTGATCCGGATATTGATCAGCATGGGTTCGCCGGTATTGTTAAATTCCTTTTTGATGGCCTGGCATACCGGCGCAAAACGCCTGTTGAAACCAACCATCAGTGGTTGTGTATGTACCTTTACCGTTTCCATCACCTTTGCCAGCTCTGTAATATTAATCGCAAGTGGCTTTTCCACGAACACGTTCTTTTTGCTGTAAGCGCTTCAATAACCAGGCTGGCATGGGATGAATGCGGTGTAGCAATAAAAACGGTGTTTATTTTATCATTTGTAAGAATATCCTTTACATCAGAAGAACAGAAATTAAATCCGAATTTATCGCCTACATTTTTTGCAGTGATACCCCTGGAAGTAACAACAGCATCAAGTGAAGCACCTGACGATTTTACATTTGGGATGAGGTAACTCTGGGCAAAACTGCCTGCCCCGATAAAACCGGTATTGATGGCCGACAATGGTTTGCCGGAAATTTTTATCAACGACCTGGTTTTTGTCTCATTTTCGGAATATTTCAGCAGGATGCCGATATGGTGTTCTTTTACTTTTCCCAATATGATGTCGTATGCTTTTTCTGCATCGGCAATATCAATTACATGGGTAGTTAAAGGCTGCAGGTTGATGTATTTCCTGGCAATCAGGTCGAGAAAACTTTCCATATTCCGCTGTTCAGTCCACCTGACATAAGCATACGGATAATCCTGCCCGTTCTCTTCATAATTTACATCATACCGGCCGGGGCCGTAAGAGCATGACATCCGGATATCAATTTCCTTCCGGTAATAATGCGGGTCCCGGGGAATATTCATTGGTACAACGCCCACTACAACCACTTTCCCTTTTTTCATGGCCAGTTCGCCGGCCAGTTCAATAGGATCATTAGATGGTGTTGCTGCTGTGATGATTACGGTATCAAAACCATGCCCCTTTGTAAAGTTTTCGCAGGCATTTACGAGGTTGGGGTCATTTCTTAATAATGCTTTATCTGCTGAATATTCATTTGCAATGGATACAAATGATTCAGACAGGTCAATTCCAAAAACCTGGCAACCATTAGCCCGTAGTAACTGGCAGGTGATCTGTCCCAGCAGTCCAAGCCCGATCACACACACTTTTTCACCGATCCGGACCTCAGCCTGGCGTACGCCCTGCATGGCTATTGCACCAAGTGTTGTAAATGATGCATCGGCAAAACTTACTTCATCAGGTATTTTTACAACCAGGTTCTGTGGAACAGCCACGATCTCTGCATGAGATGCATAATCAACCCCTGCACAGGCAACCCGGTCGCCGGTTTTGAATAATCCATTTGTGTCCATACTGGTTATAACAACCCCGCTGGTACTGTACCCCAATGCTTTTAATGAATCCAGTTTAGCCCTTACTTTACTGATGGTAGCTTTGAGGCCTTCCCTTTTGATATTCTGGATAACCTGGGCAACCAGGTCGGGCCGCTGCCTTGCTTTATTGAGCAGGTTTGCCTGTGCTACTTTTACGGTACCCCTTTCGGTGCCGGCACTGATCAGCGAAAAACGGTTCTCAATAAGTACCATGCCTTCAGACAGGGAAGGAAGCGGTACATCATCCACATATAACTCGCCTGTTTTAAAATTTTGTATTACCTGTTTCATTGTGATCCCATTTTGGGGAAAGTGAATTTATTGTAAAAATCAACGTTTCTCCCCTATATTTTATACTGTTTTTTACTGTAAAATTATGGCTGTAAAATACAACTAATGCAATTAAACGCATTATTTTGTTCATTATTATACAATTATCTGATATAGATAAGTTTGCCCTTATTTATTTTTATTTTCGCCGGTATGATGACCTGAAAAAACAGCATATTGGGGCCTGTTCAGTATCATTTCCCGTATCATGATCCGGGAAACAGAATCGATGCTGTGAAGCGGATCCAGGAAATTGTTTTTATCCCGTGTAATTACATTGGGCCAGTTAAAATCATACAGGTCGCCGAATAATTTTATATCCTCCCTGAATTTTTCATATTCTTTTTCCAGTTTAAACTGGGCAATTTTTTCCTGTACTTCGGTATGTGTGGGGGAAATGAAGAATACCAGTTTGATCTTGTTCTCCACACAGAAATCGGATATCTTCTTTAAGTCGTTGTAATAATTCCGGGGATAGGAATATGCCTTTAAATAACGGTCTTCCTGTTCCAGTTCGTATTTCCAGAATTCTTCTCTTGAGAAAGGAGGTGCCTGCACTTCAACCGGCTGTTTAAACAATTTCGATTTTAAGATCAGCATGGTATTCTCTACTGTGAACTTGCTTGTAAGATATAAGGGTGCTGAGTTTTTAACTTCCAGTGCAGCCGATACCCTGTCCTTCAGTAATGTACCACTGTATCCTTCAATAGAAATACCAATATAAACCGTATCCAGTTTATGGCGGGAACTCAGGTCCCAGAATATTTTTATTACGTCCTGTAAAGAGCCGGCTCCAGCCGCCAGGTTAAGTACTTTTTTACCATTCACTTCTTCAAAAAATTCCGGCATCAGCCGCTGGGCTCTTGAATCGCCGAGTACGATCACGGGTGTTGGGTTATGCTCATATTCGATCAGCCGGTACAGGTATGTATTCTTTTTCCGGGCCAGCGCATTCTTTAATGCTGCCGTTTGTTTGTCTTTTTCGGGCGAAAAATAATTGAACGGGTCTATCATGATCTCCAGTGCAATGAGGATCAGGAAAGGTGAAATAAAGATCAATATTTTTTTCAGAAACGTCAACATACTGTTGCTGCTGTTTTAAAATTGAAAATAAACAAACTGTTCCCCGCTGAATATACCCAGGTAAAATATCAGGAATATCACGGTATAATAAGAAAGCCACCTTACTGTATTATTCTTATTATTAAATAAAAGGATCCTGCCGGGGTAATATTCTTCCATAAAATCCTTGAGGAATAAAATACTGAATGCTATAAACCCATAGAGCATAGTATCCCCATCTTTGTATGGAAGCCTGAGAGAATCTGTGAAAATGCGTTCCATGATTTTCAATACTTCCGGAACCGTGGCGGCATCTCCGCCAAAGCTTAATGAAAAGGCGAACAGGAGGTATGTAAACACACAGCCAAACATAATGTACCACCATTTCTTACTCAGATTAAACCGGGCTTCAAAAGCGTCCTTTCTTTTCCTTGTGAGCATTTCAACACTTAATGCCACTCCCTGTATGAAACCCCACACCAAAAAGTTAAGTGCTGCACCATGCCATGCGCCTGAAATAATAAACGTAAGGTTCAGTGCGATCACTATTCCCCATTTCCCGTAACTGCGGAAGGCAAAGGATAACGGCGTATACACATAGTCGGTGAGCCATTTTATCAGTGACATGTGCCAGCGTCTCCAGAACTCCGACATGGTAGTGGCAAAAAATGGCCGGTTAAAATTCGGTATCACATTAATCCCCATAACCTTCGCACATCCGATCGCAATCAATGAATAGCCGCCCAGGTCGCCATACACCCGGATCGGCTGCATCAGCGTTGCCAGCATCAAAGAAGACCCCACATGCTGATCTACATTCTTAAACACGGCATCAATATATATGCTTAACCGGTCGGCCAGTGCCAGTTTCATAAAATAACCCCAAAGCATCAGTTGCAGTCCGCTTACCGCCATTTCATAACTGAACTGCAGTTTTCCCCTAAACTGGTGAAACATATTGGATGCTCTTTCTATAGGGCCCGACATTACCACCGGGAAAAAAGATAAAAACAGGGCCACTATTCCAAAATTCTTTTCCACTTCAACTTCCTCATTATAAACATCAATAGTATAACCCAGGGCCATAAACGTATAAAAAGAAATACCTACGGGCAACAACAGGCTTATTTGCGGAAGCTGAAGATGAAGGCCCGCCAGGTTCAACAGGCTGTAAATTCCTTCATTCACAAAATTGAAATACTTAAAGAAAAGGAGTGGTAACAGGGTGAGAACAATGGCCAGGGTAAGATAAAGTCTTTTTCCTTTTTCTGAATTTGTTTGGGCAATTAAATTGGTGAAAATATAGGTCGTCAAAGTAACCCCTGCCAGCAACAATGCATACACCGGTTTTATATTAATATAAAAGTAATAGCTGGCTGCCAGCAGAAACACCCACCTGAATTTCTGCGGAAGCAGGAAGTACACAACGAGTACCGTTGGAAAAAATACCAGGAAGTTAAAAGAGGTAAAGACCATGCAGTTTATAATTTAGACTCAATGATGGCGATCATGTCTCCCACATTTGCCATTTTGTTCAGGTCTTTCAGTTTAAACTTGATTGTAAATTCATTTTCCACTTCAGCAATAAGGAGCATGTGGGATAAAGAATCCCATTTTTCAACATCCAGTGCGCTGAGCTGATCAGTTATCACCAGTGTACTATCTGCAAATACTTTTCTGAAAACCGGTGTTAACCTGCTTACGATTTCTTCTTTTTCCATTTTAGTTTATATTTAATACTTTTTCCATTAAGAGTTTTTCGTTATAGGGCAGATAATCGAATATTTCCCCGTTATCTGACCTGTATGACTGAACGATCTTAAATCCATGGCGTAGCAGGATCTTGATCGAGAAAACGCTGTTTTTAAAAATCTGGCATTGTACTTTCTTCAATGCCGGGTATTCTGCCAGGGCATTTTGTTCAATACGATCCATCAATGCTGCATCCAGCCCCTTGCCCAGGTGTTCGTCTTTAATATGAAAGTATTCAAGCTGAAGGGTCATTGGCTCCCGGTCGATCTGCAAATCTTTTACAATATGCGATTTCGTTTTAAGGTATACAATACTTTCTTTTCCAAACGTATAACTGATCAGGTTTGATTTCAATATCCCCGAAGGCATATTTCCATTAAAACCCTCTATCCATGAGCCGGACCCGGAAATTGGCTTTCCTTCAAACTCGGTAACTATAAAACTGCTCAACGACAATTCACATCCGTCAACCTCTTCTTCAAACATCTGAATGACCAGTTCCCTCGCCTCGGTCTCGGGTTTATTGAACAGTGTGGTAAAACTTAACCTGTCGGACATGCCTTTCTCTGATGCGATCACCACATCAGCCAAAAAAGGAATGTCGCCCGGCTCAGCCTTCCTGATCAGATATTCATTCATATTTAAACATTTAAGCCCCTGGCTTTCATTTTAGCCCAAAACGGATTCTCCACTCTTTTATTGCAATCTCAGGCCGTCAATCTTACTTTCAATCAGATCTACCAGGCTTTTTACATTTTCCAGTTTACCCAATTCCTTCAGCTTGAACTTTATTGGAAAAATCCTTCTCCACTTCACCGATCATCATCATGTGTGTTAATGAATCCCAGTTAGCCACTTCGTTTGCAGTCAGGTCGCCCCTCAATACAATTGCCTCATCATTAAACACCGTTCTGAAGATCGCTGTCAGTTTTTCAGTTATCAGCACTTTATCCATAATCAATTAATAATTTTATTCAGTTTCAAATTGTTTCAAAATCTTCCGAAACCAGTACTCCGTCTTTGAGACGTATTATGATCCTGTCTTCGGCTTCTTCATAGTACAACCCTGTATTTGGATACTTTTCCTTTAACGCAGCATCTCCTGCTATTTCTGCTGTCCACAGTATATAATTTTCATAAAAAGCACCTTTATATGGTAAAGATACTGCCCTTATGAGATTATATGTTTCTTCCATGGTTTTCGAGAGATCGATCTCCCTGTCATTTTTTTTAAGAGGCCCGAAATAACTGATCGCTGTCAGGTTCTGCTTAACCGGTTCAAACGATTCATTTTCCAGTAATACAATGGCCTCTGTAACAATTGTCTTATAAATCACCAGCATCTTTGCCTGCACCTGCAAAATATAATCGTTGGGTTCAATATTGAATTTTTTTTGCAGCACAATGTCACCGGTATCTACTTCGGCCTCCATAAAATGAACCGTTACACCTGATTCACGGTCTCCATGCATGATCGCCTGGTGCTGCGGCGATAATCCCCTGTACTTCGGCAACAGGGATGGGTGAATATTAATCGCTCCTTTTACTGCCAGTGAATATATTTCTTTCTTCAATATTTTTCTCAGGTGAGCCGATATGATCAACCCGGGTTTTATCTCCCTGATCTTTTCAGCCACCATATCCGAATTAATATTATCCGTTCGCAGGAATTCAATTCCATACTTCCCGGTTATTTCATTCAATACTTTAAAGTTCGCTGTTACGCTATCCGGGGTAACCAGCAATGAAACGGTATGTCCCGCTTTTACCAGGGATTCGATCACGGCTGACGTGTACATATCTTCTCCAAACACTACAAGATTCATTGTTTAAAATTTTTCTTTTAACAGTTTCCGGTCGATCTTACCATTTGTATTTAATGGAAATGAATGTATAAACCTCACCTGCGTGGGGATCATGTATCCCGGCATTTTTGTCTTCATGTATTCAATCAGGGGCCTGGTATTGAATTCAGTTGATTCTATCACCATCCCAATTTCCGTGTTATGGAGCTGGTTGGTGAATGCTATTGCCACGGCATTCACTTTATTCAAAAACTCCTTTGCAAAGAATTCAATCTCAGAAAGCTCTACCCGGAAGCCCTGCACTTTTACCTGCGAATCAATTCTACCCAGGTACATAATATCGACTTCTTCATCTGCAAGGCACAGGTCTCCTGTTTTATAAAACCTGGCAGGCGCCCCATTGTACATGGTATAGAAAAAAGCTTCCTTGTTCTTTTCTTCATTCTTCCAGTAGCCGGGGGTAAGCTGCACACCACCTAAACACAATTCTCCTTTTTCCCCGGCATTAACCAATTCTTTATTATCATTGATGATGATCGTAAAGGTTCCGTTCATGGCTTTGCCAATAGACACTAAACCATTGGATGCTTTATTATAACTATCCCGGCTAAACGTATAGTGCGTACAAAAAATGGTATCCTCTGTAGGGCCATATACATTCATGATCCTTGCATTGGGAATACAGGCGGCCCATTCGCCGGTCACATCCAATGGAAGTGCCTCCCCACAGAACAAACTAAACTTCATGCTTTGGCTGTTGATCTCATCAAAATATGGCCGCAGGTAATGAATGATGGAAGGAACCATCAATGCAACGGTAAGCTGATGGTCTTCAACCAGGTCGGCTATGTAATTAAATTTAATTTTATTCTTTGGAATGGTATACACACAGGCGCCTTTCAGCAAGGGGGCCAAATAAGACATAACCGATAAGTCGAATGTCAGTTCAAACATCTGCAGGCATTTGTCGGACGAATCCATGGTGATCCCCAACTCAAAAAAAGCTTTTATAAATCCAGCAAGGTTTGCCCGGCTGATGGGTACACCTTTGGGAACTCCGGTGGTGCCTGATGTAAAGAAAATATATGCCAGTGCATCATCTGCAACCTGCACAGGCTCCAGGTCAGGCTTACTAAAGGAAAGTTCCTTTGACCGGATGACATTTAATTCAGGAAACAAAACCTGTTCTGATGAATCAATAACAACAGTTGCCCCGGCCTGTGTTAATACATTCCGGTTCCGTTCTGCAGGTGTTTCGGGATTTACAGGCACATAACATTTTCCTTCCAGCCATAGTGCGATGATGGCCGCATAGGTTTCAATATCATCATTTGCCACCAGGCCAACATTGTCATTACCCGGTTTCAGTGCTTTAACCGAAGCCCTGATCGATGAGATGATTTCACCCAACTGTTTGTAGGAATAAAAAACCTCGTTTATACAAAATGCGTTGCTGGTTGCATACTTTTCCGAAGCAATTTGAAAAGGCTGCAGCACCTCGCTATGAAACGTATTGTTGCTTATCATTTGTCTGTGCATTTAGTGTTTGGTAACCAGGGTGCGCATCCAGGTATTCCATGCACCACAATTCAAGGGTGAGCAGTTGATATACCTGGTATGCATTATCAGCCGTTCCATTACGGTCGTCTGCAATTAATTTTTTTACTACAGCATAGTTTACAAAGCCCCGCTTTGTTATGGACTCCTCGCTCAGCAGTTCATCCACCATTACCCGCAGGTCGTTTGATATCCAGGAACGGATGGGGGCACCAAAGGAAGCTTTGGGCCTGTAAATGATCTTTTCCGGCAGCCATTTTTCAGCAGCCTTCTTCAGAATGAATTTTGAAATGCCCTTTCTTATTTTCAAATTGCCGGGAATTTCCATTGCCTTAGAAACAACGAGCCTGTCAATGAACGGCACCCTCACTTCTACAGATGCAGCCATGGAAGCCCGGTCAGAGTAAGTTAAATTCAGTCCCAGCATGAACATACTGATATCTGTATTACAGATCTGGTTGATGGGGTCATTTTTGAATTTAGCATTGAATTTTTCTTCATGCTCTTTATTGATCGCATCAATTCCGCTCCAATAATCCGGCTTTACCAGTTCTTTCAACTGGTTGGTATCATAATAAGAATAACTCCTCATATACGCTTCATTCAGCGGCATGGTTGCAAAACTCATAAAGCGTTTGGCCCAGCGGCCGAATTTGAATCCTTTTCCGGATATCTTAACCGGCAGCATACCCACCACTTTAGCGATCACATATTTAAGCGGCCCGGGCAACAAATTGAAGCGTACAGCCATGAGCGTGGCTTTTTGCCTGCGGTAACCAAAAAATATTTCATCCGCACCCATACCGGATAATAACACTTTAACTCCTTTTTCCCTTGCTGCCTTACAAATGAGGTAAGTATTAATGGCCGCAGGGTCGCCAATCGGCTCATCCAGGTGGCGCACCATATGCGGCAGGTCTTTAATAATATCCGGACTTATTTTTATTACATGGTGATCAAAGTGATGCATCTCTGCCAGCAAGGCAGCATACTTCTCATCATCGGGCATTTTTTCTACGGCTTTGTCTTTATCTCCTGTTCCGATGGTATAGGTTGATAAATGTTCGTTGCTCTTTTTTGCCAGCACGGAGATCAATGAAGAATCCAGTCCGCCACTTAAAAAACAACTTACCGGTACATCGGCCACCATATGGCGTTTCACTGATAATTCGATAGTGTTTGCAACATCTTGAGCCGTGCTGGCCATATCTGCTGATCCACCACTTGCCGCATTTTCTTTCAGATCCCAGTATTTAACCAGCTTAAGTTCCCCTGCCTTGTTGTAGATCATATAATGGGCAGGTGGCAGTTTGAAACAACCATCAAACATGGTTTCATTTCCCGATATCCATATATAATTCAAACAACTTACCAGGGACTTTGCATTGATCTTTTTGTTGAACCCGGGAATCGTTACCAGTGTTTTCAATTCTGAACTGAAAGCAAATGCCCCGTTTATCTGTGTATAGAATAATGGTTTTATACCAAAATGATCTCTTGCGATAAATAATTCATTACTGTTCTTATCATACACGGCAAAGGCAAACATGCCCAGGAAATAATTCAGGCATTCCGGTCCGTAATGTTTGTACATTTCAAGTACCACTTCTGTGTCGGAAGATGTTTGAAACACCACCTGTTTTTCGCTGATCAGTTTAGCCTGCAGTTCTTTATAATTATAAATTTCGCCGTTGAAAATTACAGCCAGGTCATTTTTATGTAAAGGCTGGTTAGCCGCTTCCACAGATCGATGATCGACAGGCGTTGGTGGGCAAAAGCAATATACCCGTCGTGCCACACAGACTGGTTGTCTGGGCCCACGATGCTGCTGAATTTTATTGGCATTTTCCGCCAGTTCAGCATTGTTTGTAAACCCTATAAATCCGGCTAATCCGCACATGTTTTAATATTTACGATGTCAATGTTTTAAAATACTGCATCAGTTTGCTCACTATTCTTTCGGCTGTAAATTTTTCAGCCAGTGCTAAATTATTAATGCTCAATTTTTCCTGCAATGGTTTATTATTTAACAGGGCAAATACCTGTTCGTAAACCTGCCGGGGATTTTTTTTCTCTACCCAAAGGCAATGTTCATTTTCCACCATATAGTCAGCCGCTGCCCTTATTTTAGTGGTGATCACAGGCCTGCCAGCCCCTACTGCCTGGAAAACCGCCATCGGGAAGCCTTCCTGGTGGTAAGTAGGCAAGATAAGCACATCACAATTAGCATAATAACGCCTGGTTTCGCCTTCAGGTATATGACCGGGCAATTTAATATTATCTTTTAACCCATATTTACTGATAAGACTGTTAACGGTTTCCAGCAATGGGCCATTGCCCAGGCAAAACAGGCAGTAATTTACCCCTGCCTCCTTTAAAAGCCTGCAGGCTTCTACCAGGTCCAGGATTCCTTTCTCATGCATAAACCGGCCAACAAATAAAAGCACATTGGTCTCTTCTGTCAATCCTTCCTTTTTTTAAAATCCGGTTCATGTTATACAGATCTTTCTGAATCACATTGGCCGTTACCTGTACCTTTTCAGGTGGAACACCAATACGTAAAAAATTATTTCGCTCTTCACTGGATAAAGTAAGCAAAAGGCTGGCTTTACGCAATACATAATTCTTTAGCAGGCTCTTTGAGAAGACCACGTCGCTTTCTGAACCATGAAATTTGAGTACGATCTTAAGATTACGGTCGTATCGTTTTAAAATGAATATGGTTATCGAATCCCTTACCAGTGTTTTAAAGTCAAAAGCTGTATTCAGGTAAACAATATCGGTTTTCTGTATAGCCGCCTTCTTTTTAAGATCCCGGGCATTCTGAAAAACCAGTTTCAGGCTGTTGAGCATCCCATTGGCTGTACCCCAGTTGCCATAGGCACAGGCTTCTGTTTCTGCGCCGGCATTCCGGAAAGCATCAATCTCTGACTGTGCGATCTCGGTATGCGTGGTACCATGTAAGCCAAATAATATTTTCATCTTTTATGATCGTATTTTAAATGGAATTGAAAACAGATAACAACTCCATGCTTATCTTCTCTGAATCAAAATTGGTTTCTGCTGTTTTCCTGGCAGCCGCACCCAATACATTTATTTTACCGGGATCATTAATGAAAACCGACAAAGCCTCAACAATTTCTGAAACCGAATCCGGGTTTATCAATAATGCATTCTCTTCATGATGCAGGTATTTGGTAACATCACCAACCTTTGTGGCGATCACACCTTTACCTGAAGCGAGGAATTCTCCCAGCTTGAAAGGAAAGCCTGCATTGGCAAATTGCGAGTTCACCCTCGTCATACAAAAGATATCGCAACTGTTCAACGTTGAATAATATTCTTCGGTGCTTGAAAAGCCTTTAAAGAGGATCCTGTCCTTTGCTGCTGATGCGGCGATCTTTGTTTTTATTTTATCCACGTCGGCCGCGTTACCCAGGCCGGTTAATATAAGTTTGATATTGCTGTTCTTTTTACTTACTTCTTCAAATGCATCAAGCAGGTATTCCAGTCCGTCTTTGGGTGCAAAAGAGCCGCCATAAAAAATGCTGAGGTTGTTTCCATTTACCCGGTTGCCATTTAATTTAAAATAATCCAGGTTTACGGTTATCGGTACCAGGTACACGGGTATTTTTCCTTTTGCATTTTCTGCTGCCCTTTTGTACAGGTGATCGGAAATAGCAATATAGGCTTTGGTAAAATACTTCGACAGTTTGAAAAGAACCAGTGAAGTTTTGATCCTGATCTTATTGATAAAACCCACATGTGCTTCAAAGCGGTTGTCTTCAATAATATCGAATACTATCTTATACCCGATCATTCTCCCGTACATTAAAAAAACAATGTTCTTCAGATCAGGATAGTTATAATTATAAATGATGTTCTTTGCACCAGCCTGCCTGCTTTTCCCCAGGAACGACATTCCCTTTCCCCAGAAACTGAAAATAGAGAATGGATTATCAAGCCTGAACCCGATGATACGGAAGTTTATATTATTAAGTCTTCCTTCCTTTCCGATAGGCACTTTATTATCTGTTTGGTAAATAAGATTACCGGCTTGCAGCAGGTTTTTGCTGATCAGTGGCTCAAACAGGTTCCGCACCCGGGTAGACCCGGCCATCCCGTCGAAGCAGGAAACACCCATGATCATTATATGGATACCGGGGTTAGTCATTGTTCATTTTCTTTACTGATCATGGAAGCGATCATTTCCCTGAATTGGTTTCTCACTTTTTCGGAATTATAATTTGTTTCTGCTATGCTGATCGCAGTGGCTGCTATTTGTTTTCTCAGGTTGATATCGTTCACCAAAGCAGCCACCGCTTCTGCCAGTAAATGGATATTATTCTCCGTTACGGTCATGGCCCATTTGTTTTGTACGGCATCTTCCACCAGCGCTGTTTCGCCCGGGCCAAAAACGATCACGGGTGTTCCGCTGATCATATATTCCGGCGCCTTGGTAGGCATGGAATATTTAATGAACCGGATGGATTCTGCAGAAAAATCATAGGGCAGGTATAGAAAATCTGCTTCGGCAAAAACCCTGGGCAGTTCTTTGTATGCAACCATTGCTTTATGCCTTACACACTTATACTTCCCGATCCAGGTTGGTTTGTCTTTTGTCTGCAATACAAACTGCACCGATGTTTTTAATGTTGCATTCACTTTGTCAACCGCTTCAGCCATTGATTCCAGGCTCGTTTGAATGCCTGTGCCGATCCTGCCTGCATATAGTATTGTTGGGTTTGCACCCAGTTCATATGTATTCCGCTGGTGGCTTTTCCAGAAATCTATTTCAATGGGATTATGAAATGTAGTAAAATCTTTTCCGTACCGCTTTTTATATTCCCTGGCCATGGCATGGCTGATGCTTAACAGTATGGTAGCCCTGTTCAGCAATCCCCTTAATTCCCTGTCGATCTTTTTGTGCCAGTATTTTTTGAATGGCCCTTTCTGGCTGATGGTAGATGGCCAGTCATCCATTACGTGATACAGCATTGGTTTTTTTAAATAATCATGCACCAGGCTGCAAAACAAAACGGATTCACGGGTTGATGCCTGTGCATACACCAGGTCGGGGTTATACGCATCAAGCCATGCACACAATTTACCCGATAAAGAAATTGATGACATGCGGTGAAACAACCCGATATATTCCAAAAATGGATAAAAATACTGATCAATTATTTTTGTTCTGAGTTTAGCTTTTGCAGATGCTGCTGTATGTGTACCAGTGTTTTCATTGACCTTCCTGACACCGGAACTGACCTTGCGCTGCAATAAATTAAAAGGGAATGACCATTTGTATTCTTCACTGCCCAGCACATAATAAGTATCACAAATTCCCGGGTTCAGGTTATTGAACATGTGATCGGTACATACCACCGCTACTTTATCTTTATCCCAGCCAGCGAATAGGTTTGCCTGGGTTATTCCACCCCCGCTGTTGTTGTTAAAGGGCTGTCCAATAATTAAAACTTTAGGTAATTGCATATTATAAACAAATGGTTGTACCCGGTTTTGATTTAGTATTATTATATTAAGCCTGTAAATGGGTTTTTATCGTCTCATCGGTCAGGACCCTTATCTTTTGCGAATAACAGATCCCTGTCGCTATCCATACGAGTATATAATTCATTGTAAAAACAATACCCCCGGAAGGATAGAGATAAACGATCCATAACAATACCCACATGGCTGCCGCTTTTGACAATACATTTTTCGATTTGAACAGGCCCTTGTAAACAGCAGGGACAAATATAAGCAGCAATAAAGCCAGGCTTATTATACCCCCTTTTAAAATGATCTGTAAATAACCGGTTTCAATATTATCCCTGTACCCTGCCCCTTCAGCATCATTAACATTTTCCACGATCGGGCAATAATATTTTCCCTTGATCCCTTTTCCAATGATCCAGTCTGTAGATGTCATATCATCATACATCCAAACTTCCACACCCGACCTTGTATCCTCTTCCCCCCTCTCAATAAGAAAACTAAAAATAGAATGTTCCTTCATACTGGATATAAACAGGAAAGTAGCTCCTCCCAAAAGGATTGCCATGCCAATGATCAGTGCTTTCTTTTTTGTACCCATGATATAGATCATAGCTACACAGGCAGCAGTGCTGGCACACATGAATATAAGACCCCTACGTGCCCTGAAAATGGCAAAGAACAATGTTACGAGTAGCACCAGTATGGCAAAAATATTTTTAGCGCCAATACCCATAAAGGTTTTTTTACCACCAAAATAAATAGAACTAAATACCAGGAAACCAATGGGCAGGGCCAGGAAAACAGAAAGATTCTCAACCAGGCCCTGGCTTACCAGGTTCAACCGGTTGTAATCATGTAGTACATCATAAAATACGAAAACATTAACCAGGAAAATCCCGCCAAAGATCAGCAGTATAATAAAAATTTTTTTGTACACCCCGATATTCCTGGCAAGCAATATCACCACGGAAGCGAAATATGGTAATATACCGAATGTAGGATCAAGGAACATTTGCTTTAACGCATCCTTATCATATGTTGAACCCCGTAAAACTATGGTTGCGGAGTAAAGTATATTAATGATAAAAAGTATTTCCAGGTACTTATCATCAAACTTGAACTTCATCAAACCGGATCCACCTGCAACCATTCCCATAAACCCCAGTATTTGAACAGCCTGGCAATTGGCGGGGGTAATGAACGGGGCTTCGGCAGCAGCCAGCACAAAAAAAACCATGTACACTGTAAGCCCATACCAAAAAAGATTGAGGCTTGTTTCCTGTTTTTTGGAAACAGTAAGTAAATTTTCCCCCGGGTATAATTTTTTCTGTATCACAGCATTTTTAAAATTAATAGAATTGATCTTGTCTGTATATCAACAAACCGGGTAACTTTTCCATTACCGCAGGTTTTTCCTGTTTATAACTGTTACTGGTTTTTCCGGAAAGATTTTTGTTGTTTCTTATTTATAAGATCCAGCAGGTATTTGCTGAGTGTATGCCCGGCTAACACGTGTGCCCTGTTCTTCCAGTGGCCACCGTCAATTTTTAAATAATCCTCTTCCATAAACTGGTCAAGCGGATCAACATAATGCAGTGATAATTCATTTAAGATCTTTATGGAGTTCAAGTAATGGGTATTCTTTTCCTTTACATTTTCTGCTGCCGGGATGACCAAAACGATCAATTCCGCATTATTTTCCTTAACATAATCGTTCAGTTGTTTAAGGTATTCTTTTGTCATTTTGTATTCCTGCTCAATTGTTTTACTTCTTTTCCCACTCAGCCGGTTAAGGATCTTATCTTTAAGGTCAGTTATAAATGAAATAAACCTGCTCCTGGTAATTATTTTCTGGATAAAATTAAGCTCCTCCAACGGGTAAGAACCGGTAGCTTTTTATATGCTTCCCGGTTAGATATCTTAAAGGTTTGAGGTCTTTATCGTAATCATATTGATTGTAACAGGATGCAAGTTTGTTAAAGACCAGCCGGTCAAACGGGACCAGGTTATCACTAAAATCATTTCCAGTGTAAAATCCTAAAACAACGTAGTTGGAATTTTGCAGCGGCAGGTATTTTTTGTTGTAAAAAGTGCATGGTTTGTTCCGGTAGCAGGCATCCCGGTATTCCAGACAATGCCCGGGTAATTCTTTTTAATATCCTTTTCAAAAATATCAACATACGAGCTGCCTACATCAGATGATGCACCCCAGGTAAAGCTATCCCCCGTCATCAGTATTTTTATTGAATCACTGGCAGGTGTTACTGCTGTAAAATTATCTGCATCGTGGTATCCATCATTGTTGATCAGTTGTAAACGGTGATAATACCATATCTCTCTTAAAAAATAAACGGAATCTTCTTTGGTTACCTGTTTTGCCACATATCTCGGGCCTGCAACTGAATCACATGCCCACCACTTTGCCTGTGTATATGACACCTTTTTCATGACATCATGGCTGGACGGGTAATGCATGAATGATAAAATTATTTCGGAGAGAATAATAATGATTACCGATAAAAATAAAAGTGTAAATAAAACGAATTTTACTTTTTTCTTTTTTGAAATTTTAGTTTTCACATGACTGTCCTGCATAGTACATACATTTAATCCAGTTTAAATTCTTCTTTCCAATTGGTATCGTTCGCCAGTTTTTCCTGTTTGGTCTTATCAAAAACAAAATTACCAACTACCAAAAAATCCATTTCGGTACGCATAAAACACCTGAATGCATCATCCGGTGTACACACAATAGGTTCTCCACGTACATTAAAGCTGGAGTTTACCAGCAAACCGTAACCGGTCTTCTCTTTAAATGCATTGATCAGGTTCCAGTACCTTGGATTTGTTTTTTTACTTACACTTTGTATCCTGGCCGAATAATCCACATGCGTTACGGCAGGTATATCTGACCGTAAGTGATACAGCCTTTCATACATTTCCATACTGCTGTAGTTGGAAGGCAGTGGCTTAATATGTTCTTTTGTAACGGGCATGACCACCAGCATATATGGTGAAGGCCTGTCGAGCTCAAAATATTTGCTTACATCTTCTTCCAGCACGGAAGGCGCAAATGGCCTGAATCCTTCCCGGTACTTGATCTTAAGATTCATTTTCTTCTGCATTTCAGGGTTCCTGGCATCACCAAGGATACTCCTGCTTCCCAGTGCCCTCGGCCCGTATTCCATTCTTCCCTGGAACCAGCCCACTACATTGCCATCTGCCAGTTTAGATGCTGCTATTGCAGCAAGCTCATTAAAGTCCTGGTAATGATCATATTTAGCGCCATACTTCCTGATCATATCCATAACGGCTTTATCATCATACTCGGGTCCCAGGTAAGCGCCTTTCATGGCATCCGCTACATTTTTATCAACTGTTCTTTTTTCGCCTTTCCATAAGAACCAACCTAGGTACGCCGCACCCAGTGCGCCCCCGGCATCTCCCGATGCAGGCTGTATCCAGATATCCCTGAATATCCCGGCTTCAATGAGTTTTCCGTTTGCCACACAGTTCAATGCAACACCGCCCGCCATCACCAGGTTATCACTTTGGGTAAGTTCTTTGGCGGTTTTTGCAAGTTTTATAACTATTTCTTCCGTGATCTGCTGGATGGCAAAAGCCATATTCATATACTCCTGTGTAATTTCCGATTCAGGATCCCTCGGCGGTATACCAAACAATTTGGTCCACCTTGCATTGTTGGTCATTTTTAACCCTGTGGCATAATCGAAGTATTTCATGTTCAACAGGATCGACCCGTCTTCCCGTACATCAACTATTTCCTGCAGCGTTTTTTCTTTAAATTGTTTTGTTTGTTCTGCATCCGGGTCGCCATAAGGGGCAAGGCCCATTAATTTATATTCCCCGCTGTTTACAGCAAACCCGGTGTAATAGGTAAAAGCTGAATACAGCAAGCCAATGGAATGTGGAAAATGCAGTTCTTTCAGCATCTTGATACTGTTTCCGGTACCATGGCCAATGGTTGTAGTTGCCCATTCGCCCACTCCATCAACTGTTAATATAGCTGCTTCTTCAAACGGGGAAGGGTAGAATGCACTGGCAGCATGGGATAAATGGTGTTCAGGAAATAAGATGGGGATCTTTTTACTGCTGAATTTTTTAAACTCATCCCTAAGCATCTTTTTCATAAAAAGCTTTTCTTTTATCCACACAGGAACCGAGGTCAGAAAACTGGTCAGGCCTTTTGGTGTAAAAGCATGATAGGTTTCCAGTAACCTTTCAAATTTGATAAATGGCTTATCATAAAATGAAATGGCGGCCAGGTCTTCAAATGTAATTCCTGCTTCGCTTAATACATATTTAACGGCCTGCTCCGGGAACGAAGAATCATGTTTTTTGCGGGTAAACCGCTCCTCATGTGCTGCTGCGATTATCTCTCCGTCACATACTATAGCTGCTGCACTATCATGATAGTAAGCAGAAATTCCTAAAATAAATGTAGCCAATGCTGTTTTTTTAAAATTAAAAAAGAGTATAAATGAAGGGTGCTATTGCTGATCCTGCTGAAAGTACGATCAGTACGCCAAATATTAAAAGCACAATGATCAGCGGCAGCAACCAGAACTTTTTTCTAACTTTTAAAAAGGTCCACAATTCACGTAAAAATTCCATAATAAATGTAGTTTAGTATCTTAAAAAGGGTTTTTAATATCATCGGCTGTAAAAACAATATCCCTGTTTATCATCACTGATCCCTTTCCTTTTTTAAAGCCGGTAAGGTTCAGGGCATCTTTTCCCATTAACTTCCTGACCAGCCCCATAGGCAAAAGAATTAAAAAGTAAACAACGGATAAAAGAACTCTTGATATTACAGCACCTAATAAATTCGTTAAGCCAAGCCAAAGTGCAGCAATATAAGTGATGGAATAAAACATCGGGAATGCCATATTCATAACCAATACCGGGATAGCCAGTTGGTAGTAAAAAAATTTTTGGTAAAATAGCCTGCCAAAAGGCAAATCAGTGTCATCGCCATGCCTGTATCAGAGGCTTCTTTTTTGAAACGATTTAGGAAAGATCTTTTCCTAAAAAATTTAATCATGTGGCCTGGTTTTGGTGTAAATTTATTATTCTTTTTTTATTGATTATTTAATTTCTTTATGTGTTCAAATAATGACAAGTGGCTGTTTATGGTTACTGCCGGGTCAATGCCAGGCAATAAATATCCCTTCAGCTTATGCTGCAAACAAAATTTTATCCCCTCAGAAACGTCGTTTGCGTCTTTATATTTTGCGAGGTAACCGTTTTCTTTGTGGCTGATCAGGTCAGGAATACCACCCACATTGAACCCAACAACAGGTGTGCCGCAACTTAATGCCTCCATTACTACATAGCCAAAGGCTTCCGCCAGTGAAGGAGCAATAAACACATCTGCAGCATTATAAACCAATGCTGTTGAATATTCATCCTTCAAATATCCCATAAACCTGGTTTTAAAAGGTATGGAGTCAGCGATCTCTTTATTATATTCACTCCCGAATATCAGCACTGAGATATTTTTTAATGGTTCATCCTGTTTTAACAGCTCCAGTGCTTTTTGCAGGTATGTCCAGCCTTTGTACGGGCTGTTGACTGAAATAGCCCCAAATGCAAGAACTGTTTCACCGGCTTCGATATTTAAGAGCTGTTTGGCTGCTGTTTTATCAGCCGGCTTAAACAGGGTATTATCAAGTATATTAGGAATATAAAAAACCGGTTTATCTTTAGTCAGTAATGATGCCTTTGCACAATCATACAACCACCGGCTTGGTGATACAAAATACAGGTTATTGAATTTTGCATAAACCCGTAATTTCTTTTTGAACCCTTTGGCAGATAAATCACTTTTTTTATCCCCCGGGAATACCGGGCAGTTATTACAGCCTTCCGTCTTATATTTTTCGCAGGTAAAACTGTGATGACAGCCACCGGTGATATTCCACATATCATGTAAGAATATAATTACCGGTTTATTAAGCCCGGCGACCTGTTTTATACTCCTGAAATTCAATAGCCCCTTCAAAGCCCAGTGAATGTAAATGAAATCTGCATTTTTTACCTCCTCCAGTTTTGCCACATTGGAGCCCAAAACCGGGTAAGAAAATGATCCCCATTCCTTAATGCTCTTGCACGTCAGATATGCCTGTATCCTGTCATCTAACCTGGAAAGCAACCTGGCCCTTAAACCCAGGTATTTGATCCCAGGGACAGCCTGCACACTTTGTTGCAATGACACAATACTGGAGTCCACATTAGCATGTTTAAATGCCTTTTGCTGCCTGAGTGCTGCACGACCTGCAGACTCCATGGAATATTGTATGTGTACAACCTTTGTCATTTCTGATGATTTACCAACCTCGTTACTTTATTTAAGTTTTTACATGCGCCCAGTTGTTAACCTTTTACCCCGACGTAATTACCGGTACCAAATTGCCGAATCCGATCTTTTGTAAAATATCTTATAGAACTGTACTGGTGCAATGATGTATCCGAAAACATTGGTTACTATGGAAGCAATTATAATGGCTTCCATACCCATTTGAAAATATTTTATCAAAATAACGGACAGGACGAAAAAACCAATTGAACTGAAAATTGAGGTAAAGAACTGGATCCGCAAAGCGCCGATGCCATTGATCACGCTTACAAAAATACTGGCAAACATACTTGTAGAAAAAAATATTAAGCACAGCAGTGAAATAATAAAATCAACATGAACAATATTTTTACCGATCCACAATTCATACACTTTATCAGATAACACCAGCATGACGAGGCCTGCCAAAATGAAGGGGATCAGGATCAACAGGTATTTTTTTACCGCATTCTTTACCCATGCCAGGTCGCCCGAGTTGTACGCATCTGTTACGCCGCTCCACAGCGGGCTTAATAATATCAAAAAGCCCATTTGCAGTACAGAAAAATATTTAAATGCGATATTATAATTGGTCACTTCTGCAGTTCCAAAATAATGTGCGATCAGGAAAAGCGAGGTTTCAAACTGAACAATGGCGGCTATCTGGAGTACAAAGAACCGGAGGCCCAGTTTCATGATATCTTTTGCGTACTCTTTTTTTACAAATTTAAATGAAGGCCTGTAATCTTTGAATCTTGTGTTGAAAAAGTAAATATTTGCAGCCAGTAAAATAATGGTAGGTGCAATACCTATTGCAAGTCCAAGGTATATCAGTGACCCATCGGTAAATTTGGTCAGTGCAAAAATTAATCCCAATCCCAACAATTGCCCCAGCATATCAATGAAAGAGGCGATGGCCGGTTTCTGATCGGCCGTTAATATTGTATTGATAACCCGGAACACAAACTGGAAACAGAAATAGGTAAAAATAAGCATCGCCAGTTCAGACACTTCTTTTTCCATTTCTGGGGGAAGGCTTAATAAACTATGCCAGCTGATAAATTGGTTAAGGAACATTAAGACAAGCCACAAAAACAAAAAGATGATACTGATATAAAAATAAGTGGTACTGACATATATTTTTACCAGTTTTATATCGCCCCTGACTTTTGCCTCAGCAAATTTATTACGCAGCCCATGTGTAAACCCGATATCAAAAAACGAGATCCATGCGATCATAGAACTCAGTGTAAGCCAGATACCATATTGAGATGGATTGATGTAATGAATGGTAAGTGGGACCAAAACAAGGCCAATGGCAATACTGATACCTTTTATAACCAAAGAACCTACGATATTTCTCTTGGCTTCAAGGCTCCGCTTATGCCCTTTAGTAAAAAAGTTTACAGCAACTTTCCATAAAGTTCCGATATGTTTTATTATCAACATTATTTCTTGTGCAGCCCCGCGATATAATCACCGGGTACCGGGTAAACAGGATAAAAACTAAAAGTGTTCAGTAAAGCAAATCATAAACCATTTGCAAAACGAATGGCAGCAGGTAAGCTTACCTTTTGTTTTGAACGATGGTTTTCTTAACATTTTCAACATCGCTTGCCACCATTTCTTTTACGAGGCCGGCCAGGTCGTATTTTGGTTTCCAGCCTAACTTTTCATTGGCCTTGGTGGCATCACCGATCAGTAATTCAACTTCAGTGGGACGAAAGTATTCCGGGTCAACAGCCACAACTTCTTTGCCTGTTTCCAATTGATATGCCGGATTGTTACAGGAAGCTATAGTACCTTTTTCATTGACCCCTTCTCCTGTAAATGTCAATTCAATGCCTACTTCCCTGAATGCCAGTATGATAAAATCCCTTACGCTGGTAGTGGTTCCTGTAGCAATAACAAAATCATCGGGTGAATCCTGCTGTAATATCATCCACATGGCTTCCACATAATCTTTAGCATGTCCCCAGTCTCTTTGTGCATTGAGATTACCCAGGTAAATTTTATCCTGCAGGTTGTGTACGATGGCAGCTACGGCCATGGTGATTTTCCGCGTAACAAAAGTTTCGCCGCGTAAAGGGCTTTCATGATTAAAAAGTATACCGTTACAGGCATACATATTGTATGCCTCGCGGTAATTTACAACGATCCAGTAAGCATACAGTTTGGCAACTGCATACGGGCTCCTTGGATAAAACGGGGTTGTTTCCCGCTGGGGCACTTCCTGAACCAATCCATATAACTCAGAGGTTGATGCCTGGTAGATACGGGTCTTTTTTTCAAGCCCTAGTATCCTGATGGCTTCCATTAACCGTAATGTTCCGATCCCATCGGCATTTGCAGTATATTCTGGTGTATCAAAACTTACTTTAACATGGCTCATGGCTGCCAGGTTATAGATCTCATCGGGCTGTGTTTCCTGCACAATGCGAATCAAATTGGTACTGTCGGTCATATCACCATAATGCATGGTAAACCGCACATTCTTTTCATGCGGGTCCTGGTATAAGTGATCCACACGGCTGGTATTAATTAAAGACGAACGTCTTTTAATACCATGTACCATATAGCCCTTGTCAAGCAGAAATGCTGCCAGATAAGCTCCATCCTGTCCGGTTATACCGGTAATTAATGCAGTTTTCATATGTTAAAAATAGTGAAATCCGGAATGATTTCTTTAATGTGTGGTTTGTAACTTTTTTTGTTTGGTTAAAAAATCCTGGTAAGCTATGTTCATTCCTGCTACGAGAGAAGTTTTATAATGCCATCCTAAAGCTGATAGTTTAGAAACGTCTAACAGTTTTCGCGGTGTACCGTCTGGCTTTGAGGTATCAAAAATAAAATCACCTTCATAGCCGGTAACGCTTTTTACCAATGTTGCCAATTCCTTTATGGTCAGGTCTTCGCCACACCCGATATTTATAATTTCCTTTTCATTATATGTTTCCATTAAAAACAAACAGGCATCGGCCAGGTCGTCTGCATATAAAAATTCCCGCCTGGGATTCCCGGTACCCCAGATCACCACTTCCTTTGATCCCGAAACTTTTGCTTCATGAAGTCTCCGTATCAAAGATGGTAACACATGAGAATTCTCGGGATGGTAATTATCGTTGATGCCATATAAGTTGGTTGGCATCACGCTTATAAAATTAGCTCCGTACTGGTCCCGGTATGTTTCACATAATTTGATCCCTGCAATTTTTGCGATCGCATAAGGTTCATTGGTATATTCCAGCGGGCCGGTTAACAATGACGATTCCCGGATAGGCTGCTCCGCTAATTTTGGATAAATACAGGAACTGCCCAGGAACAGCAGTTTTTTCACGTTATTTTTATATGCTGCATGAATGATGTTTGAAACGATCATCAGGTTGTCATATAAAAAATCAGCCCGGTAAGTATTATTGGCTATAATACCGCCCACTTTTGCAGCAGCCAGGAAAACGAAGTCTGGTTTTTCTTCATTAAAAAACCTTTCCACGTCCTGTTGTTTTCGCAGATCAAGCTCAGCAGAGGTACGGTAAACGAGGTTTTCAAATCCCCTTGTTTTTAAAGCCCTGACAATAGCTGAACCAACCATTCCGTTATGGCCCGCTATATAAATTTTATCTGTTTCCCTCATGATGAATGGGCAAGTCTGTAGTTTTGTAATAACGGGTTATTACTGATAAATAAATTGTCTTCTTCTATTTCTGCAATAAGCGCATATCCCAGGGAAGGCAGGTTAATTTTAATCGTTTTGTTCTTCATGGCATATAACCTGCCCTTCATTGAAAAACGGAAACCATTATTTTCTTCTGCGGTGTCTTCACAATTCACAGAAGCCGGCTCAAGTTTTATATTCCGGTACGTTTCTGTAAATTCCCTGATAGCATCTATTTCTTCTGTTGCAATGACAGCAGGCTTACCCAGCCAATACAACAGGTTAATTACACCATTTGTCTGTTTGAGGAGTGCTGTGGCTTCCTCTGATGTATAAACAAACACAACGGATTTTAATAAGGGCTCTAAAACAAATTTGTGTTTCATAAAGGTTTTAGTTTTCACGTAACCCATCGGAACAAACGTTTCAATTTTCTTTTTTGCCAATAACCCGGCAACCCTTTTTTCAGCCTGCGGTTTTGTATAAACAGCATACCAATTTTTCTGCATAACCATTTTTTTAAAATTAGAAATGTGCAGTTAATCAGATATTTGGAACAGGATAGTTAATCAGATATGTGGAATAATTTGGCAGTCAGGATATTTGGATAATTTTAATCAGCCGGGTATTGTTAAGCCCGGCGACAATCATATGTAATGAACCGGATAAAAATAATTCTTCATAAAGTTGAAATTTTGTCCGTTAAGCTGATTTTTTTCTTTTTTACTTTTTGCACCGCCATAGCCATAATATTTATCACCATACATATAGCTTTTTCCATAGCCGTAATTGGTTTTAAAATCCCCCCTTGTTTTAAGGCCGTTAAAAATAATTGCCGGGTTGTTAATGGGATTGATCTGGTTATTTTCATCAAGCCTTTTCACAAGCAGTTTTGGCGTATACCCATGCCGGATAACATACAAAGTTGCATCGCAAAGGCCTGAAAGAATATAGGCATCGGTCACCAATGCTGCAGGTGACGTATCAATAACCACCATTTCGAAATTATTTCCCAGGTACTCAATTAAAGATTCTACTTTCCCGTTTGCCAAAAGTTCAGTTGGATTTTCAGGCAAACTGCCGGGAGCTATAAAATAAAGGCTTTCATGTCCATCCAGTTTATGAATGATCTCCCGGGGCTCTTTTTTCCCGGATAAAAACTCCGAAACACCATGCTCATAATTTACATTCAGGATCTCTGACTGGGTTGGCCTGTTTAGATCGAGGTCTACCAATACTGTTTTTTTACCGGTAAGTGCAATACTTACAGCCAAATTAGCTGCAACAAAACTTTTTCCTTCGCCGGATATACTGGATGTTATCAATAACTTTTTATGTGTTGAATCTATCCCTAAGAATGACAAAGAAATACGCAGTTTCCTGTACTCTTCTGCAATAAAACTGCGGGTACCCTTTTCAATGACCAGTGGTGTTTTTGACTTGTCGAAAGTAATTTCACCAATGATGGGAATAGAAGACATCTTTTCTATTTCACTCCTGTATTTAATTTTACCGGTAATTGCATCCTTAATAATAATGATTCCTGCGCCCAAACCAATGGCAGCCATAAAGGCCATGATGTATATCAGTTTCTTCTTTGGGCTAACCGGGAATTTACCCGCCAGTGCTTTATCAACAACCCTGCTGTTGGAAATCACTGAAGCAAGTGACATTTCTGCCTCCTGCTTTCTTTGCAGCAGGTTCTGGTACATATTTGCCTTATTCTGGTGCTGCCTGCTGATCTCTACCAGCTGCTTTTCCTTCATGGGCACCGATGATAATAAAGAATTATAATTGCTGTTGGTTGAGTATAAACTTTGCCTGGATGCGCCGAGGCCCTTTTTTTGGTTCTGGATATTTTCCAAAATACTCGGTTGCAGTTTTTTGATCTGTTCACCAAGTGAAACGAGTGCCGGGTTATTTGGGCCAACCGTTTTTTTCAGCTTATCATAATCTGCCTGTGATGCCTGCAGCTGTGTTAATAAATTGGTGAGGGTAGGGTCAGTTACTCCCAAAGTGGATGGTGCCAGCATTTCACCACTTTGTTTATTGGCAACATTTTTTTCAACCAGGTCCAGCATGGAAAGCTGCATATTGATATCGCCCAGCTTTTGATCATTTTCACTTACATTTTTTAAATAGTAAGACCCCTGCACCCCAATATCAACCACATTACTGCCTGAACGGTATTGCTGAATTTTTTTCTCTACGGAATCAAGTTCCTGAGTAACAGCATTTAACTGCTCATCCACAAATGCAAGCGTATTGCGGGCAAAAGTGTTTTTTTCAAGTATCGAAACCCTGTCATAAGTAGTTATAAGCTGGTTGATTATATCTACAGCCCGCTGCGGAATGGCATCCTTAAAAGTAAGTTCAACAATGGCCGACTGCTTGTTGGGAGTTACTTTAAGGCTCATTAACAACCCGGAAGCCGTATTTTGTACATTATCCAGTGAAAAAAATAATTGATTTTTATTGGTGTTTGCCATGGCATACTGGTACCGGTTTGGCATGAATTTCAAAACACCATAAGGCGTACTTACAAACTGGTTTAGGGGATACTTGTCTTTATTGTTTAAAGTAACCGTCTTTGTATTTGCATCATAACTGAAAATAACCTTTTCCACTTCCTGGATCGAATCCGGCATCTGTGCTTCGATCATGATGGGCGATAAGGTATAAGCATCCCCTGATTTTACTTTACCTTCCTGAGATACCGGGGCATAGAGGTAAAGTGATTTTACCACTTTTTCCATCAATGACCGGGATTGAATGACCTCGATCTCGTTCTCTATATTTTTTTTGGATGCAATCAAATTCAATGATTCCAGCAGTCTTGAATCATCATTTCCTCCACGGCTTTCATCTTTAATGATCAGTGTGGCCGTAGCTTCATATATAGGCGTAACATACCTTAAATAAACATATGCGCCTGCAAATGAAAATATGACCAGTATGATAAATAAAGGCCAGTAAGGTAAATATTTTGCAGCCAGTTGCTGGGCCATATTCACCTCTCCTTCTTCTTTCATGATCGTATTGTTGGTGTTCATTTCCATTTTCTGAATCTGTACAGTTATTTGATAACCCTGTCTAAAACCAATACCAATATTGAAATGCCGGTAAATACAATAGGCAAGATCTGTTGAGACCTGTTGGTAGTGGCAATTTTAGCTTTATTGGGTTCTACATAAATCACGTCGTTTGGCTTCAGGTAATAATAAGGCGAATTTAGAAAATCTGCTGAATTAATATTCAATCGCCTTGTTACTCTTTTGTTATCCTCTTCCCTGATCAATAACACATTGTCCCTTTTCCCAAAAATAGTCAGATCACCTGCCAGGCCCAACGCTTTAACAAGTGAGATCTGCTCACTGGGAACATTAATAACAGATGGGTTTGTAACTTCTCCCAAAACAGTAACCTCAAAATTTAAATGCCGTATTTCAACGATAGGGTTCAGGAGCTCTCCTTTTGTCAAAATAATATTAGGAATACTTGTAATTAGTTCCTTTTTTGTTAACCCGGCTGCCATCACTTTTCCTATCCGGGGCATTTGAATATAACCATCACTGTTAACCAGGTAGCCTTTTGCCGTATTATCTATTCGGTTGTAAGCCAAGTCTGTCTCCGGGCTTGGGCTGCTGATCACTATATTTAAAATGTCATTTTTTTGAATAGGCGCATCAACTACTCCCAACACAGTTCTGAACGTAGAATCCTGGGCATTTTGAAAATATGCAATCTTTTTTGAAGATGTACAAGAAATACAATAAACCATTGAAAAACAACAAATTACAAAAATAAACTTACTGGCCATAATATATATTACAGTTTACTTACTAAAAAAATGAACACTTTGGGAAGCCTTTGGATAGGATGAAAGGTAAGGAGCGTAAAAAACAAAAACAGCAATATTTTTGTCTTATCCAATTCTAATTCTAGCGTAAAAATACTATTTATAATATAATTTCCAAATTAAACTTAGATTATTTTAAGGTAAAATTAAAAATTTTTGTAGTAAACTGACTCCGACTAAATTAGGGGGGCAGATTTGGTGTTTTTTTCGAAAAACTGTCTGGGCTTTTTACAGGTCAGCAATTATTGAGAAGCCGGCTACCGGTAAATCCAATCTGAGTATCTTTATATCCCATATGAATTACCTGGCCCATGCATACCTTTCTTTTAATGATCCCGAAATACTGCTGGGCAATATGATCAGCGATTATATAAAAGGTAAAAAACAGTTTGATTATCCCTTACCCGTTCAGAAAGGGATCCGGCTTCACCGGTTCATTGACCAGTTTACCGATACACATGCGGCAACCCACGAATTGAAATCTTTTTCAGGCCACAATACCGCCTGTACAGCGGCGCATTTGCCGATGTGGTGTATGATCATTTTTTAGCAACGGATACTTCCCAATTTCAAAACGAAACCGTACTAAAACAATTTGCTGCACAAACTTATCAATTACTGGAACCGCATACGGCTTTTTTCCACCACCCTTTCATATGATGTTTCCATATATGAAGGCCCAGGACTGGCTTTATAATTACCGGTATACCTGGGCCATTGAAAAAGTTTCGAGGCGTGGTGAGGCGTGCCGCCTATCTTACAGAAAGTAAAATAGCTTTTGAATTATTTAATAAATATTATGATGAAATGCGGATTTGTTATGCAGCATTTTTCCCCGACCTGAAAAAAAATACCGCCAGCCGTTTACATGAATTACTGCACTTATAACAGCTGTAAAGAGCTGCTGTATGATCAATGTAACATATCATTTTACAGGCGGTAACAATAAACAGCTGATTTCTGTATCTTTAAAATAAAAAAGATGAAGTATTTATGCATAGCCATTACAGTTCTTTGTTTTGGTTTTCCTGCTTTGCAGGCACAAACCGTTTTCCCGGCTATTGACAAATCGCCGATGGATATGAGTTATTTTCCAAACCGCTACCCTGTACTTAAGATCCAGGATAAAACAACAGAACAGCCCGTTGCCCGGGTCATTTACAGCAGGCCGCAAAAAAATGGCAGGGTAATATTCGGTGAATTACTCGAATACGGAAAAGTATGGCGCATGGGTGCCAATGAAGCCACGGAACTGGAATTCTTCCGGGATGTAAAGATCAATGAAATAAAAATTAAAAAAGGACGCTATACCCTGTATGGTATCCCGAATACAGACACATGGACAATTATAATAAATAAGGATACCGATACCTGGGGGTCGTTTAAATACAATGATAAAAATGATGTGGTGCGTATTGATGTTGCTGTACAAAAACAAACAGAAATAGCAGAGGCTTTCTCTATGGTATTTGATAAAACAGACAATGGCGCTGACCTGGTTATTGCCTGGGATACTTTAAAAATTAATTTACCGATCGTGTTTTAAACATTATAAACCATGCTTATAAAAAAGGGTTCGCTTTTAACGGGTATTTTTTTCTGCTGCTGTTTTTTTATGTCCTGTCGGCAGCAGGCTGATAATACAGTAAACGAAGATATCCCCCGGCGTATTCCCGTATCCGTAAAAGACAGCATACTCCTGTCAATAGATAAATCCCCCATGGACATGATCTATTTTCCTGAAAATTACCCGGCCCAAAAAATGACCGACCCGGCACTTGCCAACCCGGTTGCAAGGGTTATCTACAGCAGGCCTCAAAAAAAAGGAAGACCGCTTTTTACGGATTCATCAGCTGCTGTAAATGCTATTCAGCGATACGGTCACGAATGGCGGCTTGGTGCCAATGAAGCCACAGAGATCGAATTTTTTAAGCCGGTAACCATCAACGGAAAAGTGATCGCACCCGGCCGTTATATCATGTACTGCATACCGTATCCCGATACCTGGAAAATAATTTTAAATACAAACCTGTACAGCTGGGGACTACACATTGATAAAACAAAAGACCTGGTTGAAATGGTTGTCCCGGTCATTAAAAATGATATCGAGATCGAATATTTTACGATGTTGTTTCAAAATTCAACCTATGGTTGCGACCTGGTAATGGCCTGGGGTGATACAAAAGTTGTATTGCCAGTTAACTTCCAATAACATTTATTTTTTAAACCCGCTTCAGGAGTTTTTTTTATTGATATTTACACTATGTGTGGAATTGCAGGAATAATATTACAGGCCGCCAACCCCGGCGCACCGGCGCATTTAAAAAAAATGACCGGCGCCATTGCCCATCGTGGCCCGGATGATGAAGGCAGCTGGAGCAATTATAAAAATACCGTTCACCTGGGACACCGGCGGCTTTCGGTGATAGACCTGAGTAAAAATGCTGCACAACCAATGGCTTATGCCAACCGCTACCGGATCGTGTATAACGGTGAAATTTACAATTATATAGAGATCAGGTCCTTTTTACAAAACAAAGGATATGGTTTTACCTCAAAATCCGATACTGAAGTTATCCTGGCAGCATACGATTACTGGAAAGACAAATGCCTGCAACAACTGGATGGCATGTTTGCCTTTGCCATCTGGGATGAAAAAGAAGAACGGCTCTTTGCAGCCAGGGACCGGTTTGGCGAAAAGCCATTTTATTATTATGAAGATGAGGCCAATTTTATTTTTGCCAGCGAAATGAAAGCACTCTGGGCCATTGGTATTGAAAAACATATTGACAATAAAATGCTGCTCAATTATATCACGCTGGGGCATGTGCAAAACAGTATTGATAAGGAACAGACATTTTTCGAAGACATTTATGTGCTACCGCCATCCCACTACCTGGTTGTTGAACCTGCATCAGGCCATCTTTCAAAAATTGTAAAATACTGGAGCATCAACAAGGAAATTAAAATTGATATATCGGTAAATGATGCCATTGAAAAATTTACGGACCTGTTTACCCGCTCTGTTAACCTGCGGCTGCGCAGTGATATACCGCTCGGAACCAGTCTCAGTGGCGGCCTCGACAGTTCTTCCATTGCTTATACGATCAGCCAATTACATAAAAACAGCCGGCTTAAAGAAAAAGACAACCAGCTCCGCACGTTTTCTGCCGTATTCCCTGGTTTTGAAAATGATGAATCCGGGTATATCCGGATTGTTACAGAGCATTTAAACCTGGCCAATCATCAAATACATCTTACTGCCAAAGACCTGGTAAATGATTTTGAAAAACTTTGTTATCACCAGGAAGAACCCTTTCAGTCATCGGGTATTTTTGCCCAATACAAAATTTTTGAACTTGCAAAACAGCATGGAGTAAAGGTTTTACTGGATGGCCAGGGTGCTGATGAACTGTTAGCCGGGTATCCCAAGTATATTCATTGGTACTTGCAGGAAGTGCTGAGCAGGCACAAACTGGGCGCCACGCAAAAGAAAGGGTTGCTTTCCGTAAAAACAACCAGCCATTTCACTGGGACCTGAAAAATTATTTTGCTGCATTTCTTCCATCGCATGCTGCCATGCAACTGGAAAAGATCGAATACCGGAAAACCATTTCGCATCCCGATATCAGTGATGATTTTTTAAGCCTGATGAAACACCAGGAATGGGTGGGCATTCATAAACCCATTGTAACCAAATTAAATGACATCCTGCATTTTCATACAACAGAAATGGGTTTGGAAGAGTTGCTTCGTTTTGCAGACAGGAACAGTATGGCGCATGGCTGTGAAGTTAGGCTGCCTTTTTTAAATCATGAGCTGGCAGAATTTGTTTTTTCGCTGCCCGCCCAGCTGAAAATGCATGAAGGCTGGACCAAATTTTTATTACGCAAAACCATGGAAAAAAAGCTGCCGGATGAAATTGTATGGCGCAGGGAAAAGGTTGGTTTTGAACCGCCCCAAAAAAACTGGATGAAGGAACCTGTTATGCAGGATTATATACTGGAAGCCAAAAGAAAACTGGTTAATGCCGGCATACTCACCAAAAAATCGCTCACTAAAAAAATTGAACCGCTGGCAGCACATGCCGATAAAAATTACGACTGGCGGTTTTTGTGTGCGGCGCAGGTAATTTAAATTGTGATTGCCCCAAACCCTTAAAGGGGCTTACAAAAAATCCCGTTACTTTTGTAAAAATATTTTTATGAGTAAAAACGATTCAAATTCGCATTCTCCGCAGGATGCTGCGCAAGGGGACAGGGGTATGAAGCTTGCTACCAAATTTATTCATGCCGGTGCCGAGCCTGATCCGGGAACAGGCGCTATTATGACGCCGATCTTTCAAACCAGTACTTATGTGCAGGAAGCACCCGGAAAAAACAAAGGCTACGAATATGCCCGCAGCCAGAACCCCACCCGTAAAGCCCTGGAAGATGCCTATGCCATTATTGAAAATGCAAAATTCGGACTGGCATTTGGAAGTGGTGTTGCCGCAACAGATGCTGTTATAAAATTATTAAACCCGGGCGATGAAGTAATTGCAGCCAATGATATGTATGGCGGAAGCTACCGTTTATTTACAAAGGTCTGGGAACGGTATGGCATTACATTTAAATATGTTGATACCACCAACCCCGCAAATGTACTGGCAGCAGTTACTGCCAGCACCAAACTGGTATGGCTGGAAACGCCCACAAACCCGTGATGAACATTACGGATATTGCTGCCATAGCTGCCATTTCAAAAAGGCCAATGCCTTATTATGTGTTGACAATACTTTTGCATCCCCTTATTTACAAAACCCTCTTGACCTGGGTGCAGATATCATCATGCACTCGGCTACCAAATATTTAGGCGGCCACAGTGATGTGATACAGGGCGCATTGATGATGAACGATACTGAACTGAGAGAAAAATTATATTTCATTCAAAAAAGTTGCGGCGCCGTACCCGGCCCAATGGATTGCTTTTTGGTATTGAGGGGAATAAAAACACTGCATGTACGCATGAAACAGCATTGTGAAAACGGGGAAAAAATTGCACATTGGCTTCGCAATAATCCAAAAGTGGGCAAAGTGTACTGGCTGGGTTTGAAGACAATGCAGGCTATGCCGTTGCCAAAAACAAATGCGTGGTTTTGGCGGCATGATCAGTTTTGTTTTAAAGGATGAAAGCATAGAAGCAGCCAATAAAGTACTCACCGGAACCCGTTTATTCTCGCTGGCCGAAAGCCTCGGTGGCGTTGAATCACTGATCAATCACCCGGCCAGCATGACACACGCCAGCATACCCCGCGAAGAACGTATTAAGAACGGGCTTGCCGATGGATTAATAAGACTGAGTGTGGGTATAGAAGATGCTGATGACCTGATTGCTGATCTAAACAATGCGATCGGATAAGCTGCCATGAAAAAGACCTGGCTTATATGCTCCCTTTGCTGTGTTGTATTTTTTAACAGCAGTGTTGCCCAAACAGGTATACAAAAACAGGTTGACTCTATTCAGTACCTGGCTGATAGTTTGTACAGCAAAGAAAAACTGCCGGGTATTTTTATTGGCATTTTAAACAATGGGAAAAGAAGTTTTTACCAGGCCGGCTTTGCTGACCCGGACAGGCAAATGCCCTTTGATTCATCAACCACTTTTGAAATTGGAAGCATTACCAAAACTTTTACTGCCTATGTTTTAACAGCTGTGTTGATGGAAAATAATATTTCCGAAACAGGCCCCGTCATCAATTACCTGCCTGATTCTGTTCGCCAAAATCAACATCTCAGCAGCATCAGTTTTTTAAGCCTGATGAACCATACATCGGGATTGCCCAGGCTGCCTGATAACCTGAAGATGGTAAACATCCGGCAACCGTATGAAACTTATGGTGCCAATGAACTTTATACCTATTTAAAAAGCTGTACTCCAAAACCCGATGGAAAAAGTATTTATTCAAACCTTGGAGCCGGGTTGGCAGGTGTACTGGCAGAACGCATTTCAGGCAAATCATTTGCAACACTGGCAGATCAATATATTTTGCAGCCTTTTAAAATGGGTAACCCCGCCAAAGCTTTAACCCAACATAAAAGCCAGGGATATTTTGCAGCAAATGATAAAACACCATACTGGAACATGAATATTTTAGCTCCGGCCGGGGGTCTAACCAGTACCGGTAATGATATGCTTACTTACCTGGAAAATATGTGCTTTCCAAAAACAGGAAAATCAAAAGCCATTATCAATAAATTAACTGCCCAAACGGTTGCAATAACCCCGAGAGTGGCTGTTGGCCTGGGATGGCATATTATCAATGAAAAGGACCAACCGCCCATTTATTGGCACAATGGCGGTACGTATGGATTTTCTACATTTGCTGCTTTTGTAAAAGATAAAAGCAAGGCTGTTATTGTAGTTATCAATCAATTTAATAAAAAATGGGGCAGGCGACGGGCTGGGCATAGCGATCATTAAAAACTGATCCGTGAAGAGTGAACATGAAAAAATAAGATCATTCCTCGACAGTAAGGTTACCCTTTATAACAATCCTGCTTTCATCAAAAACGATCCTGTCTCTATCGTACACATGTTTACAAAAAAACAGGACCGTGAAATTGCCGGCTTCTTTGCAGCCATATTTTCCTGGGGCAACCGTATCACCATTATCAACAAATCGAAAGAACTGTTGCAACTGATGGACAATGATCCGTACAATTTCTGTACGCAGCACACAGATGCTGACCTGGAAAAACTGGTTGCTTTTAAGCACCGCACATTCAATGCAACCGACCTGTTGTATTTTATTTCATTCTTTAAAATGCATTACACAAAATACAGTTCGCTTGAAAAAGCATTTACAAAATGGATGCATAAAAAAGATGAAACGGTTGAAAACGGGTTGAATGGGTTTTATCATTATTTCTTTTCGCTGCCGCATATTCCTGAGCGTACCCGTAAACATATTGCATCACCCGAAAAAAAATTCAAGCTGCAAAAGGCTGAATATGTACTTAAGGTGGATGGTAAGAAGGGATTATCACGGGGTTGATCTTGGGATCTGGAAAAACATTGATCCATCACAACTGATCTGCCCCGTAGATGTACATGTGGCAAGGATCGCAAAACAGTTAAACCTCCTGCAAAGAAAACCCATTGACTGGCAGGCGGCATTGGAATTAACGGCCTTTTTACGTACTTTGGATAAAGCCGACCCGGTTAAATATGATTTTGCTTTATTCGGAACCGGGGTTATGGAAAACAAATCACAGATTTATAAGATTAATTGATTTCGCTGATGGAGAATGTTGAATTGATACAGCTATTAAACAAAGAGCTTGCCATTGAGATCCCCGGTAAGTTATCTTATGCTGAATTACACAGCCAACTGGCATCATACATTAACAGGTTGATAAAAAATGATTTTGATAAATTAATTGCATACCTCTACCGCATTGATGTAAGTGAAGAAAAACTAAAAAACCTGTTACAGCAAAACCCGCAGGGAAGATGCCGGCAATATCATTGCCACACTGATCATTGAAAGACAGGTGCAAAAATAAAAACCCGGGAACATTTCAGCAAACCGGGTAAAGAGGCGGGAGAAGAGGAGAAATGGTAAATCCTGGCCGGTAATTATTCATCATGGAGCATATTCTATACATCGGACAATGGCAAGGCTTTTCCAATACGGCCCGGAGTATGGCGAATTTATTGAAGGAAAAGAAGCGGAATTTCGATTATTTATCGAAAAGTATAACAATGGACAATTTTCCGGAAGAACAATAGATTGGGAAGGAATTGGTGCTGAAGGGGAAACCGCTAAAATTGAAGGATTTATTGACGGCAATTTTATAAGCTTTAGAAAGGTATATCCTCATTTACTGATACTTGATCCATGGGGAAATTCTTCAACCCATTCAGACGTTCCAGGACATACAGTCGTTTATGAAGGAAATTATGACCCACAGGCTAAATGCTTTTTCGGCACCTGGCAGATATCTTTTGAACCTGAACAGGCAGGAGAATTTTTAGTAGAAGAACTCAACAACGGAACCTGGAGAATGACGCATAATGACTAAACTGCAGCGAACAAGCGGTTTGCCAAAATAGTAGGGGACGATCACTGATCCTGCAATTCCCTGCCAGCAGGTTTTTTACTAAACATCAGTTCCTGCACTTTCGCTTTATCTTCTTTTTCCTTTGTAAGGTCGAACATGGTACCGAAAACATGATCCCACAAAGTTGAACTTACCCCAAAACCCTGTTCGGTATTTTTATAATGATGCAGGTGATGATTTCGCCACAGGGGTTTCATCCATTTAAACGGCGGGTTCCAGGCATGAATGGCATAATGCATACTGCCATATATCAGGTACCCTACCAGGAATCCCGGGAAAAAAGCAAATACATATTGAGAGAAACCTGCCAGATGTGCAATAAAATACATCAGGCTGAAGAGTGTTAGGGAGATCATTAAACTGGGCACCGGCGGCATAAACAACCGCTCTTTATCCCTGGGGTACTCATGATGATTGCCGTGCAGCACATAAACGATCCGTAAAGCCCTTTCACTTTCCGCCATAAAGTGAAAAATATAGCGGTGGATCACATATTCGAATAAGGACCAGGTAAACATTCCGGCCAAAAATATACCGGCCGTTTTCCAAAAACCAATGGATAAGCCGGAATAACTGTAATACAGCATAACAGCTATGATCGGTAAATATAGCCCCCAGATCACCAGCGGGTGCGTTTTGGTTAGAAATTCCAGGTATGCGTTTTTAAAGATCTGTGCCTGGCCTTTGTTATGTATTTTCTCGAATTTCAATGTATGTAATTATAGTACAAAATTAATATTTCAAATGTAAAAGCAAAATTCAGATTGTTAAAATACATGAATTTTTTATTGCCTACTTTTGACATCCAAACCACTATACATGAAATTAGTTACTTACTTAAAAGACGGTCACGATCAATTGGGCATTGTTGTAGACGGCAATATCTATTCCCTGGATTCCTTACACAATGATCTGCCCAATACCATGGCAATGCTTCTGAATTTTTGGGATGAATTTATACCTATGGCCAAAATTGTTGAACAAAGAATAAAAGATGGTATGGTAAGAAATGTGATGGCAGAAGCTTTTTCAGATACAGAAATTATAGCTCCTGTACCGCACCCAACCAGTTGCCGGGATGCCTATGCTTTTCGCCAACACGTAGCAGCAGCCCGCCGTAACCGGAAAGTGGATATGATACCTGAATATGACCAGTACCCCATTTTTTATTTTACCAACCACAACAGCATACAGGGGCCCGGCGATATTGTTTGTATGCCCGATCATTTTCAGCAACTTGATTTTGAACTGGAAGCATCCATCGTGATCTGCAAACCCGGCCGAAATATTAAAGCAGCTGATGCTGATGAATATATTGGCGGACTGATGATCATGAATGACATGAGTGCCAGGTTATTACAAATGGAGGAAATGAAACTGAACCTGGGGCCTGCCAAAGGAAAAGATTTCAGTACCGTTATTGGTCCCATGCTGGTAACCCTGGATGAACTGGAACAATATGAAGTACCCTGTAAAGAGGGCCATACCGGAAAGGCCTGGAACCTGGGCATGAAGTGCTGGGTGAATGGAATACAGGTAAGCGAAGGTAATTTAAGTGATATGGACTGGACCTTTGCCGAAATTATTGAACGCTGCAGCTATGGGGTAAATATGATGCCCGGTGATGTGATCGGCAGCGGCACAGCCGGTACCGGTTGCTTTTTGGAACTGAACGGTACCGGTAAATTAAATGACCCCAATTACCAGGAACAATGGTTACAGGAAGGGGATGTGGTTGAAATGGAAATTGACGGGCTTGGTAAACTGAGTAATACGATCGTGAGGGATGAAAGTGATTTTTCGATTTTGGCGTTGAAGAAAATGTAGTAATGTTTCTCGCAGAGGGCGCTGAGGGGCAGGGGACGCAGAGAAAACAATCATCTATGCACATTGGAACCTCTGCAAGGAACTGATTTCACGTGGAGGACGCTGAGCATTCATCCCTGCGATCTCTTCAACTCTGCGACCTCTGCGAGAAACAAAACAACATTTTACGCAGGGAACGCTGAGGGGCAGGGGATGCTGGAAAAACTCTGCGATCTCTGCTCCCCTGATACCTCTGCGGGAAACAAGAAAACATTTAACGCGAAGGACGCTGAGAAAACCCTCTGCGACCTCCGCACCCCTGCTACCTCTGCGTGAAAAAAATTAAAAATAAAGAAATGCTCACACTTAACCTGAAAGATCTAAAACCCGCCGAAGCCCAAAACTACCTGCAGCATGCCATTGCGCCCAGGCCCATATGTTTTGCGTCTACCATCGATAAAGCAGGAAATGTAAACCTTAGCCCCTTTAGTTTTTTTAATTTATTTTCTTCCAACCCGCCCATCGTAATTTTTTCACCGGCACGGAGGGTTAGGGATAATACCACCAAACATACTTTACAAAATGTACAGGAAGTGCCCGAAGTGGTGATCAATATGGTGGATTATGATATGGTGCAGCAAACTTCGCTTGCCAGTTGCGAGTTTCCGAAAGGCACCAATGAATTTATCAAAGCCGGTTTTACCGAAGAAAAGCAACCATGGTAAAACCGCCCATGGTAAAGAAAGCAAGGTAAAACTGGAATGCAAGGTTTTGGAAGTAAAACCGCTGGGCACCGAAGGCGGAGCAGGCAACCTGGTGATCTGCGAAGTATTGTGCATGCATATTGATGAAACTATCCTGGATGCAGACAACAAAATAGACCAAACCAAACTGCACCATGTGGCCCGGCTTGGCGGCGACTGGTATGCAAAAATTGATGAGACCAATTTATTTAAAGTTGCCAAACCAAATACACAACTGGGTATTGGAATAGACGCCTCCTGAAGTATCCGTAACAGCAATATACTAAGTGCAAATAATTTGGGCCAGCTGGCCAATGTGCATGAAATGCCCTTTGTTGATCCTGCTTTTGATGATGATAAACTGAAAAACATCATCCAGTATTTTTCCATCAACCCCGATGAAATGGATAAAGAACTGCACCGGTATGCCAAAGAATTACTGGATGCCGGTAAAGTGAATGAAGCCTGGCAGGTGTTGCTGGCGATTATTGACTGCAAGAAAATGACGGAAGATCCAGGTAACTCCTTATTTAAAGCTCATCTTTAAACAATCATCGTTTTAATACGCAAAAAAGTGAAAAGGGCACGGCGACAAAAAAGAAACGTTTGGATCTGGCTATATGCCGGCACTGCGTTGAGTTTATTTATTAGTCAAAGTCCAACAAAAACAAAGCCCTGTCACTTGGACTCGATACAAAACAGTTTCAGCAACTAAAAGGGAACCTGTATACAGGAGTTACCCGGCATTGACCCTTAAAATCGGGTTTTAAATTTGGCTTAAAAGATACCTCCAAATACCTTCTTTAATAGGTCGGTTGTCCTGGCCGCAAAATTATTCCGGATATTCCTTTCTTCCTGTGCCACCAGGTCAAACAATGCATTGGTGGCTTTACCGGTAACATAAGCCGTAAGATCAGGATTTATTTTTTTGAACACGATGGGCAGGCTGTTGTATTTATTTACCATATCGCTGTAATATTTGGTGGCATTCACCTTATCAAGAGATGCTTTGATCACCGGTGTAAATGCGGCAACCAGCTGGGCAGTTGTTTTTTCCCTGAAAAAATGGGTGGCACTGGTATCGCCATTTCTTACCAGCCCGATCGCATCCTGTATGGTCATACTTTTAATGGCATTCACAAAAATGGGCTTGGCATAACCGGCTGCATCTTCGGCACCGCGGTTGATCTGTAAAATGGCCTTGTCAACCATACTGCCCATGCCAATATCCCTTAAGGTGTTCTCAATTTTCCGGGCATCTTCGGGCACCAGTATTTTATAAAAAGCATCCTTAAAAAAACCGTCTTCCCGGTTTAACTTTAATACAGCACCTGTAAGTCCCTGCGCAAGGGCTTCTTTAATTCCTGCTGCCGCTTCCGATTCAGTTACGCCCGTACCCGTAGTTGGTGGTAATTGTTTCAAAATGTCGCAGCCGCAAAAAAGGGCAGTGACCAGGATCGCTGTAAAAATACTTTTCATGATTGGTGTTTTACTAAAAGTAGTATCAGGCAAGTTTCCTGCCAAACTTTTTTGTAAGAGCCCTAAATGGACAAATGGGTTGTATACGGTATATTTGCAGCTAAATTAAAAAGCTGTTGGCCAATAGCAAAAGCAGAAAAGTTGCTGCTGACCAATGACCAATGACTAAAACATGAGTACACAACATTTATCCGAACAGGAGATCATCCGCAGGGAAAAACTGGCAGAACTGAGCAAACTGGGCATTGATGCCTACCCGGCAGCACTGTACCCGGTTAATACAACATCGGTTTACATAAAGGAAAAATATAAAGGCGACTCTAATAAAGATGATTTTGCTGATGTATGCATTGCAGGCCGTATTATGAGTGTACGGGATATGGGCAAGGCAAATTTTGCAGTACTGCAGGATTCAGTTGGCAAGATCCAATTTTATATCAAGCAGGATGATATTTGTCCGGGTGAGGATAAAACCATGTACCAAACCGTTTGGAAAAAATTGATTGATATCGGCGACATTATTGGTATCAAAGGATATGTATTCACTACCAAAACCGGTGAAACATCCATTCATGTTAGGGAGTTCAGCATGCTTTCAAAATCATTACGCCCGCTGCCTATCGTAAAAGAAAAAGATGGTGAGGCATTTGATGAAGTAACAGACCCCGAGTTTCGTTACAGGCAGCGCTATGCCGACCTGATCGTGAACCCGGCTGTAAAAGAAACCTTTATCAAGCGCACCAAAATGGTGAATACCATGCGTGAATTCTTAAATGAACGCGGGGCACTCGAAGTGGATACCCCTGTTTTGCAAAGCATTCCCGGCGGTGCGGCAGCAAGGCCTTTCACCACGCATCACAATGCACTGGATGTGCCCATGTACATGCGTATTGCCAATGAACTCTATTTAAAAAGACTGATCGTTGGCGGTTTTGAATGGGTATATGAATTCAGCCGCAACTTCCGCAATGAAGGTATGGACCGCACCCACAATCCCGAGTTTACCATTCTTGAATTTTATGTGGCCTATAAAGATTATGAGTGGATGATGGATACCACCGAACAGATGCTGGACAAAGCGGCTATGGCAACCAATGGTACAACAAAAGTGATGGTGGGTGATAAGGAAATTGATTTTAAAGCGCCGTACAAAAGAATTACGATGTTTGATGCCATTAAAGAACATACCGGTTTCGACATCAGTGAGATGGATGAAGCAGGCATCAGGGATGTTTGCAGGCAATTGCAAATTCATGCCGATGAAAAATGGGGCAAGGGCAAACTGATCGATGAGATCTTTGGCGATAAATGTGAAGCCAGCTACATACAGCCCACATTTATCACCGATTACCCGGTTGAGATGAGCCCGCTTACCAAAAAACACCGCAGCAAACCCGGACTGGTGGAACGTTTTGAGCTGATGTGCAATGGCAAGGAAATTGCCAATGCCTACAGTGAATTGAATGACCCCATTGAACAGCGTGCTCGTTTTGAAGAACAAACAGAGTTGATGGCACGTGGAGATGATGAAGCCATGTTCATAGACCATGATTTTTTACGTGCCCTGGAATATGGCATGCCCCCAACCAGCGGTATTGGATTTGGGATCGACAGGATCGCCATGTTGCTCACCAACCAGCATTCCATCCAGGATGTACTTTTTTTCCCGATGATGAGGCCGGAGAGAAACGATGATTAAATTTTTCGACATTTTTAATAGAGCTGCTGTGATCATACAGCGGCTTTTTTATTTTAAAAATTTTCAAATCCCGTTCATCAATTTCACCCCGGAATTTCCTGTCAAAAAAGCTATCTTGGCCGCTCAATTAAAAACCATTTTACATATGATGAACTTGCTAAAGCATATTGCAGCCATAGCTGTGTTACTGATCTTCAGCCTTTCAACGCAGGCACAAAAAAAGAACTGGGCGATGACCAGTATTTTAAAAGTAATTTTAAAGGGATCACTCAAAACTTCCCCTGTGTTGCAAAATGGATCGATGACAGCCATTTTATTTTAAGAAGAGACGGAAAAAATTACGAGATCGACTGCAAAAACGGCGCCGAAAAAGAATATGTTGAGCCCAATATCAACAAAGGCACGGTATCCGTTACACCCAATATCATTACCAAAGGGAATGACCTGTATCTCGGAAAAATACAGAAGATATAAGGCTTACCAATGATGAGGATGCAGAGATCAATGCAACGTTGAGCCCGGATGGTAATTATGTGGCTTATACAAAAAAGAACGATTTGTATTCCGTTAACCTGGCAACATTAAAAGAAAACCGCATAACCAAAGACGGCAGTGAAACCATATTGAATGGTTATGCAAGCTGGGTTTATATGGAAGAGATCCTTGGCCGCAGCGGCAGGTACCGTGCTTTCTGGTGGAGCCCCGACAGTAAGCGAATTGCTTTTTTCAGGTCGGATGATACAAAGATCCCTGTATTTACCATTACTGATGCCCCCGGTTTGCATGGTGTGGTTGAAACACAAAGGTATCCCAAGGTTGGAGACCCTAACCCCGAAGTGAAAGTAGGTATGGTGGAGCCCGATGGAAATAATATTGTTTGGGCTGCTTTCAACGAAAAGGATGACCAGTATTTTGGTATGCCTTACTGGAAACCCGATGGCAGCTCTTTATTGGTACAGTGGATGAACAGGCTGCAGAATAATTTAATTATTTACGAGGTCAATACATTTACCGGCGCCAAAGCAGAATTTTATAACGAGAACCAAAAAGCTGGGTTGACCTGGATGACCAGGGTGGCCGCATTCAATTTATGAATGACAAAACAGGTTTTATCCTTCAAAGCGATGCCAGTGGCTGGAATCATTTATACTTTCACGATATGAAAGGGAAACTGGTAAATGCCATCACCACCGGGAAGTTTACAGTTACTGATATCAAGTATGTTGATGAAAAGAAAGGTGTTGTATATTTTACCGCCCGGACCCTCGAGAATACAGCAAGAAATGATTTTTACCGTATAAATGTAAACGGGAAAAATATGGAAAAGCTCACATTGGGTGAATATAATAATTCGATAAACCTGTCACCTCAGGGCTCTTATTTTATAACCACTTATTCCAATGCGGGCTCGCCTCCAAAAATGACCCTGATGAGTACTAAAAGAAAGATCATCAAAGACCTGGGCGACAGTAAAGGAGCAGAGTTTGAAAATTACAACCTGGCAAAAACGGAGATCATCCGTGTAAAAAGCGATGATGGATTATACGACCTGCCCATGAAAGTAACCTGGCCGGTAAATATGGATAAGAATAAAAAATACCCGGTGCTGGTCTCTGTATATGGCGGGCCCAATGCCGGCAGTGTTATGGATACCTGGGGTATTAACGGCAACCAGCAATGGTATGCCAAAGAAGGGCTGATACAGGTTAGCATGGATCACCGTGCCAGCGGTCATTTTGGAAAAGAAGGTGTAAGTTATATGTATCATAACCTCGGCTATTGGGAAATGAAGGATTACAGCAGCATGGTAAAATGGCTGATCGAAAATGGGAGTGCGGATGCAACGAAGATCTGCATCACCGGTTTCAGTTATGGCGGTTACATGACCTGCTATGCCTTAACCTATGCCAGCGATGTATTTACGCATGGTATGGCGGGCGGCAGTGTAACCGACTGGACCCTTTATGATTCGCACTATACCGAACGATTTATGGGCACACCGGCCAATAACCCCGAAGGATATAAAAGCAGTTCAGTGATGACCCATGCCGCAAAATACAAAGGCATGATCCAGATCGCACACGGCATGATAGATGATAATGTACATATACAGAACAGCATTCAGTTCATCAGCAAATTACAGGACCTCAAAAAAGATTTTGAGTTTATGCCATACAGTGGCGGCCGGCATGGTTGGGGCGGCAATAAAGGAACCCACTTTCAAAACCTGAAAACAAAATTCATTTATAAATATTTACTGGAGAAAGATGCTCCAAAAACCATGTTGAAATAACTGGTTGTTTTTTCTTTAAAGCCCGGCAGGATTTACATATAGTTTAATCCAGCCGGGCTTTTTTATTTCGGGTAATAGTTACCGTTTTTTTTAATAAAATTCCCAGGCTTGCATTTTAAGTAATTTATGCTTACTTTTTCAGTCTAAACAAAATCTGATATTATGAAAAAAATCTTTCCTACAAGGTTTGCCGAGATCCTTTTTGCTTTTATTATGGGCTTTTTTGGTGTCATGCATTTTATGAATGCCGATATCATGAGCGGTATGATACCCGAATATTTGCCTGGTGATGGCAAGGTTTGGGTATATATAACCGGGGCTGCACTTATTGCTGCTGCTTTAGCGATACTCATCAATAAATTGAAAACGGTTGCTTGCTACCTGCTGGCGGCCATGTTGCTGGTATTTGTTTTTACCCTGCACCTGCAACCGGCTTTGGATGGCAACCCGGGCAGTTATTAAAGGATTCAGGACTGGCGATGGCTGCCATAATCATTGGTAACAGAACAAATCACAGGTAATGATAAAAGTCCTCCCGCTGTTGAAACGGGAGGACTTTATATTTTGTATAGTGATGTTCAGCTTTTGCTGAATTTTTTTCTAACGGTCAGGTAATCCAGGAAATAGATCACCCGTAAAGACAGGCTGTTAAACTGGTCGCCGCTGATGGTATTGCCCAGGTTCTTCACATAATTTTTTTCAAACTGGCGGTTAAAATTTTCACCGATATCTTTCCATACAATGCTTAAGAAACTACCCTGCGCAAACTGCCAGTTGTATACCATATCCACACTTAAATAATTATAGTTTTGATTTACATTACCGGTAAAGGGATTTGCCGGCGCCTGCAGTTTACCGTTCACATCCAGTTCGTAAAACTGCTGCGGGTTAACCTTACTCCAGTAATGCCTTGCCCTTACCGTAAGTCCCATTCGGTTGGTAAAATTGTATTTGATGTTGATCACATTTTCAACACTGTTCACGTTGCGCCTTGAAAAAATAATGGTGTCGCCGATACTGCCTGCCCATCCTGCCTGGTTTTTGCTGCTGCTGACAAAGATTGAATTATCAACAGAAAATTTACTGCTGAAACGGATCTTTCCAAACAAATTGTAATCAACATTCTTCCTGTTGAACACGCCCCCGTACCTGCATATAGGCTTCCGCCCCAGGAAAGTTTTTTTGCAAAATTACTTTCCCACCAGATGTTTGCATTTACCCTGCCTTTATTCCGGAATACCTGGCCGTATTTTCTTGGTTCATAAAAATCATTCCGGCCTGGCCCGCCATTGATATTCATCCCCACCCACCAGAGTTTTTTCGTTTGTGCATTAAAGTTAATATTCATACCTGCATTCTGGTACATCATTTCCTTGCGGCGTAAATTATATCAATGGGAGAAACCAGCCTGCTGTACCAGATATTGGTATTGAGCCGCACCTGGTTGTACCAGCCCTGGGGTTTACCCAGTTATAACCGGCCCAAATACCCTGGTCCATGGTATTGTTGTTGGTAAAATACCCAAAATCACTTTTATCGTATTTACTGTTATACAGGTCCTGCCAGACATTAAATGTAAACCGGCCACTGGTTTTGGCAAAGTAAATGCTGTGTGCATACCCGGTTGTATTCTTCCCGTTTTTCCCCAATAAATTACTGAAGCTTATATTGCCGCCAATATTCCATTTATTTTTTTTGTCATTTAAATCAAACAGGGCCGATGTAACATTGGCATCATAATCTTTACCGCTGCGCCACACATTTGTATTTACCAGGGAAACGCTGCTGTTATTTTTCAGGGTTTGGTCAAGCACCAAAATATTGTAATTGGTCAGCGGCATATTCTCACCCAACCTGGTTTGTTTGGTATTGATATCCTGGAATTTGGTGTATTGTTTTTGAGTAATGGCATTTAATATCCCCACACCCAGGCCTTTTTGAGTACGGCCGCTTATTTTGGTGGCATTAATGATCTTTGCCTGGCCAGGGTCTTCAATGATGGTTTCATCAACTCCGGGCGATAGCCATTTTTTAAACCGTGGTTCAATACCTATCCGGCGGCTGTAAAAGAGATTGCCTTTGCCAAACAGTTCGGTGCCTTCAGTAAAAAGGCACGGTTCTCGTTAAACCGCTGTTCAAAAGGAGTGAGGTTTAAGATCCGGTTATCCGATTGTACCTGTCCAAAATCCGGTATCAGGGTCATGTCTAAAGTGAAGGCCTGGTTAATCCCATATTTTACATCCATACCCCCGTTAACTGTTGCTGAACTTTTTTTAACCCCGGTAGCTGCGGTACCATCGTGATTTAAATAGGTTGAAAAATAGGGAGAGAACTGCAAACGCATGGGTGGCTTTATATTTTCAAGCCCGGTAAATGAGCCTTCCTGTGTTAAAAAACCATTGGCATTTGGATCAATGGATTGCCAGAACAACTGTTCCCCGCTTTTTTGGCGGCGCCTTACAATATTCAAACCCCAGTCCTGCACATTTTTTTTACCGAACCTGATGGCAGAATACGGAATGAACATTTCAAAACTCCAGCCATCGTGCTGCATTTTTGCAGCGCTTTCCCAAACAGCATTCCAGCTAAAGTCTTCACTGTTCCCGTTTGTATTGGGCGATACCTTGGCATCCCATTGCTCACCAAGCGGTGTTACAAAATATTCAAAGCCGTTCTGCTGATCATAATAGGTATCGAAAATAACGCCGATAAAATCATTGTTACCAAAACCATCCTTGCCTTTAATTCAGCAGCTATACTGTCTTTGTTTTTTTCATGTAAATATCCGCCAACATAAATGCCTTCATTATTATACAAAAAATAAACCTGTGTTGCATTATCCTGGCAGTTTCAGGTATAAAAGGAGTTGGGCGCAGGGCAATGAATTTATCAGCCAAAGGCGCATCTTTCCACGCTGCATCCTGTAAAACCCCGTCAATTTTAATGGTAGTGTTAATCCTTTTGGCAGGCAGTTGTCGTTTAGCAGTTTGGCTATAAGCAGTTGAAGTAAGCAGCATGCAAAAGCATAATGCTTTAATTGAAAAACATTTCATGGCTATACTTTATTGGTTTGCGAACACATCATTCATGGCGTAATGATGTTAGTACGAAATTAAACGTGCAAACCCCTGTATAAGTTACCACTCATCAAAGAAAATGACTATTAGGAATTTATTAACAGATCAGGTTAAACAAAAAGATCCTTATATAATTGTGCCCCGGGTACCACTGAATATTTTTCAAGATCGGTAATACCTTCTGCAGCAAGTACCTCTTCATCAATAAACGTATTACCGGTACAGGTAGTGGAAGGTTTGGATAAAATGTAGTAAGCGGCATCGGCAATGATATCAACTGTGCGGCTCATCTTCATCAGCATTTCGCCACCCAGTAAATTATTTACGGCAGCAGTTGCGATAGTGGTACGTGGCCACAGTGCATTTGCCGCAACATTATATTTTTTCAGTTCAGCTGATAAGCCCAGGGCGATCATACTCATATCATACTTGCTGATGGTATAGGCCAGGTGGTTTTGAAACCATTTCAAATCCATATTTATGGGTGGAGACAGATTTAATATATGGGCATTGGTTCCTTTTTTAGATACGGGATGCAGGCACGGCTCATCATGAAAGTGCCTCGAACATTGATATCGTACATCAGGTCAAAACGTTTGGGTTCGGTTTGCTCTGTTGGTGTGAGGTTGATGGCTGATGCATTGTTGACCAGGATATCGATCCCGCCGAATTTTTCAACGGTTTTATCAACTACTGTCTGAACCTGGTCTTCAAAACGGATATCGCACTGCACCGCCAAAGCCCTGCCGCCGGCTGATTCCATCTCTTCGGCAGCCGAAAATATGGTGCCGCCCAGTTTCGGGTTCTCTTCCACACTTTTACTGGCAATGACAATATTGGCGCCTTCCTTTGCCAATCGTAAACCGATTGCTTTACCAATGCCGCGTGATGCACCGGTGATGATGACTGTTTTGTTCTGGAATGACATAGTTGATTTTTTTGCCTTAAAAAATTATTCAAAAAAATCCACAAAGGAACAGTTCACCATGATCAATAAAACCATTGTGCCTTTTGTCCCTTTGTGGAAAATATTTTTAGCCCAACACCGCTTCGTGGGTAATATTGGCATTTAATGCTTTCGAAATGATACAATTTGTTTTTGCATCTGCCACGATCGTATCAAACTGCTCCTGGCTTACACCGGGTACTTTAGCTTTAAGATTCAGGTGAGATCCCGTTAACGTACCGTCTTCAACGTTAACATCGCACCTGGTTTCAATTTCATCAGCGGTGAAGCCGGCAGCATTTAACAAAAATGCCACTTTCATGGTAAAGCAGCCTGCATGTGCTGCAGCGATCAATTCTTCGGGGTTGGTGCCAATACCTTCTTCAAAGCGGGAGCTGAAAGAATATTGAGTCTTGTTCAAGGTGGTGCTTTGTGTGGTCAGGTGGCCCTTACCTTCTTTGCCGGTGCCGTTCCAAACGGCTGTTGCGTTACGTTTCATAATTGTGCATTTATCCCAAAACGCTGAAGGGGCTTTAAGCTTCAACAGTTCAGGTTGTTTTAGTAATTTTATTTAATAGCCCTTTTTATTTCATCTTCATTATAACCAACAAGAAGCCTGTTCGCAATTTCAATAACCGGTCTTTTAATAATGCTGTTGTTTGCCATCATCAGTTTTATGGCAGCTGATTGGTTGACGGCCTTATTTTGTTCTGCCTCACCCAATTCCCGCCAGGTGGTACTTCTTTTGTTAAAGATGGTTTCCCATCCCAGTTGATCGCACCAGTGAGCTAACTTTTTTTCGCTTATCCCTTCCAGTTTATAATCATGAAAAGAAAAATCAACCTTGTTCTTTTTTAGCAATGCCATTGCTTTCCTGGTGGTATCACAATTGGATATCCCATACAAAATGATCCGTGCCATCTTAAAAGTCGGGTAGTTTTGGTTTTGTTTTCATGATGCCTTCGATCTTCTCTATCACATCCGGAGTCAGTTTTGCAACTACATCCAGTGCTTTTAAATTATCCAGCAATTGTGATTTTTTTGTGGCCCCTAAAATAGCTGTACTCACATGGGGATTTTTTATACACCAGGCAATACTTAAGGAGGCTGTACTTACTCCCAGTTTTGCAGCCAGTTCACCCAGCTTTTTTACTTTCTTCAGTTTCTCATCCATCACCCAACGTTCCTTTAACCAGTCGAACCCTTCCAGTGCAAAGCGGCTGCCTTTGGGTATGCCATCGTTGTACTTCCCGGTTAAGAGGCCAGACGCCAAAGGGCTCCAGATGGTTGTACCCAGTCCAACATTTTTATAGATCTCCAGGAAATCCTTTTCGATCTTTTCCCGTTCAAATAAATTGTATTGCGGCTGTTCCATGGTTGGACCGATCAACCTGAATTTTTCAGCAATACGATGGGCTTCCATTATTTCAACACCGCTCCATTCACTGGTACCCCAGTACATTATTTTTCCCTGCTGTATCAAATGGTTCATGGCCCACACCGTTTCTTCAATGGGTGTATTCTTATCGGGCCGGTGGCAAAAAACAAATCAAGGTAATCAACCTGCAAACGTTGCAGGGCCTCATCACAGGCTTCCAGTAAATGTTTTCGGCTGCAGCCGGTTTGGTTGGGTTTATTGGCTGCACCCCGCCATCCCCAAAAGGCTTTTTGAAGAAAGGGTATAAGAAGACCTTTCCCATTTTTTCTTTTTCAGTACCCGGCCCATCATTTTTTCACTTTCGCCAAGCGCATACACTTCGGCGTTATCAAAAAAGTTTATTCCTTTATCGTAGGCAACACCCATTAATTCATCGGCTGCCTTATCATTGATCTGCTTGCTGAAGCTAACCCAGCTGCCAAAAGACAATACACTTAACTGCAAACCTGATCTTCCCAAACGGCGGTATTCCATAATGATCTATTAATTTTTATAACCCGATAAAGATACTGATTTGCCTATTTTCAGCGCATTTAAAATTATACAGTAAACGGGTTGGGTAAATTAAAATAACAACGCCGGGGCTGGTTTGTTCCGGAAAAGATCAGTCGGTTGGAAATTGCGTATTGGGAACATTGATAACCCCTACCGGGTTGATGATAACCCACGATTTAAAATCCTGGCTGGCCTGCATACCTATGCCATCAATGATCTGCAATTTACGGCGTATGCGAACTGCTTTATCGGTATAAAATTCATTGCCGGTACGGTTCCTGTCCCACCAAAGTTCATTACAGTATAAAGTATCCCCTAAAATATTGATCACTTTTACGCTGTCTTTTAAAAAGACCTTGCTTTCTTTTTCAAAATATTTGCCGTACAAAGCATCCAGCCTGCTGTCAATTTCGCCGTTTTCATTAAAAAAATCAACATGCAGTGTTTTTGGAAATTCAACATAAGGGTTTACATCCTGTACCCGCAACATTAACGGTGATAATAATTTTGCCTTTGCTTTACCCCCCCAGCGTATAATTGATATCTGCATTTTTAATTTCTTCAATACCCAGGTTTTTAGTGTTGTATTCACTTAATTCCTGATCACTGTTGCAGGAAAAAAGAATTATGGATACAAGAACCGGGAAAGTAAATGCCTGGATATATTTTTTTTTGACTGGTGTGCCCGGCTGTTCCTGTTCACGGGATTGATCCGGGGAAGTTCCGGAAAAGCCATTGCGGTTGGTTGTTACAAACCGGCAAATACTATGGAAAAGATGTTTCAAGAAAAATAATTGCAGGTATTAATAAAGCCTGAATATACATTAATTGTATTTAGGTTTTTGAAACCAGCGGGCATTCATGGAAACGCCAATGCTGAAACGAACAACACTTTCACGCAGGTTGGTTTGCCTGTTGCCCCTGTTGCCAAATTCCAATGCGGTGTTTAAAACAACATATTCGCCTGTATAGCTGATACGCTTTAAAGAGGTTAAAGGCATCCCGGTTCCGATGGTAAAACCGTATTCAGGCCTGTTTTGATTGACCTTGATATAATCTGAGCCGTAATAAAAACCGGCCCTGTATTTTACAAAGTTGAAGTATTTTTTAACCGGCGTGTTATCTTTTGCCGGGTAATATTGGGCTCCTGCCCGGATGGTCCAGTTATTCTGAACTGCATCTGCCTGGCCATAATACCGGTAACTGGCCCAGTTGCCGTATTCAAAATCAGCTCCAAACAGCCAGTTTGGACCCTGGTATGTGGCTCCAAAGCCGATCATGGCAGGAAGTTTTATAGTGCCTTTTACATCTTTCTCCTCGTACACACTGTCTAACCTGTAATAACCGCCATTCTGATCATAAAAAATAGTTTCCCTGACGATATCGGTCCTGGCCTTTAAATTCTGCTGCAGGTTTCCATATACACCAAGCTTTATTTTTTTTGTGATGAAATCAGGATTTTTCATCCCTTGCCAATGCGATATCATATTGCATACCTCCGTTGATGAAAAGCCCGCCATACGTGGTTTTGTTGGATGAGTTGGACAAATAATAAAAAAAGGAACTGTCGCTTATAAAGGTAAGCATGGTATTGTAATCCTTGTTGCCAAACATATAACCTGCATTAATACCCACGCTTAAATTTTTATATTTAAATCCTGTTCCGAAAAAAGCCTGGTTAAGGCCGCCCGAACCTTCATACAGCGTATTTAAACTGTCGATGCCGGTAAGCCTTTCGTTTTTCTCGATCTTATAATTCATTTTAGAAACGGGCTTGATGCCAAAACTCATGGCCCAAAACATATTCTTCTTTGCCATTTTGGGAGTGGTTAAAGGAAAAGCCATCGTGAGGTAAGACACATAAGTATTGGCAGAAGTGAATTTTTTTGCAGGATTGGAACTTTTTAAGATCCGGTAGTCTATCTCGGTTCCTACATCAAAAATAGTATTGTAAATGGAAGTAAGTGATGCAGGGTTTGTAAAATTTACACTCCTGGTATCAGTTATGCCTGCTGCTATGCCACCCATACCCCTGGTAAAAACATTATGATTGGGTGTCAGGTCGCCTATGCCATATCGTGAATAAGGTGAATTTTCCTGTGCTGTTGCACTCATTTGTAAGCCACCAGCCACAAAAAGTACGAATAAAATTTTAGCCATTGTTAGTTTCACTGAGCGCATACAAACCTTTAAATAAGAAATTAGAGTCGGCAAATATCTTGTTTTTAAGTTGACCGGCAAAATAGCTTGTATCACCCCCGGTTAAAACCGCGTTAAAGTTGCCGTATTTACCGGCATATTCGTCAATGAAACCGTCTATTTCATAGGTAATTCCGGCAATTACGCCGCTTTGAAGATTTGTTTTGGTATCGTACCCGATTTTAGGAAAATTCCAGTCTTTTTCGGCCAAAGGCAGTTTTGCAGTAAAAACCTGCATGGCCTTAAAACGCATTTCCATACCGGGCGAAATGCTGCCGCCGATGAACTGGTGGTACTGGTTTATAAAATTATAGGTTATGCAGCTGCCTAAAGACACAACCAGGTTATTTTTATTGGGAAAGAAATGAACTGCAGCAGCAGAAAGCGCCAGCCTGTCGGCACCGATCGTTTCGGGTTTACCTACCGGAGTTGTAAAATTTGCTTGGGTAAGATGAGACAATTTATGAAAAGTAGTTTTGGAAGCCAGCAGGTCTTCTATATCGACATTGTGTTCGATCACCGAAGATAAAATGGATCTCTGCGGAACATGTTCATCCAGTAATTTTTGAATGGTTGCCGTTTCATCATTTGGTAAAACGACCTCAACCGAAAAACGGTCATTTTCAAAAACTGCCGCTTTTAAACGGGTATTGCCAAAATCGAAACAGATTGTTTTCATATTAAATGTTTTTAAGAGGAGGAGAAAGTTTAGGTGATTAGAGAGGTTAAGGGAGGTTAAGGCAGGTTTAGAAGGTTTAGGGATGTTCAACATATCTCTTGCTAAACTAAACCTTCTAAACTTTCTAACCTTTCTAAACCATCTAAACCTTCTAAACTTTCTAAACTTATTTCAACCCGCTCAAATTTTTAAAATGTCCGTTCAGTTTTACCTTTTCTTTCAGCATTTCCATTTCGGCCAGTAAAGGAAGTACTTTTTTAAGGTGCCGCTTCAGGTATTCCTGGCGCTGCAATTCGTGTAGCAGTTCCAGTAATTCATATTCTTCGGTGAGCGACATGCCTGCATGATGCGCCACATCATAACTCCACAATTCATTATCAGGCTTTGCTAATTTTTTTTCAATTTTAAGCAGTTTGTGCAGTTCTTTAATACCCTTCACAATACCCTGCATGAGGGCCCTGTTACCCTTTTCATCGTTTTCAGGATAATTTACAATGGCTCCGCTGTATAATTTATCCGGCAATTCATTGATCAGTTCCAGGATTCTGAAAACCTGCAGTCCTTTGGTTTTAATATCCAGTTTACCATCATCATATTCCTTGCTTAATTCCATTACCTGCACCAGTGTACCCATTTCACTGATCTTTTCATCAATTACCGAAGGTATCCCGAATGGCTTTTTAGTTTCAATACATTCTTTGATGAGTTGTTTATAACGGGGTTCAAAAATATGCAGGTTCAACTGTTCACCTGGGTAAATAACTGTTGCAAGCGGGAATATGGGGATAAAATTGGTCACGGGTCTTTGGTTATTGCTGTGTTATTATTTTTATTCATCTCATTAAGATAATGATATTTTAAAAAAGTATAGCGCGCCGTTGTCCTGGCAATGAGGAGTCCTTCCGGTCCATCCAAAAAGCCCAGCCGGAAAATATAGTGCTGCAAAAATGAGAACACCGGTGAGAAATACGCTTTCCCGAAATTGGATCTTTTCCGGGCTTTAAAATACTTTTCTGCATTCATCATTGCATAATTATTCATTTTAACAGCATATTCCTTTTTATCGTGTACCGTGTAATGCAGGATATTACCTTTCAATCTTGTTTTAGTAAATCCCGCCGGAAAGATCAGTTCTTCATGTACCGCTGAATTATTCCATTGAACTTTTTTACGGTTGAACAGTCGGATATGCCGGTCGAATCCCCACTCACCAAAACGGATCCATTTATTGCAAAAAAAATTTTTAAACCGGATATCAAATACTTCTTCCTCGTTTGCCGGCTTGAGTTGTTTAAGGCTTTCCGCCAATGTTTCATCAATCGCTTCATCTGCATCCAGGCTCAGGATCCAGTCGTATTTTGATGCGTGTATCCCTTTGTTTTTATTGATGCCGTAACCGGACCAGCCTGTTTCAATAACAGTTGCATTGAATTGTTTACAGATGGCTACGGTTTCATCAGTACTGCCGCTGTCTACGATTACAATATCATGGGCAACCGCCTGGAGGCTTTGCAGGGTTTTGCCAATTATATGTGCTTCATTTTTTGTAATGATAACAACGGAGATATCCATCCTGCAAAGAAACAATAAAAACCATCATGATTATTTAAATGCCCATCCATTAAAAACTTAATTAATTTGGTTTTTGCGCCTGAAAAAGATTTGTTCGGGTTTGCTGAATCAACATGAAAAAATTCTTTTCAGGCCAATTCCATTGTATAAATTATTGAGTCTTGCATCAGATTCGTAAATACCGGGTATAAAAATATTCATTACTGTTTTACTTAAAACAATTGGGAAAATGAGGGTATTTGATTGTTTTACTTTTTTTAATGAGTTGGATCTGTTGGAATTCCGGCTGAAATTTCTGAATGACCATGTTGATTTTTTTGTAATAGCAGAGTCAAACCTCACTTTTAACGGAAAGTCCAAACCCTGGTCAACGGGCTAAAGAAAGATGCAGAGAATGGGAACACAAAATCATTTACATTCCTGTACAGCAAAATACGCACGGGCCTCTACCGGAAAATGACATCAGCTATAATCCGGGCAGTGCTGCATGGAAACTTGAATACGAACAGCGAAATGCTTTGCTCCGGGCTGGTGATTATATGAATGATGGTGACCTGGTTTTAGTTAGTGACCTTGATGAAATTCCCGATCCCGTATTTTAAAAAATAAACCCGTCAAAGTTGCCTGTTGCGTTTTCATTATTGTTTCATTATTATTATATGAATTGCCAGAATATTGGTGAAAGCAGGTGGTGGAATGGATGTATTGCTGCCACAGCCGGGCAATTTAAAGTATTAACCCCCAGGGCTTGGCAACAATCGTGATGTTTATCCTTCTATTGGTACAGCAGGCTGGCATTTTCATTTTTAGGCGGCGCAGAGGAAATAAGCAATAAGATCGGGCTTTCACATACGGAATATAACAATGACGAATATCTTGATAAAAAACACACAAGATTCGATCCTTAAAGGGACCGATGTACTTAAAAGGAAAGGGTTTATTTTTAAATTTTTGCCATTGAGTTATTACCATTTCAACTTCAGAAATTCATGAAAATGTATCCCCTGTTTATTCATCATGAAAAACCCAATTTTTTTAAAAATTTATTTTTCTTAACACGCAGAATAGTAAAAGGGAGAGTTTAACGATGCCATTAAAAGACAATACATATCCCCTGGTTTCGGTTGCCCTGTACTTACAATGGCGCTGCTTATTTACCTGAACAACTGGAGACTATTATTAACCAGTCTTATGTGAACCTGGAGATTGTGATATCAGATGACGGGTCAACAGATAACACAACCCGGATCATTAAGGAATTTCAACAAAAAGACCACCGAATTAAATTCTTTCAGAACGAAACTAATCTTGGCTATAATAAAAATTTTGAAAAAGTATTCTCTTTATGCCTGGGTGATTATATTGCCATTGCTGACCAGGATGATATCTGGGAAGTGAATAAAATTGAATGTATGATGAAGGCATGGCCCAAAGGGGCTTCTTTCATATATTCATTATCAGGCAATTTTACCAATAAAGATTTTGCAAACAGAAAATTGGCACCTGATGTGGTATATACCGGCATAGATGACGTACACAAACTGGTTTTAACAGCCCGGTGCATGGCCCGCCAGCATGTTTAAAAGACTCCTGGCATTATGTGTGCCATTTCCGAATGATATTTATTACGACTGGTGGATGAGTATGCATGCTGCTGCAACAGGGTATGTTGGATGTATACCCAAAACACTCACCTGGCACAGGGTACATGAAAACAATAGCTCACGGCAAATCATGTCAATTAAAAATAAATCACAAAGAAGCGAAGAACTGCGGCAACAATCCGTTTATTTTATTGAAACATTTTGCAGCAGGGATTATTGAAAGAACAGGAAAAGTATCATTACTGAGATATGCAGACTTATTAAAAAAGCTTGATGGAAAGACTTTTCCTTAGCCATGTTTAATTACGTTTTTACTAACCGGGAGTTGGTTTTCCATTATAAAAAACAAAAATTATTTATGCATTTTCTTACCTGAAACATGCTTACAGGATGGCTTATAGCGGACTGCTTGATGTATACAGATACCGGTTAACCAATTGCAACAGGTCAGTTATTTAAAAGATCTTCTGCTATCTGGCAAAAGGATTTTCCCAGGCATCCCAGTTTAACCTTGTTTCAAATTCATTTCTGCTGTTGGCACAAAGCAGCCGGTAAGAATCATCATTGGTATACAGGTCAAGAATTTTTTCTGCATATGCGCCAGCCCCGGAAGATAAGGGTAATGTAAAACCATTTATCCCGTTCTGTACATACGTACGCACACCCCCTGTGTCAGTTGTAATAGAAGGGATTCAAAGCCCTACAAAAACACTCCTGCATTGCCCTTGTAGGCAAAAGTAAAAAATCGGTTTGGAGTAAGATGTTATATAACTGTTGTGCTTCTTCTTTGATATTTTTATTCAGAAATGGAATAACGGTAACATTTTTATCCTTAATATGCAGTGGTGGCTGGCAGCCAATTATTTTCAACTGTACCTGCATTCCATTGTTTTGCAGGGCATAAAATGTATCCAATGCAATCTGCCCTCCCTTTCTTTCCCATTCTACGCCCAGGAAAAGCAACCGGCATATCTTATTTTTTTCCTTTTTCAATTCCGAAACAGCCGGATAATATTAAGGTTGGCGCCAAGTGGCTGTACAGTGATCTTTTTTCATGTATGTGATAATCAGTAACCGCAGACTGTTTTGCCCAATCTGAAGCCAGCATACAATGTGCTGCATTGTCAAAGGCTTTTCGGTCCAATTCAATTCCCTGCTGAATGTTATATGGGGCCAGGTTGCTGAAAGAATCATAATATCCCTGCAGCTGTTGAAACGTAGCATCTGCCATATATATGATTGGCACACTTGTTTTGCAATAAGCAATCAACTGCGGTGCCCCCGGTACAAATATATATCAGGTTTCATAATCCGCAATTCCTTTTCCAATTGTTTGCTGAACCAACGGGCATAGCCCTGCAAAAACTCTACAGCCACTTTCCTGTTATGCAGTTTTTGAAATTGTTTGTGAAAAATCAATTGTTCCCTGATATACCAGGGCCATTTATAGTGGAAATACTGAACATCAAAATTCTTTTTGATCGCCTGGTAAGCATAAAAATAGGTACCCGACCAGGCATTTTTTTCCAATGAACTCCACCTGCCGGCAAAACCAATTTTCATTATCCGTTATTTTTATAAATATTTCCTTGCAATGCAATTATAAGTAGTATCTATTTCAAAAATATCTTTTCCGTTCAGGTGGCTTAAATAGTCATCCCATGAAAAATGCTCCCAAAGATGATGTAAGTAGGCCTTGGGGAATGGCGTAAGTTTTTCAAACATCGCTTCAAGTCCTGGTTTATTATACAAAGGATAATAAAATACATACGGATCCAATATGGTCACTTTATCCGGGTATTTTTCTGCCAGTTGTTGTGGAATACGCACTGAATGCTCATTCCAGTATTTATCGTATCCTTTGGAGCGGAAGGTAGCGTATGTGTCAAGCCATAAATTTACAAAATCACTGTTTTTCTCTGAGAGTAAAACGGCATTACACAAGCCGGTGATATTATCTGTTTCATTTAGGTGGAGATAATTTTTGATGGCATATTTATATTTCTGCCTCCAGTTCTTTGGAATATATTCAGGTTTCAGCTCCTGCCCGATTACAAAAGAATGCCCCAAAAATTCGTGTAGTGGTTTTACACAGATAGAATCAAGATCGATATAGATTCCCCCGGTTTCCTTTAATGCAAGCAACCTTACCACATCTGCTTTATGAGCTACATGGTAAAGTGGCTTTCCCATAAAACTTTCGGGTGCTTTTATCTTATTTAATGTAAGCAATGGTTTTGCTTTTTCCCACCAGCTTCCTTCTGGTTCAAATTCGTAATGAAAAATAACAGTTTCGGGTTTATTGATGTCGATTGCAGACTTTATAGCGAGGTAATTCACCATTGAAAAGGGATACCGCCAAAATCAGGCGCCATTCCAAAAATAAAATGAATAATGTTGGGAATCATACAAATTGTTTAAACCAAAAGTATCAAAGTGTATACAGGCATTCTATATCTGATATCATTGTCTCAACTGACATTCGTCATGGTAACAATATTTTTGGAAGTTGATTTTTTTCATGTCAACTTTGTTTTATGTGGCAACAGCAATTAGATGAAATTAAACAGGGCAATACCAAAACACTGGCCCGTTGCATATCCTATATTGAGAAGGAGGTAAAAGTTTATGAAGAACTCCTGCAGCAACTTCCGCCTTCCCAAACTCCCATTATCGGCATCACCGGTCCGCCTGGAGCCGGAAAAAGCACATTGGTAGATGCCCTCACCGGATTACTGGTACAGGAAGGTAAATCGGTGGCAGTGATCTGCGTGGATCCTTCTTCGCCCTTTAATTTAGGGGCATTGCTTGGCGACCGTATACGGATGAGTGAATGGTACAATAACCCGAAAGTTTTTATCAGGTCTTTGGCCACACGGGGTTCTTTGGGCGGTTTGCATCCGAAGATCATTGAGATCAGTGACCTGATGAAGGTTGCCGGTTTTGATTTTATTATTGTAGAAACGGTAGGCGTAGGACAAAGTGAAATTGAGATCGCGGGCCTGGCAGATATTACGGTTGTGGTGGTTGTACCGGAAGCCGGCGATGAGGTACAAACCATGAAAGCAGGATTGATGGAGATCGCTGATGTGTTTGTAGTCAATAAATCTGACCGGCCCGATGCCGACCTGTTTGTAAAAAATTTAAGGCTGATGCTGGCTCCGGCTTTTCACAATCATAACATGCCGGTACCCGTAATAAAAACCATTGCCTCACAAAAAAAGGGTATTGATGAATTATTTAAAACGATCACAGATTCTTTTTTATTGGCAAAAGACAATGAAAAAAGATCCTGGCTGCTTGCCGAAAAAGCATTTCACCTGATACAGCAAAAGAAAATGACGGCCATTGACAAAGGGTTGCTGAAACAAAAAATTGAAGCCGAAGGAAAGGATTTTAATTTATATGCCTTTATTAAACAATATTACTGATTTATCTTCCACAGCTCAATCAAAAAAGAACTGCCCATTGCCTATTGCTTATTGCCTGTTGCATCCTCCTCCTCAAACTTCTTATTCCCTTTCCACCAGCGGTAGCCGATGAACCCAACAATGGCAAAAGGGGCCATCATTAAATACAGGATGGCGGAGTTAAGTCCCTGTGCCGGCTTTTCGCCCATTTGTAAGGCGGTTTTGGTACAAACAGAACACTGTGCCTGCAGGGTTACCGTAAAAAGCAAGGCAATTGTTATTAAGATCAATATGTTTAAGAAATGTTTCATTTGATAGTGCAAAGTTAAGGCAGCCGGGCTGAAAGGAAACAACTGTTTACCAGAAATTAACGATTTAATTTGCTGAAAAAACCAAAGATGATTTTATTTTGCATTAAATAGATTGAATTATGTTGAAAAATGTTTTACCTGTATTCATTGCTGTTTTAATGTGTTCTGTTGCTTATGCACAAACCAATACGGCCTCTTCTTTTTATCGATCCGGTATCCAGTATAAAAATAATAACCAGTTACCGGAAGCAATGGCCGCCTTTAAAAAAGCGGTTGCGCTCAAAAAGGATTTTGACTCCGCTTATGTGGAAATGGGCAATATAAATATATTGTCAAAAAACGATGATGCTGGAATCAGTAATTATAAAAAAGCGCTTGCCATTAACCCAAAAAATACAGATGCATTGATTGCCCTGGGCAAAGTTTACCGGTATTCAAGGTTACATATCGATTCGGTACTGTTCTATTTCAGCAATGCCGTAAAAATTGACAGTACGATCAAAGAAGCATTTTACAATATGGCCTGGGCCTTTAACAGCAAAAAGGAATATGATAAAGCAATACAACATGCAGCAAAAGCACTTGAAATTGATAATGGCTACAGGGTTGCCTATGGCGAACTGGGATTTTCATACAGTTCAAACAAAAAATATGCTGAAGCCGTTGAGCAGTTTAAGAAAAACCTGGCCATATCAAAAGTAGATATCGCCATGCTGTATTCAGGTTATGCCTACACCGAACTGAATAATAAAGAGGCTGCCCTGGAACATTATGAAGCACTGAAAAAGATCAATGAAAGAATGGCAAATAACCTCAAGAAAAAAATTGATGCCATGCCGGTAAAAACTGATTAACTGCCCTTTTCCCTTACTTTTTAACCGGGTTATAAAAATACCCTATAACCGGTATTGTATTTAACCCGTTCTGATATTAATTTGTGTAAAATTATTTACCATGCTCAAAATACTATTTGTAACTGCAGGTTGTTTACTGCTGGCGAGCACCTCATCGGCACAAACAGCTAAAACCGCCATCCAGTATTATGACCAGGGAATAAAACTCCTGGATACGGAAAAATATACCGAAGCGCTTGCCGCCTTTAAAAATGCCATTGCCAAAATCCCGGCTACAAAGAAGCATTATACAGCGCCGGATGGACGAGCAATGAATTAAAAAAATATACCGATGCTGTTACTTACCTGGAAAAAGCCAAAACGTTATGGCCAAATGAAGCAAAAGTTTACCTGGAACTTGGCTATGCCAATGAGATGCTGAAGAAAAAAACCATTGCCATAGATTACTACAATAAATGCATAACCATCAACGATGAATATGCACTTGCCTATAAATACCTTGGCTTATTGTATTATGATGATTTTAATAATGAAAAGGCCGTTGAAAATTTTGAATACTACCTGGAACTGGTACCCGATACAAAAGATGACAATGTGTATTATAAAAAAGGGGTTGCGGAAAATGACCTGGGCAAATACAATGCGGCCCCCGCTTCCCTTAAGAAAGCCGTTGAGCTGAAACCGGGCAGTACCAGGAATATCAATGAGCTGGCCTATACCCATTATTTGCTTGAAAATGAAGCTGAAGCATTACTCAATTTTGACAAGGCTTTATCCATTGATCCAAAATCACTGACAGCCCTGAATGGCCGCGCAGATGTTTACCGGAAACTGAAAAAAGATGCAGCTGCAGCCATAAAATTGTATGCCAAAACACTGGAGATTGATCCAAAGAATAAAAAGGCAAATTACTGGACCGGCTGGTGTTACAATGAAATGGAAAGATATAATGATGCTGTTCCTTTTCTGAAAAAAGTGATCGAAGTGGATGACCAGTATGTTTCTGCCTATACCGAACTGGGTTACTGCGATTATGCCTTAAAAAATTATGACGATGCGCTGTATTATTTTAAAAAGGCATTTGCGATTGAAAAAACTGCCCTGAACCTATATTATACCGGGCTTTGTTATATAGGCAAAAAACAAAAAACGGAAGCTGCGAAAATGGTACTGGAACTAAAAGCCATGAATTCGGACTATGCAGGTAAACTGCAGGAAAAGATAGATAAGTTATGACCCGGTTTTTATTTCCGATGTGGCGGCTGCATTGTGAAAATCTTCCTGGTCAAAGAACTTCGGTTCTGTAACAAAAGCATTCAGTTCTCCTTTCATGATGGTTGCAGATAAAAGATCATCGGCCCGGTACACTACCGGCGTTTGGGAAGCCAGTAATTTTTTGGCCCCTTCCAGTGTAACAGCATACGCATGTGTACAATCATGAAAACCTGCTTTTTTTAAATGTGCACTGAAAGGTTTTGGCAAAAGATTCCCAACCATTTTATAGGTCCAGGACATCAACCCCGCAGCACTGATCAATTTATAAAAAACCTGTTTGATCTTTAACCGGGCTGTTATGTTTTCGTGTTTTAAATAACCCAGGTAAACCAGTTCCCAACCTTCGGGTAATTCATTTATAGCTTCCGGTAATAAATTCATATTTCCCATTAACGGCAATACATCATCTTCTAATATCAGCACATTTTTCCAGTCATTTTCAATCATGGCAGCATATACATTGCGGTGAGATAAAGAACAGGCGATCTCCCCCAGGTTTAGTGCTTTGCCCTGCCGCTGTAATTTTTTGGCCATTTGTTCATTATAGGTTCCATCCCTTTTGCCGTATCATAATTAAGTTCCAGTTTATCTGCGCCCCAAAAAATTCAAAGGGTAACCCTTCCAGGCTTTGCTTTACCCTTTCATGCCGGCTTGTAAACCGGGGAACAGATACAACCAGTATTTTATCAAAATACTGCTGCAGGAAATTACTTATGTTGGTCGGGATTTTCAGCCTGTACATTTTATGTTCACAAAAATAAGGGTTTGAAAAAGGGTTGCCAACCTTTACCCCGTTCATTTCTTTACCCCTTTGCTGTAACAAGGCAGTCAACAAGGAGACAATCAATTTTTTAACTTACTTTGCCAACAATTCCCGGCAATTAATATAATCCATGTCAAGACAAGAAAATATTCCACGCCTCAGCAGCACCAGGCTTAAAAAAAAGGCGCCGGACTATATTCATTTATCCATCCTGTTAAAGGACATTGATGAAGCTATAAAGAATCATGCAACGGGCGACCTGCTGGACCTTGGCTGTGGCAACAAGCCCTATGAAGAATGGTACAACCCTAAAACAAAAACCCAAACAGGGTGTGATGTTATCCAGAGCGATAAGAACAGGGTGGATGTGATCTGCCTGGCAACTGACCTCAAATTTGAAGACCAGCAATTTGATACCGTATTGGCCACGCAGGTGCTGGAACATGTATACGATCATCATGCCATGATCAGCGAATCGTACCGGGTGTTGAGGCCCGGCGGGCAAATGATCTTAACGGTACCCTTTACCTGGGAACTGCACGAAGAACCTTATGACTTTTTCAGGTTAACCAAACATGGATTAAAGGAATTATTTGAAGAAGCAGGGTTTGAAATTGTGTATATAAAAGCCAATGGCGGCAAATGGGCGGCAACTTTTCAAATGTTCATCAATACGGTTTACTCTACTTTTAAATTTAAAACAGTACGGGCAAAGATCCTTAAAATAATTTTTATGGAACTGCGGTTAACCTGGCTGCTCAATCACATGGCACTCCGATAGATAAAAAATATTTTGATGACTGGTGGACACTGAATTATATTGTTGTTGCCCGAAAAAAATAATTATGAAAATAAAGAGCCCGGTTACATACAGCAGTAATATTACCCGGATAAGAAGTTTTGATGTGGAAAAGATAAAAGCCCTTTACCTGGAAGAAACAGGGGTTGATGTATCCCGTTTTTTTAACGGGCTTACAGAAATTGAACTGTACCGGTGCAATGATACCGGCTACCGGTTTTATTTTCCTTTTACCATTTATGGCGATGATAAATTTTACCAGGACCTGCATGAACTGAACAGCTGGTATTACCAGGATAACCGATGGGAACACCCGTTGGCACTGAGTTATTTAAAGCCGGCCGATAAGATCCTTGAAATTGGTTCAGGCGACGGTTTCTTTATCAAACTCTGCAAAAAAAACAATATCAACGATATTAAAGGCCTTGAACTGAATACGGCAGCGGCTGCAAAGGCAACGCGGGAAGGCAATACCATTATTAACGAACCCATCCAGGATCACTGTGTACAACATGCAGGGGAATATGATGTGGTCTGTAATTTCCAGGTGCTGGAACATATTGTTGATATCAGGTCTTTTATGGAATCTTCATTGGCTGTATTAAAAAAGGGCGGCAAAATGATCATTGCAGTTCCCAATAACAATCCTTACTTATTTGAATGGGATGATTACCACACATTAAATTTGCCGCCACACCATGCCGGGCTCTGGAACAAAGAAGCTTTTAAAAAGCTGGAAACGGTTTTCGGAATAAAAAACATCCACGCACATACAGAACCCCTGGGCGAAATGAAACATTGGTTCTCTGTTAAAATTAATCACCTAAAAAAAACAAGCCCGCTTAAAGCATTGTTGCTTTCCCTTATTCCCGGTTTTATGTATAAATCATACATTAAAAACAACCGGGATACAATTGAAGGCAGGAATATTTTAATGGTGTTTGAAAAAACCTGATGCAATCTGTTTTCTTCTTATCCTTAATGAATGGTGCGGCCTGGGGCGGCAGCGAAGAAACCTGGTTTCGTATGGCGTTGTGGATGCGTAAAAACAATTACAAAGTAGGTATCAGCTGTTATGATTGGGAAGAAAAACAGGGCCGTATCAATATACTCCGTGAATCCGGCTGCGGTATCTATTTATTGCCCAATAAAAAAGGACTGTTCAAAAAAAGGCCATAAAAAAAAGTGCTGGATTCCATTCCATTCAGTGAATATGATCTCACGGTCATTAACCAGGGCGGCTGGGAAGAGATTTTACATGCCCCTTTCAAAAACCTGAATAAAAAACTGCAACATTTTATCATCACCAATCACAATTATAATGAACAGGCTGTATTGTCATTCCAGGATCAACGTTTATTAAGATCATGGTTGGATAAAGCCCGGATGAATTTTGGCGCAACCTCAAAAAATATTTGAAGTGCTCGAAAAAATTCAATATCATTATTGATCATAAAGCAACACTGCTAAACCCCATCACATTTCAGCCGGGTATCGTGGCGGCTCCTTACCCCGCGTTCAACCATGAGACCCTGCATTTGGATAATGCTTGCTGAACTGGATACAACCCGTAAAGCCCAGGATATATTGATCCGTGCCTTATCGTCTTCAAAATGGAAGGCAAGAAACTGGCAACTGCATCTATACGGAAAAGGAAAAGACAAAGCGATGCTGGAAAAGCTGGTAACCGGATCGGGGTTGGATTCAAAAGTTTTTTTAAAGGGTTTTACAACCAACATTAAACAAACACTGGAGCAGTGTCACCTGCTATTGCAGTGTACCCTTATTGATGCCATGCCTTTAAGTGTAGTGGAAGCCATGGCCATGGCCCGCCCCTGTGTTGTTAGTAATGTGGGCGATATGCCGGCCTGGATCGAAGATGGTATTTCCGGTTTTATCTGTAAGGATATTACCGAAACCGGAATTGAAGAAACACTCGAAAACTGCTGGCAACAAAAAAACTACTGGGAAGTGTTGGGCAAAAATGCCTTTGAACGTTTTATAAAAAAATATCCGCAACCTTATGAGGAAAAGATTGCGGAAATATTCAATAATTATATACGGTAAACGGTTGTTAAGCCGGTTCGCTCTTCATTTGCTTGGAAGCCCTTGAACGCTCATTTTCATCCAGCAGTACTTTACGCATCCGGATGCTTTTGGGTGTTACTTCAATACACTCATCCTGCTGAATGTATTCCATGCACTCTTCCAGGGTCATCATGATTTTAGGCGCTGCACGGCTGGCATCATCGCTTCCGCTGGCACGGTGGTTGGTCAGTTTTTTGGGTTCTGTTGCATTCACATTCAGATCTCCCGGCTTGATGTGCTCGGCGATGATCTGTCCTGCATAAACCTCTTCTCCCGGGTCAACAAAAAACCTGCCCCTGTCCTGTAACTTATCAATGGAGTACCCCGTGGTTCTTTCTGTATTTTTAGACAACAAAACACCATTGCTTCTTCCGGGTATATTTCCTTTCCATGGACGGTAATCAGTAAAACGGTGAGCCATAACTGCTTCGCCGGCTGTATTGGTCAGCATGTTGCTTCTTAATCCGATCAAACCCCTTGAAGGAATATCAAATTCCAGGTGCTGCATCTCGCCCTTGCTTTCCATAACCAGCATTTCGCCTTTGCGTTGGGTAACCAGGTCGATCACTTTACCACTGAACTCTGCAGGTACATCTACCACCAGGGTTTCATAAGGCTCGCATTTTTTGCCGTCAATTTCTTTAACCAGTACCTGCGGGTTACCCACGGTCAGTTCCCATCCTTCCCTGCGCATGGTTTCAATCAGGATACATAAATGCAAAATACCGCGGCCATACACCAAAAAGCTATCTGCACTATCGGAATCCTCTACACGAGAGCAAGGTTCTTTTCTGTTTCTTTCATCAGCCTGTCGCGTAAATGGCGTGAGGTAACAAATTTACCTTCGCGGCCAAAGAACGGCGAGTTGTTGATGCTGAACATCATACTCATGGTTGGCTCATCCACACTGATCACCGGTAATGCTTCCGGAAATTCTATATCGCAGATCGTGTTGCCGATATTGAATTCATCCAGGCCAACAATGGCACATATATCTCCTGCACTTACTTCTGTAGCTTTCTTTTTACCAAGTGCTTCAAAAGTATACAGTTCTTTAACTTTCATTTTTTTTATTTCGCCACCGGCCTGCACCAATGCGATCTGTTGTCCTTCCCTGATCGTTCCCCGGGCAACCTTACCTACTGCGATCCTTCCCAAAAAGGAAGAATAATCCAGTGAAGTGATCTGCATCTGGGTTGGACCTTCATTTACGGTTGGTTCCGGTACATGCTCCAGGATGGCATCCAGTAAAGGGAAAATATTGTCTGTTTCTGTAAGGGTTGTATTCATCCAGCCATTCTTGCTGCTGCCATATATGGTCGGGAAATTCAATTGCTCTTCAGTAGCATCGAGGTTAAAGAACAATTCAAAAACCGCATCATGTACTTCATCAGGGCGGCAGTTTGCCTTATCCACCTTATTAATAACTACAATAGGATGCAATCCCAAATGCAATGCCTTTTGCAACACAAAACGGGTTTGGGGCATGGGGCCTTCAAATGCATCCACCAGCAGCAATACGCCATCGGCCATTTTTAAAACCCTTTCAACCTCACCGCCAAAGTCACTGTGACCCGGGGTATCGATCACATTTATTTTAACGCCTTTGTATAAAACCGATACGTTCTTACTGAAAATGGTAATACCTCTTTCCCTTTCCAGGTCGTTATTGTCCATGATGAGTTCACCGGTTTCCTGGTTATCCCTGAAAATATTGGTGCTGTGGAGGATCTTATCCACCAGTGTTGTTTTGCCGTGATCTACGTGGGCAATGATTGCAATGTTTCTAATGTTCATATTGTAACTGTTGTCTCTATTAACCGGTAGCTTTTAGCGATAAACCTGTGGGCGGATTTCTAACTGCTAACAGCTATTAGCTGTTTTTAAGGGCGCAAAGGTACATTAAAAAGGCCGGATGGCAAGGTTATCAGGGTAATAAAAATCAAAGGGCCAAATATCAACTGAACCGTATAATACATTGATTACTTACAGTATATAGCATGTATCCGGAAAACAAAAGGCATATTGCGGATTATTTAACATGAATTATACATCAAACCATTCCTTTCAGGTTACTTTTATTCCTAATACTAAAACAACTCCCCAATGAAAAAAATGACCCTCATTGCCATATTACTGATCTCCATAACATCTGCAAATGCCCAGGTTAAGTTTGAAGCGTTACAGGTAAACCCTCAAATGCCAAAAGCAGGGCAAACGGTAAGTTTTAAATATAATACCAAGCTCTCTTCATTAATTGATAAGAAGAATGTGGAAGTTCTTGTTTATTTGTTCAATGAGGAAGGTTCTAAAATAGCGGAACCCAAAATTGTAAAAACGGGTACTGTTTATGCCGGAAGCGTAAAGCTGGATAGCAATACACACTGCATTGCATTTGGATTTTCCGTAGATGAAAATAAAATAAAGGATAACAATGCCGGCAAGGGATACATTATTCCTGTGTACAAAAACAATGCACCTGTAATTGTTTACTACATCTGGGCAAGTCGTCTGTACTCGGGCTATGGTCAGCGTTTGTTCGACATGAAATCAGAACCGGAAAAAAAACCTCCCGATTTTAGAGGAAGGCCTGCAACTGCATCCCGAAGCAAAGAATTATCCTGGCTATTTGGACAATTATCTTTCTGCCATCAATGCTATAAAAAGAAAGACGGTGATCCATTGATTTTAGATGTGTTGAAGAAAATTGAAAATAAGCCTGTTTTAAAAGAGGGCGATTACAACATACTGGTACAATGGTACACAAAGCTTAAAATGAAACCATTGGCAGATTCTTTTTCAACTGCCATTAAAGAGAAGTTCCCCAACGGCAACTGGAAAAAATCCGAAATGGGAAATGCCATCACTAAAGCCAAAGATGCTGCGGCTAAAAAGGCTGCATTAGATGCCTACCTGGCTGCGTATCCACCTAAAAAAGAAGATTTGTCAAATGCCAATTTCTACAAAACTTATGTAGCTAATCAGTTACGCAAAGAAAAAGACTATGCCGGGTTCAATAAACTGATTAAGGATCTGCCCATGGCTGAAAAGGCAAGTATATACAACAACATATCATGGGACATGGCAAAAGAAAAAGAAAATTTGCAGGAGGCCAAACGCATGAGTTATGAGGCCACCAGTTGGGCAAAAAAAAAGAAATGACAACTCCACTGAAAAAGAAACCCCGACTATTACACCAAAAAACAATGGGCAGACAGCAGGAAAAACGGATATGGCATGTATGCTGATACCTATGCCTACATTTTATACAACATGGACGACTATAAAAATGGCTACCAATATGCAAAAGAAGCAGCAGCTATTAACGAGTTTAAAAATGCAGAGTATAACGAACGCTATTGCCAGTTGCTGGTAAAAGTTACTACCCTGCATTGGCTAAAAAAGAAATAGAACAATTTGTAAAAGACGGTTGCTTCTTCAAAAACAAAAGCATTATTAAAGGAGTTGTATGTTAATGAAAAAAAATCTGATGCTGGATATACAGAGTACCTGGCCAAATTAGAAATGGCTGCCAAAGAAAAAAAGCGGGAAGAACTGGCTAAAACCATGATCAATGAAGAATCCCCAAAATTCAGTTTAAAAGACCTTGATGGCAATGATGTCAGCCTGGCCGGGTTAAAAGGCAAGATCGTGATCGTTGATTTTTGGGCAACCTGGTGCGGCCCCTGCATTGAATCCATGCCGGCCATGAAAAGGGCCCAGGAAAAATTACAGGCCTCCGGTGATGTAAAATTTCTCTTTGTGGATACCTGGGAATCGGCAGAAAACAAAAAACAGAATGCAGCGGATTTCATGACCAAGAATAAATACCCCTTTCATGTTTTACTGGATGATGACAGTAAAGTGGTTGCAGATTTTAAGGTAAATGGCATTCCTACAAAATTTGTAATTGATAAAAACGGTAACATCCGTTTTAAAAGTGTTGGCTTTGGCGGCAATGATGATGGCCTGGTTGATGAAATAACGATGATGGTAGAAATGGCATCTGCGGATATGCCTGTCAGTAAAAATGTAAAATAACCGTTGGCAAAAAAATAATGGCCGATTTTTTGCAGCCTGTTGTTTTAACATGAACAAAATTAAACCTGTTGTACCCAATATTTTTCTGTGCATCGGCCTGGACCTGGTCGGCATGGCCACTTATCTTATCCCCGCTTTGGCAGAAGTAACCGACCTGGTATGGGCTCCTGTTTCCGCAATGATCTTTTATGCCCTTTTTGGTGGCCGCATGGGTAAGCTCGGCGGGGTCCTCAATTTCCTGGAAGAGATCATTCCCTTTACGGATATCATCCCGACTTTTACCATTGCCTGGTTCATCCGGAAAAAAGAATCTGATAAATGGTTAACTGAAAATTGACCGTAGCTTTTGTACATTGCATTCCTTAATTATGCCATTCCAGCTTCAGGCACCATATTCACCAGCCGGCGATCAGCCGGAAGCCATCCGCCAGCTGACGGAAGGCATTTTGAATGGAGAAAAATACCAGACCCTGTTAGGCGTTACCGGCAGCGGCAAGACCTACACCATGGCCAATGTGATACAAAATGTACAGAAGCCGACCCTGGTGATCACCCACAACAAAACCCTGGTTGCCCAGTTGTATGGTGAATTCAAACAGTTCTTCCCGGACAATGCCGTTGGTTATTTTGTTTCCTACTACGATTATTACCAGCCCGAAGCGTATATGCCTGTCAGTAATACCTACATTGAAAAGGACCTGAGCATAAATGAAGAGCTGGATAAACTGCGCCTGCAGGCCACCGCACAGTTATTAAGCGGCCGCAGGGATATCATTATTGTTGCCAGTGTAAGCTGTATCTATGGTATGGGTAACCCTACCGATTATGAGAACGGCATCATCCGCATACAGCAGGGGCAGGTGATCTCCCGCCAGGGATTTTTACATGCCCTTGTGAATTCTTTGTACAACCGGAGCGAAGGTGATTTTACAAGGGGAACTTTCAGGGTGAAAGGTGATACCATCGATATTAATTTACCCTACGTGGATTTTGGCTACCGCATTACTTTTTTTGGGGATGAGATCGAGACCATTGAAACGCTGGAACTCAGCAGCGGCAAACGTATCAGCACGGTTGAAAATGCCGCCATCTTTCCCGCCAACTTATATGTGGCGCCAAAGGAAGTGCTGCAGCAGGTGATCCATGAGATCCAGGATGAAGTAGCCGCCCAGGAATTGTATTATAAGAACAGCGGTAAATATATTGAAGCACAACGCATCAGCGAACGGGTGAATTATGACCTGGAAATGATTCGCGAACTGGGCTATTGCAGCGGTATCGAAAATTACTCCCGTTTTTTCGACAGGCGAAGGCCCGGCACCAGGCCATTCTGCCTCCTGGATTATTTTCCCAAAGATTTTATATGCATCATTGATGAAAGCCACCAGACCATTCCCCAGGTGAGCGGCATGTATGGCGGCGACCGTAGCCGCAAACTGGTATTGGTTGATTATGGTTTTCGTTTACCATCGGCACTGGATAACCGCCCGCTGAATTTCAATGAGTTTGAATCATTGCTGAACCAGGCCGTATTTGTTTCGGCAACACCGGGCAAATACGAACTGGAGAAATGCGAGGGCATTGTAGTGGAGCAGGTGGTGAGGCCAACCGGTTTACTGGATCCGCCGATAGAGGTACGCCCCTCAGTAAACCAGATCGATGACCTGCTGGATGAAATTGATAAAAGAATCATAAAAGGAGACCGCGTGCTGGTTACCACCTTCACCAAGCGAATGGCCGAGGAGATGGACAAATACCTGCACCGCATCAACATAAAAAGCAAATACATTCACAGCGAAGTGGATACACTGGAAAGAATTGAGATACTCCGCGAACTGCGGCTGGGGATCATTGATGTGCTGGTGGGTGTGAATTTATTAAGGGAAGGGCTGGACCTTCCGGAAGTATCGCTGGTTGCCATCCTGGATGCAGATAAGGAAGGTTTTTTACGCAATGAGAAGAGTTTGACCCAAACAGCCGGCCGAGCTGCCCGGAATGTGGATGGACTGGTGATCTTTTATGCCGATAAGATGACCGACAGTATGCAACGTACCATTGATGAGACCATCCGCCGCCGGGAAAAACAGGTAGCCTACAATATTGAACATCATATCACCCCAACCACCATTAAAAAAAGTACTGAACAGATCTTTGCCCCGGGCTCCGTGCTGGATGTTAAGGGATATGACCCGTCGAACCCCTGGTCCATTGCTCCTGATGAAGAACTGGTAACGGTTGCAGCAGAGGACCAGGCCGTATATTCAACCATTCCCCAACTGGAAAAAGCCATTGCCAAAACGAAAAAAGACATGAACAAAGCAGCTAAAGACCTGGATTTTATGGAAGCTGCCCGGTTGCGGGATGAAATGTTCAGTATGCAGAAAGACTTATCGGAGATGAAAAAATAATTTACTATCTTAACCCTCCGTTAGCAATAAAACCTATTTATTATGACAACAATAGCACTCTACAATTTAAAAGGCGGCGTGGGTAAAACAGCCAGTTGTGTAAATTTTGCCTACCTGGCGGCTGCCGACGGCTATAAAACATTGTTATGGGATATTGACCCCCAGGGCAGTTCTTCCTTTTATTATAAGGTAAAACCCAAAACCCATCCCGGCATAAAAAACTGATTACCAAAGATGCTCACCTGGAGAATGCCATCATGAGCACCGATTTTGAATTACTGTATGTAATACCTGCCGATAATGATACGAGGAGTTTTGATAGCATGCTGGAAGAAATGAAAGGCAACAAGAACCGGTTAAAATATGTTTTAAAACAGCTTGAAAAGGACTATGATTTTGTTTTTATTGATTGCCATCCCGGGTTCAGTGCTTTGAGTGAGAATATATTTAATGCGGCAGATATTGTACTGATGCCGGTTATTCCTTCAACATTGTCTATCCGTACCTATAACATGGTTAAGGATTATTTCAAAGAAAAGGACCTGGACAACAGTAAAATGATGTGTTTTTTCACCATGACCGACCTGCGTAAGAACATGCACAAAGAGATCATGGATGAATTGTATAAAGACAAGCGTTTCTTCCAGAATTATATCCCCTACCTGAGCGATGTTGAAAAAATGGGTATCCATAAAGCGCCCATCATGGAATTTGCCAACAGCAGTTATGCGGCAAGCTGTTACCGGGAACTATGGACAGAGATCAAAGAAGGCGTACTGGAATAAACCGGTTTCAATAAATTGCTTAATTTTGCCGCTTATGAAAAGAGAATTAAACAGCTGGTACAGCCCTGCACTTCAGAAAGAAATGCCCATCGTTACTTATGGTGACTACGGTAAAGCCATATTATTTGTTCCCACTGCAGCAGCAGATTACCTGGAGTACGAAAGGTTTCAAATGATGGAAACCCTGGCCCCGTATATCAACAGCGGCAAGATCAAGGTCTTTTCGATCAACAGCATCAATAATGAAAGCTGGCTCAATAAAGAAATACAGGGCGAACACAAAGCCATACGGCATAACCAGTTTAATGACTATGTCTTTAACGAGGTTGTTCCCTTCATAAAAAACAGCACTTCCCACGATACAGATATCATCACCTGTGGCGCCTCTTTTGGTGCTTTACACAGTATGAACCTGTTTTTAAAGCGCCCCGATCTCATCAACGGGGTAATTGCCATGAGCGGGGTATATAACCTGTCGGAATATACCGATGGCTTTTTTGATGAACAGGTTTACCTGAATTCTCCGATGCATTATATCCAGAATCTTGAAGATCACAACGTATTGGAACAGATCCGGAAAAGCACCAATGTACATATCCTTACCGGAAGCGGCGCCTATGAAGACCCAAATGCTTCAAAATCCTTTGCGGGCCTGCTTTACAGTAAAGGGATCAATTACGAACTGGATGTATGGGGCGAAGAATGGAAACATGACTGGCCAACCTGGAGGGCCATGTTACCGGTCTATATGGAAACCCGGTTCTGATTTTAATCCCCAAATACACAATATACTTGGCTTTTTTCTGTTATATAGCTAACCAGAAAATCCTATACAGTGAAAAGCCCCCTGCTCATTTTTGCACTAAAGTGCTCAGCAATACTATATTTTACCACCTGTACCGGTATCAATGAATTTGCTACTGCGGTTTCTGCAACGCCTAATGTAACAAAGGGTGTATGGAAAGTAAGCCTTTGTAAAGATGCCAATACTGACCTTTCCACAGAACTTTCAGAATATTCCTTATTATTTAAACCGGATGGGACCATTGTTGTTAAAGGCAATGAAGCAGAAACAACCGGCAATTGGTCGGAAGATGAAATTTCAAATAAAATGAAGATCACGCTGGAGACCAGTGATCCCTGTTTAAAAAACTGAATAATAACTGGACGGTATCCAAAGTTTCAAAAACAAGTATAACACTTCAAAATAATAATACTGCTGACAGCCGGTTACTATTAGCCAGCTTATGATCAATAACCGTTTCATTTGTTCTGAGTTCACATTAACAAAAAAGCCGTTCCGGTACCGGGGTGGCTTTTTTGATTGAATTAACCTGTTGATTGGCATCAACAATTGTTTTACTTTTATGGCATGCCAAAAAAATTATTTTTATTAGATGCCTTTGCACTGGTCTTCCGTGCCTATTATGCACTTATCCGCAATCCCCGTATTACCAGCAAGGGGCGTAATACCAACGCACAGTTTGGATTTACCAACACCATCATCGAGCTGATCAAAAATCAAAATCCAACGCACATGGCTGTGTGTTTTGATACGCATGCGCCAACAGAACGCCACACCGACTTTGCCGATTACAAAGCCAACCGGCAGGAAACACCCGAAGATATTTTATCAGCTGTACCGGATATCAAAAGAATAATTGAAGGGCTCAATATACCGGTTATCGCCATTGATGGGTATGAGGCGGATGATGTGATCGGCGCATTGGCCAAGATGGCCGAGAAAGAGGGTTATGAAGTGTATATGGTTACACCCGATAAAGATTACGGACAGCTGGTGTCTGAAAATATCAAGATTTACAAACCCCCTTACCAGGGTGGCAAATTTGAAATACTGGGACCAAAAGAAGTATGCGAAAAATGGGATATTGAAAAAGTGGAGCAGGTCATAGATATTTTAGGGATGATGGGCGATGCGGTTGATAATATTCCCGGCATAAAAGGTGTTGGTGAAAAAACAGCAGCCAAATTATTAAAAGAATATGGTTCACTGGAAAACGTTTTGGCTAATGCCGAAAATATAAAAGGGTCTATTGGAGAAAAAGTAAGGGCAGGAAAAGAAGTGGCCCTGATGAGCAAAAAACTGGCCACCATCATCACCAATGTGCCGGTTGAATTTCATGAAGAGAATTTTTTGATCAAGGAAATGAACAAACCTGCCTTAAAAGAAATTTTTGAGGAGCTGGAATTTAAAACACTGGGCAAAAGGATATTGGGCGATGAAATTGATGGTGCCCCGGAAGCATGGAATGGCAGTGAAGAGGCTAAGCCTAAAAAAGCAGTTACTGCTCAAATGGATCTCTTTGGAAATATTATTGAACAGCCCGAAACCCTCCCGATAGCTATCGGGAGCGGTTCAGATGAAATGCCGACGGGGGCCGATAAAAACATCAACAACACGCCGCATGATTATTCCCTGGTACAAACGGATGCTGAAATAAACGACCTGGTAAAATATTTATCGACTTTTAATGAAATTTGTTTTGATACCGAAACTACCGGCATTGATGCCAACGAAGCAGAAATTGTAGGCATTAGTTTTTCTGTAAAACCAGGAGAAGGGTTCTATGTTTTTTGTCCGGAAGACCAGGCTGAAACATCCAGGAGGCTGCAGTTTTTTAAACCGCTTTTCAATGACGCATCCAAAACCTGGGTTGGGCATAATATTAAATACGACATGCTGATACTGAAATGGCAGGGAATTGAAATTGCAGGAAATACTTTTGACAGCATGCTTGCCCATTATGTAATTGAGCCCGATGGTAAAAACGGTATGGATGCATTGAGCGAAAAATTCCTGGGTTACGAGCCGGTACATATTGAAGAACTGATTGGCAAAAAAGGGAAAGGCCAGGGAACAATGAGAGATGTAGAGCCTGAAAAAATAAAAGAATATGCTGCGGAAGATGCCGATATCACATTACAGTTAAAGATGGTGCTCTTACCGAAGTTGAAAGAAAGGGAAGTTGAAAAGTATTTTATGAAGTGGAAAACCCGTTGGTGAAAGTGCTTACTGCCATGGAATTTGAAGGGATACGGATCGATGAAGGATTCCTGAATGATTATTCAAAAGAACTGGAGAAAGAAGCGAAAGCTGCAGAAGAAAGTGTGTATGCCCAGGCCGGCGTACGATTTAATTTAGCCTCGCCCAAACAACTGGGAGAAGTGTTGTTTGATAAAATGCAGATAGACCCCAAGGCAAAAAAAACCAAGACGGGTCAGTACGCAACCGGTGAAGATGTTTTATTAAAGCTGGCGAGTAAAAATAAAATTGTAGATGATATTCTTGTCTTCCGGGAGTTTACCAAACTCAAATCAACCTATGTTGATGCGCTGCCGCTGATGATCAATATAAAAACAGGACGGGTGCATACTTCCTATGCACAGGCTGTGGCAGTAACCGGCAGGCTCAGCAGCAATAACCCCAACCTGCAGAATATTCCCATCCGCACCGAAAGGGGAAGAGAGATCCGTAAAGCATTTATTCCAAGGGATAAGGACCATGTTTTAATTTCTGCCGATTACTCACAAATAGAATTACGCATTGTTGCTGCCATCAGCGGCGATGAAAATATGTGTGAAGCGTTTAAGACCGGCAAGGATATTCACAATGCCACTGCTGCCAAAGTTTTTAATGTAGCTGAAAAAGAGGTGACCAAGGAAATGCGTTACAAAGCCAAGAGTGTAAACTTTGGGATCATTTACGGGCAAGGCGCCTTTGGCCTGGCTGAGAACCTCGGCATCAGCCGTACCGAAGCCAAAGAGATCATCGATAATTATAAAAAGCAATTTCCCAACATACAAAAGTATATGGATGACACCATTCATTTTGCACAGGAGCATGGTTATGTACAAACCCTGATGGGCCGTAAGCGCTGGCTCAGGGATATCAACAGTGCCAACTTTACCGTTCGTGCATTTGCAGAACGCAATGCCATCAACTCACCGATACAGGGCAGCGCCGCCGATATGATAAAACTGGCGATGATCAAAATTCACCGCGAATTCAATAAACACAATTTCAAATCAAAGATGTTACTGCAGGTGCATGATGAATTGGTTTTTGATGCACACCGTTCAGAAGTGGAAAAAATAAAACCCATTATTCTGGATTGCATGCAACATGCATTGGCCTTACCCAATGATGTACCCACAGATGCAGAGCTTGGTGTGGGGGAGAACTGGCTGGAGGCGCATTAAACGGTGCCCAATAGGGTGACTCACCCTATCTTTGCCTGATGAAACCAACCCTCATTTACTGTTACGATGCCTACTGCGGCTGGTGCTATGGCTTCAGCCCTGTCATTAAAAAAATTGCAGCAGATTATAAAGATAAACTGGATATAGAAGTACTGAGTGGCGGGATGATGATCGGCGATCAGGTAATGCCGATTGAAAAAATTGGGCCTTACATCCAAACTTCTTATAAAAGAGTGGAAGAACTATCCGGTATCAAATTTGGCGAAGATTTTTTATGGCATATCAATAACCCCGATAAAAGCGATTGGGTGATGAACTCTGAAAAACCTGCCATTGCACTCTGTATTGTAAAGGAATATTATCCGGAACGACAGCTTGAGTTTGCCACTGACCTGCAGTATGCATTAAATTACGAAGGAAGAGACCTTGATGATGATGAAGCCTACCGGCACCTGCTGGATAAATACAATATACAGCCCGAAGCATTTTACAATAAACTGAATGCTGATGAATATAAAGAGATGGCGCACTACGAATTTGCAGTAATGAAGCAGTTACAGGTTAATGGTTACCCCACCGTATTTGTACAAACCGGTGAATTAAAATTTGTGATGGCAGCCAGGGGATATACAGACTATGAAACCCTGAAAAACAGGATCGATCATATTATAGAGGAGGCCGGCCTGAACGATGCGGCTGAATAATACTTTATCATTTTATATTACACTTTATACTTTTCTGTTTCCTTTTCAAGTATATTTTTTGTATATTTCAATAAACAAATATTATTATGAGAAATACCAGCTTAATTTTTTGCGCTGTTGTTTTGTTAATGACCGCCTGCAATGACAACAGCAAAAATGCAACGGCAACAACCGATTCAACTGCAACAGCAGTTACAGCAACCAAAACCGATGCAGCACCCGCAGCTATGCCTGATTCTGCAGCCATGATGAAAGCCTGGGAGGATTTTAAAACACCCGGCGACATGCACAAATGGATGGCAAAAACCAATGGCTCCTGGGAAGGTGAAGTAACACAGTGGATGGACCCGAATGCACCCCCCACAAAATCAAAGGCCACCATCACCCAGTCTTCCGCATTGGGAGGCAGGTATGTTATCAGTAAGTATTCAGGGTCTATGATGGGAATGCCCATGGAAGGTATCAGTACTTTGGGCTATGATAATGCAAAGAAATTATTTGTAAACACCTGGGTCGATAATTTAGGAACGGGCATTGTTCAAATGAGCGGAACCTATGATGAAGCAACCAAAACGCTAAACCTGAAAGGATTTCAAACCGATCCCATGACCGGGAAAGAAAGTGATATCCGGGAAGAACTGACAACGATCGATAACGACTCTTACACCATGATCATGTATGGTGCAGGTATGGACGGGAAAGAAATGAAATTCATGGAAGGCCTTTTTAAGCGAAAGAAATAACCCTGCAAAAAATTTAAATGCCCTGGTTGTTCCAGGGCATTTTTAATGCGCCTTTTTATTATCTTTCCTGTTAAAAAATAATATGCACGCAGGCAAACAATATTCATTTAAAGAAGTCATTCTCTGGACAAGAAAAGATATTTATTTTTTGCTCCTTGTTTCTGCCATTCCGGTTTGCTGTTACGAATTGCTTGACCTGAAATGGCTGGCCATTCCCTGGTTGCCGATAGCATTGCTGGGTACAGCCGTTGCTTTTGTAGTTGGATTTAAGAATAATGCCAGTTACGACAGGATGTGGGAAGCCCGGAAGATCTGGGGAGGAATTGTGAATGCAAGCCGCGGCTGGGGAATGCTGGTTAAAGATTTTGTAAGTACAAAACACGCAGTCTCTGTCGTTAGTAATGATGAATTAAAAAGCATTCACCGGCAGTTGATATACCGGCATTTTGCATGGCTCACCGCATTGCGTTACCAGTTACGGGAGCCAAGAACCTGGGAAGCGATCTATCAAAAACACAATGCCGAATACAAAGAAAAATTTTTTACGGTTGATGAACATACAAATAAAATGGCCGATGCCCTTGTGCCATATCTTAGTGATGATGAATACAAAACGGCATTGTCCAAATCCAATAAGGCTGCGCAAATCATTGCAATGCAGTCAACCCACCTGAGGGAATTGCTGGATAAAGGCCTGGTAGAGGATTTCCGGCATATGGAACTGGAAAAGGTTTTGGTTGAATTGATGAACCAGCAGGGTGCCAGCGAAAGAATAAAAAACTTCCCTTACCCCAGGCAGTTTGCCACATTAAACAAATGGTTTATCAGGATATTTGTAGTTTTACTCCCGTTTGGAATGTTACAGGAATTTGAAAAATTTGGTGAACACCTGGTCTGGCTGTCAATACCATTCAGCACCCTGTCAAGCTGGGTATTTACAACCATGGAAAGGATCGGTGAAAGCAGTGAAAGCCCTTTTGAAGGAAGTGCCAATGATGTACCCATAACGGCGATGAGCCGTACCATTGAAATTGACCTGTGTGAAATGATCGGAGAAACAGAAATACCTGAACCATTAAAACCGGTAAATAATATTTTAACCTGATTTAAACAATAATACAACCCGGTAAATTACTATGGATAAGATCAAAAGATTTTTGCGGATAACAAACTATGGGTTGCCGAAAAACTGTCGGTAAACCCGGCATATTTTGAAGACCTGGGCAAGGGGGCAAAGCCCTGAGTTTTTATACATTGGCTGCAGCGACAGCCGCGTTACTGCCGAAGAACTGATGGGTGTGCAACCCGGTGAAGTTTTTATTCACCGGAATATTGCCAACATGGTCATCAGTATCGACCTGAATGTGATGAGTGTATTGAATTATGCAGTAAGGCACTTAAAGGTTAATCATATCATTGTTTGCGGACACTATGCCTGCGGTGGTGTAAAAGCAGCCATGCAAAGTGCCGACCTGGGCATATTAAATCCCTGGCTGAGAAATATCAGGGATGTTTACAGGTTACATAAAGAAGAATTGAATGCCATTGCTGAAGAAGAAAAAAGATACGACCGTTTGATAGAATTAAATGTGCAGGAACAATGTGTTAACCTGATAAAAACAGCAGCCGTTCAACAGGCTCACCGCGAAAGAGGCCTGCTGGTTCATGGTTGGGTATTTGATGTACATACCGGAAAGCTGATCAACCTGGAAATTGATTTCCCGAAAATACTTAATGATATCATGGAGATCTATAAACTGGACTAATGCAGGCAGGTTAGTTTCTTTTCCTTGCCGGTGAATAAAAAACCGGTTTAACGATTTTAAAAAAAACATTCTTTCTAAAATCGTTTGGTTTGATTTCATTGAGCAAAACCGGCCCGGCTGGCCTGAGTGCTTCTAACAACGGGGCAAAATTTTCTTCACTTTTTGCATGCTGCACCGAATCTTCATACACCGTGATCAGTATCAAGTCGAAATTATTCAGTGAGTCGGGTCTTGCTTCAACCAGTTCGTAGGATTTGATTATTTTATTTTTTACAGCGGCATCCCTGTACAGTTTCCAGTTGTTTTCATAATAATACATAGCTTCTGCTTTTTTACCGGTTGTTATTTTTACAAAATCCATTATAATAACTTCTTTGTTTTTTTGCGCAAAGCTGGTAAGTGAAATCATACTGATACAGCAAAAAACAAGTACAAAACGTGTCATTAACAATAAGGTTTTTGTAAATTATTTTTTTAAATTCCTCTCATACATTTCTATCCATTTCTCCACGGTTATCTTACTGATCAGTTCACCAATTAACTGATAGGGAATTTGCTCAGGTTTCTTAAACCGCATACAGCTTTTGCCCATATCCAGTTTTCCCAAACCGGTTTTTGCGTATTCATCCATAAACCATTTCAGCAGTTTTGGATCGGCATAAATACCCATGTGGTAAAAGTTAATGCTGTTCTTTTGAGAAGCCAGGCCGGCAAAGGGCAATGGGTCTTTGGGGTTGCAATGATAGCCTGCCGGGTAAACGGAATGCGGCACACAATAACCCATCATGCCATAGCCCATCGTTTCTTTAAACCCTTTGGGTAAATTTTTTGAAATCACTTTACGCAGTTTGTTCATGGCTTCCTGCCTTTCGGGCGGAACTTCTGATAAGTACTGGTCAACAGTAGCTGCTTTCGATTGCATAATGATAAATTTATGTTGAAATAAACTTTCTGAAATCTAATGTAAAACAAATGTTCCGGATGTAAAATACCGCTAATCAAATTTTAAGGCTTAGGTAAGAGCCGCATATAAATATAAAGATGAGAAAGGTGCATATGATGGGCGGTGCAAATGTAAATGCCAGCATGGCGGCAAACACAGCGCCGAAAATAATTATTTGTATCATCAATACCCCTTTCCACAGATCGGCTGTAATATTTTTTTTGTTCAGATACCAGTTCAACGCAGCGCCAAATAAACATATCAATGTAAAGCAAAGGCTTAAACCGGTAAAAAGGCTGGCAAAACTTGGATTAAACCCCATGCCGGCATCTGGTTTGTAATTATTCACCAGGTCGAACAATTGCTTTTCGGTATCATTCGCTGGTTCAGGCTTCATGAAAAAGCTAAGGGAATGAAATGCGGCATTTAGTAACTGGGCAACTATTGTTCCCCATATCCAGAAAGAGAATTTTTTAAACATGTCTGGAAGTTTTGGTACAGAAAGATAATCTAAAAATCAAGGATCCTGAAAAACTGCGGCCATGGCCCCATTTCTTCTTTATATTGTTTAGCCATTACCCTGGTTATTTGAGCCATATGGGTAAGGTCGTGCACCACCCAGGTAGCCAGTAAGTGCCGCAATGTAACGTCTCCCAATACCGGGTGCATTCCTTTTCTGTCCAGGTCATTTTCAGATAAATTCAATGATCGGAACCAAACCATATTTTCTTTCCTGAGAGCAGCAAATTCATCCAGTAGCTGTTGCATTGATCTTCCTTTACTCTCTTCATACATGGCTACCCGGTTCCACTTTTCAAAAGTTTTGGTATTGCCGTATTCCAGGATCATTTTTGCCCTGGCAGTCCAGTCGGTTTTTTCGCCGTATATCAAATGCCCCACTACATCATAGGGTGAAAAAGTTTCGGGACCTTCGTTTGGCATTATCCAGTCATCGCTTAACCCTGCAAGCAATGATTGAAGAACGGCTGGGGTCCTGTCCAGTATCTCGTATGATCTTTCTAAACTGTATTGCATGGTTACTGGCGTTTGTAATAAAAGTTTTGTTTTTTACCGGCCTCTGTTCCATCATCAATAAAGGCATGTAAAGAATCTGCTGTTACAAACCGGTAAACAATTCGTTTGGGAAAATCATGTGCAGGGTTCTCAAAAACAAAAATATTGTCATCACCCTTTGTCATTTTAAATGCAATGGGTTGCCGGTTGTTCTGGTCTTCAACAGTGGATGTATATACGATGGCGTCTTTTGTATTGGTAAGTGCAACTCTTTCTGTTACGATGGTATCGCTGCCTTTTATCATATACCCCCTGTTTTGCAAATAATTGTTATCGATTTTCTTCCATTCCTCACAAATAATTGTACCCCGTTTGGTAACCATTTTCCAGGTTCCATCCAGGGTATGCAGTCTTTTAAATATTTTGCTGTTATCTGCAAACTTAAAAGCAGCGATGCAGGTTATGGCTGTAATGGCGATCATTAATTTTTTCATTGCTATTGTACTATAATTAAAGTTTACCCGGGCATTTGTGATGGATCAAAAGCCCCTTCCTCAGTTGTAAGCCATTTTACATAATTAAGAATTTATAACACGCTGTAAACTTTCATTCTTATTTCTAAGATCAATTCCTCCTTCCAGCATTGATTTAAGGTTGGCCAAATAAAAGGTCCAGCCTGTTTTGCATCCCAGGTGCCAGTTGTGCATACCAAATTCATCTGTGGGAATACTGTCCTGCAGCAACTCAACAATATTTTCTCCCAGTTCTTCCTTGATGGTCACTGAACAGTTGCCTGCCTTTCCAAAACTGAATTTCAAAAAGTCTTTTCCGTTGGCATCCAGGATGGCGCCTTCTTCTGTTACTTCATCGGGCCAGCCAAACCATTGCCAGCGGTACACATCACCGGGTTGTACAAATTCAGTATCGGCCCTCAATGAACCATCGGAAGTTTTAAATTCGCTCAGCCGCAAAAACCAATATTCCATTCCTTCACGGGTTGCCCAGCACCAGTATAATTTTTCGATGGGAGCTTTAATGTTTATCCTGGTAACAAAACAGCTCCAGTCATAATTGCCCATAATATTTGTTTTGACTTTTAAAGCTTTTTAATTCTTTTCCATAGGAAACGCTTTATTGAAATTTTCTTCATTGGCTGCCTTACCGGTATCAGCATCTACCAGTATCTTCCAGGTACCATTCTCTTTTTCCAATACCACAAAGAATCTTCCGTAATAGGACCGGGGTTCTTTTCCTTCCTGCACTACTGTTCCTTTATAATAACCGGTTTCCCAGGCCCTGGTACCGTTGCTGATCCTTTTATCAAAACGCAACCCGAATATAAGTTTGCTGTTTTTTTTACCGGTGCGGCATTGGGATCAATGGGCGGAAAATATTTTTCATAATCAAGCACGGCTTTCCTGTCAATCTCTACCCTTGTTACCCGTTTGCTGTGCACATTTCTGAACCCTTCCTGATTGCCTGAAGTAAGATGCGCAATGAATGGTTTCCATACCTGTTCATTGATCTCTTTTATCCATTTAAGGCTGTCGGGTTGTGCTTTCGCCGGTAATGAAAACAGGGCGATTGCCGAAAGCAGCAAAAGTTTTTTCATTGCATTGCATTTTATTGCGGAATACTATGCAGGCCTATACGGTTCCCTTCTGTATCCATGAACAGGGCCATAAAACCATACTCAGGGCTGATCTCTGTTTTGGGCATCATGACCGTTCCACCTGCTGCTTCTACCTTATCCAAAACCCCCTGTACATCGGGATTTGCATTTAAATAGATCAAAGGCCCATCAGTTGCAGAGGCTTTGTGAAAACCGCCACTGTCGCATAAAGCGCCTCCAACCTGTGTCATCATATCATCCAAAGGAAACATCCGCATTTTGAGATTGGGCATATCCATGGGTATCATGGTCATACCAAAAATGGCTTCATAGAATTTTTGAGCCCGGTCAATGTCGGTGGTTGGTATTTCAAACCAACTGATCGCGTTCTGCATGTTTTTATTTTTTTTAATGATGAATTAATTGCCGATGCGCCTTCAGTGTTATTTATTTATAATGAATACGCATTTTATCTTTCGCCTGTTACCGGCATAAAACCAGTTTTTATTTATCGCCTTTGCAAAATTGAATGAACGTATTTTCATCAATTTCAAAGGCCTTAAAATTATTTTCCTGATTAACCAGGTTTGTTGCAATTCCTTTCATAGTAAATACTTTAAAACGGTGTTCCATTTTCAGTATCAGGCCGCCATTTGACTTTTCGCCATACACATCCCAGTTGTAGGCCTTATGTTTCTGGTATGTAGCCGGTGCAATTTTTTCGGCCCGGCTGACATAATACAATACCAAAGAGTTTTTTTTCTGTAATTCAAGGACATCGCAAACCTGTCCAAGAACCTTTTCACCGGCTGGGTATAATTTCCAGCTTATCACAGAATCGGTAACTAACCCATAATCTTCACATGTATAATTTTCGCTGTTCCCGGATTGTGATAAAGCCTTATTCAGGCTACCTGAATAATAATACGTAAACGTATCTTTTCCCTGGAACCGGCTTTGGTAGTTTGCCAGGTCATACCTGAAAATGCCCTTTACCGGCCTTTCTTTTGCCAATGAATCTGTATTCAGCACATTGCTTTCATACGTGTACCTGTATTCAATTTCCCCCGTAAAATATTTTTCTTCTGTATGGTCATTACAGCCGGCCACATGTAACAGCAGAATGAACCCTATTCCGTATGCCGTTATTGTTTTCATTATTGATTGATCCGTTTTCTCCTGTATTCCAGGTCATATTCAGTCATCCATGTTTTACCATTGTCTTTACTGATCTCTCCGTGTTGCCTGACTTTATCTGAACTTAAATTGGTAAAGGTCATTTTGCGTATGGCCATGGTATCTTTACTGAATTTAAATGGGTTAGAGGTATAAATGATCCGGTTGTTTTCAAATTTCCCCTGTAGGTATTCATTTGAACCACCGGCATTATCCACCCAGGTTTGCTGCCACTGTTTAGTGGCACTATTGTAGGTGTTAAAACTTTTACCTGCATAACGCAGGCCCTGCTGCAGCGAAGCACTTGTCCATTCCTCAAGAATGATACAACTATCAAGTATTAAACTGATCCTGCTATCGCCAGCTTTCTTTCCATTGAGGCCATAAGCTTCCCATTCACCGATCCAGAAATCAAACTGGCGGTATTCGGGTTTGCTGCAGGGCAGTTTTTGTGCCGTTAATGCAGTAATAAAAAAACAGCCCATAAAACAGAAAAGTAATTTTCTCATAAACTTTTTACAGTTGACATTTTATTTGACAGAAACGCTTCTTCATTTATAAGCATATTCTTCCGCCTGTCATTTAGAAACTGTACTCCCCCTCTTTTCCCTGGCCACCCCTTCGTTTTTAAAACCTCCGCCAGTGCCGCCTGGATTTTTACCCGGTAACTGATCTTATACGGTAGGGGGCCTTTTCTTTTTTTATTTCAAAATAATAAATTAAAAAATAAACTGTATAGTTTTAATGACAGGCGGCATAAAAAAAGTCCCGCAGGTTTGCGGGACTGATACAAAATGATTTCGTTTATTATTTTTTCACGATTATTTTTGAAAACTGCTGACCGCCTGCTTCAACCTGTAAAACATAACTGCCTGAACTCAAAACAGCGGGAATACCGAATTCCACTATACTGGTATTGCCCGGCATCCTGGTGGTGGAATAAAGTTGCCGGCCGTTCATGTCAATAATCCGGATCTGCATGATACCAACCGGTGGTTTACTGAACATCATATTGACGGATGAAAAGAAGGGGTTGGTTACACTTAAAAGCTGCAGTTCACCGCTTTCATTTGACCTGAGCACCACGGTGTTGGAATAAACAAACCGCTGATCCTGATCAACCTGTTTTAACCGGTAATACTGGATATTGGTGAGTTTGATCTTATCCTGGTATTTATATTGCTGTGGTAATGCAGTATTTCCTGCACCGGCTACATAAGCTATTTTGGTAAAGTTGCTGCCATCATAACTTTTCTCCAGTTCAAAACCCTTGCTATTGTATTCTGAACCGGTCTTCCATTCCAAAACACCGTATTTATCTTTTTGATACCCGGTAAACGAGAGCAGGGTTACCGGTAAGGCAACGCCGGGTGTTCCAACAGCAAATCCTGAAAATCCGGTTGCAGTGAATGCCCCTGTTATGGTACTGTTGGCACCAAAAGCTGCGGAGACACCAGGTACAAACGAAACAGATAAAGTATGCGGAGTTGCCGGTGTAATATCCGGCACATAAAATCCATTGGAAACTTTTACCACGTTGGTACCTGCAAATGATAACCCGGTTGCAGCCACCCAGCCGTTTACTTCTGCTGCCGTATAATAAAAAGTGATCTCGTAATTGCCGGCTGCCGTGTTATTGGTGGGTATTACCTTAAATGATTTTGAAGTAAGGTATTGTGATGTGGTAAGATTCCAGAACTGCGCAGAAGTACTGCCTGCGCGGTCAATGGTAACTTCTGTACAACCATAATCATGTGCTGTAAGATTTTTTATTCTTGCCATAATATTACCTGTGCCATCGTATACATATACATCATCAAAGGGGCCCAGGTAAATATTTTTTGTACTGTTTAAAGCGGTAGAAACCGGGCTGCCTGCTGTGGTGATACCAAAAGTAATAATGGGCCTGGCCGAAGTAGGACCATATACAAATACACTATTAGCAATGGAACAACCGGGTGTTGCATTGGTGCTTTGCCTGTCGAAATGAGTATTGGCTGTACTCGCAGCACCCTGTATCAGGTCATCGCCTGAGGCAGTAGTATTATCAAAGCACATATCCACCAGCAGGTTGGAAGTTCCATCCCATAAGAATGGGGTGATAGGAATTGTATTCATGCCAATGACCGTTGAATAACTGGCTGAATACACGGTAGTGCTGCCGGTTTCAAAAGCCCCTGTAACAAGGGTTGCCGTTGCTGTATTCTTTAACCTGATTGTAAACCCGTTAAAAGGTTGCGTACTTCCTTTGGTTACCACGTTAAACCCAAGTGATGTTATATTGCCACTTGTAAATCCGAGTGCTGTTAGTTCAGCAGCCGTATATAAAACCTGGGTTCTTGCATCAAATTGTGAACTTCTGAATGGTTGGTGTAGGTTAGTGCTATAAACTCCAACCCCTCCTGATAAATTTGCTGATACAAGCGGAGCCGCATCATTATCATTTATGGTATAGGTAAATGTTTGATTGCTGCTACCTGCCTGCGCATTGGTTGCGCCTGAAATAGAATAACCCAATATAAATGTTTCGGCAGTTTCCACCGCCGCATCATCATAAACCCTGATGGTAAAAGCCTGTGGTGTTGTAATTCCATTGGCAAACGTAAGATCCATACTGGGTGTGGCAAAATTACCATTGGTGGTAATGGCATAATCCACCTGCTGCAAAGCAGTACCGCCTGTTACCGACAGGGTTACTGTGGCAGTACCGGTGGGAGGATTCAATATATTCATATTCGCTGTATAGTCCGTATAACCCCTGCAACCGCTGGTAAATGCTGTGGCTTCAGTTGATGATCCGGTCGCAAATTGAAATTGAATATCAGGTGTAGTTACCAGTGGAATGACAGCTGTCCATAACCCCCTGCCATGCGTAGCTGCAGCCAGGGTCCTGTCAGATGCACGGTATTCGATCATATCGGTACGCACACTCGGGAAAGTATTGTTTGATTCCCAAACAGTTGAAGCACCATTCAGCAGGCTGGTTTCCCAAACGCCGGTCTCGGTGGCGATATATGCTTTTGTATCATCCCCGGGATAAAACATGGCCCAGCGTACAGGCATATCCGGTAGGTTTCCGTCTGATGCTGTCCAGGATGTACCGCCGTTGGTTGATATCCATACATTATTGATCCCATAATTTGAATATACTGCGATAAGATTTTGATCATTGGTTCCCTGGTTGATACAGGATACAGACCCGGCCGGCAGCCCGGTTGACAGGTTGGTCCCTGCAGATCCGGATGCGATCGTATTGGCACCATCCACCTGTACAACCCTTCCGTTATCGGTTCCAAAATAAACCCGGTTGGCTGTATAAGGCGAAACACTTACCGACAAAACACTTCCGCCCCCAAGCCCGGTGATATTTACTACTGCACTTGCTGAGCCTGTTTGCGGATTGGTCCATCTCCGGTAGGCGCCTGCTGCATCCCCGCAATACATGATATTGGCTGTATTGTCATAATCAAATGGATTGATGAACTGCCCCGTACCACTTAAATTTACCTGAGTCCAGGAAGCTCCTCCATCGTTACTTCTGCGGTATTGGTTAAATACATAGGAACCAAACTGGTATTGTGGCTGGTCCTGGTCGATGGCCACAAATCCGCCGTCACCCCCGGTTACTTCAATGGTATTGCTTAAGCCGGCATTGCTGAACTGGTGCACCCCGTTATCCTGTGCACCTGCCAGGAAATAATTGGTGGTAGAAGGATGTATGGCGCATGAATAAAACTGTTTGATCCGCAGCCCGATATTACGGTCACGTATAGTTGATCCTTTATCTGAAGAATAATGGATCCCGCCATCGCATCCAAAGATCAGTTTATTGCCGCCGTCATACCAGGTAATATTGTGTACATCAGCATGAACATATTGGTACCCCGGTGTCGTGCCAACCCAGTTTGAGATCTGGCTCCAGGATGTACCGCCATTGGTTGTTTTCCAGGTATCGAGTGCCCCAACAATACAATTATTGGGATCTGATGGATCGATCGCTACGGTAAGATTATACCAGGCCTGTCCGGCTCCCCAGCCTACAGTTGGTTGTCCTGCCGTGGAAGCCCAGTTTGCACCTCCATCGGTTGATTTATAAATTGTTGGAACCTGGTAACTGCCATTGGCAGGCAATGCATATAAAGTAGATCCCATGCAGGCTATTTCAGCACGCATGGCATAAGAAGGAAATACAGTTGCAGGGGCGGTCCAGGATGCAGAGGTAACGGTGGCGGGTATGTCAGTATACCGGTAGCCCTGTGTTGTAAAAATACCGGTCACCACATGCAGCCTTCCTGCTGCGCTTGTGGAACTTATTTCCAGGTCGCAAATATCTGCGGGCAGGCCTGCAGGTGTGATGTTTGTCCAGGCAGCGCCGCCACTGGCAGCAGTAGAGCGGAGTAAACCGGTACCCCTGGTTGCCAGGTAAATATTTCCCTGGTAATCGCAACGGATACGTGTACTGTTTAAATAACCGGCAGTGCTGGCCAGGTGGTTCCAGGTGATACCGCCATCGGTACTTTTAAAAACCCCGTTACCACGTACTGCATCAAAATTATAATAGGATTCGCCGGTACAGAAATACATGATATTTTGAAAACCGGGCCTGGGATCCTGGCAAATATCTGCAACAGCCAGGTTGCTTAAAAAATCATTCACCAGTATCCAGTTGGCAGGCGAGACAGTAATATCAGTGGTTTTCCACAATCCACCATCCACGCCGCCCACCCAAACAGTTTTACGGGTAGCATCGGTTGAGTCAACCATAATGGCCCTTACCCGTCCGGCTGCAATACCGCTATTGGCCCTGGTATTACCGTTTGATGGGCCGGGGACATCGCTATTGGGGCCGCGCTCCTCCCAGTTTAAAGCACTGATCAAATGAGAACTGTTTTGAAATGCTATTTTTGATAACCTGGTTTGTTCCATGGCAATCATTAACCGCTCACTCGGAACACGCCCTGTTGCAGGGTCTTTGGTACGGTCATATTCAAGCCGGGCACGCATTTCCGGGCCACTGTACATATCTTTTCCTTCATTGCTGTCAACATTATTTACCGGCTTACAGCCTGGTAACCCTAAAAAGATATAGACCAGGCCTGACAGAAAAAGCAGTCTGGCCGGTAAAATTTGATCTCTCATAAATTGGAAATTAATTAACCCAAAAATTATAAGCTATTCAACGCCCGTAAAATTAAATAATTGTATTCATGCTTTGCTTTCTTTGTATATAAACCTGTATTTCTCTGAATTAAAGGGATAATTAGCTGCAGACATACCCGGTTAACCGTCCAGTCATTCCACAGATCAGCTTAATGATACCCGGTTTCCTGATCCTGACGGTTAAATACCGGATTGTAAAATGATATTCAACTTACCTGTTTAAAAACTATAAAACTGTTGCGAAACCGATGCCGGTTCTCATAAATTCCATAAATTTTTATTTTTTGCTCCTTGACTATTTTTTAACAGTTGAAATGTGTAATCCAGCAAGTCCTTTCATCCTGTACACAAATACAACTGTTATGCATACAACACAATTCTTTAAAGATGCCCGTTACTTCCAGATCCTTTTTCAAAGCATTTTTTTGTGTTATGGTATCCTGATACTTCATTGGAATAATGAATACCTGCTGTATGCAACTTATTTCATTACCAGCCTCGTCTGCCCAGTTTATAAGTGAATGGCTGTTTGGAAAAAAAACAATTCCATTTTTTACCCGGTTAAAGAACGGCATCCCGTCTGTGCTCATTTCTTCTTTTGGTTTAAGCTTACTATTAAAGACAAATGATTTGAGTGTTGCAGTTTTTGCCGCTGTTGTTTCCATTGCATCTAAATATATTATACGCATAAACGGCAGGCATATTTTCAATCCGTCAGCATTGGGCATTGTGCTTTCTATTTGGCTTACCGGCAATGCCTGGGTAAGTCCCGGGCAATGGGGCAGTAATGCAGTACTATTTTTTGGGGTTTTATGTTTAGGATTTATTGTAACTACCCGTGTCCAGAAACTGGATACAAGCCTTGCTTTTTTGGGCACATTTGCCGGTTTGGTCTTTGCAAGGCAGATCATTTACCTGGACTGGCCCATGGATCATTTTATACAGTCGGTGAGTACCGGGAGCCTTTTGATCTTTTCTTTCTTTATGATAACCGACCCCAAAACCATACCCGGGCATAAGACGGTCAGAATTGTTTGGTGTGCAGCCATTGCAGTTGTTGCCTTTTATTTATCCGCCTTTAAATTCATGAACGGTGCACCCATTTTTGTGCTGGTACTTGCCCAGCCACTGGTGCCTTTGCTGGATTCATTTTTTAAAGCAAATAAATTTGAATGGGTTCCGTCAAAAGCCTGTACGCCGGCCGAAAAAAAATTCCTGGATACTGTATATTCCAGGTCATTCATGTAATTCTTCAACTCAAAAAATAAATTATGAAAAAGAAGCTTTTAATTATTGGTGGTTTTATGGCCGTTTCTCCTTTATTGTTTTCCTTTTGCGGATTTTATGTAAGCAAGGCTGATGGAACTTTAAAAAATAAAACCAGCCAGGTTATACTGGTAAGGGATGGCAACAGGAATGTCATAACCATGTACAATGATTTTACCGGCGATACCAAAGACTTTGCCATGGTGGTACCAGTGCCGGTTGTATTGCGTAAAGCTGATATCAAAGTAGTTGACCAATCCATATTTCAAAAGCTGAATGACTACAGCGCTCCCAGGCTGGTGGAATATTATGACGAGAACCCCTGCAATGATTATAAAAAATACAAAGAAGATATGATGATGCCATCCGGCACTGCAATGGAAAAAGCATTGTCTGGAAAAGTGGCCGGGGCAAGATCCTCAGTAAAAATTGAAGCACAATACATTGTTGGTGAATACGATATTCTGATCCTCAGTGCCAGGGAAAGCAGCGGTTTAAAAACATGGCTCCTGGCAAATGGCTATAAGATACCTGCCAATGCAGAAGAAGTATTGGATCCCTACATAAAAAGCAATCTTAAATTCTTCGTGGTTAAAGTAAATGAAAAAGAAAAGCAAAAGCTGAACAGTAATTTTCTCCGTCCCATACAGATCAGTTTTAACTCGCCCAAATTCATGCTGCCCATCCGCCTGGGCATGGCCAATGCCGATGGCGACCAGGACCTGATCGTTTATGCGTTCACGAGAAAGGGCCGGGTTGAAAGCACCAATTACCGCAATGTAAATATTGCAAGCAATAAAAAAATACCCCTTTTTGTACAAAAGAATTTTGGTGCATTTTATGCCAACCTGTTCACCAATCAATGGATCAAAGAAGATAAAAGTGTTGCCTTCCTGGAATATTCCTGGAATGTTACGCCGGTTAACCCGATGAAATGTGATCCCTGCGTGGGAAACCCGCCTACCGAACAGGACCTGGTGCAGGGCGGAGTATGGTGGCTGGGCAATAAGGACTGGACCGATTACAGTGATGTGGATAATGAAGAGCCGGATAACGGGAGCACGAATGTACATTTTACGCGTTTGCATTTCCGTTACAACCGGGAATCCTTTCCGCAGGACCTTATGTTCCAGGTAACGCCCAATACCGAAAATTACCAGGCAAGGTATATCATCACGCACCCGGCCAGTGGAGATCTTAACTGCGACGCCGGTAAAAAATACCTGCATGCCTTAAAGCAGCGCAGAAAAAAGAACTGATGGAACTGACCTTTTTAACCGGAACCAATATCAACAACTGGCAGGATGATGTAACAACAATCAATGAATCTGAAATAGATGCAACTGCCCGGTATACAGCGTTGATGCCCCAGGTAAAGGCTGATATTGAAAACAACGAAACTGCACCGGCAGGGATTATTTTACTGGGTGCCGCCATGCTGGGTGCAGCAGGTTTAATGAGGTGGAAAGGGATCATTTAATAAAGTAAGTTGGCAATACAGGGTTTGGTTTTTAGGTTATGCCCCGTTTAAACACGGGGCATTTTTTATAAAAAAAAGCCCTGCAAAACTGCAGGACCTTTTTGTTCGTATTCACCTTTAAAGCTAGTTTCCGCCACCACCGGGCCTTTGAGGCCTTAATGAGGGTTCAATTTCGTCTTTCCACTGTTTCATTTGTGCTTCGGTAAAAACCAGTTTCAATTTACCATCTCTCGCATCAGAAAGTTCTTTGCGTTTAGCCATCATGGTCTCACGGTCAGCACCGCTTTCACGCAATTCGGTCATCATTTTTTGTGAAGCAGTATTGAATTCCGAAATAATGATCTCTGTTTTAGCTTTCGCTTCCGCATCCAGGTTCAAAGGCGCCATTTTTTCCATGGTTGCCTTTGTTCTTTCTTCGGGGGTCTGGCGCTGGCCGCCACCGCCCTGTGCATTTACTGCCGTAATGCTGAACAAAGCAGCCATTACCATCAATCCAATTTGTTTTTTCATGTTTATTTTTTTTAAGGTTTGTGACTATTTTTTTTCCTCCTGCTTTTTCCTGGCTTCTCCATTTCTCCTGTTCAGTACTTTTACAAAAAGCGAATCCTGGCAATTGTTCAGGCGTACAAAGCAGGCGTATTTTTTTTAAATGACTGAACATTTTCAGTTCCATCATCTTTTGTGTTTCACCCGATTGTTCAGCAATTTGGTTCATAGCCGAATCACTGAAATTGGCCATGGCCAGTAATTTAAACTGTTTGTCTTTGTTGCTGCGCAAACTGTCGAACATATTTTTTATTTTTTCTGAATGGCCGGTACTCAGGGAATCGTATTGTTGCAACTGCATCGTGCTGAAACCGATCTCGGCTTTCAGAAAATTGGCGATCATGGTTTTACGGTCGGGGCGTTTTTCAGGTTTTCTGCCGTCTTTTTTCAACAGGAAAAAGATACCAGGGCAATATTGGCCACCAATAATATCCCGATTATTGTTATAAAAACCTTGCTCCTGTTTTGATCATTTATCATTTTGCTGGGTATTATCAATTTCATAAATAGTGGCTACTGTATAAGAAAATTCATCCACCTGCTGCTGTGAACTGCGCTCCACTGCATAATCAGTAGCTGATGGCTTATTTACCATAACCACCGTGATGTTTATCAATAAGATCATACAAAGTCCTGTAAAAGCCACGGCAGGCCTGCCGATCAGCCATCCTGCCTTTTCCCATAGCGATTCTTTTCCTTTATTCATCCGGGCATGGATACGCGTAAGCAAAAATGGCTTAACCGCTGCACGTTTAATATCATCTGCACTTTTCAATGCATCGTCAATTAATTTGTTGATATTCTCGTGCTTATTCATAACGGAACGATTTAAGGTTACGTAATATTTTTTTGATAATAATCATTCAATTCCTTTTTTAAACTTGCCTTTGCCCTGCTCATCAGTGATTCAACGGCCTGTAAACTGGTGTTCATGATCGCTGCAATTTCCCGGTTACTCTGTCCCTCCAGTTTATGCAGCGAAAAAACGATCCGCTGGTTATCCGGTATCTGCTTCAGCGCCCGGAACAATGCAGCAGCGCTCTCTTTTTTTTCTGCCTGGATACCCGGGTGATCGAATTCTACCGGGTGTACCTGCTCTTCACCATCTCCACCAAATAGACTTTGTACAAAACCAAAACGTTTTTTTCGTTTCTTCTTCTTTTCATGGTCAAGCGCTTTGCTTACTGCAATGCGGTAAAGCCAGGTAGAAAATTTTGAATCGCCTTTAAAAGAACTTATTGACTGGTATACCTGTATAAAAACCTCCTGCGTGATATCATCTGCATCATCTGCCTGCTGTACAATACCCAGGGCCGTATTGTAAACCATATCCTGGTATTCATCCACCAGCTTTGTAAAAGCCGATTCATCGCCCAGTTGCAGTTGTGTTATTAATTCAGGTTGATCCAAAACATGTTTTTATCAGGTCAACCCTAAATATAATTAAAATGGCCGGTTTCCACCTCCCGGTCCACCCATTCCGCCCCTGAAATTTTCAGAATTATTCCTCGCCGGCGCTGTACCAAAATTTTTCAGGCTATAGGTAAAGGTGAGCATAAAATATTGCTGCAATACCTGTGTTTGCACATCTTCGATATACAAATTGTTAACTGTTCTTGTAATACTCTGATTTTGTTTCAGCAGGTCAAATACGGATAACTTAAGTTCCCCTGCATTATTCTTTAAGAATTTTTTACCGATAGCCGCGTTCCATAACCAAAAGCTTTGATTAAGCCCGCCGGATAAGCCACTGTAACTGTTACCCGAAATGTCGTTTTGCAGGAACCATCCTTTTTTGTTCAGCAGGTTAACCTGTGCCCCGACACTTTGATTAACAATTTTATTGTTGGTGCTGTTGGTATTATTGGTCCTGGCATCATTAAAATTAGCTGTGTACGATACATTAAAATCTACATACTCACTTATATTACTGGCAAGAACGAGCCCGCCGTTATATACATAATTATCGGTAAAGGTCTTTTCGTAATTTACCATGCCCGGCAATTTGGAATAACTGAATCCTGCGTTAAGATTCAGGGTTGTTTTCATGAATTTCAGGGGCATGCTGTAAGCAAAAAAAGTACGCAGGGTTTTATAACCGTCTAAATTCACAGGTTTGGTTAATTGCGAACCGCCTTTCAAAACTATATTTTGTTGTATGACAGAATCCTTGTTTGGGATAAAAATTGCGTTTGAAATATAATCGCTGGCTGTTTGCAAAAATAAGTTTGCAAAAAAACTTTGACTGGTTTTTGAATTCGTGTACGTATACCGTCCTGACAGGAAATGTGTGTACGACTGTTTCAGATCGGGATTACCACTGCTTACCCTTAGCGGGTTGCTGAGATTTACCACGTCCTGCAATTGAGTTACAGACGGGAAATTGGTAGAAGCCCTGTAAAACACACGGATATTGGCATTGGTAGAGATCTTCTTCCGGTACATGGCATTGGGCAATATATTGGTGAACGACTGATCAACGGATGTTGTTGTTGGAAAAACCCGCTGGCTTTCCAGTTTTGAATGCTGGAAATTCACGCCAACAGAAAGTTGCTCATCCCTGCTTTGATTGAGTCGGTAGCTGACACCGGCATTGTTTGTAGTAACCGTATTATCAAACCGGTTTGAAAGGATGGTATCAAACATGGTATATTTCTGCCCGTCGTATGAAAAAGTTTGCTGGTCAGCCTTATTCTTTTGTACCGATGGCCTGTATTCAAATTGCAATTGTCCTTTTTTACCTACCGGTTCGGTGTAGGAAATATTTCCACCGATTGTATAGCCGTTCGTCAGGTTATCACTAAGCCTGTTTTGTATTGAATCGTTGGTGAATACACCCAGGCTGTCAAAAAACGATACTTGGCATCAATGATCGTTTCGCCTTCATTTTTGTAAATGTTGTATTAAAACTCAAGGATAGCGAACGCCCTTTTTTGCAAATGCATGGCGGAACATGATGTTGTTCCTGATATTATATCCAGTTCTGTCTGATAAGCTGTTGGCCTGAGTTGCTTATTGAATCGCCGCCATCCTCCATAGGATTGGAAATTTGAAAAGGAATTTGAATTATTTTTCTGATAACTGATGTTGGGTATGATAAAAAGCGAATTGGATGAATCTATTTTATATTCCAGTCTCATATTGAGCCTGTGATTGGTATTCTTTGTATATGAATTGCTTTTTTCTATACTGAACAGGTTTTGGGATTTCTAAAAGTTTCTGTATTAACCAGGCTTTCATTATTATTGGTACTGTTATTGAAAAAATAACTCCCTGTTAACGTTAATTTTTTCTGGTACACATTGCTGAAATTAATTCCAAAAGCATTTGTTTTACTGATACCACTCGATTGCCCCACATTAAAATCACCGCCGCCGCCAAAACCACCTCTTCCGCCACCACCACGGCCGCCACCACCACTGCTGGTAACTCCCAACAGGTCCTGCGATGCAAAATTCTGTTGATTGATATTATTAAAATTGCCTACCAGGGATATCCGCCTGTCGCCTTTAAAAAAGCTGACATTACCACCGGCTGTATAGCGGTTATCAGTTCCGTAACCGGCATATATTCTTCCAAACTGACCGTTTTTAATACCCGATTTGGTTACAATGTTTACTGTTTTAACCGAGTTACCATCATCAAATCCGGTAAGCTGGGCTTCGTCGCTCAGCCTGTCAAAAACCTGTATCTTATCAATTACAGTGGCAGGCAGGTTTTTCAGTGCTGCCGTTGCATCATCGCCAAAAAAATCTTTGCCATCTACTGTTACTTTCCTGATCTGTTCTCCCATGGCTGTTACCGTACCATCCCGTGCAACCGTAATACCCGGTAATTTTTTTATCATATCTTCTGCAGTTGCATCGGGATTTACCTTAAACTGGCTGGCGCTAAATTCGGTTGTATCCCCTTTTTGCCTTGCCGGCGCAGCTTTGGCAACAACCGTTACATCACCCAGGTCTGTAGCAACTTTCCCAATAGCAAATGGGATCGGTTCTTTATTACTTGCCTGCAGGTTAATGCGCTGTTCAACCTTTTCATAACCGGTAAAACTGATATAAACCCTATACCCGCTTGCATTGAGGTTATTAAAAGAAAAATTTCCTGCTTTATCTGTAATGACCAGCTTTATTTGTGTTGAATCTCTTAGAGAAACAAGCTTCACTGTTGCGCCAACGATTGGCGATTTGTCGTCTTTGTCGGTTACTTTACCTTTCAATGAAATATCCTGGCTATAACCCATTACTGTTACCAGGCTAAAAAATACTGTAAATAAAACTGATCTGAATCTCATAAATTTTTCTTTTGTATGCCATATTAGACGACGCTTTGGTAAAAAACAGTTGCTCAAAGCAGCTTTTTTGCTTAAAAAAGGTCTTTTCCGGTAAGTATGGTTCTTATCAGGTATAAGCGGCAATGACCTTTTATGGGTTGCCTGTTTTACCAAATAGATAAATTGCCGTTTTAAGATTAACTTGCAGCCCTAAAAAATAAACGACGTATATGGAATATAGTAAATTGGTATCAGTGACCGGCTTACCCGGTTTATTTGAATTATTATCTTCAAAAGCCGACGGTGGTGTTGTAAAATCACTGGAGGATAAAAGCACAAAATTTGTAAGTACCCGGGTTCACCAGTTTTCGCACCTGGAGAGTATCGAGGTTTTTACAACTACCGATAATGTGAACCTGGTTGATGTATTTACAGCAATGGCTGCCGGCACAGAAAAAATACCGGCAGACAGTGATGCTGCTGCGGTTAAAAAATATTTTGAAAAAGTTTATCCGGCAATGGACTTTAGCCGTGTATATGCCAGTGATATGAAAAAGATGGTGAAGTGGTTCGGAATTTTAAAAGCCAATGATGTGGAAATAAAATTATCGGAGAATCCGGATATCGAAGCCGGTATACCGGAAAATAAGCCAAGGGTTGCAGAAGCCAAAACTGCCGCAGTAAAAAACAATGCCCCGGCAAAAAAAATAAATACACCGAGGAAGATGGCTTAAGGTCACCCCCTAACCCCCTAAAGGGTAATAAGGCAAGAGTTTAATTATTTTCAGCTTTTACCTTTTTAAAAGATTTTCAAATATTTTTAATCTTAAAAGTCCCTTTAGGGATTTAGGGCATGAACTACACCGCAGATATACAAAAACTACCCCGCCATTTTGTTCCCAAAGATTTTACAGTTACCGGCTGGCAAAGCCTGATACCTTTTTTTAAAGACCTGCTTGAAAGAAATATAGATAGCATAACGGATCTTGAAAAATGGTTGCTTGACCAGAGCGAACTGGAAGCCATGGTAAACGAAGATGCCTGCTGGCGCCAGATAAAAATGACCTGTGATACAGAGAATAAAACACTTGAAGAAGCATTTAATTTCTTCTGTATGGAAATACAGCCAAAGATCCAGCCCTATGCTGATGCACTCAATAAGAAACTGGTGAATCATCCCCTGGCCAAAGAACTCGATGAGGAAAAATATTTTACCTACCTGCGCAGCATGCGTAAAAGCATTGAGCTGTTCCGGGAAGAGAATATCCATATACAGGCTGAGCTATCTGTAATGCAACAGCAGTTCGGGGTTATATCCGGGAAGATAACAGTGACTGTTAATGATACAGAATACACTTTACAACAGGCAGCTAAGTTTTTAGAGAATCCCGACAGGGCATTAAGGGAAGAGGTTTACCGGAAAATAAATGAAAGAAGGTTGGTTGATAAGGAAGCATTGAATGAATTATTTGACAGCCTAATTGAAAAAAGAAACAGGGAAGCCTTAAATGCCGGTTTTGATAACTACCGCGATTACCGTTTTAAAGAACTGGGCCGTTTTGATTATACCGCAGCAGACTGTTATAAATTTCATGAAGCGGTTAAGCAACATGTATTACCGCTTGTGAATATCATCTACCAACAAAAAAGATAAGCTCGGGCTGGATACGTTGCGACCATGGGATATTGATGCTGAGCCCGCAGGCATTAAACCGTTAGTTCCTTTTAAAACCAGTGAAGAGCTGATCGAAAAGTCAATTGCCTGTTTTACAAAACTGCGTCCATTCTTTGGCGAATGCCTTAAAAAAATGCAGGAACTTAAACACCTGGACCTGGAAAGCCGTAAGGGAAAGGCTCCGGGTGGATATAACTGTCCACTTGCTGAAAGCGGCGCACCCTTTATTTTTATGAATGCTGCCGGGCAGATGCATGATGTAACCACCATGCTGCACGAAGGCGGGCATGCCGTTCATTCTTTCCTGGCGCATCCTTTAGAGCTGAATGGGTTTAAAGATTATCCCATGGAAATTGCCGAAGTGGCCAGCATGGCAATGGAACTGTTTAGCATGGATGAATGGGAAACATTTTTTTACAGATGCAACAGATCTGAAAAGAGCTAAAGCACATCAGCTTGAAAGAGTGATCACCATCTTTCCCTGGATCGCCATCATTGATAAATTCCAGCACTGGATCTATGAGCACCCGGTGCATACACATGAAGAACGAAGGGTAACCTGGAATGAGATACTGAAAGAATTCCAGGATGATGTGATCGATTACAGCGGGCTGGAAACCTACCGCAGCAATGGCTGGCAGCGCCAGTTGCATTTATTTGAAGTGCCTTTTTATTATATTGAATATGGCATTGCGCAATTGGGAGCCATTGGCATGTGGATGCAGTATAAAGAAAATAAGCAATTGGCGATGGACAATTATTGTAATGCACTTGCTCTCGGTGGCACAAAAACTTTACCACAACTTTTCGAAACGGCAGGATTGAAATTTGATTTTAGCCCGGATAAAATAAAAGTGCTGATGGAGTTTGTCAGATCAGAAATGAATCGCTGATTGTTTTGATTTATTGGATTTCACAGATTGTTATAACAGGTAGATCTTTTATTCGTCCTCGTCTCTGGCAAGGATGATTTGGTCTCGAGTCTTAGACTCAAAACTTTGGCTATTTACACTCATCACAAACTCCGCTGATCACCAAATCAATTTGGTTCTGCATAAATCCTTTAGGGAGTTTTACTTCAGGTATGGAGACATTATCCAGGCAGATCGTTTTATCACAAACATCGCAGATAAAATGCACATGGTTATCGTGGTGGTGGCCTGCTTCGCAATTGTCTTTGCACAAAGCGTATAAAATAGAATTGTCGGTTGTTGGAATATTATGGATGATCCCTTTTTCCACAAATGTCTGGAGTGTTCTGTAAACGGTTACCCTGTCAAAACCGGCATCGGTACTTTTTTCAATATCGGCATGTGCCAGTGCGCCCGGGCTGTTCACAAACAGTTCAAGGATCTTCTTACGCCCTTCTGTTACGCTTAGCTGGTTCTTTTTCAGTATATCGAGTAATGTATCCATGATTTTTGTAAAGTTAAAAAAAGAATGTGAACATGAGTCGGGAAACCTGAGTCGGGAATTTGGAGTTTGCGGAAATCAGTACTTCGCATTCTCATACTCCTGAATAATGACTCCTGACTAATTACTACCGACTAATTACAAACCTAGTTGGGATTATTACTGAATCCGTTCATAAATCTTTTGGTGGTAACTTTTTCTTTCAGCAATCCTTTAATGTCTTTTAAAAGTTTCTGCATCTCGGCTTCATTCAGCCCGTCGTAGATGCCCCTTACCCTGCGCTGGTTATCTACCAAAGCAAAAAACTGGGTATGAATAAACTGGTCGGCCATGTTCTGTGTGCTGTCGGGTTTATTGTTGTCGATCTTATAACTCTCCCGGGCCATTTTGTAAAGCTGCGCCTTATCCCCGGTAACAAAATACCAGTTTGGATTTTGACTTTTGACTTTTGACTTTTGATGTATTGAATCGTACTCAATTTCATAAGAACCATCCTCATGCTTATCCAGCACGCCATTGATCATTTTTGTTTCATAGGCTTTGAGTACCGGAACCGAATCCGTCTCGGGCATGCAGGTATGCGAGAGTATCAAAAAGTTGGGTTCGTCCTTATACTTATCGAACACCCGCCGCATATTGGCATTCATCTTTGGACAAATGCCTTTGCAGGTTGTAAAAAAATATTCAGCTACATACACTTTACCATCAACATTATTTTCCGTGATCGTTTTTCCATCCTGGCTGGTAAAGGAAAAGTTTTGAACATTATCATTAATGACCGGCAACAGTGATCTTGTCAAATCTTCATCCTTGTAAACAAAGTATAAAAAAGCCACGATCAGCACCACAAAAAAACTACTGTAAAACAGGATCCGCTTACCCATATCAAATTATTTGCGGCAAATTTACGCTCCTTTCGATTAGCAATCAGGTCACAACGAGGTATTTGAGTTTAAAGATTTTTTAATAACCAACGAGCGACTCGACACCCACAATTTTGGCGACCTAAGGATATAATTTGCAACATTATTGCAAATATCTTAACTTTGTGCCCAATTGAATTATGAATATTAAATTAAACTGGGATGCCCTGGGCATTGGAACTTCAATAATCTGTGCAATTCACTGCGCTTTACTGCCTGTTCTGATGAGTACCTTACCCATTTTCGGTATCAATATCATTCATAATGTATTTTTTGAATGGGGCATGATCGTATTGGCCTTTGTTGTGGGTTCCTATTCCCTGTTTCATGGTTTTGTAAAACATCACCGTTCTGTTGTGCCTGTTTTAATTTTCAGTGTTGGCTTTATCTTCCTGGTGCTGAAACAGTTTTTTGTTCAGTATGAAATCCTGCTTTTGGTGATCGCTGTGATTTGCATCATCAGTGCACACTTTTACAATTACCGGCTTTGTCACCGGAGTAAGTGTTCATCTCCGCATCATAAGCATTAAGGGTAATCCCGTTAATTGGCTTCCGTTAATTGGTTAAATAGTGTTGGATCATTTATATTTATAGTTCAAACTAAATTATATGGGAAAGATCATTCCGGTTTTCATAATTGCAATTTTATTTTGTTTATCCGCAGCAGCTCAAACTAAACCTGCCCGTACGCCAGGCGGGGATGAGCAAAAAATCCTTGCCCTGCTTGAAGAACAGCGATTAGCCTGGAATACAGGAGATCTTGAACAATTCATGGGCACATACTGGCAAAGCGATTCTTTAATGTTCATTGGTAAAAGCGGCGTTACCTATGGCTGGCAAAACACTTTGAATAATTATAAAAATGGTTACCCGGATACCGCGGCCATGGGCAAACTCAAATTTGATATCCTGGAAGTAAAAAGGTTATCGGTGATGTATTTTTTTGTAGTGGGCAAATGGCATTTAACACGCAGCATTGGTGATGTGGGCGGGCATTTTACACTGTTGTTTAAAAAAAGTAAAGAACAGGTGGGTGATCGTGGCAGATCATAGCAGTTAGTAAAACTAGTCATTGAGTCATTTGTCATTATAATTTCCATTTACGTTTCAGGTGAATGATGAGAAAAACGAAACTCACTACCAGGAAAACATAATATACATAATTTGCCCAGCCCGGCTTATTTTCAAAAAAAGCATAGCCCTTATAAATTCCAATAAAAACATTTGTCATCATCCATACCAATACAATAGCTACTGTATTTAATATCCTGACCAGGAATTCCCTTGTTTCGTCTTCCATCCCCATTGTACGCCCATCCCCTAATGGGGGGTTATGAGGTTTGATAAAATTAATAAAAATAGATGGGGCTTTTTTATTTTGTAAGCAGCTTTTTAAAAGCAGCGCTGTCGCCGTTAAACACATTAAAATCTACAAAACTGTCAATACCGTTCACCCGGCCTTTTTCGTTGTGCTGCCACATGATCCAGTTTCGATCGATACGGGGTTTATCTTTTACATAATAATGGGCAACCCATAAAGGGTAATCATCAAAATGTCCATCTAAAAAATTACTGTAAAAATCAATATTGGTATAGATGATCGGTTTTACTTTATAATGCTTTTCAATCACCTGCAACCAGTCTTTAGCTCTTTGCTGAATATCAGTTACGGATGCCCCGTTGGTTGATTCAATATCCAGTACCGGCGGCAGGTCCCCTTTATCCAGGTTAACAGTTTCGATAAAATTTTCCGCCTGTGCTTTGCCACTCTTACTGCTGATAAAAAAATGATACGCTCCCCTGGGCATTAAAGCCTTTTTTGCATTGAACCAGTTTTTCCTGAATCCAATATCAACCCTGCCAAGCCCTTCGGTTGCCTTGATAAATGCAAACCCGATCTTTATGTTTTTGTCTTCCATGGCTTTAACCGCTTTCCAGTCAATATTATGCTGGTAGCGGCTTACATCAATTCCATGAATGGGGTAATTAACAGGCAGGTCAATGCCAAATGCCGGGTATCGTACAAATGCAGGCCGGCTTAGATAAGCGTTTATATAATAAACAGCAGCAGCAATTCCGGCAAGCAGTATTACGGGTATAAAAATGGATCGGAAAATACTTTTCTTTCTTTTTGCCAAGGTTTGGGTGCCGCATTTTAAATGGCAGTTCTGTTACAAATTAACAACAACTGCTTTTATGAACATGGTAAAGTTTTCATAAATGAATGACTACCTGGCCAGTTTTTTTACATACTTAAAATCACCGGCATTGATCCTTAAAAATAGGTACCGGCAGGCAGGTGCTTCGAAGGCACATCCAGGTATTCCGATCCGTTTGTAAGCACAATATTTTTTGTATAAACCAGTTGCCCGCCAGCATTGTATAGATTGATGTTTGCAGAAGCAGATGCCATTTTACGCATGTAAACCGAAAAATGATCTTTAATGGGATTGGGAAAAACCTGTACTATATTTTGTCCTGCAACGGCATCCGGCACTTTTGATGAAACATTGTTTTTTGTAACCAGCCAGTACTCCGGGTCTATTAAAACCGTATCAGCTATAAACCCAATATTCCGGAAAAAGGTTTCACCATTGGTTTTATTATCAACCACAATGGTTTTTTCCTGTGTGGCATTTTTAAATGTAAGTGCAACAGGCAGTTCAAAAAAATCAACTGATGTATGCGACGTGGTTTGATTCATTTTAATATTCACGTGTTGGCTGCCAACCGGTGTCCATTGTACATTATAGGTTGGATAACCCTGTCCTTTGAACCAGTCTTTAAAAAATTCTGCCAGGTTTTGTCCGCTGGCCTGCTCCAGGTGATGCACCAGGTCATTGGTATTGGCAAAACCATAAGCCAGTTGCGGGTCCAACAGGTAGCTGCGCAACGCATTGAAGAAAACAGCATCACCCAGTTTCCAGCGCAGCATATACAACAGGTAAGAACCTTTGTTATAACTGAGCCTGCCCGAAAAGATACGGCCTACACTGGTCGTATCATCCACCCATACCGATCCGCCGGTTGCCGAAGTGATATTGTTGATCACACTTTTTCTTGCCGCAATTTTATTGGCAGGATATTTATCTTCCATATAAAAAGCTGCAAGAAATGTTGCAAAACCTTCATTAAGCCAGATATCTTCCCAGCTTGCACAGGTTATTTTATCTCCAAACCACTGGTGCCCCAGTTCATGTGCCACCAGGCTTTCGTTCAATGACACCATAAAGGATGCGGTCTGGTGCTCCATCCCGCCGCCCCAGCCAAACTGAACATGCCCGTATTTTTCTTTAATAAAAGGATAGTCACCAAATGTGTTGTGAAACAACTGTATGGCATTTAAAGTATTCTGTGTGCCGTTCTGGAATGCGGTAAGACTTTCGGGATAACAATGGGTTTGCATGGGCAGGGTAATATTGCCCAACTGAACCGAATTATTAAAAACCACATAATTGGTAACTGCAAAGCACATTAAATAAGTTGCAATGGGATAGCGGTGTTTCCAATGTGTAACTTTTTGGGTATTGCCGGCGATGAGTGTTTCGCTTTGCAATAACCCGTTTGATGCAGCCCGGTATTGCGCCGGTGATGTGATATAAATATCAATGGAATCTGCTTTATCATCCAGCCCGTTCTTACACGGCCACCAGTCGCGGCTGCCATAAGGTTCACTCAGACTCCACATAACAGGAATGCCCAGGTGCTGATCCTGGATAAATGACCCAAAGCCGGTATTGGGCGGAACCCCGCGGTAATAAATAGATATTGAATCCAGCACACCGGCATTTATCGGCGAACTAAAATTAACCGTTAGCGTATTGCTGGTATGTTGTTTTACAAGTACCTGGTTCCGTTGCTTAACACTATCAACGATCAATGGATTCATCAGGTCGAGCTGGATATTACCGGTGCCGGTTGTAATAAAAAAATAAACGGTAACCTTTCCGCTGATAAATCTTACTGCCGGGTTGACTTCCCATTCGCAGCGGTAATAAGTAACATCAAAATTATTGCTTGCTGAAGTATTACCCAGGATATTGTAAGTTCCTTCCACGATCCGCTGATGTGCCAATTGCTCGGCCAATGCAATATCAGTTACCTGTTTACAATCATCAACCGGTATTTGTGCTGATAGCTTTACTGAAAAGAGCAACACATAAATAAAAATAATACGCATATGTAACATTTTTGAAAGCAACAGTATCTATAATTATGAAAATTAAAGTTCCCAAAAATTTGTGAAAGGGCAATAATATTAAAAGCATGCCGTTTTATATCTACCCGTTGTTAATTCTGTACCCCCAATGAAAATGTAATTAAGCATGGTTAAACAAAAATTATTGCATTTTAAAGTATCCAAATCAACCTGGATACTTTTTTTTTCAGTTGTACTTGGTAATTTTACGTGGGCAAATTCCCATACAGATACTTCCAAAAAACAACTGACCGCTTCCTTATCCAAAAATGAAAATGCCCGGTTTGTTACCCTGGAAGCCAATGTGGTATTTCCTGAAGTATTAATCGGCCATGAAGAATATACACTGGAGTATATCGAAAAATTTTCGGTGAACAGAAGGGCCTACCTGATACGTACCTATAACCGGAGTAAAAAATACTTTCCGAAAGTTACCGCTGTTTTAAATAAACACAACCTGCCGCAGGAGCTGAAAGTTTTGCTGGCTTTAGAAAGTGCCTTTAACGGCAATGCCGTTTCCAGGGCCGGGGCAGTAGGTTACTGGCAGATCATGGATGATGTGGCCAGGGAATATGGATTGAAATATGTTCCAAAACAAAATAAGCAGGTAAAAGGTAAGCAGGTAAAAAATAAAGCAGGTAAAAAAACAACCGCAAAAACAGCACCTGCCAGGGACGACAGAAAGAATTTTAATAAATCAACGTATGCAGCTGCCCGTTATTTAAAGGACCGCAGCAAAAACCTGGATGATAACCTGTTATTGATGGTAGCCAGTTACAACTGGGGTATTGGCAATGTGTGGGCAGCCATGAAAAAGACCGGGAAGGCTGATCCGGATTTTTGGGATATCAAAGATCAGCTTCCGGCCGAAACAAGGTCTTATGTGATGAATTTTATAGCCCTTAATGTGATCTTTCATAATTACGAAAAATTTAAAAACAATACCCTTCAGTTTTCACCGGTTAAAATAAAGGTTGATAATACAGATGGCCAAATTACCGGGGAAACTACTGCTGCAGAAAGACTCCAATAATTTTAACGTTTTACACTGGCACAACAGGCAATAACATGAAGTTGATCCCTTCAATTAACTTCCATTCGGCTTACCTTTGCCTATGCCCAAATTCAACTGGAACGATAGCAGAAATTTATTAAGCAAACTCACCTTCAGGCGGTTCATCAATGGAAGTAAGGTAATGGGCAGTTTTTACATCAGCCGTATCCTGAACAGGCCTGTGCAATGGGGTTACCCGGTTTCCGTTTCTTTTGAACCTACCACCAGCTGTAACCTGCGTTGTCCTGAGTGCCCCAGTGGTTTAAGACAATTCACCCGCCCTACGGGCATGCTCCAAAACGATCTGTTTAAACGTACCATTGATGATATCCATAAAGAACTGTTGTACCTCATTTTTTATTTCCAGGGAGAACCCTACCTGAATCCTGATTTCCTGGAGATGGTAAAATACGCGGCCGGTAAAAAAATTTATACAGCCACATCAACCAATGCCCATTACTTAACGGATGAGGTTGCCAGGAAAACAGTTGAGAGCGGCCTCGACCGCCTGATCATTTCCATAGATGGCACCACACAGGATGTTTACCGGCAATACCGGGTTGGCGGCAACCTTGAAAAAGTGCTTGAAGGTGCGAAAAATATCATGAAGTGGAAAAAAGAACTGAAAAGCAAAACACCGTTTGTTTTTTTCCAGTTTTTGGTGGTTAAACCAAACGAGCACCAGGTTGAAGATATTAAGCAGCTGGCAAAAGATGTAGGTGTTGATGAAGTTCGATTTAAAACAGCACAGGTGTATCAATATGAAACAGACCCCAATAACCTGATCCCCTCCATCGATAAATTCAGCCGGTATAAAAAAAACGGGGATGGAACTTACAGTGCCAAAAATAAACTGGCAAACCGTTGCTGGAAACTGCAGCACGCCAATGTGATTACCTGGGACGGCCTGGTGGTACCCTGTTGCTTTGATAAGGATGCCACACACCAGCTGGGTAATTTAAAAACACAGTCGTTCAAAGAAATATGGCACAATGATAATTACAAACAGTTCAGGAATGAACTTTTTAAAAGCAGGAAAAATATTGATATTTGTGCCAATTGCAGTGAAGGGGTTTCTGTGTGGAAAGATTAATTTTAACGCCTTTATAATTCACTAATAACTAATTTTAGCATATGCCGGATAATTTCAATAACCGATTAAGGCAATTATTACTGTTGCTCCTGATCATCGTGCTGGGTCTTTTATTGCTGAAAGAACTGTATATATTTTTACCGGGTATCCTGGGTGCCGTAACCATTTATATACTCTCACGTAAACTATACCATACTTTAACTACTAAAAAAAAATGGGCAAAAGGCCTCACAGCCATGTTGTTCATCATTGGTTCCCTCATTCTCATAGCCATTCCTGTTTATTTATCCATCATACTGGTATCTCCAAAGATCAATTCCTTATTGAATAACCAGCAGGAAGTTATCCAGGGATTACAGATATTTTCAGACAGGCTGGAGGATTTCTTTGGCACAAAATTATTTACAGATGAAAATGCACAATCCATTGCAGGCAAGATATCGGCTGCCATTCCGGGCCTCCTGAACAATACTGCAACCCTGTTCATCAATCTCATCATGTTGTTCTTTATCCTGTATTACCTGCTGGTAAACGGTACGGCTATTGAAAAATACCTGCATAATATCATTCCTTTAAAATCAACAAACATTGATAAACTTTCGCAGGAAACCGTTTTAATGGTCAGGGCAAACGCCATCGGCATTCCGGTTATATGCCTGGTGCAGGGCATATTTGCAGCCATCGGGTATTTGATCTTTGGGATCAAAGACTGGGGCATGTGGGGATTTGTTACCGGGATACTGGCTTTTTTCCCGTTGCTGGGAACTATGGTCGTATGGGTACCGCTGGTTATATACCTGTATTCTACCGGCAACAATTACACGGCAACCTGGCTGTTGTTTTACAGCCTCATCGTAACCGGTAATGTTGACTATATCACCCGCCTGGGCCTGTTAAAAAAGATCGGTAATGTACACCCGGTTATAACCGCACTGGGCGTAATTGTAGGTTTACAGTTATTTGGTTTTATGGGTTTGATCTTTGGCCCGCTGCTGATCAGTTATATCATCATTTTGGTCAGGATCTATATGAATGAATTTGTAAGACCGGCCATGAAGTTGCAGGACCACCATGAATAAATGTCCATTATTTAATCAAAGATCAATGAGTTTAGAAAAAGATATCAGTCAAAAAACATTCCGGAACGATTATCAAAAAGGGATCATTAACCTGATCTATACCTATAACTGGATGAATGAAAAAATGAAATCCGTTTTTGATAAGGAAGGCATTACCGGCCAGCAATATAATATCCTCCGTATTTTACGGGGAGCCGGCAAACCCATTTCCACCTTACAGATACGGGAACGCATGCTTGATAAAATGAGCGACACCAGCCGTATTGTTGACCGCCTTGTTTTAAAAGAGCTTGCCCAAAAGAACACCTGCAAAAATGATAAGCGCCTGGTTGATGTAAGCATTACCCTGAAAGGAAAAAAATTACTGGAAAAAATTGACCGGTATGAAAATGATATGGATGCCATTTTTGGAAACCTGTCGGCTGCAGAAGCAAAAACATTAAATACATTATTGGATAAGATCCGTCATCCCGCTTAACCAAAAAGATCCATGAAATTTTCTTCTTCCTTCCTGTGTATGCTGCGTAACTTAAGGCTTACGGGGTTCCTCTTGCTTCTTGCCGGTTGGCTTTTGCCCAATACTGCTTTCGCCCAGGCCAAACCCGAATTCCGTGCTGTATGGGTAGCCACAGTTGATAATATTGACTGGCCCTCAAAAGGAAATTATAATTCAGATCTTCAAAAAATTGAATTTACAAAGTTGCTTGATATGCACCTGAGAAACGGTATCAATGCCGTGATCGTGCAGGTACGGCCGGTATCTGATGCATTTTATCCTTCACCCTTCGAACCCTGGAGTGAATTTCTGACCGGCATACAGGGCAAACCGCCGGAACCTTATTACGACCCGCTTGCATTTATGATCACTGAAGCGCACAAACGCGGTATGGAGTTTCATGCCTGGATGAACCCTTACCGTGCGGTATTCAATATCGGCAGGTCATCCATTGCTGCAAACCATATCACCAGGATCCATCCCGAATGGTTTTTAACCTATGGCGATAAAAAATATTTTGATCCCGGTAATAAAGATGCGCAGCAATACCTCACCAACGTTGTTAAAGATGTTGTAGAACGTTATGCAATTGATGCCATTCATTTTGATGATTATTTTTATCCGTACAAAATACCGGGTAAAGAATTTCCGGATCATGCCAGCTTCCGTAAATATGGCAATGGCATGAAAAAAGATGACTGGAGAAGAAGCAATACCGATTCCATCATCAGCAGGCTGAATGCTGTAATTAAAAAAGCAAATCCAAAATGCCAGTTTGGGATCAGCCCCTTTGGTGTCTGGCGTAACCAGGACAAAGACCCCGTTAATGGCAGTAAAACCAATGGTGCACAAACCAATTACGACGACCTCTATGCCGATATTTTACTCTGGCTGCAAAAAGGCTGGATCGATTATGTGGCACCGCAGCTGTATTGGGAATTTGGACACAGGATAGCACCATACGAGGTATTGCTTGACTGGTGGAGCAAAAATACTTTTGGTAAAAACCTCTACATAGGGCTGGCCAGTTACCGGGCCAACAGCAATACTGCCTGGAAGGATCATACGCAATTACCGCGGCAGATAGAAGCCCTGCGTAACACCCCCAATATACAGGGAATGATTTTTTACAACAGCAGCAGTTTTGTAAAAAACCCCAATGGCTGGAACGACAGCCTCCGCAACAATTATTTCAGGCTCCCGGTTTACCCCGCACCCCTGGCCTGGATCGACAGCATTAAACCCGAAGCACCACAGATCAATTCTATTGGATTACGCAAAAGAGACAGTTTCTACCAGGTAAAAGGTAATTTTTATACCCCTGGCAAAACATAAAAAAAATAGCGGTTTATGTTTATGAAGATAATAAAGTGCCTCTTAAACCGGAACTGGAAAACATCTTTTATTTTAATGCCGACAGTTCAAATTTTGTATTGATCTTTCCCATTGCCCCGTTACATAAGACCAAAAAATTTGGCGTTAGTACCATCTCCAGGTATAATGTTGAAAGTACGCAGCAACTCTTTAACTGGCAGGACCTGGAAGATTAACCCCGTCCTCGTCCTCGTCTCTGACGAGGATGCATTGGCCCTGAGTCTTTGACTCATCCAATTTTCTTTACCTTTGTCATGAGATAAATGCCTTTATTAAAAGCATTATCCCCGCCTGATCGAATAGTCGGGCAGGAATTATTCATTATCAATTAATTTTTATGCCCGGCTTTGAACATTTTGGAAAAGAAGAAATAAAAGAAGTGAATGATGTACTGGAAACAGGCATCCTCATGCGTTATGGATTTGACGGCCCCCGCAAAGGGATCTGGAAAGCCAAAGAACTGGAAGCCGCTATTTGCGAAACCTTTGGTTGCAAACATGCCCAGTTACTCAGCAGCGGTACTGCAGCCTTAACAACAGCCATGTGTGCCCTGGGCATTGGTTATGGCGATGAGGTCATTTTGCCCTCTTTTACTTTTGTAGCCAGTTTTGAAGCAGTGATCAGTGTTGGCGCTATCCCGGTTTTTGTGGATGTGGATGATACGTTAACATTAGATCCACAGTCCGTTCGTAATGCCATCACCGCAAAAACAAAATGCATCATGCCCGTACACATGTGCGGCAGCATGGCCGATATGGATGCCCTGCAATCCATTTGCAAAGAGTATGATCTGATCTTACTCGAAGATGCCTGCCAGAGTATTGGCGGTACCTACAAAGGAAAAAAATTAGGCACCATCGGCGATGCCGGAACTTTTAGTTTTGATTTTGTAAAAACCATCACCTGTGCCGAAGGCGGTGTCGTTATGACCAACCGGGAGGATGTTTATATTGCAAGCGATGGTTACACCGATCATGGCCACGACCATAAAGGAGCTGACCGCGGTGCCGACCTGCACCCTTTTATCGGTTACAATTTCAGGATCAGCGAGCTGCATGCAGCCGTTGGCCTGGCACAGATAAAAAAACTGGATACCTTTTTAGCCATCCAGAAAAAAAATCATACTGTATTAAAAAATGCTTTGTCTGCCATACCTGAGGTTACGTTCAGGAGAATTCCTGATGAAAGCGGTGACAGTTGTACATTCCTGAGCTGGTTTTTACCAACAGCAGAAGCTGCCGGGGCTGTTGTTGCCGAATTAAAAGCTCAAAATATTTTAGCCGGTAATTTTTACTGGTTCGTCAATAACTGGCATTATATCAGCAAATGGGACCACCTGAAAAATGCAGTTACTTTAAATGCATTACACCCGGATCTGAAAGCCGCGGTAATACATCATGCAACAAAAGATTTTACGCCAAGTGATGCCATCATGAGCCGTTGCATATCAACGGCCATTGGTTTAACATGGACAGACGAGCAGTTGAAAACAAAATGCGAACAGCTGGTTACTGTAATAAAGAAAGTGTTGCGTGAGCAGAGGGCCGTTGTGTAAACTTTTTTATTTTGATTGCAAAACCCGCAAATTTTATTTTTTGCGTTCTTTACAACCTTTTTTTAAGGATCTCTTCGATCCTGTCTGCCAATGATTGCGGGGTTTCGCCGGGCACGGCTTTAATACTGCTCAGTGCATCATGTACAGTATCTACCAGGAAATTGTACCTGTCAAACTGCGCTTTTAATACAGCTGCATCCTTTGTTTCCCAATAATTACCTTCATCTGATAATTCAAAAACTGAAAAATATTTATCCTTAAAATACTGCAGCAGTTTTAAAACGGTTATATGCACATCCATACCGGCATACTGGGTTTTGGTACTAATGGTTTCAACCATCAGGTCGTTGGTTGCAGGGTTATTATTCATTAATTTAAAAGGGCAACAAAGCCTGCCAGAAGGAAAAAATACCAGGGAAACGGGTTCACAATCTTCAGGCACAAAACTTATCCCTTTCAGATCGTTTTCAGAATAATTGATAAAGCCAGGATCATTTACATGGGCTTTATCATTTGCATTACCTGTCTTTTCAAAGATGAGGTGATTCCAGCTGAGGCTTTTGCAGATATCAACAGTTTCACTGATCAATTCATCAATCAATGCATTCTCTTTTATTTGACCACGGTAATGGATAGATAATCCCATTAGCTGAAGATTTAAAACGGGTAAACGGCATTGGGCTTCTGTTCAAGGTAATCATTATATGGTAATGATCCAAGCCTGAACCTCAATGGAATTTTTGATGCTTTCTCCAACTGCAATTCCATTTTACAAAAGAAGCCAAAATGTTGTGTGTAATGATCAGCACTGATCATGGAAAAGATTGCGGGTTTGGAAATAATAAAATTTACCGGCAACTTTTTTTTACCCCCCAAAACAGGAAACCCGGTTAACCCTTTCATTACAGGGATCGATCTAAAGTCAGGTTTTTTATTATATATATTCGATTCCGAAGGGGTTTTTTCATCCCGTTTTTGGGAAAAAACGCTCCCTGCCACAAAAATCATGCAAAAAATCAAAAATTTACCTTTATTATACATTTTACATAGCCTTATCTCTGTAAATTTACGCAGTTATTCAAAGCATGGGATACATTTTTTAGAAACCAGTTGATTATTTTACCCTAACGGGATGTGTTTATGGCCTTAAGTCAGGGACTATACCAAAAGCAATTACAAAAATTATCGCCGCAGCAAATTCAGTTGATGAAATTGCTGCAGGTGCCTACTGCCCTTTTGGAAGAACGGATCAAGGAAGAGATCGAAGAAAACCCGGCACTGGAAGAGGCCGAAGACGGGCACGAAACAGAATATGACGAAGCCAATGATGAGTTTACCGATGCCGATACCGATGAAAAAGAAATGGATGGCGGTGTGGATGAATATGACAATATCGACATCAGCGAGTATGTAAATGACGGCGATGATGAAGTGGGCGATTATAAACTGAAAGACAGCAATTACCCCGAGATTGATGAAAACAGGGTGATCCCCATTAAAGTAGAACGCGGCTTCAACGAATTGATGCTGGAGCAACTGGGCATGCTGACCTTTGATGAACACCAGAAAAAAGTTGCCATCCAGATCATTGGAAACCTGGATGATGATGGTTATTTAAGAAGGGAATTTGCAGCCATTGTTGATGACCTGGCTTTCAGGCAAAACATAACAACCACTGAAGAGGAAATTGCAGAACTGGTATTGCAGATCCAGCAGTTTGACCCCCCGGGCATTGCTGCCCGTAACCTGCAGGAATGTTTACTGCTGCAACTTGAAAGAAAAGCACATGAAGGCAAGCACGTGGAAATGGCCATCAGGGTACTGGAAAAATACTTTGAAGAATTTACAAAAAAACATTACGAAAAAATTCAGCGTGGTCTCGATCTGAATGATGAGCAGTTAAGGGAAGTGATCAACCAGATCGTTAAACTGAACCCCAAACCCGCCGGCGCCGTAAGTGAAAATAACCGTGCCGAAAGTTATGTGGTACCCGATTTTTTTATTTACAACAATGCCGGCACCCTGGAGTTAACACTCAACAATAAAAATGCACCCGATCTCAGGATAAGTGAAGGTTACCGCGATATGCTGAAAGAATATGACCGCGGCAACAAAAAAGACAAACGGCAAAAAGAAGCGGTCCTGTTCATCAAACAGAAAATTGATGCCGCCAAATGGTTCATCGATGCCATCAAACAACGGCACAACACCCTGCTGAACACCATGGAAGCCATCATGAATTACCAGCATGATTTTTTTGTGTCGGGTGATGAAACCGACCTGCGGCCCATGATCTTAAAACACATTGCAGAAGAAACCAACCTCGATATTTCAACCGTAAGCCGTGTAGCCAACAGCAAATTTGTACAAACAGAATTTGGTACTTACCGGCTTAAATTTTTCTTTAGTGAAAGTCTGCAAACCGACAGTGGCGAAGAAGTAAGTACCCGGGAAGTTAAAAAAATACTGAGTGATATTATTGAATCTGAAGATAAAAAACACCCCTACAGCGATGAAAGATTAACAGAGATGCTGCAGGAAAAAGGGTATAATATTGCCAGGCGAACCGTTGCCAAATACAGGGAGCAATTGAATATTTCAGTTGCCCGGTTAAGAAAAGAGTTATAACAGCACGCCTGCATTACCGGAAGCAGGTAAACTAAACTGCTTACAGGAAGGTGTACATATTTATTATGATCCAGGAAATGAACATTACTCTAACGACGGATAAAAGACTCAAACAGGAACATCACATGATCCTGCGGTTCGTTGCACACCTGTTCTCTGTTGTTTTTCACCCTTTGTTCATCCCGTTCTATGTAGTCGCATTTTTGGTTTATTACCACCCGTCTTATTTTTCGGGAATTAGCTTTTATACAAAATTTGAAATATTACGGTCTGTTGCATTTAATACCATTTTATTTCCTGCCTTTGCATTATTGGTAATGAAAGGATTGGGATTTGTAAGATCTGTTTTTTTGCATTCCCGGCAGGACCGCATTGGCCCATATCTTGCCAATATGATCTTCTATTTCTGGATGGCACGTGTGTTCTTTAATTTCAAGCCTGAGTTAACACCGGTACTGGCAACATTTATGACCGGTGTTTTTTTGACAACTGCCGCCGGGCTGATCGCCAATATCTATTCAAAGATCAGTATGCACGCCATCGGGTGTGGCGGCTTACTGGGCATTTTTATCATTATTATGAACAGCAACAGCATGTTAATGACCTGGCCCTTATCCATCGCCATATTAATAACCGGTATTGTTTGTACATCCCGCTTAATGGTTAGTGATCATACTCAAAAAGAAATATACAGTGGCCTGGTTGTGGGTTTGATCTGCCAGTTTGCTGCTGCCATTGTGATCTTATAAAGGGAAGTCAGGCTTTAAAAGCTTGCCTTCCCCACTCCTTAAAACAAAAAGGCCCTGCGTGCTGCAGAGCTCTTTTCCTGTAGTGCCTAACATTAAAACTTTAAAACTGTAGATGAAATATAGTTTTCCTGTCAGTATTTTTAATGATATGATTTATTTTTTATTGAATCAATCCGGTCGGCTTACAATATACAATTGCGCAGTTCTACATGGAAGGCAGTTGGTACTTATGGGCCGGTTTAAAAGCTGTCAAAATTCTATTGTATAAATCGTATTTCCATAACATTTTATTGTGTATACATTCAAATGCCTACAGATATAATTTAACTGTATATACCAAACAGTAAAAACAGGCAACTTTCCATTTTTATAAAATATCAAGTAGCTAAAATGCTAATTAACATAAAATTTATATGTATGCCGTCTTTTGATGCATATAGTGTATAGTTAAGCCTGTATAAATTGTATCTTTGCCCATAATGAAAAAGCTGATGTACATGAAGATTTTTTTTAACCTGCTGTTTTTTTTGTCGGTTTTAACCGTACAGGGAAACTCTCAAAAAGCCGGATTCGATAAAGCGGCCTTTTACAGTGCCATGGCAGCAAATAGCCTGGAAGCGATCAATACCCAGCTGCAAATAATAAAATCCCTTTCCATCATTGAAAGAGAGGCTTATGAAGGCGCTTTGCTGATGAAAAAAAGCCGGGCTTGTAACCAAAGCGAAAGAAAAGCTGAGCCTTTTTAAAACCGGCCGTTTAAAACTGGAAGCGTCCATTAAAAAAGATACAGGAAATACTGAATTTAATTTTCTGCGGTTGATCATACAGGAACATGCCCCCCGTGTTGTTGAATACCGCAATAACCTGGAAAATGATATTGCTGCCATACGTTCCAATTTTAAAACACTTCCGCAGGTTGTTCAGCAGGCTATACAGGATTACATAAAAAAATCAAAGGTTTTAAACAAGCTTTAGCCTCAATCTGCAGTTCATGAGTAAAAAAATTCTTGTTATTTATTATACACAATCCGGGCAACTGGAAAATATACTTGATCATTTTACTGCACCATTAATTGAAGCCGGCAATATGGTTGAGAAAGTTCGTGTACATGTTGCCAATGATTACCCGTTTCCCTGGACAGGTAAAAGTTTTTTTGCCGTAATGCCCGACTGTGTTTTAGGTGTACCAACAGAACTGAAACCGTTTCCCCTTTCAGAAAAAAAATACGACCTGGTCATTTTTGGTTACCAGGCATGGTTTCTTTCGCCAAGCATACCGGCCAATTCCATTTTACTACACCCATCCGTAAAGGCTGTTTTAAAAGATACCCCTGTAATTACCATTACCGGCGCCCGGAATATGTGGATCAGTGCCATGCAGCGGATCAAAAAAATATTAAAGGCTGCCGATGCAAAACTGGTTGGCAGCATTGCCCTTTTTGATAAACACCACAACCTCATCAGCTTTATCACCATTTTTTACTGGATGTTCAAAGGCAAAAAGGGCAGATTATTGAATATTTTTCCAAAACCCGGCGTTTCAGATGCTGATATCGAGCACACCAGGCATTACGGAACGACCGTTCAAAAATATTGTAATGCCCAAAACTGGGATGGCCTCCAGGATGAACTGATACAACAAAAGGCCATTGAAGTAAAATATAATTTAATGTTTATCGAATCAAAGGCAAGTAAAATATTTGCCATATGGGCAAACATCATCTCAAAAAAGAAAAAAAAGACAGCCTGGCTTGTTGCATTCAAATATTATCTTTTAATTGCACTGTTTATAGCAGCCCCGATAATATTAACGATTGATTTTATTTTCTTCAAGCCATTTTTATCGGAACGCATAAAAAAACAAAAACAACTTTATTCAGGCGTAAATTAATCAATATACCAGATGTCATTAAACGAGGTTTACATAACAAATACTTCTTCATTTTTTCCCAACAACCCGGTTTCAAATGATGAAATGGAAGAATACCTGGGTTATATCAATGATGCACCCTCCAGGTCAAAAGCCATTGTGTTGCGGAACAATGGTATTAAAAACAGGTTTTATGCCCTTACCAAAGAGGGTGTTGCCACGCATACCAATGCCGAGATGACCGCCCTGGCCGTAAAAAAACTATTTGAAAAAAATCCGGATGATATTAAATCAATAGAACTGTTAAGTACCGGTACATCTACTCCCGACCAGCTGATGCCATCGCATGGTGTTATGGTACATGGCTGGTTACCCGAAACAAATCCCATCGAAGTGGTTTCACCGGCAGGCGTATGCTGTGCGGGTATGCATGCCTTTAAGTATGCTTACCTGGCCACCAAGGCAGGAGAAGTGCAAAAATCTGTAGCTACAGGTTCTGAACGTTTTTCCATTTCCTTATTATCGGCAAATTTTGAAGATGAAGCCAAAAGATTAAGTGAACTGGCAGCAGACCCATACATTGGTTTTGAAAAAGAATTTTTAAGATGGATGCTCTCCGACGGTTCTGCTGCATTCCAGCTATCCAATAAAAAAAATGAGCAGGGCATCAGCCTTAAAGTTGAATGGATGGAAGGTTATTCCTATGCCAATGAACTGGAGCCCTGCATGTACCAGGGATGCGAAAAGGGGAAAGACGGTTCCTTAAAAAGTTACAAGGATTACGAACCGCATGAGATCATGAACCAGTCCTTACTCAGCATAAAACAGGATGTAAAACTGCTGAGTAAAAATATTGTTTTATATGGCGGATACGGCGTTAAAGCTTCGCTGGATAAGCATGGCGTTAAATCTGAAGAGATCGATTATTTTTTGCCACACATGAGCAGCGAATTTTTTAAAGATAAAATTTACCACCAGTTAATAGCCAATGGCACAGGCATTATGTGGGATAAATGGTTTGTAAACCTGAGCCGTGTGGGCAATGTTGGTGCCGCTTCGGTTTATTTTATGGTAGATGAGCTCTTTCACAGCGGTAAACTGAAAGTGGGCGATAAGATTTATTTGCTGGTACCCGAAAGCGGCCGTTTCTCTTATATGTACAGCTTACTTACCGTTTGCTGATGTAATCTTAAGCAGTTTGTTGTAATTTCATCCTTCCATGTTTAACGTTTTTCTGTTGAATGGCATTATGAAAAAAAAAAGAAGAAATCCCCCAGGATGACGGCGCACTCAACAAATTAACCAGGGAAGTGGTGTATGCTGTTGACGGTTCGGGCAATTATTCTTCAGAATTGAGTACCGGCTGGGATGTTAAGTCAAAAGCCCTTGACCTTGCCTGGGAAGATATTGAAAAACGAATTGAAACAGCCCGGCAGAAAGTACTGAATAATGAGGCAAGCCCTGTTTTATATTTTCTTGAACTGAGACTGATGGATATAGGTATCCTGGCTTCGTATACCGGTTTCTGGAAATGGACCATCAAAAGACATATGAATCCTGCAGTTTTTAAAAACTTATCCGCCAAAAAAATTCAGCAATACGCCGATGCATTTAATGTAAGTGTAGAAGAATTTAAAACCATGAACGTGCATGAAGACTGAATTTACACATTTACAGGCAGCACATTGCGAAAACGGTGTTACCACAAATTTATTAAGATCAGCCGGTGCTGAAAAACTTACCGAACCGCTTGCCTTTGGTATAGGCTCGGGCCTGTTTTATGTACAATTACCTTTTCTTATCATCAATAACGGGCCGGCTATTGCCTTTCGTACCATGCCCGGCCTCATATTTAAAAGAACCTGCGATGCGCTAAATATACCGGTCTTCAGAAAGAAATTCTCTTCCAGGGAATCGGGAAAAAAATATTTAGATGACTGCCTGGCTAGCGGTCAACCGGTAGGCTGCCAGGTAGGGGTTTACTACCTCAGTTATTTTCCAAAAGAATACCGCTTTCCATTTCAATGCCCATAATATGATCGTTTTTGGAAAAGAAGACGACCGGTACCTGATCAGTGACCCCGTTATGGAAACGGCTACATCCCTGAGTGATTACGAATTAGACAGGGTGCGTTTTGCAAAAGGGGCATTTGCACCAAGGGGACAGCTTTATTACCCGATGGAAAAAAGGATAGTAACGGATGAACAGATGGGTAAGGCCATAATTAAAGGCATCAAAAGAAATGTAACCCACATGATACGCATACCGGGCAATATAGCAGGCGTTAAAGGCATTGCCGGCACCGGTAAAAAAATAAAGAAATGGAAAGATAAACTGGGGCAGGAAAAAGCGGGTTTATATTTGGCCCAATTGGTGCGTATGCAGGAAGAGATTGGAACCGGCGGCGGCGGATTCAGGTATATTTACGGGGCTTTTTTACAGGAAGCTTATGCGTTTCATCCTATTGATGAGTTGCAGGAGATCTCGAAAATATTTACCGAAGCAGGAGATAAATGGCGTACCGCAGCCGTACAGGCTGCCGGTATTTATAAAGGCCGCATTGGCAGCCAGGCCGATTTTGATGTTATGGGAGATTATCTCATCGAGATCTCGGAAATAGAACAAAAAGCATTTCAGGCATTGAGCAAAATAAAATGGAATTCATGAGCAATGTGGCTGTGCGCATAAATAATCTTGGTTTTACCTATCCCCGGCAATCGGTTTCCTGTTTCAGTAATTTAAACCTGGAAGTTAAGGAAGGTGAGCGTTTTGGTTTATTCGGGCCCAACGGTGCCGGCAAAACCACGCTGATGAACTGCATGACAGGCCTGCTGCAGTTCGAGGAAGGAAGCATACAGCTGCTGGGACATGAAATTGCCCATCATAAAAGATCGGTCAACAAACTTTTTGGATTTGTTCCGCAGGACCTTTCATATTACCAGGAACTGAGCCCGGCCGAAAACCTGGCTTTTTTTGGCGCCTGGTCTGGCTTACACAAAACCGAGATCAAAAATAAAACGGCTGAGTTACTGGAAGTGCTCGGCCTGGCAGATGTGCGCAATAAAAAAGTGGAAGAGTTTTCAGGCGGCATGAAACGCAGGGTAAACCTCGCTATCGGTGTTATTCACAATCCTCGGATCTTATTTTTAGATGAACCTACTGTTGGTGTTGATGTACACACACGCCATGCCATCATCAACTACCTGAAACATTTAAACGAAAATGGCACAACCTTGATTTACACATCGCACCAGTTAAGCGAGGCCGAAGACCTGTGTAATAAAGTAGCGTTGATAGATGACGGAAAAATAATCGCACACGACACCCTGAATCAATTGCTGATAGACCACAAAGAAGACGGGCTGGAAGGATTGTTCATTAATTTAACCGGTAAATCATACAGGGATTCATGATGTTTAAACTCGGCAGCACCATATTAAAAGATATACGCATTTTAACCCGCGACAGGCTGGGACTTATCTTTATGTTTGTGATGCCCATTGTGCTGGCAGTGGTCATTACAGCAGTTCAAAACAGTACGTTTGAAATGCTGAACACCAATACCGTTCCCATGCTTATCTGCAACAGGGATACCGGTGAGGCAGGCAAACAACTGGAAACAGCTATTACCAAAGCGGGCATGTTCGACCTTAAACAGGTGATGCCGGATGTAACCGATAAGGAAATTTCTGAAAAGATGCATGCAAAAGATGCCGTTATTGCCATCATCATTCCCGCAGATTTTACGCTTAAAATAAAACAGAAGTCAAACGAAACTGCCAAAAAAGCACTGCGTAATTTCGGTATGCAAACCGACAGTATCATTAATGACACAAGCAGTGTTCAACCCATTACATTGCTTTATCACCCGGTTTTACAGGAATCTTTCCGCCATTCCATACAGGGTGCTTTGCGCAGTGCATTGCTGATGGTTCAAAACCGGGAAGTATTAAAAAGCCTGTATTTTTCTTTAAATGAAACCAATTTACCCGATTCGCTGGAACAGGAACTGATGAGCAGCCAGGTTGCCATAAATGAAGTACCGGTATCCAGGGACGGCAGCCGCAATATCCCAAATGCATCGCAACATAACGTTCCGGCATGGACGGTGTTTGCCATGTTCTTTATTGTTATATCCCTCGGCGGAAGTGTGGTGCGGGAAAAGCTGAACGGCAGTTTTGTACGTTTAAAAACCCTGCCTACCAATTACCTGGTTGCTTTAATATCCAAACAGATCACTTATTTATTGGTAACGTTTATACAGGCTGCCGTTGTTTTTTCTATCGGCATCTGGCTGTTCCCTGTGATGGGATTGCCCAAATTAAATTTACCGGCCGATATAACGGGTGTTGTAATTGTTACACTTATTTGCGGATGGTGTGCAGTTAGTTATGCCATTATGATCGGGGTTTTTGCAAAAACGCAGGAACAGGCCAATGGCATAGGAGCCGTATCTATTGTACTCATGGCCGCCGTTGGCGGTTTGCTGGTACCCAGTTTCGCCATGCCCGACTCCTTTACCATGGTCATGAAAATGTCGCCGTTGCATTGGTGCCTGGAAGCCTATTACGGTTTATTTTTGGAAGGCGGTAAACTTAAAGACGTAATTTTGAATATCATACCTTTATTGGGCATTACTTTTGTAATACAACTGATTACCCTATACGGGCTGAAAAGGAAAAACCTGATTTGAATAAATTATTATGGAAACAGCAGCATTAAAACAACAGTTAAAAGAACAGATCATCCAGTTTTTAAACCTGATCTCTGTTAAACCTGAAGACATTAAGGATGATGAACCTTTGTTTGGCGAAGGCCTGGGCCTGGATTCGATCGATTCCATTGAATTGATTGTTTTATTGGGCAGGGAATACGGCATCAATATCAAAGACCCTAAGGAAGGCCGTAAGGTTTTGGTTGATATCAATACAATGGCTGCTTATATTGAGGAGCATCGTACGAAATAAAAAAATTTTCATACGTCTGTCAGCCTGAGCCTGTCGAAGGCGGTTTAAATAGCGATATTTCTTTCTCTTTAATAATAACGCCTTCTACAGGCTCAGGCTGACAGTACAATAACTTATACTTTACCATTCCTAAATCTTTTTAGTTGAGCAGGATATTTATTACCGGCATGGGCCTTATAAGTGCTATCGGAAATTCTGTAGCCGAAAATCACCTTGCACTCCGGGCAGGTTCCTGCGGTATTCAATACAAACTGGATCTTTTCCCTTCTAAATATGCAGGCATTTTACCATTTGCACAGGTACCATTAAGCAATGATGAATTAATTAACAAATTACAGATAACCGAAAAAGGAGTGACCCGTACCACCATGCTGGCCTTACATGCTTTTGATGAAGCGGTAGCCGATGGCGGGCTTTCTGAAGAAGATTTACATTCATTTGATACTGCATTGGTTGGTGCAAACACCGTTGGCGGTATGTGCCTGACAGATGAATTGTATCATGATGCCAACAAAAACCAGGATGGGTCCGATTACCTGTCATCGTATGATGGCGCATCCATTTGCCTGTACCTGCAAAAGCGTTTTGGCATGAACGGTATTGTTAATACCATCAATACCGCCTGTTCTTCATCGGCCAATGCCATCATGTACGGCGCCATGCTTATCAATAACGGCTTTGCCAAAAGGGCCATTGTGGGTGGCACAGACAGCCTGGCCAAATTCACCATTAATGGTTTTAATGCCCTGCACATTTTATCACCTGGAATATGTACACCTTTTGATGAAGGCCGGCAGGGATTGAACCTGGGAGAAGGCGCTGCCTTTTTGGTTTTGGAAAAAGAAGAAGACCTTAACCCGCAGGGCTCTGTGAGCGGCAAAAAGTGTACGCCGAATTAACAGGATTCTGCAATACCAATGACGCCTATCACCCTTCTTCCTTATCGGATGAGGGCGACGGCCCGTTCCTGGCCATGCAGGGAGCGTTGAAACTTGCCAACCTTACTCCCGGCAAAATTGATTTTATCAATGCACATGGTACCGGAACGGAAAATAATGATGAGGTGGAAAGCAGGGCCATGATCCGTTTATTTGATAAACCGCCTCCCTTTGCATCCTCCAAAGGAAATACCGGGCATACCCTGGGTGCTGCCGGGGCCATTGAAGCCGTGTTCAGTATTTTAAGCCTGGTAAACCAGGAAGTATATCAAAACCTGCATTTTAAAAATAAAATACCGGCTACCGGTTTAACCCCGGTTGAGCACTATAAAAAAATGCCGGTCAATCATGTCATGAGCAACTCTTTTGGTTTTGGCGGCAATTGTTCATCATTAATTTTTTCAAAAGTGGAATAATAAGATACGGTTAATTTATACGCTGTCAGGTGCAAGTCCCCCTATGCGGCTGACAGTACAATTAAATAAACATGAATAATTAACGAATGTACATTCATAACACATATTGCATATCGCCGCAACAAATATCACTGCAGCCCGGCATTGAAATGAATCATGAACCGGCAGACAATAAAATGCTGGCTATCGAACCTGCCTATGAAGGGATCCCCCCGGGTGTTTTACGCCGGATGGGTAAAGCCATACGGATGGGTGTTGGAGCGGCTTTGCCACTGATCAAACAAAATGAGAACATAAACCCACAGGGCTCTGTGAATGGCATCATCATCGGCTCGGCAAATGCAGGTATGGATGAATGTGTAAAATTTTAAACCAGATCGTTCAATATGAAGAGGGGCAGCTTACACCCGGCAATTTTGTACAAAGTACCAGTAATGTAATTGCCGGCCAGTTGGGCATGATCACCAAAAACAAAGGTTATAACATCACCCATATTCACGGGGGACTTGCTTTTGAAAATGCAATGATCGATGCCGTGATGCAGCTCAACGCCAATCCCGAAAACAGCTATTTGCTTGGCGGGGTGGATGAAATCTCTTCTTATCATTTTAATATTGAAAACTGGCAGGGCTTATAAAAAGAAGAACATATCCGAATAAACAATTGTATGAAACAGACAGCCCCGGTTGTGTAGTTGGAGAAGGTGCAGCCATGTTTGTGGTGAATGCTGAACCTGTACATGCTGCTGCTTCAATAACAGCCATCAATACTTTACACAGTACGGATGCTGACCTTGTTAAACAACAATTAAAGATCTTCCTGGAAAAAAATGTGCAGCCCGGTACATCGATCGATCTTTTCCTTTCCGGCGAGAACGGCGACAACCGTACTTTACCATTTTACCTTGCCTGTGAAACCGTGCTTACCGCTGATACAACCATTGCCCGGTATAAACACCTCACCGGCGATTATGATACTGCAGCCGCCATGGGCCTCTGGTATGCCTGCAGGATCCTGGAACTGCAGCAGATCCCCGAACATATGCTGAAGCGTGAGTCTTCTGAAAAAGGGTACAAAAATATTTTGATGTATAATAATTTTAAAGGCTTGCAGCATAGTTTTGTTTTGGTTAAGGGATGTTGATTATTTTTTTTCCTGAAATTTAATATAATGACCTTTTTGCCGATTCAGCAAAAATTTTTGTTTCTTTAAATAATGAACCACATAGGACATAGTTAACAATAGAAAACACACAGGATATATTTATGGTTTAAATATCTGTTTTTAATTGTTAACCTATATTAACCCTATATCCTATGTGGCTCAAAAATCTTAAAAAACATGAGCAGGAATAAATAGTAAAACAGCATGAAAAAAAAGTGGAGTTCCCTTTTTTATTTCTTCATCGTTGCCGGACTGGGAACCGTTATCTTCTGGATCATAAAAAAAGGAGCATACCTGCAGGACCCGGTTTTTACGGTACAGCAGGCACAAAAAGCAAAAGAAACATCAACCATTGACAGTTTCCAGTTTTTCAAAGACTCCTTCATCCAAAATCTTACTGACCCGCTTGCGGTATTGCTGTTGCAGATCATTGTGATCATTGCGGTTGCACGCTTTGCCGGTTTTTTATTCAGAAAGATCGGTCAGCCTGCAGTGATCGGTGAAATAGTGGCCGGCATCATTTTGGGGCCGTCAGTCCTGGGTTTATTTTTCCCGGGTATCAATCATTTTTTATTCCCGGCAGCCTCCCTGGGTACCCTTAATTTCTTAAGCCAGATCGGCCTCATTCTTTTTATGTTCATCATCGGTATGGAGATCGACCTGAAGGCCATCGGCAAGCAGGCATACGATGCCGTTATCATCAGCCATGCCAGTATCATCATTCCTTATGCGCTTGGTGTAACACTTGCTTATTTTATTTACCGTGACTATGCCCCTGCCGGTACCTCTTTTTTATCCTTTGCCTTATTCATGGGTATTGCCATGAGCATTACTGCATTCCCGGTACTGGCCAGGATCCTGCAGGAAAAAGGGCTTACCCGATCCCGGCTGGGCGCCATGGCCCTTACCTGCGCTGCTGCTGATGACCTAACCGCCTGGTGTATCCTGGCGGCGGTGATTGCTTTGGTAAAATCCGGTTCTTCCATCAGTGTTTTATATACCATCGGGTTCGCGGTTGTGTATGTGTTCATTATGATGAAAGGGGTTCGGCCTTATTTAGAAAGGCTGAGTACTGTGTACGATAACAAAATAAAAAGAAGAACGCCCATCATCGCCCTGCTGTTTGTTATCCTGATCATATCATCTTATATCACTTCAATCATCGGTGTACATGCCCTGTTTGGTGCATTCATGGCCGGTGTTATTATGCCGGGCAGTTTCAGTTTCCGAAAGATCGTTGTTGATAAGATCGAAGACGTAAGCATCATCCTGTTATTGCCCCTGTTTTTTGTAATAACCGGTTTAAGAACAGAGATCGGCTTAATCAATGAAGGTCATTTGTGGATCACATTTGGATGGATATTGCTGGTTGCCGTTGCCGGAAAATTTGGCGGCAGTGCATTGGCAGCACGTATGGTTGGCCAAAGCTGGAAAGACAGTTTATCCATCGGCGTATTGATGAATACCCGCGGGTTGATGCAACTGATCGTTTTAAATATTGGTTATGACCTTGGGATACTTTCGCCGGAAATATTTGCCATGATGGTGTTGATGGCACTGGTAACTACATTTATGACGGGGCCTGCGCTGGATCTGATCAACCGGGTAATGCCGGAGAAAGAAGTTAAAAAAAATTCCTGAGTTTATTTTTAGGTCTCAGGCCACTACAAACACTTCAAAAACTAAAAAGCTGACTAATCAGCTGATAAACCATTTGTAAAAAAGAAACGTCTTATTGACCACACAATTTCAACAGCCCCTTAAACTTAAAATGCACAAGTTCATCCTAATTAGGTGTCAGGCCAATACTAATACTCCAAAAAATTAAAACAGCTGATTTGCTGATAAACTAATTGTGGAAAGGCTCTGCTTAGTGGCCAGACACCCGAAACTGCCCCTTAAACTTAAAATGCACCAACTCATCCTTATACAAAGAGGCTATGATATGGATGGCACCGTTTTCATCAGTGGTATATTTAATGGTGGATTGTATCCGGTTATTTTCCTGCGGGTTGATCACTGCCATAAACTTCATTTCAGCAGCATGAACCAGGTTGGTGGCTTTGCCTAATACATCTTCTATAATTTCCTTGATCATCTGCATCATGCAAACACCGGGCACCACAGGCAGGTTTGGAAAATGGCCTTCAAATATTTTATGATTGGGGTCAATAATAAGTTCAGCCCATATTTCGGTGGGTGAAGACTCCCTGTTGTTAATGGTAAAAAAATCGTTTAGCAGCATTATCGTTCTATTCTTTTTAACCCGATGTTAAATTCAAATGTTTTGTGCGATATGCCAATGGTATCCGGTACACCTTTGATATAATTTTTCATCACCGCCTCTACAATTGTTTTTTTGCTGGATGCCCGTTCCATCCGTACCAGTTCATTACCGCTTTGGTTTGTAATATAATAATTAAAGCCCTTTGTTTGCGGAAAAATAAAATAAATAAGCCCGCCTTTTGTTTTTACCGTAGCGCGGGAATTTTCCAGGTTGTTCATCAATACCAGCTCAAAATCATGCTGCAGTGTTTTTATAACTGATCTTTTATTTAATTTTTTAATGATGGAATACACTTTAAAAGTTCCATCAGCAGCAAATTCAAAATCAAAAAAGGTAAATCCCATCTCGTTACTGAATACGATACGGGTACTGCTGTCGGGCATTTTTTTAATAAGCAGCAAACCACTTAAATGATTGCCCATTACATCAACCTGTGTGTTGTAAAGGGCAACTGTAAATGCAGGCCTGAATTTTTGCAGCACAGGCACATTGACTGTTGATGATTGCATTTGCTGATGCACCGGTGTGCATGCAAACAGAACAGGCAAACAGCTACTTAATATCAAATAAGTTATCCGGAATGGCAACATTCAGTTCTTTATTGGTAAAACGCATGATGGTATTATCGCCTGAAATTTCCTGCATTTGAATACTGCTTACAGAAAAATCCTTCTTATCAACAATTACATTGATGAATGTAAACATTTCTTTCATACCTTTTGTTAACGGGGTTAATTCAACCAGTGCACTGGTTTTATTTTCAAAGACACGGGTTTTAAAATCAGTATTGTCGAGGGTGGTTCCCTGCATACAATCGATCATGATCTTATTGATCTGCTGAAAAATTTTATTTGACCTGGTGGAAACTTTGGTTTCCTTTTGCCCGTCTTTTACAAATACTTTATCCTTATTCAGTATCATCAGGTATTTAAACGGTTGTTTATATTCCATCCGCACCCGGCTGTCTTTCTTAAACCAGAAATTGCCCCTGGATGTGATCTTTTCAGAAAGCATGGCAAGGTTCTTATCCTGCTCAAAATCACTTTTTATAGAACCTGTCTTTTGGGTTGCGGCGGCAAATTCAGCTTTAAACCTGGCCAGGTTTGTTACGGGGCTGAAGCCTGCATATTGTGCAGTTACTGAAAATGATGAAGCCAGTAAAAGGGTAAAGAGTACAATTTTATACATAAGCCTGCAAATCTAACAATTTATCCAACGGTACAACCTGGTATCCTCTTTTTTTAACTTCTTGTATAAATTCCGGCAAAACCTTTAAAGTAATATTACAGGTATCATGAAAAAGAAATACGGCGCCCGGCTGTATGCCGGCATTGATCCTGTTCAGCAGTTTTTTTCATCTTTATAACCGTATCCATTGACCTTACACTCCAGCCAACAGGAATATAACTGCCGGTAATGATCGCTTTTTTAACATTGGGGTTGGTAACACCGTATGGAGGCCGGAACAGTTTTGGTTTAAGCCCGGTAACTTTTTCCATTTGAATCCATCAATGCCAGGTCATCCTGCATTTTTTTGCAGAATACAGGTCAAACCAGAAATGATGCGAATAACTGTGGTTGCCGATGATATGGCCATCTGCATGCACCTGTTTTAAAATGGCTTCGTTGCCGGCAATACGGCTGCCAATACAAAAAAATGTTGCTTTTACATGTTCATTTTTTAATACCTGTAAAATTCCAGGAGTAAACAATGTTGCAGGGCCATCATCAAAACTGATGGCAATTTCTTTGTTTGCGGTATTTGCCTTACAAACAATTGTAATAAAAAAATTGGAGCCAACATAATAACAACCCCAGAATACAATAAGGCAATAGGCAATAGGCAATAGGAAAATGAAATAAAAAGGGAAACCGTATTGTATATAAATTCCTATGCCGGCAGCAAGCAGTATTATAAAAAAGATATTTGTGTTGCGGAAGTTCAGCATGCCGACAGCAAAGATAAAGAATGATGTATGCCCAGGTAGTGATTATAAATTAAAACCCTGTTGATCTTTTTACCGGCAGAACCGGTGTAATTCAATACAGCAGGCAGTTCCCCGGATCTAATGACCGTTGCACCCAGCCACATAGCAAAAGCAGAAGCAGTTGGATATTCGCCGCACAAATGTTTATAATTGATCAGATCGTTATTTTGAAATAGTGATTTGGCCAGTTGTTCGTAAACCTTATCCCCGCCGGCATCGCCATTATTCCCGGTGATGATGAGGTCTATATCATTGTATTTGACCCCCTGTTTTTCCAAAAAAGCATTAAGCTGTTCTTCAATTTCAGAATCCCCGGCAGGCTTATAAAAAGTATGCAGGCCATCCAGTTTGGCATAATCCTTTCCTGATGGTTCTTTTGCCAGTAAGAAAAAAGCAGACCCTTCCCCGGCAATGGTTCCCCTTGACCTGGTTTTATAGATGTCAAGGTTTGAAACCGGGCCCTGTTTATACAATGCCATCCTGTTCAATATAGCATGACTTGGATTGGTGATCTCATCAATGGCGCCAACCAATACATTTGTTGCTTCATTTTCATTTAACAACATCATACCATCAAGCAAAGCGCTTTCAAAAGAAAACCCCCGGTGTACAAATGTATTGTTGTAATGATTGCTTTTCAGCAACAGGCCAATTTGTGCGCCGATGGTATTATGTGTTGATTGTATAAAAGCAGTTGGCGTAAGCAGGTCTTCATTAAACTCAACCATCTTGCTTAAAAACAGGTTGGTGTCTTCCAGGCAGCCGTAGGCAGTACCGGTTACAATGGCATCGGGTTCTTTAATGCCGGCTTCCTGCAAACATTCCATAGCAGCGGCTACCCCCATACGTATGATACGGCTCATCCTGCGGATCTGTTTGGGATCAATGAATGCTTTGTAGTCGGGTTCAATACAGGCAAGGCGGTTGCCGGTATACACAACAGCATCAACCAATGGCTGGTGGCCAAAGGTTTTTTGCGGGGAGATATTGCCGGTTGACCTGATGTACATGTTTATGCTGTTAATATATTTTAAGTTTAGAATGTTTAGGAAGTTTAGAGGGTTTAGAGTACCTCTAAACTTCCTAAACCTTCTAAACTCTCTAAACCAATTCAAGTTTTAATTCATTCCACTTTCGAAAAAATTAATGATGAACAATTACCCCCAAAACCAAATGAGTTGGAAAGCACATGTTTCACATTCACATTTTTATGAATGCTCTTTCCGGTACAAAGGGCAGATCAACCATCGGCGTTTGTAAACGAAGGTTGGGATAAATTATGCCACGCTGCAAAGCCAGCACAGAAAATACGGCTTCTATACCACCACTTGCGCCCAATGTATGCCCGGTGAAAGTTTTCGTTGAACTCATTTTGGGATAATGCGGGTCAAACAGCCTTTTGATGGCCGTTCCTTCTGCAATATCATTGTTTTGCGTGCCGGTACCATGCAGGTTGATATAATCGATGTCGCCGGGTTTTAAGCCGCTTTTTTTAATCGCCCCGCTCATGGCGAGGTAAGATCCGGTTCCTTCAGGCGATGAAGCCGTTTGATGGTAAGCATCATTGGCATTGCAATACCCGCTCAAAATGATCTGTGGTTTGTTTTTTAAAGTGGCTGCAATTTTTTCCGAGACCAGCACCACATATCCTGCACCCTCTCCCAGGTTAAGCCCACGGCGGTTTTCATCAAATGGCTGGCAAAACTGTTCATCAACGATCATCAGTGTATTAAAACCATTGAGGGTGAATTTGGTGAGTGAATCTGTGCCGCCGGCAACAACTACATCAACAATATTATTCCTGATCAGCCTGGCACCAAAAAAAATGGCATTTGCAGATGATGAACAGGCGGTGCTGATGGTGCTGATATAATCTTTGATCCCCAAAGCATCGGCAACCAGTTCGGTTACACTGCCGCATTCGTGGTCAACCACGTTACGCAGACGGCCTTTATTATTATCGGGTAAAAATTCGGTAAAGAAATTTTCGGTCTTATCCATACCGCCAACTGAATTGGCAGAAATAAATCCGCAACGTAAAGATGAAATATTGGGAATAGCAGCATGATCCAAAGCCTCCTTTGCAGCTATCATACTTAATAAAGCTGTACGGCTTTTTGTTTTGGGTAAACCGGCCAGTTTGGCTAGCTCCTCATTACTCAACTTCACTTCAGCAACGGGTAGCCTTTCACGGTGTAGAGAATCCAGTTGATGCATTTCTCCCATTCCCGCACGTCCGTTTTCAAGGGCATCCAGGCATTCTGCAACATTATTTCCTATTGCCGAAATGATACCGGTTCCGGCAATAAAAACAGGTTCGTTCATATTTATGCATGCTGGGCTTGGTGAGCAGTGATGTATTCGGCCATGGTTCTGACAGAATGGAAAACCTTTGGTCCGTCATCGGCATTCGATAATTTGATCTTATAATGTTGCTGCAATAAAACGATCAGTTCCAATGCATCTATAGAATCCAAACCAAGGCCCTCAACAAACAGCGGCTGGTCATCTCCAATATCTTCCGGTTTGGTATCCTGCAAATTCAACTGGGCAATGATCTGTGATTTCAGATCCGACATTAATTTATCCATTTTGTATTTTTTTCCTAACCCGCCTACGACATCCCGATAGTTATCGGGACAGGGCTGACAGTTCTATTTGGTATATTCCATTAAGATTCTCTTTTGTAAAATTAACTGAATTGGCGGTTTTATCCTGCTCTATCAAAAATAAAGTTGCATCGTACAGATCATCCAGTACATCTACCCAACCGCAAATGCAGCACTGCAATATATTGTTATTTACGAGGTTGCTCACATATTGTTCAATAAAACCGGCATCAAAACGGTCAAATATAAAAAATGCATTCTCCCCTTTAAATTGATGCCTGATTGATATTTCACCAATAACGATATTGGGTAATGTATAAACAAACAATGCCGGGCTGGCAAAGGTTTTTGTGGTATCATAATATTTTATATCTGTATCCAGGCTGGCATTGGCATTGGACAGCACGATGCCAATATCGCCGGGGCTGTACTTTGTACTGTCAAAACTATCCTGCAATAAAACCTCGTTGGCCAGCCATCCCAGTTTGCTGAGTGTATCCATTTTATAGAACTTTGGATACTCCAGGGCAAAATGCCGGTAAGCCGCAACCAGGAATTCGGAAAGGTTTGATGTACTGCCTGTAAAAACCAATTGTTCATTTTTGCAAATGTTGTTTTCACTGATGGTACAACTGGCGGTGATATAAATATTTTCTGGCAAGATTATTTAATAATTAGTTGGGTTTATTGGAAGTATCTCTTAATACGATCAACCTGGCCAGTTTCTGCAAAGCTGTTTTGTGGTCTTTTACATAAGGATTGTTGAGGTCCCATACATAACCGGCCAGCACCGAGCAGATCATACTTTTTATTTCGGGTACCTGGTTATCGGCAAAGAAGATCGTATCCAGTGTTCCTTCGTACCATGCCATTACATAACTGCGGAAAGTATCAACACCCTGCATCATGGGTTGGGTGTATTCGGCATCCCAATCCACCGCTTCTCCATTGAGTTTTTTAATGACCAGTTTGGCGGCTGTTTGACTGGAAACGGTTGCCAGCGTTACGCCTGATGAAAATACGGGGTCCAGGAATTCGGTTACATTGCCGGTTAACACAAAACCATCGCCGTAAAAACTGTTGGTGGTGGTTGACCAGGATTCCAAAACCCTGGGTTCAAAAACAAATTCCACATCTTTCATGCGTTCGGCCAGGTATGGTTCTGTAGCCAGCAATGCCCGCAGTTGCTCTTCGGGTGTGCCGCCTGATGTTGATTTAAAAAATTCCGGTTCACCCACGAAGCCTACCGATGTTTTACCATTTGAAAAAGGGATCACCCATATCCAGATGCCGTATTGATGCACAATGATAGTGATGCGGTTGGGCTCATCATCCATGGTGCGTTTGGTATCCACCACATGCGTAAACAGCGTTTTCCGCGGAGGCAGGTTTGACGGCCTGTCCATATTGAACAGCTTCGGTATCACCCTGCCATAGCCGCTGCCGTCTACAATGAACCGGGCTGCTATCTGTGACTGGTTGCCGCTTATATCTTCAACCGTTGTTAGCGAATCGGTTCCGTTAAATACGATCCCGGTTACCGTAGTTTCATAACTGACAGGTATACCCATCTGCACACAGCGATCAGCCAGTATAGTATCAAATTCGGCACGGGGAACCTGCCAGGTCCAGCTCCAGCCTGCTGTAAACTGGTCGGCAAAAAAATAATCGCATATCTTCCCGTTCTTTACAAACTTGGCCCCGAATTTTTCCTGGAAACCGGCTGCTTTAACAGCATCCAGAAAACCGGCTTCTTCCAGTGCTTCCATACAACGGGGCAATAAGCTTTCGCCAATAACAAACCGCGGGAATTTTAACTTCTCAACGATCTTAACGGTAAAGCCTGCCTTTTTTATGATTGATGCTGCAACTGTTCCCGAAGGACCGGCGCCAATTACGAGCACATCTACCTGTTCCGTATGCATATTATTTTCGTTTTTTACATTTTAACAAGGTTTGGCTTAAGCCAATATGGTCTTTTTCTTCAACAATATCAAAACCTGCTTCTTTAATACATTTAATAAAAATTTCTGCACTGTACATCTGGCTGTTGCCATTGGCCAATGCAGTAAAATATATGGAAGTTTGCTGCAGGCAAAATGCGGCAATCTCAAATTTCTGCCGGTCCCAGTATGGTTCCAGTATCATTACCTGCCCGTTCTCATCCAACGCTTCGTAACATCTTTTTAAAATAGAAACAATTTCCGCTTCCGAAAAACAATCCAGGAACTGGCTCATCCAGATCACATCAAAACCTTTGGGAAATTTTACTGTTTCATCTAAAATATTTACGGGTAAAAAATCAACCCTGTCTGTTAATCCCAGCTCTTCAATTCTTTGCCGGGCCACATTCAACTGTCCGGGCAGGTCCATGATGGTTATATGAACCCCGGGATCATATTTGGTTGATGCAATGGCCCACTTGCCGGTATTGCCGCCAATATCCAGTATTTTTTTTATGCCATCCTTATATACCATGGGTAACACCCGGGGAAATGCATCATCCGAAAAGTAATGATCGAAACTAAACCAGCTTTTTTGTACATGCGGCGGTAACTGCGACAGTCCTTCGTAAATCGTTTTCCAGTTGCCAAATTCCTTTAGCCCTGCGGGTTTGCCGGTTTCAATACTTTCATCCAGGTAAAAAAGGCCTTTATAGTTTACATCGTGCATGAAATCCATATTGGTGATGGTCAACGGATCATGCAATATAAAATACCCGGTTTTTCCCAGTGTATATTTTTTATCATTGACCAGCACCAGGCCGAGGCCGAGGCCCGATTCGAGCAGGACCCTTACCCCGTATTCGGAAAGATTCACTTTTGCAGCGATCTCCTCATTGGTAAGTCCGGTTGTACCGCTGTCATCAATCACCTGTAAAATACCTGAATTGCGGAGCACACGTGCTGCCTGGAAAATGGCAGGGCCAAAAGCGATCCATTGTGCCATTTCCTTTGATTCAAATGCCGATCTTTTGTCCTTAGAGAAAAACTTCATAACTGTTTAAATATTTTTTTACTATTGTTTACTGAATACCATCGCAGCATTACAACCTCCAAAACCCGAAGCTGTTTTTAAAAAATGCTGTACTGGTGTTTCATATAATGTGGAACAGATATTTACCGGTTGTGACACACCCATATTTTCAAACCCGCGGGTTGGTATAATAATATTTTCTTTTAATGATTGCATGGAAATGATGGATTCAATAAGCCCGGCAGCGCCAAGCGTGTGCCCATAATACCCTTTTAAACTGTTTACCGGCACTGATTGCAGCCCTGCCAGTGTGATTGCCTTTGCTTCCATTTCATCATTGAACAGGGTAGCAGTTCCATGTGCTGATACCAGGCCAATATCACCGGCAACAAGGCCGGCAGCCTGCATTGCATTTTTTTATTGCAAGATACAATTCCTCTCCTGTTCGTGATGGCCCGCTGATATGATTTGCATCATTGCTAACCGAACCTCCCGAAAGTTTTATGCCGGATGAAAAATTTTTACCGGCAGTGAGAATAACCGTACCGGCTGCTTCTCCCAGGTTTATTCCGTCCCTGGCCACATCAAATGGTTTGCAGGGTAAAGCGCTGATGGCCTGGAAAGATTGAAATCCTGATAATACAAATTTGCTGATCACATCGGCGCCCGAAACTACAGCATGATCGTATTGCCCTGACTGGATCAAACGCATTCCGGTTAATAAAGCCAATAAACCCGAAATGCATGCATTTGAAATAATAACAGGCTGGTTTACAAAACCGAAATGGGCGGAAACGAGTTTTGCTGAATAATGCAGGGAGATCCTTTTGTTCAATGATTCAGGAAGTGGTTCATTCTCCAGTAAACTGATATTCCCCTTGGTAGAAGAAATGATAAGTACTGTTCTGTCATCGTGTACCGGAATACTGCTTCCTGCCAATGCCCCGGCTATGGAAGCCATGAGCAGTTTTTCAAATTTTGTATATGTAATTACTGAACCATCATTAATGAAGAAATTTTCATCTGCAAACAAGGAAGCCTGGAATGGCTGTTCAGACATGCGGGCATCATCATGCAGTTTTATACCCGGTACATTTCGTTTAAGCTGCGAAAAATTTTCAGCAGTGGTTGAGCCAATGGGTGATATAATATTGTCTGAATTAATAAAAATTTCTTTCATGGTTTTCTTATCATTGATCCTGGCCGTGTTGCTTTTTCCAGTCTTCAAAAAAAGAAGGATTGGACATTTGAAGCACCGAGTCATCTTTACTTAAAAAAACCTGAACGGAAGATCCTGTAGCCACCAGCTCCCCGGTAGCAGCCTTGAACAGGCGGTATGTAAATTTCATTTTTGCCGCCTCGGTTGGAATATATTTGGTTTCTACAATAACGGTGTCGCCATAACGAAGTGAGCGCTTGTAATCGCACTGCACACTCACAACGGGAATTACAAAACCCTGTTTAAATACATCGAGGTAACACAGGCCGTGCAGGTTGCCAAAGGCTTCCCGCCCGTCTTCAAAATAACGGATATAATGCCCGTGCCAGACTATGCCCAGGGGGTCGGCTTCATTAAATCGTACCAAAACTTCTGTCTTACTGCTCAATTCCTTTTTCATAATTCTGATGATCAGCCGCCGTATTGGTTTTTCCAGGCTTTATACTTTTTCTTATCAATTTCGTCTAATGTAGCTTTAATGGCAGAGGCCCAAATGTTTCGAAAACCAAATCCTTTGGCCTTTACTTCAAAACGTTCCGCGAGTAAAACTTTTTTTGTCTGCAGATCTACAAGTACTGTCCATACTGCAGCGTCATCATCTCCTTTCTCTATGTTTTTCATGGCTTCAAATACAAACAATATACCCACACCTTTTATGTTGCTTATGTTCAATGCTTTAACGATTGAGGCCATATCACTTTCTTTCAAGCGGTTAAAATCTTCAAACTTTGTTGAAACGATATCTGCTTCATTTATCTTTCGTTTCCTGCATGCACAGCGGTAAGGTCGTTTGAAACACTGGCTTTATTGAATGTACCGGTAAAATCAAATTTCTTGGGTTCTGCAACCACCACATCATTAATACTCCTGTATATGCGGTTTTTTATATCGGAGGGGTTAGCCGTCAGGGGGTTTATAAGCCTGGCTTTGGTAAAGTCTATGCCCAGGTATACGGTTGCGGTTTCAGAGCTGCCAAAAAAATCTTTCAATGATTGGGTATAAGATGTAACACTGAGGCTCAATAATAATAAAGAAGCACACAGCCATTTTAATTTTTGTGTACGTTTCATGATCAGGAATTTTTATTTTGATTAATAAATATCTTCATGCTGCATTGGGCGATCAATTGATCGTTACAGGTGATTTTCCCGGTTATTAATGATACTGCAAAAATCTGGTTTTCCATGGTAATTTCAGTAATTAATTCATCGCCGGTCCTGGGTAATGCAAATACCCGCAGGTTATTGATGGCAGCAATATATCCAACCATTACAGGCTTATTTTCTGTTTTTGAAATATACCCGGCCCTGGCAGCAGCCGTTTGTGCAATATTTTCAATAAGGCCCGGCTCCCGCAACACGCCATCAACCACAAAAATATTATCCGTTCTTATACCAAACATGGTCGTTGTTGTAGTTTCTGTAGAAGACATTAAACCGTCTATCATTACAAAAGGGGCCCTTTGCGGTAAAAGGTTTTCAATATTTTTTGTTTGCAGCATTTTTAATAATTGGCTGAAAGGATGTTAACCTTTCCGTATCGTAATCAAATTTCAACAGGTGTTGGGAAGGTTGTCAGCCCTTTGGTGAACCCTCCCAGAAATTATAATAATTAAACCATTGTTCCGGGTATTGTTTAACCTTCTTTTCCATTTCCCGGCAAAGTCGTTCAACATTTCCTGCATCATCGATTCTTTGGAAATACCTGCATAATCTTTTATTTCACTGGCAAAGAAATGATAATGCAATGTGCTTTCTTTCAATGCAAAAACAAAAGAAACAGGCACTTTAAATGTTGCTGCCAGTAAAAATGGCCCCATGGGAAACCGGGCAGGTGTTCCCAGGAAATTTGCCGTCATTGTTTTATTGCCTTCCATAAACCGGTCCGCGTGCATACAAACCAATTCGTTGTTTGCAAATGCATTGCTGATGGCATAAATATGGCTCAGGTCGTTCTTAATAACAATGATCTTAACTGACCGCTTACCGGTTACGCCCTCAAGATATTGTTTTATCTGTTCATGTTCACCATCATACAACACTATATTTATGGGTGTTTCCAAACGTTTGAACAAATGGCCTGCAACATCCCAATTCCCGATATGAGCGCTCAGTAATATGCCGCCTTTTTGCATGGCTGCAATTTTCCGCAGGTTTTCTTCACCGTCAAAATCAAAACTGAAATTATTATTGATACCCGACATCACGGCCACTTTATCAATAATACTCTGGCCCAGCAAATAGTAATTTGTGTATACTTTTTTAATGGATGAAAACCGGTTGAACCCAAGCTTATGGCGGTACAGAAAATAAATTTGACGGGATGCCTTATAAGAAAAAAAGAAATAATACAGTGCTACAAACCGAAGCAGGAAGTAAGCCGGTAAAACCCCAAATGTTTTTAAAACCCATACAAAAATGCGGTATCCCAGGGGGGTGCCTTTGGATTTTCCCTGCCAGGCCGGCATTATGCCAATTCTTTTGAATTTACACGGGAGATCACATAATCACAAAAATCACCGAAAGTGGCTATATCTGTAAAGTCTTCGGGTTTTACCTTAAAGGCAAAATTGCTTTCAATAACCACAACCAGGTCAATATAATCGAGACTGTCTAAACCCAATGTATCTTTTAAATTCGCTTCAGGAAGTAATTTTTTCTGCTTTCACTTCAAATTCTTCAATTAGGAATTCGTGAATTTTCTCTATAATTTCATTGTTAGTCATACACGGTACATTAATTCATTTTTCTGATAATGAGTGATGAGTTAGTTCCTCCAAACCCAAAAGAGTTTGACAAAAATACTACAATATCTTTTTCTACGGTCATTTTTGCAATATTCAGTTTGGCAGAGTCCTCATCGGGATTTTCAAAATTTATATTGGGCGCTACAAATCCATGTTGCATCATTAATACTGAATATACGATCTCACTTGCGCCTGCCATCCAGCACTCATGGCCGGTCATGGATTTTGTAGAGCTTACCAGGGGCTTATATTGACCAAAAACTTCATCTATGGCTTTAGCTTCACTGGCATCGCCTGCCGGTGTTGAAGTTGCGTGTGCATTTATATAATCCACATCAGCCGCCAAAATGCCCGCATCCTTCATGGCCATGTGCAGCGACCTTACCGGCCCGTCAACGGTGGGGTTTGATATATGCCCGCCATTGGATGAAAAGCCATAACCGATCACCTCACCCAAAATTACAGCGCCTCTTTTTGTGCCGATTCCAGGCTTTCCAGGATCACCGTTGCAGCACCGCCGCTTGGGATCAATCCGTCGCGGTCACGGTCAAAAGGCCTGGATGCTCTTGCTGGGTCTGATTCTCTTACCGAAAAAGCAGACAATGCATCAAAAGTACCCATGGATAAATGGTTTATCTCCTGGGCGCCACCGCAGATGATACAATCCTGCAAACCCGATTTTATAAAATGATAACCAAGCCCGATGGAATGGGAGCCGCTGGCACAGGCTGCGCTGATGGTGAAGTTTACCCCACGCAGTTTAAAGATGGTGGCCAGGTTCATGGTTACAGTTGAGTTCATAGTTTGAAAAACAGCACCCGAGCCAACCAGTGTGGTATCTTTTTTTTCCCTGATGATATCATTGGCTTCAATAACAGCTTTGCCGGAGCTGTCGTTGCCGTATAAAATACCGATTTCATGTGCACTGATATAATCTGCATCAATACCGGCGTTTTCCAGCGCTTCCACGGTGGCCAGGTATGCATACTCGCCCTGCTCGGGCAACATGATGCGGGCCCTGCGGTCAAGCTTTCCTTTCAGATCGGGTTTTTCTACAAACCCGGTGAGGCCCGAACGATATCCATATTCCTTACGCACAGGATCCAGTATGAGGCCCGACCTTCCCTTAAAAAGGGAATCCCTGACCTCCTCCAGGTTTTTTCCTATGCAGGAATAAATGCCCATGCCTGTTATAACTACTCTGTTCATATTAAGTAAAAATTCAAAAATCAAAAATCAAAAATGGTGCCCTGCGATTATGAGCCTCTTTTTGACTTTTTCCTTTTGACTTTTGATTTAAGAATACAATCCACCGTTCACCGAGATCACTTCCCCGGTTATATAGGCAGCGCCTGCTGATGCCAAAAAACCAACCGTGTGTGCTACTTCTTCGGGTAGGCCAAACCGTTTTAATGGTATCATATTTTTTAATTCGCCTTCATTCAGGTCGCCGGTCATATCTGTTTTAATAAACCCCGGGGCAACTGCATTTACGGTAATTCCTTTGCGGCCTATTTCCTGTGCCAGCGCTTTTGTGGCGCCAATTACACCCGCCTTTGCTGCCGAATAATTGGTTTGGCCAGGTAATCCTTTAAGCCCCGACAGCGAAACGATATTAATGATCCTTCCGTATTTTTTCTGCAACATGCTGTTCACTACCAGGCGGGTAACATAAAAGAACCCATCGAGGTTTGTTTTGATCACACTATCCCATTGTTCATCTTTCATCCACATCATCAAGGCGTCTTCCCGGATGCCGGCATTGTTTACCAGTACTTCAATAACCTTGTCCGTATTGAATTCCATCCATGCGCCGAGTTTCCCCATGATGGCTTCTTTATCCGAAACATCAAACTGAATGATCTCCCCATCAACTCCTTTTTCCTTAACCATAGCAAGCGTATTGTTCGCTTCTTCTTTATTTGATTTGTAATTGATCAGCACATTATAGCCCATCTCGGCCAATTGAATACAAACTGCCCTGCCTATTCCTCTTGAACCTCCTGTTACTAATGCAAACTTCATGTATACTTAAATTTTTCCGGTTTTTTATTTAGATGGTATGTACCTGATCATATCAGGTAGTCACCTGTTTCGGGATCTTACCCAGTTTGAAAGAAACAACCGGATCCGACTTTTCAAAATATTTTTTGATCCTGTCGAGGTCTTTGTATTTTGGTTCGTCCTCAATGAATTTAGGGAACAGTTTCCTTACCTCTGTGTATATATGATGTGTTTCGGAAGAGAGCCTGTCGGTACATTTTAAATAATCAATGGCCTGTAAAACCGTCATCATCTGGATGTCCAGCACTTCAAAAGAATTATCAATCACCCGTTTTGTCATAAGCGCAGCATTACATCCCATACTCACAATATCCTGGTTATCGTTGTTGTTGGGTATGCTGTGTACATACATCGGGAACGACATGGTTTGATTTTCGGCTACGGTGGATGTGGCTGTAAACTGCATACCCTGCATACCAAAATTAAAACCAAGCACACCCAGGTTTACAAAAGGCGGAAATTTCTGGTTCAACTTTTCGTTGAGCAGGTAATTCAGTTGCCTTTCACTGAGCATGGATAATTTGGTAACGGCTATCTTAAGTTTATCCATCTCCAGCGAAACATAATCGCCATGGAAATTACCACCATGAAAAATATTCTGGTTCTCGTGGTCGATCACCGGGTTATCATTGACCGAATTCAGTTCATCCACCACCACTTTTTCGGCCTGGCAGATGGTATCGTAAATGGGGCCAAGTACCTGGGTTACGCAACGGAGTGAATAATATTCCTGCACCTTATCCTGGAACACTTCCTGGTCAAGCTTTTCGGGGTTGTACAAATGCTCTGACCGGCTGCGGACCATCTTGCTGTCCTTTAAAATATCCCGCAACTGCGCCGCAATCTTATTTTGACCCTTATGGTGTTTTACAATATTCAGTTCATAGGAATAATGATCGTCAAAAGCTTCCACAATTTCATTGATCATGGCCGAAAGCATAACCGACCATTCCAACAGTTTTTGGGCCTGTATGATATTTACCATGCCAATGCCGGTCATGGCCGATGTACCGTTTAAAACCGCCAGCCCTTCCCTGATCTGTATGGTAAGTGGCTTGATATTCAGTTTTTGAAATATGGTTGCTGTAGGATGCATTTCCCCTTCATACATAACCTCGCCTTCGCCTATTAAAACCAGGGCCAGGTGGGCCAGTTGTACCAGGTCGCCGCTGGCGCCTACGCCTCCATGCTCAAAAATACAGGGAGAAATATCTTTATTGATAAGCGTGGCCAGTAATTCGGTTATATCCGGATGAACACCCGAATAAGCCTGCATTAAACTGTTCAAACGGGCTATCATTACGGCCTTTACCAGGATGGGATTCATGATATTACCACCACCGGAACTATGGCTACGGATCAGGTTATACTGGAGTTGTAACAGGTTTTTTTCATTAACCTTGTACTGGGCCATCGGGCCAAAACCGGTGTTGATACCGTAGATCAGTTTATTGGAAGAAAATTTTTGAAGAAAACGAAAATTAACATCCACTTTTTCAATTGTCTGCCCGTCTAAAGCAAGCTTTTTTCCCTTATATAAAATATCTGAAAAATTATCCAGGGTAAGTGCCTTATCTCCTACATGTACCATGATCCGAATTTTTTACTGTCCACCCACAGGGTCCTGCGGACAAAACACTGTGTGCAATTTTTATGCTTGTATCTAATAAGGTAAAAATAGAATAAAGTATTCAATTTTAATTTTTTTAGCCCTGATATATAAAGATATTACATACAACAGGCACAAATTTGCGGCAATTGGGTATTTTTTTAAAATATAAATATTAGTACATTTATGCTATAAAACTAAACTTGATACAAAATGAAAAAATTAGCAAATATCATTGCCATTTTAATGCTTTCGGCTGTTATGCTCAAATCTACCGCTCAAAAAATTAAAACCCAAAGCGGCAATGCCGATATTTTAAAATCTGAGACTTCGGTTAATATTGAATTTGTGTATGATAATATCAGTGTTGGCAAGTATAAAAGTGAAAATGAGTATATAAAAGCCAAAACAGAAGAGTATAATAAAAAAGAAGCGGGCAAAGGTGATTCCTGGGCAGCAAGTTGGGCACGAGACAAGCAAGCCCGTTTTGAACCAAAATTTATTGAACTGTTTACCCTCAACAGTGGTATGACGGTAAATAAAGATGCCAAATACACATTGATCTTTAAAACCACATCTATAGAACCCGGCTTTAATATTGGCATTACCCGCAAAAATGCGGAGATAGATGCCGAAGTCATGATCGTGGAAACAGCCAACCGGGGTAATACCGTTGCTGCAATGACCATAACCAATGTTCCCGGCGGTACTGCATTCGGTTATGATTTTGATACCGGTTTAAGGATTTCTGAATCTTACGCAAATGCCGGAAAAAAACTGGCGAAATATCTAAAATAGTCCATCTGTTTTAAATACAAAGGCTTCCATTTACAGGAAGCCTTTTTTATACGGGCAAACAGTTTTCTTCTTTACTTTAAAAATTCTGGTTGGAAATTTCATATTGTCCTGCACCGGTAAATTTCAGTTAGCCCGGTCACTTTAACCCCGGAAACTATCTGCCAGCCTGTCTTCAATCTGTGTTATCCAGTTTATATACCCGGCTTCATTTCCTGTGCCGGCTGTATCGCCGGTTTCAGCAGAAAATTCATTTGCACCACCGGCAGAACACATAAACCATAAACGGGAACATCGGTCGGTATCTGTTGTCATTGTATTTGCTTTCATCCGCGACCGGGCTGCAAGCGCCGATCCGTAAGCCAGTTGAATACCGTTTGCCCCGGCATACTGCCATACCGTTTCCAGGTATGCATCATCACAGCCACCAACATACGCAACGGCAATACCCATGCCCCGCCAAAGTGCAGCCTGCCTTTCAGCAGGAAATCCTTCAATTTTATTTTTTACTTTATGGATATCGGCCCGGCAACTGTACCAAAGGCTGCGCCCAACGCCCTGGTCATACATGCACAAGGCAGCCTGCGGTAAATAGGCGGGTAGCTGCAGGCTCAATACGGTTTGGCGTTGCCTGAAACTGCCATCATAATAGCCGCAGCCATCAGCCACACGGAAATGATAATCGTTTTCAATTTTTTCAACAACGGGTAAAAATGGAAGCTTCAGTTTTGCGATGGCCCAGCCAAGTCCAACATAAACCTGTGCCTGGTGTTCCTGTGCAGGACCGGATACATATTTAACCCAGTCAGTAAGTTCACCCCCCCGCTCCAGGTCTTTTATTGCAATGGCCATGGAAGCACTTTCAAAAGCAATGGAACGGAAATCAACAGGGATATGCTCCATATAGCTGACCAGGCCATTGATGTCATTATGCGTGGCATAAAACAATTGTGTTTCCAGGAATACGGATTGTATGCTTTCTATTTTTTGAATAACGTCATTCATGGTATTTAACTTTGGCAAAGCTCGGAACTTTGCCAAAGTTGTTTTAATGTTCACTCCGCTGTTTGCAAAGCAGCCTTGGGATAAAACCACATCACATCCACATCTTTCATTATGGCTTCCCCGGGTACAATGGCTTCTTCAGATTCTGTATCCAGCATCATGGCCCCTTCTTTTTTACCCAGGTTAATGGTATAGGGATTCACTTTTATGTCGGGTGAAGTTCCATTCACTTCGGTACTTACCAGCCTGAAAATAGCCACAGCCAATTGTTCCAGCATGTTCATATTTTTTGCTATCTGGCCGATCAGTTCAGCCGGTTCCTGCTGCACTTCAATCTCTTCCTGGAATTTTCTTAATGATGCCAGGTCAAAAGGATCGATATAGCGGTTCGAAAATATTTTATTCTCAAACGGAAGCCACTCTAAAAACAGATCCTGCATTACTTTATTCAATTCACCAAATTTGCGGCCCAGGCCATTTTTGGATGCAAACAATTCTTTCAATATCCTGATATTGGTAAAAGCTTTATTGGCAAATAAATGACATGGTATTGCCCAGTATGTTGCCCAATCCCAGAATATCTTGATCACCATGATCTGGGTGTTGCCCATCAACAGGTATTTGTTTTGATAAACCGGTATCCAGGCATCAACCAATGCCAGGTGGCATTGTTCGTAAACTGTAACACGTGTTTCAATATCTTCTCCATCCAGGTCACGCAGGATCAGATCGCTCAGCCAGCCATTGTTCATGGGTCGGCAACAATTCCGATGCTGGTATTTTTACTGCCCAGCGGAATAACCCATAACCAATAACCGTTGTCCATAAAATGTACTGTACTTAAATACCGCAAGCCGGGTTCAAGAAAAGACTGCCAGGTTTTATTATCGGTCCAGGTATCAATATCAATAACCCCTTTAAGCCGCCACCAAACCGCATTGCTATGATGTTCCATGGGCTTTTGAAACTGCAGTTTTCTTTTCATGATACTGGCCCTGCCTGAAGCATCGGCTATCCAGCGGCATTTCACTTTTACTTCTTCCCCGTCTTTTATATAAGATACTTGATGTCCATTTTCCCCCGATATCTCTACACCTGAAACCTTTGCGCCCAGCAGCAGGTCTGTGCCTTTTTCCATGGTCAGTTTCATCAGGTAATTTTCCAGTGTCCCCCTGTCTAACTGGTGACTGGGTACGGGTAGCCGTAAACGTGGGCCCAGTTCCACCCGGCTGGCAATATCATCCTTGGTATCATTTTTAAAGAAAAAGCGAAGGCCGTGTTTGGGCAGTTCGTGGGCTTCCAGGTATTCTTTAATGTCCAATACTTCTCTTAAATAATGCGTACCCAGTTCTACTGTTGATTCGCCCACTTTATGGGCAGCTGTAGCTGCTGCTGTTTCTCTTCTTTCAAGCACCAGTATGGATATTCCGGGTTTTGCTTTTTTAAGCTGAAGGGATAGTGTTAGCCCGGCAAGGCCACCGCCCAGGACTACAACATCATATTGTTCATTCATACAATAGGTTTTAAGGCTTTAAAAATACGGTATTAACAGTGGGTGAAAAATTAATTGGCTTTTTTTATTTGATATTTTAGATATACCTGTTGGATCGGATAAATATGTATAGGGAAAATAATCTGTCACCCCAACGGGGTTTTGAAAATTCGGGTTTCATCGTTTTTACCGGCCTGTTGTCCCTAACGGGACTATGAAACAGTTTTCCTGTTATACTATTTTTCAGAATAATAATGATGGGGCAATTCTTTACGCCATGCCATAGGCATAGAAGGTTGGTAAAACGCCAAATCCTTTTTTCCCAAAAAGCCCCGTAGGGGCGATAGGTTTGAAATTGCAGAATTCTGGGTAGATGTAAATAAATAAAAGAAAAATCAATCCCTCCTGTCAATGAAGCGGATGATCTTTCTTACACCCTCGGGCATCTGTATCTTTTTGATCTCTTCTTCGGTAATGTATTTGATGTGCGGGCTAACCCTTAACCGTGCCTGCAGGTTTGCCCTTATCTTGCGGTTACACGTTTCTGAATAATCAACCGGAACGATATAGATCAACACTTCGTCTGTACCCATCTCATTGGAATACACTTCAGCTACATAATCGATCACATCTTCCATTTCGTGTAACAGGTCAAAAAGTGCAGGCGGGTATAAGGTAGTGCCTTTAAATTTGATCATCTGCTTTTTGCGTCCAACCACCGGCGATAGTCTCAGGCTGTTGCGCCCGCAGGCACAGGGCGTATCATCGTACATGCAGATATCACCTGTCTTGTAACGCAGCAGGGGCATGCCTTCTACGCCCAGTGTGGTAATCGTTACCTCGCCGGGTTCCCCGGCCTTGACCGGTTTATTCATTTCATCCAGCAATTCCACGATCACCAGGTCGGGTTGCAGGTGGCCGCCACGGCATTCGCTACATTCTGTAAATGCAGTTTGCATTTCGGTTGATGCATAAGTGGAATACAGTTTGATGTTCCATGCATCGGTGATATTTTTCCCGATAGGGTTCAGTGTAAAATCTGTATTGCGTATATTTTCACCAACACAGATCGCCTTTTTAACCGTAGTGCTGTTGATGTCGATCTTATGCTCAGCAGCATAATTAATGAGTTTGATGATAAAGGATGGAACAGTTACAATGGCCGTTGGCTTCAGCCTTAAAATGGTTTCCCATTGCAGCGAAGGCACTCCCGGTCCCAGCCTGATAATGCCGGCACCCAGTTTTTGAATACCCATATAATAAGCCATGCCCGCCATAAACTGGCGGTCTAAAGTGAGCATGAGCTGGTACACATCATTCACCGAGCCATCCGCGCTTACAAAAGAAGCATACTCATTACAGGCTAAGCGCTGCAGGTCGTTTTCGGTAAGCATGATGCTTACCGGGTTACCCAAAGTGCCTGATGTGGAACTGTATTCGATGATCTTGTTCCGTGGTACACATAAAAAATCTTCATTGCGCTGCTGGAGGTCTTCCTTAATGGTAACCGGTATAACACCCAGGTCTTCCATGGTTTTGATACCGGATGGATTAAACCTTGCCTTTGAAAAAAAATCCCTGTAAAAAGGAGAATAGGTGTTCAGGTAGGCAATGGTTTCCTGCAGTTTTATTTCCTGCATGGCTTTTATCTCTTCAATGCTTTGAAAGGCTGCTTCGGGTGAGTATTTCATATGCTTATAAAATAATTTTAATTGCTGTTATTACCTAAAGACTTAACATCCGTTAAACTAATCAGCTTTCAATTACCACCATCGCACAGGCCATTGTTTTAAGATGGGAAAGCGACACGAAAATTTTCCCCATTTTCAATTCAGCCATGGTTTTTGCGGTAATGCCATAAAACCTGATCCCCGGTTTTCCGGCTTCATCATTATAAATTTCAATTTCGTTAAATGCTGTTCCGTTTCGCCAGCCGGTACCAATCGCTTTTAAAAACGCTTCCTTGGCCGCAAAACGTGCCGCATAATGTTCATATTTAAAAGTCATGGTTTCACAATATATAATTTCAGCGGGAGAAAAAACCAGTTCTTTAAACCCGGATTTCTTTTCCATTTTTTCAGCAACCCGTTCAACTTCTATTAAGTCTGTACCAATTCCAAATATCATGGCGCCAGTTTTTTGTTTATTTTCTTGATCTGCTCTTTTATATGATCAGCTTCCTTTTTGGTTGCAATTTCTTTTGTTAAAGCAACCTGGTAATGCTGCAAGGCCATTGCATATTTTTTCTGTTTATACAAATAATCGCCGGCCAAAAGGTACGCATTATAAAATTCAGGATTGCTTGTAACCAGGCTGTCGGTATTTATTGTACCGCCATCCATTACCTGTTGTTTGAGTTTTCTGAAAACCTCAAATTGCTTAAAAGCGGGTGTTGATAAAAAAGGATCTGCGGCGATCGCGAGGCTGCTGTCTGCCACCTCGCGGTTTTCCTTTAAGCCTTTCAATGCAAAAATGGTATTCAGGTCGTAGGCCACATATTCACCCAATTGCCAGGGTGCGGTTGAAACCCAAACCAATAATTTTTTGGGCTCAAAAACTACCGAGTGATGTGCGATCAGCTGGTTGATGGCTTTTTCGTTGCCCATACCGATATCCGTGCCGTTCAATCCTTTCCGGTCGCGTAAAATATTGATGGCGTTTTGTACTGTATTTTTGCCGTTCGCATCCAGCAATTCAGTTAACCGTTTATACCGGTATACCGAAGCACTTTCATTTTCCTGTTCCCTGTTCATTTTTGTATTTCCCAGGCCCTTGCTCTGGAAATGGTTGGTGCAAACAATAAATTCTTTTTGCGAATCGTAAATATCCAGGCTGTCGGGTGTTTTTTCAATGATCACTGCTTTATTATCGGCTGCAGATGCCACTAAAAAAGATTCGGATACAAACATTTTCCTCGACCTGGCAATAACAATGGCTTCGCTGATATTTTTTGCGTATTGCAAAATTTCACGCGTTACGAGGGATACCGGGGTAGCCGAACCTGTAGGCAGGTCTGATTTTGCTGCATTGATGGTAACTGACAAACCCTGGTCGTTCATGCCGGAAACGGCGCCCACAAAACCACCCCAGGTAACCGTCATAAATTTATGGCCCAAGGAAGGATTAAAAAATGCAACGATCTTATCCTCGGCGAATTTATCGCCTACATAAAAATCAAAATTTCGGCCAATGATCATCGTGCTGTCGGCACTCATGCTGCCCCAGGTGCCAAAAGAAGTACAACCAACCAGCGCCAGGTTTTGCACCGCATGGCCAATATCATGTGCGGCATGGTAATTTAAAATGCGCTGGTAATTGGTGCCCAGGTACCGATAATCCGGGGATGCAGAGTTTGATATGCCGTAAATTTCTTCCCGGTACTCTTCAGTAATATTTTTATCGAGCTTCCGGTTAAAAAAACCGATCAGGTATTTTAAAAAATTACGTTTAAATTTTGAGGGAACCATTTTGGTGATCTGTTCAGCAAAATGATCCTCCTGCCTTACTACCAGTTCCCTGGTTAGTTTCCCGTTGATGACACCCCGTTCAAAAGCATCGCCTTCAACATACAATTCGTATAAACCGCTTTTACTGTGTCGGAACCAGCTATTGTTTAATGTATAAAACCCATTGCCATGACCGGTACGCTGCAACTGCAGGCTGCTCATGTCGGCCGGTTTTGGAGGATCTGTTTTTGAAACCTGCACAAAATATACCGCAGCAATGATCAGCAGGGTTATAAACACACCGAATACACGCAGTAACCGCCTCAGCCATTTTTTTCTTTTAAGCATTTCTTATTTTTTCTATGATCTCATCGTTTCCCAAAAAAGCCGTGCAGGTCACCAGGCCGCTCATGGTAGCACCCAGTATACCGTGTAAATTCAGGTTTTGTCCCGTTAAATACAGGTTGGGAATTTTTGTTCGCGGCGATATGAATGTCTTTAACGGGTTCTGGTAATCTTTTACTATGCCATACATCGAGCCGTCATCATTACCCACATAATCCCTGTACGAAAGCGGTGTGGCGGTGTAATAGGTTTTTACACAATCCCGCAGGCCCGGAAATTTTTCTTCCACGCAATCCAGTAATTTTTCGGCTTTGCGTTTTTTAAAGGCTTCGTACCCCGGTCCACGGTCATCCGCAGCCGAAACCGTGTTGAAGGTCTGTTCCCATTGTTTCACTTCATCGTACCGCATATAGGCCAGCAACGTCATGGAATCCGCATATTCGGGCGATTTTGATGATGCTGAAAAAAATACACAGTAACAAAGCGGCCAGTTCTCTTCTGTATGATCCGCCATATTCCACACATGCCCTTCGCGGTGGTAGTAATAATTGTTCTTTACATATTTAAAGCTGTCTTTTTTAAATACAATATTGATGATAAAACCTCCAATGGTATTTTCAAGATTTTTGATGCGGTTTTTGTAGGCGTTTTTTATCAGGGAACTTTCTGTCATATCCAGCGTACGCACCGGGTGCATATTGCTGATGAAATGTTTACCGTACACATGCGAACCATCTGCCAGTTCTACTGATTTTACTTCACCCTCATCCACCACAATTCTTTTCACCTCGGAATTACGGCGTATGATGCCGCCATGCTCCCGTATATCCATAGCGATATATTTTCCAATATCTGAACCGCCGTCGATACATTTCCAGGCGCTTTCTATATAGCTGTTCAGGATCATGGCATGCACATAAAAGGGTGTTTTCCCGGCCTGTAAAACATAGAGCATATTATTGCCAACCAGTACGGCCTGCAGTTTTTTATCGCTGGTGATCGATTCAATAAATGTTTTGGTATCAATACCCAGCACCACGTTTTTTTCATCCATATTGCCGCCTGCCCTCAGGTTATACAGCGGAAATTTGCTGCATATTTCCTTTATCTGGTCGCAGTACATGCGCAGTGCCTTTTCTTCATTGGGAAAATCTTTCAGCAATCGCTGTATAAAATTTTCGTATCCCTGTGCGTAGGCATATTCTTTATCATCATTTTCGATCAGGATCTTGTCAAAACAATCCTCATCCATTTTCTGCAGCTTTAGTTTTTCAATAATGCCCATGTATTTAAAAACCTGGTAAAGGTTTTGTCCTTTGCCCAGTCCGCCGAGATAATGAACGCCTGAATCAAAGATCACTTTATCACGCACATAGGTTTGCAGGCAGCCGCCGATCTGTTTGTTCTTTTCCAGCACACAAACTGTATAACCTTCGCGTGCGAGAATATCAGCACATACCAGGCCACCCATGCCGCTTCCGATGATCACAATGTCGAATTTGTCTTCCAAAAATGATTAATTTTTATGTTTAGATGGATTAGAAAGTTTAGAAGGTTTAGAGCGATCCATAAAACTCCTAAACCTTCCTAAATTCCCCTATACATTTCTATTCAAAATAAATATGGTGTTCGATGTACGTTTTGAATCGGGTTTTTCTTCACAGCTCATTTTATGTGCTGCTGCAATCATCCTGATCATATTACCCGATAAAAAATTCAATCCGGTTTCTTTTGTCTTATTAAAATTCAGGATCCTAGTACTGAATAACTCCGTGAGTTTTGTTTTTTCATGCAATGCTTCCTTATCCCGGTCTCCATCCCTGATGATGATCTTTCCGCCCGGGTTCAGGTTGCTGATGCATTTTTCAATAACCAGTTTTTGGTCAGCTTCCGGAAGGTAGTGCAGCATATCAGCCAGGATAATGGCATCGTATTTTTCAAAAGCAAAACCCAGCACATCACTGTGCACAAAATTAATGTTATTGGTTTTGCTGAAGCAATGATTGGCGGTATCTATTTTTTCTTCATCATAATCTATTGCGGTGATCTTCCTTTGTGGTGAAGTAAAGGATAACATATACGGCATAAATCCATAGCCGCAGCCAATATCCAGTATACTGCCCTGCAGCGGAACCAGGGCATGAAAAGGTTCGTAATTTTTTTCGAGCCTGGTCTTGATCCGCATATACCATTCCAGTACGGGGCCTTTATAGATATAGTTATATATTAATTTTTCACGGAAATAGGCCGGCTGCTCAATTTCTTTTTTAAGCAGGTCAAATTCCTGCCTGAAGTAGCGGCCTACCTGTTTGGACCTTTCGGCATACCCGTTTCCATAGGTTTTGTCACCAGGTTTTATTCTTGGCAAGATCTTAACAGTGAGTTGGCCATCTTTTAAAAGCTGGTCCTGCTTGGTCAGCGTGTAGTCGGTGCCGTGTATCATGATGGGCAGGATATCTACATTCAGTTTTTCAGCAATATAAAAAGCGCCTTTGTGAAACCGGTTGATCACCCCATCTTCAGAGCGGGTGCCTTCCGGAAAAATAATGACCGAATAACCATTCTTCACCCGGTCTTCCACAAGGCTGAGATCTGTTTCGATCTGCTCAGCCGGAAAATAATCTGCCATGCGGATGACTTTGCCAAATAAGGGTGAGTTCCAGATCCGGTTATTGGTGATCATCAGCAGTTTTGGATGCAGCATGATCAGCGGCAAAATATCCAGTGATGACTGGTGATTGGCAATGATAATGGCAGGTATTTCAAATTTTTCATGCTGCGGGTTGATGATCTTCTTTTTTACATTGATCATGATATACACCAGCCGCCTGCACACTTTGGAAATAATGGTATGATAAACCAGTTTGCCCTTTTCTTTGATGTTGAACATGGCAAAGATCCAGGCAATATGTGTAAAGGCAACACTCCAGCCGATAAAATAGGAAAAGGCAAAGGATGATTTAATGAATCCCCAGATCGTCCATGGAAAACGGTTACGCCTAACCCGGTTTCGGATCAGTATGGAAAAGAAAAACGGGATCAGGATCTGCGACATGATGACCACGCAAAGGATACCGATGATAGATATTAAAGCGATCGATCTCAATGCCGGGTGTTCGGCAAAGATCAAAACACCCAGCCCGGCCATGGTGGTAACAGCCGATAAGATGATGGAAGATTTAAACGAAGAGAGGTTCTTTTTCCCGGTCTTGTATTCCTGCAGAAGGCCATCCATAATGAACAGGCTGTAATCGTCTCCCAAACCAAAGATCAAAGCCGAAATGATGATATTGATGATATTGAACTGGATACCCGCCATGCCCATGATACCCAGGATCCAGATCCAGGTGATGAACATGGGAATAAAGGAAACCATCGCCAGTTCCAGTCTTCCGTAAACGATCAACAGCACCATAAAAACCAAAAACGAGGTCATCATGGCAATACTGGTAAAATCCGAGTTGATGATCTCCACCATCCGGGTAGTGAGGTATTGCTTATCTAAAACGGTTACATGCGCTTCGTTTTCGAAAGCTTTATAAACCAGTTGCCTGTTTTCCGGAATGGTTTTTACCAGGGTAACAACGGTTGACCTGCCCGGTTTTTCGGTAATGTAATCATCCAGGAAATTTTTTCGGACTTCAGCCATGGCATCGCGGTCAACCGGAACATAATTATTATTGAGCAGTTGGTTAAATGGTTCAAATGCAGCAGCATTGAATTTTAATGCTGCTCCTTCTTTGATCAGCAAAGCCATTAATGCGCTTTTCTTTTCTGCTGTCCAGTATGCATTCCACCTGGCAATTCTCAGCTTTTGCAATGAGTCCGAAATGATGATTGAAGAAACGCCTGAGTATTTTTTTACAATATTCTTGTCCTGCATTTTTTCAACCTGTGCAGCTAATTTTTCATTGTTAACGAGGGCATCATCCAGCGTTTTTCCTTCGGTAACCAGGTACACGGATTGTAATGCATACTGGTTTATGTGGTTGAGTTTTTTTTCAGAGTCCCTTAATTTGCTGCTCATGAAATTCATGTTCTGCAGGTCAGATTCAAAGCCGGCCTTTCCTGCCCAAAAAGCAAAGAGTATGGTTAATCCAAAAATGATCAGCACCAGGTATTTATTATATTCCGGCCTTAAGGATGCTATTTTATCGATCCATGAAAACCTGTCAGCAACATGAGTAGCCTGTTCCTTTTTACCGGCTATAAAATGGGGCAGGAAGACCAATGAACAAAATGAAGCGCCGATCAAACTGAATGCAGCAAAGAGGCCCAGGTCCTTCAGCATTTCCGATTCCACAAACTGCAGGCACAGGAAACCGCCGATGGTGGTAAAGCTGCCAACCGTCATAGGCATGGCCAGGTCACTGATCAGTTCTTCTATATTGCGGGTATGCCTGTAATGATTAAAAACGTGCAGCGAATAATTTACGGCAATGCCGAGTACTACTGAGCCGGTTCCCAGTGCGATCACAGAAATGCTTCCCTTTAAAAAATAAATGGCAGCCAGGGAAAAAAGGGCGCCAAAAATAACCGGTATCAATATGATGAACGGTGCTCTTTTTTTACGGAAATATAATCCCAGGAAAACAATGATGAAAAGGATAGTGATCCCCTGTGTGAGTAAAGAGTCTTTACGCAGTTGTAATGCATTGCCAACCGAAACGGCAGTTGCACCAAAATAAGTGGCGGTCACCTGGCTGCTGTTTTGATCGATGATGCTATCCAGCCCTTTTAACAACAAGGCATTTTTACCGGTATTGTTTGGCGGGTAAGCCGGTGTTATAAAAAGCATTAAATTTTTCCTGTCCTTCGTCAGGATATAATTATCATAGCGTTCAAAATTTTCATCGTACTGTAATTGCTGTAGTTTTTTTAAAGCCAGCATACTGATCCCTACCGGGTCTTTGCTGATCATTGTTTTTAGAGCAAAACCTGCCGGAGAGGTTAGTGTCCGGAAATTCTGTTCCAGTGTTGCTTTTACATTTACGGGTGCGATCAGCGAATCAATGGCGGAATAATCTTTCTCCCCGAGGTACACGGGCAGGTGGCCGCTGATGGTTTCAAATAATTCCAGTCCCAGGTCATCATCAACCTTATAATTTATTTTGGTGATGAAGGGAGCCAGTTTTTGCTGCAGGTTTGCAGCCAGTTCATCTGCATAGGCCACCAGGCTGTCGGGTTGGGCATCTGCGGCAGTATCCTTTAAGGCTACGGTTACCACCAGCTTATCCATGAACCTTGAATTTTGAAAAACAGCGTTCAGTTTTTCGATCTTTTTATCTTTTGGCAGGATGCTGGCAATATCTTCTTCAAATTTTACCTGCGTTGCGAACCATAAGGCCAATAAAAAAATGATGGAAAAAGAAATATATAATGCGGGTTGCCGCTTTTGATAAAAATGATAAATGTGCAGTAAGATCTTTTTCATGTATTAATCAGCCCCGGCAGCTACCGTCTTTTTTTTATCGATCAGTTTTAAAAAAATAAAAGTAAGTATGCCAAAAGAAATGCCTGCAACAACAGCCAAAGTAATGCTTCCGTAAATATATTGTAACAGGTTCTTTTTTATGGAGTCCAGTGTAATGTCACTGCTGAAATCAATTTCCATGGCATTGGCGCCCATCCAGATGGCGCCCATTTTATAACTTCCGTAAATGATCAGCGGGATCATGGGCGGGATGCTGATGTTTGCTGCAACGATAACAAGCGGTTTATTGAGCTTTAATAAAATAGCGCCGAAAATAGCAGTAACCAGCTGAAAGCCCCAGATGGGAACAATGCCCATAAAAATTCCAAAAGCAACAGAAGCCGCTTTTAACTGGGCGGAGTGGTGGGGATGATACAAATGATCGTTGATCAGTTTTTTGAACTTTTGCTTATCAAAAAGTATCCGGATAAAGTCCCGTGGTTTTATATAGAGAAAGCTGATCAGCACCAAAATGGTATTTAAAACACTGATGCGGAAAAAATCCTTAAATGGCCTGAAATGCGAAACCCGTTCTTCAGCAGGTGCGTAATAAACAGAAACCGGGACGGAAACCACCTGCACGCCATTCCAGGCGGCTCTTACCAATACTTCTATTTCAAATTCGTATTTACGTGTTATGAAGCGCATTTTCTTCAATGGTTCCAGCGGGTAAAGCCGGTAACCTGATTGTGTATCCGGACTGGTGATCCCTGTTTCAACCTTAAACCAAAAGTTGGAAAATTTATTCCCGAAACTGCTGCCGCCCGGAACTGAGGCCTGTCCCATATTTCTTGCACCAATGATAATGGCATTGGGATGCATTTCAAGCATGTTCATAAATGCAGGAAGGTCTTTTGCGAAATGCTGCCCGTCGGAATCGATGGTAATGGCATACAGGTAGCCTTTTGCTGAAGCCCAGGCAAATGCTTTCCGGAGTGCCCAGCCCTTACCCACATTTTTTGGATAGCTTATAAAATGAACGGTGGGGTAGTTTTGTACAATATCAACTGTATTGTCGGATGAACCGTCATTCACCACAATGATATGTTCACTGTACTGTGCTACATCTTCTATCACACCCGCCAGTGTAGCTGCGTTGTTATAGGTAGGAATAATAACACAGGCTTTCAAAACATCAACTTTCTCCCTCGGGGAATCAGAACCGGCCATTGTTATCAGTTAGCAATTGATGAAATAATTAATCTGAATGGGGATAAAATTAAAACAATAAAGGGAATAAGTACAGCTGTGTTTATACCGGGGTGTTTATTTTACTTTCGGACCGCTTTTTTTTATCTGCCATACGCCGGTGCACCCAATCGGGCCACTGGCTGCTGTCTTCGGCATCATAAATACGAATATCCTGCCCTTCATCTTTTTTCAGCAGGTCTTCTTCGGTGCATCCCAGTATTTCTGCAGCGGTCTTTACGCCTGAATAACTGGCGCCTGCAACGCCATGGCTCATAATACTGCTGCCACAGAGAAACAGGTTCTCAATTTCGGTTTTTGCCGTGTATGAAAAAGGGCCGGTTTGCCAGAATCCTTTCTCCGTACCATATACACTACCCCTGGTTGATTTGATGTAATGTTCGTTGGTAATAGGTGTTCCCATCTCCAGGTGAACAATATGTTTATGAACAGCGGGCAATATCCTTTTAAATGTGTTTAATAATTTTTGTGAGAGCCGGGCCTTCATCTTAAGGTACTCCCCGTTCTGTTCATGCCCTTCAGCTTTTATCGTTTTAAAAGAGTCATAATCAATAAAGGTGACCACTTCAAGGGTATGTTGTTTTCCGTTAAAACTTAATGGGTCTTTTAAAGACGAGCAGCTGATAAACAGCGATTCAAATTCATCTTTTTCCAGGATATCTACTTTGGTTAAGTCTGCATAGATCTCATCCATATCCTTATTGGGCATGAACCAGATATTACCGGAATCAAGCCCGGCTTCCCGAACATCCATTTCAACCGAAATAAAGAACATCAGCGAAGTAACTGAATAGCGTGTAGCCGCCAGCTTTTTAACCAGTTTGCTGCTGAGGTTTTCGTGGCCAACCAATGTATATGTTGTTGCGGGGTCGGCATTGGATATGATGTTCTTTGCCATCATGACCTCTCCGTCCTGCATTTCAATACCCACAGCTTTTCTGCCTGATCCGCCGGCCGTCCTGTTTTCTCCTTCCACCAGAATCCTTTTCACGGCCAGGCCGGTTTTGATTTCGCCGCCCTGTTTTTTAATAGCATTGGTCATCGCTTTTACAATGGCAGCACCGCCGCCCATTGGATAAAAGCCACCGTTAAAGTAATGATCCATTAAAGCGCAGTGCAGGGGAAAACTTGCTTTGGATGGTGGCAGGCCATGATCGCCGCATTGAATATTGAGTACTTTTTTTAGCAGGGGGTCTTTAATATGCCATCCAATTACCCTTTTTAAACTGAATAAACCATATTTGCCGAGGTGCCTGGTACGCCAGGGTATGGTTATATTATCCCAAAAGCCATTCATTTTTGGGATAAGGAAAATTTCCGTACTTACCTGTTTAACCAATTCCAGGTATTTTTTGATCCCTTTTTCTTCTTTTGGGAAAAGCCTTGTGAGTGAGTTTTTTAAATTTTGAATACCTGCAGGCATATCAATTTTGTCATCACCGATCCAGCAATGTTCATATGCTTCTTTATTCATTCGGAAAAAAACAAGATCATTGGCTATGCCGAGGCCTTCGTATAGAGTGCTGGTTGATTCTCCTTTATCCAGGCCGCCAATATAATGAACCCCCGGGCTGAAGCGGTGGCCATCTATATAAAAACTATGGCACCAGCCTCCGGGAACGTAATGCTGTTCAATAACTGCAACTCTTTGTCCGGCACGGGCGAGGCAAAGCGCTGCGGAAAGGCCACCTGCCCCGGAGCCGATAATAATGGTATCAAAATCTCTCATGCTGATTCTTGATACCGAAGATAGCTCTTTTAACAAAGCAAATAAGCGGCAGACTTTGCCCCATCCCGAATCTTCACAGTTAGCTTATATTCAGGCGTTAACATATGCCTCCTTCGGTATAGTTAAAAAAAATAATTATGTAAGTTTTAAACAAAAACCAATTATGGCATGGTTTTGGAATTTCAAAATTCAAATTCCAATACAAAAATTATTTCCAACTTAAAAAATCTCATATCATGACTGAAACAAATTTCCCAACACCTACCCCCGAAGTAAAAGCGGGTAAAAGTTACAAAAACCTAATTATAGGTGCATTGGCTGCCGGTTTAATCGCCGTTTCTGCCTATGCGATCATTTCAAACAATAAAACGCAACAAACCCTGCAGCAGCAGGAAGTAGTGATTGCGAAAGAAAGTGCTGAAAAAATCGATATCCAATCCAGCTTTGATGCCTCATTGGCCAGGCTTGACTCTATGTCAACCGTAAATAATGGTTTACAAAGCCAGTTAGTTGAAAAGAATAATGAAATAACAAAAGCTAAAGCCGAAATACGCAGCATTTTAAATAATAAAAATGCTACTGCATCTGAATTAAAGAGGGCAAAAACACTGATCGCTTCATTAAATGATAAGATCAGTTCCATGGAAATGGATATTGCTCAGTTAAAGCAGGAAAATCAATTGCTTAACAACGATAATGTTGTGCTAAAGCAGGAGAAAGAAGTATTAAACCAGAACCTGGTTGCCACTACTGAAGTAAAGCAATCCCTGGAAAAGAAAGTTGATATTGCTTCAACATTGCACGCCAGCAACATTGTGATCACGCCGATCAATGTAAAAAGTTCAGGTAAGGAAAAAGTTTCTGCCGTGGCTAAAAGGGTTGATAAGATCGTTGTTAATTTTGATGTTGACAACCGCATCATACAGTCAGGCACAACCGATGTTTATGTTTTGGTTTTAGGCCCTGATGGAAAAGCCATTAATACCGGTGCTGAAACCTTTGATTCAAGAGAAGAAGGTGCACTGGCTTATACTGCCAAAGTTTCTGTTGACCTGGAAACTGCCAAAAAGAAGAATGTAGAATTTGCTTTTGTTCCGGGTGCAGATTTTAAGCAGGGAAATTATACTGTTCAGATCTATCAAAATGGTTTTTTAATAGGACAGGGAACGCGTGAACTTAAAAAAGGCGGATTGTTCAGTTAATAAAAAAATCCACTGATTCAATATACTACGAACGAAATCAGTTACCCAAAAAAATTGTCTGAGTAAAATCCAGGTAGTTTTTTTGGGTAACTTTTTTTGAATAATTAAAGCCAATGTGTATACATTATTTATATACATTTGCTTTTTTTATTTATGATCAGATCTATCAAAACTGTTGCCATCATCGGTGGAGGACCTTCCGGTTGTTCGTTAGCCACATTATTAAAGCGAAAAGGATATACAGTAGCGGTTTTTTACCTGGAGAAAAGGCCTGAGATCATAGTTGGAGAATCGTTGGTTCCGGCCATTATTCCCTTTCTGAGGGAGTTGGGAGTTGAAGAAGAGGTAAAATCCTACAGTACGTATAAGCCCGGCGCATCGGTTTGGGTAAATAAAGATGAAGAAGCCACATCACCTTTTAGTTTTGGCGGCGGCGGGTTGCCGCCATATGCATACAATGTACCCCGCACAAAATTTGACAAAACCATTTTTGACCTTGCTGTTCGAGAAGGGGTAACTTTCTTCAACCAGGTTGCAAGGCTTGAAATGGTGGGTAATACAGATGAGATAAAATTAAGCGACGAAACCATTCAATCCATCAATAATTTTTTTAACGGGCAGCCAGACCTGATCGTAGATGCCAGTGGCCGTTCCAGAACGGTTTCACGTTTACTGGATATCCCAACAAAAGAAGGTTACCGGAAAGATATTGCCCTGTTTGCACACCTGAGCGGTGCCGAAAAGATCGAACCCTTTAATATTCATTTACACCGCCTTGAAAAAGGCTGGACATGGAGGATACCATTGCCTGGCCGTATTTCTGTTGGTGTAGTTATTGATCCTGCACATTTAAAGGAATATGGAACAACCAAGGAAGAACAATATGATAATTATTTAAAAGCTGATGAAACCCTGGTCAAATTTACCCGGAATGCAAAAAGAGAAACCGGTGTTATGCAGTACAATAATTACCAGCTTATTTCGCAAAAAATGTATGGTAAAAACTGGATATTGACAGGCGATGCCGGCGGATTCCTGGATCCCATTTTTTCATCCGGTTTGTTTTTAGCCATCAAAGGTTCTTTTGCCGCTGCTGAAGCCATAACCGCTGGAACAGAAAAAGCCTTTAAAAAATACCAGGATTTCCAGTTATACGAACTATCCATCTGGCAAAAGCTGGTTGATACCTGGTACAGTGGCAGTCTTTTTACACTTTTTAAAGTAGGACAGGAACAAATGAATTCAGCCATAGGACGGTTCATCGGTCCACACATGCAGCGGCACCTTACCCGTATATTTTCCGGCGAAGCCGTTTATAAAAGTTATAGCCGAAGGTTTTTAAACTTTGTATTGGGGCCAATGATCCGCTGGATGAAGGTTGGCCGGCTCCACAACCGTACCATCAGCGACCTGGAAATTAAATAGTGTGTTTTCTGTAAACTCTCTCATTTAAAAAATAGCTGGTGTCCCGATAGCTATCAGGATGTCGAACCTGGCTTCCAGGGTTTATTTTAATGTAATAGCTTAACAAGTTAAATATTTCCTTAAGTGATTTACAGGTTAGGTTAATTTTATATTTGAACCACAATAGAAACAAAGAACACAGTAGGAAGAAACACATAGAATCCTATCCACTCTAAATTCCGTACAAGTTTTGAAAATACATGTAAATATGTGATCCCGTTAGTTACCAGTAGTTCCAAAAAATTAGCATCTGCGTTTTACCTGTACTCAATATTCTATATATAACCCGGCATTTTATGTCCTTTGTTGCAGATCCTGACCCATTTTAAGGATTGCATCACCTATAATTATATAATAAAATGGTTATTTATTAATCCACAATAGCCATTCATCCCGCCTATTTACCGTTCACCAAAATCTAAACTTCATGCCTTTTTTTCCTCAATTTTTAAAAAGTCAATGCCAGTAAGGATTACAGCGCAGAATTTGCTAATAATTACTGCCTATTACTAAAACATACTTAGTACTTTGTTTTGCATAGTACTAAAATGTTTCTATCTTTGTGTTATCAAAGTAAGCAAACAACCAAAAGCTGAAAAAAACATTAAAAACTTATAAACAAACAAAAAGTCATGAAAAAGCAAACAACACCGTTCTCACAGATCAGTAAAGAACAAACAGCCAATTTAACCGCAGTAGTAAATGAAACATTAGCCATTGGTTTTAACCAGGCCAGAACATTCAGTACTGCCGATCTGTGGAATATCCAGCGCCGGAGCCGCACCATGCTGAACAGAAGGAGTTTTGTATAAAACTTTGCCAGTATAAAAAGTATAGCCGATTTTTTGTCTGCATTCAATTTGGAAAACAGTGCTTAACCAAAGCCCCGTAATAAATACGGGGGCTTTTTAATGGTATGCAGAAGAATAAAAACCTTTGATTAATTGGTTTTAATTTTTTTGTAAAAGGTAAAAAGCCCTATTTTTGCAACCCGTAGAAAATCGGGACAAACTCCTCCTTAGCTCAGTTGGTTAGAGCATCTGACTGTTAATCAGAGGGTCGCCCGTTCAAGTCGGGCAGGGGGAGCAGGATAGGAAGCACTTACAGAGTAACATTTGTAGGTGCTTTTTTATTTGCCTTTAGATTTTCAATGATTTTACCACACAAAAAAAGTCCCCCGGAATAAACCGGGGGACTTTATAATTAAATATTGGTTTGTTACTGTATCACAACCCTGCACATGGTGATCCGGTTACCGTTCAGGTCACCGATCTCAACCCAGTACAATCCTTTACCGTAAGCACGCATATCCACATCCATCCTGTCGTATGGCCTTCCGATGGTGTAGTACTGTGTGAACACGCGGTCGCCCTTGGCATCATAAATGGTCAATGTACGCGGCAACACGTTATTGGCTACACTATAATACCTGACCTGGAACTTGCCACTGGTTGGGTTTGGATAGATAAAGCATTTACCACTGACAGAATCCTTAATGGTTATAATGTTTGAACTGTTTGTACAGTTATTCACATCAGTAACCCTTAACTGGTAATCACCCAATCCATCTATATCCACATTCAGCGTAGCGCCGGTAGCACCTGCTACAGCAACCCCGTTACGCAGCCAGGTATAAGTGGCGGCAGCATTGGGTGTAACTGTTGAAGACAGCGTAGTTACCAAACCAGGGAATAAGCTGGTATATGGACTGGCACTGATCACTACTATTGGTAATGGATTCACTGTTAAGATGGCACTGAATGATGTTGCAGCTGCACATGGAGCAGCACCGTTGATGATCACACGGTAGTGGTAACCGCTCATGCTCACCGGTGGTTGTGTAATGGTTAAGGTAGCAGTTGTTGCACCGCTGTAAACACCACCATTGGTAATGTTTGTCCATGGTGGGTTACCGCTGTTGGTACTAACCTGCTACTGGTAACTGAACGGACCGCTGCCGCCACCGGCTGCTGTAAAGGTTGCTACCTTATCAGTACAGATGGTTTGGTTAACCGGTTGTGTGGTAACCGTTGTTGGCTGGTGAACCGTTACAATAACTGTTCTGGCCGGTGAAGTACATGGTGGTATCGATACATTGAAATTAATCGTATATCCGCCGCTGATACTTCCTGCATCACCGCCTACATCATCAAATACAAACAGCTTCCAGTCTCCGTTCACATTTCCGGTAAACAGTAACACGATATCTATATCATCACCCCAGGTATGGCTCATTCCGGTAAGTATAACTGACTGAACAGAAACACCCGAACCAGGCAATCCGCTAACAGTTATGTTAGATGGATAAGGTGTTGCCGGACCTGAAGCATTGATCACAATATTGCCCGGGTTGGTGAATGTAGAAGCTACCGGCATACTTTGAACCGTTGCCTGGTAAGTATATACACCTGCCGGTGTAGGCCTTGTCCAAACGGAATCAACTGCTGTACCTGCTACATACGGAACAGCTGCTGCTGCATCAGAGAATAAACCTGCTGCAGGCGACCATACTGCCGGTGTAGCCGGAACGCCAATTATATAATCGAACTTCAATTCCCAATTGGTTAAAGTTCCCAGGTCACCCAGACCCCAATCATACATACCCAGTGTCCAGTTACCGTTAGGTACTGAATAAAGGCCATTGAAATTGGTTACTGTTGGTATGTAACCCGCAGGTGAAGTAGGTCCGCCGGGGAACGTAAATCCAACTGCAACATAGGTAGCACCTACAGCATCGGCCCGGAATGTACCGGTATAAGGTGGTGCACCTGCACTCAGTGGAGTGGTACTGGCAGAACTGATAATGGTGTTAATGAAATTAGCACCGGCCCCGCCGGTCTTGTTGATATTGGCATCAAGATTGAAAACCTGTCCATTAGGTGCTTTTAGCACGATCACCATATCAGCGATATAGGTATGTGTAGGTTTAACTTAACACTCATACCTGTAATAGTAGCATTGCAGGTATTCCTGAAACGGGCAGGTTTGGTGTAACAACTCCCGGGAATACCGTCTGTGGCCATGATGCAGGGCCATCAGGTATTGCAAGAGCCAGCGTACCTGAATTAAAGGTAGAGCTGAATGCCTGTGAAGAAGAACTCTTCAGTTTAACAGCCGGGTCACCCAAACACATCGTAACCGATGATGGCGTAACTGTTGGTGCAGGCGGCGTATAGTTTACGATCGCCGTTGCATCAGTGAAACAGCCTGTTGCCACATCGGTTGCCCTAACGGTATAAACCGTTAATGCAGTTGGTGCCGCATACACAATTGGTGTATTACCTCCGGTGTAAGGAATAGTTGCTGTTGAATTGGTATATAAACCGGCCAGTGGGGACCATACATAAGTAAGTGTTGGTCCGCCGCCGCCTCCCGGTGTTGTGTAGTCGATGGTGATCGACCAGTTTGTAAGTGCCCCTATATCCGTTGCCACAAAATCTCCCATAGCCAGTGTCCATTGACCGTTGGCTGCTGTTGGTGTAGCCGGTGGCACAAGGCCTGCCCAGGTAGCAACTGTTTGTATGTAACCGATAGGGCCATAACCTGCACGTGCTTCAGCAGCAAATGTGCCTGTACGTGGTGCAGGTGCACCGCTGATCGCTGCTCCACCGATGGAACTGAAGGCTGTATTGGTAAAGTTATCGGTAGAATTACCACCGGTACCTCCATCCAGTCCGCCAACCAGGTTGAGGATGGCATTATTGGGAGCCCTTAAGTTTACATCCACATCACCTACCCAGGTATGGTTGATATTCATATTCACTTTGATCTCTGTGATGGTAGCATTGGCCGGTATACCTGCAATGGTGAGGTTTGAAGTGGCCGCTACACCTGTTCCGTCAGGAATAGGCACGTTGATCGTTCCTGAATTGGCACTAACCTGTCCGGGTACCGGTGGTGGGGCAGAACCCACCGTTAATGCGGTACCATAGATTCCGGCAACACCACCACATGAAACAGGTGGGGTTATGGAAACATTCGGGTTAGCATTGACCGTTAATACAGCACAATTAGAAATATTGGCTGTACCGATCGGGGCACAGGCACCGGTTAAAACAGCACGGTATGCATAACCACTCATCAATTGGGTTACCGGTGTAACGGTTAGTGTGCCTGTATTTACGCCGCTATAAGGAGCCGTATTGGTTAAGTTGGTCCATGGTCCACCACAACCGGTAGGGCTAACCTGCCATTGATAGGCAAGTCCTGTTCCGGTACCACCTACGGTAAAGGTTACCGTATTGCCAACACAATTGGTGCTGCTGGCTGGTTGTGTAGTAACAGTAGGACGCTGGTTAACGGTAATTAATATTGAAGCCTGCCTGCTACAGCCACCAGGAGTAGTTGCAGTAACCGTATAGGTTGTTGTATTCATTGGAGAAGCCGCAACCGGGTTAGAAGTTGTAGAACTTAAACCTGCTGCAGGGCTCCATAAGAATGTATAACCCGGAGGCAATGGTGCTCCGCCTGTAACTGAAGTACCAATGATTGAGAAATAATTATTGCGGTTTGTACCACCAACACCACAACCTGTTGCACCATAGCCCCAGCTTGTACAAGGTGTGGCAAATCCGCCACCGGGGTTCTGCCAGGCGTATTGATTACCAACATTGGTAGTTCCAAAATTACCCCAGAACCACTGTCCGCTGGTTGCAAAGCTCATGTTTACCTGGAACGACATCCAGTAAGTACCGCCGGGTAAATTAATACCTGCGCCGGGTAAAGTAACAACATAGTTTGCACCCGTACGTACAAATGAGGCAAGATTGGTGAAAGAAGCTATTGCTGCTCCTGGTAAATTAGAACCGGAATTGGCATAGAAGAAAACATTAACTGAAGTTGGAACACCACTGGCAGTATTTATTCCACTGGTTGTTACCTGTGTAACTGTCCAGGTTGCACCGGCAGGTACAGTGAAATCATCTGCACCCTGTGAGCTGAATGCTGCATTGGCAGGTTCAAATACCTGTGATGGAGAACCATTTGGAGGAGTACCCGTTCCTTGTGTATACAATGTGCTTACAGGAGTAGAAGTTCCGGTAACCACTGTCAATAAAGTTGGATCTCCCTGGCAAATGGTAGTGCCCGGATCAGCTGTGATAATAATATTCGGATTAGGATTTATGGTTACTGTAACAGATACCGGAGTAGCAGTACAGGTTGTTGATTGTAAAGTAGCTGTATAAACCCTGGTAACTGTTGCCCTGGCATAAACTGTGTTTACAGCAGTTCCTGTATAAGGGATTGTTGCTGCTGCATCAGTAAATAACTCTGTAACAGGCGCCCAAATATGAGGTGGGTTACCCGGGTTGGCACTGCTTGCTGTGAGTTGTTGTATAATACCTGCACAAATCGGTGCAGGGGCCGCCGGTGTTATGGTTGATGGTAAACATGGTGGCAATGCACAGGTTCTTGCTAAAGTAAATGCACCCGTTGCTGTTCCAAACCCTGTAACCAAAACATAATATTCGGTACCGATCACAGTTGCTAAAGTTACCTCAGATTGCAGTCCGCAGAAATCGTCATTACCAACAACACAAACCAAAGCGCCGCAGGTACCGCTGAATACACCAATCTTAGTATCATACGATGAACCGCAAAGGCTTAATGTAGTATTAGCGCCATTACCTGTAAACCGATACCAGATTCCTCCTGCTGTATTTAATGTAGTACCGCAGGTTGGTACCGCATCAATTGTTGAACCAACAGTAGTAGCACTGATGGTTTGTGCGCATGCAATTGGCAGTGCTTCAAAACAAACATCATTGGCAATACCTGCACAGGCACGGTTTAAAGTAAACGTACCGGCAGCAGTACTGAATCCTGTAACCAGTATATAATAAGTGGTTCCCAAAGTTGGTGTGAAAGTTACCTGGGATTGTAATCCGCAGAAATCATCATTACCTGTAACACAAACCAATGCGCCGCAGGTACCGCTGAATACACCAATTTTTGTATCATATCCGGAACCACAAAGGCTTAACGTATTTGAAACGCCATTTCCTATAAAAGTGTACCACAAGCCAGGTGCAGTATTTAAAGATGTAACACAGGTTCCCACTGCATCTGATGTAGCACCAACTGTTGTTCCGGTAATGGTTTGTCCGCAACTGATGGTAATTGCACCGGCACATGCATCATTAGGTGGCGGGGTAATACAGCTTCTTGTTAAGGTAAATGCACCTGAAGCAGTACCAAAACCGGTAACCAATACATAATAAGTGGTTGCATTTACAGAAGCAAAAGAAAGTTGGGACTGAAGCCCGCAGAAATCATCATTACCTGCAACACAAACCAACGCTGCACAGGTACCGCTGAATACTCCAATTTTTGTATCGTATCCAGAGCCGCAAAGACTTAAAGTTACAATTGAACCATCCCCAACGAATGTATACCAAACACCAGGTGCTGTATTTAAAGTAGTACCACAGGTTGGAACTGCATCTATCGTTGCGCCAACTGTTGTACCTGTTATTGTTTGTCCGCAGGCAATCGGCAATGCACCCGAACAGGCGTCATTATTACCCGCTAAATTAAAGGTAACTGTATTATCCGTACTGGTAGAAGCCAGGTTGGGTTCAGCCAAAGCATTAACACAAACGCCGGCTGGAATAGTAGCTATAACAGTTCCGCTTGCAGTCATACCCGTTACGGCAACATTGTATGTTGTTCCGCTTCCGGATACTGTTCCGGTGGTTGCACCGGCAGTTCCGGCAAGGGTAACATCGCCTGTAGCAAAACCGGTAACTACCTGGTCAAATACCACGGTAAAGTTAATGGGTGATACTGATGTTGGATCCGGCTGTGCCGCTGCCTGGTTAATAGTAACAGTTGGATTTGTTGCTGTTCCTCCTGTTATACTGAAGTTGGCATTGGAAATATCAAAGAAAACATTACCTACTGCCTCTACTCTTATCCTGGCAGTTGAGGTTGTTATATTTGGCATGGTAACCGACTGTGTACCATCATTTGGAGTACTGGCCAGCAGTTCGGTAGGGTAAGTTAAACCACCATCAGTTGATAAAGTGATCCTTACATTAGCAACACTTATTGGAGCAGCATTGGTACCAACCACATTCCAGGTGATGGTTTGTGATGAGTTGCCTGCCCAACTTTCGCCGCCATTCGGTACGGTAACTGCAAATGGACCGGAAGTAGCAATTACATTTATCTGGTAAACGGTTGTTGTTTGACAACCACCGGCACCGCTTGATGCTACTCCACCACCGGTGGCTTTATTATCCCTTACGGTTAATTTGAATTTCATTGGCCTGTCAACAGGTGATAATGTTTCCCCTTTTAAACCTCCCAAAGTAGCGGGTGGATTGGCAGGATAACCGGCTAAAATAACAGCTATATCAGGAAAGGTCCTGGAACCGGATGTTTTAGGAATTCTTGATTTAAATAAAGGGAGGGTATTTCCCGGAGCGCCGGTTGCTCCGGCATTCCAGTTGGAGTTTCCGGTACCCGTTACATCCCATTGCTCCCAGCAATAAGTTAGCGGGTCATTATCAGGGTTCGGTTGCACTACCGGTTAATGTAAATGGTGTACTGATAGGGATGTTTGCACCATTATTGGATAAGGCGCCTATCACCGGAATTTGATTTCCTGTTGCAGATGTTGTTCCACAGGCTGCACCGGCTCCCGATACAAAATTGCTTATTTCATCAAAGCTCATCCCATGGAAAAAAGGATCACTGTTTGGTTGTATATCCTGTCCGCCACAAATACCGGCATATGCCTGTATGGTTGTTCCGCTTCCTACTTCAAGCTTGGTTGAATTTGGAGAAGATCCGCAACCGGCCATGGTATGGTTTCCGCCAAACTGGTGCCCCATTTCATGTGCAACATAATCTATATCATATGCGTCACCGGTTGGATTTGGACTTCCGGTAATTCCTCTTGCCTTTGAAGGACCACAGGGAGAATTTAACTGGGCCAATCCACCACCACCGGTACTGAAAGTATGCCCGATATCATAGTTTGCAGTTCCTATATTGGCATCTATAACAACCTGGCTTTCGTTGATCAATACATTGGCATTATTATTACCATTAAACGGATCAGTTGCAGCATCTAAAAATTCAACTAAATTATTAGTGGCAACCAGGGTCATGCTAACCGCTAATTCAGAGCGGTAAACACCAACAACACGGTTTACGGTAGTAACGATAGCGGCATGTAAAATGGCAGGGTTTGTACCTGCATTTATACCAGGAGCCTGTGCATATTCACCGGTACAGGCAACTGCCAGCCTGTACGTCCTCATTTCTGTTCCCCTGCAGGCAGCAGCTATTATATTATTGCCGGTTTGTTTTGGAGTATAATCCGGTACATCACATGACCAGTTTCCTTTATTGTTCATCAGGTCTTTCCTGAAGTAGCTGATATAATCTGTATTATTGCCAACAGCATAAGGGTCTATATAATATGTACCGTTAACAGTTAATACCTGTGCATGAAATCCCTTTGACCGATATCAAAACGGATATTGGCATAAGGATCATCGATCCCCTGCCCGGCAAAAGTTCTGATCTCGGGGAACCTGGCTTCCAGGGCAGGTGCCTGGATACTGCTTTCCCAAACCCTGAACCTTACCATTCTGCCATCGGGCATTGGTATTTGCATGATGGGTGCAAGACTTTGGGTAACATTTTTTTCTGAAGGAAGTGTCCTTAAGAAATTTTTCAGCTGATCCATGTCAGCCTTTACTGTATTGTATTTTACAGGAATTATTACCCGGTTACTGTTTACTAAAGAAACAGCACTTTCACTCACTGGAGTAAAAAATGAATTTTGCGCAAGCAGCGAAAAAGAAAGGGATAATAAAAACAATACTGATGATGAAACCTGGTAGATTTTTTCATGTACATTATGTTTTGGTTATAATTTTATCAATCAAACAAGTGTTTAAACAGGTTAAACAGATATTTAAAAAAAGCAATTTGGGAACAATTTAGGAAAAATATTTTAAATAAAGTGCAAGTTTGTTATATAAATTAATAAGCTCCTGAGTTTTTTAAGAACAGCCATTACGGGTTTCCCTTTTTTCATAATTACCGGCTCTCAACCCTGCATTTCAGGTAAAGCGGCAATGATCTGCTTATATAATTTGTGTATCCCTGCAATAAAAACGATTTCGTTCAATACTGTTTAAACAGTGATATACCGGTTAATGAAGTAATTAAAATGCCGGCTTGTTGAGGCAAATGTACACACCGTCTTCCCTTTCTTCTATAGAAAATGTTTTTAAAAAATAGCCTTCCCCGCTTACATTCATGCCATTCTTCAAATTAAATTTATAGCGGTGGATGGGGCAAACAATATTTCCCAGGGCATCCATATAGCCTTCAGCTAAATGGCCCCCGGCATGCGGGCATTTTTGGGAACAGGCAAAAAGCCGGTCATGGTGTTTTGCGATACAGATCATTTTACCGTTTATTTCAAATTCGGCAAGCCCGTTAACGGGAAAATCAATTTCAGCTTTGTTTTCGGCTATTTTGAACCAGGTATGATTGGGAGTTGATGGCATTGTATTAATAAAAGAACTCGGCTTTATAGGGATACCGTATGCGGTACATTTCCCGCACTTCGTTCAAAATGGATTGCCGCAGCCCTTCCAGGTTTGTTTTTTGTGTTGCTGAAACAAACACGCAGTGCCCCTTGGTTTCATTTTGCCAGCGCTGTTTCAGGTCGTTCAGTATTTCGGTTTTCACTTCCGGTTCGAGCCATTGATCAAATGCCTGTTCCTCGTACTTATCCATTTTATTAAAAATGGTAATGACGGGTTTATCATTTGCGCCCAGCTCGGCCAGTGTTTTATTGACCACGTTAAACTGTTCTTCGTATTGCGGGTGGGCAATATCCACCACGTGCAGCAGCACATCAGCCTCCCGTACTTCATCCAGTGTGCTTTTAAAACTTTCTACCAGGTGGTGCGGCAGTTTTCGTATAAACCCTACCGTATCACTCAGTAAAAACGGTGTCTGTTCAAACACCACTTTACGGGTAGTGGTATCCAGTGTGGCAAATAATTTATTTTCGGCAAACACATCACTCTTGCTTAATATATTCATGAGTGTTGATTTACCCACATTGGTATAACCCACCAGGGCCACCCTGATGAATTCACCGCGGTCCTTTCGCTGGGTAAAAGCCTGTTTGTCAATTTCGGCCAGCCGTTTGCGTAATAATCCTATTTTATCCTTTACGATCCGGCGGTCCGTTTCGATCTCTGTTTCACCCGGGCCCCTGGTTCCAACACCGCCACCCTGGCGTTCCAGGTGTTTCCACATACCTTTAAGCCGTGGTAAAATATACTGGTACTGTGCAAGCTCTACCTGGGTTTTGGCCTGGGCGGTCTTGGCCCTGCTGGCAAAAATGTCGAGGATCAGGTCGCTCCGGTCAATGGTTTTTACGTTCAGTTCCTTTTCAATATTCTGGATCTGTGAGCCTGTGAGTTCGTCATCAAAAATGACCAGGCTGATATTTCCTTTAAGCAGGATATATTGTTTTATTTCTTCGAGTTTTCCTTTTCCCACAAAGATCTTACTGTCGGGATGCGGCAGTTTTTGAGTAAATCTTTTTACTGCAACGGCGCCTGCTGTTTCTGCCAGAAAAGTCAGTTCATCCAGGTATTCATTTACCATGGGCTCGGTTTGTTCTTTATAGATCAATCCTACCAGTATGGCCTGTTCATCCTGCCTGGTTATTTTTTTAGTTTCTATCAATATTATTTATTTTTACCCAACGGGCAATGTTTTAAAGTTAACCAATTTTAAAAGCTGTCAGTCGCGATAGGTATCGGGATTGTCGAAGCCGGTAGGAAATTACCAGGTAACCCGCCTTCGACAAGCTCAGGCTGACACCCTTAAGTTAATAACATTGCCAAAAGCAGCAAATCAAAACGTATAAAAACCAAAGCGTTCCGCAAATGATCCGGAACGCCTGAAGGTATTAAAAATTCTTACATCAGTTTTTTACTGAACCCGGGCCCGACAGCCACTTTGCCATTTCGGGGCATGATTTGAATTCATCATCTACCAAAATAAAATAAGTAACAACTTTTTTATTGAACCACTGTTCGAGTACCTGGTTCTTTTTTTGTTCCAACGCCCTTTGGGAAATGCGGTCATAATCATCTTTCAGGTTTTCGCGGTGCGGTTCAGTTCTTGTTTTTAAATATACGATCCTGACTGCTTTTCTTCCCCTTTCGTCAACATATTCCCTGGGCTGCGAGTATTGCCCCACTTTAAGTTCTTTAAGCATAACCACCAGGTCTTTATCAAGCTGGTCGATGGTTACATATGTACTTCCGTCATTCCCGGTAATTTGCCCGGCCGTAAATTTATGGGCATCATCATTGCTGTACCTGGCAACTGCCGCACCAAAATCCATAGTACCGGCCATCAACAGGGCCCTTACAGAATCCAGTTTATCGATCTCGTCTTTTATCTCGTACGAAGTAACCTGCGGTATCAGTAACAAATGCCTTACAGATGCATCATCCCCGGCACGGCTGATCAATTGCATGATGTGATAACCGAATTTTGTTTTAAATGGCGCTGATACCTGTCCCGGCTTCAGCGAAAATGCTTTGCCGAGCCAAACCGGGTCCAGTTCTTTTGAGTTCCTGTTTACATCGTACTGCCCGCCTGTTTCCTTACTCCCCGGATCCTGTGTATAAATACTGGCCAGCGATGCAAAATCATTTTTACCGGATTCGATCTGTGCTTTAAATTCTTTCAGCTGCTCTACCACATATTCTTCTGCATCCCTGCTCGCCTTTGGGTATGAAACGATCTGGCTGATCTCCACTTCGCTTTCATATAAGAACAAACTGTCTGTGGGAATTGTATTGTAATATTCATTGACTTCTTTGGGAGTGATGCGTACATTCTCCACTACTTTATTACGCATGGCTTTGGCCAGTTCCTGGTCGCGGATGGGTTCCCTGAAATCTTCCTTCAGCTGGTAAATGGTTTTACCGGCCACTTTTTCCAGTTCTTCCTTTGAGCCGAACTGCGATATAAAAGCCCGTATCCTGTTATCGATAATGGTTTCAACTTCCTCGTCTGTAACCGGAATCGAATCCTTTTCGGCCTGCAGCACCAGCGCTTTAATACCCATGGCCTGTTCAAGCAACAGGCACCTGCCATTTACAGGGATCTCAATTTTCTGGCGCTCCATATCAACGATACTGTTATCAATATCGCTTTTTAAAATAACCTTATCCCCCACAACGGCAACGATCTTATCCGCAACAATTTTTTTGGGCTGGCTGTTTTGTGCTGTTGATGCAGACACAAATCCGGATGCGGCAATTAAGAAGAGTAAATACTTTTTCATTACATTAATTTTAATCATCCTGTTTCTTATGTAAAACAGTTTGAAGCAAAGCTGCGTCAAAAATAAACCCCTGGTTTAAAACCCTGCCTTTGCAGCAGTTCATTTAACAAAAGATTCGGAATAGGAAAAAGACTCAAGATTCAAGGGTCAAGTTACAAGGAGGCAGGTATTTAAATTAATACCTTGTTCCTTGTTGCCTGCAACTTGAGGCATTTTACAGCGTACGTTTAACTTCAATTTCCTCAAAAGCTTCCACGATATCGCCCACTTTTATGTCGTTGTAGTTCCTGATCGTTAACCCGCATTCCATACTTGATGTTACTTCCTTAGCATCATCTTTAAAACGCTTTAAGCTGCCCAGCTCCCCGGTAAAGATCACAATACCATCCCGGATGAGCCTGATGCGGTTATTCCTGGCCATTTTACCATCCAGCACAAAACAACCGGCAACACTGGCTTTATCAAATTTGTATACTTCCCGTATTTCACATTACCCAGTATCTTTCTTCAACACTTGGTTCAAGCATACCTTCCATGGCACTCTTGATCTCTTCAATGGCATTGTAAATGATGGAGTATAATTTGATCTGTATGGCTTCCTGCTCAGCCAGTTTAGCTGCATGCATGGAAGGCCTTACATTAAAGCCAATGATAATGGCATCGGATGCATTGGCCAGTGTAACATCACTTTCTGTAATGGCACCAACGGCTTTATGAATTACTTTAATTACAATCTCTTCTGTACTTAATTTTTGCAGTGAGTCACTCAACGCTTCTACCGAACCATCCACATCACCTTTAATAATAACATTCAGTTCTTTAAAGCTTCCCAATGCCAGGCGGCGCCCGATCTCATCCAGTGTAATGTGTTTTTTGGCACGCATCCCCTGTTCACGCAATATCTGTCCGCGTTTATAGGCATTTGAACGGGCATCGCTTTCGTTTTCATAAACTTTAAATGTTTCGCCTGCCTGTGGAGCACCGTTTAATCCCAGTATCAATACCGGTGTTGACGGTGGTGCTTTTTCAACCCGCTGGTTACGCTCGTTGTACATGGCTTTTACCTTACCAAAATTCTGTCCGGAAACGATCATATCGCCAACCTTTAATGTTCCGTTCTGTACAAGAATGGTTGCTACATAACCGCGTCCCTTATCCAGGGTTGCTTCAATCACTGTTCCGCTGGCTTCCCTGTTGGGGTTTGCCTTCAGTTCCAGGATATCTGTTTCCAGCAATATCTTTTCCATCAGCAGGTCAACATTCATCCCGCTTTTAGCGCTTATTTCCTGGCTTTGAAATTTACCTCCCCAGCTTTCTACCAATACATTCATACCGGCAAGCTGTTCTTTTATTTTTTCGGGATTGGCCCCGTCCTTATCCATTTTATTGATGGCAAAAACCATCGGTACATTGGCAGCCTGCGCATGGGAAATGGCTTCCTTTGTTTGCGGCATTACCGCATCATCAGCGGCAACAACAATTACCGCAATATCGGTAACCTTGGCACCACGGGCACGCATAGCTGTAAAGGCTTCGTGGCCCGGCGTATCTAAAAATGCGATGTTCCTGCCGTCTTTCAGGGTTACTTCATACGCGCCGATATGTTGTGTAATACCTCCTGCTTCACCTGCAATAACATTGGTATTCCGGATATAATCGAGCAGGGATGTTTTACCATGGTCTACGTGACCCATGATGGTAACAATGGGTGCCCTGGGCCTTAAATTTTCTTCGCTGTCCTCTTCATCATCATGATCCAGGTCGCCGGCATCTTCCACACCTATGAATTCCACTTCGAAATTAAATTCGCTGGCAACGAGTTCTATCACATCTGCTTCCAGCCGCTGGTTGATAGAAACCATGATTCCGAGGCTCATACATTTACTGATCACATCTGCAAAACTAACATCCATTAAACCTGCCAGTTCACTAACAGAAATATATTCTGTTACCTGCAGTTTATTGCCTTGTTCTGCCCCGGAACCTGCCAGTTCAGCATGCTCATCACGTTTTGCTTTACGGTATTTGGCCTTTAAGCTTTTGCCACGGCCGCCGGCACCGGCTAATTTTGCCTGTGTTTCTTTTAGTTTATCCTGGATCTCCTTTGCATCAATTACTTTATCTTCCCGGCGTCCCGTGCCTGTACCGGTTCCGGTACCCGGACGGTTAAACCTGCCGCCACCAGCCCGGTTAGATGCCCCGGTTCCCGTTGTACTTCCGCCCGGTCTCCTGGGTGGTGTTGACGGGGGTACAGCAGCACCCGGCTTTTTTTCCATGGGAATACGCTTACGCTTGCGTTTTTCATCAATGCCTTTTTTAGGCCTTGTATCATTATCAACAGGCAGGTCGATCTTTCCCATGATCTTGGGCCCGGTTAATTTTTTTGCTTTTATGTTTTCAATGACCGGTGATTCGTCTTCTTTGACTTCCTTTACCGGCGCTTCGGCCTTTATTTCAACAACTGCTTCGGCTTCTTTTTCCGGTTCAGCCTTTTTGGCTTTTTTAGCGGTTGCGGCTTTTTTGGCTTCCTCTTTTTCCGCTTCTGTTTCTTTTTCTGTTTCTTTTTCAGGCGCTTTTTTAGCAGATTTTTTTGGCCTGGTAGATGAGTCTATTTTATCGAGGTCGATCTTATCCAGCACTTTGGGTGTTTCCAGTTCCGGTGCTTTTACTTTGGTTAAGGCAGATTCGGCCGGCTCGGGTTCTTTAGCTGTTTCTTTTATTTTTTCTTTAACCGGTTCTTTAACCTCTTCTGTTACTTCAGGCTGCCGGTTTTTCTGCTTCAGCAGGTAATGGTTTTTGCCTGGTATCTTTTTTTATAGATATATCCAGCTCGTCTTTTTTCTTCTTGGGCTCACTTACACTGGCACCTTTGGGAAGGTCGATCTGCATGGCTTTTTCATGTGCTACTTTATCCTGCTGAAACTCCGATTGCAAAATACGGTACATCGTCTCCGATAATTTAGTGGTGGGTTTCAGCTCTTCATTAATCCCCTTTGACACAAGGAAATCTATCAAGGTATTTGTACCTATATTAAATTCCTTGGCCGCAGCCATTAACCTTGGTGTTGTTACTTCTGACATTCTTTTTGTTTGTCCCGCCTGAGGCGGGACTGATTTTCTTTTGAGTATTCTAAATAAACGTTCTGTGTAATTTAAAATCCAGTTCTTATTCTTTTCCAAATTCTTCAGTCAATATTCTTCTTACGTCTTCTATTGTTTCTTTTTCCAGGTCTGTTCTGCGTTCCAGTTCTTCGGCTGTTAATTCAAGTACCGAGCGGCCGGTATCACAACCAACCCTTTTCAGTTCGTCAATGATCCATGGTTCTATCTCATCGGTGAATTCATCCAGGTCAATATCAAATTCTTCCACTTCGCCTTCATTATCGCGGAATACATCAATTTCGTAGCCGGTAAGTTCACAGGCCAGTTTGATGTTAACGCCCCTGCGGCCAATGGCCAGGGATACCTGGTCGGGTTTTAAATATACATTGGCATGCATTTTTTCATTATCCAGTTCCATGCTGGTGATCTTGGCCGGTGTTAATGAACGCTGGATCATCAGCTGGGTGTTGCTGGTCCAGTTGATCACATCAATATTTTCATTCTTCAATTCACGTACAATGCCATCAATGCGGCTTCCCTTCATACCCACACAGGCGCCCACCGGGTCGATCCTGTCATCATAACTTTCAACCGCAACTTTTGCCCTTTCGCCCGGGTCGCGTACAATTTTCTTAACAACAATCAGGCCGTCAAAAATTTCAGGCACTTCTATCTCCAGTAATTTTTCGAGGAATGCCGGGCTGGTTCTTGAAATGATAATGACCGCCTGGCTGTTCTTTAATTCCACTTTTTTTACAACACCTCTTACGGTTTCGCCTTTCTTAAAATAATCAGTAGGTATCTGCTCAGATTTGGGTAACAGCATTTCATTTCCTTCCTCATCGAGCAACAGCACTTCTTTTTTCCAAACCTGGTATACTTCGCCGCTTACAATTTCGCCTACACGCTCTTCGTATTTTTTGATCAGGATATTCTTCTTGAGATCATTGATACGTGCGGCCAGTGTTTGTTTGCCGGCCAGTATGGCACGTCGGCCAAACTCTTTCTGAATATCCACTTCCTCGTACAGTTCTTCTCCAACCTGGTAATCAGGCTCGATCTTGATGGCATCTTTATATTCAATTTCGGTAAGCGTGTTATACAGGTCATCATCATCAACAATGGTACGGCGACGGAAAATTTCCAGGTCACCTTTCTGATCATTAACGATTACATCAAAACATTCGTCGCTGCCGTATTTTTTACGGATGAGTGTTTTAAAAACATCTTCCATAACTTTCATCAGCGTAGGCCGATCAATGTTTTCCGCTTCTTTAAATTCCTGGAAGGAATCAATTAAATTAATACTTGCCATATTCCGCTCCGGCCTCATTCCCCGCCGGGGTAGGGGTTTTGTTTAATAATTAGAACTTGATCTGAACTTTTGTCTGTTTAATATCATTAAAGAAAATGTCATCCTTTTTTACCACTGCCTTTTTCCCTTTTCCTTCGGTATATTCTATGGTAATTTTTTCTTCGGTTACCTCTGTGAGCCTGCCTTCTTTTTTCACGTCATCATTGGTTATTACTTCCACTTCCCTGCCGGTATTTTTTTTGTATTGTCGCAGCAGTTTTAATGGCTCATCCAGCCCGGGGCTGCTCACTTCCAGCGAAAAATCACCTTCGGGATACATGCCCATTTCTTCCATGATCTTATACAGGGCCCGGTTTATTTTAATGCACTTTTCAATCCCAAGCCCGCTATCCGCATCTAAATATATTTTAAAATTATTGGTTGGCTTTATTTTAATGGAAACCAGAAAAATATCGTCAAAAAGCAATGGCCCGATCAGTTTTTCTACCGCCTGTATTTGTGTGTCCTGAGTCATGATAAAAGAAGAAGGGAACGCCACCGTCCCCTTCCTTTACTTCTTTGTCTGCTGCAAATATAGGCAATGCCCCTGTAATTGCCAAAATGAATGGGTTTTCGGGTAATTTTTACCGGTAAAATTTTAACAGGGCCGCATTTGTTTGATTTATAACTTTGCGGCATGGGATTGATCAGGGTAATATTTGAGCTTTTGGTACTGTACCTGTTGTATAAACTGATATTTGACTTTATTATACCGGTATATAGAACCACCAAACAGGTGAATAAAAAATGGGAGAAATGCAAAGCCGGATGAATGAGCAAATGAACCAGCAAGCCGGTGGTCAGCCGGGTACCCAAAAGGAAAGCCAAACCAAACCAAGCAGGGAAGATTATATTGAGTTTGAGGAAGTTAAGTAGTACGAATCTACCTTCGCTAAAAGCTACGGTAGATAAATTGGCAATAAGCAATTGGCAACAGGCAATAAATCCATACCGTTTAAAAAGAATTTATCTCCAGCATTTCTATTCTTTCGGTTGGTAAAAGAAGGTGGGTTTTAAATCCCAGTTTTTGGGCTGTTTCAATATTTGCCAGCGTATCATCAATAAAGAGCGTTTCGGCTGCAACCAGGTTTTCTTCCTGCAAAGCAAACTGAAATATTTGTTCGCCCGGCTTGCGAAGGCCTACTTCACTGCTGTACCATGCTTTTGTGAAATATGCATCCAGCAAAGGTTTCCCGGTTTCCCTGGTAAATAATGACTTAAAGTATTTTAAATGAATGTTGTTGGTATTGCTTAACAGGTACAGTTTGTAATCAGCAGAAAGTTTTTCCAATATCTCCAGGCTTTCTTTCCTGAAACTTAAAATGAGGGCATTCCAAGCCTGGTCTATCTCTTCATTAACAATAGTATGCCCTGTTCTTTTTTTTATGGCTGCATAAAAATCAGTTTCGCTTATTGTACCCGTTTCCAGCTTTTCAAACAGTTCATCGGCTTTAAACTGCGAAAACATGTCTTCAAAGTCATCTATGCCGCGGTTTTTGAACGCATCAATGCTTTTTTGATAGTCAATATCAAGTAAAACGCCCCCGAGATCGAAAATAATATTCTTAATCATTTTGCTCATTTAATCAACTCAAAATTATCCTTTAAACGGATATCTTCTGATGAAGCCCCGATCATTATTTCAAAATCACCCGGCTCTGCCACCCATTGCAATTGCTGATTATAAAAGGAAAGTTTTTCCCTGTTGATGAAAAACGTTAGCAGCCTATTTTCTCCCGGCTTTAATTTTACTTTTATAAAATCTTTTAACTCTTTTACCGGCCGCACAACTGATCCAACCTTATCACGGATATATAATTGTACAATTTCTTCACCTTCATATTTTCCGGTATTGGTAACCACAACTGCAGCTGTCAGTTCTTCATGTGCTTTTAACTTCTTTTTACTTAGTTGCAGGTTGCTGTATTGGAAATGGGTATAGCTTAACCCATACCCAAATTCATACCGGGGAAATACAGACAGGTCGTTATAAGATGAATTGTAATTACGGTTGTTGTCGTTGGTTGCCGGCCTCCCGGTATTAAAATGACTGTAGTAAACGGGTATCTGCCCCACACTGTAAGGAAAACTCATAGGCAATTTTGCAGAAGGGTTGTAATCGCCAAACAACACATCGGCAATAGCATTACCGGCCTCGCTGCCCAACCACCAGGTGTATAAAATGGCTGACGCATTGTCGGCTGTATAATTAAATACCAACGGCCTGCCTGCGTTGAGCAGTACAACAACCGGTTTTCCGGTAGCTAAAAGTTCTTTCAAAAGATCTTCCTGTACACCGGGTATATTAATATTGCTGCGGCTTTTTGCTTCGCCGCTCATATCCCTTCTTTCGCCAATGCTCAGAATTACCACATCCGATTTTTTTGCTGCCTCAACCGCTTCGGCAGAACCGCTTTTATCGTCGCCTTCAATTTCACAACCCATTGCATACAGCAGCGTTGTGCCTGTACCAATTTTATTTTGTAAGCCCTCCCATTGCGATACAATAAAGTTTGAATCCACTCCCGGTACTTCTACATCCCAAAAGCCTTTGTTTTGTTTTACAGCTTTCACCAGCGGGCCTATAAATGCAATGGATTTTATATTTTTCGATAAGGGCAAAATATTTTTTTCCTGCCCCGGCAGACCGGCGTTCTTCAGTAACACAATACTTTTTGCAGCCATTTCCCTTGCAATTTTTGTGTGTGCCGGGTTATTTAATGCAGCCTGCTCCCTTGCTGCATCGCAGAATTTATAAGGATCATCAAACAATCCCAGTTCAAATTTCTTGCGTAAAATTCTTTTCACCGCATCATCAATTAATGCAACCGGTACTTTTTTATCTTTTACCAGCTGAGCCAAATTATTTTTGTAACAACGGCTTTCCATGTCCATATCGCTTCCGGCGGTAATGGCAGATAAAGCTGCCTCATATTCATTCTTTACATTGCCGTGATTTATCATTTCGCCAACCGATCCCCAGTCGCTTACAACAAAGCCTTTAAAGCCCCATTTTCCTTTCAGGATATCACGCTGCAGGTATTTATTGCCGGTTGCCGGAACACCATTCAGGTCATTGAATGAATTCATGAAGGTAGCAGCACCGGCATCAAGTGCTGCTTTAAAGGGAGGCAGGTACACTTCCCACAAAAGGCGGTCGCTCATGTCCACCGAGTTATAATCACGGCCACCAATGGCCGCACCATAAGCAGCAAAATGTTTGGCACAGGCCATCAGCGAATTAATATCGCCCAGGTTATTTCCCTGGAAACCTTTTACCCTGGCAAAGCAATCCTGGAACCCAGGTATGGATCTTCACCTGCTCCTTCCATAACCCTTCCCCAGCGTGGATCACGGGCAATATCAACCATGGGCGCAAAGGTCCAGTTAATGCCTGCAGCGCTTGCTTCGGTTGCAGCAGTTCTTGCAGATAACCGGATGGCTTCCATATCCCAACTGCATGCTTCGGCCAGCGGAATGGGAAATGTTGTTTTGTATCCATGAATAACATCCTGCCCAAATAACAAAGGAATTTTTAAGCGTGACTGCATGGCGATGTTTTGCCAGGTTCTTGTTCTGATGGTTCCCACACAATTTAACAGGGAGCCCACCTGTCCCTTGAGTACCTGTTGCTTTTTTGTACTGTCTAATGTAACCGGGCCGGTGGCATTCCAGTCGTCGTTGTATTGATTAAGCTGGCCTATCTTCTCATCCAGTGTCATCAGTTTTAAAACCGAATCAACCCGTTGATCAATGGTCTTCCCTGCCTTGCCGGCAGGCAGGTTTTGTGCTCCACAAATATGAAACTGTAACAGGGTAATTAACAAAAGACAAATATGCTGAAAAACAAATTTTCTCATTCCCTTTATTTAACCCAGTTGATGCTGGCTTTTTTTACATCGTTTGAATTGGTACCGATCATGATCTCAAAATCTCCTGCTTCCCAATCATACTTCAAATCGTAATTATAAAATTTAAGATCATTGGGGCTAATGCTGAAAGAAACAGTTTTTGTTTCTCCGGCTTTTAATTCAATCTTTTGAAAGCCTTTTAATTCTTTTACCGGCCTGGTAACACTGCCTACTACATCACGGATGTATAATTGCACCACTTCCTTGCCATCGTATTTACCGGTATTTGTAACGTTGATGGTTGCGGTTAATGTTTGATTGCCTTTTAAAGCATTACTACTAAGTTTAAGATTACTGTAACCAAATGATGTATAACTCAATCCATAGCCAAAAGGATAAACCGGATCGTTTGATACATCTAAATAATTGGAGCGGAATTTTTCAAACCATTTACCTGGCTTTAATGCACGGCCAGTGTTTTTGTGTGCATAATAAATAGGTACCTGGCCTACGTTCTGCGGAAAAGTAGTAGACAATTTTCCGCTTGGATTTACATCACCAAACAAAACATCAGCAATGGCATAGCCGGCTTCGCTGCCACCAAACCAAACATTGAGAATAGCAGGCACATTGTCATTTTCCCATTTCAGTGCCAGCGGCCTTCCTGTAAACAATACCAATACAACAGGCTTGCCTGTTTGTAACAGGGCTTTCAGCAGATCCTGTTGGGATTTTGGTATTGAAATATTACTACGGCTTGATGATTCTCCGCTCATCTCTGCCGATTCACCCAATGCTGCGATGATCACATCAGACTGTTTGGCTATGTCCAATGCTTCCTGTAAAATTACTGCTGCAGGGCGACTGTCTCTGTGCAATGACTTACCAAACATGCCTGCCCTGTCTTCAAACAAACTATCTTCATCAAGATTAGCGCCACGTGCCTGTAAAAATTTAACCTGGCTGCCTGCTACTTCTTTTAAGCCTGTTAACAATGATGTTGCTTTTGAAAAATCTGCCGCCACACTCCAGGTACCTGGCATATTTTCTTTATTATCTGCCAGCGGACCAATAACAGCAACGGTTCCGCTTTTCTTTAATGGCAATACATTTTTACTGTTTTTAAGCAATACAAAACTTTGTGTAGCAGCAGTCCGTGCCACAGCCCTGTTTTCTTTTGTAAATATTTCTGTTTTAGCACGATTCACGTTGCAATATTTATATGGATCATCAAACAATCCCAATTTATATTTTGCTTCCAGTATTCTCCTGCAGGCGGCATCAATTTGTGCAAGGGTTACTTTACCTTCTTTTAAAGATCGTTTGCTTGTGTTCAGTAAACTTTCGCTAACCATGTCCATATCAATGCCTGCCATCAATGCCCTTGCAGCAACTGTTTGGGTATCACCAATACCATGCTCAACCATTTCGGTAATGCCGGTATAATCGGTAACCACGAAACCTTTAAAGCCCCACTGCCTGCGAAGTACCTCGGTCATTAACCATTTACTGGCAGTAGCCGGCACACCATCTACATCATTAAAAGAAGCCATCACCGATCCAACGCCTGCATCAACCGCCGCTTTATAAGGTGGCAAATATTCATTGTACATCCGCATGCGGCTCATGTCTGTTGTGTTGTAATCACGACCAGCTTCTGCCGCACCATACATGGCATAATGTTTTACACATGCCATGATGCTGCTATTGCTTGTATAGTCACTACCCTGGTAACCGTTAACCATGGCCTTTGCTATTTGCGAACCAAGGTAAGGATCCTCACCGCTCCCTTCCGCAATTCTTCCCCAGCGTGGGTCACGGGCAATATCCACCATGGGCGAAAATGTCCAGTTAATACCATCAGCACTGGCTTCAATAGCCGCAATTCTTGCACTGCGTTTTATTAGATCCATATCCCAGCTGCAACTTAATCCAAGCGGAATGGGGAATACGGTCTCATATCCATGTATCACATCCATACCAAATATCAAAGGTATTTTTAACCGGCTTTTTTCTACCGCCAGCTTTTGCACTTCTTTAATTTTTGCAACCGATTTAATGTTAAACAGGCCACCTACTTTACCCTGTTCAATTTTTTTTGCAATATCCGAATTGCCTGCCTGGCCCGTAACAATATCACCCGATCCCGGTAAATTCAATTGCCCCAGTTTTTCTTCCAGTGTCATTTTCTTCATCAATGCATCAAGAAAGGGTTTCATTGTTGCGTCGTGGGCAAATGAAGTGATCGAAATAATACACAGGGCAAAAAGGGCTATTTTCTTCTTCATAAAAAAATTTTTAAAGCGTATTGGTTTTTATAATTATTTGTTTTTATAAGTTAAGCAACATTGTATTACGGGTAGTTTTTAATATTTTTAATATCCGCTGAACCTGCCGGCATTAAACTTACAGCACAACCACCACCCGGCGCCAGTTTTAATTTCAATATTGTTTTGGCACCTGCAATAAATTTTTCAATCACATAAGCCTCCGGATCATTTTTCCAATGGGCATTATCTGCATCTCTATAAATAACCGCTATATATTTTTTACCGGCATCTAAAAAAATCCAAAGACAATACAGCTTCACGGCTGTTTTCATCGGTTATTGCTCCAATGAACCAGTTGTCTTTCCCTTTTGCTTTTCTTGCTGTGCTGATATAATCCCCGGGTTCCGCTTCCAGTATTTTTGTATCATCCCAGTCTACGGCAACATCCTTAATAAACTGAAATGCATCCAAATGACTTTCATAATTTTCGGGCAGATCGGCAGCCATTTGTAATGGACTGTACATGGTAACATACAATGCCAGTTGCTTGGCAAGCGTGGTATGTACCTGTTCCTTTTTGGCAGTGTCGTAATAATTCATTTTTATTTTAAAGATGCCCGGTGTATAATCCATTGGGCCGCCCATTAATCTTGTAAATGGTAAAATGGTTTCATGATCGGGTGGATTACCGGAACTCCAGGCATTGAATTCATTTCCCCTTGCCGCTTCGCATGCAAGGTAATTTGGATATGTACGGTGCAAACCCGTTGGCCTTACCGGCTCATGCTGATCAACCATGATCTGGTACCCTGCTGCTTTTGCTATAGCTCTTTCGTAATGTTTTACCATCCATTGTCCGTCGTGATGTTCTCCACGGGGTATAATTTGTCCTACATAACCTGATTTTACCGAATTGTAATTGTTGTTTTTCATAAAACGGTAAGCAGTATCCATCCAGCGTTCGTAATTGGTAACAGAAGATGAGGTTTCATGGTGCATGATCATCTGCACATTTTTTGATACTGCGTAAGCTTTAATTTCTTGTACATCAAAATCAGGATAAGGAGTTACAAAATCAAACACATCTTCTTTCCAGTTGCCAAACCAGTCTTCCCAGCCGGCATTCCAGCCTTCTACCAGTACGGCATCTATACCATGCTTTGCAGCAAAAATCAATATATCTTTTAACGTTGGCTGTGCTGGCGCCGTGTGGCACCCTTGTTGCCTGCTGCGAACCTACCTGGCTGCCGCTGTAATCCCAGCTGCTTTTGCCTACATGCAACTCCCACCAAACTCCAACAAATTTTTGTGGTTTTATCCAGGATGTGTTTACAATTTTTGAAGGCTCATTTAAATTCAGGATCATTTTAGAAGCAAGTATATCAGTTGCCTTATCGCTAACAATAACAGTACGCCAGGGTGTTTTTGATGGTGTTTGCAGGTAAGCTTTATTGCCAACTGCATCCGGAACCAAATGCGCATTGAATGTGTTTACCTTTTTATCAATCACCAGGTTCATGGCCGGGTAATTTACCAATGCCGCTTCGTGAATATTGATATACAGGTTTTCGCCGGTCTTCATCATCAGGGGTGTTTGCACACCATTTGCATTAAAATAGGTTTTTGCATGTATCTCCTGCGAAAATTTCCCACCTGTTGCATCAATCTCATCCAGGTTACTGGTATAGTATGCATACTCATTGGTGTCGTAATCACCGGGTATCCAAAAAGTTTTATGATTACCGGTTAAAGCAAACTGTGTTACTTCTTCTGCTACAATAAAATGGTTAAGTTTTGGCTGCCCGGGAAATTCATACCTGAAACCAAGCCCATCATTAAACAGTTTAAAAACCATATTCACCAATATTTCATCTTTGGTTTTAAGCTTTAAAAGCAGTTGCCGGTAGTTATTCCTGATCTGTTTAACTTCTCCCCATACCGGTGTCCAGTTTTCATCGGTGGTTGTAATATTTTTTTCTACCAGATCAAATGAATTCAGCTGCAGGGCAGGGCTTTTTAAAATAATACCCAGCACCGATCTTTTAATAACCGGTTTGCTTTTATAATCCAGTTCATAATAAAGATTACCGGCACTGCCTGCCGGCCCGTTTAAAATGATTTTACATACCAGATTTTTATCCGGGGATTCTATCCTGATCGTATCTCCGGCAAAAGATGTGAGTACACATAAAAAAGAAAGAGAAAAAAGTAAATCACGCTTTTTCATATTTGCCTTTTAATTTTTATTGAGATTGGGTTTTATAATTTTTTGCCAGATGGCATAGCCTTTGGCATTCATGTGCAGCTTATCATCCAGGAAAATATCCGGATCGGGAGTTCCGTCTTGCTGCAACATGGCATGATACACATCAATATAAGCAGTACGTTTTTTCGTTGCCAGAAAATGCTCTATCATCTCATTCGCTGCTTCAAATTTCGCCAACAGCTTTGTTCTTGAGGGACTGGGTTTCATTGATACGTAAGCGATTGGAACTCTCTTATACCGGCTTCTGATGATAGTAAAAAGATCCATAAAACGCCGGGTAACCTGCTCAGGTGAAAGTGTATCGTTGCCTGCAAAATCATTCTCACCGCAATAAATAACAATTTGCTTAGGCCTGTAAGGAAGAATAATATCACCTGCATATCGAATAACATCCGGGAATGCAGAGCCGCCAAAGCCGCGGTTGATGATGGTATAGCCGGGAAAATAACCGGGCATATCTTTCCACATCCTGAAAGAAGAGCTGCCTACAAAAAGAATGGCCTTAGCAGGAGGAAAAGAAATGGAATCCTGTTTTTTAAATGCAGCGATCTCGCCGGCAAATGGCTGTGCCAAAGCAGTTGTATAAGCAAACGCAAACCATAAAATTATAACCGCTTTCAAAAATAATTTACTCAACTTTTTGGATTTTTGTTTTTTCTGAAACGCCGTTCTCATTTATTGCTTCAATGGTAAAGTAATAAGGCTTTTGACTGTCCATTGCCTTGAACCAATATTCATTAAGATCATGGATCATGATACTATTGTACAATTTACCGGGTTCCACTCCGTAATAAAGATTGTAGGCAAAAGCATTATCCGTTGGATTCCATTTTATATAAGCACTGCGTTTGTCTTTTTCGGTTCTTAACACGATCAGGTTTTTCACGGCAGCTGGTTTTTTACCATTGCCGTTTCCAAAAACACGCAAGCCACTAACAGCAAATTTGCCGGTGGGCATGTGAATATTCTCCAGCCTGATAAATCTTGCCTGCACCGGCTTTTCGAGTTCTATATAATCATGCGGCACATCTGTTTTATTATTGCTTTTGTCAACCAGCACATCCCATTTTTTTCCATCAACCGATGAATAAATTTTGTACTGGTGATACGTAGTTGTTTGTTTGCCTAAAAATTCAGCGTCCTGGTCGGCATAATTTATTTGTATGGCATTTACGGTAGAAATATTGCCCAGGTCGGTCTGTATCCACTCGCCTTTATCGGCACTTGCTGCACTCCAGTATGTTTTTATACTTTCATCTACTGCATTGTTTGCATAATAACTGCCTAAGGTTGATGAGACGGTAACCGGTTTTTTATAGTTCAATAAATACCATCCTGCAAATGCACCATGCGCTTTACCGGTATTGCCCGGCAGGTATTGGGGGTAATCACCAAATGTTGTGTTGCACCACATCACATCATCCTTATCAAAACCAGCGGGCCAGATACCGATCCTTCTTTCAAAAGTATTTTTAACGCAAACGATGCTTGTAGATACATGCCAGTAATTGTTCTGCCTGTCCATAAAAGTAGAGCCATGCCCTGCACCTCTTGAAAAGCCACCTGCCTTCATACTTAACGGATCTGATTGTGGCGTAAAACCACCAAGCGGATTATTGCCAACCACAACTCCATCGGCATAGCCGCTGAACTCGGTACCCGGTGCACCGTATTGTAAATAATATTTTCCGTTATGCTTCGTCATGGTTGCCCCTTCTATAAAAGCATCTAAAAAAGTATTGTCCATCAGTTCACCAAAGCGTTGCCATCCATAGCGCCAGCCCTGCAGCGAGTACATTTCTTTCCTGGTGCCAATTGGTTGAAAAGTTTTCCTGTTCAGCTCTACTCCATACAATGGAAATACATTGCTGCTGCCATTATACATGTACAACCTGCCATCATCATCTGTAAAAAATGCAGGATCCCAGCCGCCAATATCAAAACTATCAACCAATGGTTTCCACTCGTTGCCTTTGGGGTTGGTACTCATCCATAAAGTAAACCTGCTGGTATAGGTTGATCCAAAAACGATCATCGTATCGCCAACAATACCCACAGCCGGTGCACACAGTTCATCGTAAACGCCGCCGTTCCAGGGACGGAGAAATTTTTTGGAAACAAAATTCCATTTCAGCATATCGCTGCTCCACCAGTATCCCCATTGGTTGGTGCTGAACAGATAATAATCGCCTTTATAATTTACAATGACAGGATCAGCAGTAGCACGGTGTTTTCCCCATTCCGAAAAATTAGGAATTGGTGTATAGCCATAATCAATGTTGACGGGATTGCAATAGGTTTTTCCTGCCTTGACGGCAGGCAGGTGCTGGGCCCTAAGCTGCCCGCTAAATAAAAAAAGCAAAACAGCAGTATGTATTTCAATGTCATTTATCAATATTTATAGTTGCCAATACAGGAAAATGGTCTGAAGGATATTTCATATCATACGAATCGGTAATGGTTGCAAATTTTGAAACCGTTATTCTTTTATCATTTGAAACAAAAATATAGTCAATACAGCCATTGGGTTTTTCATTGAACTTAAAGCCATTCCAGGTATCGGCAGCGCCATAAACCAGTTTGCTTATGCTACGGCTGTTTTGCATATTGGCCATCATGTATTGTGATGGCTCATCTCCGGGCCTTGAATTAAAATCGCCGGATACAATAACAGGATAGTTTTTAGTATTGAGTTCGTTTATTTTTTTATGATCAGCTTCGCCGATTCCAACCGGGCAAGTTTACCCATATGATCGAAATGCGTATTAAAAACCCAGACAAGTTTTTTTGTCTTATTATTCTTAAAAAGTCCGTAAGTGCAAACCCTGTTCAGTGCTGCATCCCAGCCTTTAGATGGCACACCGGGTGTAGGTGATAACCAGAAAGTTGATTGTTCAACAACCGTGTATTTATCCTTCCTGTAAAATATACATGAATATTCACCAGCTTCTTTTCCATCATCCCTTCCAACACCTGCAAAGCTGTAGCCAGGTAAACTGTCTTTTAAATACAGTAATTGATTGTGTACTACTTCCTGCAAGCCAATAAAATCAGCTTCGTAATAATTCAACAGGCCAGCCACTTTATCTTTTCTTTTCTCCCACCAGTTTTCGCCATCGCTTTTTTACATCCAGCCGGATGTTATAAGACATTATTTTTATTTCCTGCTGGCTGAATACAAACAGGGGAGCAATAAAAAATATAAAAGCAATGATAGGTTTAGTTATAACCGCCAATGTATTTTTTTTTGCCACAAATGGCACGAATGAACACGAATGGATTGAGCCTGGTTGTGTAACCTGCCTGCCGGCAGGCAAGGTTTGTTGCTTACATGTGGAAATTGAATCTGTATCGTAAATTCCTGTAATCCTTTTTAAACAGCTTTTTATCATACTTTATTATTTTTTTAGCCAGGGGCTTTCAAACCCCAATTTGTTTAATCCGTCCTTTATTTCGGGACTACTCATAAATAAATTCCACAATAAACCGCTGCGGTAGATCTCCATCATTACCCCAAATGGCCCATGGTCAATACCCAGCTCTCTTGGTAAGTACCCACCTGCTGTTTCGCTAAACGCATCATAAAAACCATAGGGGCCCCAAAGTTTATCTCTCATGTCATTATACCAATGTTTCATGGCAGCCATTGATTGCGTGGGTGTATAGGGAAAAGATGATAATGCAGCCGTTGGTGAGATAACACCCAGGTCCCTTTCCAAATTTGGGGCATGGCCTGCATAACCTTTTACAGAATAGTTGCTGGTAAGCCCCCAGTTATTGGGGCCGTATCCTTTATACTTAAGCGGATTGTCAACACACCACTGATAATTAATTAACGACTGTGTTTTATTTTCTTCCCAATAATCGGCGTACTTATCTTTTAATCCACGGGGATCGAGGCCGAGGTAAGAATAATGTGCCCAAAATAATGGCCCACCGTTCACCGGATCATCCTGGTGATGCAATTGGAATTTATACCCGCCGTAAGCCGGCGGATTTTTTTAATGAAGCCGTTCTCTGCCCAGCCTTCATGATAAACAATTGCAGGCACACCATGTGTTGGTGAAGATGCAGCTAACACGTACATGATCAAACATTCATTATATCCATGCACGGCAAAATTCATTTTCCATCCATTGTTTGGGCTCCAGTGCCAGTACAATACATTTTTGCTGTTTCGGTACCAGTCAAACTCTACAGCTTTCCATAATGTATCAATACGTGCTGCCAATGTTTTTTCGGCTGCATTTCCATTAATAAAATATTGCCTTACACAAAGCAAACCCTGTATCATAAAAGAGGTTTCAACCAGGTCGCCGCCATCATCATTTTTGCTGAAAGGTTTTACTTTCCCGGTTTCGCCATTCCACCAATGTGGCCATGCACCATGAAAGCGGTCGGCTGTTTCTAAAAAATGTACGATCTTTTCCAGTCTTTCCCTTCCCTGTTCTTTTGTGATAAATCCTCTTTCAATACCAACCAGTATGGCCATTACACCAAATCCTGCGCCGCCACTGGTTACCGTGCTTTTGTCATTTTGCGGGTAAATATTATCTACATGCAAACGTTCTCTTGCAAGCCCGCTGGTTGGTTCTGCCCCTTCCCAGAAATATTGAAATGTTTGTTGCTGAACCAAATGGAATAAGACGCTGTCTGACCCCATCGCCGGCTTAGAAGAGGCAACCGTTTTTGCAGTTGAATTGCAATTAATATTTGCAGTTGTTACCGAAAGAATACAAATAATGAAAGCAATCTTCTTCATAACTGATTTAATTTATAATATTCCTGCCATCAAAGCTCCCCGTTATAAATATGGCGCAGTGAAACCCAGGCCCAGCATCCCTGCTTTTACTTCGGGGCAACTGGTAAACAAATTCCACAACAAACCGGTTCTGTAATTTTCGATCATTATAATTTCCGGTCCCTGGTCAATGGCCAAAAACGAATCGGCATACCAGAGATCCTTTAAAGAGAATGCATCTACAAAACCATATTGCTTCCATACCTTATCGCCCAGTTTATAATAAAAGAATTTAAGCGCATTCATACTTTCAGCAGGTGTGTAAGGAAAAGATGACAATGACGCAGTTGGAGAAATAACGCCGATATCGTTGTTCGGTTCATTGGCATTGTAACCACCCGGCACATCGCTTGCTGTTAATCCCCAGCAAAGATTGCTGTAACCAAAATAACCTCTTGGATTTGCTTTGCAGTATTCGTAATTTATTTTAGTATGATTGGTTGTTTGTACCTGGTAGTTTGCATATATATCACTCAACCCGTTTGGATTTACACCAAGAAAAGAATAATGTGCAAAGAACAGGGGACCTCCATTTGCAGCACCCAATGGCAGTTGGTAGCCGTAGTAAGTATTCCCGTTTTGCATGGCACCGTTTCCTGCAAAGCCCTCTTTATATACCACCTGCGGAACGCCAAATGTGGTGGAAGATGCTGCCAGTATGTAAGTGATCAAACACTCATTCCATCCCTGTATCTTAACATTCATATCCCAGTTGTAGTTTGGACTCCAGTGCCAGTACAATGCATTTTGTGATCCCTGTCTGAACCAACTCCATTCTACTGCATTCCAGATCGTGTTGATATCGCTGCGCAGACTTGTTTCTGCTGCATCAACACCATCAAAATACTGCCTGGCAGTTAAAAGCCCTGCCATTAAATAAGATGTTTCTACCAGGTCGGCACCATTATCCTTGGTACTGAAAGGTATCACCACACCGGTTGTCCCGTTCAGCCAATGCGGAAATGCACCATGAAATTTTTGTGCCGTGTTTTTTAAAAAAGAAACAATGGTTTGCATTCTTGCCAAACCTTGTGCCCTTGTTATAAAATTTCGATTGATACCAACAGGAATTGCCATGATACCAAAACCTGAGCCGCCACTGGTGACCGTTTCCGGTGTTGCATTACTTCTTTCTCTTGCAAGGCCGCTTACCGGGTGGCCATAATCCCAAAAGTATTTAAAGGTTTGCTGCTGTACCAGGTCAAGCAATGCATTGTCGCTTATTACAGGAAATTTATCGGTTGAATCAATCTGTGTAACCATACTGATGCTGAATGCCGGTGACAGCGCCCCTCCTTTAATGGATTTTAATGTAGCAGCTGCATCAATGGTATAACGGGTTAATGCTTTTAAAACCGAAGCCGGATTTACAACAACCGTGCTGTCGCCATTTTCATAAGTATAGCCGGAAGCAACTGTAGTACTTCCGTTTTCCTTAACAGCGATGGAACTAACTGTTGCCCTGTCAACCGCATTATTAAAAGAAAGACGAATAACAGCACTTAATTTAACATTGTAATTGGTGAAGCCTGTTAAAGCAGTTGTATTATCAATCCTTGCAGCAACCATTACAATGGGTGTTGGCGGCAAGGGGGTTGGTACTGTTCCTCCTCCACCACTATCTCCTTTACCGCATCCCACCAAAATAAATATGGATGCTGATATTGCTGTTGCTGTTCTTATAAATTGCATAATATCTTTTTTAAAGAATAAGTGTTGAAATAGAATGGGGCAGCGCCGTGCATGCAGCAGCCTTTCCATTGATCCATAAATTATACGGCGTTTTGATATTGCTTTGATTCATCACTACCACTACGATCTTGCCATCCTCATTTTTAAATGCGGTAGTAAGCAGCTGGCTGCGGCTGCTGCTGCTGATAATTCTTTTAGCCCCGGGTTTTATGAATTTTGAAAAATGCCCGATATAATAATACGCATTGGTATAAATAAGCTGCCCGGTTCTCGTATCGCCATGCACGGGTGCAAAACAAAAATTCTTTACATGGTTTGGCCCTCCTTTTTCATCCAGTAAAATATTCCAGTCGGTAAAGCCCACCATACCATTATTAAAGTCGTTGATCATGCTGCGGCCATATTCTTCGCCCAGTACCCATGCGTTGTAACGGGTTGAATCAAAACTTTCGGCACAACCTTCGGTAAAAAGAATATTTTTATCGGGATAAGCTTCATGCACCCTTCTTAAATTATCATACATGGGTGTTCCGCCACTCCAGTCCTCGTACCAATGAAAGCCAATGCCCCAGATATATTTATTGGCTTCGGGATCGCTGAAATAAGTTGTTGCCCGCTGGTATATCATGTCGCGGTTATGATCCCAAACGATTATTTTTTTATCTTTCAGTCCTTCTTTTTCCAAAGTGGGCCCCAGGTTATTTTTAAGAAAATCTGTTTCTTCCTGTGCAGTATAAATACAACTTTCCCATATCTGTTTAGCCATGGGTTCATTCTGAATGGTTAAACCCCAAACAGGGACTTTTTCAGTTTCATAAGCTTTTATAAACATAGCAAAGTAATTTGCCCAGCTACCGTAAAACCTGGTTTAAGTTTACCGCCATGCAGCATGTCGTTATTATCTTTCATCCATGCCGGCGGGCTCCAGGGACTTACATATAAATGTAATGTGCCGCCTGCAGCAGCCATTGATTCTTTAATAAAAGGTATCTTGAATTTTTTATCATGTTCAATGTTAAACGTCTTCAGGTCTTTATCTCCATCCTGAACATACGTGTACATATCACTGCTAAAATCGCAACTATTCATATTGGTTCTTGCAACAGTATAACCAATTCCGGTTTCGGTATCAAAATATGCCTTCAACAATTCCTGCTGTTTATCTTTTGGCAGTTTATAAAATGTTTCTGCCGAGGCATCGGTAAGTGCGGCGCCTATACCAAAGAAGGTTTGAAAGGTTTTTGAAGGATCAACAAAAACAGTTACCTCATTTTCGAAAGGCTGGCCTTTATCTTTAAACTCCAGCGTATCGGTAGCAGATAGCCGAAGGTTGCTGCTGTCGGCTGTGGTGTACACAATTACTTTTTTCCATCGGTATTAAAAGCTGCTGCAGTTTCTGATTGTTGATTACCGGCACATGCAGCAAGTAATACACACAATAAGGGATAGCCTGTTTTTTTAATATTCATGTTGGTTTATTTTTCGTTGTTCAAAATCTTTTAGTTACATCGGGGTACATGCCTACGAAATGAGACCGCACCAATGCAGCCCTGGGTTTTTCTTCTCCCTGCAGGTAAACCGCAATAGCCCTGGATTCCTGCGCAGGCATATGGCAACTGATACATTTTTTTTCAATGCCTGTTACCAGTACATGTGTTGCTGTTTTAAAGTCAGCTGAGTTTGATGGATGACAACTCATGCACCTGGCAGAAAACAATGCTGTCTTTCCTCTTTCATTTTCATGAATATTGTGACAACTGCTGCAGGTCATGGTACCGGTAGCGGTAAAACACTTACTCTTTCTAAGTAAACCATACTGGTTACCGTGCATTTCCACTTCGCCGCCGGCCAGCGACAGATTATTGATGCTGTCTATAATAAAATAATCTGCCAGGTTTTTGCCAGGTACAAATGCAAAGGAGGGTTTTGTTTTCTGCATTTTACCGCCATGGCAAACTGCACATATATCCAGTTGCTGCTGCCTGCCAAGTTTTGCTGGGTTAACTACATACTTTGCCGTCTTAACTTCAGGATTGGCGGTTTGAAATTCAACATGCTTTGCAGCAGGGCCGTGACATTTTTCACAGCCAACGCCGTAAATGATCTTATCCCTGTTAAAATTTACCGGCTCCAGGGTATCGCCCCCGCTTCCTTCTGCATAAGTAACATGGCATTCCAGGCAACGGGAAGTAATTGGCCTGTCGGTCATAACTTTTCCTTCAGGAAAACCGGGACTGTTAGACCATTGTGCAGCGGCTGTAAAATAAGTAACCGGCATTTGATAAAGCCTGTTGTGCCGCCAGTTTAAAAAAAGATTGCCCCATTACCCCGGAACCGATAACAATATCTTTACGTATGGCCATTTTTCTTCTCCTTTATAATAAATGACCTGGTAAAGGCCGCTGTCTCTTTTTTGCATTTGCACTAAAATATCAGGACTATAATAATAACTGTTGCTGTCTTTTTTAAAACTTCCTGTTATAAAATTTGCTGTTGCCGGCTGTCCTGTAAGAAAGTGGGCAGTTTTAAGATGTTTGTCATAAGCATCTTTATGGCAACTCATACATTTTTCTGAACCGGCATAGGCATCAAAGTTTACAGTTTGTTCTGTTTCCTTACCGGCATTGTTCATGCATTGCACCAATATAAACACACCGGCCACAAGGCCCAGTATTACCATTACACTGCGTATATTTTTTTGTCTCAATATCATATAGCGGCCAATGATGCCCGTAATTACCAGGTATAAGTTGCCACAGCGCCTGCAACCAGCGAAGTGAAAACATATTTTCCTTTATAACCAATATTAAACCCCTGGGCTGTTCCGCTTTCATTCACCACAATTAAAACCTTTTTGCCAGCAGGAGTTTTAAATGCAACGTTTGGCAGGTTGGCAGCAAGATTGCTTTCAATACGCACAGAGCCTGCAGGTACAAATTTGCTGGCATGGGCAATGATATAATAACCCACATTCCGTTGCACCAATGTACCGTTAACCGTTAAAGCTCCTTTACATTCGATACAACCACCCGGTGTGTGCGGACCAAAAGTTGCATCGCTGGCAAGGTTCCACTCCAATGCAACTTTGCTCCAGTTACGCATTGACCCGATTATTACATTTTTAATATGCCATTTCAGGTCGCCGTCAAAACTGCCGCTGCCACTTGTCCATTGTTCGGTGAAATAAAGATTCTTATCAGGATGTGCTGTTTTAACTGCCGACAAAGCGCTGATATCCCCTGCATACAAATGAAATGCAGAACCATCAATATATGGCTTGGCCGCCGCATCATTTAAAATGGAAATGGGGTAGCCTGCATTATCGCAGTTGTGATCCCAGATGATAATTTTAGTAGTAACACCTGCCGTTTGAAATTCGGGGCCCAGGTTATTCTTTATAAAATTGGCCTGTTCAGTTGCCGACATCAGCATGCTTGGGTTGTTACCGCCATGCTGGGGTTCATTCTGGATGGTAACGGCATCAATACGGATACCCTTTGCCTGCATGGCCTGTATATACTTTACAAAATATTTTGCGTACACACTATAATATGCCGGCAATAAGCTTCCGCCTATTGAGCTGCCATTGCTCTTCATCCAAACCGGCGGGCTCCAGGGTGAGCCCATGATCTTAATGTTTGGATTGATGGTGAGAATTTGTTTCAGAACAGGAATCACATCAACGGTATCGAGTGATAAATTAAAATTAGCCAATGTTGGGTCAGTCATTCCAACAGGCATATCGTTGTAACTGAATACAGATGCGCTCAGGTCAGATGCGCCAATACTTACACGCAGGTAACTAACCCCAATGGAACCAGTGCTGAACAATTCATTCAGCAAAGCAGCCCTGGATGCAGCATCCATATGATTGATCTGGAAGGCGCTTCCGCCGGTTAGGGTGTATCCAAAACCATCAATACTTTGATAAGCTGTTGCTGAATCTACATTAATAACCGGGTAACTGTTTACTGTACTTACAAAAGAAAGAACGCCCGTTTGCTTTTGCAGTAAAACCGACTGGTCGCCCTTTGTAAGCCACATTTCAACATCATTGGTTGCAGGGGTAGGTGGAGGTGTTGGTGTACCACCGCCGTTGTTACTGCTTTTTGAACAGTCGCCAAAAACAAACAGCATAAAAATTGATACCAGCCACATATGGTTACTTTGCTTTTTCATTAGTAATATTTATTTTTTCATTTTTAAACGATCATTAACCAGTTCACCCACTTTTTTACCATACTCGGTACTGATGATGCAGGAGTTGTGGTAATGTATGCCGCCATAAAACCTGGCCCAGTTATTTTCAATAGCTGCCTGGCGAAAAGAAGTGAAGGAACGGTTCTTAATTCCGAATTCAAGTTCGGATGTATCTGTATAGTTAAAATTATCGCCAAACACATTTGTAAGTACTTCTGCTGCAGAGGAAGATACCGTACTGTGACCACAGGTATATTCCGGAAATGGCGGCGTTTGTAAATATGGCATCCATTCATCATCAATATATTTGTTGATGGCTGTTTCGGGCCTGATTACATTACTGCGGTATTTTTCATCCCAGCATTGTATGAATGCATCAAAAACAGCTATGGCTGTTTTTGTATATGAAGAAACGGTTGCAGAAAAATCGGCTCCTGCTTTTTTTGCGGCAATACCCACAATGTTCATCCAATTACTGGCTTCCTGCATTGATGCTGACATGTTGCCTGCAGCGGCAATAGAATCCAGCCTGTTTATATATTCCTTCATACTGCCTTTGGGAAATGTAACAGCTTCTCCCACTTTACAAAACGCCAGCAATGAAGCATACTGAAAATTTACTTCAGCAGTATCCTGCGCAGGCATAGCGGGCAGGTGTTTTATTTGACCGGCAAGAGACAGAAAACGATCATCGCCCAACACCATGGTTTCGTATGCTGCTATACTTGCATAGGCATAGTTACGGCTGGCAATGATGGGAGGAAAACCATTCTGCATCACCACGTTATTCAATTCCTTTACCGTTTTTGAGAAAAGAACAGGATCATTAAAATTATTTTTATACGCTGTCCTGCTGCAGGCCTGCAGAAAAAATAAAGCGGATAATAATATAGCAGCAATGCGAAATTTCATGTGTTTATTTTCATTGATCCCTGTCATGCAGCTCCTGGCTACCGATAGGCAGCTTTGCATTAAACTTGCCCACAATTATTATAGTTTTATTTAGCAGGCAAAGCGCTCATACTGCTAAAAAAATCTTCATTTGGTTTTAAAAAAGTTAATCCCTTATTATTTTGTGCAAGAATCAATACCTGTTTTCCACCTGCACATTTTATCCATTTGGCATCCCTTATTTCACCATCTGCAAAAGGTATAGTTGCCAGCATTTTAAAATCATTTGGCGGCCTTGTAAATACAAATGCTGAGGGCAGTAATCCATCGTACCTGCCTTCATAAGGTACCACGCCATAAAAATTTCCTGCAGCCATGTATGGGCCTTTATCATTGCCTGACAAAGAACAGAAGGCGAAAACAGGTGCCACCTGTATTTCATCAGGCAATTCCAGTTTTTGAAAATTTCCTTTACCGTCATTTATAAAAATAGCAGGAACCCAATATTTCTGCTTTTAGTGTTGTGTAATCTTTAAACAGATCGTAAAACATATAGTCAACAGTTTTACCTGCTACTTCACTATACTTTAAATAGGCTTTCTTTAATACCGGTAAAGATCTTTCCAGCTCATCTTTAGCAAGAAAAGTATATTCCTTTCCATCCAATGTATAAGCCATCACCTGTTCTACCGAACCATTGCCATCAAAATCCTTTACATACAGTTTTAAAGGACCGTTCTTACCACTATATAACTTGCTGTTATGCCCCCAGTTGCCTGCAAGTATATCGGTAAAACCATCGCCGTTTATATCTGTTGTATATATGGTTTGCCATAAACCGGTAGAAGCCTGAATTTCTGAAGCAGTGAACCTGCCGTTTTTATTCATAAAAATTTTCACAGCCATCCATTCTCCGGCCACCACCAGGTCATTCCATCCGTCGTTATTTAAATCGGTAAATGAAGCGCTGGTAACAATCCCAAGGTTACCCGATTTTATAACAGAGCCATCTGCCTGTTTGAAATTTCCCTTACCATCATTCAAGAGTAAATAAGAAGGCTGGGCAATGCCAAAACGTTTTGCATCGGCCAATCCCCCCACAAACAAGTCCAGGTCACCGTCTTTGTCTATGTCAGAAACAGAAACACAGGATTTGTTTTTCAGCTTAGCAGGCAGAGCGGCTTCGGCCAAAGCAAAATGTCCTTTACCATCATTCATGTAAAGATGATCGGCCAGGTTCGCATCATTGTCATCATATTGATTTCCCCCGCTTACCACATACAGGTCGGGGGCGCCATCATTATTTGCGTCGAAGAAAACGGCATCAACTCCTTCGCTCTGTTTTGCTTTTGCAAATACGGAGGTATCGGTTGATATGAATTTCCCGGAAGCTGTTTGTATCATCAGTTGCCCCGGCTGGCCAATAGCACTGCAGACAAAGAAATCATCAAGCCCGTCTTTATTTACGTCGGCTACGGCTAAACGCGGGCCACGTGTTGACTGCATGTGTGGTGTCAGGTATTGCTTGTTGAAATCAAGAAAATCATTTTCACGATGGGCCCAGGTGCATGCTACCTGGCTGCTGATATTTTCAAATAGTTGTTTTGCCGGTTTAAAGAATGTGTTGTAATCAAACTGACCTCCGGCTTCAACCTGTTTCACTTCAATGTATCCCTTGGCCGGTGTGTTCTTAAGCAACTGGTATTTTTGATCGGGCCAAACAATCAGTATGCTGTCAATATACCGCAGGTTGTCTATTCCAAAATGCAGTTTGGGGTCGCAGGAAGACTGAAAACCTCTTGTGGTCATCAGTTGCCCGTATTGCATTTTTCCTTTGGTAAATACCCAGACTTTGGCACCTATGCCGTTTTTATTTTTATCGCTGCCTTTAAAAGCAATATCAATGGTGTTTTTAGCAGGCAGTTTGTTTTTCAGAATCATTGCCGGCGCATTCAGGCAATTGATCACCACATCTAAATTTCCATCATTGTTAAGATCGGCATATGAAGCTCCGTTGAAATAACCTTTCATGGATGCTGTTCCCCAGCTTTCGCTTACATCCGTAAAATTTATTTTTCCATCTCCTTTATAGAAATAAGGATGAGAGCTGCCATCCGGCATATTTTCAATGGCCTCCTTATCCAGTTTACTGGTTTCGCTGCTATTCTGCTTCATTACCAGGTCAGATACAAAGCGTATATAATCCATATCAACCGGTCTTTTACAATACCGCTGGATATGAACAGGTCTTTATTTCCGTCATTATCAAAATCGGCAAACAGGGGGCCCAACTCCAGTCTGTAGCTGACACGCCGCTTTGCAGGGCAGTTTCGCTGAAACTGCTTCCGTTGCCGTTATTGCGCTGCAGGGCATTTTTTGAATACTGGTTTTGATAACCATGCCCCATCAGTTTGTACTTGTAGGTATCGGGGTTTTCATCACTCCCATAGGTTTTCAAAACTTTTTCATCCTGCGGCAGCATATCCACAGTTATTAAATCCAATTGCCCGTCGTTATTATAATCTGCCACATCATTGCCCATACTAAAGCGGCTGTAATGTTTAAAATGACCGGCACCCGATTCCCTGAAAGTAACCTCACCCCGGCCTTCTCCTAAGGGAGAGGGAGAAGGACCGTTATTGAGGTAGTAATAATCATTTTCATGAAAATCATTGCCCACATAAATATCATCCCAGCCATCGTTATTAAAATCACCGGTAGCAATGCCCAGTCCGTAGCCAAGGTTGCTTTGATAGATGCCTGCCGCTGCTGAAACATCAGTAAATTTTCCTGTAGAATCCAGGTCGTTGCGGTAAAAACGGTCGCCGGATACGGGATCAAATTGCCGGCGGTTACCTGTATCCCGTATGTTTGAATTCGGTTTTTGCGAGTGGTTAAGCAGGTAGCAATCCAGGTCGCCATCCCGGTCGTAATCAAAGAAGGCAGCCTGTGTGCCAAAGCCCGAAAAATTCAATCCATATTTTTCGGCACTTTCGATAAATGTATTGTTACCGTTATTAATAAAAAGTTCATTATGTCCCGTTAATCCATGATGCAGGCTGCTGGCGCAAACATAAATATCCAAAAAGCCGTCTCCGTTAACATCGGCCATGGTTACACCCGAACTCCAGTCGGCACTGCCAGCCACACCTGCTTTTGCAGTTATATCTTCAAAAACAAAATTTCCTTTGTTAAGGTAAAGTTTGTTCTGCCCCCTGCTGTTGGCAGTAAAATAAATATCAGGTAACCCATCATTATTGATATCGCCTGTTGATACGCCTCCGCCATTATAATAATACAGGTAATACAGGATATTGAACATATCCCTTTGCTCCAGTTTATTTTCAAAATCAATATGGGTATCGGCAGCTGAAAGTGATTCAAAAGCAGTTTCTTTTTTTTCTTTGCAGGAAAAGAACAGCACCGCAATAATAACAGGCAGCAGGAAAAAATGTAGTATGGATTTTTTTACCGGCATCGAATCAGTATCTTTTTTTTAAGAAAAAAAAAGGCCAAACAACATTGTTCGGCCCTCTTTGATTGCGCATGAAACTTGATTATGAAACTAACTGCTATTTTTAATGATTAACGTTTGCTTGCATAAAGAGCCGTTATTTCTGCTGCTGTTAAAGCCACACCATACATTCTTAACTGATCCAAACCACCCTTAAAACTGCATGCCAGCCAGTCGTCTGATGCGACATTGTTGGAAGGACCTGCTCCCACACGGTATTCGCTGATTTTGGAAGTAGCGAGATTTAAAGGGCCATGGCCGCCCCAGGTTCTTACGTTGGGGTTCTGTACACCATCTATGTACAGTTTCGCAGAACTGGTTGTTTCATCGTATGTAAATACCATATGATGCCATTGATTATCGCACAATCCCGGAATACTTTGACCACCTTCCCAGGTAAACCAGTTATCTGTGCCAGGACTTACAAACTGGCTTTTTATTGCGCAGGATGTATTGTTTCCTTCCAGGAACAGGAAGCTTACCGCATTACTCCAGTGAAAACCATCTACTGCTTTTATAGAATAAATATAGGAAGGCCCATTGGTACCATTATTGTTTTTTGTTTGCCCGTCCTGTTTAAACCACACAGAAATAGTAATACTGCTGCTGCCCGACCAGGTATTAAACGAAGGGTATTTAATGAATTTTTGATTCACACCGGTAACTCCAGCTCCGGTAATACCGGTAGCATTTGTAAAGGGGTTATCTGAAGGGAATGTTGCCCTGATGCTGTCAACAGCATTCATCAGGGGGTTAGTGCTGGTTCCGTCAAAAGCTACATAAAACCTCAACGGGCCAGTAGGAGAATTCGCATCAGCAGGATAAGCACCCAGTTCCGGCTTGTTCATTTTCTGGCAGGCTGTCACAAACAATATCATTATTATTGCTGCGAATATTTGTTGAATCTTTTTTTGCATGATCGTTATTTTTTAAGTTATTTAATTATGGCCAATCCGGATTTTGAACCAACGCCGGATTTGCGTTTAAAGCCGAACTAGGTATTGGATAGTAACGGTGCTTGTTCTGGTAACCATTTACACCCAGCACACTCGGTGCATCACCATACCTTACCAGGTCAAAGAAGCGTTCAAATTCCATGGCAAATTCCACCCTTCTTTCCTGTTTAATAACGGTACGCATCTGCGCCTGGCTTACATAGGCAATATTACCCAGGCCTGCCCGGTTACGTATGCGGTTAACCCAGGTTACTGCATCCGGATTTCCGGCCCCTGTTTCGTTGGCTGCTTCTGCGCCCATGAGCAATACATCCGAAAGTCTGAGTACACGCTGGTTTACCCACGTATTTTGCGATTCATTATTGGGAGTACCCAGGCCATTAGCGATGTAATCACTATATTGATTATAAACTTTTTTATTCCAGTACAATGCATTGGTAAGGTTTGGCAGTACTAAGCCATAACCACCGGTATTGGGGCCTCCATCACTCTGGTTGGAGTATAAAATGGTAGCTTCTCTCCTTACATCTCCGGCTTCATAAGCCCCAACAATACCTGGTGTAGGTGTATTCCATCCCCAGCCCAAATCCCAGGTGCCTGAACCTCTTACACCCTGGCACTGGCCCAGCCTGCTCCAGTAAGTGTTGCCATCACCGGCAGTCTTGTGAGACTGTATTTCAAAAATAGATTCAGGGCATAACTCGCCTTCTTTCTTAAAGATTCTCCAATAATCTGTAATTAATGCATAAGGGCCGTTGGCAATAATATCTCTGCAGATAACAAGTGCTTCTGCATATCGGCGTTGTTGCAACAATACTTTTGCATGCAGGGCCTTTGCAGCCCATTTATTGGCACGTCCCACAAATTTGGCTTCCCATACTATAGGCAGGTTTTGTTCTGCAAAAGTGAGATCATCGTTTATCAATGCGTAAATAGTTGCTGTATCTGATTTTGCAATATTTCCCTCTGCAGGAGTATTGATCTTAAAGTCAATCTTAGGAACAGCTCCATAAGTTCTTACCAGGTCAAAATATGCATAAGCCCTGAAGAACCTGGCTTCTGCTGTATTTATCACAGAAGCTGGATCGGTTAAATTCTGTTTAACCGCATCGTCCAGAATAGCGTTGCAAAGCCCTACGAATATAAAGTGCTTATCCCAGTATAAACCGGCACCCCAGTCATCTTTGGTGTACTGGAAATTATCATAGGTCTGGTGCCAGGCAGAAGCGCCGGGATCAGATACTATTTCCGCATCATCCGAGCGGAAACCATTCATGGCAACATAAGCAATACCCTGGAAACCATCACCGCAATAAGGCTGCTCAGCTGAGTTGCGTATGGCACCATACAAACCAACGGCTTTACTTTCCAAGGCTCCTACATTAAGGTCAATCTGGGCTATGCCCAATGGTTCCCTGTCAAGGAATTTTTTACATCCCCCAAAAAGAGCAATAGCCGAGATCGCGATCAAAAATCCCGTTATTTTTTTATTAGATATTTTCATTTTCAAAAAATTTATTTTTTAAAAAATTAGAAATTAACGTTTAATGCAATTGTCATTATACGTGGTAATGCACTACCGGCACCTCCAAAGTCCATTCCTGAGCTAAGTGCATCGCCTGCAAATTCAGGTGAATACCCGATATTGTTTTTCCAGGTCTTCAGGTTTTGTACTGAAGCTGAAAGGCGAAGGTTTTTAACCTGGGTTATCTTAGGCAGTTTGGTCAAAGTATAACCAATGCCCAGGTTCCTGATCCTGAAATAGCTTCCATCTTCAATACCATAGGTTGATGGCGCACGGTTAACCAAATGGGCCGAGTTAACAATGGGCACTGTACTTGAAGAACCGGCTGTAGTCCATGCTTCGGTATAATATTTCGGGTAGTTATATACTGAATTTTTGTTCAGAAGTACCCCAAACCCTGTATATCTCCCCACCATAGCTACCGGCAAAATCAATACCAAGATCAAAAGCTTTATACTTGAAAGCCAGGTTAATACCATAAGTGAAATCAGGAGTTGGATTTCCGATATTGGTCCTGTCCTTTTCATCAATAATTCCATTGCCGTCAAGGTCCCTGTATTTAAGGTCGCCTGGTTTAACTCCACCACCATTAATTGTGTTAACCGGTGAAGCCAGAATATCTGCATAAGACTGGTAAATACCATCTGCTATCAGGCCGTAAAAATAGCCAATAGGGAATCCTGTTTCGGCCTGGTTAGGTGTTTGTTCGCTTGAAGTAGGGTTCCTGTTAGGATTAGCCAGGTACAGCACTTTGTTTTTATAGGTTGTTAAATTACCGCTTGCAACCAGGCTCAGCTCCCTGTATAATTTCTGTGTCCATGAAGCAGTAAATTCAAAACCTTTATTTTCAATATCACCAACATTCGTCAAATTGGGCAGGTTGCCACCGGAAGCCTGAGGGACGTATAAGATATTACTTGTTTTTTTATAATAATAATTTGCTTCAAAGTGCAAACGGTTATTTAAAAAATCTCCCTCAATGCCAACTTCTGTTGATTGCACCGTTTCCCATTTAAGATTAGGATCCACAGTATAATTAGGTACAATTACCGGAATCAGGTTTTCTCCGAAAACTGCAGAAGAGTTACTGGAAACACCCCGATAAGCCGGATAAGCGTAACCCTGTGTAGTGTAATTTCCTAAAACTCCTGTTGAACCTTTCAGTTTCAGGAAGTTTACGAACTTAACCTTTTCCATGAATTTTTCCCTGGTGATCTCCCATCCTAAACCAACTGCCCAGAAATTCTGGAATTTTTTAGAATATTCACGGTTGATCTGGCTGGAACCATCCCTGCGGAAACTTCCTGTCAGGAGGTACTTGCTTTTGTAATTATAAAATACCCTTGCAAGCCCGGAGACAGTAGCATATTCATCCTGGAAGGTACGGTTAGCAATAATACTCCTGTTGTCTCCAAAACCTGAATTCAGGTACCAAAACCTTTTATTGTTGGGGATGATATTTACGCCCGGAGTTTTCTGTGCCACAGTGCCACTTACCTGTTCAAAGTAATGGTAAAAGGTAGTAAAGCCGCCGGTAAGGGTAAATGAATGATCGCGGAATTTCTTCTTGTAGGTGGCTATATAATCCTGTTGAAAGTTACGCATGTTTTGCAGGTCCTGAGTTACTGCAGTTAACGCATTCTTATTGAATATAGCAGTAGCCGGAGTTGCAGCAGTAGGATCATACAGGTCATACAATGGTGTATATTCCCTGTTATTTCTCCAGCTCATATCTGCATACCAGGTAGCCCTGAAGTTAAGGTCCTTGGTAATGTTCAGGTCAACAAAGAAATTTCCAACCAACCTGTATTTATCATCAATTTTTTTATCCCAGTTGTTTTCCAGTGTTGCCAATGGATTTGTTTCTGAGTTTTGTATGATGGGTGTATTTGAGTACAGGTTATAATTGCCCGAATCAACCCCATAAGGATTCTTTGTATAAAATGATCTGGTATCAGAAGGTACAATAGGTAACGATCTTCTTGCATTTTCCAATGCGCCGCTGTTGTAAGGAAGTTTTTCTTTTGATCCTATCACGCCAAATCCAATTTTCAAACGCCTGCTTACCTTAAACTCGTCATTTATATTCATGGTTATGCGCTCGTACTTTACATGCTTAACCAGGCCTTCGTCATAACTGTATCCCAGGCCGAAATGGAACCTGTTCTTCTCTGTACTTCCATCAATACTCAGGTTGGTGGTACTGAATTTTGCTGTACGGGTTACCGCATCTATCCAGTCGGTATTACCCGGGAAAGCCGATAAGCCCGGGCCGCCCACATTATTAATAAAACTCAGGTACGATAAATTACTTGGGTCATCAAACACCCGGTTATTGGCCTCAAAGGTGGCCAGGGTGCGGAATTCATCTCCATTGGCAAGTTCAATTTTATCCACTAACTTTTTACTGCCGTAGGTAGTGTTAAAGTTGATATTTACCTGGCCGGCCTTTGCCTTTTTGGTAGTTACCAAAATAGCACCGGCGGCACCTTTAATACCAAAGATGGCCAATGAAGAAGGATCTTTCAATACTTCAATACTTTCAATTTCACTGGGATTAACAAAATCAATATTGTCATTAAAAATACCATCCACAATATAAACCGGGCGTATGGTTCCAATACTTACAGTACCCCTGATCCTGATGTCGGGGCTGGAACCAGGTATAGCAGAATTCACAATGGAAACGCCTTCAACTTTATTTTGTAAAGATGAAAGCGCATTGGCATTTGGCTGTGCTGCAATGGTTTCACCTTTTACCTTGGCTATACTGCCGGTCAGATCTCTCCTGCTGGCACTGCCATAACCTATTACCACTACTTCATCAGATTGTTTTGAAGATGCAATCAGGGTAATATCAATAACCGAACGCCCGTTTACCTTTACTTCCTGCATTTCATAACCAATACTGGTTATAAGCAGGGTGGCGTTGTCATCAACAGTTAATGTATATACTCCATTGTTGTCGGTAGATGTACCCGTTCCGGTTCCTTTTTGCAAAACTGATGCACCGGCAATAGCCTCTCCGTTTTCCCCGGTGATCCTTCCGGTTATTCTTATTTTATCATTTTCTTCTTCGTCCGTAGAAAAAACCACTACAACATTATTTTCAAGTAATTTATAGGTTAAATTACTTCCCGAAAATAATTTGACAAGCGATTCTGTCAATGGTAGATTTTTCGCAGAAAAATCCAGTTTGTTTGAGCGCCTTTAATTTTGAGTTATATAAAAAACGATAATATCCATCGCTTTCAATAAGTTTCAAAACTTTCTTAATTTCTGTTTGTTTCAATTGCAGGTTTACATGCTGGCCCATAATGGGGGCAGCGTGTAACTGTATTGTTGTTGCTAAAATAATGATAATGGCAAGCTTCATAACTAGCAGTGTTTTTAGAAGCGTCCCTGACCAAATTTTATGGCCCTGAAGTACACTTTTTTGCATAATTTTGGTTTTGTCGTTAAAAAATACAAGCAAAAACCCTGACTAAATGCCTGGGATTTGTTTTGTTACACTTTTCCGGGAAATGCTGCAACATTTCCCGTTTTTATTCTTGGTAATCTTTACTTCGTTGTTCTTAACTGAATACCTGAATGGAACTAAAAACTGCAATTCCTTAAATGCCTCTTCGGGCGTTTCATTAACAAACGAGCCGCTGATCCTGTAGTCCTTCAGTTTTTCATTTTCAAAGCTAATCTTTATATTATACCATCTTTCCATTTTCAGGGCAAGGGTTTCAAATCTTTCATCTTCAAATACAAGTTTATTGTAAACCCAGGCCGTTTCAACAATATCGCTGTCCGCAATATTATTATTCAGGGGTTTAATGGTGATAGAATATGCATCAGATTCCGGTACGACTATATCTGCACGCTGATCCCGCTGATCTGTGACCGGGTATTTATTGTATACCAGTTTCTCGTGAGGCTTCAGCATTACACCTGGTGAACCAGGACGGTTTTTGTTTATCACTTCAATAGAACCGTGTATTAATGTTGCTTCAATAACAGGCTCCATTTTATATGCTTTCACATTAAATGCAGTTCCCAAAACCTTGATATCAATGCCTGTTGTATGCACAATAAAAGGGCGGGAGGGATCTTTTACCACATCAAAATATGCTTCACCATCCAAATGTACTTCCCGGGTACTTCCTTTGAAATATCTTCATAGGTTAAACTGCTGCCCGAATTAACCCAAACCTGTGAACCATCGGGTAATTGAATTTTCGTTCTTGAGCCTGGATTAATGATTATTTCATTAATGGGACTTACCGAAGCTGTTTCCTTATTTTGCATCATCAGCAACAAAAGGATACAGCAAAATGATAGACACCAGAAAAGCCGCAGCAGTTGCATACATGACCCATCGTTTATAAAATGGCTTTTTCACAGGTATAGCATGCATTTCAACAATATTTTCGACCAGGATCTTACTTTCCATAAACCCAGGATCCTTTTCTTTTAACCGGCTGATATGAACCAGGTAAGCATCTTCATTTTTTTGTCGCCTGCCGGAATCAGTCATAACAGGTTTTGAATTCCAAAGCTCCGTGAGGTTTTCCATAACGGATCTCCATTCAGGATTATCCCGTATCATTTCCTTCAATAAAGCCAGCTCCTCAGCTGTTGCTTCCCCGGTAATCTTTTTAGACAATAATATCCAGTACTTTTCTTCTTTCATTCAAAACCAATGATTATACGTGTAAGGACAACAAAAGCAGGGAAATACCCCTAAAGGAAATTTATTTTTTTTTGGTCAGGATGGAATGGAGCTCGGGGAACTCATTTTTAAACTCGCTGTGGGATTTAATTCTGCGTAAGGCTATGGCCATTTGCGCTTCAACTGTTTTTACCGAAATCTCAAGCAATCTCGCAACTTCGGAATATTTAAGCCCTTCTTCTTTAATTAATTTGAAAATGATCTTACACCTGGGGGGCAATTCATTAACCGCTTTCATTAGTTTTTCTACTATTTCTGCTGAAAGTAACAGTTCTTCAGGATTGAAGAACACGCTTTTCAGCGAAGTTTGCCAGTCTCCTCCTTGAGGCAATTGTTGACTTTTATTGGATTTTAATTTGTTTAATGCAGCATTCTTAATACTTACAAAGAAATACAGCCTGGGATTTTCTATGGAGCGAAGTGATGCCCGGCGCTGCCATATTACAATAAAAAAGTCGGAAACGACTTCTTCCGCATCCTCTTCAGATTTCAAAATAGACCTGGCAAAATCAGTCAGGCTTTCATGCATTTGCATGAAAAGTGCCTTATATGCTTTTTCGCAATTAGTCAAAGCAATTTCATCAAGTAAGAGGTATATATGGCTGTTTGTGATCACAATCGTTTGAAAAATGAAGATACAAATTTTTTAATCCTCTTAAAACCAGATCTCAAATTAAGTTCAAATGAAATGTGATCATGAGGTTACAAGGCTTTTTTGAAGCATTTTGCCAGGTAATACATAACATAATGCCTGATCTCCTGTTTTTTAATTTTTCGCAGTTTGACAAAAATAAAAACCCCACAAAACTAATGTGAGGTTTGTGGGCCCACCTGGGCTCGAACCAGGGACCACCTGATTATGAGTCAGGTGCTCTAACCAACTGAGCTATAGGCCCTTTCTTCAGTTGATTTTGAAGAATAAGGCTGCAAATATAATCAATGCAGTTTAAATTCGTGTTTCTGCAGCATATTTCTCCCGGATAATGATAAAACCATCACTGTTAACCTCTTTAAATAAAATATACATACCCCGCAGACAGGCAGAATACCGGTTAGCTCTTTTATTTTAACGCTTCATTAAATTATTTGCCGTTAATTTGCAGCTTCAAAATTGATTATGAAGAAATTATTATTGATTGTTTTTGCCCTCTCAACTGTTTTTGCCGTTGCTGCACAGGAGAAAAAAAAGAAGGGCGGTTTTGTTACGCGTACCGGTGACCACTTAATGCTTCAGCTTACCAATGACCATTGGATAGGGGCACCGGACAGTATCAAAAGCAGGATGAAAGGCCTGGCCAGGGGCGCCAATGTGTATGTAATGCTTGACCAGCGTTTTAAAGGCAGTCCCAAATGGAGTGTGGCTTTTGGACTGGGGCTTGGTACCAGTAATATGTATTTTAAAAACATGACGGTGGACCTGAAATCGAAAACAAATACCCTGCCGTTCAGAAATGTGGATAGTATTGACCATTTTAAAAAATATAAATTAACCACTGCCTTTTTGGAATTACCGGTAGAGCTTCGTTATACATTTGACCCGGAAAATGAAAGTAAAAGTATGAAAGCTGCCATTGGCTTTAAAGTAGGTACGGTTTTAAATGTTCATACCAAGGGGAAAACATTACTGGACAAAAACGGGGCAACTATAAACAGTTATACTGCCAAAGAAACTGCCAAAGGATATTTTAACGGAACCCGGCTTGCAGCTACAGCCAGGGTTGGCTATGGTAATTTTTCAATATTTGCCAGTTACCAGCTCAATAATATTTTAAAGGATGGCGTAGGGCCCGATATGAAACTTTTCCAGGTTGGCTTAAACCTGAGTGGGTTATAATTTCAACAACTATATTTGATGATCCCCCGTCATTAACGGGGGATTATTGTTTGAAGCCAACCGGCAATTCCTTAACTTTGCGGCTCTCCGGTTGCCCCGCCTGAATGACTCAGCCGGGCAGGTATCGGGACCACATCATGAGCGACGAAATCAAACACGAATGCGGCCTTGCTTTCATTCGTCTCCGAAAGCCTTTCAGTTATTATCAACAGCAATATGGTACCGTGATGTACGGGCTTAATAAATTGTACCTGTTGATGGAAAAACAGCACAACCGTGGCCAGGATGGGGCCGGCATTGCAGCCGTTAAATTAAATACCGAACCGGGCTACCCGTTCATGCACCGATTACGCAGCGGTGCCAACCAGCCCATTGCCGATCTTTTTGCACAAATTGGTAAAGAGTACAACGAGGTAGAAAAATACCAGCCCGATATTAAAAATCATCCCGGCCTCATGAAAGGCCATCTCAATTTTTTAGGCGAGGTTTTACTGGGCCACCTGCGTTACGGCACACAGGGAAAAAACAACGCAGAATTCTGCCACCCGTTCATAAAAGACATACGATCCCGTCCCGGAATTTAGCCCTGGCCGGGAATTTTAACCTGGTGAATACCGAAGAATTATTTGCACTGGTCAATATAGACCCGGGTGAGTTTCAGCGGCAAAGCGACCTGGCAGCCATGATGGAAGTGCTGTATCATTTTGTAGTAAAAGCAGATGAGGCATTCCCGGGGCATTTAGACATTGTAAAGGTTTTGAAAAAAGCAGTGCCCTTATTTGACGGCGGTTTTAATTTCAGCGGCCTTTTAGGAAATGGGGATGGTTTTGTGATGCGGGATGCGCATGGCATACGCCCTTCTTATTATTATATCAATGATGAAGTAATTGTTGCGGCCAGTGAACGCGCCGCTATACGTACCGCGTTTCACCTGGAAGAAAATGAAGTGAAAGAACTGATGCCGGGGCATGCATTGATCGTAAAAGCAGATGGAAACTGCACGATAGAACAGATCGTAGAACCCAAAGAAAGAAAAGCCTGCAGTTTTGAACGGATCTATTTCAGCCGGGGCAGCGATGAAAAAATTTACCGCGAAAGAAATAAACTGGGCAAACTGCTCAGTGATACCGTTTTAAAAGCCATCAATTATGACCTGAAGAACACCATTTTTTCTTTTATCCCCAATACCGCTGAAACGGCTTTTTACGGGCTGATAAAAGGGGCCGAAGATTACCTGAATAAAATAAAGATAGAACGCATAGTAAGCTGGGGAAGGATTATGATGAAGAGAAGTTATCAGAAATGATAAACCGCAGGATACGCATAGAAAAAATTGCCATTAAAGATGTTAAGCTCCGCACATTCATTACAGAAGACAGCAGCCGCAATGAAATGGTACAGCATGTATACGATATCACCTACGGCACAGTGCGGAAAAACCTGGATACGCTTGTGGTCATTGATGACAGTATTGTTAGGGGCACCACTTTAAAAGAAAGCATCATCCGCATGTTATCGAGGCTGGAACCGAAAAAGATCATTGTTGTGTCTTCGGCTCCGCAAATACGTTATCCCGATTGTTACGGTATTGACATGAGCAAGATGGGGGATTTTATTGCCTTCAGGGCCGCCATTGAATTATTGAAAGACACCGGCCAGGAGAGTATCCTGCAACAAATGCTTGATAAATGCAAAGAACTGCAGCGCAACAACCAGCTGCATACCGAAAATATCGTACGGCAGCTTTACAAAACGTTTACACCCGAAGATATTTCAGCAAAAATTGCAACACTCATCACCGCACCGGAGATCAGGATCCCGGTCAGCGTTATTTATCAAACCATTGAATCTTTGCACGAAGCCTGTCCAACAAACCTCGGCGACTGGTATTTTACCGGGAACTATCCAACACCGGGTGGCAACCGTGTTTGTAACAGGGCGTTCATGAATTACATGGAAGGGAAAAATGTAAGGGGGTATTAAAAGGAATTGGGAATTGGGTAATTTCCTTTTTGAATTCAATCATTATTACAGCCTGGTTAATTACCAATAAAAACCCGGCTAATCAAAAATTTCATTCAGCAAACCCGCTAAATGTACACCTCCTCTTAATAACTGCTGGTTTACAACGCCTATAAATTTGAAATTATAATTGTAGCTTAAATTATCATCAGGTTTTATATCTCCATAAATTTTTTCTGTGTGCTGGTATGATTGCCATATCCACTCACTTACCGGCTCTGACTGCCAGGCCACTCTTTGTGCTTTGGTACTGAAGTTAATGGAAGCTGCATATTCTGTATAACTCAGTTGCTGAAAATCTACCAGTTTTGAATCCCAAACCGAATGCAGGTTGGTAGGCTCTTTAAACCAGTTCACTTTTATCCTGTTTCCCCCCAGGTCCTCAAACCTGCCAATGTGCATAGGCTGGTGAAGATCGCCAACCAAATGTACAAGGAACCGTAAATAAAAGATCTTTTTTTCAGGGTCCAGTTTTTTATTCTTAAGCTGGGCTGTTAACCAGTTGACCCTGGTGTATGCATCAGTGACCGTATCGGAAGCCAGGTAATTTTTGAGTTCGGTTTCGCCAAGCCCGCTTTTTAAATTGATATAATGCCAGGGATCCAGGTATTTCATGGAAGGATCAGATTTTATAAAATCGGGCCAGTTGCTGCACATGGCAATGGATTCGTTCCCGAGAATTTTATAGATCTCCTTTTTGGTTTGTTTGGTAAGATAGGTATCTGCGATCTGTCCTACAATGCGGTGGCCCAATACGCCCCATGCCATGCTGCTGAATGGTAAACAGAAAAATAAGCCAAGTACAAACAGTTTTTTAACCGGGTAATTCATGATCGTAATTATTATGCCCAAAGCTAACTTATTGCATTGGATATGTAAAGCCGGTTAAAAAATATTTCCGGTTATTCCAGCACTTCAAACAACAGGATCTGCGCTTTTTCCAGTATATTAAAATTATTATCCGCAATACAGATCAAAGTCCTGTTACCATTGGGTAATGTGGGTCCAAAAGTGATGCCTTCCAGGTTATCGGTGTAAATACCCAGGTCGTCCATATTCAACAGCAATGTTTTTTTAGCGGGTATAAAAGAAGTATTGTTATTCAGTGCTGTTGAACCAACATCAGTAGCGCCGTTCAGGTCGGCTATAAAAAGTTTAATGGTGCAGGGCAGTCTGCCTGTTGAAAAGGAGCGCTCCATGACCAGCAATTTATTATTGCCAAGGTTCAGTATTTCAGAAACCCCGTTTATTGTAAAGGCTGTTGGGGGATTGGCTGCAAAGGCAACGGGTTCTAATTGGTATGCATATTGAGCCATGCTTTTTCTTCCTGCAACATCAAATTTAAAGATCCGTATAAAAGCTTTGTTACCGGTGAGCCCGGCGGAAGGGCCATCTTCGAACAATGGTTCTTCCGCACTTACATAAAGGGTTTTAAAATTATCTGCAAAACTCATTCCTTCCAGCACCCCGTTCCGCCGGGGGCCTTTTTCCGAAACCTGCATTTTTAAATTACCCGGTAATACAAATTCATCAATATATTTTCCCTTTTTGTTCATCATAAAAACTGCAGGGTCGGTTAAAACGGTGTCAGTTGCCCTTACTATTCTTTCGCCTTCGCTGCTCCATGCCAGTTGCCCGGTTTTTGAATTGTAACGAATGGCCTCGGGATCGGGTGTTTTAAAACGGTCGGTTTTACTGTTGGGATATGTGGTTCCGTCGGGTTGTATTAAAAACTGCATACCGGTAAAAACCAGGCTGTCAATTCCGTTTTGGGTAAAAAACAGTTTAGCCGTATAAAAACGTGCAGGGTTTTTTTCACTCCTGTCATCGCTTATTATATAATATAAATTGTTTTGAGCATCATAATCAATACCGGATAAACCGCCAACAACCGTTTGTTTATATGCCAGGTTAAACGGTATATCATAAGTACTGACATATTTCAGGCCACTGATGTTGACCGGGCTTTGCTGAACCCGTTTTGTTGAGGTGCACGATATGGCGAGCAACACAAGGGTACAATAAAATGAAAGGTGAAAAGTTCTGATCTGCATAAGATTACCTGATGTGTAAAGTTGGGAAAGATTATTTTCATATATGCAGTATTGAACAAATATTTTATACTTTTATGCGGGAGCCTTCATTGCATTAATACATGGATTCAAATTATAGCATAATTGAAAACACTTTTTATTATCCGGCATGCCAAAAGTGATCAAAGTTTTTTTGGCAATGATTTTGAGCGCCCGCTGAATGAAAGGGGACAAACGGATGCCCCGGTAATGGCAAAGCGCCTGCTGGATAAAAATATAAAAATTGATGCCCTTGTCAGCAGCCCTGCGGTAAGGGCAAAAAAAACAGCCATGCTGTTTGCCGAAAATTTGAATATCCCTATAGAAGATATTATATTTATTTCGGCCTTATACCAGGCGCCGGCCGGGGTTTTTTATGAAGAGATCGCCGGTTTACCCGACCAATTTGATTCAGTAGCTGTTTTTTCACACAACCCGGGCATTACTTATTTTGTAAACAGCCTGAACACCGGAATCGAAGTTAACAATATGCCAACCTGTGCCATTTTTGCTGTATCAGCCAATATTACACATTGGTCGGGTTTTACCAAAGCGGTCAAATCCTTTTTATTTTATGATTACCCCAAAAAATAGACCGGTTTCAAAACCGGTTCAATAATTTTTTAAATACACAACCAAACAATTAATTTTTTCGTTTGTATAACAGGATATTTTGCTGCTGTAAAAACCAGTTACAAATAATTTTGCAGCAATTAGCCGGTTCAACATTAAAAAGACAGGTATGAAAATTATTTTTCTGATGGCTGCAATTCTTTTTTCAGCCGGTTGCTTCAGCCAGGAAAGGGAATACCTGGTTAAAAACAATGGTGATACTCTTTGGGGGAAAATACAGTTGAAAAACCAGGTCTTTTATGTTAACAGTTCCTCCCCGGCAGCAATCCTTGCCGATGAGGTAGCTAAAATTAAAAGTGATGATTTTAAAGGGAATACGGTTGTTCACTGTAATTTACTGTTATACACCGAAAACCTGAGTGAACTGGATATAGATTATATCAAAAGGGGAAATATAGATACGGTGCTGGTACTGGATGAGATCTATTCAACGCCAAAAATAAACCTGTACTATGTGACTAATAATTTAAAAGTGCCTTTTTATTTTTATAAAACACCATCCGATCCCAAACCTGTACAACTGGTGATCCGGTATTATTTGCAGGGAGGCCTTGATAATTATGACAGGGACCGTGCCAGGTTCAGGGGCGACAGGTCCAGGGTGCAGCTGGCTGAAGACAAGGGTTATGTTAACCAGCTGCGTGCCATCATGGCAAACTGCAACAAAATTCCTCAAACCATGTGGGATATGCTGTCATACCGGGATTACAGCCTGAAAAAGATCATAAAAAAATATAACTCGTGCAATTGATCGCCATTTCTTTTACTGTTGCCATGATGCACTAGGACATTCTGCTTATGCATTTGAAATAAACACATCATTCCTTTTTTACTGGCTTATTGGCAAGATATACACCGCAGAAGATGAGTACAGCTGCCAATATTTTATACAATGCCAGGTTTTCATGCAAAAACAACATTGCAATAAGTGCCGCAAAGACCGGTTGGGAATAAATATAAAATCCGGCCATGGATGCACCCAATGTTTTTATGCCGTATAAATTAAACAAATACGCTAAAAATGTTCCGCTAAAAACGATCAGGCCCATACTGGTATAATCTGTGGCGGAATATCTTTCCCAGGGTATTTGGGTAAATTCAATCCAACCAAATGGAAAAACTAAAATCAACCAAATTGTAAAAACCCATCTTAAAATAACAATGGGGTCGTACTTTAGCATCAGGGGTTTCACTAGGATGAAATAAAAGGTATAGGATATGGCATTGATGATAATAAAAATATCACCCCTCAATACATCAGTTGCATTCCCGGAACTGTCTTTGGCCAAAATCAAAACCAATGCACCCGACAGGCCCAGTGTTAACCCGGCAACTTTTATAACACCTATTCTTTCTTTTAAAAGCCAGGCTGCAATAAAAACGATCAGGATCGGGGTTATGAGTAACAGCAATGCGGCATGAATGGGATAAGTAAGAGAGAGTCCCTTTAAAAAAAATAATTGATTGATGGCGATACCGGTAATGGCACAGAGCAATAACCGCAACCTGTCTTTTTTCTCAATTTTAATATTTACCGGTTTTATTACATACAATCCCCAAAACAATAAAACACTAACACCCACCCTTACCAGGTTTAAACCAAATGGCTGTACCAGTTCCTGGTTGGTAAGATGCTTTACCGCTGACAGGTTTATGGCAAAAAAAATGTTGGCAAAAATTAAGGCCAGGTGTGCTATGGTTCTCTTGTTCAAATGGTAATTTTTAGATCACCCGACAGGGGATAGGCAAAAATAGGTGAATAAAAAAAGCCATCCCGCCTGAGGCGGGACAGCTTTATACTTACTAACCCAATAAGTAATTATTTTACCGGTCCTTAAACCGACTGTGCTTCCTTGATCTTGGTCCTGATCTGTGCCTCTATTTCGTTGGCCATTTCGGGATTATCGATCATTAATTGTTTAACCGATTCGCGGCCCTGGCCAAGTTTATCGTTGTTGTAACTGAACCAGCTTCCGCTTTTCTGGATGATCCCCAACTCTACACCCATATCAATGATCTCGCCCACTTTAGAAATTCCTTCACCATAAATAATATCAAATTCTGCCTGCCGGAAAGGTGGCGCCACTTTATTTTTAACCACTTTTACTTTTACATGGTTACCAATGGCTGTATCGCCATCCTTGATCTGTGCCATCCGGCGTATATCCAGGCGGACAGATGAATAAAATTTCAATGCATTACCGCCTGTTGTTGTTTCAGGATTGCCAAACATTACGCCGATCTTTTCGCGGAGCTGGTTTATAAATATGCAGCAGCTGTTTGTTTTATGAATGGTGGCTGTCAGTTTTCGCAAAGCCTGGCTCATTAACCGTGCCTGCAATCCCATTTTACTATCGCCCATTTCTCCTTCCAGTTCACTTTTAGGTACCAATGCGGCAACCGAATCAATGACCACTACATCCAGTGCGCCTGAAAGGATCAGGCGGTCGGCAATTTCCAATGCCTGCTCACCATAGTCGGGCTGGGAAATGAGTAAATTATCAATATCTACACCCAGTTTTTTTGCATACTCACTGTCAAAAGCATGTTCTGCATCAATAAAGGCGCACATACCACCTTTCTTTTGTGCTTCAGCTATTACATGTATGGCCAGGGTTGTTTTGCCTGAACTTTCCGGTCCATAGATCTCAACAACCCTTCCTTTTGGTAATCCCCCTATGCCCAATGCCATATCCAGGCCAATTGAACCGGTAGATATAACTTCCTGCTCTACAATTCCCTTATCACTCATCATCATTACCGAACCTTTTCCAAAATCCTTATCGATCTTGTCCATTGTTAATTTAAGCGCCTTGAATTTTTCTGACCTTTCTGTTTTTTCTAAATTGTCTGTCTTGCTCATTTTCTGAATTTTTTAAATGGTTGTATCTGGTTTTGCGTTGTAAATGTAAATTCGGAACCAAAGATAATGGTTTTATTTTATTAACACTAATTATTTTAGTATTTTTTTGATAATTTATTTAGTTGGGTGGGGTTGCCCTAAAAAAAGACCCATCCCGAGGAATCGGGACGGGGATGTGTTCAAGCATGAGAAAAATCCACAAAGGAAAAATCCCTTTGTTCTCAAAAAGGTTCGGTCTATAAAACGGGTCCGGTAATTTTATTTGGTAACCTATAAGGCTGACTTTTGAAATAATAAACAAATAGAAGACAGTTTTTTGATATAAACAATACCACAAAGTGGTTATAGAGGGGGTAAAATCACCCTATTTCTGCAATGTATCTATATTAAACCTAATAAGCTGCCTGTTTTTTGACACAAAGTTATATTAAATCTTAATACATGCCCCTTTTAAAACCTTGTTTTCTTCCGGCAATCATTTCGCCCTTGTTACCATTGCATAACCGGTATAAAAAAAGCTTTCCGGGCGGAAAGCTGTAATTGTAAAGTGGCCGGTACCTTTTACCATAAAAGGACATGCGTGTTTTATAACGCTATTTGTTTCTCTTCGATCAGTTTACGCAGGTTCAACAGGGCATAACGCATACGGCCCAACGCTGTATTTACACTGCAATCAAGTATTGTTGAGATTTCCCTGAACTTCAGATCAGGGAAATGACGAAGGATAATTATTTCACGCTGGTCTTCGGGCAACTTACAAACCAGTGTCATAATTGTTTCACTGCTTTGCTGTTTCATTATTTTATCTTCTGCAGATGGCTCTGAAAAATTCAGTACATCAAAAATATCACTTCCTTCGCTGGTTCTTATTACGGGCTTATTTTTAATTTTCCTGAAATGATCTACACAAAGATTGTGTCCGATACGCATAGCCCACTGTACAAACTTATTTTCTTCCCGGTATTTACCGGTCCTGAAGGTTTCAATGATTTTAATGAAAAGGTCCTGGAAAATATCCTCGGCCAGGTATTTATCTTTTACCATTAAATAAATGGAAGTAAATATGCGGTCTTTGTGCCGGTTTACCAGCATTTCCAGGGCATACGATTCGCCATCATTGAATAATTGAATCAACTGCTCATCAGTCAGGGTAACAAGGTTTTTCATGTTAGGGTTTTTATGTGGATAATTGGATATACAAATTTCAATAAAACTGCGTTCACGGGTTGTAGTCAGGGCATTCAAATATGTGTAGTCATAATTCTAAATGCTGTTGACATACTTTGAGTTTAAAACAATTTCCTTTTCGGTCATCAGTTTACACAGGTTATTAAGGCCAAACTTCATCCTGTCCAAAGCATTATTCAGGCTGCATTTCATCACCCCTGCAATTTCCTTAAAACCCAATCCCCCATAATGATTCAATACCATTACTTCCCGCTGGTCATCAGGAAGCAAATTGATCATACTCTTAATTTTACTGTGACTTTCATGATAACCGCCATTTGGCAAAGACGCAGGCAAATTGAATTGAACAGCTTCTGCCGGGGTTTGTAATATTGCAGCATGTGTGCCTTTACGTGAATGCTCGATACACATTTTTTGCGCTATGCGGGTTGCCCATTCCAGGAAATTACCCTCCTCGGCGGTATTGCCGGCTATCATGTTATTGATGATCCTGATAAAAACATCCTGGAAGATCTCTTCTGCAGCATATTTATCCTGCACCATATTATAAATGGAGGTATAAACCCTGTCTTTATATAATTCAACCAGTGTTGCCATGGCATTGGGCTCGCCATTGAGATAGAACCGGATGAGTTTCTCATCAGGCATGCTGCATGGGGTATTCATAGGACAAAACTTTTCGTTTTCGGATATGGATTATTGGTAAGTAAAGGTTAAATGAAAGTTAAACAAATGTTGTAGCTGTTGAACAGGTTTTAACATAGATGAATTTCTATGGATAAATTTTAGCATGGGTTTGCAATTTTGCCAAACCGGTAACAGGTTTACCATGATAAAGTAAAAATCAGACAACGGGCTTATCGCATTCACCCTTTCATATCCCTGCAATGGCTGTTTATATAATTCATTTTAAATACCACCGGATTGAACCACAAATTTGTAAATGAGAAAAATATTTTTTGCACTGTTCTTTATTTCAGTAAATGCATTGGCCCAAACGCCACCCCGCAAGGCCATCATGGGTTTACTGGCAAAACCAGCCGCCAACGGAATACTGGCAGACAGTATTATTGCAAACGGCACATTCGCAGCACTTGCTTTACAAAAAGGAGATGTTATTACCGCGATCAATGGCAATAGCCTTGCTTCGATGGAAGATTATGGAAAAAATGTTTCCCATATCCGGACAGGTGAAAAACTGGCTGTACAATTTATCCGGAACGGTAAAAGCATGAATGTATCGGGTAATGCGGTAATGCGCCCTTATGAACAAAGTGATATTGCAGATGTGCAATACGACTGGGTAAAATTCCGCAGCGGTTATTTAAGGGCCATTACCCGAAAACCCAAAAGCAAAACAAACCTGCCAGCCATCTTATTGATACCCGGTTATGGCTGCGGAAGTATTGAAAATTATATGGGCAGCTACAACGGCAAACTGCTTACCGAATGGCTTAAAGCAGGTTATGCCGTTGTAACGATTGAAAAAATCGGGCCTGGGCGACAGTTATAACTGTGCCCCCTGCAGCGAGGTTGACCTGGCAACCGATATTGAAAGTTTTGACGCCGGTTACAATTATATGGAACAGCTTTCTTTTGTTGACAAAAACAGGCTATACATCTGGGGCCATAGCATGGGCGGTTTAATTGCCCCCGAAGTTGCCAAACGCCACAAACCAAAAGGCGTGATGGTTTTTGGAACAACTTTTCGCCCCTGGAGCGAATTTTTACTGGAGATGCACCGGGTACAAAAACCTTTACTCGAAAATCAAACTTACCTGCAAACAGAAGATTTCATTCGGAAGATCCAGAAGATATACTATGAGTTTTTTGTACTCAAAAAAACCAGAGAATATCTATTTCAGGATCCTGAATACAAAGACCTGGTGGTAAGCGAACTGGGCCTTAAAGCCGGCAGCAATGATATGTGGGGACGGCACTGGGCCTTTTGGCCGCAGATAGATTCGCTGAACCTGGCAAAAAGCTGGCAGCAAATTAATTGCCCGGTTTTGGTATTACATGGCGCAGCCGATTATGAAAGCTGCAGCATTGTAGAGCCAACCCTGATCACAGAAACAGTGAATGAAGCCCATCCCGGCCATGCAACCATGGTTGTTGTTCCCGAACTGGATCATTTTATGATGAAGAGTACAAATTACAAAGAAGCCAGGGATAATTTTAAAAAACAGCAATATGCAAAAGGGAATTTTAATACCCGCATTGCAGATGAAACCATCAACTGGCTGAGAATGCATTAATAAAAACCGGGTATTATTTTTTTCCGATCTTTTGCAACAACTGCAAATGCGGCTGCAGGTTTTCGATCGTATCCTTTCGCAAAAACTGTTTCAGGTGTTTGCAAAAATGGCTGTAATCGTAATAACCATATTGCCCGTAATCAAAGCCGGCAGGAGCGTTAGCCAGTTGCTGAACCGCTTTTCGTATCCGTAATATCTGCAGCGCTTTTTTACTGCTGAGACTGGTGGTTGTTTCAAAATACCGGTGTAGTGTACGTGCTGAGATATTATATTGTTTCGCAAATTCTTCCACGGATGTGGTAAAATCATTTTTACTGTTGCAATGCTCCAGTATTTCGGAAACGATCTGTATGGCCTCCCAGGAACCTGTGTAATTTTCTATTATGGATTGAAAATAGCTGTTTAAGATCTGTACCCTTTCATCAAAAGATGTTGCCTTTTTCGCCCGGTCGATCACCGTCTGTTCCATCAGGTAACTCAACGGGTAAATATACTCCCGGTACTCCCCGAAATTCACTTTGGTTTTAAAAATGATGGGTGATATTTTAAACTTGATGCCGAATAATTTATTGCCGGCACAGTGATAACATTCAATGGATTTGTTGCGGGGTAAAAAACCATCGGTCTTCATACTGAATTTCTTTTCCGCAACCTGCATGATGAACGGCGTACCCAGGTTGATCAGGTAGGTGTAGCCAATATTGGGGAACAGGGCATCTGAAAAACCATCGGGGTATTGCTGCAGCAGTTCATCAAATTTTGTCTCCCAGAAAAAATCAATAAAGCCCTCCAGTTCTTTGACAGGCTTAACGCGGTGGTAATCATTTTTAAAATGATCAATATGAAAGAATTCGATGTGTTGCAATGGCTTACTTTATTATCCCTAAAGTTAATTTGACTGTTTTGTACAAAAAGATATTTTTTACCAGCGGTAAATATTTTGTAACAGTTTGCTGCCCCAAAACTTGTATTCGTACCTTCACCACATGAAGTATTTAGATGAACTGAACGAACCACAAAGGGAGGCGGTAACGCATGTGAACGGGCCCATCATGATCATTGCCGGTGCAGGAAGCGGCAAAACAAAAGTGCTTACCACACGCATCACACACCTGATGGCGGCACATAAAATTGACAGCTTTAACATACTGGCGCTCACTTTTACCAATAAGGCAGCCGCCGAAATGAAGGAGAGGGTGGAAAGGATATTGGGCAATACCGAAGCCCGGAATTTATACATCGGTACATTCCACAGCGTATTTGCCCGGATACTGAGAGCTGAAGCGCCCAAACTGGGATATCCATCCAACTTTACCATTTACGATACCGATGATGCCAAATCGGTTGTTAAAACCGTCATCAACGAACTGGCGCTTGATGATAAGCATTATAAACCCAACGTTGTATACAACCGCATTTTGATGACCTGCTGTTTAAAATGTACATCCTGTTAAAAAATTTCCCCGAGGCTTTAAGCAAGTACCAGCGCAAGTTCAAATATATCCTGATCGATGAGTACCAGGATACCAACACCGCTCAATACGAGATCATTAAACTCCTGGGCGCCATGCATGAAAATGTTTGCGTGGTGGGTGATGATGCACAAAGCATTTACAGTTTCCGCGGTGCCACCATTGAAAATATTTTACAGTTTCAAAAAGATTATGACGAAGTAAAAGTGGTAAAACTGGAACAGAATTACCGCAGCACCCAAAATATTTTACATGTTGCCAATGAAGTGATCGGCAACAACAAGGGGCAGATAGAAAAAAAATTATTTACCGTTAATGCAGAAGGGGAAAAGATAAACCTGGTGCGTACCATGACGGATAATGATGAAGGGAAAATGGTGGCCGATACCATACAGGAACAAAAACTCCGCAATCATTATTACAATAAGGATTTTGCCATCCTGTACCGCACCAATGCACAGAGCCGCAGTTTTGAAGAAGCGCTAAGGCGCATGGGCATTGCCTACCGCATCTATGGCGGCATGAGTTTTTATATGCGCAAGGAAGTAAAGGATTTTATCGCTTACCTGCGCCTGGTGGTTAACCCGCGTGATGAAGAAGCGCTGAAACGCATCATCAATTTTCCCGCACGGGGTATTGGTAAAACAACGGTTGATAAAGCCGTGCTGTATGCCAATGAAAACAACCTGAGCATGTGGGATATCCTGTGCAATGCAGGCATGTACGGATATAAAAGCGGAACGCTGGAAAGCATCGACAACTTTGTCACCATGATCAAAATGTTCCAGAGTGAATTACAAAAAAAGAACGCATACGACCTGGCCGTAACCGTTGGTAAAAGCACCAACATCGTGAAAGCGTTATGCAATCATAAAACCACCGAGGGTTTGGCCCGCTATGAGAACGTGCAGGAATTATTGAACTCCATAAAAGAATTTACCGAAACACCCATGAATGAAGAAGACGGGGAAGTAGGTGATAAAAGCCTGGGAAGTTATTTGCAGCAAATTGTTTTGCTTACCGACGCAGATGATGATAAAGGAAATGATGATGTGGTAAAACTGATGACCATACATGCTGCCAAAGGGCTGGAGTTCCCGGTGGTATTTGTTGGCGGTCTGGAAGAAACGCTTTTCCCGAATGCCATGAGCATCAATACCAGGGAAGAACTTGAAGAAGAACGCCGCTTATTTTATGTAGCCATTACCCGCGCCAAGCAAAGGCTTTGGCTGAGTTATGCCAATGCCCGTTACCGCTTTGGCCAGCTGCAGCAAAATGACCCAAGCCGTTTCCTGGAAGAAATTTCAGAAAATTTCCTGGCTAAAAGTTATGCAGGCGGCGCCAATTCAAATAATAACCGTGGCTGGAACCAGGGTGGTGCAGCAGAACGCATGCAGCGTAATTTTGGCAATGGCGGCTGGAATGCTGCCCAGCGTGCCGAAAAACAATATGGTGCACCTCCTGCTAAAAAACCTGCAGAAACTTTTTACTCAAAACCGGCAACAAACAAAGCCGTAGAACATACCCCTTCCGAAAATTTTGAACCCAGTGATACCAGCAACCTGCAGGTAGGTAATAAAGTTGAACACATGAAATTTGGATTTGGTGAAGTAATGAAGATGGAAGGCGCTGCACACAATCCCATTGCTACTGTAAATTTTGATCTGAATGGGGAGAAGAAGATCATGTTGAATTATGCCAAGCTGAGGATTGTAGAATGATATTTTTATCGCTGAGAAGCAGCAGAAATGAGATTACGCAGATATTTTTCTCATCGTATTCTCTTTATCACATTTTCCCTGCCTACCGTCGGGCAGGTCTGCGATGAAAACCTTTGCGAAATCCGAAAAATCTCCCCTTTTAACAGCCTTTTCAAACCAAAACAGCATAAATCTTGTTAGTTTTGCTAGCCCTCCATAGCCCTGCCTGCCGGCAGGCAGGTTCAGCAAAGGCGGGCAATTAAAAAAAAGCATTATGATCAAAACAGGAAACCCGGTTATCAGTATTTATACCGAAATGACGCCCAACCCCGAAACGATGAAGTTTGTGGCCAATAAATTATTGTACCCCGGCAAGAGTATCGACTTTTCAGATGAAGCCAGCGCAAAGCCTTCTCCACTGGCACAGGAGCTGTTTACTTTTCCTTTTATAAAAGCGGTATTTATTGCCAGTAATTTTATAACACTTACCAAAACAACCGAAACCGAAGACTGGCAGGATGTGATCCCTTCCATTAAAGCTTTTTTAAAGGAATACCTGGAAGACGGAAAAGTGGTGGTGAATGACGAAGACGTTGCTGCCATGAAAAGTGAAAGCAGCAATACCGTAAGCGCTGATGATGATGATGTGGTAAAACGCATTAAGGAACTGCTCGAAAATTATGTGAAGCCTGCTGTTGAAATGGACGGCGGTGCTATACAATTTAAAAGTTACGAAGACGGCAGGGTTAACTTAATGATGCAGGGAAGCTGCAGTGGTTGCCCCTCGAGCATGATCACTTTAAAGGCAGGTATTGAAGGCATGATGAAGCGTATGATACCGGAAGTAAAGGAAGTGGTTGCTGAAGCTGAATAAAGATCAATAATCGATATTTTAACTGATCTATAAAAGCGCCTTTACCCGGGCGCTTTATTGTTTCATAAAAGATGACAGCAGTTTTGTGTACCGGCTTCCCTACGAAGAAGGCCAATCGCATTTGCTGGTACAGGGCTACTTCAGCAGGTACACCCATAAAAACCGGGCAGCGCTGGATTTTAAAATGAAGAAAGGGACAAATATTAGTGCTGCAAGGGGCGGTATTGTGATCAGGCTTAAAGAAGACGGAAATAAAGGAGGCTCTAAAGTAAAATACCGGCCCTTCGGGAATTTTGTGATCATTCAGCATGAAGACAGCACCAGAACAGGGTATTGGCATTTACAATTGAACGGTGTTTTGGTAAATGTCGGCGATACGGTAAAGCAGGGGCAAGTAATTGCCATAAGCGGAAAAACAGGTTATACCTATTTTCCACATTTACATTTTATCGTATGGCGGTCTGATAAAAAAGGGCAGTGGACACAAATCGGCACCCGTTTTCAAACCAACAAGGGAATCCGTTATCTTCGGCCTTTCAGATTATACCGAAACACAGAACCAACCCAGTAAACCCATTGAGCTTAGCAGAAATTTATCAGCAGTTTATTACCAATATAAAGGACACACACTGGCAGGAGTGAGTAAGCAAAATTACGCCAATCGCCAGCGTGTGGTATGCCCGTAAAAATAATATATTGGTATACCCTACAGGAATCATTGGGGTAGTTTTAGCCGCCTATGTTTATTTCTTTCAAACAAATCCTCCTTTATATGCAGACTCATTATTAAATGTATATTACTTTATTATGAGTGTATATGGCTGGTATAACTGGGTACAGAAAAAAGATGACACGCATTACACTTTCCCCATAAGCTGGTGTAGTAAAAAAGAATTAGGTTTTGGTATCGGATTTTTCCTTTTTTTCTGGGCAGTAATTTATGTTGTATTAATTAAGCTCACTAACAGCAATACCCCAATATTAGATTCATTGGTATCTGCATCTGCGGTAACTGCCATGTGGTGGATGGCCAGGAGAAAAATAGAGAACTGGATTGCATGGATCTTTTCGAACATCATTGCAATACCACTTAATTTTTATAAGGGGTTAATGTTATTTACCCTCATGTATGTTTTATTTTGGTATTGGCATGGTGGGGTTATATGGAATGGAAGAAAAATATAATATAGTAAACAAGAGATAACAAATAAAACATGAGCTACTGTACATATATCAGTACACTAAAAACAGGCGAACAAAACGTTCACAAAATTTATCATGATACCCAGTATGGTTTTCCCATTGATGATGATAATGAACTGTTCTGCAGGCTGGTTTTGGAGATAAACCAGGCGGGCTTAAGCTGGACCACCATCCTGAATAAACAGGAAACGTTCAGGAAAGCTTATCACAATTTTGACATTAAAAAAGTTGCCCGCTATACCGAAAAGGATTTTGAACGGCTGATGAATGATGCCGGCATCATCCGCAACCGGCTTAAAATCAATGCGGCGATCGAAAATGCAAAAACCATTCTTGCCCTGCAAAAGGAATTTGGGTCCTTTAAAAAATGGCTGGCATTTCATCATTCCAAAACAAAAGATGAATGGACAAAGCTCTTTAAAAAAACATTTAAATTTACCGGTGGCGAGATCGTGAACGAATTTTTACAGAGCGCCGGTTACCTGCCGGGGGCACATGATGCAGGATGCCCGGTTTATAATAAAGTATTAAAGGCAAAACCCCTGTGGCATGAAAAATAAAAAAAGCTGGCTTTTCATAAAAGCAGGATTGATCATCCTGTTTACCTTTTTTATTTTTGCAGTGCCTACTGATGACGCTTTCAGAAAATGGTTCCGTTTTATCATGCTTTCCCTTTTTGTTTTTAGCTTTATCGTGGATGTAATCCGGTATAAAAAATACAATGGTTAAAAAAGTTGTCATCCTCGGCCCGGAATCTACCGGTAAAAGCACGTTGTGCAAACAGCTTGCAGTACACTACAATACTGTTTGGGTGGAGGAATATGCCAGGGAGTATCTTTTACAAAACGGTACTAGCTATACTTTTGAGAATTTACTGGACATTGCCAAAGGACAGGTGAATAGGGAGCAGTCCGCCTTCGATAAAGCTACGGCGGATACATCGGCAGTTGACAATGGGCAATGGGCAAACAAATCTAAAATCGACAACCTTGCCTGCCGGCAGGTAGGTCTAAAACCGGCAATCTTCATCGACACCAACATGTACGTAATGAAAGTATGGTGCGAATTTGTTTTTGATAAATGTCATCACTGGATATTGAACCGGATTGCCGAAAGAGAATACGATCTCTACCTGTTTTGCAATATTGACCTGCCATGGGTTAAGGATGAACTTCGTGAATACCCTGACCTGTTAAGCCGCCAAAAATTATATCGGCATTATAAAGATATCCTCATCAATCAAAATGTACCGTGGGTTGATATCAGCGGGAGTTATGAGGAACGTTTGGAGAAAGCAATTGCAGGCCTCTCCCGCCATATCGGGATGCAGGGCACCTGACGGTTTAAAGCCTTTGTGACGCCTAACGTATCAGCGCCTGCACATCGGGATCCCCGGCCAGGTTATTCATTTGCCGTACAATATAATTTTTCCGGCCGGAGATATAATTACCGGAAGGGTTTTTTGATAATCGCTTTGGTGCCGGTAAAAATGCAGCGATCTGTGCAGCTTCAGCCATGCTTAGATCCCGGGCATTTTTATTAAAATATTTTTTGGCTGCTGCCTGCACACCAAAAATGCCGGGACCCATTTCGGCAACATTTATGTATCGTTCCAGGATGGTTCTTTTTGTCCAGGCCTTTTCAACAGAAAATGTAAAAAATACTTCAATTCCCTTTCTTAAAAATCCGCCGCCCTGGTACAGGAAAACATTTTTCGCCACCTGCTGGCTGATGGTACTGCCGCCCCTGACCTTATTGGGATGCCGCTTATTATATTTAACGGCTTTTTTTATGGCCTTTAGATCAAATCCATCATGATCCGGGAAAAGCTGGTCCTCGCTTGCAATTACCGCCAGTTTAATATTGTTACCCATATTATCATAACTGACATAATCCCTGTGTAAGCCATATCCCTGTAATATACTGCCCGCCTGCGTTAAAGTAACCGGTGGATTAAAAATGATGCCCAGCAATAAATACCCGGTAGAAGAAATATAGGCAATAAAAAAAACTTCCTTTAAAATGACCGCCGCCTTTTTTACAAAATCAATATGTCGCAGCCAGAAATAATACAATAACCCGGTAACAATTGCCGCGCCACAAACCCACAGCATTTTAGATTTAAGGTTGGCAACCGGGAAATCCACAACCGTGAATTTTTGAAATATAAAAACAAGGAACCCCGTTATATGAATAATAAAGATCCAGAAAAAGACCCTTTTTAATAACAGCCAAAATTTTTTCATGCCAGCCGGTTTGTCCGCAGTACCCTGCGGGGGTTTGATGCAATATACTAATTCGCCGGCCTTTGAAGAACCCGAAATGATCAGCGCTGCCCAATACTCATATTCATATAAACCAGTTTGTACTTTTTACCGATAGGCATACCACTGCCACGCTTTTTCCTTTGGCCATAAAATAACCCAGTGTGCCCAAACCAACGGATGCCAGTAACAAAGGTGCGCTGAATTTTTTCCGGTCGGCCAGGTAAACAACGCCACTGCCCAGTGTGATCAAAATGCCGCCGCTCAGCAAAGCAGCTCCGCTTCCTTTTGTATTAAAACCGGATTTTTCTTTTTGCCCGATGGCAACAACCTGTTTGTAATGATATTTATAATGGTAACTGCCCGCAGTATCTATGATATAAGTGCCAATGGTTGTAGGCAGGTAACGGATGATGAATTGCTGCAGGTAAAGGGTATCGTTTTTTATACCGTTGATCGTGGCTTCAATAAAAGCGCCGCTTTCGGCAGTAAATGCAATATGGCTTCCGCTGTAATACGTGGCGATGGTCTTATTGTGCTTTTTAAGCTGGATAAAATCGGCCGACTGTGACCAGGATGCAGTTGAAATAAACAACAGTATGGACAGGAATGATTTCATCCGGTAAAATAAAAAACGATTCAATAAAGTGATAGCGGTTACTGTTAATCTTTTATCAATGTATAAATAATGCCTGCCAGTATCACAAAACCGAAAATGAGGTACAAAACACCCGATACCCGGTTGATGATGAGTATTACCCTGTCGCTTAATCTTTTACCGATATAACCGGCACCCAACACTTTTCCAACATCGGCCAGCATATTTACGCCAAGGCAGGTGGAAAAAATGATGATCCGGTCGTATAAAGAATAAACCGAAGCCAGCGAGGCTGCCATGATCACCCAAAAAGAGATCACGGCCGGGTTTAAGGTGTTTATGATAAACCCTGAGCTCATGATGGCAAAATAGTTTGTTTTTCTCCCGGTTGGCGTGTACTCATCCCCTGCCAGTAATACCGGCTCCTGCAGCCTCCGGGGTTCCACCTTTTTTATAAATGCAAAATAAATACCCATGCCGATCAAAAAGATACAGCCGGCAATGCCGATGGGTATTTTAAAATCGAGTAATGTTTTAATGGCTTCACTGAACCCGTTACTCAGCACAACCCATATCAGGTCGCTTATCCATACGCCAATGATAAAACTGAACCCGCCGCGCCTGCCATGATTTATACTTTGCTTGATGATGGTAAAAATTACCGGGCCAACCGAAAATATCAGCAGTAAACTTATCGCCAGCCCCTTTATAAAAGCATCAACCATGTTCTAAATTAAGGAAGGTTTTTTAATAAACTGAATTTGAGTTATTTACAGGTTGTTTCTTTCATTTTTTTATTATGATTCATTTAACAGTTCAGGAAACAATCTGCCCGGTATTTAAGCGTTCAGGAAAAAACGTTTTACATGAATACATGGTTACTTATAAATGTTGCAATGCTTACGGTACCTGTAAAATTAAACGGTACAGGTTTCCATAGCAATATTTAAATACCAACACGCTGCTTTCATTACATCAACTTAAAAAAGTAAAACGTTTGAAAGCAACCTTTAGACCACCTGTAATTGTATTTTTTTTCCTGGCTTTGGCTTCCTCAAAAAAGCAATGCCCAGTTCTATAAAGACATGAGCATAGGCTTAAATGCCGGCGCTTATATTTACCAGGGCGATCTTACGCCAAATAATCTCGGGTCATTCCGGACCATACAGCCGGGATTTTCCATTTTTGCCAAAAAACCGATCAACCATTTCCTGGCAGCACGTATGCATATCAGCATTGCCAGGCTTAAGGGTGATGACAGCCGTTACAGCAAGCCGGATTTCCGGCAGCAGCGTAATTTTTATTTTACTACGCCTGTTAAGGAATTTTCTGCCCAACTGGTCTGGAATATTTTTGGCAGAAACTATGAAGAACGGGGCATAATGCCCTATGTTTTTTCGGGTGCGGGTGTTAGTTTGATCAGTGTAAAAAAAGATCACAACCGGATGAACCCTGCTGTTTTCGGGGAATCATCAGAAGTGTATGCCGGTCTTGCGGTTGATAATGCAAAAGGTACACCCCGTGCTTTGATTTCCGTACCCGTAGGTATTGGTGCAGAATACCCTTTATCTGACAGGTTTTCCGTTAATATTGAAACTGCTTACCGTTTTATTTTTACGGATTACCTGGATGGGTTCAGCCAGTCGGCCAACCCAAAACTGCAGGATCATTACCACAGTACTTCAGCAGGGATCATTTATAAATTCGGGAAAAAAGATACCGGCATCGGTTGCCCGGTCATATTGCCTTAGGACACCTTTTCGGCATTTAAAAAATTTTGCCAGTCTTCAAGTGTTTTGCCCTTCAATACCCTGGGGAATTTATGCTGGCCGCCAAGTTTCCCCTTCAGTTCCATAAATTTCATGAAGGTGCATTCGGGCAATACTTTAACCATAATATCTTTCAATGCATGCTTGCGCTCCACTTCGTAATCATCATTCAGCTCTTTCAGTTTGGTATCAATGCAGTTTTTTAATTCCCCGGCATCCACTTTATCATCAGTTGCCACATACCATTGATGGGCAAAAAATGTTCCGTAAGGCACGCCGGCAACCGTAAACTCCGGGATCGAAATATTCAGATCGGTACTCACCATTTCAATGGCTTTATTCATATTATCAACACTCAGGTGCTCACCAACCAAACTTAAAAAATGTTTGGTACGGCCGGTAATAACAATTTCACTTCTTTCCCGGTCAACCAGCCTTACCGTATCGCCAATGGCATAACGCCAGGCCCCCGCATTGGTGCTGATGAGGATCGAATAATCTTTATGTTCTTCAATTTCATGGACCATGTAAGTTTCGGGTTCATCTACCATATTCCCTTCCAGGTCAAAGTTCTTCTGGTCAAAAGGAACAAACTCAAAAAACACATTATTGTTCAGTGCCAGGTGCATTCCTGCTGCATCCTGCCGGTTTTGGTATGCTAAAAACCCTTCACTGGCCAGGTAGGTTTCAATATAGGTGATGGGTTTACCCAATAACTTTTCAAACCCCCTTTTATAGGGCTCCATGGCCACGCCGCCGTGCACATAAAAAGCCAGGTTGGGCCATATTTCATGTATATTTTTCAGCCCGTATTTTTCAATGATATTTTCCATGCATAGCTGCAGCCAGGCGGGTACTCCCACAATAAAACCGATATCCCAGTTGGGTGCATTATTTACAACTTCTTCCAGTTTTCTAGCCCAATCCTTTTCTTTGGCAATTTTTTTCCCGGGTTTGTATAAACCAAGGCCCTGGAACCAAAAAGGATATTTCTTTGCTGAATACCGCTCAGGTCGCCGGCAAAATAAGTTGGGCCTTTCTGCAACTGGGTGCTTCCGCCTAAAATAAGCCATCCCTTACCCACCGAGCTCCTGGGCACATTATCATACCTGGTTAAACTAAGCAGTTGATTAAAACTGGTGACGGTGTTGCTCCTGATCAGGTCTTTGGTAATGGGAATATATTTACTGGTAGCATCGCTGGTGCCGCTGCTGAGTGCAAAATATTTTATAACACCGGGCCAGCAAACATCGGGGCTTCCGTCCTTGGCTTTATGCCACCAGGCGTCATATATTTTATTGTAATCGAAGGTTGGTACATTTTCCTGGAATTTTTTACCGGGGTTGCTGCTCATCAATACATCATCAAAACGGTAACGTTGGCCAAATTCGGTAAACCTTGCCTTTTTCAAAAGCTTTTTAAGCACTTTAATTTGCTGGCTTTTTGGGTTACTTATTGGAATATTAAGTGCCCGGGCAATAGATTTTGGAAGCTTAATATCAAAAAGAGGCATTGGCAGTTATATGGTTAATGGGGGCAAAGATAAACAAAAGAATCAAGCCCGGCCTCAACCCGGAAGCTATCTACTGTTCTCATGGGGCGTGATGGGTTGAGGTATCCTAATTAATCATTAAATTTGTGTTCTAAAAAAACAAGCTATATGAAGAAGATCATTATTTTGGTTGCGCTTTCGCTCAGCCTATTTAAAGCACAGGCCGATGAAGGCATGTGGTTACCCATGCTACTTGGCCAGCAGGTTTACAACGATATGGTAAAAAAAGGATTAAAACTTACCAAAGAACAATTGTATTCCATCAACAAATCGTCATTAAAAGATGCCATCATTATTTTTGGCGGCGGATGTACCGGTGAAATTGTAAGCAGCCAGGGATTGATCTTTACCAACCACCACTGCGGTTACTCGGCCATTTCGGGTGCCAGTACGGTTGAACACAATTATTTACGCGATGGTTTTTATGCTTACAATAAAGGGCAGGAAATTAAAACAGGTTTAACGGTTCAGTTTTTAGACCGTATTGTAGATGTTACCAAAGAAGTGGAAGACCAGTTAAAGGGATTGAGTTATGCCGACAGGGTTAAAAAAATAAACGAGATCTATAAAGCGATCACAGATAAGGTTGCCGATAAAGAAAACGAACTGGCCGGAAGAATTTATGGCATGTTCAAAGGTAACCAGCACATCATGTATGTATATAAAACGTACAGGGATATACGCCTTGTTGGCGCACCACCGGAGAGTGTTGGCAAGTTTGGCGGCGATACCGATAATTGGGAGTGGCCACGCCATACAGGCGACTTTTCTGTATTTCGTGTTTACACCAGCAAAGACGGAAAGCCGGTTGCATACAATACAGACAATGTACCGATGAAACCCAAACATTTTTTACCGGTAAGCATCAAGGGTTTTAAAGACGGGGATTTTGCCATGATCTATGGTTACCCAGGCGGCACAACCCGTTACGAAACAAGCTACGGCATTAAACTGAAAAACGAAATTGATAACCCCTCCCTGGTTGGATTAAGGGATGTGCGTTTAAAATTCATGCATGAGCAGATGATCAAAGACCCGGCTGTAAAATTAAAACTGGCAGATAATTATGCCGGTGTTGCCAACTACTGGAAATTTTTCGACGGTGAAACCAAGCAACTGATCAAGTATAAAGTATATGATCAAAAACAGCAGTTCGAAAATAAATTCATTGCCTGGGCAAAAGGAAAACCCGAGTATGAAAATGTAATGGCTGATTATGAAAAAAATTATGCAGCATGGTCACCGTACAGTAAAATGCGCCAGTATTTAAATGAAGGTATCATGGGTTCGCCATTGGCCGGCGCTGCATCAAGATTAATTTCACTGGAAGACAAACTGTTAAAAAGCAATACGCCAAAAGCCGAACTTACCAAAGCAATTGATGCGGCTAATACTGCCCGTAATGCATTTAAACAAGGCGAAGACCTGCCCAGTGATGAAAAGATCCTGGCAAAAACAGCCATGATGTTTTATAACGATGTTGATAAGAACCAGCACCCGATCGGTTTTTATGAAGGCATTAAAGCAGCATACGGCAGCCTGAATGATGAAGCTACTTTTAAAAGCTGGGCACGGGATGTATTTGCAAAAACCATGATGCTGGATGATGACAAATGGAAAGCTTTTGCCGATAACCCAACTGCTGCAGCCCTGCAGGAAGACCCTGCTTTTGCATATGCATCAGCTTTCGTAAAAAATTATACCGGTAAATATGCAAGCCTGTTTACCGAATTCCGCAATAAGGATAATGAACTGGGCAGGCTGTACTTAAAAGGGATCATGGAGATGAACCCCGCAGCGGTAAACAAAATGTATCCTGATGCAAACTTCAGTATGCGGGTAAGCTATGGCGCAGTAAAAAGCTACCGCCCGAGAGATGCCGTGTTTTATGATTACGTAACCACCAGCAAAGGGGTATTGGAAAAATACAAAGCGGGCGATTATGAATTTGACCTACCTGCAAAACAGATCGAATTGTTGAAGAAAAGGGATTTTGGCCAGTATATTGATAAGCGCACCAACGACCTCGTTGTTGGATTTATTACCACCAATGATATCACCGGCGGTAACAGCGGCAGCCCGGTAATTGACGGCAGCGGTAATTTAATTGGCCTTGCTTTCGATGGCAACTACGAAGCCCTGAGTCATAAAATTGCTTTTGATAAAGACCTTAACCGCACCATTAATGTGGATGTGCGTTATGTGCTCTGGTGCATTGATAAATTAGGCGGCGCAAAAAATATTATTGATGAATTGACGCTGGTGAAATAAAAGATTTGTCACAAAATTAAAAGGCCGTCTCAATAATAAATGAGTCGGCCTTTTATTGCCTGTTATTTTTGATAAAGATTAAACAGCCTGTTTTAAATTGCTGCCAAAAGGCCTGGTTTTTTTGGTAACATCATTCATTAACTCGAATCCATTTTATCTCTCGTAATTCCGGATTTCCCGCCGCCACAAGCTATATCCCGCCCGGTTTCCTTATCCAAATGGAGTATTTTATACAAGTTGGCAAGTTGATACATTTAATATCCTAATTGACTCCAACCAACTGATATGAAAAAGTTTTTTTTACTGTTGACCATTTTATACATTTCGGCAAACGCATCCGGCCAGTCTGAAAACGAACCCAACAATTCATTTGCAACAGCCGATCTGTTCGACTTCAATGTTGTCTTTTCAGCTTCGGTAGGTAACGGAGATGCTATAGATTATCACAGGTTAAATTACCTGAGCAGCAGAAATTTTTACCTGCTTGTAGAAGCCACCAACATCAGTGGTGGTGATGCTTTTCTGAAATTTGACATGTATGATGGCCGGGAAGCTGCCGGACTGATTCATACCAGGAATATTTCCAACAACCTGAATATACCTGATGGAGCAACTGTTTATGATACCATATACCTGTGCAGTCAATCCGTTGATAATTATTTTATTGCTTTTACCACAAACGGAGAATTCGATTACCAGATACAATGGTTCCCGGTTTTTTCTTTTTTACCGGAGAACGAACCGAATAACTCCTCCGGTAATGCCGACCCTTTTGCGTTGCATGCAACACAGGATGGTTCTATCCGCTATATTTTCCGGGGTAATGCAACATATGATGTGGAAGACTGGTTCCAGTCAGGGGTTTTACCTGCAGGTAATTATAATGATATTAAGCTTTATCTCACCGCGTGGAACACCAATTGTACAGCAGGAGGGAAGTATATCAGCTATATGGTTTTTAAAAGTCCGGACCTTGTAACCCCTTTTGCACAGGGATTTATCGGGAACACAAACAGCGTGGAGCAATATGAAATGGTTGAAAGTGTTATCTCATTGAGCAATATGCAGCAAGGGGATATTTTTTATGTGCGGATTACTTCAAATGCTCCTTTTGGCTACAACCTTCGCTATACCGACCTGGCACCATTTTTTGATCCGGAAGATAACTGTTGCATTTACAATGCCATTCATTTGAGAGCAGACTCAACTGTTGGCGGAAACGTTGGAGATTACGACTATGTAAACGATGTGTATATAGATGAGTTTGATACTTACCGTATCATAATGCCACATGCCGGTACGTTAAAAATATTCGGCGTAGCCGAAATGTTTAATTGTGGTAATATTGACGATCCGGCACTTTCCTATGAGGTATTGGATAAATATGGAAATAACCTGCCGGGGGGATATGGTAATATTGCAAGCTGGATAGGCGACCCTCCCTGCGGAGACCAGATCAGAGACACGATTAAAATAAGGGCCATTGAAGCAGATACATTTTATCTGCGGTTAAATGCCTACAGAAACTTCGGCGACTACCCCATTATTAACTACAATTTTAAATACCAGTTAATAGATAGTGTGGGCAGTGATGTGGAGCCCAATAATGATACTGCTTCTGCTATACTGATAGATACCGGGCAGGTAAAAAAAGGTATTGTTGGTTTTAAAGGGAACTATTACGTACAGGATATTCTTGATTATTATAAAATCAATATCCCTGCTGAAGCAAAGGCCACCATTTACCTGAAATCAACCTACCGTGGTGCAACAACAACAAACAACAGTACGGCATACCGGCTGGGAATAAATTATATAAATAATAATTACACTTATTACTCGCCATCGCAGGCATATAAGCCCATACTATATTCCGACTCGGTGATATATGATACAATACAAATTTGCCCGGTGATGGCCGGTACTGCATACTTCCGGCTAACAGGAGATATATTCTATGCCCCATACGAGTATGAATTTTCTATACACTATACCGATACCAGCAGTTGGATAAATGATATTGAACCCAATAACAATAATGCCCAGTCGATTCCTATAGCGGTCAATGAAGTTAAAGCTGGGCGGTTGAGTTATTATGCAGATCGAACAGGGCCAACGCTTGACCAAAATGACCACTACCTGGCAAATATGCCGTATGATGGAACCATAAAAGTGTATGTTGAAGCAATGAATATGACCTGCACCAATTCCAATGCGCTTGTATTTTACCTGAATGATCCGGGCAATCACAACTACGTTACAAGGAATATTGGTAACCTTGCCAGTGTACCTCCCGGTGTAACTATTTATGATACGATCACTTTATGCGGAAGAGGTGACACCACCATGTATTTCCGGTTACAGGCCACTCAGGCTTTCCGGTATAAACTCAGCTACGAAATAACAGATACGAGTGAAAATGATATAGAACCCAATGGAACTTTTGCATTGGCAACGCTGATCCGGGGTTTACAAACCAAAAAAGGACATATCGGTTATATATATAACTACAGTTCCAATACCTACGATGGTTTTGATTATTATAAGATTGCAGTAGGAGACAATGACAGCTTGAAGCTCATTGTACAGGGTACCAATATGAACTGTACCAGCGCAGAGGAATTGACGTTTAGCCTATACCGGGGCAATCATTCCACAATACTAACCAGGAATATAGGCAATGTTGCAGCAGTTCCCATTGGCACTACCGTATATGATACTATTAAAATAGCAGTTGTTACCACTGATACTATATTCATACGCATAAATGCAGGAACACAATTTAAATATCAATTCACTACCAATGCGCTTAAACCAACTTCGCGTTTTTCTATTACCGGTGACACTACAGCCTGCCTGGGTACTTATATCTATACTGCACACAATATTACAGATACCGGTATTGTATATAACTGGAGCTTGCCTCTCGGTGGCGGTACTATATCTAATGTAGATAGTGTGGCAACAGTGAACTGGACAACAGAAGGAAACAGGACCGTGCAATTGACCATATCCAATAGTGTAGGAAATTCCCTGCCCAGGAATTTAAATGTGATTGTAAACGGATCTTTCCCAACACAGGTTCCTGTTGCATTTAACTTTGCCCGTACCCTCAGTACCAACTCACTACCGCCGGGGGCTACCTGCCAATGGTTTAGAAATGATACACTGATCGCTGGTGCAACTGACTCATCTTACTACGCGGCAGATGCAGGCAGCTTTACCGTTAAGTTTGTGAATGACTGCGGTACCGGACCGGCTTCCAATGCTATAGTCTTTCCTGCAGCAGCACAACCCCAAACCATTACGTTCCCCCATGTGCCAACTGTAACCATGTCGCCAACTGCTAAAGCGGCTTTACAGGCTACAGCCAGTTCATCATTGCCTGTTTTTTATCAGAAAATAAGCGGACCCGGAAATATCATAAACGATACTTTGTTCATCACCGGTGCCGGAACGATCATTGTAAAAGCTTTGCAGCCGGGAGATGATGTTTACAGCGCTGCGCAATCCGTGAATGATACGATAACTGTAATTAAAGGAAACCAGTTTATCACTTTTGATTCTATTCCCCCGCAAATTATAGATGGAAACATTTTACATCTAACTGCCACATCATCCATGGCACTTGGTATTTCTTATTCAATTATTTCAGGTACCGCTTTTGCATCTTTAAATCAAAACAATACTTCCCTGCTTACTAAAAAGGGAGCAGGACTGGTTACCGTAAGGGCTGCACAAAATGGTAATGCAAATTACAATGCGGCCTTGCCGGTTGAAAGAACATTCTGCATCGGTATAAGAACATTAACACCAATCATTGGTGAAGCATCGCCATGCCTTGCCACCTATACTTACCGAACCCAAAAAATACCTGGGGCAAATTTTGTTTGGACATTAAGTGGTGGAGGTATACTTACTACCAATAACGACACGGCATGGGGGCAATGGCAAACACCGGGTACACACTCACTAACTGTTAAAGCCAACAGCCCCTGCGACAGTGTATATACAAATATCCAAAGCTTAACGATCAGTACTTCCAATAATGTACCGGGTACAGTAAGTTCTATGTTGCCTGCGAATTTTGCAGTTGATCAGCAATTGCCCCTTACTTTATCATGGATACCCGGAAACAATACGGTTAATTATGATCTATACCTGTGGGACTCTACAGCTACCGAGCCGGTTACCCCATATGTTTCCAACATCAACGATATTCAACACATCATTCCTAAAAATCCGGGGCTGCCATATAACAGGGCTTATAAATGGAAAATTGTAGCAAAAAATCCCTGCGGGCAGACAACAGGCCCTATTCAGCAATTCAGGCTGATACCACTTCCCGACCTGGTGGTGAGTGAAGTGCAGGCACCTGCTACAGCCAATTCAGGACAAACAGTAACCATAAGCTGGAAAGTAACCAATATCGGCCCGGGTAAAACATTACCTGGTGTCAGCTGGTCCGACGGTGTGTATTTTGCACTGGACACCCTTCCAAATGTGAACTTCAGCGGCTCGCCCGCCTGGGATCCAAATTCCTGGAGTTCACTTACTGCAAATGGAAGGCCGTTGTTATTGGGAAAAAAAGTTAGGCCTGCGGCTTTAGACAGCGGGCAGTTTTATACCAATTCCATCAACTTTACGCTGCCTTTAAATTATAACTTTCCGCTTTATGTGTATGTGATCGCAGACAACAACTACGCTCAATATGCCATACTACAGGTAAGTAGAGCAAATGATACGGCCAGGAAACATGATCCGATTATCGTCAACCTTTCACCTACACCGGATTTTCGGGTGGATTCTGTTTTTGCTCCCGCAAGTACCTTCTCGGGCAGTACAGTAAACCTTACCTATAAAGTAAAAAATTACGGCGTGGTTACTCCGGCCGGAAGCAACTGGACGGATTCTGTTTTCATGTCGCAAAGCCCGTTATTTGACCGGAACAATGCCATTCTGATCAATATACCAAAATGGAATGACTCTTATTATCCAAATGCCAGCAGGGCAACGGCATTTAATAATACACAATTGTTGCCCGACAGTTTTTATACCAGGAACCTGCAGGTGGTGATACCCAATTATATTTTCGGCACCTGGTTCATTTATGTAAAAGCCAATGCCAACACCGGTAACAATGCATTTGTGTATGAAGGTGCATTAAACAATAATAATATCAACAGGGCCCAGGTGCAGGTTTATCTTACACCAACCCCAAAACTTACAATAAGTACCCTTATGCTGCCGGTAACCACAGTCAGCACTACACAGTCTGTTGGGGCCAACTGGAATATAAAGAATGAAGGTTTCCGAGATAACATAGAAAAAAATAAGGGACATATTATAACCATGAGTAGTTGCACTGTTTCCTGTGGCCCGTATTCTCCCCCGGGCAGTGTTTGCACTGCACCATCTGTGATAAGAGACAGTTTGGTTTTTGGCAGCAGTTACTGGATCGACAGGGTTTACCTGAGTACAGATTCTACAGGATTAATTCTTGCAAATGCCACCATGGTAAAAGAAACAACGCATGGCACACAAAATTCGGGGCTATATACTGAAGGGAATCCCAGTTTTGTAAGTTGCCCTGCTATAGTTAATGGAAATGTCAATGTAAATAATGTTATTAATAGCGGTTCTGATTTCCCCAAAGCAGAAAACTTTACTATTCCGTCGAACATGCAACCGGGTAACTATTATGTGTATGTTTATACCAATCCAACAAAAACTGTTTTTGAATATCCCGGGACGCCACAAATAAAACGAAGCACATTACCTATACTTGTAAACCGGCCCGATGCTGTAGTGCCTTCAGTTTCTGTACCTGCTAATTCAATTGGGGGAACAACTATTGCTGTTAATTACCAGGTATTGAATAATGGTCCCGGCGCTGTCTTTAATCATATAAGAAGAGACAGGCTTTATATCAGTAACTTTTCCAGTTTCGACGGCAGCGCCCAGGTGGTAGGCACACAAACATTTACCGAAGACCTTCCGGTAGGTACCGGCGTGCCGCATTCATTTACTTATACTTTTTCTCCTGTTACTACCGGTGCAAAGTATTTTTATGTACAAACCAACTACGACAGTTCGTTCAGGGAAACAAATACAGCAAATAATATAAGCGCATCTGCGGGTACCCTGGTTAGTGCTGCCACTGCTTCCGACCTGGTGGTATCATCTGTAATACCTGTAGATTCTGTGTTTACGATCTACCCAACAAAAATAAAATATACGGTAACCAATAATGGCAGCGGTACCACAGCCGGCACCTGGAGAGACAGCCTGTTCATCAGTTGCTCACCTACCTTTAACCCGGCTACCAGTTATTATATCGGTAAGCTTGACCAGGCAAGGGCCATAACTACAGGAGGTAATTATACCGATTCAATCAACCTGAATCTTCCTTTTGCATTCAATATCAATAATTGTTTTCCGCAACAAATGTTTTCGGCTGCTTATTTTTTCGTGAAAACAAATGCCAATAACGGAACCTATGAAGGAAGTAATATCAATAACAATGTTGGCAGCAGTGGCAACAAAGTTTTAGTAAACCCATTGGTTGACCACATCATCACCACTATTTCTGCCCCGGATACTACTTCAGTAGGATTTCAATTTCCTGTAAACTGGCGGTTAAAAAATATTGGATATAACCCGGGATACCCGCACTATTACCATTATATAGATGCCGTTTATTTCTCTACCGATTCAATAGTTGATGCCAATGATGTAAAAGCCGGGCAGTACGTGAAATACCTGTTGTTGAACAGGAACCAGGATAGTTTAGACAGCAAATCTCCTTACACACCGGTTTTGCTTACGGGCGATTATTATGTGTATGTAAGAACAAATATCAGCAACAGTATCCCGTCGGAAAAAGTGCTTTCCAATAATGTGAACTTTTTACGTAACGCTTCCGGCTTTGCAAAAAAGATACATGTTATCCGGCCGGCGCTGGCCGACCTGACAGATTCAATAGTGTCGGCCCCGGTAACGGTTGCTACCGGGCAACCCATTACTATCATATACAAGGTTACCAATAGCGGAACAGGCCTTACCTATCCCGGTACCAGCTGGCAAAACCAGCTTTGGCTATCTGAAGATTTTGCTGTTGTTCCAAATTCCGGTGACAGGCTGCTTGCAACACGAACCAGGACTTCAGCTTTGCCCGCCGGAGATTTCTATTATGATACCGCTACGGTTACCATCCCGGCAAGCACTATACCTGGTAATTATATTTTGATCAGCGAGGCCAATTCAAATAATGCAGTAGTAGAATCAAATATCAACAACAACCTGGGCTTTAGCTTAATAACCGTATTCACACCACCACTGGCCGACCTAACAGTAACCAATGTACTAAAACCCGACACGGTTTACCTGGGTTATACCATGGATACCGCAAAATGGGTAATTACAAACGCATCCGGCGAGGAAGCAAGGGGTTATACTTCGGATGGGATCTACCTCTCTGCCGGTAATTTATTTGACTCAACGGCAGTACTGATCGGTATTAAGAATAAAAATATCCAGATGGCGCCTTTACAGTCTGATACAGTGCGGATGGCGCCATTGGTAACGGGAGTGATTGAGGGCAATTATAATGTATTTGTAAAGACCGACCTGCTGAACCAGATCAGTGAATTGGATAAAACGAATAATACCGGCAGTTCCGCCACCCCCGTTTATGTAAAAGTGAAAGAACTGCTGCTGGATGTACCGGAGCTGGCTACACTTCATACGATCAACAGGTATTATAAACTCAGGATCCCGGATTCCTTATTGGGTTCAACCATACTGGTTACACTAAAAACCAACGACTCGCTGAGCTTGCGTAATGAAATGTTCATTGGTGGCGGGTATTTTCCAACGCCGGCACATTATAATTACCGGTTTGAAATACCCAACTACGGCAACCAGCAAATTGTTATGGCATCTGTTACTGATTCGGTGTACTACATTATGGTACGTTGTGTTTCTCCCAACCCGTTAGTGCAAAACATCACGTTGAAAGCGGTTAAACTGCCTTTCGCCATCCTGGATGTACACACCAACAGCGGCGGAAACATTGGCAATGTTACGATCCGGATCAGGGGTTCGCTATACAGAGATAGCATGATCGCCAAACTGAGTAATGCGGGAACCACGATCTATGCTTCGGCCGTTTACTTTACAAACAGTACACAGGTGTTTGCCACTTTTAACCTGCAGGGAAAACCGCTGGGCATTTATGATGTTACATTGATGAAACCCGATTCATCAATGGCTGTTTTGCCAAATGGATTCTCCATAGTTAATGCCAACAACGGCGGGCTGATAACCGGTGGCGGGCCAAATACCGGTTCCGGAAACGGCAATGCGCCCGGCTGTGATCCCGGCGCTGCCAGCGGATTGAACTCACAATTGGTGGTTGAAATGGTTGTGCCGCAAAGGGTATTGATCAACCGGCCGGTGGTGATACAGATACACTATAACAACCCAACCAATTTTGATATCCCGGCACAATCAAGAACCCTCTATAGCGAAGCTGGAATGAAGATGGCATTTACAAAAGAGGGCGTTCCAACAGGAACAACATCACTGTACCTGGAGTTAACAGAACCGGGCGGCCCTCCGGGTATCATCAGGGCGGGAGGCAGTGGCACCATTACTGTTCACACTGTGGCACCCAGCAAGCCCCCGCAACCAAACCCTGTATTGTTTAAATTAAAGTAGAAAGAAAGCAAAGAAAAAATTATGTACAGTCTATCAAATAAAAATATCATGGAATCAAAGCCTGCAGGAAAAAAATGGCTGCTGTTGTTGTTCATTATTGCATCAACAGTTACAACCAATGCCCAAAATCTCAACAACCCTAACAAACAGGGTCCGTTGGGTACACAGGTAAATACATTAAGCGGCAATTTATTTATACCCCGTACAGATATCTATGTACCGGCAAGAGCCTTTGACCTGGATATCAGTTTTTTTTATAACAGTTTTTTATTTACTGATGAGTATGGTTATGGCAAGGGCTGGACTTTTAAGTACAATATAAAATACCGCCATGATACAGTGCCGGGTGCAAGGCTGATATTATGGGGTGATGGACGGGAAGATAAATATGATTCAATACCCGGGGGAGGTTACCTGGCGCCAAAGGGATTTTACAGCAAACTGGTGCAGCACCAGCCGGGACAATATGTAGTAACAGAATTAGACAGTGTACAATATTTTTTAACAACCCGGTACACAAACAGATAACGAGGATGGAAGAGCCAAATGGTAACTATATCAATTTTAATTATACCGATACGCTGCTGACATCTATAGTTAATGGAGCCGGGCAAACAATCAACTTTACTTATAATCTGCAGGGCCGTTTAGCAACTGTTACAGATGCGATTGCTGCTCCTTCAAGAACATTTACTTACTCTTACGATGCTGCCGGCAATTTAAAAGAAGTAAAAGATCCGCTTAACGGGAAGTACCAGTACACGTACCTGGTAAACGGCCCTATGAAGTCGATCATGGATAAAAATAATAATAAGGTTGATATCATTTATTTCTCCGACATGAGTATCAGTGAACTTGTAGGTTGTAACAAAAGGCTGAGTTTTTCCTATGATACCGCTTCTCAAAAAACGGTTGTAACAGACCACCTGGTGGCAGGTAACCAGGTAACAACCTACCAGTATCAAACATTGGATGGTCTGTCTTGGATCACCTCTATGTCGGGTAACTGCTGCGGGTTTAATATGAGTTTTGAGTATGATGACCAGGGTAACCGGACAAAGGCGAAAGATGCTAACGGCCAGGTGTATACTTTTACATATGATGGCAATGGAAATATGCTTACAGCCACCGACCCGCTGGGACAGGTAAGTACCTATACCTATACTTCCAATTATAAAAAGATAAGCAGTTATAAAGACCCTAAAGGAAATACCTTTACCATGGGTTATGATGGTAATGGTAACATGACTCAACTAACCGCACCCGGCAATCATATTTATACAGCTACATACAATGCTGCCGGAGATATTATTACAAGCACAGACCCCAGGGGCATCAGTTACAACTATAATTATGACAGCTATGGCAATCCAGCAACTGTAACCGGACCAAACGGATATAGTGCTGTACTTTCCTTTGATGCAAGGAGCCGACTGCTGGCAATTACCGATGCACGGGGTAATAGCTCCACTGCCGAGTATGATATATTAGACCGGTTGAAAAAAATAACAGACCCGATCAACAATTTCTCACAATTTAATTATGATGCTGAAGGCAACATCACTACGTACATCAACAAGAATAATGAGACCTGCAGTATTAACTATGATGCCAGCAACAGGATAGTAAAAGTAACCGGCCCTACCGGCAACCAGGCAAGCTTTACGTATGACGGTATGGATAACCTGACGGGTATAAAAAATGCATTGGGGTATGAAACAAAAATGAACTACGACAACCGTAACCGGGTGAAAGCTACCAAAGACCCGGATAACAATAATGCCGTGTACAGTTATGATGGCAATGGCAATGTTACCGTTATCAATTTACCAAACGGCCGTACGCTTAATTACACATACGATCAGCTAAACAGGGTAACATCAATCAGCGATGCAAACGGCACCATCGGAAATTATGCTTACGATAAGAATAATAATATTACCAGCTTCACCAATGGTACGGGCGCTACAACAACAGCCACTTATGATAGCCTTAACCGCGTAAAGCAAATGACAGACCCCCTGGGTAACACTTTTTCTTATGCCTATGATAAAAACAGCAATGTTATTTCAGCAACCGATCGCGAAGGGCGAACAGGTCATTATACCTACGACAGCCTTAACCGGGTTAAAACCTATACTGATAAAAATGGGTTTATAATAACAGTGGGATATGATGCGGAAAATAATATCACCACGATGAGAGATCAGAATAACAATACCACTACATATACTTATGATAACCTGAACCGCAGAACCCGGATGACCTATCCTGACAGCAGGTATGTGGAATATACCTACAACAACAAAAACAATGTCACCGGTATAAGACAAACAGATGCGACGGTAATTACATACCTGTATGATACCCTGAACCGGGTAATGAGTCGTACTTTGCCGGGGGGCGAAGTGTATAGTTTCACTTACGATCAACTGAACCGGGTATTAACGGCTACCAACAACAGCGGTACAGCCAACTTTACATATGACAAACTGAACAGGGTAACATCTGAAAGTTTTGATGGAAGAACGACAAGATATAATTACAATATAGCAGGCAGAACACAAACAATTATTTATCCTGATAGTACAACTGTAATAAAAGAGTTTGACACAAGGAACAGGCTCATCAAAATTGTAAAAGATAGTATTACGATAGTAGAATATGCCTATAACAATGCCAACCAGCCCACCAATAAAACATTTGCAAACGGCGTAAGCAGTACCATGCAATATGATTTTGCAAACCGCCTGAGTTCTATTACAACGGGAACCATGCAGAACAGCACTTTTACATACGATAAAGAGATGAACAAAACGGCCATCAACCGGCTGAACGATCCTTCTTTATCAGAACAGTTCACTTATGACAATGGCTATCGGCTTACCAATTATAAAAGAGGCCCTGTGGGAAGCCCTGCTATTCATAATACATATACATACGATGCAGTAGGCAACCGTACTGCAGCCAACCTGAACGGAGCAGCCACTACGTACAGCATCAACAACCTGAACCAACTGACAGGAGTAAACAGTACCAGCTTCGCTTTTGACAACCGAGGTAACTTAACTTACGATGGAATATTTTACAAAACCTATGATGCAGAGAACAGGTTAAAGAAAGACTCTGCTTCTCCTGCGAGTGTGATCTCCTATAATTATGATGCCATTGGGCGCCGCGTTTCAAAAAACATAAACGGTACATTATTAAAATACACATATAGCGGAGCAGCACAGATAGAAGAAAGAAACGGCAGTAATGTCTTATTAAACCGTACACTGTTTACTAACTTCTTATCACCAATACTAAATGAAAAGAACGGAAACAGTTTTTATTATCACCAAAACGAGTTAAACTCCGTAGAAGCTATAAGTAACAGCAACGGAGAATTAATTGAGATGTATCGGTATGATGTATATGGCAAACCCAGCAGGTTTGACAGCTTAAACAATCCGCTGATTTCTTCCATCGCAGGTAACCGGTTTGGATTTACAGGCCAGGAGTATGACAGTGCTTCAGGAAGCTATCGTTTATTCTTTAGAAATTATTCCCCGGAAACAGGAGTATTTAATCAGAGGGATTTGATAGAATACCGTGATGGTATGGGTTTATACCAGTATGCGGCTAATAACCCTGCAAATGGAATAGATGTGTGGGGACTGGAAATTGTAAATTATCCAATGCCAAAAAGTTGCCCTGCTCCAGGATCCGAGCCTGGTGCATTAGAAATAAAATTGGTAAAATGACTTTGCAACAAATTTTACAACTATGGGTGATGTTATTGAAGCAACCGGGAAAGGATTCCAGGGTTTTGGAAAAGGGTTTTTAAAAAAAAGGACCTGGTATGGCCGTAACTGATTTCGGGCTGAAACTAAAAGCAGGGCAAGACGTTTTGAACGATCCTAATAGTACAGGTTTTCAGAAAATAGATGCGGGGTTTGATATTTTTGCAAGCGGCACCAATGCATTAGCAGGTAGCTTGCCGGGAGCTATAATAGGTGGATTAGATGCTGCAACTGAAGGCGTCACTGGAAAAAACTTCCGTCAACATACAGAAGCACCAATAGTAAATAATGAAGTTGGTTTACAAACAGAGCTAAATTATAAAAACTGGGCAAAGGCTTTTGGAGTTGATGCTGATATTTATAATTATGTGCCCGGGATCAACGGACCTGGTTATAATAAGCATAATGATCAATATGATTTTGTCAGGAATCTCTGGGAACATAATAAAGGTATGACTTATTTAATGTGGAAAAGAAGTCAAAACCGTTATATGACTGTGTATGATCCCTGTGGAGGTGGTGGAACCAAAAAAAGAGTCAAATGGGTTTGGGATGTTAACAAAGGTATGTGGGTCCTCATCCCCATTGATCCCAACCTCATCATCGGTCCCGATGGGCAGCCCGATAAAAAATGGGTAAGTGTAAAAGACAGGATGCCCTATACTATCTTGTTTGAGAACGATTCAACTGCAACTGCCCGTACCAGGTATATAAAAATAAGTACGCCGATAGAACCCAAACAGGATGCCACTACACTGGAGTTGGGAAGTTTTGGTTTCAATAACCAGACCTTTGATATACCACAGGGTACATCATCTTATTATCAAAGGCTGGATTGCCGTGATTCAACCGGACTGTTTGTGGACATTACCGCCGGCTATGATGTGATCAACAACCAGGTGTTCTGGGAGTTCCAGGGTATTGACCCCATCACACTGCTGCCACCCGAAGACCCGCTGGCCGGCTTCCTGTTCCTGCAGGATACAACACAGCCAAATTATGGTAATGGTTTTGTGAACTTTACCACCAAACCAATTACATCAGCACTTACCTTAGACACTATTGGGGCAAGGGCATTTATTGTCTTTGACCAGAATGATGTGATCCCCACCAACATACACACCAATACCATTGATGCGTTTGCGCCTGTCAGTCATATGAATGTGATACCGGCCACATCCAACCCCATCACGCTCAGCTGGACCGGTGCAGATGATACCAACGGAAGCGGCATAGATTATTATACCATTTATGTATCAAGCGACCAGGTGAATTACAGTGTACTGATACCAAGGATAAGCAGTACCGATACTACTTTTTCTTTACCGCCCGATTCCACGTATTGTTTCTTTGTACTGGCAACCGACCGCACCGGCAATAAAGAAACACTAAGGCCCGGCGAAATTAAATGTACCTACTTGGGCCCGCCACTTCCGGTTACCTGGCTGCATTTCAGGGGCAAGACCGTTGCAAAAAATAATTTGCTGGATTGGGCCACTGCCAATGAACAAAATACCAAACATTATGAAATTGAGCGTTCATTAAATGGTACTTCTTACAGCAGGATAGGTATTGTAAATGCTGTAGGTAACAGCAACCAGACAAATGCCTATCAATACACCGACTATGATATTGACAGGCTCAACAGCGAGTATATGTTCTACCGCCTGAAACAAATCGATATAGACGGTAAATTCCAGTACAGCAATGTGGTGCGGCTGAGGTACAATGATAAGAATACGGCCAATACCATTGTTTATCCCAATCCAACTCCGGGCAGGGTAACCGTACTGGTAGGTGATAATGCCCTGGTGGGCACCATGGCTGTTTTATATGACATCAATGGCAGGTTGCTGGAAAATATAAAAATTACAGCAAGCAGCCAGCCGGTTGATCTAAGCAGGTATGTAAACGGAGTTTATTTTATTAAACTGAGTAATAATGAAGTGTTGAAAATAATAAAGAATTAATTCAATACTGATCCAGGAAACTGTCCGGTCAAAAGCCGGGCAGTTTTTTTTATCTTCACCGCATGCCCATACTCAACATAGAATTTAAAGCAGCTACAAAAAGGCTGAATGAACTGGAAACTTTACTGAAACAATACAACCCGGTATTCATTGGCGAAGACCACCAGGTTGACACGTATTTTAATGTAAACAAGAACCGTTTAAAACTCCGCGAAGGCAATATTGAAAACGCCCTGATCCATTATGAACGGGAAAATACAGCCGGCTCCAAATCTAGCCATGTTTTATTATACCAGCATCAGCCTGATAAAACACTGAAAGAAATATTGATCAAAACACTGGGCATAAAAGCAGTGGTTGATAAAAAGCGAAAGATCTACTTCATCAGCAATGTAAAATTTCATTTTGATACGGTGGCAGGCCTCGGCACATTTGTAGAAGTTGAAGCCATCGATAAAGATGGAACAATCGGCAGGGATAAATTACAGGCACAGTGTGATGAGTATGCTGCTCTGTTTAATATTGAAGCGGCAGATTTTTGTTCGCATTCATATAGTGATATGATTATGTAGTAAGTTCAACCTTTTTTTTACCACAGATTTGCACGGATTATTTTTCACAGAATACCACAGATTATTGTAAACATCTGTGGTAATCTGTGTCCCTAATTTGCGGCCATCTGTGGTTTAATCCTAACTTTGTACTATGGCAGAAGACTTAACAATTATCACCGGCAGCAAAGCAGAAATCTTTCAATCGCTTATTCCACAGATAAAAGGGTTACTTGAAGGAGAACCGGATTTGATCGCCAACCTGGCAAATGTAAGTGCAGCACTTAAGGAACAGTTTGGGTGGTTATGGGTTGGGTTTTATTTAGTAAAAAATGATGAGCTCGTTCTCGGTCCATTCCAGGGCCCGTTGCCTGCACAAGAATAAAAAAGGACGTGGTGTATGCGGCGCTGCCTGGCAAAAGCTGAAACGTTGATTGTAGCCGATGTAGAAAAATTTCCCGGGTCATATTGCATGCAGCAGTTTATCCAGGTCAGAAATTGTTGTGCCGTTAATAAGAAATGGAGAAGTGATCGGCGTGCTTGATGTGGATAGCGCTGAACTTGACCAGTTTGATGAAACAGATAAAAAATACCTGGAAGAAATAATTTCACTCATTCCGTTTTAAAATACTCTTTAGTGATTTGTGCTCCAGGTTCCCCCTTTAGGGGGCGGAGGGGGCGTCCTTCCACCCCCACAAGTACCTGCAGGCATAGGTTCTGTAAGGGCTCCATTTTTTTGAAACGGCAAGCATTTTTTCCTTCATTGCTTTTTTATCGACAGCATCAATTTTATAAAGCTTACATATCGCCTGTTGAATGCCCAGGTCATCCAATGCAAAAACATCTTCGCGGCCCAGGGTAAACATTAAAACCATTTCCACCGTCCATTGGCCCACGCCCTTGATGCGGGTAAGATATTTGATAAGTTCTTCATTGTTCAAGTTATGAAGCCTGGCATCTGTTATCTCCTCTTCAATAAAAAATTTACTTACGTTCAATACATAATTGGCTTTGGCATTGCTCAGGCCAATGCCCCTTAATGTTTCAAAAGGTGTTTGGGCAATTTGCCGGGCAGATGGTTCTTTACCGGCATACAGTTCTAAAAAGCGGCGGTGAAAAACATCAGCCACTTTTGTACTTAGTTGCTGACTCATGATGGAATAGCACAAATGCAGGTACACGTTATTTCTTTTGGTTAAAACAAAGGGTTCCTGCAGTTCCAGTATTTTCCTTTATTTTTTGTCGCGGGATAAATGAGCGATATGTTGCATTCACTGAATATTTATCCCCAAGATCAGCAATTTTTGGTAAAGAAAACGGTGAAATGTTTCATTACATTTCACCGTTTATACCGGGTCAGATTTTAAAGCGTATTTTATGGTAACAGCACCCTGTCGATCACATGCACTACGCCGTTACGGGCCATAATATTTGTACCTGTAATATTGGATGTAGCGGTACCATTTCCATTTCCTTTGATCGTTGGTCCGCCACCTGTACCATTGGTTAAATTGATGGTGGTATTACCGCCGGCCAGCATAGCAAGATTACCATTGGCCAGGTCGGATGAAAATGCCCTTCCTCCTACAACGTGATACCTTAATACAGCCAGCAAAGTACCCACCGGGATATTATTGATATCGGTCAGGGATAGTGCTGATAACAATTGTGTAAATGCAGCATTTGTTGGTGCAAAAACAGTTATGGTTGCATTGCTTAAAGTACTGATCAGCGTAGGATCTCCGCCCGGTGCATTATTTGCTCTTACCACAGCTTTAACCAGCGAGTCTAAACCAGAACCTGTTGCCTGTGCGGTAGCAACAATATTGCCGGATGGTTTATTCAACGCTTTTGATAAACGGTGGATCACACCATTATCAGCATTGATATCGGCCTCAGCCACTTTGATGCCATTCACAAAAACACCGGCTGCTTTCCTTGTTACAAAAACAGAATCTCCTCCTGCCGTTACTACTTTGGCATTGGGCCCGGCAGGAACAGATGCAGCAGGAATTTCTGCCGCAATGGTGTGATACAACAACAGGTCGCTTAAAGCTGTTGGGGATAAAGAAGCTACTGTTGCGGAATTGATCCCCGCGCCTGCAAAAGCAGTGTTATCCGGTGCAAAGACCGTAAATGGGCCGACGCCGCTTAAAGTTGCCGCCAAATTGGCTTTTACAACGGCTTCTTCCAATACACTGTAATTGGTTGTGTTTACTACGATATCTGTAACGGTATTGGTAATTACAGTATCATCGTCTTTTTTGCAGGATGCTAAACTGATCATCGAGCCAACGAAGGCTGCTAATAAGATCTTGTTGAATGATGTTTTCATTTGTTTAATATTTTTTGTTTTTAATTAAACAGAATAAAAATATATTTTGTTCATGCCGGGTGCTGAAATTTTTAAAAAAAATTTAAATGTTTAATTATTGTATAAAAAAAGCTGTTCATTGCTGAACAGCTTTAGTAAATATTCGGGTATCCCGGTTATTTTTTTTCCCAGCTCATCTCCCCGCCTTTTTCTTTTTATAATTTCATTCTCCCGTGATTATTATACACCCTGTGAATCCCTTCTTTCATTAACTCAACTTTAAAGTTCAACAACATCCCGTTTTTAAGATTAATCAATGAAAGTTGAGTTCTTATCTGTTTAAAATATACAGGAGGCAACGGAGATAGTGACTTTAGTTCAATCACTAACATGTCTTCTACAAGCAAGTCTAATTTATATGCATTTTCAATTTTTAATTCTTCATAAACAATTGGCAATAAAATCTGTCGTTCCACTTTAAATCCCAGCTTTGTTAATTCATAATATAGTATTTCTTCGTAAACCCTTTCGAAACAACCGGGGCCGATTTTTGAGTGAATTTTAATACAAAGTTCTATAACAATACCTGTGAGTATGTTTATATCCATTACTTAATATTTAAGAAAATGAATGTGTTTATTTTTAACTAAGAGGTCAAAAGAGAAAAGGAGGAAAAAGAGAAGTACAAATATTTGAAACCCCCTTCTTCAGCTCTTTTACTACTTTGTTCGTATAAGCAACAATTTTTTCGTGACGAATTCTCCGCATTCGGCTTTTTTACTACTTTGTCCTCTTAGCTATTTATTTTATCGGGCCACTTTTTCTCCTTCAGCTCTTTTACTCATTTATCCTCTTAGCCAATATCCCAGCTCATCTCCCCGCCCTTTTCATCTTTTAAATTAATTCCAACTGCGGCAAGCTGGTTCCGGATCTTATCGCTCGTTGCAAAATCCCTTTTGGCTTTGGCTTCCTTCCTTATTTCTATCACCAGGTCCATAACGCCATTCAGTATTTCATTGTTGGCAGCGCTGTTTTGTAACCCAAAAACATCTTCCAGGTAAACTTTAAATTTTTGCTGCAGCAATGTCAATGTTGCTGATGAAATGGCATCAGCACCGATAAGGCCATCTTTTATTGAATTGATGACCGGCACCAGTTCAAACATACTGCCTAAAACCTTTGCTGTATTAAAATCATCGTTCATAAACTCATCAAACTCATTGATCAGTTTATTTACTTTTGAATCCAATTCATTATCCGTTGCCAATCCGCCGGATCCTGTGGACTGCCCGTTGCCGGCTGCCAACTGCTTTAATGCTTCATAGGCATCCCACAATCTTTTCAACCCTTTTTCAGAAGCCTGTAATGCTTCATTACTGAAATCGAGTGTACTGCGGTAATGTGTTTGCAGCATAAAGAACCTAACGGTCATGGGTGCATATGCTTTTTCCAGCAACGGGTGATTGCCGGTAAATAATTCTTCGGGCAAAAAACCATTGCCCAGCGACTTACTCATGCGTGTGCCATTTACCGTAAGCATATTGGTATGCATCCAGTAATTGGCCGGACTTGTTTTGTAGCATGCCTGGCTTTGTGCTATTTCATTGGTATGGTGCGTGGCGGCCAGGTCCATTCCTCCTCCGTGTATGTCGAATTTTTTACCCAGGTATTTTTCACTCATGGCCGACCATTCGATATGCCATCCCGGGAAACCCATGCCCCATGGGCTTGGCCACTGCATCAAATGTTCGGGCTTTGCTTTTATCCATAAGGCAAAATCAAGGCGTCCGCGTTTTTCATCCTGTCCGCCCAGTTCCCTGGTTCCTTCCAGCAGGTCTTCCATTTTGCGGTTGGTCAATATGCCGTACGGCAGTTCTTTGTTATATTTTTCCACATCAAAATATACCGTGCCGTTCACTTCGTATGCATAGCCATTGGCCAGTATCTGTTTGGTGATCTCTATCTGCTCGGCAATATGCCCGGTGGCCGTTGGTTCAATGGATGGCGGCAGGTTGTTCAGTAACTGCATAACATGCCGAAAGCCCAGTGTGTATTTTTGAACGATCTCCATGGGCTCAACTTTCTGCAGCCTTGCCAGTTTGCTGAACTTGTCATCGCCTTCATCACGGTCGCCTTCCAGGTGGCCTGCATCAGTGATGTTGCGCACGTAACGTACTTTATAGCCGAGGTAAACCAGGTAGCGGTAAATAATATCAAACGAAATAAAAGTACGGCAGTTGCCCAGGTGTACATCACTGTAAACAGTAGGCCCACACACATACATGCCCACCATGCCGGGTGTGATCGGCGTAAATAATTCTTTTTCTCTGGAAAGGGTGTTATATATTTTTAATGGCATAAACCGTATTTGTTGTGAATTGTTTTTTGTTTTGCAGGATATTGTGATTATTGATTAAACCCAGCATTAAGATCCATGAAAAGTACATGCAATTTATTACAAAGATATTAAGCGGTGCCGCAAGGGCAACAGAAATACAGGTATGTGCTGAATGATATCATACGGGGCTGCTAAGGTATTACTTTTTAACCAGCTGCACATCGGCAATAATGGGAAAATGATCGCTCAGCTTTTTTTTAATGAGATTAAACTGCAACACTTCCATTTCATCATCAACAAATATATTATCGATCCGCAATACCGGCGATATGCCGCTGAAAGTGCGGCCCAGCCCGCTTCCTTTTTCAACAAAGGCATTCTTCATTCCTTTGCCAATGGTATAATAGGCATAGCTGTTGGGTACATCATTGAAATCGCCGCTGACAATAACCGGGTAAGGGCTTTTTTCTATTTCTGCCCTGATCCTTTCTGCCTGCAGCCGCCTTTTCAAAAACCCTTTTTTAAATTTTCCGATAATATTTTTTGATTCCCTGATCGCAGTCTGGTCTTCAACCGTAGGCTGGTCAATGTATTTTAAATTCGCTTTGCTGAAGCGCAGTGTTTGCAGGTGAATATTAAACACCCGGATGGTATCGGCACCTTTCACAATATCAACAAACTGGAAAATGGAATTATAATCATTGGGATACCAGCTGATGGTTTGTTTGTTGATGATGGGGTATTTTGAAAAAATGATGATGCCAAAATGGGCATACCCCCAAAAATCTTCTTTCACATTGTATGAATAAAAGTAATTACTGAATTTAAGTTTCTCCAGGAATTCATCCATATGGCCATGGTCTTTTACCGCACTGTCTTCGGCAACCATTTCCTGGAAACAGGCAATATCCGGCTGGTAATAATTGACCTGGTCAACCATATCTTTTTTTACCCCCGGTTTTTTTATCCTCCATCACATTAAACTGGGCCACATTCCAGGTTATTACCCGAATGGCATTTTGTGGCTTTGCCTGTGCAAATGGACCGGGCAAACGCATGGCAATAATATTGCTGACCGGTTTATAAGCCAGCAACAGGGCTACTACCGAAATGAAGGCCAGGCGGGGTTTGATGACCAGCCAGAAAAAAACAAAACCCAGTAACAGCAGCATAAAATAAAATGCTGTGAGCGTAAGTAAACCAACAGGCCAGAAATATGCCGGGTTTAACAGGTAGCCATAACTGCCCGCTAAAAAAAATACAGCCGCAAGAATATTTACGAAAATTAAAAACCGTTTTGTAAACCGGCGTAAAATACTTTTTGCCATTGCATAAAGATAATGCTAACCCCCTTAATCTTCGCTGGCCCTTTTTAAGATCTCTTTCTCTTCTTTGGTAAGATGATCGAAGCCTTTCTGGCTGATCTTATCCAGGATCTCATCAACCCGCTGGGGGGTAATATTTGAAGTTTTATTATACGGGCTCCGGTTCCCGGTATCATAAAAGACCTTTTCTTTTATTGAATTCCGTTGCTTGCTTTTATGTGGATCAAACAGGTTGATGAACCAGCTGTACAAATTGTTCATCCAGTTACTGCCATCTATTCTTTTGTGTAATAACTGTACAAATAATAACCCTGCAAGTGCCCCGCCAATAAATGCAATGGGGTAAGCGGCAGGTTTTGCTGCTACCCCGGCAAGGTTAACTGCGATATAAACTATAGTAAGTATCCAAAGGGGAATTCCTCCCCGTATGTTCCGGAAAAAGCGATAGTAGGGGGCTACAATGGTTGCCGCAAGTGCTACAGCCATTACCGGTGCATTGGCACCCAGCAAACCTGCCGAATCAATGAGGGCCTTATTGGATGGAATTAAATAGGTGGCCGTTATAAAAAACAGGGCTCCTGCAAAACCTCCGTATAAGTAAACCGGGATCAATTTGCGGTTACCCGTTAAATTTTGCAATATGCCGCCAAATGCCCAAAGCCATAACATATTGCTGATCGCCCTGAACAATTCCACATCGCTTAACATGTAGGTAAAAAAAGTCCAGGGCCTGCTGCTCAAAACAGAAAGGGAGGCAGGCAACTGGAACCAGGGTACCACCTGTGCATAAAATGCGGCATCGGAATTATCATTTACCGATATGGCTACTTTAATGGTTGCCAGTACCAGGTAGAAAATGATATTGATTACAAAAAGCCACATCAGGGCATTGTTGGGCTGCCCCAGTGTAAAGCGCTGCTTTTTAATTTTATAGTCCAGGAACCTGTCCGATTCACCCATAATATTTCACTTTATACTTCGAAATTACAAACAGTTAGATCGCCACAACAAACATATCAGTAAAACGTCTTTTTATCCGTTTTATTCCAGTAGATCACCATAATGAACCCCATCACCAATCCGCCCAAATGGGCAAAATGCGCAATATTGCTGCCGGCAGGGTAAACACCTCCAAACAGGTCAATGGCGGCCATGATGGCTACGGCATACTTGGCCTTAATGGGGACCGGTATTGGAAAAATGATCAACTCGGTATTTGGGAAAATATAGGCAAAGGCTGCAAACAAACCCATGATGGCGCCCGAAGCACCAACCGCGGGAGAAAATTCGAGCAATAAATGAGCAACGCCGGCAGCGAGGCCGCATACAAAATAAAATATAAAAAAACGTTTGGAGCCCCAGGCCCTTTCCAGCATCGTGCCAAACATCCAAAGCACAAACATATTAAACAGCAAATGAAAGAACCCGCCGTGGGCAAACATATGCGACACCAGCTGGTATGGCTTAAAAAATTCGGTCTGGTATGGGAAGAGTGCGATCTCCCTGGTGATCTTTTCATCGGGGCCATCGAACATCATCTGTATTAAAAAAACCAATGCATTAATGATGATCAGGTTCAACACTACCGGTGTTGTTCGCTGAAACCTGTTTCCTTGATTATTAAATGCCATCCTGCAAATTTAGTTGATTAATCTTTATTTTATTTTCAGCAATACCACGCATTCAATGTGATGGGTATGCGGGAACATATCTACGGGCTGAATTTTTTCAATCGTATATTTTGCTCCCAGCAGCCCAAGGTCGCGGGCCTGTGTGGCAGTATTACAACTCACATATACAATTTTGGGTGCTGCAATTTCCAGCAGTTTGTTCACCAGCTTTTCATGCATGCCCGCACGTGGCGGATCGGTAATGATCACATCGGGCCTTCCATGCAATTCAAAAAAATCATCATTGCAGATCTTAATTACATCACCGCTGAAAAATTCAGCATGACTGATTTTGTTTATTGCTGCATTTTCCCGCGCATCTGCAATGGCTTCTTCGATCACTTCAACACCGATTATTTTTTTAGCCAGTTTGCTTACAAAAATACCGATACTGCCGGTGCCGCAATACAGGTCGTACACGATCTCTTTCCCGGTAAGTGCTGCAAAATCCCGGGTAACCGTGTACAGTTTTTCTGCCTGTTTGGTATTGGTTTGAAAAAATGATTTGGCTGAGATCTTAAACTCAAATTCCCCGAGTTTTTCTGTTGCAAATCCTTTCCCAAAATAAACCTGTGGAGTAAGGTCATAAATACTGTCGTTCCATTTTGGATTGATGGTATACAGCAAGGTTGTTATTGCAGGCACCTGTTGTAATAAATGATCGAACAGTTTTTTCCTGTCTGTTTCTTCATCATAATTCAAACAGATGTTCACCATCAGCTCCCCGGTTGAACACAGGCGTATGATCACATTCCGGAGCCAGCCGGTATGTTCACGGATATCGTAAAAGAAAAATGATGTTCATGTGCAAAGGCCCGGATGGTATTCCTGATCTGGTTATTTACATCATCCATTAAATAACATTCCTCAATGTTTATTACTTTATCAAAGATCCTTGGTACATGAAACCCCAGGGCATTTTGTTGGGGTAAAATGTCAGTTTGACCAATTTCTTCATTTGTTAAGTAGCGTTTATTACTGAATGTAAACTCCAGCTTATTCCTGTCATGCTCCGTATCATCTGCCCCGATGATCGGTAAAATTTCAGGCAACTCAATTTTTCCAATGCGCCGCAGGTTTTGTGCTGTTTCCTGCTGTTTGTATTGTAATTGTTTTATATAAGGCAGCATCTGCCATTTACAGCCTCCGCAAATACCAAAATGTTTACAAAAAGGCGTTACCCTTTCTGCGGATGGTTTCTTGATTTTCATTACCCTGCCTTCGGCCCAGTCTTTTTTATTTTTGGTCAGCAATACATCGGCTACATCGCCGGGAACCGCACCTGAAATAAAAATAACCTTACCATCCATCTTTGCCAGGGCTTTCCCTTCGGCTGCATAATCGGTAATTAACAGGTCTTCCAGTATGATCCTTTGCTTTTTTTTACTCACGGCAGCAAAAATACCGCATTAATCATCAATATTGTTTTGTTAACGTTTTGTAATTGTTAAAGAGTTACAAAGCCCGTTTATGCTCATAAACCACCTATTTTAAATACATTTGTTATCCTTATATAATGATGAAAAAATACATCCTTTTCTTTTTTGCCGTTTTAACTGCCGGCGCCGCTCATGCCCAGGGTTACCGGGTTACCTTACATGCCCCGGGCTACAAAAGCGGGATCACCTATCTTACCTACTATATGGGTAATAATTTCAATATTGCTGATTCTGCAGCCATCGGCACAAACGGGGTTGCTGTTTTTAAGGGCCCGGTTAATCTTCAACCCGGCATTTATGCGATTTTTTTCCCGGGAAAACAGTTAAGGACCGAATTCCTGATCAATAAAGAACAGGTAATTTCTGTAACTGCCGACACGGCAGACCTGGTAAATAAAACCAAAGTAACCGGTTCCAAAGAAAATATCCTGTACGACCAGTACCAGAAATTTGCTGCTGCCAGGGGAAGACTGATGCAGCAGGAGCGCAGGGCATATAATAATGCCACCACACCGGCCGATTCGTTACTGCATGAAAAAAATTACAATACGTATAACAAAGAACTGAATGATTACCGGGAAGGCATTATAAAAAACCAGCCCAATTCCATGATGGCCGCCTTATTGAATGCCATGAAGGAGCCGGCTTACCCGGCTAAAATACCGGTAACCAAACAGGACAGCATTGATAATTATAACGAATACGTAAAAAATTACTGGAACGGCATAACGTTTATGGATGACCGTATAATCCGTACCCCGTTCTTTTTAAAAAAACTGGAACGGTATTACCGGGAAGTGATCTCTCCCGACGCCGAATCCATCATAAAAGATGTTGACTATAAATTATTGCTGGCCAGGTCGGCACCGGAGATGTATAAGTTTTTATTGAACTGGCTTACCGATAATTTCATCAGTCCAAGGTATATGGGCCAGGATGCAGTGTTTGTTCACCTGTTTGATAAATACCACAGCAAGGGCTTAAGCAGCTGGCTCAATGAAAAACAAATGGAAGCCATCAGCCGCCGGGCTTATATGCTTATGGCAAATTTAATTGGTGAAAAAGCAGCCCCCCTCGAAATGCTGGATACCGCGGATATGCCGGCTTCTTTATACAGCGTAGACGCAGACTATACCATCATTTGTTTCTGGGATCCCAATTGCGGGCATTGTAGGGAAGAAATACCAAGACTGGATTCGCTGTACAGGGCAAGCTGGAAAAACCACCAGGTTAAAATTTTTGCAGTGCTTACGCCAGATGGTAAAAAAAATGTGAAGCCCGAATGGATCAATTTTATAAAAGAACAGCATATTGGTGATTGGACGCATGTGTATATAACCAAAGAAATGGAAGATGCTGAATATGCAGCACAGAAGCCGGGTTTCCGCCAATTATATGATATTACTTCAACCCCTGTTATATATTTGCTGGATAAAGAAAAACGGATTATCGGTAAAAAACTAACCCTGTTGCAATTACATGAATTGCTGCAGGTGAAATGGAGTGCTGCAGCCAATTAAAAAACAACTGATGAAGAAATTTATATTCCTGATCGCTATGACCGGCATTTCTGCCGGTGTGTTTTCGCAACCCCTTTTTACTTATGGCAATACCGCTGTTGATAAAGATGAATTTATAAGGGCGTATAATAAGAACAAAACGCCGGCCAATGATAAAGAAAAAGCCCTGCGTGAATATCTTGACCTGTATATAAAATTTAAACTGAAGGTAAAGGCCGCCATGGAATTGCGGCTCGATACTTTACCTCAGTTGCAGTATGATGCACAAAGTTTCCGCAGCCAGATCCAGGAAAGTTATTTAAACAATGAAAAAGCAGTCAATGATCTGTTGCAGGAAGCTTTTGAGCGCAGCCAGAAAGACCTGCAGGTTTTGCATTTTTTTGCTGCGGTTGATCCTGCTGTTAACCCCGCAGACAGCCTGAAGGTCTACAAAGCCATAAACACATTACACACAGCGCTGGCTGCCGGCAAAACTGATTATGACCAGTTAACCACTGCAGCAAACCCGGTTAAGATCAGTTACGGCGACCTTGGATATATAACCGTTTTTACATTGCCTTACGAAATTGAAAACGTTATCTATAATTTAAAACCCGGACAGGCCTGCAAGCCATACCGTTCCAAAAAAGGCTGGCATATCTTTAAAATAACCGGCGAAAGAAAGGCTGTGGGTAAATGGAAAGTTGCCCAAATATTATTTTCATTACCGCCCGGTGCCGCGGAAACCGAAAAAATAAAATTTGAAAAAGGGCAGACTCTGTTTACCGGTTATTAATCAACGGCGCTGATTTTGGTAAGGTGGCCCTGTCATTCAGCGACGATAAGGTATCTTATGGCAATAACGGGGAATTGGCTGAGTTTGGTTCCGGTAAATATGCACCTGCTTTTGAAAACGAAGTTTTTAAACTTACCCGGGATAACGAGATCAGCAAACCCTTTTTAACGCCCTATGGATTTCATATTGTAAAGCGGTTATCGCATAGCCCGGTATCAGCCGACAGATCGGACATGGCCTACCAGTTTGAACTAAAACAAAAAATACAGCAGGATACCCGGATCAACAATGCCAGGGAACTGTTTGTAAAAGAAGTTTTAAAGCAGGTGAATTTTAAAAAGACGGGTGCCGTTTCTGATGCAGATCTTTTTCGCTTTGCCGACAGCGTTATTGCCAAACCGCTTTCCGAAACCGGCAATGCGGCCATTTACCCGATAAGCGGTAAAATCATTTACAGTTTTGACAAAACAAAATTAACCGGTAAAGACTGGCTCGACTTTGTGCGCAGTTATAAAGGCAACCTCGAACTTTACCAGGGCGAAAACAACCGGGCTTTGGTTGATAAATTCATTACAGCAACTATCATTGATCATTATAAAAAGAACCTAGAAGATTATAATGCGGATTTCAGGTACCAGATGGATGAATTTAAGAACGGCAACGTGCTGTTTGAAATAATGGAAAGAAATATCTGGGGCAAAGCGGCCAATGATACCGAAGGTTTAAAAAAATACTATTCCGAAAACAGGTCAAAGTACCTGTGGGGCGAAAGCGCTAATATTATTTTATTCAATTGTGCCAATAAAACCATTGCCGATGAAGCCAGGGCCGCTTTATTAAATGGCAGCGACTGGAAAAAAATTGCTGAAATGTCCAATAACAATATCCAGGCAGATTCTGGCAGGTTTGAGCTTTCACAAATTCCTGTTAATATACAGGTGAAAATGGCTCCCGGCACCATTTCAGAAACAGTGGTCAACCCGGTTGACGGCAATACCAGTTTTATAAAACTGGTAACTTATTATGCACCTAACCTGCAGCGAAACTTTGATGAAGCACGGGGCCTTGTTATTAATGATTACCAGAATATTATTGAAGAAAAGTGGATAAATGATCTAAAAAAGAAATATCCTGTCAAAATAAATGAAAATGTTTTTCAGTCGCTGTTGAAATAGAAATAGTTATGCTGAAATAGAAAAACTTACATAATTACCGGAAAGCCTGCCAACAAAACCTGTTGGCAGGCTTTTGCGTAAGTGGGTTTAAGAACAGAAAACGGGTATAAAAATGATAAGATCTTTTATCACAAAACCCGGATTGATCAACAAAAACGTAAATTATGAAAAAAGTATTTTTAGGGTTGTTTTTAACAACTGCAGTAGCGCTTGGAACCAAAGCACAGGTATATGTACAGGGTGGTTTAAACCTGGCCAATATATCAAAAACAAAAGACGGACAGACAGAAAAAAATAATATTCTTCCTTCTTTTAATGTGGGTGTAATGGGCAGGCTTCCGATAACTTCCATGTTCAGTCTCGAATCAGGCCTGTTGCTTACAGGAAAGGGATCAAAAGCTGAGACCTATTTCAATGGCGGTAACGATTATGTAAAAACGAAATTCAACCCGTTGTACCTTGAAATCCCCGTAAATGCTGTTGTAAAGATACCTTTGGAAAAAGAATCCAATGTGTTTTTCCATGCCGGGCCATATGTAGCTGTTGGTATTGGAGGTAAATCAAGGCAGGAGTCAAAATTTGGCCTCTTATGGCGTCTTCAACAAGCAATATCAAATTCAGTAACGACGATCCTTTTACCTCAGGGAGGAAGATGCGGGTTACGACAGGTTAAAACGTTTTGATGTGGGCCTGAATTTTGGTGGCGGCGTTCAGTTTGGACGTATCATGTTAAAAGCCAATTATGGCCTTGGTCTTACAAAAATAAATTCAACCGAAAGCAACAATAATGCTGATGAAAAAAACAAGTACCGTACACTTAGTTTTTCAGTTGGTATTCCTTTGGGAAAGTAATTTCCCCTATGAAAATAAAAACCCTCCGGTTTCCGGAGGGTTTTGTTTTTTATAAAATTTCTTTTACAACATTTACTACAATATGTGGCCTGCCCAAAGTATAATAATGCAATACCGGCACCCTGATTTTTTAACTCCAGCGACTGCTGCAGTAACCATGCTGTACCTACCTGTTCCACTTCTTCATCGGTTTTGCATTTTATAATTTCCTTGCTCAAAGCTGCCGGCAGGTCAATATGAAAAATTTTAGGTAAAACCGTTAACTGTTTTTTTTGTATAAATGGGTTTCAGCCCCGGAATAATAGGTACGGTAATCCCTGCTTCCTGCAGGCTTTTTCAAAAGCAAAGAATTTATCGTTGTCGAAAAACATTTGTGTTACAATATAATCTGCACCCATATCAACCTTCATTTTTAAATAGTGCAGGTCGCTTTCCATATTGGGCGCTTCAAAATGCTTTTCGGGATAGCCGGCCACTCCAATACAGAATTTTGTCTGGCTGGTGTTTTTCAGGTCTTCTTCCAGGTATTTTCCGGCATTGAGATTTACAACCTGCTGCAGGAGGTCGCTGGCATATTCATGTCCGCCCGGTTCCGGTAAAAAAGCTGTTTCATTTTTTGCAGCATCGCCGCGCAATACCAGTACATTATCAATACCCAGGTAATTCAGGTTTATCAATGCGTCTTCGGTTTCGTTAACCCCAAATCCCCCGCAAATTAAATGCGGAACTGTATCTACACTGTACTTATTCATGATGGCGGCACAAATACTTTCGGTACCTGGGCGCTTACGCACCACTACTTTTTGAAAGGTTCCGTCAGGTGTTTTCTTAAATACGTGTTCACTTCGGTGATATGTTACATTGATATAAGCTGGCTTAAACTCCATCAGGGGATCGAGGTGCTGGTATAAGGACTGTATTCCCTTTCCTTTGAGCGGGGGTAAAATTTCAAAAGAGATCAATGTATCTTTTGCCTGGTTGATGTGGTCTGTTACTTTCATTTGCTGAATTAATATGCAAACTTAAGTAAGCTTGCATACATTATCAAACATCTATCCTTAAACAGCATACACGCGGGCTTAACTAATAAACAATATCATCAAGGAAATAGGTATAGTGTTTATAAAAAAAAGGAAGTGCCAATGTCCTGGTGCGGTATTGCGATTTTCTTACTATCCAGGCATATTCATTATACCATATAAGGTCAATGATCTGTGGCCCTTTGAATCCTTCATAATAATTCACAGGCACATCTCCAATACCGGTTGGTAAAGTGTCATTTACTCCTTTAACAATAAAATTTTCTGTTGAACCCTCATTAAATGTACTGTACGTATCATTTAATAGCAGCCGGGTACTTGCAAAGTAAATATGAATCACTGTTGGTATATTGGTACAGCCCCCGGTTTTTCATTCAGCAGGTATGCCAACGTATCTGTAGCAACATCAACTATTTTCAGCCATTTTTCACCGTTTATGGTTTCTTCACTTTTAGCTTTGTGTGTAACAATTTTAGTATATAAGTTACCATTCGGAAAATAAACATAATACCGGTAGTACCAGGTTGTGCCAACTTTGGGCTTCTGGTTTACCGGTGTAATTACCCCGCCATTGATAAGCCCGTCAAGCTCTTTCTGGCAGGAAGTGAGGAAAAACCCGGTAAGTATCATAAAAAAAAGAATCCCTGAATAATTCGTTTTCATTTGCTTCTTTTAAAAAGAAAAAGTTCTGTATGTGTAAATCTAATCAAATAAACGATACTGGTTTCAGGATAGCAGTAAAAATATACCTGGCACATCAATAAACAGGAAAGAAAAGGCCCGTTGAAAAAATTCAACAGGCCGAATATTTATTGTAAACATGATCAAAACCTGAATCCAATACAAATGCCGGATCTCAGTCCTGCCCATGGCCCTTTAAAATCCATTGTGGCGCCGGTACTGTTAACATTGTAGGTAAATTTGGTAAGTGGTATGTCTAAACTTGCCAGTTCGTCTCTCAGGTCCTGCTGCTCCTGTGCATCCATATTTTTTTGCCCGCTCAGGCTTCCTTTTGAACTGCCGTAATTTGGTCCAAGTATCCACCAATCCAGGTATATCCTGTTACCCAGTTTAAACTGAGCGCCTATCATCAACCCTCCTGTAATACCGGTAAGTTTACCACTCATTGGTATTGATTCTGTGGTTCCGTTATTATCAAATTCTATAGGAACTGTTGCGCTGTAACTGGCAATATTGGCAAAAAGGCCCAGGTAAAAACCGCGGAATGCCCCTTTTACTGAAGTAATACCTTACTTCGGGCATAAAGGCAATATTGCCAACCTCCAGGTTATTGAGCTGGCGTTCCGTATCCGGGTCATCAGCCAGTTTGATAAAAGTACTTTTTAATGGAATACTACCTTTGGGCATCAGCCTGAAAGTACCGGCAACAGTAACCTTTTTTGCAACGGCTCTTTCATACTGCAGGGTGATGTTTTTTAACGCCAGTGCCGGCAGGTTCAGTTTAACCATATTTTTTGCCGGTGCCGGATCAGCTTCTTCATCCTGCGCCATTAAAGCGGCTGTGCTGCAGGTAAATAAAAAAAATAACAGGGTCAGTTTTTTCTTCATCATTGGTTTTGGTTTTGGTTATAGTTAATGTGTATATGAAATTAAATATAGAACAAAACTTATGCATAACAGTTATTTGTTAATTTTTTTGATGCCGGGTTCGGTCTTATATAAAACAACTGCCCTTTTATATAAAATAAAGGTGCTGGTGTTAATTTTGGGTAATGGGTAATTATAATAACGGTCTTTATTTTTGTTCGCTTATTTTTGTATAAACATTTTCATTTGAGTTTAACCATACAAACCAGGGACCTTGTAAAAGTTTATGGCAGCCGCACTGTTGTAAATAAGGTTTCGTTTAATGTAAAACAGGGCGAAATTGTTGGTTTGCTGGGACCCAACGGTGCCGGTAAAACCACTTCCTTTTACCAGGTTGTGGGTTTAATAAAACCCGATGAAGGGGAGGTTTTTTTAAACGATATCAACATCACCAAACTGCCCATGTACAAAAGGGCACAAATGGGTATTGGTTACCTGCCGCAGGAAGCCAGCGTATTTCGTAAACTGAGTGTGGAGGATAATATACTGGCCGTGCTGGAAATGACGAAGCTTACCAAACAGCAGCAAAAAGAAAAGCTGGAAACCCTGCTGGATGAATTTAACCTGCAGCGGGTACGCAAGAACAACGGCGATACGTTAAGCGGGGGCGAAAGGCGCCGTACAGAAATTGCCCGCGCCCTGGCTGTTGACCCTAAATTTATTTTACTCGACGAACCCTTTGCCGGGGTAGATCCCATTGCCGTTGAAGACATACAGGCCATTGTTGCAAAATTAAAGTTCAGGAATATCGGTATTTTGATCACCGATCATAATGTAAATGAAACCCTCTCTATCTGCGACCGGGCATATTTACTCATTGATGGAAAAATATTTACACATGGTACAGCTGAAGAGCTGGCAAATAATGAACAGGTACGCCGCTTATACCTGGGTAAAAACTTTGAATTAAAACGCAAGGATTATTTGCATGATGAAGCTGCCCGATAATTATTTATCTTGTTGATGAAATGAAGCTTCTCTCTTCCGCCATATCTAAATTAGCCCGTATGCGTTTGTGGCGCATCCAAAACTGGAGCAACCACCCTGTTGCCGTACAGCGTGAAGTTTTGCAGGAACTGGTTACCGCTGCCCAATACACCGAGTTTGGAAGAAAATATAATTTTTCAAAACTGTTTTCCTTAAAAGAATTCAAGAAAAATGTACCCATACATGAGTATGATAACATAAAGCCATACATTTTGCGGATGATGAATGGCGAAGAGAATATACTCTGGAACACACCTGTGAACTGGTTTGCAAAATCATCAGGTACCACATCCGACAAAAGCAAATTCATTCCCATCAGTGATGAAAGCCTGCAGGAAAATCATTATAAAGCCAGCAAAGACCTGCTCAGTAATTATTACAAAAATTTTCCTTCCAGCGAACTGCTTACCGGCAAAGGCCTGGTGGTGGGCGGTTCTCACCAGATCAGCAAGGTAAATGATGAGATACAATTTGGTGACCTGAGCGCAGTGCTGATGCAGAACTCGCCTTTTTGGGGCCAATGGATCCGTACACCGGAACTAAGCGTTGCCCTTTTGGATGAATGGGAAACCAAAATTGAAAAACTGGCGCATATTACGGCAGAGGAAAATGTGACCTCCCTGGCCGGTGTACCCACCTGGACACTGCTGCTGCTAAAACGTATCCTGGAAATAAAAGGCAAATCCACCATTCAGGAAGTATGGCCCAACCTGGAATTGTATATCAATGGAGGCGTTTCCTTTTCCTTACAGGGACCAGTTTGAAAAGATCATCGGCCACAAAATAAATTATCTTGAAATTTATAATGCCAGTGAAGGTTTTATAGCAGCACAGGTTGACCCGGGTGATGACGGTATGTTATTATTTACAGAACACGGGATCTTTTACGAGTTTATGCCGGTAGAAGAATACGGGAATGAAAACCCGGTTACGGTTGGATTAAAGGATGTGATCGCCGGTAAAAACTATGCCCTGGTGATCAGCACTACGGGCGGGCTGTGGCGGTATTTGATCGGTGATACCATTCAGTTTACCCGCCTCAACCCGTATAAAATAAAAATAACCGGCCGTTTAAAACACTACATGAATGCCTTTGGCGAAGAAGTGATCGTAGACAACAGTGATAAAGCCATTGCCTGGGCCGCCGAAAAAACCAATGCTGTTGTGAATGATTATACAGCTGCCCCGGTCTACTTTACAGATAACAGCAACGGTGCCCATGAATGGCTGATAGAATTTGAAAAGGAGCCCGATGATTTTGATACCTTTATTTTTGAACTGGACAGCTGCCTGAAAAATGTAAACAGTGATTATGAGGCCAAGCGCCATAAAATATTGCATTACGGTTACCCATAGTTCATAAATTGACGGCTGGTACATTTACGGACTGGTTACGCAGTAAAGGAAAACTTGGCGGGCAACATAAAGTGCCGAGGTTAAGTAATGAAAGAATGATACTTGAAGAAATACTGGCATTGAAAAATATAAATAATTCATAACTTTTTTAATTAACTTATCAGTCAAAAAGCAAAAGACATGAAATTATTAAACGGTAAAAACGCAATTATAACCGGTGCTGCACGTGGAATTGGAGAAGGTATTGCATTAAAATTTGCCGAACAGGGCTGTAATGTGGCTTTTACTTATATAAGCGACGGCAGCGCCGAAAGGGCCAAAATACTGGAAGAGAAACTGACAGCCATGGGCGTTAAGGCCAAAGCATACCAAAGCAATGCAGGTGATTTTGCAGCCTGTGATATTTTTGTGAATGATGTTCTGAGCGAATTTGGCAGTATTGATATTTGTGTAAACAACGCCGGCATTTCAAAGGATAATTTATTGCTGCGTATGACACCAGAACAATGGGATGAAGTAATGCAGGTGAATCTGAAAAGTGTTTTCAATATGACCAGGCATGTGATCAGGCCCATGATGAAAGCACGCAGCGGCAGTATCATCAACATGAGCAGTGTGATCGGCGAAATGGGCAATGCGGGCCAAAGCAGTTATGCTGCCAGCAAAGCCGGTATTCTTGGGTTTACCAAAAGCATTGCCAAAGAACTCGGTAGCCGCAATATCCGCTGCAATGCGGTTGCCCCGGGTTTTGTAGAAACAGATATGACCAGTTACCTGAAAGAAGGCGAAGGCGCTGAAAAATACAAAGCTGATATTCCTTTAAACAGGTTTGCCAGCACCGAAGATGTGGCCAATGTTTGCCTGTTTTTGGCTTGCGATATGGGCAGCTATGTTACCGGGCAGGTGATCAGCGTTTGTGGCGGATTGAATATTTAATGTGTTGAACTTTTAATAAGGATACCGGTGTTTTTGATTAAACACTGGTGTTTTTTTTTACTTTTTTTTTACAATTGGCATTTGCAAGGAATTCAAAAACTTACTTTCTTTGCGCCACAAATGAAACGCATTATATCCATTTTACTGATCTTAGTTACAGCCCTTTATGTGCTGCCGGTAAGTGATGGGTTTATAGCAGATATTGAAACAAACTGCAAATGTGTTGATAAAACTGCCTATGATGGTATGGACGGTAAAAAAGACAACGGTAAAGAATTTATGTCCACTGGTCTTATTTTAAATCCATCTAAAAACAGCAAGGTTCCTGTGGCAATGCTTTCCTTCCCATGTGCACTGCATGTGCATTTTACTATTGAAACGCCTCCTCCCGATAAGGCGTAATTCCACAATTTATATTGACGGTCATACCTGTTACCGGAACACTGTTACTGTGTTAGCAATACCACTTATCTAAAATTTTAATTTTAAAATGAAACATACTTTAAATCCTGTTTCCAGGATACTGAAACTCGTATCGCTTGAAAAAAAAGAAATATCCCAGATCTATTTTTATGCAATTATTTATGGCATTATAATATTGGTGATACCGGTGGGTATCCAGGCATTGATCTCATTTGCGCAAACCGCCACCATTTCCACTTCGGTGGTACTGCTGGTAATTTTTATTGTACTTAGTGTATTTATCAGCGGGGTACTGCAGGTAAATCAAATGCGCATCATTGAAAAAATTCAACAAAAGATCTTTGTGCGCTATGGCTTTGGCTTTGCGCAAAAGATTCCACAGTTAAATGTAGCAGCTATCGACGATTTTTATTTACCGGAACTTGTTAATCGCTTTTTTGATACGCTTACGCTTCAAAAAAAAATGGCCAAGCTTTTGCTTGATTTTCCGCTGGCCATTGTGCAGATCATATTTGGGTTGATACTGTTGTCATTCTATCACCCTGTATTTATTGCTTTTGGCCTTGTCCTGTTGATAGTTGTATATGCCATCCTGTATTTCTCCGGTAAAAAGGGATTAACAACCAGCATTGAAGAAAGCACATATAAATATAAAGTAGTAGCATGGCTGCAGGAAATGGCCCGTATTATACGCTCAGTAAAATTTTCAAAGTCGGCGCATTTTACCCTCCAAAAAACGGATGCAGACATTACCGGGTATTTACAATGCCGCACCGAACATTTTAAAGTGCTGCTGCTTCAGTATAAAACCCTCATTGGATTTAAGGTAATGGTAACAGCCGCCATGCTCAGCATGGGCACTTATTTAATGATCAACCAGCAGCTTACTGTTGGCCAGTTTATCGCTGCAGAAATTGTTATTCTCACCATTCTCAATTCCGTAGAAAAGCTGATTGTAAACCTGGACAGCGTGTACGATGTGCTGACGGCAGTTGAAAAGATTGAGCAGGTAACTGATAAAGAAAGCGAAAAACAAGGCACTGTTTTATTTACACAGCAAAAAAATGATGGGGTTGCTGTAACCATTCAAAACCTGTCGTTTGGCTATCCCGGTTCAGATCAAGTAGTAAAGAATATTTCGCTGGAGGCAAAGCCCGGTGAAAAGATCTGCATCTCTGGAAACGACGGGTCTGGCAAATCCTCTTTACTTCGCCTGCTTACCGGTATGTACAACAATTTTGAGGGTAACATTTTGATCAACGGTATTCCCATAAAAAATTACAACCTGCAGCAACTGCGGCAAAAAATGGGTGTGATGATAAGCCAGCAGGATATTTTTGAAGGAACACTTATGGAAAACATCTGCATGGGTTTAGAAGATCCGGATATGGATGAACTGATTTTTTTGTGTAAAAAAACAGGGCTGTCAGATTTTTTACATACCCTTAAAAAGGGTTTTGACACACAGCTAAGTACAAATGGCCGCAAATTGCCGGCCACGGTTGTGCGTAAAATATTGCTGGTAAGGGCCCTCATCAACAAACCCGCATTACTGCTTTTGGAAGAACCCTGGCACGGGCTGGAAACACAATACCAGCAGCAAATTAAAAGTTTGTTGCTGGATATGAAAGATACCACCCTGTTCATTATTTCCAATGAACAGGCGTTTGCCCAGGCCTGCCACAAAACCATTCACATGAAAAACAATAAAAATTAAGATCATGATTGAGTTAAAAGCTTATAAAACCATTTACCGCCATAATAAGAACAGCAAAATAAAATACTGGGCATGGGGTTTCTTAATTGCCGGCGGTATATTCCTTTTTTTACCATGGACGCAAAATGTACGGGCAAAGGGCAGCGTAACTACCCTCAGGCAGGAGCAGCGGCCCCAGGAACTAAACAGCATCATCCCGGGTAAAATAATAAAATGGTACATAAAAGAAGGCGATTTTGTAAATGCCGGTGATACCATTTACAAATTGGCGAAGTGAAGGATGATTATTTTGACCCGAACCTTATTGGCCGTACCGGCCAGCAATTGGATGCCAAACAACTAAGTGTGGATTATTATAAAAATAAAGTGGCAGCCACACAAAACCAGATTGGTGCCATTGAAAATACCAGGGCATTAAAACAATCACAGTTGCAAAATAAAATTCAGCAGCTACAGATAAAACTGCAAAGCGACAGTGCAGAGTTGGCGGCGGCAGCAAACGATTATTCAATTGCAGCAAAGCAATATAAAAGGCAACAGGCCATGTACGACAGTGGCCTGGTTTCCTTAACACAACTGGAACAGCGCAATGCTTCCTTTCAAAATGCAGCAGCAAAAAAAATTGGCGCTGAAAATAAGCTGGTCAATACCAGGCAGGAACTGAATATTGCCAACATTGAAATAAGTGCTGTTAACCAGGATTACCTGGAAAAACTTTCAAAGGCACAGGGAGACCAGTTCCAGTCAATGTCACAAATTGCAGGCGGCCAGGGTGAAGTGGCAAAATTGCAAAACCAGGTTAGTAATTACAACATCCGCAGTGGAATGTATTTTATCACATCTCCGCAAAGCGGGCAGGTTACCAAGGCAAAAAAAGCAGGCATTGGAGAGATCATAAAAGAAGGGGAAATGCTGGTGGAAATTGTGCCGGATAAACCCGATTATGCCGTGGAGCTTTATATTGAACCGGTTGACTTACCACTGATAGCCAAAGGCCAAAGCGTACAGTTTTTGTTCGACGGGTTTCCGGCTATTGTTTTCAGCGGCTGGCCCAATACTTCTTACGGAACATTTACCGGAGAAGTATCGGCTGTTGAAAATGCGGTAAGCGTTAACGGAAAATTCAGGGTGCTGGTTACAGAAGATGTAAGCAGTACAAAAAGATGGCCGCAGCAATTAAAAGTGGGTACCGGGGCGCAGGGTTTTGCTTTATTGAAAAATGTACCTGTATGGTATGAGCTGTGGCGGAACATCAATGGCTTTCCGCCGGATTATTACAAAAAAAATACGGAAACAAAATAATGAAAACAATACTTACAATACTTTTAACCATAGTTTGTACTGCCGCTTTTTCTCAAGACAGTTTACAAACATTATCGCTTACAAATTTTTTAAGCATCGTTAAAAACTATCACCCTGTTGCAAAGCAGGCTGCTATTTCAGTGCAAATGGCAGATGCTGCACTGCTAAGCCGGCGGGGCGCTTTTGATCCTGTTATCAGCGGCGGCGGTAACGACAAAACCTTTGACGGAACCACTTATTACAGGAACAATACAACACAACTCAGTATTCCAACCTGGTATGGTATTGAAATACAAACAGGTATTGAATATTTATCCGGTAGCCGCTTCAACCCCGAAGCAACTGCCGGTAAAACAGGTTTTGCAGGTATTAGTATTCCCCTGGCCAAAAACCTGCTGATGGATAAAAGACGGGCTGCATTGCAACAGGCAAAAATTATGCAGCAGGCTTCCGAAGCAGAACGGAAAATAATGCTGAACGACCTGCTGCTGGATGCAACCGATGCATACTGGCAATGGGTACAGGCTTACCTGAACTTTAAAACCTACCAGGATCTAATCCGGGTGAACCGGCAGCGTTATAACCTGGTAAAAGCTGCTTTTCGCAATGGTGACCGCCCGGCAATTGATACCACCGAAGCTTTAACGCAACTGCAGCAGTTTGAATACCAGCAAAACGAAGCTTTGTTATTATGGCAAAATACGGGTATACAGCTGAGTGGTTATTTATGGCAACAGAATAATCAGGCGTATTTGTTACCACAGGATATTTTTCCGCAGGAAAAAATAGAATCCCTGCTTAATGCTGTTGTTTTTCCTGAACAGGAGCTGTTGATTGACGAAGCAAAAAAAGATCATCCGGTACTGGAGGTATACAATTTTAAACTGGATGCTTTGGCGGTGCAAAGAAAACTTAAATTCCAGGAATTACTGCCCAGCCTGGATTTAAAATACAACCAACTGGGTAAGGGGTATAATATTGCATCCACTGCAACCAAAACCATGTTTGATAACAACTATAAATATGGTATCAGTTTCAGCATGCCTTTGCGGTTAAGCAGTGGCCGCGGAGAATATAAAATGGCAAAACTTAAGATCTCCGAAACCCGGCTGCAGCAAAATCAAAAACAAACAGATATAGTAAATCTGGTAAGGGAATACTTTAACCGGTTAATAAATTACCAGTCACAGGTGGCACTGCTGCAACGAACGTATACGGGTATTGCAACTGCAAAAGGGAGAGGAAATAAGATTTTTTAATGGAGAGAGCTCCCTTTTTTTAGTGAACAACAGGGAAAACAAAACACAGGACACCATGCTTAAACTGATTGAAGCTGCCGTAAAATACAATAAAACTGCTGCAGGGTTGCAATGGGCCGCCGGTAAATTGTGGCAGTTATAAACCTATAGTTGCACAAATGAACTTACAACAATACCGTTGTTGCCCTGCACAATGCTTTTATTATTTATTCTTCTTCCCTGTTGTAATGTTTGATTAAAATAACCTGCTTCAACAGAAACACGCTGGTTTATTTTAAACCCGGCCAGTAAAAATACCCGGTTCTGGTCAAAAATATTTATGCCAACATTTTTTCCGGCACCAATAAATATTTCATCGGCAGCAACAGCATACCATTTTGGCGAAAGAGATAACTGTGCCCTGAACTGGTACCGGAATCGATGCAGGAAAGTCCATGCTTCGATCTCCCGGTCCGTACCCGGCCTTACCCTGCCCAGCCATCGCTGTTCGATCCGGAAACGGTGCGTTAAGATCCATTTCTTGATGGGTTGCCGGAAACTGACCTGTTCATATACCCGGTGCTCGGGGAATGTGCCGGCAGAAGCGATCGGGAAATCGCCATAAGGAAATGTTTCTATCCATCCATAGCCGGCATGCAGTGTTACCTGCTCATTTATTTTATGGTTAACGCCAATACGAAAAAGGCTCTGCTGCCAGTGTTTAAGCCCACCTGTTCTCCGCCACTGGTACTCCACATGCAGGCTCCACTTTTTATCCAGGCCAATAGTATTGAATGTTTGGATCCAGTTGGTATTATTAGGGTCTCTTAACCGGTCATTTTGTGCCAGGCACGAAAAATGTAAACTTAAAAAAGTTATTAGCAATATGGTTTTCATATTATGATGAGCGGAATGCAACCGGGTGATATAATTTTTTATGCGGGCCCATGAAAATGCGCAGGAAGATGCGGAAAGCCGAGAGTTCAAGTAAGATAAGACACAAAGCCATCCCGATGATCAATACAACCTGGTTGCTGTGTACATAAGTAAACAATACATCAATTCCTATAAATGCCGCAGTTACCGGGAAGCCCAGCATACCAATGGTTGCAAACAGGAATAACAGGCCGGTATTTTCCTGCTCGTATACATACCCGTGAAATTTATCCAGCGAAATATCCCCATCGATCGATCTTATTTTTTGTAAACAGTAATACCCGATCAAAAATGCGATCAAAACCCCGCTTGCATAAAAGAAAATTTCAATGGGGTTAATAAATGGGGCGTTATACAAAACGGCAACCATGATAAACAAATTGCCGGTTAGCAGGTATACCCATGCCTGTAAAGCGGATTGCCTGTAGCTGAAGGCAAAAAGGATAACTGCGAGGGCAATGGCCATTAAAATGACCGGCATGATACTGCCCGTTGTGGAAACTATTCCCGGGTACGCATACCCGAGCAACAGGAGTACGATCGCCGTAAGGATAAGGAAAGTGCTGATGATCTTTGAGTGTAAAAACGGAAGTTGTTTTCCCAGCCATTTAAATGGGCTCCATACATAAGTAAACATCATGCTGTCTAAATTCCATTCCCTGATGCCCAGCATATAAAATGTGGCTTTTATTTTTGATACCGGTTTTTGCTCAGGCGGGGTGTAATGAAAATACTGGTGATGTACCAGGTAGTTTAACACCGATGGGGAAACCAGCAGTTGATAGGTCCTTAAAAAAGCATTGCCCGCAAAATGTATCAAAACAAGCCAGTGAAAACCCAGGGCCACTTCAATGAACATTAACCCGATCTGGGCCGCCGAAGAATAGGCGATCTGTGTTTTAACCGTTGATTGCGCCCGCGCTATGAATGTGGCTACAATAGCTGTTAATGCCCCGATAGTGATGATGACAATTTTTGCCCACAACATATCTTCCCAAAAGGGATGCGTACGCAGCAATAAAAAAACGCCAATATGCACACTCAGTGAACCGTAAAAAATGGCAGAGGAAGAAGTGGGGCCCTCCATGGCCCTTGGCAGCCAGGCGGTGAATGGGAACTGTGCCGACTTGATCGCGGCAGGAAGTATCATCATACATACAATAAATACGGCCATGCCTGTATTGGCAGATTGCAGCGCCAGGGTTTTTGCTTCGCCCAACCCGGAAAAACTGATATTCCTGTGTGTGAGGTGGTGCATCATCCACATACAAAGCATAAGGGACACATCGCTGATGCGGTAATAAGAAATGGCTTTGAATGCATTTTTAACCGGCAAATAACGGTTACGGTAAAATGCGATCAGCAGGAAAGAACAAAAGCCCTTGATCTCCCACCCGATAAACAGGGTTTCAAAGTTCCCGGACAAGATGATAAAGTTATACCCTGTTGCAAACAACAGGATGGTGTTGAAGAAGCGTTTATACCCTTCATCCCGGTGCATATAATATTTGCTGAACGTAGCCACCAGGAAAAACAGGAAAGCCCCGATGATGCTGAAAACGGCTTTTCAGTTTGGTAAAGGGTTGCCACGCGATAACTTACCGGTTCAAGCCCGTTGGCGATCCACCACGCAGCAAAAGAAACCGAGACCATGATATACAATACCTTGGTAAAGCGTACAATGCGGCCGATAACCTTTTCGCTTTTGTTTTGCCAGAACAGGCTTACCCCGAATGCCAGTAACGGAATGGCGATAAATAAAACGAGTAATTGGTTCATTTAATTTTTTTATTTTTTTGCGCAGTGGTGCCCCTTTTCAATTCCATTTAATCCAGCAGGTATACCGGTAAATTCTCTTCCGTTGCATGTACAATGTGATTCGTTTCCATTTCCATGGCGCCTTCAATAAATGCTTCCATATTATGAATGGTTTTTATTTCGTCACTGCCGGTAATGGGTACATATTTTTCAAATGCCCCGTTCCTGAAATAATAGAACTGCTGTTCCTGCGGATCCAGCGCCATGATGTGCACCCACTCATTTTTATACCATTCAAATACTTCCGGTGAAGACTGGATCGCTTTTAAAACGATGTCGGGCCTGTGTTCAACGATCACGAGCAAACGAACCGGGTCATGTACTTCTATCATTTGCCAGGGCAGTCCCGGCCTCAGGTCACCATCACTGCTGTTGGCAACGCCAAACAAACCCATCACGTTATGGGGAAGTTTGGTACCGGCTCCCATCTTAATATTATCCACCCTCGAAAAATAATATTCCAGGTTTATACCCCCGCAAACCAAACCAATGGGCCGCATCACGGCAGATAAGATGGCACCATCTGCATCCGTGCTGTGGTCATAACTGTTGAGAAAAGCACGCCGGTCTAAAAACAAACCCTTGGTCACCTGCCTGCGGCCGATGATCGCCAGTGTGTTGGTTCCATGACCCAGCTCCGGCCTCGGTTCAAACAACGAAACGGAACGGCTGTGTATGGCTTTTCTAACCTGCTCCAGTTCCTGTTTGGTATTAATGGATGCAAAACGCCGGCTGCGTTCTTTTGCATTCAGGTTTAGTGCCGTTTCAAAATGCTGTATGTTGATGATGTGTGCTTTTGTATTTTCGTCAGTAAGTACGCTTTCGTCATAATAGGCCATTACATCCGCGGCCGTGTCATGCATACACCCTACAAATTGCGTGGTTTCGGGAATGGCAATTCCTTTTGTTGCCAGTATCTCCCTTACTTTTTTATGATTCAAAATATACGACTGCACCCTGGCATTGGTAGCTCCCGGCCTTCCGCTGCAGGCCCCGCAATCATGTGCACCATGGTGCGGGTTGTTGGCACTGCTGCTGCCATGTGCCACAATATAAATGATGGATGCAAATTCTTTGATAAGCCCAATGCCTCTTAAAAAACCTTCGGCCCTGGTAACCATTTCATCAAGTGTATATCCAAGCTGCAAACCATTTTCAATATCATTGATGTTCTTATTTTCGATGGCAAGTGTGGATTGTTTATCCATGTGGCCATAAGCATTTGAAATGGCCGGGCTCATTTTGGGGCGAAACAGCATTTGTATCTTTTTTACAAATGCCCAAAAACCAAAACCAATGCTTAAGAAAAACCCGGATAAAATGCCGTGTGTATATTTGGTATAGATCAGTTCATCTTTGCGTTTTGCCGTTGCATCAGACTCTTTTATCAAATATTTAGGTGTTACCGGTGCGGGGCAAAGTTTATCATAGAACTTGCTGCCCTGCTGTTGAAAATAAAACTCTACGCCAAAAAACCCGGGGGCGCCAAAGGTTTCGGCTGTTTTATCAACGGCTTCAATGTGGCGGCGAATCGAATCTTCCCGTTCATCAATACAGAATATGGCCTGCAGTGACGGGGCGTTGTTAACTAACGGAATGGATACGCCGTTTCCATGGTGCCTTAACAGTCTTCTTTCATTAGCCAGCAACAGGCCCTTCAAAACCGAATCATAATAACTCCATTCAAAAGCATCCTGCCACAATTCGATTACGGATGCAAATTCGGTTTTCGGGTAATCGGCCCAGAGATCCATGGGTGGCTCAATAACATGATCGGCCAAAGGTTGCCAGCTGTTACCCAGTACATGATTCAATGTATCCAGCTCCATCAGCAGTTCAAATTCCACCAGTTCCTTCAACGTGATCTTTTTATTGTCGAGCAGTGTTTGCGGGTTATCTTCCACTGCACTTACAAAACCGCTCCAGCCATGATGGGCAAATTGCTGGTCGAACAGGTATTGTTCAAAGTATGCTTCCTTGCCAACAATTGTTTTCAACAGTTCCGGTATGCTGTATGATCCCGACAGGAATTTTTGTTTGATGGCTTTTGTTTTAAAGAAGCTGATGAAACTGTTTTTTTCCAGTTCTTTCATACTATCAGAAAAACGCCTGCCGGCCACCGGGAATTGGTCAACGGCTATACCCTGGTCCAAAAAACCACAAAGTATGCGAAACAGCAATGGATGAACTTTGTTATCAAGATCTACCCGGTATACATCTTTCCAATGCCTTCGCAGTTGACCGATCCGGGGATGATTAATGGTATAATAGTCTTTGCTGACCAGTTTTTCTTTCCAGCTGTTCAGGGATTCCTTTCCTTTTTTATTGGCAATAACCATTTCCAGGATGTCTTTCCTGATCCGGCCGGTCTCATACATCTCCCGGTACTCCGTTAATTGCAGGTGCACCTGGAAACCAAAGATCCCGGAGGCCTTAAAAATGGCATCATAAAACTTCATGTGCTGAAAAGCATGTAAGGAATTATGATGAATAAAATCCTTCAATGCCTGTTGCGACGGCAAAAAGTGTTTCAGTTCATGCAGCACATGGTCTTCATTAAAGGAATGGTTATACATATAAAAAAAATATGGGGTTGGAGTTAATTTCCAACCCTGTTTAAAAATTAATGCCTTAGTTCCGCTATACTGAATGTTGGATTTTTTTCATCCTTTATGTACGACACATCTTTATAAAAATCTACCTTTCCCGTATCAATATTATACATAGCTCCAACAATCCCAATTTCGCCTTTGTCCAACATTTCTTCCAGAATAAAACTGCGTTCAATAATGTTTTTAACTCCCCGTTTCACATTTAATGAGGATACATTTTCGACAAATTTTCCATTTTTTGAATTTCTCTTATCCATGGCCGTTGTTTCAGATTCGGCATAAACAGCGGGTTGCAGTTTGGATAATAACTCGGTAAGGTTCCCCATTTCTACATGGTCGCAGGCTCCTTTTACTGCCCCGCATTTGGTGTGGCCCAGAACGACTATAAGCTTTGAACCCGCTACTTTACAGGCAAACTCCATGCTGCCCAATATGTCCGTATTCACAATATTACCGGCGATCCTGACAGAAAAAACATCGCCCAATCCCTGGTCGAAAATCAACTCAGAAGAAGTGCGGCTGTCAATACAGCTAAGTATGGTGGCAAATGGCCATTGCCCGTCACGGGTGGCATTCACCTGGGCTAATAGATCTCTTTGTGCTTTATAATTTTTTACAAACCTGGCATTGCCTTCCTGTAAAATTTCCAATGCCATCCTGGGTGTTAAACTGGCTTGTGTTTCTTTTGTATGAACTCTCATTTTTTAATCTGTTTTAATGTTTTAATAAAAATTTTATTTTAAAGACGGTTCAATAAAGTTGACCGTTTCAACTGCTATGTTTTTTGTTTTGGCATTGCTTCTGAAATCGCGGATGAGTTCCACTACATCATATGCAATGGATTTGGATTTGGTGCAATCAATAATAACTTTTGAATTTTTTGGGATCTCTTCAAGTTCTTTTATCACACTTGCCTTATTAAAAAAAGAAACTTCTTCGGCCAGTACAATATGATGCACTTCCTGCCCTTCTTCTGTTGTAACCGTTTCTTTCATATAGTGAGAATTGCGATAGCTATGACGAAGTGTGTAAAAAATACCGAACAACATACCGATGGTAATCCCCCTTAACAGGTCTGTTGCTAAAATACCAACAACAGTAGCCACAAAAGGGATAAACTGTTCCCAGCCCAACCTGTACATCTGTTTAAATAGCATGGGTTTTGCTAACTTATAACCCACCATCAGTAAAATGGCTGCTAAACTTGCCAGCGGTATCATGTTCAATAAGCCGGCTATGGTTATAGCCGAGACCAATAAGAAAACTCCATGAAGTATTGCTGATAATTTAGTTTTGCCACCAAAATTTATATTTGCCGAGCTGCGTACAATAACCTGTGTTACCGGTAAACCTCCAATTAGTCCTGAAACAATATTACCTAAACCCTGTGCTTTTAATTCACGGTTGGTGGGTGTAACTCTTTTATCCGGGTCCATTTTGTCGGTAGCCTCTACACATAATAATGTTTCAAGGCTTGCAACAATGGCCATTACAAGGCCTATTTTCCAAACTTCCAAATTTGTTATAGCTGAAAAATCCGGGAAAGTAAACTGGTTGAAAAATTCCGTGAAATTGTTCGCTACCGGCAGCCTTACAACCTGGTCTTCAGCCAAACTAAAATTCAGCGTTCCTGATTTAAACAGATAATTCATTACAATACCCAGAATTACCACAACAATGGGACCCTGTATCAGTTGAAAGATTTTATGTTTTTTGGTTAATACTGAATCCCACAATATCAGGATAGCTAATGAAATGACTGCAATCAAGGCGGCTCCCGGAGTTATAAAATCTAACGCTTTGGCAATTTCAGAAAATGTATTCTGACCGTCTGCCTGTATAAAAGCATCATCTCCTTCAGGGTCCTTATCCCAGCCCAAAGCGTGTGGAATTTGTTTTAAGATTATAAGCAGCCCTATACCCGTAAGCATTCCCTTAATAACTGAGGAAGGAAAAAAGTAGGCAATAAAACCAGCTTTGGCAAAGCCGAGTGCCAGTTGGATAATTCCGGCTATAACAACCGACAGTAAAAAAGCCTGGAAGGACCCCAGCGTACCGATAGCAGTTAATACAATTACAGCAAGGCCGGCAGCTGGACCACTAACACCTAATGGTGATCCACTGGCAATACCTACAATGATACCGCCCACAATTCCTGCAATGATACCGGAAAACAAGGGTGCGCCTGAAGCCAGTGCAATACCCAGGCATAAAGGAACTGCTACAAAAAATACGACAATACTCGCCGGAAGGTCATTCTTAAATTCTTTAAACAGGTTATTATTTTTCATGAAAAACTCTTTTGATTTAATTATAAAAGAATAGTATTACCATCAAATCGGATAATAAGATTGCTTTAAAATAATAAGGAGGTTGACACCATGCGGTGCCATTAAAAATAAATGAAGATGAAACTAAAGTACGTTGGGTGGAGGGACGAGAAGTTCGCCGTGATAAGCAATATAAGTGCCTGAATTATCACATTTTTGATACTGCAGGGATATAGCAAATGAATAATCTCCTTTGTGATTATTATGGAGGTATTCTTCAGATAATGAAGTATTGCCGGGTGTTTTTTCTTCTGTATTGTTATTGGGTATCTTGTTTGTTTCTTCTTCACTGCCTGCAACCGGGGATCCGGCTTTTTCCATTTTTTGCTGTTTGGCCAGTTCCTGCTGGCAGGCATAAACAAAAGGAGTGCTTACAGTAAGCCACATCAATGCCATTATCATAATAACGGCAGATACCAGTTGTGATACACTATATATTTTACGGCTTTTGTTCATAAAAGTGCTGCAAGATAATACTTCTCATTTTTTAAACCAACATCCGGGGAAGAACTGGCTGTTAAAAATGAAAAAAATGACAGCAATCCAACAATTCGTGCTCTTAATAAACAATTGATTTACAAAAAGGTTTAAAAGAAAAGACCGGCAAGACCGGCCTTATATATAATAATAATTTAATCTTAATTCCGTTTTCATTGCTTTGGAGCCATTTTAAATTTTTCAATGGCTTTTTTGGTAAACTCCCCCAAAACGAGTTTTCCACTGATCGCGGCCCTTTCCTTCAGCAATTCGTCCCAATGTTCGGCTCCTTTCCAGAATATTTTTTTCATCTGGGCCATGGCTACGGGATTGGAGTGTGCCAGGGTATTGGCCAGGTTATATACAGCCTCATCCATATTTTCTGGGCTGTTGTATATTTCTGCAAAAAGGCCTTTGCGCTTTGCCCATTCCGTACTGCGCCAGTTGGTTGCATCTATTGCCAGCGCACTGAATGCTGCCGTGCCTATTTTTCTTTCCACTGCCGGACCAACCACAAAAGGCCCGATACCAACCGCCAGTTCACTTAATTTAACATCAGCCTTATCCGTTGCAATGGCATAATCAACTGCAGATACAAGTCCTACGCCTCCGCCAACGCAACGTCCCTGGATGCGGCCAATAATGAACTTTGGGCATTTGCGCATGGCATTGATCACATTGGCAAAGCCACTGAAAAAGCGCAGGCCTTCCTGCTCATTTTTAATGGCCACCAGTTCATCAAAACTGGCACCGGAGCAAAATGTCTTTTCGCCGCCGCTTCTTAAAATGATCACCCCTGGTATCATCATGCGTTCCCGCAAAATGAATTTCACGGGCAAGTTCTTCCAGTATTTTTCCGGGCAGGCTGTTGCTTTGCGGATGAAAAAATTCAATGGTATTGATGCCATGTTCAATATGGCTTTTTACATATGCTTCTGTACTCATAAAAAATATTTTTCAAAGATAAAATTACACAATCTTATTGCTCTTTTTTGGCAACCATGGTTAAAATGGTTGCAATCCCGGTCACTTCACCTGTTTCATCGATCATTTCCACAAGCCACTTTACTATACCCTTGTCAATATCATCCCCTCTTTTAAAGTCTTCGGGTTTTTCTACAACACGTTTATCATTCAATAATTTTTGCTTGCAGGTAAAGCGTATATGAATTTCTGCACCGGGGTAAACCGGCTTGGTAAAACGAAGTTCATCAATACCATAATTTAACAGCACCGGATTTTTTTCGTAGCTGTCAACAAACAAGCCGGCAGCAATGCTCATGATAAAATATCCATGCGCCACCTGTTGCTCAAACATGGTGCCTTCAAAATCGGTTGTTTTAATATGTGCATAAAAATGATCGCCGCTCAGATCAGCAAACTTATCGATGTCTTCAGCCGTGATGGTTCTTTTTTCAGTGATGATCTGTTCGCCAACTTCCAGCTCTTCAAAATATTTGGTGAAGGGATGTTTGCCGGGATCTTTACCTGCAGCATATTGCTGGTATACATTGGTAATAGCTGTTATGGTTGTTGGCGAACCCTGTATGGCCGTGCGTTGCAGGTAATGCTTAACGCCACGCAGTCCACCCATTTCTTCACCGCCACCTGCACGGCCCGGGCCGCCATGAACCAGCAAAGGCAGTGGCGAACCATGCCCGGTACTTTCTTTGGCACATTCGTTATTCAACACTAAAATTCTGCCATGATGTGTTGCGGCACCAATAACATATTGCCGGGCAATTATATGATCAGCAGTAACTATCGTAGAACACAGGCTTCCTTTACCAAGTTTGCTTAATGCAACCGCTTCTTCGGTTTTTTTGTAGGGCATGATGGTACTAACCGGTCCAAAAGCTTCCACTTCATGTGATGGGTTAGTGGTATAGCCAGGGGCATCAGCCCAGGGTAAATTATTCACCAGCAAAACCGGACTCATAAAAGCCCCTTTGCCGGCATCCGCATCAATTACTTCCACACTATCCAGGCTGCCATAGATCATTTGTGAAGAAGCCAGTAATTTTTGTACCTGTTCTTTAACTTCATTGCGTTGGGTATGGCCGGCCAGCGATCCCATCCGCACTGTTGCATTCAACGGGTTGCCAATAGTTGTTTGCGCCAGCGATGTACTGATGTCTTTCCAAACATCCTCCATTTTATTTTCGGGAACAAATATTCTGCGTATGCCCGTGCAGCGCTGCCCCGCTTTTAATGTCATTTCCTTCCGCACTTCCTTTATAAAAATATTCCATTCTGGTTTTTCGGGTGTTACATCTTCACCCAGCACAATGCAGTTGAGCGAATCGGCTTCCATATTAAATGGCACATTCTCTCTTAAGATCACCGGGTTTGATTTCAATAACAGTCCGGTTGATGCAGATCCTGTGAATGTGACCACATCCTGCGATGTAACATGATCCAGGATATCTCCAGCACTGCCGCATAATAACTGCAGGGCGCCTTTGGGTAAAATTTTTGAAGCAATGATCTCTTTTACAACAGCCTCGGTTAAATAACTGGTAACCGTAGCCGGTTTTACCACGCATGGCATCCCTGCCAGTAAATTCACGGCAATTTTTTCCAGCATGCCCCATACCGGGAAATTAAATGCATTGATGTGAACAGCAATTCCTTCTTTGGGCACCAGTATATGTGTTCCCATAAAAGTTTTGTTCGTGCCCAGGTTATGGCTGTCGCCATCCACACAAAAAATTTCGTTGGGAAATTTACGCCGCAATGAAGCGTTGGCAAATAAATTACCGATACCGCCTTCAATATCTACCCAGCTGTCGGCCCTGGTTGCGCCGGTCTTATAACTGATGGCATAAAATGTATCGAGGTGGTTTCTTAAATGTAATGCCAGGGCCTTCAGCATATTTCCCCTTTCATGAAAGGTCATTTTACGCAGTGCCGGGTTGCCAACCGTTCGGCCATAATCAAGCACCTGTTTAAAATCAAGTCCTTTTGTTGATGCTGCAGCAATGGGTTCGCCCGTTACTGCATTATATAATTGTTGCCCTTCGCCATCACCGGTTATCCAGTTTCCGGTTATATAGTTTTCGAGTTTCATTTGTGCATTCATTTATGCTGCTAAGTTAGATTAAAAACAAAAGAGGCTTTATGCCTCCTGCTTAAATACTTTATATCAATCCAAACTGCCGCAAATGATGGGTTACATGTTTATAATGCAGTAAAACCCATTCTTCATGATCCAGTTCGCCAAAAACCGGGTGAAGGGTTTTTGTACCGGCGTGCTCCTTAAAATAATTATTAAAATCAATAATGGATCTGGTTAGGTCCTCCAACGACTCCTCCATACTGCCATGCCGCAAGGGCAGGGGTTCTTCGCCAATTACATTTTCCGGCGCTTTTGTGTTTTCCCTGAATGGCTTATTACTTAACAGGAACTCCTTAAACTTAGGCAGGTGTTCAACGGGGGTTACCAGGTCAAATTTTATTTTCCCGGACGATACATAGAAAAATGCAGCTACATGCTCAACCGCCTGCTGGCCATTCATTTTTCCCCAATTACCCATAGCGCCGGCTGTTAACCTTTTAAACAGCGGAATACATGCTTCCGTAATAAAATTTAATTTCTGTACATCCATAAAAAGTTTTTAGTTACACAATGTAAATAAAAAAGCACCCCGAAAAAGGGATGCTTGCAATAATGGGACAAAGATCCGGTTATATTCTTTTATCTATTTCTTTACAAAGTCTTTTAAAAATATCATCAATGGTACCTTCTCCCTTTACCATAACCACTTTATTGAACTGTTTATAATAGTCGGCAACAACAGCTGTTTTATTATGGTATTCCACAATGCGGGCCCTGATCACCTGTTCATTGTTATCATCACTCCGCCCGCTCGTTTCGCCTCTCTTTACCAGGCGTTTCACCAGTTCCTCTTCACTTACATCCAAAGCCAGCATAGCGGCAATGGGCGCTTTTTTCAGTTTTAATAATTCATCCAGGGCTTTTGCCTGTGCCGATGTGCGGGGAAAGCCGTCGAACAAAAATCCTTTTGCATCCGGGTTTTCGTCCAGGGCAGAGCTGATCATGCCAATAACCACTTCATCCGGAACAAGCTGCCCCTTATCCATAAAATTCTGTGCTTCTTTGCCAAGAGCTGTCTGGCGGCTGATCTCATAACGCAATAAATCGCCGGTACTCAGGTGTTTTAATCCATACCTGGCCATCAGTTTTTCACTTTGTGTACCTTTTCCACTCCCGGGAGGGCCAAATAATATTAAATTAAACATACGTTTCATGTCCTGGTCAGGACAGCAAATATAAGCTTCGTACTTTAAATATTCATTAACAGCTTTAATCCACTGTTTAAAAACTTAAAAACTCCTCATTTCGTACATAAAAGAAACTATTTAACCCGAAATTTGTTAGATCATGATGCAACCATTGATTTTTTTCACGATCCTGTTTTCATTTATCGCCACGGGCTGTAACAACTCGCCGGCAAAACAATCAAATTCAGTTAATATGGATTCCAATAAAAAAGTACACCCGGTTTTTTCAAAAACCGATACTGCCAAAGTAGATATCAGTAATGAAGAATGGAAAAGATCCTGCCGGCAGATGTATAATATTGCCCGTGAAAAGGGAACCGAAAGGGCATTTACCGGAAAATTCTGGGACCATAAAGAAGGCGGAACCTATTACTGTGCTGCCTGCGGAAATCCTTTATTCAACAGCAATGGCAAGTTCGACAGCAACTGCGGCTGGCCAAGTTTTTTTGAACCCATCAGCAAAAGCAGCATTATTTATGCACCGGATAATACTTATGGCATGAAACGCACCGAAGTGATGTGCGGCAAATGCAGGTCCCATTTAGGCCATGTATTTGATGACGGCCCTCCTCCCACCGGTTTACGCTATTGCATAAACTCGGTGATCCTTGATTTTGAAAAAGCTGCCGAGGCCAAAGAAAAATTTGACAAAAAACAATGATCAATCCCCTTTCCTGACACAAACCAAATGGCACAGGTCAACTTTTTGTACGTTGTAAAAAGCGCCACTGTAAAAATATTTGGTTACCGCCTGGGTACCGTTTGCTTCAGTTGAGCTCCAGATGGTCATTTTCTCATCCAGTTTCAGTTGCTCAAAATTCAGGTGAATGATATCTGTTTCATCTTTACTGGGTAAATACCAGTCAGTATATCCGCCCAGGGTAAGCGTATCACATACTTTGGCTGCATACAACTTTCCATCATAACCGCTGTTATTCCCAACAGCAGCTACAATAGCCCTGGTATTGGCCACACCATCTGTTTCACTTTGAGCTGCTTTGCCGATCTGTTCATAACCACCCCAGGTAATACGGTCCATGAAACTCATATCTGCAACCACCAGTTTTTTTCCGTTACCGGATATGGTTGAAATTTTCTGGGCATTTGATACGGCAGAAAAAAACATAATCGCAATAAGTACATATTTCATCATCAATAATTTTAAGCTGTAAATAAAATATAAATATTTTAAAATCCCGTAATTTTTACCCTGCACACCGGTATGCTGAACCGGATAAGCCCATTCATCAATTTATTATTGCAGGTTCACCTTTTTTTTGCACCTTCATTGTTCAAAGACTCAACATGAAAAAACTACTGCAGCTGATATTTAGCCTCTGTTTCATTGCGTTCAGTACCCAGGTACTTCGCAAAAAATATCTTTTGACCAGTTTAAAAATTTAAAACCACGCAGTATCGGCCCGGCCGGTATGAGCGGGCGTATCACAGCTATTGACGCCGTGGTTACCAACCCCGATATCATTTATGTGGGTGCAGCAAGCGGCGGTGTCTGGAAAACGGAAAACAGCGGGCAAACCTGGTCACCCGTATTTGATGAACAACCGATACAGAATATAGGGGCTATTGCCATTCAGCAATCAAATCCATCTGTTGTATGGGTAGGTACCGGTGAAGGCAACCCGAGAAATTCACTCAACCTGGGCGCCGGTATTTATAAAAGCCTGGATGGTGGAAAAACATGGAAAATGATGGGACTGGAAAAGACCATTTGCATACATCGTGTGGTGGTGGACCCGGTTAACCCCAATACCGTTTATGCAGCAGCTATTGGCAATCCTTTTGCCGAACACCCGGAACGGGGTGTTTTTAAAACAACAGATGGCGGAGAAACCTGGAATAAAATTTTGTATGCCAATGATACAACCGGTTGCGCCGACCTGGTTATGGACCCCTCAAACCCCAATAAACTGATCGCAGCCATGTGGCAGTATAAAAGAACACCATGGAACCTGAAGAGCGGCGGTAAAGGAAGCGGGCTGTTCATCACACTGGATGGAGGCAAGAACTGGAAAAAATTAAGCAAAGATGATGGTTTGCCGGATGGCGAGCTTGGCAGGATTGGTGTTGCCATCAGCCGCAGTATGCCAAACAGGGTATACGCAAAAGTAGAAGCAGCCAAAAACGGTTTGTACAAAAGTGATGACGGAGGATTTAAATGGACACTGATCAACAGCGATGCGGCCCAGGTTACTGACCGGCCCTTTTATTACCAGGAAATTTATGTTGATCCAAAAAATGAGAACCGGATCTATGATGTGCATTCAACAGTAACTTTCAGCGAGGATGGCGGTAAATCTTTTTCAACCATGATCCCATATTCAGGTATACACCCTGATCACCATGCCTGGTGGATCAATCCGGAAAACCCCAACCTGATCATTGAAGGCAATGACGGTGGTATTGGTATATCCAGGGACCGGGGAAAGAGCGGGGTCTTTGATGAAAAAATACCGGTAGGCCAGTTTTATCATGTGAATGTTGACAATGAGATCCCCTACAATGTCATGGGTGGTATGCAGGATAACGGCAGCTGTCTGGGCCCGGCCCATACCTCGACAAACGGGGGCATTCGTAATTATTACTGGAGCAACGTGGGTGGTGGAGATGGTTTTGATGTAATGCCCGATCCGGAAGATGCTGACTGGGTATATAGTATGAGTCAGGGCGGCAGTGTTGGAAGAAGAAACTGGAAGACCGGTGAAAGCTGGTTCATCAGGCCGCCTGCGCTGGACACAAATACCAAACTCCGTTTCAACTGGAACTCGGCCATTGCACAGGATCCTTTTGATAAAAAAACAATTTATTTCGGCAGTCAATATATGCACAGGAGCATTGATAAAGGGGTGAACTGGGAAATTGTTTCACCCGATCTAACTACAAATGATACTGTAAAAATTAAAGCCTATCAAAATACCGGCGGTTTAACACTTGATATCACCGGCGCAGAAACGCATTGCAGTATCCTCACCATTGAACCATCTAAAAAAGAAAAAGGAACCATCTGGGCCGGCACAGATGATGGTAATGTACAACTGACCAGGGATGGCGGAAAAACATGGACAAACTTTCGTGGTAAAATACCTGGAATGCCTGCCGGTAGCTGGATACCACAAATTAAGGCATCAGTATATAATGCCGGCGAAGCTTTTGTTGTAGCCAATAATTACCGACGGGGAGATATGAAACCGTATATTTTCCGTACTACAGATTATGGAAAAACATGGACGAAGATGATCGATGAAAATAAAGTGAAGGGATATGCCTTATGTGTACTGCAGGACCCGGCAGAACCCAATTTAATTTTTGTTGGAACAGAGAACGGGCTTTGGATAAGCCTGGATAACGGCCAGTCATTCGAACAGTTTAAAAACGGGTACCCTTCCGTTTCTACTTATGATCTTGCTATCCAGGAACGTGAAGCCGACCTGGTGATCGCCACATTTGGCCGGGCTCTTTGGGTACTGGATAATATCAGGCCGTTAAGAAAAGCTGCCGCAAATAAAGGCATGTTATTTACAAAACCGGTAACCGTTTTTGCAACCCCCGAAGTTTACCAGGCTCAATACAGGGCTGCAACCGGGTATGAATGGAGCACATATGGATTATATGATGGAGAAAACAGGAGGCGTGGTGCTGCGATCTCTTTTTTCATAAATAAACCTAAACCCGATACTGCTGCAAAACAAACAGCTGCCAAAATCCCGGTTGAACAAACAACTCCGGCTGTAGCGCCACCGGGTGGCGGACGTGGTGGCAGGGGCGGTGGCGGCGGTGGCAGAAGAACCGATAGTGCCATGGTGAGCATATATAATTCGAATAATGAATTAATAAGAACTTTACGCTGGCCTGTTGATTCCGGTTTCAACAAAATGTACTGGGGAATGGAAGAAAAGGGATTTCGCCAGCCGGGTTCGCCAAAACCACAGCAAGGCACACCCGAACCCGGAGGTTATATGGTGCTGCCGGGTATTTATAAATTGAGAATGGCGTTTGCGGATGGTGTTGATTCTACGTTAATTACCATAAAAGATGATCCGCGTTTAGGCAACCGCAATGAAATAAAACTGGCCCAGCGAAAAATGTATGACCGGTTAAAAATATCTGCTGATAAGTTAACAACAGGATTGGACCAGCTTACAGAGAGTGATGAGGTATTGGCCAAAATGATTGCGCAATTAAAAGGCCTTAGCGGTAAAGATGTTGATTCTTTAAGAAAAACCACGGTTAAACTTCAGGATGAAATAAAAAGCATCCGTGAACTGTTCAGCGGAAAAACGTTTACAGAACAGGGTATTACCAGAACCAATGAATTAACCGTACGGTCGTTATTACAAACAGCACAACAATCCATTGGCAGTAAAATGGTGTCGCCGGGGCCGCAGGTAGAGCTGTTGGTCCAAAATGCAGAGAAAGCCATAAAGGATCTTACAGGTAAAATAAATAATTTTTATACCGGCAAATGGGTGGCATACCGCCAAATGGTAGAAGCAACCAAAGTGAATTTGTTTAAGGAATATAAAGTGATAGAATAAATAATTCAGGTTATCAATCCTGTTCTTTTATTGACAACAAAGACAATAATACATAAATTAACGATTCCTGCAACCAGTCACACCATCACGGCTGCTATCGGGTACCCGTACAAAATTTAGCTGCCGGCAAATACAGCCTGCATCTGCAAAGCGTGGATGAAAAACAGGTGTTGCAATTTGTGAAACAATAAATAACCAAAAGAAATTTTAGCAAAGAAGTAAAAAGAGAAAACGGGGAAAGGGAGTTGAGCCCTTCTCTTTCTTTCTCTTTCCTCACCTTTGAGCTCTTAGCCTACAATAATCCTTTTTGGTAAGCCAGGTGCAGTGCCTGTGCCCGGCTGTTTACATGCAGCTTGTTGTAGATATTGATCACGTGTTTTTTGGCTGTATTGGCACTGATGTCTAAATGATTGCCGATCTCTTTATACGATAACCCTTCTACCAAAAGCTGCAGTATTTCCCTTTCGCGGGAAGTCAGGTCAAAAAGTTTTTGTGCCCGTATCGCCAGTTTTCTGCTGCAGCGTAATTACATTGTTTTGCACCAGTTGCAGGATCTTGTGGGCTATGCCCGGTGATATGGGACCGGCGCCACTTTCGTGCATCTGCCAAAGCACATCCGTAATATTTTCGGCACTTTCGTCTTTCAGCAAATAACCAAAAGCGCCGGCTTTAATGGCTTTGAATATTTTTTCTTCATCATCAAAAATGCTGAGTACCACAAATTTTACGGATGGAAATAAGGCCGACCCGGCAGCAATGGCATCCACCCCGTCCATATGCGGCATTTCCAGGTCCATCAAAGCCACGTCCGGTATTTTTTCTGCTGGCAGGCTTTTCATCTTTTGTAAAAAGTCTTCCCCGTCCTCTGCAACCAGGGTAATAATAAAATGCCCCTGCCGCAGTAATTTATCTTTTAAAATATTACGGTTACTTGCTTTATCGTCAATGATTGCAACTTTTATGGCCATGGTCTTATATTAAACAAATATTCGAAAAAAAATGTTCTTAAATAATAATCCATACAGGTACCCGGTCTCAGACCAGGATGCTGATGCCGGTTCCTTTTCCCGGGATACTGGTTACGGTGAGGTCTAAACCGGAATCAATAGCCCTTTGCTGCATATTCAGCAGGCCATTGCCGCTTTCGGTAAGTATTATCGCTTCATAATCAAATCCGCTGCCATCGTCTTCCACTGTTAATTGCCATTTACCGGTGTGTTGATTACTGGATACGTTGATGCTGCCGGTTGCTGCATGTTTTATTGCATTGGTCACTGCTTCCTGAACAATTCTAACCACATTAAGTGCTTTGGTATGATGTAAATGTTTTTCAACAGCAGCTTCTCCTTCTACTTTAAAATGTATACCGGGATAATATCGGGCCAGCGCCTGCATAAAATTTTTGATCCGCAACCAGCATTCTTCTGCCGAATAGTTGTCTTTTTTTAAAGCCCATACCGTTTCCCGCAAAGAGGTTATAATGTCTTTTGAAGCAAATTTAAGGTCATTCATGAGCGCATTCTTTTCGCTGGTACCTGTTTCTTTTTGCAGCAATTCTGTATTGTATAAAACCGCATTGGCATAAGCTCCAATACTGTCGTGCAGGTCGCGACTGATACGTTCCCGTTCAAGCTGAATGCGGTGTTCATGCTCCAGCACGGCCAGTTTTGCCTGGTACTTTTTTTTATTATACCGGTTAATAGCATATGCCAGGGCAGCCAGGGCCAATGCAATTACAGCTGTTATAAACCACCAGGTTTTCCAGAAAGGCGGGTGGATGGTGATGCGGATCTCTTTCATGGATTTTGCGTCCTTATCAAAAAAACGGGAGGCATATATTTTAAAAACATATTCTCCGGGCGGCAAAAAATAGCGTACGGTTTGCAGGCCGCTGTTCTGTATCCATGTTCTATCGATCCCTTCCATTTTATACTGGTAAATGTACTGGCCGGGGTTATTGTTTGCCATGGCTATAAAATCAAACGCCAGGGAATTTTGATCATATGGCAAATCGATCTTTTTGATTTTCCATACAGCGGTATCTTTAAAAGCTTCTTCGTTATTTATTTTAATTTTAGTAAAAAACAGGTTTATCTTTTCGGCATAACTGCTGATGGCTGCGGGATAAAAGCTGCTGATGCCGTTTACCCCGCCAAAGAATATTTCGCCATCATCCGTTTTTGCAACAGTATTCGTGTTGAATTCATTTTCCTGCAGGCCATCTTCTTTTGTCAGTTGAAGGATACTGTTATCCGGGTTTAACCTGAATATCCCCTTATTGGTACTGCACCAGAGCAACCCCCCGTTATCAAAAACCATAGCATAAATACATTCATCAGGCAGCCCGTTCTCTTTGGTAAAATGCTGTAATATGTTGCCGGAACTGTCAATTTTAAAGATGCCTTTATTGCAGCCCACAAAAATATTACCTGCATCATCACTGGTAAAGCACCTGACATATCCTGTATTTTTAAAGGGTACCCTTTTTTTGGTTTCAAAAGTTTGGGCATCCACAAAGATCAGTTCATCATTTCCGTGCATCATGATCACTGAATTGTAAAATAAACCACTCATGGTGTACGAATTGGTGATCTGGTATTCCGTAACTGTATTGTCGGTAAAACTGGTTTTATAAAGCCGCCCTTCTGATTGTGAAATGGCCCCCCGTTCATCCCTGTATAAAAAATTGCCATAATAGCCGATTCCTTTTTTGTTTTCAGGAAATGCAGAAATCAAAGGAATGCTTTTTAATTGTGTAAGGTCATGGCTAAGGCTCCACACATTATTCTCTCCCCAGATATATAATAAGTAATTGCCCTTATTATCTTTTATAATTGTGTTTGCAGAAAATGCAACAGTTTTACCCGGCAAGGTTTTTATATGCCTGATCAAACGTTGCAGTGTATCAAATACCAGCAAACCATTCCTGGCAGTTCCGGCCAATAACCTGTTCTGCTTTTTATCGGGCAGTATACTGATCACGAAATTATCTTCCCTTTTAGAGGTGCCGAAATATTTAATGGGATAATTATTCCTGATAATTTTTTTTATCCCCGAGTTAGTTGTTGCCAGGTACAGGTTACCGAAATGATCTTCCTTTACCCGGGCAATTGTTGAATTGCCGGTAATGGGTTGATTTTGAAAATTCACCAACTCAGATTTTATCAGCCGTAAAGCCGTATCAGTTGCATAGAGCTTATTATCTATATTCAGCAATACCCGGTTTTGCCAGTAATAAACATTGCCTACCTTTTCATTTATGACACTGCTGCTTTTTGTTTTAAAGTTGAAAAGCTGCAGGCTGCTGTTTGCATTGTAACTGAAATATAAAAGTTCGTTTTCGGTTTTCAACAACAGGGGGCGTGCTGGCATAAGCATAGAGTCCGACTTGCTGATCAATTTCTCCTTTTCAAGGTCCCACAGGTAAAAGCTGCATTTACCTGAAACGCTGCTTTATTTTTTATAATATTATGGGCAAGCCGGGGCCGGTAACTGTCATTGGTTGCATATCCGGGGATGCCGGTGGCGGTTTCAGAGACCAATTGAAGTGAAAGGCAATTGATCCCGTTTATATTTCCTGTTTCATTATATACATAAATGATGTTTCGGTGTTCCCCGATAAACATGACTGGTTTTTTTTCTCCGGGTTTGTTGTTATAAAACCAGTTAAACCGGTTGCCGGTAATTTCATATTTGCTTATTCCCTGCGAATGGCTGATGAAAAGCTCGCCATGACTGCAGGTAAAAAAGAAAGCCAGTTTATCATCCGGCAGGCCGGGCTGAACGGGAACAATGGTAAAATCTGTACCATCAAATTTCTGTATGCCATTGGGAAAGCTGAGCCAGCAAAAGGTTTTACTGTCAAAGGCCATGTCATTCATGGACGTTTGCAGCAGGCCTTCATTTACACTGAAACTGAAAGTATTGAACCGTTCCAGCGGTTGAGCCTGTGCCATAAAACCTGCCTGGAAAAAAGCAATATATAATATGGTTTTATAAACACTCAATAGCGCGTTACTGTTGCAGTTTGCTTCAAATTACGTAAACCCCGGCAAACAAAGTAATAATCCAAATGGATAATAGCTTTCCTGCAGTTAAAGCTGCCTTTGCCCGGCTTAATAAAAGCATTCCAATAAGCAGTACTATCCTTGCTTGCGATTTCTTCAATTTTAAAACTTTGCCATCCCCCCTTAAAATTTTACTTTTGCCTATCAATAACAAGCTTATGGGAAATTTAAAATTGAGTGTGCTGGCCGAAACTTTACAGGCATCCGAGATCGTTCGCCTGGGGGCAACCATTAAGGAAAAGATTAACCGGGGGGAAGCCATTTACAATTATACGATCGGCGATTTTGATTCGGCCATATTTCCCATTCCTGCCGAACTGGAGCAGGAGATCATTACTGCCTATAAAGAAGGTTACACCACTTACCCGGCAGCCGAGGGCAACCTCGACCTGAGAGAAGCGGTTGCTGCTTTCATGTCATCCAGGGGCGGTCTACATTATGGCACAAACGAAATTTTAATTTCTGCAGGTGGCCGGCCGCTCATATATGCACTGTACCGTGCCATTGTTGATAAAGGCGATAAGGTAATTTACCCTGCCCCAAGCTGGAACAATAATCATTACGTACACTTTACAGGCGGAGAACATATCATGCTGGAAGCAAAAAAAGAAAATAATTTCATGCTTACCGCAGGCCAGATAAAAGAACATATAAAAGGAGCCACATTGCTTTCTTTGTGTTCGCCTTTAAACCCAACCGGTACCACGTTCAGTAAAGAAGAACTAAGCGCAATCTGCAACCTGGTGATTGAAGAAAATAAAACCCGGGGTGATGGAGAAAAGAAACTGTACCTGATGTACGACCAGATCTACTGGACACTCACTTTTGGTGATACGGTACACCACAACCCGGTTACACTTGATCCTGCCATGAAAGACTATACCATTTTTATTGATGGGATCAGTAAATCATTTGCTGCTACCGGTGTACGTGTGGGTTGGGCGCTCGGGCCTGCCGAGATCATTGTTAAAATGCGTTCGATCAACAGCCATATCGGAGCCTGGGCGCCCATGGCAGAACAAAAGGCGGTTGCCAGGTATCTGGTGAAGACCGGTGCAATAGATAACTGGTTCTCCGTTTTTAAAGCCGGGATCATTGAACGTTTGCAAAAGATCTTTACCGGTTTTCAGCAAATGAAAGCTGCTGGACTGCATGTTGATGCCATAACACCGCAGGCAGCCATTTACCTTACTGTACAAATTGATTATGTTGGTAAAACAACAGCCGGTGGTAAATTACTCGCTAACCAGGCAGACGTTACTGCCTATATCCTGGATGAAGCCAAACTGGCAATAGTGCCTTTTTATTGTTTTGGGTCCAATACTGAAAGCAGCTGGTACAGGTTGAGTGTTGGCACCTGTAAAATTGAGGAGATCGATGAAATGCTCGGCGCTTTAAAAGCCGCATTGTTAAAATTAAAGTGAGGGCTGGTTTTGGCTGGAGTTAATTCTTACAGTTCAAAAAAACGAATGGCTTTAATTCCCTTAGGCGAAATATTTTGCGGAGATGACCCTGTTTTTTAATGATCCGGTATTTATTAAGGTCTATTATTTCGTGGGCTATAACTATATTTTCAAGTCTTTCGATGGAATACAACAATTGATGAAGCAGCTCTACTTCATGTTCAATTGCCTGTGGAGTCATTATCTCCTGGTTGAACAAAACCAATAAATCCCGGTTTGATTTGTTCATAGCTTTATATTGGTTAAAATGTATGCTATTTATACCCTACCATTCCCGATTGGCTGGGACAGCCACAGCCTTTTTTTGTAGAGGCGCAGCCGGTTGAAACCAAAACGGTAACAATAATGAATAGCAATAATGTTATTTTATTTATATGTCGCATAATTTAAGATTAGCAATTTAACTTATTTTCACAAACAATTATTGTATTTTTTTGAATAATCCTGAAATTTTTAACAGCCCGCTCAAAAAGCGCCGGGTACTGGTTGCCCCTCTCGACTGGGGCCTGGGACACGCAACCCGTTGCATTCCAGTTATATTTAAATTACTACAACAAAATTGTGAGGTAATTGTTGCAGCCGAAGGCCCCGTAAAAATTTTATTACAACAGGAATTTCCCGGACTGTATTTTATTGATCTAATAGGTTACCGGGTACAGTACAGCCGCAACGGATACTGGTTTACCGTAAAATTACTAAAGCAGATCCCAAAACTTTTATATCGTGTTCTTGCCGAAAAAAGATGGCTGGCTAAAATAATTAATGAGCACAAAATTGACATGGTGATATCCGACAACCGCCCGGGATTAAATCATAAAAAAATACACTGTATTTATATTACACATCAACTGCAGATAAAACCGGCAACCCTTTTACCGAAAGGATTGCTCAAAAAATACATTATTACTATATCAATAAATTCAATGCCTGTTGGGTGCCTGATGACCCTGGGAAAATAAACCTGGCAGGAGAATTATCTCATCCACCAGCTTTACCCCGTATTCCTGTAATTTATATCGGTCCTTTATCAAGGTTCGAAAAAAATGTTACCGAAAATAAATATGACCTGTGTATTGTATTGTCGGGCCCCGAGCCACAACGCAGCATTTTTGAAAAACGGTTACTGGAAGAACTGCATTCATTTGCCGGCAGGGTTATGTTGATTAGGGGGCTGCCGGGACAATCTTTGATCCCAACCTGTAATAACCCGGCGGTTGAAATTAAAAACCATCTTGCGGCGGCTGCATTAAATACCGTGTTACTGCAATCCGGCATGATCATTTGCCGCAGTGGGTATACTTCTGTAATGGACCTGGTAAAACTGCATAAAAAGCGATCCTGGTGCCCACGCCGGGTCAAACAGAACAGGAATACCTGGCCGCTTACCTGCAAAAGCAGCAATTATTTATATGTTTGGAGCAAAAGCATTTTTCATTGCCTGCTGCCTTAAAAGCTGCTGAAACATTTCCTTTTAAAGAATTGAACAGTACTCAAAACGCTTTTGAAACGGTGATCGAAGAATGGTTACACGATAGCCCGAAAGATCAATGATGCAGGTATTTAAATCCCCGTGTAATTTTTTTAAGGTCGAGCATGGCAGAATAATTTGAGGCATACCATTCATCGTTCTTTGATAAACTGTCAACAGGCAATTCATTCATGTATGCGGGTAAAGAAGTGCTGCTGATTATCCCTTTTTTAAGGGCAGGCAATTTATCTGTTGGGGCTGCATAACCTATCCATGTTTTTTTTCCTGTTAAAACCCAAAAAACATTTTTATAAAAACCAGGTAACCCCTTTTTTATAAAAAGTAAAAAAGGAAACCCAATAATAAAAAGCACCGAAGTCATTATATCGAGCAATCTTTTATTTCTCCGGTTAATGGGATCGCCAATGGTATAATTACCGGTTGCTGCCACAAAATCCCCGCTTACATTCTTACTATCGCTGCCTACAATACTAACGCTGCCCGATGCATGAAATTTATTTCTTACTGCTGCAGGCAGGCCTTAAATGGTGCTTATAATTTCTTTAAAGCTCAGCCCGTTTTCACAAAAGATGATCTCCTTAACCGGGTATCTTTTTACCAGGTTCGGCAATTGTACTATAGTGCCCAGGTCGGATGCTGATGTTGTTTGACTGATCGCCACTCGGCCTAAAACCCTTTCGGGCATACCCGCTTTGTTCATGATACCGGCAATGATTGTAAAATCCTTTTCGCCTGCAACAACAACGGTTTGCTGCCGCTCTTCCTGTTCATCCCTTGTTTCCAGGTAACGCCGGCTGATAAAAAGCAGCCGCATAAAATTCATTAAAATAAAAGCCAGGAATATTCCCACTATCAAAATGCCTCTTGAAAAACGGATACTTTCTGGCAACAAAGCATATACACTTAATAAAACCAGTGCAGCAATACCGGTTGAACGGATCAGTTGCGATTGTTTGTATCCCTTATCATACAATCCCGAATAATAAGCAGCAATTAAAAATATGGCCGTAAAAGCCGGGAAAGCGATCACTAAAACATTGGGAGAATAATTAACCTCCTGCCTGATAAAGCGGCTCCAAAGAATTTTTGTTATCCAGAAGGCGCTTAAAATTAAGCCGGCATCCAGTATGGGTAACCCGATTTTTTTTAGCAGGTTTCCAATGGCCGAAAATCCGGCCCGGATGATGATGGCCGTTTGAATTAAAAAAATAAAAATGCCGGCCTTGCTGCCGCTGTAATGTTTTTTTACAAACAAATTCATGGCCTTATAAAACAGCCTTACATAATTCAGGCTTCCCCTTTTGGTACTTTCTCCTTTAAAATGGATGATGCTGGTCTCTGAAAAATAATAATTTTTATATTTCCCGCCAGTTGCCAAACAATCTGCCTGCTGTATCCTGAAGCTCAGGTCAACATCTTCGCCATACATAAAAAATCGATCATCAAAATTTCCCGTCAGCTTCAATACTGCTTTTGGTATCATCATAAATGCGCCGGCCAGCACATCCACCACGTGGTTTTCCTTTTCCGGCAAATGTCCCAGGTGATAGCGGGCAAATGTGGGGGAATGCGGAAATATTCTTGCCAGCCCCGATAGTTTAAATAAAGAGGTAAGGGGTGAAGGAAAGGCCCTTTTACTTTCTTTTAAAAATTTTCCTGAACCGTCAATCATACGTACGCCAACAGCCCCGGCATCTTTATGCAGATCGAAAAACTGTATACATTTTTCTATGCAGTCTTCCGGTATGATCGTATCGGGGTTTAAAAAAGGATAAAATCTCCGGTTGCCATTTCAAGCGCCTGGTTATTGGCTTTGGCAAACCCGGTATTATCAGTATTCCATAAAAATTTAACGCCGGGAAACGCCGGTTCCAGGAAACCCCTGCTGCCATCTGTTGAGTTATTATCTGCAACAATAATTTCTGCATCAATTCCCTTACAGGCTTTTTGAACCGAGTACAGGCATTGTTCCAGGAAATGTTTTACGTTATAGTTAACGATGATCACCGACAAAATCATAGTCAAATATAGTTATACCTCACTGAAATTCATTTCATGTGTAACCGCTGTTCTTAAATTCAGGAAAAGTTATTGTAGGCAAGCCTTTGTATATTTGCGCCATGTTAAAAACAACTCTTTTAAATGCCGTAGAAGCCGGTGCCAGACAATTAAGGCATTTTTTTAATAATGACGATTTAAAGATCAGTAACAAAGAAGGTATCAACAACTGGGTTACCGAAGCCGATCATGCTGCCGAAAAAGCGATCATTGAAGCCATTCATACCGACCATCCCGGTCATTTTATTTTAAGTGAGGAGGTTGGCGAAATGGCAACCAATAGTGATACCAAATGGATCATCGATCCTATTGACGGCACCATCAACTTTGCCAGCGGCATTCCGCTTTGCTGTGTGAGTATAGGCGTAGAACAAAATGGTGAAATGATCCTGGGTGCAGTTTATAATCCGTTTATCAACGAATTGTTCTTTGCCGAAAAAGGATTGGGTGCAACGTTAAATGGTAAAAAAATCAGGGTCAGTAAAAAAACGGAAGTGATTCACAGTTGCCTGGTTACCGGTTTTCCCTATTCGTACCTCGATATGGAAAACGGCCCGCTGGAAGTTTTGAACGCTTTGTACGCAAAGGAGTTCCTGTTCGCAGGCTCGGCAGTGCAGCCATTGACCTGTGCTGGGTTGCTGCCGGCAGGTTCGAAGGTTTTTTTGAACACAGCCTCAGTGCCTGGGATACAGCAGCCGGGTATTTGATCGTGGAAGAAGCAGGGGGAAAAGTAACGGACATGAATGGTAATAAATATTCTCCTTATCAAAAACTGGTTGCCACAAACGGGCTGATTCATGATGAGCTGATTGATGTGATTCATAATAGGAAGCAATTATAGATTTTAGATTGGCGATTTTAGATTTTTTTTTATTGCAGGGTTTAAAAACAATTTAAACGCAGTATGAATTCTAAGAAGGTTGAAATAATGAAACGGCTGAAAGTGCTTGCTGTAAATACAGCAAAGCTATGCCTTAAGTTTCCTAACAACATTGTAAACAAAACTTATATTGGTCAAATAATAAGATGCTCCAGTTCAGTGTCAGCAAATTCCGGCAGCATGGGGAAAACAAAGCTGATTTTGTTAATAAACTAAGAGTTGCAGAAGAAGAGCTTGATGAAACCATGCATTTTTATGAATTATTGGCTGAGTTCAATGAGCCGTTTAAACAAGAGTTGCGTGGCTTATATGTTATAGCAAATGAATTACTATCCATAAACATAGCTTCAATAAACACTGACTTAAAAAACATGACTGCCGAAAAAGAAAAAGCAACCGGCCAAATAAGATCTAAAATCAAAAATCATTAACATGGCTTTTAAAAATCTCGTTGTTGATAAAAAAACAGCGGCCATATAAAATCAAAAATCGCCAATCTACAAACTACAATCTAAAATAAATGGAACGTACCCAAATATTTCTACCATTCTAAGCGTGGGTGATGACGGAGCCGTGATCGATCATTTTGGCAGGCAAACGGTTTTAAGTACCGACCTGTTGATTGAAGGCATTCATTTTGACCTGATGTACACACCATTGAAACATTTGGGTTATAAATCGGTGATCGCCAACATCAGTGATATATATGCCATGAATGCCACGCCAACGCAGATCCTGCTTAGTATAGCCATCAGCAATAAATTCAGTGTGGAAGCTTTGGATGAGTTTTATGCCGGTATATATGCGGCATGCGATAAATATGATGTTGACCTGGTTGGCGGCGATACCACTACATCGCAGCGTGGTTTTGTGATCAGCATTACTGCAATTGGAGAGGTGGCGCCCGATATGTATGTAAAAAGAGACGGCGCCAAAGTAAACGACCTGGTTTGTGTAAGCGGGGATCTTGGTGGAGCGTTTTTAGGCCTCACCATTTTAGAAAGAGAGAAAAAAATATTTGAAGAAACCGGCGCCCAGCCCGACCTGGAAAACCGTGCATATATTGTTGGCCGGTTATTAAAACCCGAAGCCCGCAAAGATGTCATCGAATATTTTGCCGAACACAAGATCACACCAACAAGCATGATGGACATCAGTGATGGCTTAAGCAGTGAGATGCTGCACATTTGTAAGCAGAGTAATGTTGGCTGTGTTTTATATGAAGACAAACTACCCTTGAATGAAGACAGCAAGGATTTTGCATACAAACTGGAGCTTGACCCCACCGCCTGTGCATTAAGTGGCGGCGAAGATTATGAATTGTTATTTACTGTTTCCCAGGCCGATCATGAAAAGATAGCTGCCAATAACGGCTTAAGTATTATTGGATATATTACCGAAGCGGAAAAAGGAAAAACATTTATTACCCGTGGTGGAAATAAACATGAGCTGGTGGCACAGGGATGGAATCATTTGAAATAATTCTCAATTATTTATTGTTTAAACTTCTACTTCATTAAATTCATATCTAAGACATTATGCTTTTTTTAAAAACCCAATTGACCTTCTTTTATCCCAAAACGATAAATTATGATCCCAAAACAGGCAAAGCCATTTAACTGTAGTTTTAATTAGTTTTGCCCAATGAATAAATTTCACGCAGCCCTTTTACTGATCTTTTCTGTCCTGTTTTATTCCTGCGCTACAACAAAAAATTACAACCCCAACAAAAAATACCCGGTACAACAATTACAACAGGATTATACTTTACTGAGAGGTATCCTGGAAACAAAACATCCGTCACTCTATTGGTACACACCCAAAGACAGCATGGATATGTATTTTGATAAATACTACAGTTATATTAAAGACAGCATGACCGAACAGCAGTTTGGCTGGCGGGTGATTGCGCCGCTTACTGATAAGATCCATTGCGGACATACCAGTTTTGGCCGCAGCAAAGCATATAACAACTGGGTTGAAGGTAAAAAATTCCCTTCCTTCCCGCTTTTTTTAAAATGTTGGAACGATACCATGGTAGTAACCAATAACCTGAACCGGAAAGATTCGGTATTAAAAAGAGGAACGCTCATTAGATCCATTAACGGCATAAAGAATACTGACCTTACAAAGATCATGTTCAGTTACATGACCGAGGACGGGTATGCCAATAATGTAAACTACATCAGGCTCAGCAATAATTTTCCGTATTACCACCGCAATATTTTCGGCATCAGTAAAACATACCGGGTAACTTATATCGACAGTACCGGGGTTGAACAAACGACCGGTATCCCTGTATTTGAATGGCCAAAAGACAGCAGCAAAAAAGCAAGAGCCAGCGGTTTGGCAAAAAAGGAAAAGAAAGAAAAAAGGGAAACCCGCCAAAAAAGATTACTGGATGCCCGCTCACTGGCTGTTGATACCACCAACAATACAGCAATTGTTACCATCAATACATTTTCAACAGGCAGCTTGCGCAGGTTTTACCGGCAAACATTCAGGTACATTAAAAAAACGGGCATCAATAACGTAGTACTTGATATTCGCAGCAATGGCGGCGGAAGGATCAGGCTTTCAACCCTGCTGACAAAATATGTAAGCAGAACAAATTTTAAAGTGGCCGATACTTCTTATGCAGTTACCAAATCCCTGCGGCCTTATTCAAAATACATCAAAGAAGGTTTTATCAATAACCTGGGTTTGTTTTTTCTAACCAAAAAAAACAGGGACGGGCTTTACCATTTCGGCCACTGGGAAAGAAAGCTGTACAAACCCAAAACCGGCAATCATTATAACGGCAACCTGTACGTGCTTATCAATGGTTCTACATTTTCGGCTGCTTCACTTTTCAGTAATGCCATAAAAGGCCAGCCCGGTATCGTTTTACTGGGAGAAGAAACCGGCGGCGGCTGGCATGGCAATAATGGCATCTTAATTCCGGATATTGTTTTACCCAATACAAAAATAAAAGTAAGGTTACCCTTATTTCGCCTGGTTCAATATAATCATGTTCCAAAAGATGGCCGTGGTATTGAACCCGATATAAATATCGGAACCAATTACGATGCGCTCATAAAAGGCGTTGATCATAAAATGCAGGTGGTGATGGAGATGATACGGAAAGCAAATGGGCAATAGGCAATGGGCAATCCTGCGTTTTTGGCTGCCTCGTATTAGCAATGATTTGTTGTCGCAGCCTTGTAGAGGCCAAAGATTGGTGGTAGTTTTTGAAAATACTACACATTGAGTGCCGTAGGTACGATAGATCTTTTACTTTTTATCCTATCATGCCTACGGCATTTTTGATTTCTTTTTCCTGTAATTTTTGCCAACCTGTCTGCCGACAGGCAAGTATATCATCCCTAACGGGACTTAAAAACGCACTGGCAAACTGTTGCCGCTGTGATAAACATTGTTTCCATCACTACCAACCCGGTTAACACCAACCACATAACACTGATTCTCTATCGCCCTTGCGCACAATAAGGTTTTCCAGGCATGGCTGCGGCGCTCGGGCCAGTTGGCAACATAGATCAGGACATCATATTCGACCTCGCCCCCATCCCCTTTCCTGGAAGAGAGGGGAGCCTGCCTCGCCCAAACCGGGAACCGCAGATCATAACAAACCTGTAAATTGATCTTCCAGCCTTTTACCGAAGCGATCAGCCTTTTATTGCCGGGACTGTAATGTTTATCTTCATTGCCAAATGCAAACAAATGCCTTTTATCATAATGGCCGTAATGGCCGTTGGGCAACATCCACACCAGGCGGTTATAATATTTGCCTTCTTCTGTGATCATCAAACTCCCGGTAAGTACGATCCCGTAATCCCGGCTTACCTTTTTCATCCATTCCACGGTTTCGCCATCCATGGTCTCGGATAGCAGTTCGGGTTTCATGCTAAACCCGGTGTTGAACATTTCGGGCAGCACCACGATCTCTGTCTTTTCTTCAATACCGGCGATCTTCTTTTCCAGTAAACGCAGGTTTGCCTGCTTTTCTTCCCAGATCAGGTTGCTTTGTATAGTTGTAATGGTGAGGGTCGACATCAGGTTTATTTATACACGAATTTACGTATTCAGCATAGAATATGGCATGGTTTCGTGCCAAACCAGCATTTTATCGCCCATTAAAAAACAAAAGCCTAATTTTGCGTTCCACTTCTTTTTTAAAGAAGGCCTGTTGCAGGCCCGTGGTACTAATATTTTTCCTGCTGATTCAGAATTTGCAACGTCTTTGCCAGCCCACACAAAACACAAATAAACCATTTAATGGCATTTAAACAATTAGATCTGATCGATCCTATCCTGAAAGCATTAGTTACCGAAGGATACACCACCCCTCCGCCCATCCAGGCACAAAGCATTCCATTGATCCTGGAACAGCGCGACCTGCTTGGCTGCGCCCAAACCGGTACCTGTAAAACGGCAGCATTTGCCATCCCGATCCTGCAATTATTATACAAAAACAAAGGCGAAGAGCGTGGCCCGCATAAAATAAAAGTACTGATCTTAACGCCCACACGTGAGCTGGCCATCCAGATAGATGAAAGTTTTGCAGCTTACGGCAAACACACCGGCCTAACCCATACCGTTATATTTGGGGGTGTTTCGCAATTACACCAAACCAATATTTTAAGAAGGGGTGTAGATATACTCGTAGCAACCCCGGGGCGTTTACTCGACCTGATCAGCCAGGGTTTTATTGACCTGAAATTCCTGAAAATATTTGTACTGGATGAAGCAGACCGCATGCTCGACATGGGTTTTATTCATGATGTAAAAAGAATCATTACCAAACTGCCGGCAAAAAGGCAAACACTTTTTTTCTCGGCAACCATGCCGCCCGAAATTCAAAAGCTGGCAAATGTATTATTAACCAACCCGGCTTATGTAGAGGTTACCCCGGCCTCTTCAACCGTTGATGCCATTGACCAGAGTTTGTACTATGTTGGCAAAGCCGATAAGCCAAACCTGCTGATGCACTTATTACAGGATGAAAAAATTATTACCGCTTTGGTCTTTACCCGAACCAAACATGGCGCCGATAAGGTGGTGAAATTTTTACACCGGAACCATATTACTGCCGCTGCCATACATGGCAACAAATCACAAAACGCCCGTCAACATGCATTGAGCAGTTTTAAGGGCGGAAGCATCCGGGTTTTGGTGGCTACAGACATTGCGGCAAGGGGTATTGATATTGATGACCTGAGCCATGTGATCAATTTCGAACTGCCCAATGTGCCCGAAACCTATGTACACCGTATCGGGCGTACCGGCAGGGCCGGCAACACCGGTATTGCTATATCTTTTTGTGATGCTGATGAAAGGGCTGAGCTGAAGGATATCCAGAAACTGATCGGTATCAGCATACCGGTAATTCACGAACACCCTTACCCGATAAGTATATCTTCTTTTTCAGCCCCGGTTGCAGCTCCGCAAAAACCCGGGCCCAAACGTTCCAGGGGTTTTGGTAATTATGATAAAGGGAAGAGCAGGAATTTTAACAGCCGGCGCCAGGCCAATTAAAATACCCAACAGCCACACCCGTTATATAATTTATTGTTTGTATTTTACGGCCTTAAACCAATTAAAAATGAAACATGCTTTTGTAAAAATTTTGGGGGTTGTTATTGCTGCAGCCCTTTTCAGTGCCTGTAATAATGAAGCCGTTAAAACAGAAACAGCCAGCTTTAGTTTAGACAGCGTTAAAGCACAGATCGCTGCCAGTAACAAGGTATTTGGAGCCAGTTTTGCCACTGGCGATTCTGTTGCTTTTGCAAACTGTTATACCAGCGATGGCTGTATTTACAATGCCAATATGCCAAAGGTTTGTGGTACAGCCGGCATCCGGTCTTTCTTAAGTATTGGCTATAATTCCGGGTTAAGAAACGTGGTTTTAACAACCGAAGAAGTAATGGGCGGAAAAGAAGCCGTTGTTGAAACGGGTAAATATGAAGTGTTTATTGCCGACAATGTTTCTGTTGAAAAGGAAAATTTGTGGTGGTATGGAAAGAAGAGAACGGCAGGTGGAAAATGTTCCGTGATATCTGGAATTCAGATGCACCTCCGCCACCGCCGGCGCCGGCAAAATAATGAGTAACCTGTTTTATACAACCGTTCCGCCTTTGACGGAACGGTTTTTTATTTGCTGTTATTTCTAAAATAAAAATGTTATTTTCATCTGCATTTAGTTTTTTAATCAACTTCGCATTTTAACTAATTTGATATGGCGGCCCGCAATTATTTATCTTATTTATTCAATCCCCTGGAATTATTGCGTACAAAAAAAGTATTACAGGTAAATCCAACAGTAGCATCTCCCCGTAAAGAGCCTGAAGAGGTTAAAATTTTTATACACGATTATGATATTTCACATTTCCTGGTTAAAGAGTTACATTCTGTTTCAGAATGTTATCCATACCTGAATTCTTCAACAATAACCTGGATAAATGTGGATGGGCTCCGGAAAGCTGATGTGGAAGATTTGGGCAACCATTATGGTATTCATAATTTAATAACTGAGGATATTCTCAGTCTGGGACAGCGTCCAAAAATGGATGATATCAATGGCCTTATTTTTTGCGTGCTCAATATGTTGTATTTTAATGAAAAGGATTCTACCGTTGAAGCAGAGCAGATCAGTATAGTTTTGGGTAAAGATTTTGTGATCAGTTTCCAGGAAGACGCTTCAAGGGATGTTTTTAATCCCCTGCGGGACAGGTTAAAAATAAACAGCAGTAAGGTAAGGCAAAACGGCGCCGATTTTCTTTTTTATTCCCTGATTGATATGATCGTTGATAACTATTACCTGGTAATGGAAAAATTAGGGGAAAAGATCGAGTTGCTGGAAGAGGATATTATCCGTAATGCCAATACACGAACCCTTGCCAAAATGAATATGTTGCGGAAAGAGATGATCATATTAAAACGAAGTATCTCACCGGTAAGAGAACTTGTGAACGGAATATTAAGAAGCGAAAGCAACCTGATAGAAGAAAAAACGGAAAAATATTTTAAAGATGTGTATGATCATATCATCCAGGCTAACGAACTGTCGGAAAACTACCGTGATATGATGATGAACCTCCAGGACCTTTACCTGAGTAATGTGAATTTGAAAATGAACGAGGTGATGAAAGTTATGGCGGTAGTGACCTGCTTATTGGCCCCGGCCACTGTAATTGGCGGAATATTCGGAATGAACTTTGATATTATCCCGTTTGCACATAATACAACAGGCTTTTATTTCATTGTAGGTTTAATGGTTTTTATTCCGCTGCTGATGTTATATATATTTAAAAGAAGGGGGTGGTTTTAATTTGTTGTTGTTTTCGTTTTCTTATAAATGGGTACCGTGCTGCAGGGTTCGCCATACATGATACTTTTTGCTACCGGCCTTAACAGCCCGGTAATGGCCACATAGGCCGATTCGGTAATGGGCAGTTCGCCGCACCCTTTTATAACAACTCTCTTATCTTCGTAATCAGCAACATTTATTTTTGCTATGTTTTGTAAGAACAGGGTTTTGTGCAAAAATTCGCTGTCGCCAAAAACTATTGCTTTGGCAACCGGTTCCAGGTAACTAACCACCAGCATATAGGCCCAAACCGGTATAACCGCATCGGCAGAACAGGTAAGGGCAATATTCTTTCCTTTATATACTTCCAGGTCAAGGGTTTTCATGGTTTCCCTGAAATCCTTTTCTTTTAAAATGAGCCCCATAAACAAATGGTCCTTCATATCAAAAACCGCTGTTTCCTCCTTTGGATAATAATCCTCCAGGTCGAGCGTAATGATACCGCTCTCCGAAACTTTATTTACAAATACATCATCCATATTGCAAATATACCACTCCGCTTAAAATTCGGGGAATAGTATAAGTTAAACATGGTTTATGCAGGTATTATTTTCTTAAATGGTAAACCGGGATTAAAGTACCGGGTAAAACAAAACAGCCACCACATAATTGTGATGGCTGTTTTGGATATGTTATAAAAAGTTCAGTTAAAAAAACTTGCTCCTGTTATCTTTAATGGTTGCCTTTTTACGCAGTCCTTCAAACCAGTTTGATACTGCCGAGTTGCGTAAAGCGGTTGTTTGCTGTATTCTCATTTGGGCTTTATCTTCATTGGGGTCAATGGCTTTTTCTGAAATGCTGTTCACTTTAAAAACAAAGACACCGGCTTTTCCTGCAATAGGTGCTGCCACTTTATTCAGGTTTGCTTTATTAAATATAGCGCCAATTAATTTAGGTTCGTTACCAACGGCGGGGATGATCTGTGATTTAAAGGTGACCGAAGAATCCTGGCCGGCGGTTAAAATTTCTTTGGCATATTTAGCTGCTGCTGTTTCCAGGGTTGGATTGGCGCCCAGTGCCTTTATGATTTCTGCTGCTTTCTTTTCTTCCCGGACCGCATTTTCTGCCAATGGTCTTGCCGTTTGTACATCCTGGGTTCCTTCTTCATAGACCTTATCAACCATGGCAACAACAAACTGGTCGCCAACCGGCATTGGGTCGCTGACATCTCCCTGTTTGGCCTCAAATACCCAGCGTACCAACTGGCGGGCATCCTGCAACTGGCCAATTTGTGCATCATTTTCTTTAATCAGTATGGGAGCGGTTATTTTTTGTAACCCGTTCTTCTGTATATATGCCTCCAGTTTTTTCGCATCTTTTTCAGCCGAAAGCTTAATGGCTTCATTGCTGGCTTTATTGATCGTTTCTTCGCTGGTAAAAATTTCCTTTGCTAAAAAACCTATTTTATAGGCAGGGCTGGATCCTTTTTGGTTCATCACTTCAATGATGTGGTATCCAAACTGTGTTTTTACAACACCTCTTGAACCAACCGGTTTTTCAAAACAGAATTTATTAAACTCAGGTACCATGGTGCCATAAGCAAAAGTTCCAAGGTCGCCGCCTTTCTCTTTACTGCCATCTGATGAATACTGTAAAGCCAGGAAAGCAAAATTTGCGCCGGCATTTACGGCATTATAAATACTGTCTGCCCGCTTTTTTGCAGTACTGTCATCCTGTACCGGTTCGCCGGTTTGAGAGTTTACGGTTGCAATTAAAATGTGTTTTGCCTGTACGCTGTCCGGCAGGGTTTTACTGCCCAGGTATTTTGCCAGCACATAATTTTTATTATCTAAATAAGGCCCGTAAACCGCGCCAACCGGTAGCCTGGTAATAGAATCAATGGCAATGCTGTTGATCTTTGATCTGGGTACATAATTGGTATCAAATTCAATGGACGAGGCGTTGCGGGCCAAAAATGTTCTTGTATTGGTTTCGTTTTCAAATTCAGATTTTAATGTTGCAACGGCTGCCATCGTCCTGGCACTGTCGGCCGAACCGGGTAACTGGCTGAAAGCAACATAAGAGATCATGCGGCCGGCCTCCTGTTTAAACAGGTCCTTGTTCTTTTGTACATATTTTTCAATTTCTGCGTCCGTTATTTTAATGGCGCTGTCACTGATGGTCTGGTAAGGGATCTGAACATAAGAAAAGGTTGCAAAGCTTTTATTTTCTTTGGTATCTTTTTCTTCCATCCAGGCCGGGTAATATGCGCTTGCATTTAATAAAGCGAAATATTTTGTGGATACACTTGCCAGTTTTGAGGTTCAATGATCTGGCTGTTTACCATTTCCCATTGCTCACCTTTCATTTTTTTGATATTAGACAATGCCTGGCTCACCTTGGTCATGTCTAATTTTCCGGTTCCGGGGTCAACCATTGATTTGTCCTGCATCAATGGATTTGAAGGGTCACTGCTCTTTAATATATTATCCAGTTCTTTTGAAGTAAAATCAATACCCAGTTTTGCAGCTTCGGCATAAAAGATATTTTCTGCCACAACCTGGTTCCATACCTGTTCACGGATCTGGGCCGACCGGCTACCGGTTGGTCTTTGCCCGGTTTGCTGCTCTTCCTGGATCTCCAGTGCTGTCACTTTTTTACTGAATACTGTTTGTTCAATAGCGGTACCGTTTATTTTACCAATACTGTCAGTAGCAGACGGGCCACCGCCATCCTGCCTGGCATCCATTAAAATAAAAGCGATTAAAGCAAGCGAAATTGCCACAATGGTTATTGGCGCCCCTTTATCACGTATACTCTGAATAATCTGCATATCTGTTATATATTAAATTTGGAGGGCAAAAATAGGGTAAAATTGAATATAAAATCCGTTTTTAAAACCCATAAATACATTATAATACAGGTTGAATAAGGCTCATATGCAAATGTTGTATATAAGTATTAGCCTTATTTGCGGCTTTTAACAGCTGAATAAAGGTTATAAACAGGGTAGTGTTAATATGCCTGTTTTAATGTTGGTAACCTGCTTTTTTGCCGGCCAAAACTATGGGTAAAATGCGTAAAGCTTTAAACCCCGGGCAGCGGGGTGAGTTTTACTGTTATTAAACTGTAAATTATACCGTTATTATCAACAGGGTTTATTAAGTCATATGTAATTATTGTTTCCACGCTAATAATTATCAACGGATGTGAAAAGAAAAATAAATAAATTACCATGTACGTTACCTGGCTGTATTCTTCACAGCAGGTATTTAAAAGTTTGGATGTTAATTACCTGTGGATGAGCGTTGATAAACTAAAGGTTCTAATTTTGCAACAGGTGAGGTTTTTTATATTTCCACATATTAACAGCCCTAGTAGTAGTAGATGATTATATAAATAAGTAGTATTAATACATATTATGACAGATATTAACAGTGCAAAAAAATCAATTGAAGAAAATGGTTTTTTAAATATTGAGATAGATCCAACAATTGATCTCTTTGCTGAAATTGAAAAATTAAAAAAAGAAAAAAATGCAATCATCCTTGCGCATTACTACCAGGAGCCGGATATCCAGGATGTAGCAGATTATATCGGCGACAGTTTAGGACTGGCACAACAGGCCGAAAAAACAAAAGCTGATATCATTGTTTTTGCCGGGGTTCATTTTATGGCCGAAACAGCTAAGATCCTGAATCCTTCAAAGAAAGTTTTATTACCCGATCTTAAAGCTGGTTGTTCGCTTAGTGACAGTGCACCTCCTGCGTTGTTTAAATTATTTAAGGATAAACACCCAGGGCATAAAGTAATTACTTATATAAACTGCTCTGCAGGTATTAAAGCATTAAGTGATATAATCTGTACATCTTCCAATGCCCAAAAAATCGTAGAGAGTTTACCGGCTGACCAACCTATCATTTTTGCACCGGATAAGAACCTTGGGGCTTATATCAACAAACAGACGGGTAGAAACATGGTGCTGTGGAACGGGGCTTGTATGGTTCATGAAATTTTCAGCCTGGAGAAGATCACAAAATTAAAAATACGCCACCCGCATGCAAAAGTTATTGCACACCCGGAGTGTGAGGAAGCAGTGTTGAATGTTGCAGATTTTATAGGCAGCACAACCGGTTTATTGAATTTTACAAAAAAAGATACAGCAACTGCATATATCGTGGCAACCGAGACGGGTATACTACACCAGATGCAGAAAGCTAATCCCGGTAAAACATTTATTCCGGCGCCACCCAATAACAGTTGTGCCTGTAATGATTGTCCGCACATGAAATTAAATACCCTTGAAAAATTATATTTGTGCCTCAAATACGAAATGCCCGAAATAATAATGGATGAGGACCTCCGCCTGGCAGCAAAGAAACCGATTGATGAAATGCTAAAAATCAGTGCACAATATGGATTATAAAATGATTGGCAGATATTTTACTGGGTTGGTTATTTTTTGTATTGTACTTTTTTTTGCCGGCTGTTCCGGTAAGGAAAATGGCAATATTGAAAATACATTCTATATAGAATTGGATAATTTTACCAATGACAGCCTGAGACAAAGTGTTTCGGATAATATTTTAGGAAAAGTATCATATTATAAAAATGAAAAACTGCAGGTGATATCTTTGAATTTTGTAACTGAAGATTACCCGGATATGCATTATTTTGAAAGTGCTGAATTGTTGGGGAAGGATATAAAGCCCGGGACTAAAAAAATTAAAATTACTTTTAGCGGGGAATATACAGTTGACAGCATCAGTTATTCACTTCAAAAATTTATATACAACAATGATACCTGGAATAAAATTTCAGATATGGGTTTTATGAAGGCAACCAACACGTATAAAAAAGCCAAACAGTTTGCCATTAAGGAATTTGGAAAGCAGATCATGAACAGTGTTGTTCTTTATACCTACAACTGATCTCTTTTTTACATTTTTGAACGGCCCTGATCTTTATCATCAGTTCTTTAACCGGAAAATCGAAATTAAATCTTACCATCTTCCGATAAACCGGTATTTTTAAAACCGGGCAATTATTACAATTTACCACCCCGCATTTACTTCCGTATAAAATATTTTTTGTATTTTTTCATATGGAATTTTTATACACAGAAGTGTAATTATTGAAACAACTGTTACGCCATATTCCTTTTTTAAAAGCTGTGTTTTTACACAGTATCTCTGCTTTTGGAGGACCCCAGGGCCATGTGGGTATGGTTTTAAAAACATTTGTGGAAAGGCGCAGGGATATAACGAAAGAGGAACTGATGGATTATATTTCCTTCTGCCAGATGTTGCCGGGCGCCTCTTCTACACAAACACTAACGCTGATCGGGTACAAACGGGGCGGTATTAAACTGGCTGTACTCACGCTGCTGATCTGGATATTTCCGGCCTGTACCTTAATGGGGGTACTTTCATTTGTAGTAGCAGATATTGATAATTCCGGCGTAAAAGATTCCTTATTTCACTATATCCAACCAATGGCGATCGGGTTTTTAGCCTACGCCGCATTTAAGGCATACCAGATAAGTATTAAAAATACGATCACCCAGGTTATTATGCTGGTTGCTTTGTTGGGCACCTATTTTTTATTCAAAACCCCCTGGATAATTCCAGTATTGATCGTGTGTGGGGGTGTAGCAACCAATTTAAGTGACAGGCGTATTCCGGAAAAGGAAATCATAAAGCCAAAACAGATCCGGTGGACGAATATCTGGGTATTTGTAATGGTTTTTGTGGTGGCCGGGTTATTAAGTGAAACTGCCAGGAAACAAAATTGGGAGCATAAAAAGCCCTATAACCTGTTTGAGAATTTTTACCGTTTCGGTTCTTTTGTTTTTGGTGGCGGCGATGTATTGATTCCATTAATGCTTGATCAATATGTGGTAAGGCCTACTTCTGAAAGGGTAGTTAAAAAAAACCCGGATATCATACGGGTTGAAAGAGAGGATTTACTGACAGGGGCGGGTATGGTGCGTGCCATTCCCGGGCCGGTGTTTTCCATTGCTTCTTTTATGGGCGGTATTGCGTTAAAGAACGAGGTCCAGGACCCAGTTGCTGGGCTGTATAATCGGTTCGGTTGCCATATTTCTGCCCAGTGCACTGTTGGTGCTTTTCTTTTTCCCGGTATGGCAAAATTTAAAAAAGTTTGTTGTTGTTTTTCGTTCTCTTGAAGGGATCAATGCCGCTGTGGTGGGGATCATGATAGCCGCTACGCTATATTTGCTAAAGGATGTTTCCATCATATCCTATACTACAACAAGCCTGATAAATATGGCTGTTATTGCAGGCACTTTTTTGGTGTTACAGTATACCCGGGTACCACCTCCATTCATCGTTTTATTCTGTTTGATAACGGGCCTGGTTCTATAGATCAGTTACGGTAATAAGCGCCGGTTTCTATTTCTTCTTTCACGATATCGGGCACCAGGAAGCGGATCGATTTCTTTTTTTTAATTAACTCACGTATATGTGTAGACGAAATTTCCAGGAGCGGCGCATCCAGCAACCGGATCACTGCACCGTGTGTTTCCTGTATTTCAAAACCAGGCCGTTTATAAATGATAATGGGATGATTTTTACGATCACTTCAAAATTCTTCCATTTGTGCAGGTTTTGAAACCCGTCGCTGCCCATCAGGATTGAAAATTCATGCCCGGGATATTTTTCTTTCAGGTAGGCAAGGGTATCAATGGTATAAGAGGGCCTGGGTAAATTAAATTCAACAGCACTTGCCCTTAAATTATTTTCACCCGTAATAGCTGACCTGATCAGGTGAAGCCGGTGGTATTCGTTTAGTAATGTTGCAGATTGTTTAAATGGATTTTGAGGGGATACCACAAACCAAACCTGGTTAAGGTCAGTTTCATTAACAGCATGGCTGGCAATGATCAGGTGGCCAATATGAACGGGGTTAAAAGAGCCGAAATAAAGTCCGATTTTCATTAACAGAATTTATAAAATAAAATTGCCGGGGTTTATCCATGTTCGGTTATCACCGTTTCTTCTACCCAGATCATTTCAGCTTCATCAAGCCTAAGGCTTAAATGATAGCCTGCAACGGTAATAGAAATAGGGTCTCCCAAAGGTGCTTTTTGATCTACCTTTACTGTTTCCCCCGGAATACATCCCATTTCCATAAGTTTTAAGAAAATATCATCATTTTCAAATGCCGTAATTACAGCTGTTTTTCCCACTCTTAATTCCGATAATCTTTTCTTCATGTATTTCAGGTTCAATTAATTTATTGCCTGTTGCAAATGTATCAAATCAATATTGTTATCTAATTTCGATATGAGAAATAAACGCATGCAAAAGATCCATTTTTATTCATACGACAGAAAATGCACTTTAAAGGACCGCAAAAAACTAAAGATCTTTATCGAAAGCCTTTTTGCCCGGGAAAAGAAGAAACTGGGAACCCTGGCATATATCTTTTGCTCAGACGAACACCTGCTTGGTATAAACAAAGAGTTTCTAAAGCACGATTTTTATACAGATGTGATAACATTTGACCTGAGTTCGTCCAAAAATGAAATTGAAGCTGAAGTGTATTTAAGCATTGACCGGGTAAAAGAGAATGCAAAACAAGCTGGTGTAACTTTTACTGAAGAAATTCACCGGGTAGTTTTTCATGGGGCTTTACACCTTTGCGGGTATAAGGATAAAAAAAGTACAGAAATTGATTTGATGCGCCAGGCGGAAAAAAAATATCTCAATTTGTATTTTAGGTAAATCAGTTGTTTCACGGCGAACAGTTCCCCTGGGGAACTGTTCGCCGTGAAACACTATATTTGTAAAAAAACCAGGTGCCAACCCAAAATATTATAGAAACAACAGAATCTCTACTTAAAAAAGAGAAAACGTAAATGGCAAATAGCGTTGCGGCGCTACATAACAGAAAAAGCCAGGGCAGTGCTTATGCCAGGTATTTTGGCCTTGATATAGAAAATATCAGGGAATGGATATCGATACAGTTCGCAGAGGGCCTTTCCTGGGAAAATTTTGCCAAAAGCTGGCAATTCGACCATATCGTTCCTGTTGCATATTTTGATTTTTCAAAAGAGGAAGACCTGTTTTTATGCTGGAATTTTATCAATATACGGGTAGAAAGAGTTGATTTAAATAAAGCCCGGGGAAACAGGATAGATGTAATGGGAGTAAGATCTTATTTCGAGGATCTTTATAATAAAACTCAATACCCATTTTGCTTAAAAATGCTTGAAAAGATAAAAACAATTGAGGTGTCGAATATAGAAAGCAATAATGAGCTGGTGGCATTTATAGTAAAAAATAAGGCATATTTCGAGCAAGTTGCACAATTAGATCAGGCTGATTTTCAAAGGCTAAACGAAGGGGCATCTTTAAAAACAGTCTTGGCAGAGAAAGAGCTGGTCAGAAAATTTGGCGATGATTAATTCGCCGTAAACTACCTTTACCAAATGTTTCAGGATTACGATATTATAGTTGTGGGTGCAGGCCATGCCGGTTGTGAAGCCGCAGCTGCAGCGGCAAACCTGGGAAGTAAGGTTCTGTTAATAACCATGAATTTGCAAACCATTGCCCAAATGAGCTGTAACCCGGCCATGGGCGGCATTGCAAAAGGGCAAATTGTTAGGGAAATTGACGCCATGGGTGGATACAGCGGCATTGTTACAGATAAATCAATGATACAGTTCAGGATGCTGAACAGGTCAAAAGGCCCGGCCATGTGGAGTCCCAGGGTACAAAGCGACCGGATGTTATTTGCCGCAACCTGGAGGGAAATGCTTGAGAATACGCCCAATGTTGATTTTTACCAGGATACAGTACAGGGAATTTTGGTAAAAGACGGAAGAGTGACCGGGGTTAGTACGGGCCTGGGGCATGAAATAAAGGCGAAAGCAGTGGTTTTAACCAATGGCACTTTTTTAAACGGGGTGATACATATTGGAGAGAAAAATTTCGGAGGCGGAAGGATGGCAGAAAAAGCATCAACAGGAATCACTGAACAACTTGTTTCCCTGGGATTTGAGACAGACAGGTTAAAAACAGGAACCCCTCCCAGGATCGATGGACGCAGCCTCGACTACTCAAAAATGGAGGAACAGAAAGGAGATGATGAAATTGTTGGCTTCAGCTACCTGGATATAGATAAGATAAAACCCGAACAGCAAAAAAGTTGCTGGATCACCTATACAAATGAAAAAGTACACGAACTTTTAAAGACAGGATTTGAACAAAGCCCTATGTATCAAGGCCGTATACAAGGTACCGGCCCCAGGTATTGTCCAAGTATTGAAGATAAGATAAGCAGGTTTGCCCAAAGAGACCGGCACCAGTTATTTGTAGAACCGGAAGGATATAACACAATTGAGATATATGTTAACGGATTTTCAACCTCTTTGCCAGAATCTGTTCAATATCAAGCACTTAGATTGGTTCCGGGCTTCGAAAAATGTAAAATGTTCAGGCCGGGCTATGCCATAGAGTATGATTTCTTTCCGCCAACACAGTTAAAATTCAGCCTGGAAACGAAATTGATCGATAACCTGTTTTTTGCCGGGCAGATCAACGGAACCACGGGCTATGAAGAAGCTGCTTGCCAGGGATTAATGGCAGGGATCAATGCCCACCAAAAAATAAGGGAGCTGGAACCATTTATTTTAAAAAGGAGCGAAGCATATATTGGGGTGTTGATAGACGACCTTATTAACAAAGGTACCGATGAGCCTTACCGGATGTTTACCAGCAGGGCCGAATTCAGAACGCTGTTAAGGCAGGACAATGCAGACCTGCGGTTGACAGAAAAAAGTTACCGGCTTGGACTTGCTTCGCAGAAAAGAATGGAAAAAGTAAGGATTAAAAGGGATAACGTAGAAAAAATAAAAGCGGCGTTGTCTGCAGCAAGTTTGGATACAGACGAAACAACCCTGTTCTTAGAAAGCGTACAATCGGCAACGTTATTAAATAAACAAAAAGCGATACAGCTGTTGCTCCGGCCGATGATTGGCCTGAAAGATATGATCGGCCATATTCCAAAAATAAAGGAGCTGCTGGCGGGTTATGACAACGAAACGCTGGAGCAGGCCGAAATACAAATAAAATATGATACGTATATTGCAAAGGAAAAAGAACTGGTTTCAAAAATGAGCCAGTTGGAAGATTTGATAATTCCAGATAACTTTAATTATGAAAAGCTGGTTTCACTCAGTAATGAAGCCCGCCAGAAATTTACAAAAATAAAACCCCGAACCCTTGGACAGGCTTCCCGTATTTCAGGAGTAAATCCAAGCGATGTGCAAATATTGATGGTTTTTATGGGGAGATAAAAAATACGATCATGAGCCTGAATTTTAAAATCGACACACCCAAAGAATTGATCTTTGAGCATATTGCAGAATACCTGCATTTGCATAATCTTAAGATCCACAGCCAGGATAACACCAGGCCCTGGGGTGGTTTTTTTGTGATCGAAGAAACTGAGGCAGAAAAATTCATCAAACTTTTTTTTCCACACCTGACTGAAAAAGAGCTGAATATATCCGGCAAACTGAGTCCAAAGATATTGGTGGTGGCTCCTGAAAAAAGATTAAGCTGGCAGTACCATAACCGCCGGGCCGAAATTTGGAAACTGATTGGCGGCACCGCTGCGGTAATAACCAGCAGCACCGACCATGAAAATGAAAAATGTATTTAAAAATTGGTGACATTGTTCAGTTAAAACAGGGCGAACGCCACCGCCTGGTTGGTTTGGAATCCTGGGGAATTGTTGCAGAGATCTGGAGACATACCGATGCAGAAAACCCCAGTGATGAAGAAGACATCGTGCGGTTGCAGGATGATTTTGGCAGGTAAACTACCGGGATAACGGGCCGGCAAAATGATAAAGTTTTGCAAAAACAAGTGCTGTTGGGTATTGTTTGCTGTGCAATCAACCCTTATTTTTCCTCTTGTTAGCTAAACCTGTTTCAACAACCCAACCTGTATTTCCACAGATGAGATATTTTTTACTGTTGCTTTCTGTGTTTATCACCATAAACTCGCTTTCACAAAAAAAGCTGGCGCTTATCGTGGCCGTGGGTGAATACCCGGCGGCGAGTAAAATAAAACCCATTGCATCTGTAAACGATGTAAAATATATTAAAGCGGCACTGGGCCACAACGGGTTTGCTGAAAAAAATATTGATACACTGATCAACGGTAAAGCAACCAAAGCCGCTATTCTCAAAGCGCTTGACCGTCTTGCTGCAAACGCCAATTCTAATGATATCGTAGTCATACATTTCTCCTGCCATGGCCAGCAGATAAGAGACCAGAAAACCATTGAACTTGGTAAAGATGAAGATGATGGTTATGACGAAGCATTTTTACCGTATGATGCCATGGCAAAATACAGTCCTACAGGTTACAGGGGCCAAAATCACCTGCGTGACGATGACCTGTACCCGCTTTTGTTAAGCATCCGGAAAAAATTAGGTGCCGGGGGAAGCCTGCTGGTACTTTTAGATGCCTGCCATTCGGGAACGGGTACCCGCGACGAAAGTTTTGCGGTAACAAGGGGCGAACCAATTCCTTTTCCGGACCCGGAAAACCCGCAGGACTCGGTCATAAACTTATCTGCTGCAGAAGCCAAACAGGGATTTTTTGAAACCATTGCCGACTCGGTTGCCAACCTGGTTGTCATAAGCGCCTCATCGCCACACCAGGAAAACAAGCAGGTAGTGGTCAATAATGAAGAGCTTGGCTCCCTGACTTATTCTTTTTATAAAGCTTTACACGAAATGACAGCCGACAATTCTTATGGATTGTTGTTTGAAAAGATCAGGGCAACTATGCAGGCCCATATTCCTGAACAAATACCCATGATTGAAGGGAACGTACAACAGTTCATTTTTAGCGGAAAATATAAAACCAAAGAAGACAAAGTTTATATAAGGGTGGGTACACCGGGAAGTTCGGCTACCCGGGATTCGGTATTTGCCGTTGAAAAAGGATTGATGGATAATATTGCGAATGGCGCCACCTGTAAAATATATCAAGCAGAAAGTAAAGAAGTATATGCCAATGCAGTAATAAAAAGGGTTGAAAATTTTAAAAGTTATGGTGTTGCAGAAAGGGGTTAAACAAAAATGAATTGTATGAATTAAAAATAGATGAAGAAAATTATGGCAATCTTGAGGCTGCATTAAAGCTTAGTTTTCCCGAGACAGACCCCGCAACAAAAAAACTGGAAAAACAGGTTAAACAATTTATAAAACCATATGCCTTTTTGAAAATATCAGCGCAGGCAGATTTTCAGCTGGAAGTAAAAAAACAAGGGGAAGGAAAACAGGCGACACTTACAGATAGAAATAATAAACCCATTTGGTCGGCCGGCGTTTTAAACAAAGACTCTTTATCGGCTGAACAACAGCAACAATTCATAGCAGGAATAAAAAAAGAGTTGAGGATAAAATATTTAAGGACGATGCCCGATGGCGGAGAGCTGGCTCAATACGTTACAGCAGAAATTGTTCCTGCAAAAGGCCATGTTAAACCGGCAGCAATTGAACTGGGAACCGGGGATGGATATGCGCTACACATAAGAAACAACAGCAACCACAGGCTTTACTATACTGTTCTGGATATCTATCCCGATAACCAGGTAGAAATCCTTTATCCATACAAGGGAAAAGAACCGGCCGATTATGCTGTGGAGAAAAACAGCGTGGTTATCAGAAAACTGGCGGTAAGCGCAGGCACACCTCCGGGCACCGAGTTTTTAAAAATAATCGTTTCAAGAGAGCCCATGGATTTAAGAAGTGTTTTTGAGAAAAAAATCACGAGGGATAATATGCAGTCCTTTCAAACGTTATTGGATGATTTGTTCAATGAAAAACCGGGGCCGGCTGCAACAAGAGCCGATATATCCGGAATAAAAACAGATGAAACCGGAATAATTACCGTTAGCTTTATTATTAAAAAAGATTAACCCCTTTTAATTGAAATTGCAATTTAAAAAATATTATCTCTGCGCCTTGTTTCTTATGACCGGTGCAACAGCATCTGCACAATCCCCGGTTAAAACCGAGGAGAAGGAACTGTATTTTAAGATTTATTATGAGTACAGGGTAAAAGATACCATTGTTGTGTTTATTGATGCCCCCAGGGATATGGGTATAAAAAAAGGGAATTTAATAAACGCCTATCTGGCATATTCATCTGTAAAAAACGCCGCGGGGCAAAACAGGAAATTTAAATTGGTGGGTACCGGCAAGATCGTAAAAGCGGATAGTTTAATAGCCGCCATGGTAAAACTTGATAAGTCAGAAGACTCGCTGGATATAGGAGACCTGGTCTCACTCAAAATACCGGTTCCCGTGGTTCTTCAACGCAGCATTTTCTCTGAACTGGCATTTAATAAAATACTGTTTACCAACTTAAACAGGGAAAGCTTTTATGCACTTCCGGATATTCTTTACACCGACAATAAGCAGAAGGAAGATTCCCTGTATGCGATCTTGCTGAAAGATCTGCATGACACATATAATTTTATGAAAGACCGGGAAGATATGCGGGAAACGGTAAACCAAAAGATCACGGGTGGAAGGTATGGCGGGAAAACTTTCCTGGAAACGCTCCGGGATGCAAAGAGAGAAGACCTGGAAAGTTTTTTGCTCTTTGTAAGTGCATATACGGATAACTACCGGGGTAAAGATTTCAAACTGAATGAGACCTTTGTAACCTGGGCATTGAATAAAGCACCTTACAGCCCCGGGGAAATAAAAAAAGCATTGCTTCCGGTCTATAAGAACAGGGCTGCATTTTTAAAGCTGCTTCCCATTTATAAAAAAGACATTATCGAGGATAACCATTGCCTCTCTTTTATAAAAGATGTTGAAAAATTATTAGCCGCCGAAAAATTTGCTGAAGCTTCGGCATATAATGACTTTATCAGAACCATTGCCTATGCGGTGAATGACACAAGCGGCAAATCGCTTACATGGGTACTCGAAGCTGAAATAAACCACAAGCAGGACAGGTATGAAATTGCGGTAATACAATGCGACTCTGCCATCAAATATGCAGTCTTGTCAAACCAGCATGAATATGAGCTGGCGGCCATTTCCAAAAAAAATATTTTGCCTCAATAAGTTATTGCAGTTTTCAAAGGCAAAAGACCTGATCCGGGAATTCGAAATAAAAATTGCAGCTTATAAATCAACCTTGCTGGAAAATGTATATAACAGCAACCGGCAAAAAAGATATGAATACGAAGGGGCCATGTATTATGCAGAAGGGAATTATGACCTGGCACTCAAATCTTATGGCAACCTGATCGAATTGAATAAAGATATAAACAGCTTTGAATCGCTGATAAAAAATGCTGAATATTTTGCGTTTATTGGCCGTGTTAATAACGACCAGGGAAAGCCATCTGCTGCGCTGGATGCATTTGTGAATGCAGCTTATACTTACAGGGTAAACTATGATACACTTAACTGGGCAAAGGTGCAAAATGATATGGCCTACAGCTACTATAAGCTGGCCAATTACAGTAAATGTATGGCCTATACCGATTCTGCCATGCAAAAATTATTACTGATCAACAATGATAATGGTGCCGGCTATTCAAAATCTTTGAAGGGCAGCTGTTACTGGGAATTGGGAAAATATGATTCAGCCGTAATGGCACACAAGGAATCGATCGGGTTAAGAAAAAAAGCAAATAATTTATCAGGCCAGGCACATTCATGGAAAAGTATTGGGGAATTATATTTATTAAGCGGGCAAAAAAACCAGGCACTGGTGGCCTATGATTCAGCTGCCGGGTTTTACCGGCAGCTGAAAGACAGCTCGGGCCTGGCCGAAACGTATAATAAAAAAAGGGAACGTTTTCTATAATGATGAAAACAATAAAAAAGCAGTAGAGTTTTTTGAAAAAGCAAACGGGATAAACAGTAAAGCTACCGTAGAGGCATTGTATAATTTAGGAAACGCCTGGTATGATATGGATTCGGTTAAAGCCCGGAATTATTTTATAGCCTGCAGCCAATTGAGCGAAAGCACTAAAAACACCGCATACTTTTTTGACGCAACCAGGTCTCTGGCAAACCTCGCTTACCGCACAGGTAATCCTGCAGCCGGGGATACCCACTATGAAGCATGCCTTGGCCTGAGTAAACAATTAAATACGGCCCAAAGTTATGGCGATTGCCTGTCTTTAAAAGCTTATGGCTACAAAACACAATCCCAATTGGACAGCGCCATGCATTATTACAACCTGGCCATGCAGGTTTTTGATACGGTCAGCCAGTCCGGTGTGATCTGGCAGCTTAACAGTATTGCCGAATTGAATATCTCCATGGGAAATTTTCCAAAAGCAAAAGAAGCGCTGAATAAAGCCATTCAGCTTGCACAGGCTAGCAATAACAGCATTGCCCTGGGAACAACCCTGGAAGCCACTTCTTTTTTATACGGCCTTACAGGCGAATTTGAAGAAGGCTTAAAGAACAGCGACAGCGCCCTTGCCATATTCGGCAGGTCGGGCAACGTGTTAAGACTGGCAAACACTTATTTATCCAGGGGCACCCTGTATAAAAGTATGGGAGCGTATAACAAATCCATCAATGCCTTTTTACTGGCCGATAGTATATATATAGATCAGCAGGCCATTGAGAACAGGAGCGTTGTTTCAACCAATATCGGCGTAACTTATTTTACCCAGCAGGATTATGTAAATGCATTAAAATACCACAGGCTTGCACTGGACCAGCTTAAAAAGGGGATCATCAATGAGAGCTACCTGTTGGGTAAGGGTAATATTGCCGAAGATCTTTTTTACCTGAAAAAATACAAAGAAGCTGAAGCAGACCTGCTGGAGGTTTTCCCGGTAACAAAGGATAAAAAAATGCATCGTGTTGCTTCGGGCATGGCACTAAGCCTGGGTAAATTATATTACGAGACAAAACAAACAGACAAATCGATCAGCTATTTTGATTATGCTGCTGAATATGCCAACAGCAGCGGTGAAAAAGAAAAGCAATAGAGGCACTGACTTACCTCGGACAAATAAACAAAGACAGGGGTAAAACTGAGAACGCTGAAAATGATTTCAGAAAAGCAGGGAACATTGTTATTGAATATCATATTACACTGGGATGGGAACCCTTTTATCAGCTGGGTTTATTATTTTATTCACAGAACAAATACGACAGCGCTTTACAGTATTTTAAAAAAGCTGTAGCACTGCTTGATAAAAATTCTGAAAACCTGTACGGCGGAGAAGAAGCCAGGAAAATATTTAACAATGACCCTAAAAAATCTGACCTCTATAACAAGATCACCTTTTCATACTACAACCTGGGCAATATCAATGATGCGTGGGCATATGCCAACAGGAGTAATATTGCAGGCATAAAAGAATTGTCGGGCACCCTGTCATCTTCATCCAATAATGAAGAAAAAAATGAAGCGCTGAAAAAATTGCTTGCCATGCAGCAGTCTAAGAAAGCTTTGGAAAGCACGCTGGAGAAGCAGGAGGGATCAGCAAAAGAAGAAACCCTGAAAAAGATCGAGATCGTAGAGGCTAATTATAATAATTTCCTGGAGGATGTAGTGGGAAAATACCCGGAGTTAAGTATATATTTCAGCAGGTCTAATGCGGATGAGTTTAACAACTACAAAAGTAAATTACCGGAAGATGTTGCCGTGCTGTTATACCTGCTGAACAATAATACTTTAATGATATTCTCATTAACAAGGGAAAAACTTTCAGTAGATACCATGACGGTTGATATTGGCCCTGCAGTAAATACATTTATAGAAGCTATAAAGAATACCTCAAAACAAACCGGAACGGGGCCACTGGCATTAAGGTCCGAACCGGTGGATGAAGACAATACAGCTGCCGTGGTTGAATTCAAAGACCTCTCCGGCCACTTATATAAGACGCTCATTTCAACCGTGTTGGATAAAATAAGCGGTAAAAAGAAACTGTGCATTATTCCAACGGGCGTTTTCAGCAACCTGCCTTTTCAGTGCCTTGGTGAAAAAACAGCAGGGAATAAATTCAGGTTTTTGATTGAAGACCATAATATTTTTTACACAAATAAAATGTCGGTATTTAATTCAGGCGAAAAAGAGATAGCTGTAAAAACCGGGTTGCAGTCTTTTGCCGCATTTGGCGTACCGGACGCAACGCTGCAGTTTAATATAGGCGAGGTAAAAGAGATCGGGAAGATCCTGGGGTCTGATTCCACTGTGTATGCCGACGCAAGGGCAACCGAAAGCCTGGCCAAGATAAGTCTTCGCCAAAAGAAATACATTCATTTTGCAACACACGGGGTATTAAACTATTCATCAGATTATTCCCAGTCATACCTGAAATTATTGCCCGACAAGGACACCAGCAACGGCAATAACGGACAATTGACCATGCGGGAGATCCAAAGCCTTGGGATCACCGACTGTAATATGGTCATACTTTCGGCCTGCCAAACCGCAGTTAGCAAGCAGCTGGTAAAAGGCTGGAATATTTCGCCCGCCAATTCATTCCTGGTGAGCAATGTAAAAACAGTTGTTGCCAGTTTATGGAAAGTGGCAGATGAGCCAACGGGATTGTTGATGCAGTATTTTTATGAAAACCTTTCGTTGCCGGTACCGATGGAGAAAGCAGAAGCACTCAGGCAGGCCCAGGTAAAACTAAGCCAGTCACCCCGTTTCAACCACACCAATTACTGGGGCGCTTTTGTATTGTATGGCGACTGGCGGTAAATATAAATACCCGCTGCAGGGTATGTTCTAATATTCAACCAGGCATTAACTTTAAACTATAAATAAATAAATTATGAAAAAGGTTGTTTTACTGATCATGGGAATTTTCGTTTTGCTTTTTGAAATGAATGCTCAAAGATTGCCCCTGGGCTCCAAACCCACAAAAGACCCCTGTACAACGGAGATGGGTTTTGCCATGCTGCCTGTAGCTGTTGATACAACGATAGGCAGAAGTGTTGCAAACAATGATGTTCTCTGGGAAAACGGCGATGTAATACTCGTAAAATTTATGAACAATGCCGGCAGCCAGCAGGTTCGTAATATGATCATGCAGCACGCAAAGATCTGGGAACAATATGGCAATATTACTTTGAAGTTTGTGCCTGATGATACCGAAGCAACCAATATCAGGATAAAGCTGGGCAGTAAGCTAGATAATCATGGACACAACTCTCAATTGGGTATCAAGTGTAACAATGTTCCGCAGTATATGCAAACGATGAACCTGGATACTTCAGATTTTATAGATTATAAAGGGTACATTGATCAATATAAGAACGGCGGGCCTTTTTTACAATTCCTCAGGAATAAAGGAACCGATTTTAAGAACTATACCTACAACGACCTGTTCCGCGATGTGATTGAATATAAAGATCCTTTTGTTAAATGGAATTACGACGCCCTGCGTGGCACAACGGCTCACGAGTTCGGGCATGCTTTGGGACTGCTCCATGAACAGAGTTATCCCAACGGGATAAAATGGAACAAGGATACGGTGTATAAATACTATGCCAAATACCAGGGCTGGAATAAAGAGAAGGTTGATTTTAATGTGCTTGAGGCAAGCGACTTTTTTTATACAAACGGAACTACCTACGATCCAAAGTCTATTATGCATTACCCGGTGCAGGCCTGGCAAACGGTTGATGGTTTTACGGTAGGCTCAAATGATGACCTTTCTGACGGGGATAAAAAAATAATTGCAGCATTATATCCAAAAGACAAAAAAGTTTCGGACCTGGCCGTTCCAAAAATAGAAGTGAACAATATCAATTACGGCGATGTGAAGACAGACAATGTGAAAAAAGGAATTTTAATTTACCCGTCATTTGATATAAAAACAAGCGCCTTATTGGGAGCTGTGTACCTGGTAGCCAGGCTTACCACCGAAGACGGGTTATATTATATTCCAACAACCAATGCAAATTACAGCTGGAACAAAATGGCTGCTACCTATATTAAATTAAAGCTGCTGCCCAGTACCAAAACAAGCATCAATAAAGGAACCCAAAAAAATCTTGAACTGTTTTTCCCGTTCAAGGAAATGCCCGACCTGGCAGGAAAAAATGTAAAGATCGAGTTCTCTGTTTACCAGGACGATGTGGTAAATAACAGGTACCAGAAACTTACCTTCAATTTCCTTTCATCCCCGGTTTCAGTGCCGAAATAAAGATCATGCAACAATAAATTCTAAAAGAAAAATATACAAGAATAAAGATCCCCGGTTTAGTATCCGGGGATCTTTATTTTAAATTATTTAACTGGCCATTGATTTTTGAGCGGCAAGTACCATTCTCAGCTCACCATAATTAAAACCATCCGGTAAATTATCAAGTATCGTTTTCAGGCTTGTTGATCCATGTAAGACAACGGCATCATTGATTATTTTTTGTTTTTCCTTACTGACCAGCTCATCAATTTTAATTTTACCGGCCTCAACAAAATAAACAAGATGTCCCGCAATGGTGCCTGGCGATAATTTTCTTTCCCGGGCAATGGCGGCCAGGTCTTTTCCTGTTTTAAACAGATCAAAAGAAACCGTTTTTGTATCCGGCTTATTACCAACAGGTGTTTTCCTTTCTTTTTTGAGCCCGGCATTATTCACAGCCATCATATTGGTTTCCAGGCCATGCCTTTGGCAATAACTTTCTACAGCTTCCAGGATATCATCCCCGTATTTTTCAGCTTTTGCTTTTCCAAATCCGCTGATCTGCTGCAGGTCCTTTTTTGTAAGCGGCAGGTATGTGCAGATCTCCTGCAAGGAAACCTGGTTTGCCACCATATAAACAGGCTGCCCGGTTTCGGCACATACCATATTACGCCAGCGTTTTAAGGTATCCAGTAATTCGGAATTGGTTGCACCGGTTACGGTCTCTGCTTTTTCGCCTGCATAACAGGTGATGTTAAACCTCGGCTGAACATATTTTAATTTATGCTGTAAAAAACCGGTTACAGAGAAAGGCTGTTTACAATATTGCATATAAAAATTACTGTTGTATAAAGCCAGTGCCAGCTCATTCAGTTTTTCATTTATGGGTGTTGCGGCTTCTTTATATTCTGTGATCAGCGGGTGCGATCTTAATTGATTAATATAAAGTTCCATTTTCGGAACAAAATGATTCGCTGCGTCCGAAATTCTTTTTTGCAACAGGGCGTTTTTTTCAATAACTCCTTCCGGTCTCATTAAGCCCGCAATCAACCCGAGGAATTTTAAGCCAACTGCTTTATCGGAAGCGAAATGCTGTTTTAGGTTATTGATCCAGTTCGGGGCTTCGCTGTTTAATTTATCATGATACTGTTTAATTTGAAAAGCAACCTGGTCAACAGCTATACTGATCTCTCCAAAAGAAAAAATGTCTTCCAGCAATTGTTGGGTAAATAATTGCCTGGCGCCGGCAAAACGTTCTTCCAGGGAACCTTTATAGGCAAGGGACTGTTGTCCCTTAATTACATTTTCGTTACTGTGTATGGCCGTTGGAGGGATTTTGCTTAATAATACAATTCCGTCGAGGCCGGTACAGCGGCTAAGTGCCACATAAACCTGCCCGCTGCTGAAAGCAGCGCCGGCATTGATCATCACTTTATCAAAAGTAAGTCCCTGGCTTTTGTGTATGGTTATTGCCCAGGCAAGCCTTAAGGGATACTGGGTAAAAGTGCCCAGGGTTTCCTGCTGCAGTTTTCCATCGGCCCTGTTGAGGGTATAGCGGCTGTTTTCCCAGGTTTCCATACCTACTGTAATTTCATTCCCGTCGCAATCCACTATTATTTTATCTTTTTCCAGTGACTTTATGACACCAATTTTTCCATTATAATATCTTTTTTGTGCGGCATCATTTTTTAAGAACATCACCTGCGCCCCTTCCTTAAGGTTCAACTCAAATTCTACCGGGTACATGTTTTCCGGGAAATCATTTTCTACTTTGGCTTTATATGTAAAGGTTGCAGCATTGAGTTTATATAACTGTTGCTGGTTTATCTGGTCTGCCTGGTTGTTGTGTGAGGTTAGCGTAATATAATTTTCATCACGGCCGGGCTGAAAATCCGGGTCAAGTCTTAAGTGAAGGTCTTCAAAATCATCAGCATCCATCTGGTTATTGCGAACCTTGTTCAGCAGCCGGACAAAACTTTCTTCTTTCTGCCTGTAAATTTTATTGAGTTCAATCAACAGGGGCGACTGTTCTTTTATAGCCATGCTGTCGAAGAAGAAAGGCGATTCGTAATATTCATTTAAAATACTCCATTCATGGTTTTGGGCAACAGGCGGCAACTGGTGCAGGTCGCCGATGCATAATAACTGAACGCCGCCAAAGGGTAAATGATAATTTCTTCGGGCGTGTTTTAAAATGGTATCGATGGCATCCATTACATCACAGCGAACCATACTTATTTCGTCGATCACCAGCAATTCTATTTTACGCAGCAGTTGTTGCCGTTGTTTGGTGATCCTGGTCCTGGCCAGCAGCTCTTCTTTATGGCTTTTTGTTGGCAAAAAAGGATGGAAAGGCAACTGGAACAAACTGTGTAATGTAACGCCCCCGGCATTAATGGCAGCTACACCGGTAGGCGCGGCCACTACAATATTTTTAGTGGAGTTTTCTTTGAGATATTTTAAAAAAGTGGTTTTCCCGGTACCGGCTTTCCCGGTCAGGAAAATGTTTTCGCTGGTTTCTGTAACAAAGCGGTAGGCCAGTTCGAATAGTTCGTTACGTTCAATGGTTTGCATTACAATAAAGATAAGATCATATTAATAAACCGGAACCTTTTAACCGGTTAATCAAAACCATGAATTCCCGGTTTTTCTCATATAAAATTGTTTTTTTTCCTTTTGATACCAGTCCGGGCTTTATTATCATTGTACCGGAAGATCAAAAAAGATAGAAAAGCTTTCACATAGGGTACGTTGCAAAAGCTTTTCTATCTTAAAAGGAAAATTATGCCGTAGCCTTACTGCCAAGCATCAGCAATTCATTTACTTCAACTTCGGAAATGAATTTCTTAACGCCCTCTTTGTCGGTATAACTGCGGCTGATGAGTTTGCCCTCAATGGCAACCTCACTTCCTTTGTTCAGGTACTTTTCAACGATGTCGGCGATCTTACCCCAGGCTACCAGGTTGTGCCATGTTGTTTCCTTTACCTTTTCGCCTTTGGCATTGCGGTAAATTTCGTTTGTGGCAATACTGAAGCGGGCCAGTTTTTTTCCGCTTTGGGTGTTTTTACTTCTGGTGCGTTGCCCAGGTTACCGATGAGCTGAACTTTGTTTTTAATGCGTACATGATTTTAAAATTTGTGTCCCGCCTCAGGCGGCGACGGTTATTAATTTATTCCAATCGTCCGGGGTTGACGTCATTTCCGGTTGACAGTGCAAATATGGGATGACCCGAGAGGCATAGCCGGAGATTATCCTTTTACTTACTGATATAAGTGTTTGTAAACGGGTATTACGATTATACGGACAAGCTATTTTTAATAAAACCCAATCCTGTATTATGTTACATCAAAAGCAAACCAAAACATGCCTGCAATGCGAAAGAACGCTGAAAGGCAGGAGTGACAAAAAATTCTGTGACGATTATTGCCGGGCAACTTTTAATAATGAACTGAAAGGGGCAGCCAATAATTATATGCGGAATGTAAATAATGCACTCGGTAAAAACCGCCGCATCCTGGAAGGCCTGCTACCTGACGGCGAACAGAAAGCCAAGATCAAACTTGATAAATTACTGCACCAGGGGTTCCAGTTTAAATACCGGACACATACCTATACCAATCATAAAGGAAATGCATATCAATTCTGTTATGAATATGGTTATTTGCCGCTGGAGAATAACTGGTACCTGGTCGTGAAGCGGAATGATGAATGATTTACAGCAATGTGCCAGGTTCTTTCAGTATCTCTGCGTTTCAGTGGCAATTATGAAGTATTTTTGCAGGCTTAATCATTGAATTTGCGATTGACTTTAAATAGCGCTGCCGTTTTAATTATTTCCTTTGTATCTGTGTTTAGCTTTATGCAAAAAACAAATGCACAATGCGGAACACCCATATCCACTTTTCCGTATAATGAAGGTTTTGAAACGGGCAATGGCGGCTGGACAGCCGGCGGAACCTTTTCTTCCTGGGCATGGGGAGCGCCTTCAAAACCGGTGATCAACAGCGCCGCTACCGGCACAAATTGCTGGATCGTTGGCGGGCTAACCGGCAGCGCTTATAGTGACGGAGAGGCATCCTGGTTACAGAGCCCCTGTTTTGATTTTACTGCACTGCCTTATCCATATATTTCGTTCAACGTTTTTTGGGAAATGGAACAAAGGTTTGATGGTGCCGGTTTTCAATACTCCACCAACCTCGGAACCTCCTGGACCAATCTTGGAAATTTTTCAGGTCCTACAAATTGTTTTACGGAAAACTGGTTTAATTTTTCGCCGATCACCTATTTAGCAGGACTTACATCGGTACGGGATGGCTGGTCGGGAAATATTCAGCCAACCGCAGGATCTTGCCTGGGCGGAAATGGCAGCGGCGGATGGGTAAATGCAAAACACGCCATGCCCAATCTTGCCTTTGAACCAAATGTGATCTTCCGGTTTATTTTTGGTGCCGGCACACAGTGTAATGCTTATGATGGTTTTGCCGTAGACGATATCATGATCGGAAATGCCCCGCCAAACAACGCATCATTTACATATTCCTGTACAAACAGTACAACCATTGCCTTTACCAATACATCAACGCTTTGCCCTGCTACAAGCTGGGATTTTGGAGACATTGCTTCAGGGCCAAATAATTATTCAACCCTCGCAAATCCAACCCATGTTTTTTCAGGCCCCGGAACTTATATGATTACATTAAATGCTACTGGTCCGGTTAATGCACCATCAACTACTTCACAAACGATACATATTCTTGGCTTAACCACTTCGGTTACCAACAACAATAATTGTTTTGGCGATAATACTGGCGCTGCTTCTGTTTCTGTTATTCCTGCTGCTGCCGGCCCTTTCTTTTATTCATGGAATACGGCACCTGTTCAAAACACAGCAACTGCAACAGGATTGCGGGGCGGAACTTATATGGTAACCGTTAATGCATTGAACAGCTGCACATCCACAGCATCGGTTGTAATTACAGAACCTGCAGTTTTATCGCATACGGTAAATATTGTACAGCCCGGCTGTGCGGTTGCAACAGGCTCGGCTACCATAACACAAAGTGGCGGAACTCCTCCATATACATACTCCTGGTTTCCATCTGGCGGTACCGGCCCAACAGCAAATGGATTAATGCCCGGAAATTATACGGTTACTGTAACCGACAGTAAAGGATGTATTGAAAGTATCAACTTAACCATTGCAACTGCAATCCCACCAGCGGTTACCATCAGCAATAAAAAAGATGCAAGCTGTTTTGGATTGAGTGACGGTACTGCAACGGCATTGGCAACTGGCGGCAATGCACCATATTCTTATAGCTGGAATACCATTCCGTCACAGAGCAATGCCACCGCCACTAACCTGGCAGCCGGAAATTATAGTGTAACCGTAACTGATAATAACGGTTGTTCGGCCACAACATCTGTACAGATAACAGAACCCGCCAGCGGTTCCTGCGGCGATGTGTATTTCCCCAATGCCTTTACGCCAAACAATGATGGAAGGAATGATGATTTTGGACCGATGGGAAATATTGCCTCCATCAGCAATTACCGCTTACTCGTTTATAACCGCTATGGCGAACTGGTTTTTTATAGCCGTGATCCTTTTAAAAGATGGGATGGGTTTTATAAAGGCAAACAGAATAACGGCAGTTATGTTTGGGCTGTTACTTATACTTTTAAAGGGCAGTTTAAACGGGAAGAGCAAGGGTCGGTTGTGATCATCAGGTAATTTATAAAAAATTGAAAGAACACGACAGTTACAAGACAAGTGAACTTATCTCTGCAATAAATGAAATTGTTAAGTATGGGCTTCAACCAGGGTTGACTATACCCGGCAGAGACAAACTTTTGGAGAAGAATCTCATTAAGATTTATAACCTCTATTTTGATATTCATTATGTATACGATGACAAAGAATATCCTGATTTTGATAAAACACAATTTCCAGATATTAATTACAACATAAAAAAGCAATTTTAAAGAATTCGGATTTTATAAAACGATACTTGATTTCAATAATATTGACAATGCTGAAATTGGTCTCGGAGATGCAATTGATGATCTATCAGATATTATTTTAGATTTATTGGAAATTAAGTGGAGAATTGAAAATAACAGTTTAAACGATGGGCTCTGGTTTTTCGAAATAATATTTCCATTCCACACTCAACAGCACATCGTTAACCTGATAAACTATATGAAACAGAAAAATGAGTAAAACAAAATGGATTCTTATACCGAAAGTTCCACTGTACTTTTTCTTTGCAGGAATATTATTTCTCCTTCATCAATTTTTATCTCTTCCGGAAAACTGTCCTGTACAGCGGGCATATCATCCACTTCCAGTTCAATCCTCCTCGTAATATCACTTAATGAAGCAAGCCGTTCCATGGTATAAGGGATCGTATCGAGCCCCGAAGCAAATTTTAAAATATAACTGTACATACCGAACAGGCTGCCGGCCATAATGGTTGTACTGTGCAGGTTTTTAGAAACGATCAGCGAAACAGCGATCACCAGCAAAACCATGATCTCCATAAAACCAAAATTCCAGGCTTCTTTATCTGAGATACGAACCTGCCATTTGCGTAAATTATTATAATGATGGCGGATATTGGTATTGTTGCCGGCTGAGATAATATCTACCTGTTTCTCCAGCTCGTCATTTTTATGTTTATTAAGCCGCATCATTTTTTTGCCATAGAGCATACTGATAATAATTACCGGTATCATAATGGCCAGGCAGATAACAACAACAGTCTTATCATAAAAGAATAAAATGATCAGCGAACCTAAAATATTATACACCGCTTCAATAACATACACCAGGTCGTGTTCTAAAAATCAACAAACTCCCTGGCCAAAGTAGAATGGGCAGAAAGTTTTGAAATATCCGTTTTTTGATACCTGCGGCTTAGGAACCTGGTGACCAAAGAGGTGTAAATGGCAGAATAGGTACGGGTATCAAACATATGCCGTACAGTACCGATCACCAGGTAAGCCAGGTGAACAATTGTTAATACGATCAACCCCCGGTAACTTCCTTTTATGAGGTCATTTATAGCTTCTCCAAAAAAATAAAAACGCAAAAGTCCGCCCAGCATTTCCAGGGAGAATAGTGAATACGTAAATATCAATTGATACTTATGCTTCACCATCAGGTTTCGCAATATTTGAAACTTTGACATAGTTCAGTTCTTTTGATGCAGGCATCATTGGTTAAAAAACCCCAATAAAGGAGAGAATTTGTACGGGTTAGTATGACCGGATAAAAGCGGTTGCGTTTAATGGCTGTGTTGGCTTTCTCTTTCTGTTACCGAATTACCGGTAATTCCTGTAACCCATCCACAACAATTGGCTGCACCGCAGCGGCAGTTAAAGGGCTCCATATGTTCATCCAGGAAGGAAGCGTAGTTGAGGGTTAGTTCTTCGCCTTTGGAAATGTTTCGCAAAGCCACTACATTCAAGCCTTCATATTTGGTGTTCGGATCGCAACTGTGATTTTGTGGTGCCCAGTTTGCCGGGTTGTTATCCCACAGCAAAAATACCTCTTTACTGAGAGGGTAAGCGTACTTTCTGAAAGTTTCCTTTTCCTTAACATTCCAATAACGCTCTACATAGCTGCGGGTTACAATGCATTGCGCCATCTCTTCCCCCCTGAAAATCACTTCTTTAGCCGCTATATGTTGGTTTGCATATATGCCATAACCGGCAATGGCATTCCCTTTCATAGTGTATTTTTTTTGCCTGCGTTGGTGGCGGGCCATGCCCTCTTCTATGATCATTTGGAGAAAACCGGCCTGGCTAATGCCATCAGCTTTAAGGATATAATCGGCCGATCCTTCATAACCGTCTTTATAAAAAACTGAACAGGTAAAGTTTATTTCCAGGAAAAATATTTCGTTCTTATCATTCACCCGGAAGTCGAGCCGGGCATAACCTACGCCGCCAAATCCACGAAAGATCTGTAAGGCGGCTTCTTTTAATTGTATTTCCAAAACCGGGTCATTGCAGGGAATATTGGCTTCGGGATGCAGCTCCGAGGTTTTGAGCGCATAGGTTTTAAACCGGAATCCTTTTGGAAAAATATATTCAATGGGTTTAAAAACGGTACAGGTTCTTTCGTCATTGGCATTGGCTGCAAGCATTACAGTAAACTCCCTGCCTTCTATATATTCTTCAACCAGCAAGGGGCCATATTCTTCAATAATAGAACCAGCTTTTTTAACAAGGTCCTCTTTATTATAAACCAAAGAGTGTTCATCAATTCCCAAACTGTCGCCGGCCTTATCCGGTTTAACAAACAGCGGATATTGCAAATGACTGCAGTCTGTTTCAATACAATCAAGCATTTGGATCAATGCAAAAGCAGGCGTTTTTATTCCTGCTGTGTACGCCACATATTTCATCAGGTCTTTGGGCGGATCATACAACAGGGAAGTTGGCCCGGTAAAAGGAAGATTGAGCAACTCCATAAAATAAATAACATCCACAGAAGGAATATTCCATTCGAGGTAGCCTTCGCAAAGGTTTACAAAAATATCATAGTTCTTTTGCTTAAGCTCTTTCAGTTGTTTATAGGTAGAAAGCTTGTTCAGCAGTACATGATCAAATCCGGCACCGGGCAATAAATGGCTAAGGTCCCTTGGCGGGTCATAATTTTGATAGTCAACATCAGAAGTGGAATAATCGGGTTGCAGCACACAGATCTTCAATCCTGCTCCCCATGACGGGGGAGAAAAGAATGCAGCGAAGATTGTTTTTGATTTTGTGGGTCGTCCATGTTGTTATCTGCAAAAATCCGCAGGAGATCATTTATGCAATGCGCCTTTTTAATTCTTTTGCCGAACGGCGAGTAAAAGCATCATTTATAATTTCAGCCACCAGTTCTGTATAAGTATTTCCGCTCAAGCGCAGAATGGCGCCAATTGAAGTATAATCCTCATCTTCACTTAATCCGCATTGTGCATTTACTTCCAGCACATACATTTTACCGGTTTCTTTATCCATTCTTACATCGATCCTTGTATATCCACAGCCTTTTGTAGCAACATAAGCATCCCAGCTTATTTTTTTTATTTCATCGATCAAAGAGGCATCCGGCAAAGCGTATTCGTAAAAATTTCCATCACCGGGCATCGGGGCCTCTTCTTCGTAAATTTCCCAAAGCCTGTCGAAGGATAAAAATTTTTCCTGTTCGGGCAGTGATGCATGAAAAACCCTTTCTACCGGGGTATATATTTTTGCATCCTTTGGATTATTGTATGAACCTGAAATAAGCACCGTGAACTCCGGGCCGTTGATAAATGATTCAGCGATCAATCCATCTGCGGTCAGGTCCCATCCACGGTACCCCGTAAACATTTTATCAACCTGCTCTTTTAATGCAGCATGATCATGAACTACATTTTTAATGCCTACACCCATACTGCCACCGGAAACGGATGGCTTCACAATTACCGGGGAACCCAGGTATTCAAAGATATTTTTAAGGTTTTTGTCTTTAAAAGGGATGGCTTTCCACGGGGCAGACGGCACTTTGGCCTTGTCAAATGCCCGCTTCATAGGGATCTTGGACGTAGTGATATTATAAAAGTATTCATCGGCCCCGGTATATATCAATCCTTTTTCTTCCAGTAATTTAACCACCGAAATGCCGGGCGTTCCGTTTATCTCATCTCCGTCGCAAAGATTAAAAACCACCGGCGTTTTACTGCCAAAATCTCTTTCCTTTTGGCGATCTTCTCAATGATCAATTCATAATCCTTAATGGTTACCGGTTGCCATTTCCATTCAATGGCCAGCTCGTTAAAGGTTTTTTCATATTCAGCAATGCTCTGGCTGAAATCGTAGTAATAATCAATATTGGCATCATGGGTTTCCAAAAGCGGCGCCAATACCCAAACTTTAATTTGTTGGTAAGAAACAGCAGACAATAATGGGTTAAATGCGGTCATAGCATAAAATGAGCAGTTAGAGTGAAAGCTTAAGCCTTACCTGCTGCCTGATAAAATCGGTTAGTTTATATTTTGAAAGCGTTTCAACAGACAGGTGCGAAGCGCCGTTTATTAATTGTAAACATCCTTCATGGCCGCAATTACAAACGAAAGGCTGTGCCATTTCCCATTCAGTTGAAGGATAAAAAAAAGTGAACTCATCACCGGGTTGCAATGACCGCAAACAAACCAGTTCCATCGTGGAGGTATTAAAAAACACATTAGGTGCGCAACTGTGGTTGATGTACTGTAAAAATTCAGGTACCAGTGTAATGTGCCTGTCGGCGCCGGTTTGCACGGTCAGGTAGGTCGCATACGGTTGTATGACACCAGCTCCGAAATGGCAGATCACATCACCCGGAGTAAAACTAACGGAGGTGTGTAACGATTTTTGACTGGATTCGTTATTAAGTAAAACATTTGCAAAAATGTGATTACTGATAACTTCGGCAGATGGGTTGGTAATGGAAGTTGTTATCATGTGGCTTTAAATGGGGATGACCCGTAAAAGGTTAAAATAATTTAATCGGCTTTTTAAATGTGTAATTATTTATAGTAAATGTATAAAAGCATTGATGAATAAAAAAGATATTTGGCCATTATTATTCATTGGTGGATTAATAGGGTTATTGTGTGTATAACCACAGGATGTATTTTTACTGTTTAAAAACGTTATTTAATGAACAACGAACCCGGTCAACCCAACGCAGAATTACTGTTACAACTGGTAATCATGAAAATGCCTTTTGGGAAATTTAAAGGAAGGCTGTTGTGCGACCTGCCCGTTTCTTACCTGGAATGGTTTCAGCAAAAAGGGTTTCCCAAAACCAAACTGGGAATATTGCTTGAAACAATATATGAGATAAAGATCAACGGGCTGGAAAACCTGCTGGAGCCGTTAAAGAAACAGAAAGGGTAATCCGGTTTACTGGAAAGTAGCCGGCAAACCAATGCTTGAAAGATTTAATTCGGATTGGAAAAAGCCAGGTAAACGTATGGATTGATAGACCATTCATCATTCATCTCTTCATCAAATTCTCCATACCTCAGGTCGAGCAAATTACCGGATTCATTGATCTCCCAAAGGGTAAGCGGTTTTTTGCCGGGTTGGGTTTCTAAAATTTCGGGGATCATTTCATGCAGCATACCATTCCAGCAAAGCTGGATAAGCTGTTCTTTTTGCGAAAGCTTTTTGGAATCGCTTTTGCTGTTCAATTCACACCAATCTCTTTGAAAGAAACTGCTCCCGCTAAGCAACAATATTTCCCGGTTGGTGGTTATCTTTTTCATACCTGAGCATTTTAGGGCTCAATACTATGATGATTGCAGTGCGGGAAAGTTATAAATGCTGTATATAAAGTATTGTTAAGGGTTTAAAGCTGATATATGTAAAGGATAAAGCCGGCATAAAAAAGGCCGCTTTTTTAGAAGCGGCCCTGGTTAAAAGATTAAATATTTTTTTATTGAATGATGACTTTACCTGTTGCGAGTACTTCGTTACCAAAAGCATCAGTGAGCATAACGATATATATTCCTTTGGGCAGTCTTCTTGCATCTATATCCATACTGCTGTAGGGTGCGGTTATGGGGTAAGTCTGGTCAAACACTTTTTGCCCGTTCTCTGCAAACATCACCAGGTGGCGAACAAAGCCTAAAGTATTGGCTGAAGTATAAAACCTGACCTTAAACTGCCCGTTGTTTGGATTAGGTGTGATGAACAACTGGTTACTGCTTTCGGCAGTTATAGTTATTGCATTTGATAAAGCTGTGCATCCTGTTGCGGCAGTAGCTCTTGCAGTATATTGTCCGAGTTCATCTGCATGAACAACAAGCGTTAAACTGTTTGCACCGGGAACCACAATTCCGTTTCTGTACCAGGTAATGGTATTGCCTGCAGGAGTAACTGTTGCCGTTAGTGTTGTAGTCATGAACGGCTTAAGCACGGTACCCGGGGCAGCTGCAATGGAAATGGCTGGCTGTGTATTTACGGTAACGGTTACACTTGCACAGGTTGTGGTGTTACAGGCACCTTCTGCCCTTACAAAATAAGTAGTGGTTGCATTCACAGCAACATTGAGCGTTGCCCCGGTACCAACAGCAGTACCACCACAGGTTGTGCTGTACCATCTCCATGTAGCTCCTGCACCGAGTGAACCGCCGGTTACACTTAAAGTAACATTACCCGGTCCGCACAGCGTTGTAGCCGAAGCATTGGCTGCAGTTGGAGCTACGGAAAGAGCGCTGACAATAATGGTTGCGGTAGCCGTTACCACGGGGCATCCGCCGCCGGCAGCAATGGTATAGGTAACCGTGTATGTACCCGGTGTGCTGGAACCCAGTGTTACATCACCTGTAGCAGCATTGATGGATAAACCGGCAGTTGAACTGTACACACCACCAGCCGCACCTGTACGGGTAACCGTAGCGGTACCGGCATTCTGGCAATACGGTGAACCGGCATAACTGATGGTTGCTGCGGGCAGGTTAGTTATTGTTATAGAAGTTGTGGCCGTAACAACGGGGCATCCGCTACCGGCCGCAATGGTATAGGTAACGGTGTATGTACCCGGCGTGCTGGTACCCAGTGTTACCGCACCGGTGGCTGCATTGATAGACAATCCGGCGCCAGAACTGTACACACCACCAGCCGTACCTGTACGGGTAACCGAAGCGGTACCTGCATTGGAGCAATAGGGCGATCCTGCATAGCTGATGGTGGCCGCCGGCAATGCCGTAATAGTGATGGAGGCAGTTGTTGTAAACGTTGCACAACCTCCGCCGGCAGCAATGGTATAGGTAACGGTATAAGTACCCGGTGTACTGGTACCCAGGGTAACAGCGCCTGTAGTTGAATTAATGGTTAACCCGGCCGTTGATGAATAGGTTCCGCCAGCTGTACCTGTACGTGTTACAGCAGCGGTACCTGCATTGGAGCAATATGGCGAACCGGTATAGCTGATGGTTGCAGCCGGTGCAGCAGTAACGGTAATGGTAGTTGTGGTAAAAGTTATTCCACAACCTCCACCTGCCGGAATGGTATAGGTAACGGAATAAGTACCCGGTGTACTTGTTCCCAAAGTAACAGCGCCTGTTGTGGCATTAATGCTGAGCCCTGCGGGCAGCGGAATAAGTACCACCCGCAGTACCCATTTGGGTAACGGCCGCAGTACCTGCATTGGAGCAATATGGCGAACCGTTATAAATAATGGACATGTTAGGGGCAGGTGTAATGGTAATGGCAGCAGTGGTAGAAAATGCCGGGCATCCTCCAGCTGCAGCAATGGTATAAGTAACAGTATAAGTACCTGGTGTGCTGGTGTTGGGTGTTACGGTACCTGTTGAAGCATTAATGGTTAACCCTGCAGGAGCTGCAGAATAAGTTCCTCCCGCTGTACCGGTGCGTGTAACCGGTGCTGTTGCTGTTGTGCTGCAATAGGGTGATCCGGTGTATATAATAGTAGCGGCAGGACATGGACAATTTACCTGGAAAGTATGGGTAACTGAAGAAGTTACTTCCGCATCCAGCAGGATATAATATTCCACACCGGCTGTTAATGTACCCATACTGGCTGTTGTAGGGCTGAATATATCCAAAATACAGTTCCAGCCTGTGGAATTACATCCACCTGAAGCTGCCCTGATAAAATAATCTATAAATCCGGTACTTGAAGTTGAGGTAACCTGTAAAGTATAAACACCGGTAATACCCGGCGTAAAACTATAAATTTTTTCATTCCCGGGAGTGCTGAATCCACAACTGCCCGGGCTCCAAATTCCGGATCCGGTTAAAGTTGCAGTAGCCGGAACGGTACATGCAATGTGGTAATAGCAGTGCAGGGATCAGTACAATTCGAGACTGTTATGCCTGTTGTAGTGGTATAAACCGGGCATCCACCCGAAGCCGGAACAGTGTAAGTAACTGTATATGTCCCTGGTGTACTTGTTCCCAATGTTACATCACCGGTTACTGCATTAAGTGTTAATCCTGCCGGTATTGCTGAATAGGAACCGCCTGCTGTACCTGTTCGTGTAACCGTTGCCGTTCCTGCTACGGTGCAATACGGCGAACCGGTATAGGCAATGTTTGCAGCCGGTGCCGGGGTTACAGTGATGGATACAATATTTGAAAAAGCTGAAACAGGGCCTGTTGAACAGGTTACCCTAAGCCTGTAATAAGTGGTTGAGGTAATAACACCTGTGGCTGCTGTGGCAGGATTGGTTTGCCCGGCAAGATCATTGATATCGGTTACAAAATTATCGCTGGAATATTGCCACTGGTAACTGAATCCAAAACCGGTGGAATAGCCGGTTGCTGTAATAGTGCCGGATCCTGTACCGCAGAATGGTCCGGCTACTGTGTTGGCGGTTCCTCCAACAGGAGATGAACAGGCCGGCGGCGAAGAATTCGTATGCCCCTGCGTCGGGATTTGCGCTGCGTACCTGGTCAAGTATATCATCTGTAATACCACCCACAACTGACGTACCCATTATAGTGCCATCAACCAGGAAATTTGTTGGCGTAAAATTTCCTGTACCCGGGCTCACAAACAGCGGGTCCTGGGAAACTGAATTCAGGTCCTTGCCGGTTACCTGCCAGTCAATAAGTGTATTATAGTTTGTGCTGCCAACCTGGGCAAAGGTTTGTGTACCCCCTGGGCATTTAAATAAGAAACATTATAGTCGGAAATGAAAGGGGCGCTGGTTGCAGAAACATCATAGATCCGCTTTACGCCGGCGCCGCCACGGGTTACAATAAAAATATTGTTCCGCATATCTATTCCGTTCTGAACCGTAGTGTTTGACAGGTTGATGGCATTGGTATTGGATGTGCCTGCCCCGGTTGCATTGTTAAGCACAATGGTATTGTGATAAATATTAACCGGCCCGGTTACTGAATTATTCTGGATACCGTATTGGGCGCCGTCATTGTTCATACCATAAATAAGATTGTTTTGTATGGTGCCCGATGTGGGCGCAGTGGTAGTACCACTCATGTGCACTCCCCTGCTGATGGTTGGTGTACCGGGCATGTTTACGTGCAGATCGTAGATCCGGTTCTTCTCCAGTAAAAAAGTCAGCGATCCCGCCGGCACAGTAATACCGGCCGGTGTAACTGCGTCGCTGCCGGAGTTGCTTCGTAATGGCCTGCGGATCGTGTTTTTGGAAACCAGGGCCCCGTTGGTATAGGACAGGTAAACACCAAAGCCATACCAGCCAAGTACATTATTATTGATGACCGAAATGCGGGTTAATGGTTGTGTCCAGTGAACGCCGGATAGCTGTATGGCGAATAGCCCCGCTTACTGTGTTGTTTTCAATAATTACACTGTCTGAAAGCGAGCCATCCAGTAACCAGTTTGCACCGGATATGATGATGCCAAATGCAGAAGAAGTGGAATTGGTAAGCGATACGTTTACAATATTATTACGGATAGCCAGCTTTGATGCCCCGTTGGTAATATGAATACCCCTGCCCTGTGTGAGGTGCAGGCTGGTTACCCTGAGGTTTTCAACGATCATATGAGTTACCCCATTCAGTTGTAATATATGATCACTGGTTGCTACAGTTGGGTTAAACTCCAGTATTTGATTGTTGCCATTTAAAGTAACCGTGTTAACCGGGCTTGTGCCGGGTATCGCATTAAATACAACCTGCTCAAAATAAGACCCATTCATTACCGTTATGTTAACCGGGAACACACACCATGTTGTGACAGTGCATTGGCAATATTTTGAAATGTTTGAAAATTAGTGGCAGAAGCAGGGGCTGCAACATTGATGGTAAATGCCCCTTCAAAACCCCTGCGGAAACCATTGTATGTATACGAATCATTTGCCGGGTTACTGTCGGGCCCGCCGTTAGGATTGGATGAAGTTGCAGAAAAATTATACATATTGGACCCGGTAACCGGCACTGACCTAAAGTTACGATGGTAGATAACCCGGGGAGGCAGTGATGGCTCCGTCCAGTTAACCGGCGTTTGCGGTACCCCGTTAACAGTCCAGTTGATGGTAACACTGTTCAGCGGATCGCCGCCGGCATTGGTCAGTTCAAACTGCACATCCAGCGTATTGGCACAATGTGGTATTGGCGGTAAAATAAAACCGGTCATGGCTGCATCGCCGCTGGGTGGTGAAAACTCATAAGCGCCGGGTCCGGCGCAGCACCCCTTGCAGCGCCTGTAATGTCGGTGGTAATACCGGTGCCGGTTACCGCCTGGTTGTTTATTACAGCTGATCTTGGAACGGGGTTTATATTTGAAACAAAGAATGGATCTGTATCAAAACTGGCCGCGTCCTGAGTGCTGGCAGTTCGCCAGGCACTCAGCGTTGCATAAGCAGTAGCACCTCTCATGGCAACATTGCCACCCGGCACCCAAAAAACATTGTAATTGCTGTTGATGGCAGTGGTAACAACGCTGGTTGATGCGAGTTCGATAGCCGATCTTGTGCTGCTGGTAGTTTGGGTAATACTGAAAATATTATTTCTCAGTATTGAACCTGTATTGCTTAATTCTTCCCTGAATCCCCTTAAGCTACCGGTAGTGGCAGTTGCATTATCAAAGGAAATGGTATTGAAATAAATTTCCGGGGCGGTTGCTCCTGTCCTGACCCTGATGCCTTCAATGTTCCCTGTTGTTGAACGGATATCGTAGATGAGGTTGTTATATACTTTATGCCCAGTACCGTTAAACAGGTAAATACCAACCAGGCTTCCGGTTGTTTGCGACATCCTGATAAAATTGCCAAAGATGCGCCCATTGATATTGGCAGCCTGTGCCAGTTGTATAGCATTGGTTGAGGCCGCACTTCCGGCACTTTTATCAAAATGATTTGCGCTGACAACTGCACCATTGGTTTCCCGCAGGTAAACACCATTGGAATTAAAATCATTGAAATTATTATTGCTGATCACAATATTGGTTGCAAGCGGGGAAGCAAGCCCGACTACAGAGGCCCCATAACCACCGCCTGTAACTGTGTTGCCTGTAATATTTATAAGATCAAATGTACCACCGGGGGTAAGAATACCGGAAGGTGTTCCATTGGCAACAAAAGCACCTAAAAGTGTGCTGGTAGCCGCTCCCATATTCACCACACAATTACTGATGGCGATATTGTTCCCGGAATTCAGGATATGTACCCCGATAAAACCGGTAGAGCCGGGAACATATCAATATGTAAATTATTTTACGGTAAAATACTGAAGACCGATAAGCCGGATAATGTGCCGGTTTGGGTTGGACCCGGTTTGTATAATGGCAGTATCGGAAGTGATGGTTTCCCCGTTTCCTTCAATGGTTACTGTTGCACCGGCGCCAATGCCCGAAATATTCTGAAAGATCACCTGCTCATTATATGGACCCGATCCGGCAACTACCGTAGCGGTAACATTACCGGTAACTCCCGTAGCGGTAAGTGCAGTGGAAAAATCTGCAAAGCTGTTAAAATTTGTTCCGCCTGTTGCAATGGCTTTATTAATGGTATATGCACCCGTTAAGGAATTTGTTGCCATTACCGGCAAAAGATGTTTGTGCCGAAAGAGTATGTGAAAAAATAAACTGATAAATCCGATCAAAAAATAGCGGATTCTTTTCCGGTTAACATTATTAATAATAAAATTAAAGGTAGATTTTTTGACTTCATGATCAGGAGTATTATTATTTAAAGAGTGGCAGCAATCAGTAAAATTATTTCCATTACAGCATGATCATAGTGTACTTTTTGCTGTTTTAAGAGTAGGTAATTTAATATTTATTTCCCAAAAGTCAGCCAAAAATCCTAACTGCATTGGATTGTATTAAACGGATATCTCTTAAATAATTTATCAATTACAAAGGGACCGGTCAATAGCCAGTAGAACAAGGGCTTAGAAATAAAGAAAGAGTTTGTTTTTAATATGTTTATTGGCTATTCGCCGGGATCGTATTTTTTTAAACAGAGATGGTAATACAAATAAAAAACCCTGACAGTACTGTCAGGGTTTTGTGGTGTGGGCCGGGATTGAACCTTGCCACTTAATCACTCTAAAAATCAATTTACTATATATACAAAAACATCCTGTGTCGCCAAATTGTAACTGATATCAAATATAAGCAGGTATTTTTACTCAAAAAATTTTTTTAATTGCATTTTATCTTAATGATAGTACAGGAAAAATTTGCATTAATTAAGAAAAACCCGGGTGCCTTTTACCTATATTCACGAAACTGTTTCCAATAAATTTATCTCTTTTACAATTTCATTCATTTAAACATAAAAGACTTTTTTGCCATGTATTACCAAGGCATTTTAGCAACAATATCTTGAAAATATTTAAAGACAATGCTTTTTATCTGGTTATGATGGGTCTTTATTTCTTACACTTGTTTATAAATTTCAACCATATTTAATTTCCCGTACCTGATTTTACAAAATAATAGTGCAGTGAAAAACCCTTTACTGATTGTATAATGCAGTAAAAACAGCGATAATGCCAGTAATTTACTGCAGTATTCTTTATCCTGAAAACTTGGTTTATATACTACTTAGTTCAACATTTGTGTTGTTGTATCTTAAATACCAAGAAAATCAAAAATTCATTATAATGCAAAACTCAGAAATTTTCCAAAGCCCATCAGCCCAGGAGTTCTAAAGGAGCTCAAACACGAGATATTTAAAGGACAGCGGCCACCGGACCAAATAATTTTGGACGAAGTGGATTTTTGCCAGTTCTTAAAAATCTCAAAAAGGCATGCAGCTGATCTTAGGTCTGAAGGCAAGGTGAGCTATTCGAAAATAGGGGGCAAGTTATACTATAAGCTTTCCGATGTGCTGAATTTTATTGAAAGGTACCAGGTGAAAAGTGTTGACCATAACAATCGGGTATTTAAAAACCACTAAGTATGCGGAAATGATACTAAAATTTACATGGGTTTCTTTCCGTAAAATTGTAGACAGTCTAAATGGACTAGATGTAAAAAGTTAACTAAAATTGAAGCCAGATTTTTAAAATAATCCATAAAAGGCTTGGTGACAGAAATTAACTACTCAGTTATTGGCAATGTCATAAGTTCATTCAATTTAGATAAAGAGGCTGAATTGTAATCAAACAATTTAATTTGATTCTTAGTGAAATATTTCGTCCAAAAGGTTTGTACTAATTTAAAATGTTCAGGAGTAACTTCAACTTGTTCTGCTGTCAAAATCAATGCTGTTGCATTTAGCATTTCATAATTCGGAACTTTATCCAAAAAATCACTCATACTGCTCATATTGAATTTATCGTTTTTGGGTTCCATATTCAATGAGCTGCTCCAATCTAATCTTATCACTTAGAAGAATCATATAATTATCGTCACTAGAGCTTAATTTTCCTTTGACTACCTCTAAAGCTCCAAAATATCAGTTCCTTGATTTGATTTGTTTCTGCTATTTATAGCAGCTTGACATTTTGTGCAAACTCAGTTGCTAAAGTATCTTTATATTTTTTCAAATTGTCTTTTGTAATTTGTTCCTCTTCCAATGGCTTGCCTTATCCTGGTCCAAAATTCTTTACTGATAAATCTTTCAAAGGATGTCAGATGAATTTGTGATGGATGCCTTGTCAATAGGGATCACTGTAATTTTATCATACAAACCTAAATTCGGAATAATATTATCCTGATAACAGTCATGTAGAACTGCAATCTTTCCGCTATTTTTGCTGTCGGAAAAATCTACTACACAAATGATGTTTTTACCTCTCGGTGCAGTTCTTTCCCTGGCCCCATTTGCAAGAAGAAAGCGAACATACAATTACTGCTAAAGCTATGAACGTTTTTAGAAGGAATGATTTTTTCATATTGATTATATTTTTTGAATTAGTTAGTTTGATTTTCTGCAATCGGTTTTGTTTCTTCCACAACCGGCGTTTCTGCTTCAATTTTGCCGTCTGCGGTAGCATTCCTTTTTTCAAATGCTTCAATCTTTGCCACCTTCTCTTTCAAGTCGGCAATGGTCTTAATGATTCCCTGATCTGTTTCAACACCATACTCGAACAATTCATGCCTTGTTATTGCCACAGGTAAATAGTGTTGATAAACTTTTTCATCAAGGTTTTGCAAGTCAACTTGAGTATTCTTTATCTTTTCATTCAGTTCATCATACAATGCTTGTTTGTCAGCATCTACTTCAATTTCAAACACTCTCTGCAAATCCTTCAAGACACCCCAATATTCCTCAACCAGGATGGCTTTTCTCTCCTCACATTTTTTGAGTATGTCTTTGACTTTCATCGTTATAATTCTTGTGTTCTTTCTGTTGCCTCTTCCAATTCTTAAACACACTATATTTTTCGGATTTTTCTGAAATTTCTTTCTCCAGCAAAGCCATTACCAAAGCCACAACAAAAGTGATTGTAAATAGAGAAAATCAATAAAGGACCATGTATTTTGTCAATGAATGTGCTGCTTGAAGTAGAGCCAGGTTCAATAATTGTAGCCCTTATGAAGCTACAAAACACTTTCAAAGAAAACCATGAGAAATAACACACCTACATAAGCATACCTGTTCTGCCTGAATCTTGCTACTTCATTTTCTGAAAAAATGGGTTGTTTGACAGGTTTGGAACGACCTAAAATGTCAACAAAGGTGTCATGCATTTTTTGCTTGGCAAATTTGAGTTCAATCTTTGTCCAAATGTTCTGCAAATTAGCAGTAATACTTATAAATTCTTCCTTAATGGATTCCCGGCAATCTTCTTGATAACTCTGTAAAATTTCTCATTTGAATAAAAGGGCTTACCGTATCTACTTCTATATATCCAAGATTTGATGAACCACATAATTTTAAGATTTAGTTATTTACTAATAAAAATTGGCTAGTTAGTTGGCGTTAGGAATTGATTTGGTCTTTGGGTGATGCTTTCTGCACAAATCAGTAATCTTCTGTTCAATGCTCTCCAGGTTCTTTGTTGCTTGCAGTAACCTACAGCCTTCTCCATATATCTACGGCATTAAAAAAAATCACCCTCAGCTCCTGCCAAATCGGTAAACCGTGTAAATGGGTCTCAATGAACCCTTCCTGTTGCTCTTTCTGTTTTATCTTATCGTAAAAACTTTTGAAAGTCTTTATCCTCCCTTCAAAGGTTGGGCAACATCAAATTTATCTGAAGGATGTTATGCAAAATCATCTCTGTTGTATAAAGTATGTTTTCAGGTAGAAATCCTATTTCTATATTCTTCTTCAGGCTGCATACCTTACTAATTCCGGCACTTTGCTTATACTGGCTTACGGCGACTTTCACCATTTGAAAAGAAGCCAGATCAAAGTTTGATTTGAGTCACATAATTAAACGCCCTTATCTCATACAAGTAACTCGCCATTGCTTATCCTTTTCCGACTGGCTGCCTGTAAGCATTATTACTGGCAACAAAGCTATGTTCTTTTTATATTTTTCAATGCGTCAACCCCTTCATAATTGTTAGGTGTAAAACTCAAATCAAGTAAAACTGCACCAATTTTCTTTTTCATTGGTTTCATGATATGCAAGCCCTTTATCTGCAGTATTAAACGCTAGTAATATTAAAGCCAAAGGATTTACCGATAACAGAAAATACATCCATTAACGATGAAAGTAGCTATCATCTATTAAAAGAATGTATCTAATCCCGGCTTCATATCGTAATATTTAAGGGTTAGTTTGAGTAGTTAGTAATTTATATGCCGCCCGGTATTTCTTTTTATTCTCTACTTATCTTTCCTGTAAATTTCTTTTAGCCTGTTTGTATTCATGTTGTCTTTCAAATCTGCCAGCTTCACTTTGGCAGCCAATGGATTTTTTTTGATTGCTGAAATGTAATCATCGTAAGACTGGTTCTCTTTTTTGCGCAGAAACTGCTGCCACTATTTTCTTTTGAAAATTTTTCATCTCTTAACTGCTGGATGCTGATGGGAATCTTCTATTACATCATGCAGCAGTGCCACTATTTTTTCATCTGTAGTTCCATTGTAAGCATCATCCGTAAAGGATGCAAAATATATGGATTGCCACCCTTGTCTGTTTGGCCACAATGGGCTGACAGAGCCAGGAAACCGCTTTTTCTAAAAGTTGCTGCATTTAGTATGTATAAAGTATAAAAACTAAGTAATTACCAGACGTTAGTCCAAATCATCGCCCAACAGGTTGGAAAATCAATTTCGCTTTCTTCATTATCATGAGAAGATTTCTTGTTACCAAAAGAGTCATCGTAGGAACTGCCAAGAGTAGTATTCTCCTTGTTGATGGCTTTGGTCAGCTCTGTAAAAATTTTGATTTTTTCTCTCTGTTAATTTGCCCATTTTTACTAACATCTTCACCAATACAAAATACATCCCAGGACATCGGCTGTATCTTCTTCTCCAGGAAATTGCTCTGTTAAAAGCAATTCATAAAACTCTTTCATAAACTTTGTTGATGGAAGTTTTGGATTTGTCAGTAAAGTTTTGATTTTATTTCAATTTTAGCAGATGGGTTATGCAGTACTGATTCTTCTTTATTCAAAATCCTGTTGATTGCATTGAAATATTGAATAAGTTTTTAAGATAAATCACTTTATCCCGGCTTTCAAATAGTGATAATCGTAGCCTGGATACAACCGGTTTAATAAGGTCTAATTTTTGCTTGTCTTTTTAATGTGTTGGGCTATCAGCAAAAAATAAACCCTTGCATCTGTAGCCGTTTTAATTTCAGGGTGAGATCTTTGGCAAATTCAATGGAGTATTTGCCTGTTTGTATTTATAGATTAAAGAGTTTTTACTTTTTTTTATACTGTCTTTTAGTGTTTCTTCAGAAACAAAAAAGTCTTTGTATATTTTTTCAATTTTATTGAATACCGGATTGATTAGAATAATGTCACGGAAAATATTCAACTGCATTTCATAATGCAGCCAACGCCTTTCTTCAATGGTGATGTTTTTGGGAAATCATCTAAACTTAAACCCAGGTTGGTACTATATAAGTATTTGCCTGTAAGCATCGGTTGGATATTTTGATCTGTAAGTATTCTGCAATTTTTCTGAATCAATGCTAACAGCCATTCCTTTTATTTGAAGCATAGAGCCAGCAAAGCAATTCGCCGGGCCACTAAATAATTTTGAAAGTTTGAAAATGCTTCCTGGTCTTTCCTTGTTTTTGCCAATGGAGATTTAATGTTTTCTAATAGCACCAATTTTAATTTCTTCCCCATCGCTTATTTTTGTTGAATTTCCCAAACATATTCTTTCGCTGTTAATGATACATTACCTTCCATTTTATTGTAGTCCGGGTGCATACGGAACTTCTATATATGCCTCTTTCAGATAGCGTTCAAAACCGGCACACTTGTTTGGCAATGCCTCAATGGCTTCCCAATTTTCTTTCTAAATCAATTATTTCATCACAAAATAATTAAGCCGGGCTTGTTCGGATGAGAGATAATCGGTTTGATTTTACCTCTGTTCTTATGTTATAATGTTTAAAGCTATTCAATAAAAATTTACGTTGCAGGCCTGAGAAAGCTACCAAACGAACCAGATGGTCAGTAGAGGGCTATCTTTAGAAACCGGTAGCCCTGTTTCTTCTGATGACGTTTTACACCTTCGGTTTTTTTGTACAAACGATAGTCAGCAATAACTACCATAATACTGTTTGCTGAACTCCAATCTTGTGTAATATCCTTTCAGCCTCGGCTGCATTGTCCACACAAATAACATTCATGTTATTAGCTTCATCAGTTGCACTAATTCATGATCCTCATTTATCTGATCATCTAAAACAATACTTTCCAGCGGTGTTGCTCACCAGGTTTTTCCTGTGTAGCAATTCCATTTGTTTTTTCGCTATAGGTTTTCAGCAAACTGTTACAAGACTGACAATGTGAGTTACAGCTTCGGTAATATTTTCCTTTTTCAGTTCCGGGAATGTAGCCTGAAAAGAAACCAACGCAATGGCGGCATCTGCCAAAACAAATCGTGGATTTTGCGAATGGAACTTGCAGTTCATCATGCAAGTGCTATCGTGGTTATCAGGTGTAACGTTGAAGTCAAGAAAATGATTGAGGTAATGCAGTTCATGGAAAGGATCCCTCTTTGCTGCAATAAAAATTTTGATGTCGTTTAACCCATCACCGAAAGTTGCCGGGTTGGGCCATTTTCACCAAACTCTTTGAGATGAAGGTTTCGAAACCCTGGCAAGGCAGGTAGTTGGTAAAAATCGTAGCCGATAGCAGTGAGTATTTCCCTTCTGCATTAAAAATATCTGCCAGGAATGAAACGAAACAAATAAACAGGAATTTTCAAAATCAAATTTTCTCCGAAGTTCTTTACTATTTCGATACCCTGTAAATGCTGCTGGTTGGTGACGGTGCCATTGTTGCGCCATTCCAGCTCCACATACAATCAGAGATGGGAACTTGTTCAACTGGTCAGTGACAGCAGCAAAGCCGTCATTATGGGTAATGACGTTTTCGGAGCCAAAGACAGAAGCCGAGTGTGCTTGCGTAAAGTGTATTATCCCAAAGTAGCAGTTGGTGCATGGTAATGCCAATTTACGGTTTTAATTAATATTTTCTATTATTTCCTAGTAATGCCTCTGTATCATAATGTATAATCCGATAAGTGCGATTAACAAAGTTAAGATGGCCCCAGTATCCCCTGAACTGTGTTTCGTTACCGTGGAAACATATTTGGCAAAAGAAAAATAGCCACTGTGCATATACTCCAGCTTGGCTGCTGTTGCCAATAGCCGCCATTACCAATACGACACCAATGATGAGCGCCGCCTATTTTACTGATAAGATACCATAATATGCCAAACGAATGCAAATAATGGCTGCACTGTATATACTGGCAATACCTGAAAGGTTGTTGATGAATGACTTCTTTTTCTTTGTCCGAACATTGTAGCCATAATTTTTGAATGAGTTAGTTACCGTTAATATCTGCCTCCATAAATGCTTTTCTAAACTTAATGGGGTTTTTTGATACAACAAATTTTTCCTTTTGTGCCCCTGTGCCTATAAGGGTTATGTTTGCAAAGCCCAGCAACCCGCCTGGGATACTTTGCTCTACATTTACCGTTTCTATTTTTTGTAGGTTCATTTCAAAGTCCAGATCGCTATCAAGCCTTTTACAATAACCCTTTTTTATTGGTGATTACAAATTCATCGGTGTATTAATTAAACCAATGAATGATGAAGAGGGACAAAAGCCCTGTAACGTGAAATAGTGCATCCAGTGGTAAGTGGTTCTATATTCAATTTCTTCGCCCTTAAGTAAATGTGCTTTGTGTAATTTGCCATTGCAGTAGTGTTTGTTCTACTTATGGCTTTGGAGTAGTTAGGGGAGTTAGGATAATGGAATATCATTTGCAACAAAATCATTGGTGTATTTTACGATACTTTGAATGAAGTGTTATTCTAGTTATCCGGCTGCACGTATTGATTATATTCATTCATGGATAACCAATGAAGCAAAAGTTCAATAAATATTTTTAAAGTTCTCCAGTCAGTTAGGTTTTTGCTGTTGGAAGTTATGAAGCTGCATTTCTGCAACTCAATAATATTTGCCCAATCCAATCTTGCCTGTGTTTATTTTCTTTATCCATTCATAAATTCTGATTTATTGTTTAAGCTCCATTTTGCTCCAACAACTCGTGAATCAAATTCCGACTATCCGAAAAATGAATTTCTCAACTATTCCGCTTAATTTTATTTATCATACCTACAGCCAATAAGAATCAGATTGAAATCTGTTAATGAATTTTTAAAACCCTGATGCAAGTATGTCCTAAACATAAACAAAACCATTCGACAATATGGTGTTGATGTTATCTCATATTTTGATTGTTTAACGATTGAGTCTCGTTGTTAATCCATTTTATTTTCTTTTTAAACCATTTTTGCTCCTCATTAATCTTTTACAACTGATTCATCAAAAATACTTTAGAAACTTAAACCTATCATTGGCCTAATCATTTATACATAAGAACCTGAAATAATTTCACAAGACTCTTTATGTCAAAGAATTATCAATTCTCTTTAACCCAATAGGCATCAGCACCTCTCTCAGCTAAGATTTTTATAAATTCAAACTTTATTTGGAGGCTGTCATAATAATCGGTATCCCCAAAAATTTTTTCTAAAATTATTCAGGACTATTAGACCAGAAAGTTCCCTCAATATCTATACTCTTTCCTTTTCGTCAAATAATCTAAATCAAGGAGAATAATATCTGATTAAACACTTTGAATTTCGGGCCACAATATCGCTTAATTCATTCTCAATAATATTCAGTTGCTGATAGTGAATATATTCTGAAACATCTCATCAGGCAAAATATTTTTAAATATTTCCAACCAGCCATTTTCTGCATTATCATCAATAAAAAATATTTTTGTCCCATTTTTAACAACGGGTATTTTGCTTTTGAAAAGTTCACATTTAGCTATTTTATAAATCTTGTTGAAATCCTTATTTAATTGAGATATTTTTTGTGCAATAGTAACAAGTTCATTTTTAATAAAATTTTTTGTAGCATTTATTTCACCCTTTTCTATATCAAATATTTTTAGCTTATTATTTAGTTCTTCAATGCAACCTAATGTTTGTTGATACTCTTTAGTAGTATTTGAGTAATATTTAAGAAACCCTTCGTTGTAATTAATTTCAGTTGCTGTTTTATCAATATCTTCTTGAATTATTTCTGTTTCTAAAATCTTATCAGCAATCTTTTTCACTATATGCTTTAAGACCCTCATTCAATTTGTCAATTTCTGAATTAATAGCGCCTTTCAATCCTTTAACATACTTACATGAGTTAATGATATTACTACTATAAACATAATCAGCAATTGCATTATTTACAGAAAGCAATTTACTTTTGATGAACTCAGGATAATCCTGAATAAATACTCCCTCAGAGGCTACAGTATGAGATCCCAAAGTGTTTTAACCCCCACCAATTAGCTCTTGATGCCTAATGGATTCTAGCTAACGGCTGGTTTAAAACACAACTTTAAATTCTCTGTTTCGATATATTTTCTTCAAATCCAGTTGTATCAATGTTTTCCAACAATTCAGGCATTTGAATAAACGAAGTAATTTTAGAAGTAGTAACTAAGTTTTCGGGTTGCCTGTTTAGCAAAGCATGAGTTGTTTCAAAAGAATATAGTACAAATGATTCATTACAACCCTTTAGCCTTAACCAAATCAATAATTCAATGCCAGACTGTTCAGCTCTCTACTTTTATGAAAAACAAGATTTACATGATGAATAAAACATCTTTAACAGTTCTTATAGCTTCAATTTTTGAAGCCAATTCATATAACGAATCAGATCTTACCAATATATCTTGGCATTATCTCCTATAAATAGTTTATTCATGCCTTTAATCAGTTTTAGTTTGAAATACAAAAGGATCAGATGGCACATTGTCAATCATCAACCTTACTATACAGTTAAAGTTTGACAGCTTCAATACACTTACTCCTAAACCTCAATTCTAAATAATGCCTTATTTTTTCGTAATCATTTATACCTGGACGGAAGAATACCAAACTGCCTACATTGCCTAAGAGTGATTGCAACAGGTAATCATCCAACTGACCCAATGTTTGGTTTGCTAATATAAGATTTAAGCTATATTTTCTTACCTCTGACAAAGCATTTCCTGCATCACCTTTTACAAAATTTTGAAATTCGTCAATAAAAATTAGTGTGGTTTTCTTTTGAATTTTAATATCCGTTCTGACATACCTGCTATAAACAAATTGCTCAATAATATTTGGCCAAGCAAACTGGTATTATCAGCACCAATTAAACCTTTGTCCATCTTTACCAATAAAATGCTTTCGTCATCCATCAACTTTCTAAAATCAATGGTTTTTTGCCTGATAGTATGGGAGCCAGTAAAATCTTCTACAAAACGGGTTAGTTTACTAGTTATATATATAGCAAAGTTC